>CALNZS010000023.1:0-348856 GCA_942491135.1 uncultured Gammaproteobacteria bacterium | reverse complement strand
TCCTCGCTGGACCCGGTCGGTGCAACGAGGCTCCGCCGGCGGCGCTGTCTTGGCCGTCACCCCCGACCTGGTCGTGATCGAGCCCGAGGGCGCAGCCCTGCGAGTCGAAGAGGCCGCCGAGATCATTCGAGCAGGACAGACGTCACCCGTCGAGGGGCCGCGCAAGGTCATCGTGGTCCACGGGATCGATGTCATCCAGGAGGCGGCCATCGGCAAGCTCCTGAAGCTGATCGAGGAGCCACCGCCGTCGATGGTGTTCGTCCTCCTGGCCGAGAACGTTCCTCCCGAGATCGTCACCATCGCGTCGCGTTGCGTGACCATCGAGTTCGGACCCATCTCCCGGCAGGTTCTCGAAGCTGCATTGGTGGCCCGGGGCATCGGTCCGGGACGGGCGAAGGCCGCAGCCGCCGCGTGTGGAGGCGACCTCGAGCGGGCGCTGCTGTTGGCCAGCGACGACGCGCTGGCGGCCAGAGCGGCGCTCTGTGGAAGCATCCCGGGGCGGCTCGATGGTCGCGGCGTGACCGTGTGGGAACTGGCGACACAGGTCGCGAGGCGATGGACGCCGCCCAGGAGCCGCTCGTCGTGAGGCAACAGTCAGAAGTCGAGGCGCTCGACGCCGGAGTGGAACAAACGGGTGAGCGCAGGCCGGTCGAGCCCAACTCGTGGCGCGTCACAAACGTGAGGTGCGGCGGCTGCGCGTCGACGACCTGCAGTTCCGGGTTGGCCACCATGGCCCGCGTGTACCGCGACCGGTTGCTCGACCGATGGAGTCCCCAAGGACGAAGCGGCGCTGGCTGCCATCCAGAAGGCCGCCGAGTCGCTCGTTCGCAACCCCAACGAGGTGCTTCTCCTCCGAGGGCTCCGCCGCCACGCTCGGCGAATGATCGCGGTTCGCTGTTCGTCGATTGGTCGCTAGAGTTGTCGGTCTGCCCGGATAGCTCAGTTGGTAGAGTGACGCTCTGTAGAGAAAGCTGGGTCACGAGTTCAAATCTCGTTCAGGCTCGTGTGCAGGCCGTCCCGGCAACCAGACGTTCTTCCGGCGTCGTCGCCCCGGGCATAGGCTCAGCGGGTGGCTGATCGAGCGAGGTTCACCGAAGACACCGAGCCGTACGGCTACCAGTCGCTGTTCTCCGCGGCGCTCCGGCTGACCCGGAATACGGCCGATGCGGAAGACCTCGTCCAGGAGGCCTACCTGCGGGCGTACCGCGGCTACGAATCGTTCAGCGAGGGCACGAACCTCCGGGCCTGGTTGTTCCGGATCCTCACCAACGCGCACATCAATCGTTACCGGGCCAAGAAGCGACGGGTCGAGGAAACGGACTTCGATGATGTCGAGGACCTACCTGTATCGGAAGTTGCACGATCCCGGTGCCCTCGGACGCAGCGCCGAGGACGAACTCATGGACCTGTTCGGCGAGGGCGAGGTGGTCGCGGCCGTCGAGGCCCTGCCGGAGGCCTATCGGATGGCCGTGCTGTTGGCGGACGTCGAAGGCTTCTCGTACAAGGAGATCGCCGAGATTCTCGACATCCCGATCGGAACGGTGATGAGCAGGCTCCATCGTGGAAAGCGCTGCAGAAGGAGTTGTACGACTTCGCGTCGGCAGAGGACTGGTCGGCCATCCCGACCAGTCAGATCCGACCATTCCCGAACCGGCCGGAACCGAGCGGTGAGCCAGCGCGAGAACGCCGACTCGAACCGTGCCGGCCGCGGCGGTCCCCGACCTCGAAGAGCTCAGTCTGCCGACATCGTCGTCGGTGCCGGTGATCGTACTCCGAGGCGGTCGAAGCCCTGTTCACCTACCTCGACGGAGCGCTGACCGACGAACGTGATCGTCCAGGCCCACCTGGATTACTGCGCCACTTCTCCGGCCTATGAGTTCACATCGAACTGGCGCGGTGGTGCGGCAGCATGCCGATTCAGTTCGCCGCCGAACAAGGAGCGCATCTTCCGCTGAAAAGTGGCTCGGTAACAAGGCCACGGAGACCCGGCTGAGGACTCGGTGGCCCGTGCAGCGGCAAAGCCCTCTACACTCGGGCGCATGTTGGCTGTCATCTGGCATTGGTGGATCGGTTTCTTCTTGACCATCGGCATGGCCGCTTCTCGTAGTCTCTCTCGTCATCAGTTGCACAGCAAGGTGGGGGAGCCCCGGTATCCAGAAGAACTGGCATGGGCGCCTCGATCGACTGGGACCTCATCGCCTTTCTCGCCGGCGGAGTCTCAGCCGGAGTTCGTTCGATCGGGGGGCCGCCGACGACAGCGTCCTCGTTCCGGGCTTGCAGGCCGGGCGTGGTCTCACCGCTCAGGCGGAGGAACTGGTGGTCGCCGAGACCGGGCTGGTCTCACTCCACGGGCCGGCTCGGAGCAACGTCACCGACCGGCTCGGATGGGTCGACGCCAACCTCGCCAGCTTCGATCGTCTCATGCGTCCGCTGCTGGCCAAGGTGTCGACCGACGAACCCGACGCTCCCACTGGTCGCTTCAGCCGACTGACCGAGCCCTTCGCCGGCTCGATCGGTCCCGCCGGGATCGAGATGGGCGCACTCTGGGTTGGATGTCGACCCGGGTGATCGGCCAGTATGACCTGCTCGTGATCGAGGACGAACGACCCGAGGATCAGGATTGGGTCTACTACGTGGCACCCAACGTGCTCGGACTCGAGCGCCGATACGGATTCGAGCCGACCAGTTCCGACTCTGGATCGCCATTCACGAATGCACCCATCGAGCCCAGTTCACCGGGGTTCCGTGGCTTCGTCCCTACTTCCTGTCGTTGGTCAACGGCCTGATCGACAGCGTCGATCCCGATCCCGAACGCGTCTTCGCCACCATTCGGGCCACGATCGAAGACCGCAAGGCGCGCCGGTCCGACCCCGATGCCGAAGGGGCGCTCGACGGCGGAATCGCCCGGCTCCTGGCATCACCCGAACAGAAGCTGGTTCTCGATCAGGTCACCGGGCTCATGAGCCTTCTCGAGGGTCACGGTGACGTCACGATGGATCGTGCCGGCCGCCGGCTCATCCCTTCGCAACCCCGGTTCGCCCGAGTGCTCGCCGAGCGAAGGGCGAACGCGTCGGGACCGGCCAAGTTCTTCCAGAAGCTGCTCGGATTCGAAGCCAAGTTGGCCCAATACGCCGAGGGCGAAGCGTTCATCACCGCCGTCGAGACGGCCGGGGGCCAGGCTGTTCGATCCGGGTGTGGATCCGGGCCGAGAACCTGCCGACCATCGACGAGATTCGCAACCCCGAAGTCTGGATCGGTCGGGTGAACGCGTCGAACGGTGTCTGAGGTCGCCTCCCTGCTCGGGCGCTGTACCTTTCCTCCTCGGGGAACGACGATCCACCTGCGCCGTGTCGGGCGGGAGCTGACTCGACGGCGCTCCTCGTGCTGGCTCGTGCAGCCGGGCTCGGGTACCGCGTCCATCGATCATGGACTCCGCTCCGGTTCAGCGCAGGAGGCTGCGGTCGTGCGGTCGACTGCGGAGCGGTTCGGCGCACGCTTCGTCGGACTGACCGCGGACGTCGGTCGAGGCCCGAACCAGGAGGCGCGGGCCCGACGGGAACGCCGGCGACTGCTGGGTCCCGAGGCGATGACGGGCCACGTGACGATGAACGAGGCCCGGCTGCTGATCGGCCTGCTCCGAGGAGCAGGGGCGACCGTCTGGCCGTGGCGCCAGGTCCACCGCTCGATCCTGGCGCTGCGCCGGGCGAGACCCGCGGCCTGTGCCGCGCGCTCGGGGTCGAGGTGGTGCACGATCGACCAATGAAGATCCTCGCTTCATCCGGAATCGGGTTCGGCACGGTCCTCCTGCTGGCCGAGATCAGCGGTCGTGACGTGGTCCCGCTCCTGAACCGGACCTCGCAGCATCTCCGTCTCGTGGACGAGGGCGTGCAGCATCTGGCCGTAGGTTTCGACCCCACGGATACCCGCCAGATGGCGGACGTTCCCGCGCTGGTGGCCCACGCAGCGCTGCGGAGGTGGCTCACCGATGACGAGGGGCATCCGCCGTCGACCGCCGAACTCGAGCGGGTCATGGCGGTGGTCCGTCACGAGGTGCGCGCCTGCGAACTGGCGGGCGGGCGGACGGTGACCAGAACGAACGGCGTTCTCCGACTGGTCCGGAGTCGGTAGCATCGCTGTCTTCGGGTGAACCGGGGAGAGAGGATCCGCCAAGCATGGCCAAGGGAAAGTGGGCGCAGGGGATCAAACCTCGACACTTCAATTGGATCATCGACGGGCAGCTCGCCGTCTGCGAACGGCCGGGCGGCAACGGGGCGAACCACCGGAAGGTGCGTCGCCAAGAAGAGATCATCAGGATTCGCGAGAACCAGTTCGATTTCGTGATCTCGCTGATTCCCTCAATCACAATCTGCACAACTACGACGAACTGGGCGTGTCGTGGAAACACTGGCCACTGGCGCCGACCGTCGATCGCAACTGCGCTCCGGCTGATCTATCCGGAGCTGAGGCGACTGCTGCAGAGCGGAGCGACCCTGCTCCTGCGGCGAGGCTCGGCGATCGTCTGGCCGGGGTGCTCGCCGGCTACCTGCGGTGGAGCGGCATGGTGCGAGACCACCAAGGCGGTAGTGGTCATCGAGCGGATCCTCGGTCGTCAGATGGGCCCCGACGGTCAGGCGTTCGTGGCCGCCGCGGAACATTGCCGAAAGTCCGACGATGCCCAACTCTGAGCAACCGCCGTACTCCTTTAGAACCGACCACCGACAGCGGACAGCTGCGCGAGCGCTTCGGCCTGGCCGAGGGAACCGAAACCGGCGTCCAGGGCCACCATCGCCGGTCGCCTCATGCTCCGCCGGGTCCAGCGCAAGTTGGCATTCGGCACGCTAGCAAGACGGCAGCCGGGCGAATCCAACTCTTTCGCCCCGTCCAAGGTCACCCCGGATTTCGACGCCTTCAGCCCAGCTCAGTCTCGGCGACTGGATCGGCGCGTGACCGGTGAGGTCATGAAGACCTCGCAAGGGCAGAGCTGTCGGTCAAGGTCAGGAATCGTGACGGTGCATGGCTCCGCACCGGCGACCCGGCCGTTCCCCGACAAGTGCCATGGGATCGCCGATCCTGACACTCGGTATCCGTCAGCGGTACGTCGATTTCTGGGTGACGCCCGAGAGTCGGGACGTCTTCGTCATGCGGTCGAGAGTCGTCAGCACTGATCCGCCAGTGGTTGGAAGACCACCGCTTCATGGAGGTCCGAGACGCCGATCTTCCATCCCATTCCCGGGGGCGCCTCAGCTACACCGTTCACGACCCACTACAACGCGCTCGACGTCGAGTTGTATCTGCGTATCGCTCCCGAGCTCTACCTCGAAACGACTCGTCGTCGGCCGGTCTCGAGCGTGTCTTCGAGATCGGCCGAGTCTTCCGCAACGAGGGGATGAGCACCCGGCACAATCCCGAGTTCACGATGCTCGAGCTCTATCAGGCCTACGCCGACTACGACCGACATGATGGAGCTGCATCGAGGAGCTGGTTGCCTTCCTGCGCGACTCGAGCATCCACGGAACTACGAAGTCGTCGACTACTGGAGACCGTGCGCATCGACTCCCGGCTACCGCCGTGGCGACGGGCCACGCATGCTAGGAACTCATCGCCGGAGACACACCGGGTCGGCTCCAGTCGACCTCGCGACGCCGACATCGACGAACTCCGGACCATGGCCAAGGGCTTCGGGGTCGACGTGAAGGGGATCCTCACGGCCAGGGCAAGCTCGCTCCTGCGAGATCTACGTGAAGACCACCGAGGCCAAATCTCTGGGGACCGGTGTTCGTCACCGACTACCCGAAGGAGGTGTCGCCGCTCTCCCGAGACCATCGAAGACAAGCCGGGCTACGACCGAACGCGCTTCGAGGCGATCGTTGGCCAGGCGAGTACTGTGCAGCGCCTTCACCAGAACTCATCGATCCGGTCGAGCAGCGAGCGCGATGCGAAGACCAGGCAGCACAGCTGAAGGCACCGAGTGGTGACGAGGCCATGGTCGTCGACGAGGACTACCTACGAGCCATGGAGTACGGCTTGCCTCCCACCGGTGGGCTCGGTATTGGTATCGATCGTCTGGTCATGCTCTTGGCCGATGTGCCACACCATCCGCGACGTCGTCCTGTTCCCGACCTTGCGCCCCGAGCAGACCTGGTCTCAGCGGCGGAGGCTGCTGTTCGGGATCGGGCGAGGGCTTTGGCGATGACGACGACATCGGTCGGGGTGAGCCGACACCCAGGCAGACGCTGCTGGCCGTCGGGGGCAAGGGCATGAGGTGGTCGCTCCTGCTGAGCACCCGCGCCGGGAAGCGCCGCAGCTTGGCGTGAGGCATCCGCGACTCGGGTGGCTCGGCAACCGCGAGGAAGAGTTGTCGGGCGCGCCAGTTGGAGCAGCCGCCCGGTCAGGTGCTCGTGTTCGGTGCATCGCCAGCGCTCCGCCCGAGCCCCGGGTCACTGAGCCAGGACGAGGACGGGAAGCTGCGGGAGCGTCCCGGAGGTGAGCGCTTCGAGCTGAGCGACGACGTCCTCGTCGTCGAGCGTATCCGCAACGTGCGGGAGGTGGCGGAGCCCACCGAGCCCTCGGTCCTCGGCATCGAGGACGACCACCAGGTGGCCGGGGTTCGGGCGAGAACGTCGAGCATCAGGGTGGTGAGTGCACCGAGTTCCTCGGTGACCGTCGAAGTGGCGAACAGGACGGGGCCGGCAATCGCCGTTGCCATCCCGGAGCTGCGCATCCGGCCGAGGCGCTCCTCGGCGCTCGCCATGCCCGACCTGCTCGCGGAGCGTGGCCAGCTCGCACAGTCGGGCGTGGGTGATGCCGATCGGCATCAGCCCCTCGGTGCGGAGACCGCTCAGCGGAACAGTGATGGTGACGACGCCGTTTCGCTGGAGGCTCATCAGAAGGTCGGGCTGGCGGGCCAGGCCCTCCTCCGACTCCGGCGAGTACGACCCCGACTGCCAGGTCGTCCGATCGGTAGCCCGCCGTCGATCAGGTTCAGCGGGGCCGAACTCCGGATCGCAGGACTGAAGGGCCGGGGTGGTTGCCAGGTCGGGCGATCGCCGAAGGTCCCTTCGAACCGTACCGGCGTCGCTCGCTGCGCCACCAGCCGCCAACTTGATCTGGGAAGCGACTAACGGTGCCGGCTGGACCGACAATTCCCAGGAGCGCCTTGGCGGGGTCCACGGCGACCGGCACAGCGGGGAGGCTTGCGTGGTCGGCGAGGAGGTCGCGCATCGCCTGGTCGACCGGTCCGCGTTCATCCAACTCGGGTCGCCAGGCGGCGGTGCCGAGAGCGATGGCGATCGGACGCTCGGACGCGAGGCGCCGACCGACTCGAGCGGCCGCCAGGACGTGGTGGGGTGAGATGGCGCTCTCTCTCTGCGCCGCAACACTTCGCTGCGGGCAGCATCCTCGAAGGTCGGCTGGCAGTGTAGGCCGGACAAGCCGCTTGGACGGCCTGATCGCCCTCATATCGGTGCTGGAGGCGACGCTGGCGCCACGCGGCGATGGCCACGAGCAGGGTGGTCGGGACCAGCACGGGCCAATACCCAGATGCGAATGCCACTGCGAGCAACGACGAGAAGCACCGTGGCCGCGATCGGCATCTCGAAGGCGAGAGGCGAGGTCGGGAGCGGGAGGGATGACGACCCGGTTCGGGTGAACGGGCCCCAACTGTGGTCGCGAGGACCGGCACTCGTCGTCCTGCTCTTCGTCCTGCTCTTCGTCCTGCCCCTCCACGCGCCGGTCCTCCGTCTGCTCGTCCTGCGCGAACGCCGACGCCACGAGGACGAAGGCGTCGGGACCGATGCCGATGACTTCCCCCGGCAGGACCTCGGTCACGTCGTGGACGGCGCGACCCTCGACGGTCAAGGTCGTCGTGCCGCTTGCGTTGTCGGTGTGAGGGACCAGCTCCACGATCTCGCTCCGATCGAGTCGAACGTCGATCTCGAGCGCGATCACGGCCGGCTGCCCGGTGTCGAGGCCTGGCCGCGTTCGTGGGGGTCGGCCCGAACTGGTGACGGCCGATCCGAAGGTCGACGACGTCACCCGCGGTGAGACCAGCCTGTGCCTCGGCTGAAAGCTCGGTTCTCTGCCAACTTCCACGACCTGCATCCATGAAAGACACACCCGCGTGCCCGGATCCTGGTCAGCCTCATGGGGCATTCGACCGGTGCCACACAGTACGGTTACCCAGGCAGGTCACCGAAGGTGGCGTCTAATCAGCCGAGGATGAGGAAGAGGTTGGTCATGAACGAGGTCGTCATTGACGAAGCAGGACGCTCAGCGGTGGGGAAGCGGAACGGCTCGCTCGCCGGGGCGCACCCGGCCGACGTTCTGGGCCCGGTGATGATGGAAGTTCTGGGTCGGGCCGGTGTCGACTCCTCCCAGGTCGGCCTGGTGGTCGGCGGTTGCATCAACAAGGTCGGCGCCCAGGCGATGAACATCACCCGCACGGCCTGGCTCGGTCATGGCAGCGACGAGGATATCCGCGTGCACGACCGCATCGATGCCCAGTGTGGCTCGTCGCAGCAGGCCGTCAACACCGCCCACGCCCTGATCGCCTCCGGGGTCGAGGACGTCGTGATGGCCTGTGGGGTCGAGGCCATGAGCCTGCTGCCGATCGGCTCCGACGCGTTCGCAGGGGCCAAGGCCGGACTCGGCAAGCCGGTCAGCCGCAGCTACTTCGAGCACTACGAGTTCCTCAGCCAATTCGAAGGCGCCGAGCGAATCGCCGAGAAGTACGAGATCGATCGGTCCGCAACCGACGCGTTCGGTCTGCGCTCCCAGGAGCTTGCGGCGACGGCTGTCGCCGAAGGCCGGTTCCGAGCCAGATCATCCAGGTCACCACCGTCCTCGACGCCGAGGGCAAGAAGACCGATGCCACCATCGTCGTCTCGGCCGATGAGATCCCCCGGGAGACGAGCCTCGAGAAGCTGGCAACCCTCAAACCCGTCACTTGCGCGAGGACGGCATCCGCACGGCGGGTTCATCGTCACAGATCGCCGACGGCGCAAGTGCGGTTCTGTTGATGAAGGCGGCCAAGGCCGCCAAAGCCCTCGTACTGCGCGCATCCTGGCGCGGGTGAAGCAGACCGCGTTGGTCGGCTGTGACCCCGAGTTGATGCTGGAGGGCCCCATCCCGGCGACCCGCAAGATCCTGGCTGCTGAAGGCATCACCGTCGACGACGTCGACGTGTTCGAGATCAACGAGGCGTTCGCGTCGGTCGTCCTCGCCTGGGCCAAGGAGCTGCAGCCCGACATGGACCGGGTGAATCCGAATGGCGGTGCGATCGCCCTGGGTCACCCGCTCGGTGCGACCGGCTGCTTCCTCACCACCAAGGCCGTTCACGAGCTGCAGCGCACCGGCGGGCGTTATGCCGTCGTCACCATGTGCTGTGGCGGCGGTCTCGGTACCGGCACGCTCATCGAGCGCATCTGAGTCGTGCACGAGCCAGAACGCATCGAGGTTCCGAGCGCCGACGGCGTGGTGGTGGCCGTCCATGACTACGGCGGATCGGGCGTGCCCGCTCTGTTCGTCCACGGCACCGGCATGTGTGCCCGCATGTGGGAACCGGTTCTCGACCGACTGCCGGCCGATCGCCTGCAGTTCCTCACCGTCGACCTCGGCTAGCCCATGGCCTCACGGCCACCCCGCAGGGCACGACGTTCGATCACCGGATGGTCGCCGATCTCGGCGGTCGTCGATGCGCCGACGACAGGCCATGGGCGTCGGTCCACTCGTCGGGAGGAACCGCCATCCTCACCAGCATCGACCACGGCCGCGCCTTCCAGGCGAGTGTAGGTCTGGCCGATCATCATGGCCCAGGATGGCCGAGGCCGACGCCGGGTTCTCCAGGCATCCGCGGGAGACGCCGATCAGTTCTCGACCTCGGCGGTGTTCGACCAGATGCTCCAGCCATTGCGTTGGACGAACTTCACGTCCAGGCCCCATCTGGGCGTACCTGCACCACGGTTCCAGGCGACGGCCGACCAGGTCGAACTGTTGTGTCTGCCGGTAGCAGGGCCTGGTGTTCGAGCAGTTCGAGCAGGTGGTTTCGCTCGCTCAGGACGTTCCGATGCCGTGCTGGTCGCCGTCGAGGCGGTACGGAACAGCAGCTCATCGCCGGCGATCAGCGCACCGCTGGTTGCCGGGGCGTTGCCTCGGGCCGAGCACGAGCTGTGGCCGGACAGCAAGCACTTCGGTCCGTTCTCACGACTCGACCAGGCCGCGCAGTCGATCCTCCGCTGGTTCACCATCGAGGGCTGAGCTCAGTCGGAGCGGGCGGCGATGCGTGCAGGGCACGCAGCCTTGAACTGCTCGGCCACGCTGTCGATGTCGGCCGACCGCATCCAGGTCACGGCCGAGTTCAGGGCGGCGATGATCATTCGAGCGATGATGCTGGGGTCGAGGTCCGAGCGGAGTGACCCGTCGAAGCGCCCAGCCTCGAGCAGGTCGGTCCACGTTCGAACGAACGCCCGCGTAGACGGCCAGCCCCCGGCGAACCACGGGTGGGACACTCCGATAGCACCCGGATGTTGGCGCGGGTCATGTGGTGTTGGTCATGATGGCGTGGAGGTAGGCGCCGATGGCTGTCTCGATGCGCTCGGCTCCGGTCGCGTGCGGGTCGAGCTGCGCCAGCGCCTGGTCGATCGCGGCGACTGCGTGGTCGAGTCCGGTCTTCAAAGACGGCCTCGACGAGATCCTGCTGGTTGAAGTGGAAGTTGACGACCGTCTGCTCCAGCCCGCTGAGCATCGAGACATCGCTGAGGCTGGTGGCTCCGTAGCCGTGTTCGGACAGTCGTTCCGCCGCAACCTGGAGAATCTTCTCTCGGGAGGCGTCTCGGCGCCGTTGGGCCAACTCGTCGGGTGTCGGGACCATGCGGCCGCAGCTCACATGCCGTCGAGCGCCCGTTCGACGAGGTCACCGTGCGATCGATGTGGTGCAGCTTGTCCAGACCGAACAGCCCGATCCGGAAGGTGCGGAAATCGGCGCCATTCGTCGCACTGCAGCGGCACGCCTGCGGCGGCGGTCTGGAGGCCCACGCCCAAGCGAACTTCTGACCGGGCTGCGATGTCGGGTCGTTGGTGTAGCTCGACGACCACCCCCGGCGCCTTGGAATCCCTCGGCGGCGACGCTGTGGAAGCCCGTGCGGTCTCGATTAGCGCGCCCCGGCTGTCGCGTTCGAGCTCCTGTTGCTCGTCGCGCAGACTCTTGTCGAAGCCATAGGCCTCCGTTTCCTTCATGGCGTCGCGGAACTTGACCAGCGCGTCGGTCGGCATGGTGGCGTGATAGGCATGGCCGCCGTTCTCGTAGGCGCGCATGATCTCCAGCCACTTTTTCAGATCACACGCGAAGCTGGTGCTGGTGGTGTCACTGACGGCCTTGCGGGCCTTGTCGTTCATCATCACCAGGCCGGCACGCCGGCGATGCCGACCAGCCTTTCTGCGGGGCGCTGATCAGGACATCGACGCCGACCGCCTCCATGTCGACCCAGATGGCACCCGACGCGATGCAGTCGAGCACGAAGAGGCCGCCGGGCGGTGCAGCGCGTCGGCCACCGCGTGCAGGTAATCGTCGGGCAGGATCATGCCGGAGGCGGTTTCCACATGCGGCGCGAACACGCACGTCGGGCTTTTCGGCTTCGATCGCGGCAACGGCTTCGTCGATGGGGGCGGGCGCGAACGGCCGCCTGGCTGTCCGTCGTCGATCTGGCGCGGCCTTCAGCACGGTGGAACTCGACGGGATGCGGCCGGCGTCGAAAATCTGGCTCCAGCGGAAGCTGAACCAGCCGTTGCGGATGACCAGCATGTCTTGTCGGTTGCCAACTGGCGGGCCACGGCTTCCATCTCCATGCATCCCGCTTCCAGGACGACAGCGACGCCGCTTCAGCGCAAGCCGGGTGGATCAGCAGGTCCGCGCCCAGAAAGAACCGGGCTACGTCGTCACGGCCGGCCAGGAACTCGACCTGGGCGTCGATGCCCAGTTCGCCGGCAAGGGCACTGAAGCGCGCCGGATTGTCCTGGCCGATGACAAGAAAACGGACCCGTGCCCGCAGGTCCACCGGCAACGCGGCAATTGCTGCCAGCGCCCGGTCCAGGCCTTTGGTAATGAACCCGGATCCGACGAACAGCAGCAACAGATCGTCATCGCCGATGGCAAACTCCCGGCGCAGATCGGCGCGCCGGGCCGGTGCATCTTCGCCGGGGCGGCGGTCCGGCGAGACCCCCGGCGGCAACAGGTAGAAGCGCTCGTCCGGGGTCGCGTAGTAACGCTGAAAGCTGGCCTTCTGGCCGGGAGTGATCAGCAGAATCCGGGTTCGCGCCTGGACGTCGAACACGGCCCGCTCGAAGGCCGCGAACACCCGGTAGCGGCTGGTGTAACGGTACAGCGGCGGACGCAACTCGCGAGCTTTCTCCTCGAAACAGGAATCCGCGGCGTAGTACACGTCGAGGCCGGGCAGCTTGTTGAAACCGGCTACACAGGCCACCGGCCGCCACGACAGATCGCGCCGCACCCAACGGGCGAAACGCCGGTAGCGGGCGTGGTTGGTCAACCCTTCGACCGGCACCTGGACCACCTCGATGCCGTCCGGCACCTCACCCTGCCAGGACAGGGTGTAGACCCGGATCCGGTGACCGCGCTCGAGACTGGCCCGGGCGACCCGGAGAAAGTCGCGCTGCAGCCCTCCGAACGGAAAATACTTGAACAGTTCGAAGGCCACGACCTGCCGGCGTTCGGCCGCGAACCGTTCGAAGTAGTCCACGGCCGTCCGCGCCAGCCGGTAGATGTCCGGATCCCGCGCCAGAGCCATACCATTGCGCCGCCACTCGTCGCGGCGCGGAGAGGTCAGCAGTTCCGAGAGCTGCCTGTCGAAGGTCTGCTGATCGTACGGTACCGGGCAGACGATGCCGGCATCGGCGCGGCTCAGGTAGCGGGCATACCCGCAGTTTGCAGTGACGATCGCCGGCAGACCGGCAATCATCGCCTCGAGAATGACCATGCCGGCGTTCTCGTCATAGGCCGGCAAGGCCAGCGCGTCGGCGCCCGCCAGAAAGCGCGGCACGTCGTCCCGGCCGGGAAAGAAACGGACCCGCTCCAGCACCCCGAGGCGCCTGGCCAGGCGCCGGAACGGTTCGGCGTTGTCGTGCCCGACCACGAACAGACGGGACCGGTGGTACAGGTCCGGCGGCAGCGCCTGGTAACCGCGCAGCAGCCGGTCCAGCCCCTTCTTGATGAATCCGGAGCCGATGAACAACAGCAGATGTTCGTCTTCGGCGATGCCGAACTCGGCGCGCAGGCCGGCCCGCACGGCTTCCCGGTCGGGACCGCTGCAGCGGTCCGGATCGATTCCCGGCGGGAGCGCGTGAAAGCGTTCCGGCGGAGTTCCGTAGTGTCTGCGGAAGTGCGGGATCTGCAGGTCCGAGATGGTCAGCACCTCGGTGGGCACCGCGGGATCGAACACGGCCCGCTCGAAGCGGGCGAAGTGGCGGTAGCGCGGCAACAGGCGGTAGACGATGCCGCGCTGGGTGCGGGCCTTCTCCTCGTAGCAGGAGTCGGCGGCGTAGTAGACGTCGAGACCCGGCATCTTGTTCATGCCCACCACCAGATCCACCGGATGGGATGCCAGGTGCTCGCGCACCAGTACCGCGAAACGCTGATAGCGGCGGTGGTTGGTGAGGGCCTTCACCGGCACTTCGACCACCTCGATGTGATCCGGCAACGGCGCCAGCCAGCGGCCCGCGTAGATGCGCACGCCATGACCCCGGCTCAGGCACTCCTGCGCCATCTTCAGAAGATCGCGGGAAACCCCGCCATGGGGGAAAAACTTAAATATGCAGAACGCGATCTGCATGCACCAGCTCCCTGGCCGCCTGCCAGACTCGTTCCGGATTCAGGCTAGCGTAACAGGCGGGCACCACGACTTCTTCCCGCCAGGTCGGTGATGCCCCCTGGTACCCGCACTCGCGCGCCAGGCACGGCGAGCAGGGAAACGACGCCTGCAGGTTGCGGGCCCGCACACCCCGGCAGCCGGTGAGCGCGCTGCTGGTACTGCCGAACAGCACCAGAGTGGGCACCGCCAGCGCGGCCGCAAGATGAGCCAGGCCCGAGTCGACTCCGATCACCAGCGCCGCCGTGGACAGTTCGTCGGTCACCTCGTCGAGGGACAGCCGGGGCAGTACCCTGGCGCCTGCGCTGGCGGCAATGCGCCCCGCACGCTCGAACTCCTCGTCGTTGCCCCAGGGCAGCACCACGTCGAAACCGGCGGCGCCAGCCGTTCCCGCCAGCTCCGCCCAGAAGCGTTCCGGCCAGTGTTTGCTCGGCCAGGTGGTGCCGTGCAGCAGTACGCAGCGGCGCCCCCGGGCAGCGGTTGCAGCACGGCCGATACCGAAATCCGGTGACGATGCCGGCAATGGGTACCCCAGCGCGCCAGCGAACAGCCGACGCACCCGGTCTACCGCATGCAGTCCCCGCGGCACGTCGACCCGGCGGCGGTAGCAGGCTGCGGCCGCGCCTTCACGGGCCGACCTGCGGCTGAACCCCGCTTTCACCGTGCCCCTGGCCAGCGCCGTGACGGCCGCGCTCTTGATCAGCCCCTGGGCGTCCAGAACCATGTCGTAGCGGCGGCTGCGCAAGCGGGTCACGAATGCCGTCAGCTCCCCGCGGTGCTCGCGCAGCCCGCGGCGCCAGCGGCGCCAGGCGATGGGCAGCACCTCGACCACCGCCGGGTGCCGCTCGGCAATGGGCGCGAACGCTTCCTCGACGACCCAGTCGAAAGTCAGGCCATCGCCGAACTCGGCCACCGCATCCGAAACCCCGGGTAACGCATGCACCACGTCACCCAACGAGCTCATCTTGACCAGCAGCACCCGCACTACAGCGCCTCGATGACCCGTTGCGGCGCCAGGCCCACCAGGCAATCCAGGTGCCCGAGGGGACAAGTCCTCTGAAAACACGGGCTGCAGGGCAGTTCCCGGCGCACGATCCGGGCCCGGCGGCTGAGCGGCGGGGTGAAGGCCGGTGACGTCGATCCGTACACGGCGACGACCCGGGTTCCCACCGCGCAGGCCACGTGCATCAGTCCCGAATCGTTGCAGACCACGGTATCAGCTGCCGCCAGAAGGTCGACGGCGTCCAGCAGGCGGGTCCGGCCCGCCAGATTGATCACCCCGGGGGCCAGTTCGCGAATCTGCTCGGCGCCGGCCTGCTCCGCCGGAGAGCCGAGCAGCCACACCGGCCGGCCGGCGGCTGCGGCATGTCGCGCCACGGCCGCGAAGTGGGCCGCCGGCCAGCGCTTGGCCGGTCCGAATTCCGCCCCCGGACAGAGCGCCACGGCACCCTGGCCATCGCCCAGCGCAAGCTCATCGAGCAGCCGTCGCTGATTGTTCTGGTCTACCTGCAGCACCGGCTCCGGATAAGGAGCGGTCAGAGCCTCTCCCGGCGCCACACCGAGCGCCATGAACCGCTCGATCATGAGCGGGTAACGTTCCGGATCGAGCCGGCGCCGGTCGTTCAGAATTCCGTAGCGCGCCTCACCGTGCCAGCCGCTGCGCAGGGGAATGCCCGCCAGCCAGGGAACCAGTGCCGACTTCCACGAGTTGGGCAGCACGATGGCCTGATCGAAATGCTCGGCGCGCAGCACCCGCGCCATCGACCGGCGCCGGCTCAGCCCCAGCTCGCCGTGGCCGATGGCCAACTCGTGACAAGCTGATACACCGCCCAGACGCGAGGCCAGCGCCACCGTGGCAGGGGGCGCCAGCACCTGGATCTCGAGCCCCGGGCGGTGCTGGCGCAACCGCTGCAGCAGCGTGTCGGCCATGACCATGTCGCCTACCCATGCCGGGGCTACCAGCAGTACCTTGCCGGGGCGGTCCGAACTCACCCGTGAATCGGCGTCAGCCATTGCGTGTGCGCATTGCGCTTGCCGCGCACCTGATCGAAGTACACGGCCTGCAGCCGCTCGGTCACCGGTCCGCGGGTGCCGCTGCCGATGCGGCGGCCATCGAGTTCGCGGATCGGCAGCACTTCCGCCGCCGTGCCGGTGAAGAAGGCTTCGTCGCAGATGTAAACCTCGTCGCGGGTGATGCGCCGCTCGTGGACCTCGATGTCGAGCTCGGCCGCCAGAGTCAGGATGGTATTGCGGGTGATGCCGTTCAGGCATGCCGTCAGTTCGGGGGTGTAGAGCACGCCGTCTTTCACCAGGAACAGGTTTTCGCCAGTGCCTTCAGCAACGAACCCTTCGGTATCCAGCAGCAGCGCCTCATCGCAGCCACTGTCGAGCGCTTCGTGCAGAGCCAGAATCGAGTTGATGTAGTTGCCATTGGCCTTGGCTTTGCACATGGTGCTGTTGACGTGATGTCGGGTATACGAAGAGGTCCGCACGCGGATGCCTTTTTCGCCCGAGTCCGCGTCCATGTACTCCGGCCACGGCCAGGTGGCGATACACAGGTTGACCGACAGGTCCTTCGCCCTCAGACCCATGGCTTCGGAACCCAGGTAAACCATGGGCCGCAGGTACCCCTCGGTCAGCTCGTTGGCGGCAAACACCTCGACCTGGGCCCGGTTGACGGCCTGCTGGTCGAAAGGGATCTCGAGACCGAGAATGTGCGCCGAGTCGAACAGACGCCGGGTGTGATCCTGCAGGCGGAAAATGCACGGCCCGCGCGGCGTGTCGTAGGCGCGGACGCCCTCGAATACGCCCACCCCGTAGTGCAGGGTGTGGGTCAGAACATGCACCCGCGCGTCCCGCCACGGGACCAGTTCGCCGTTCTGCCAGATCCAGCCGTCGCGATCGGCCAGGTTGTCGTCACTCATCAGCCTTTCTCAGTTGCTCGGAGGTGCCCCGTGCACCTCCGCGTCGGGTCCGAACAGTTCCGCCCAGCCCTCGCGGACACGCTCCCGGTGGCCGGTCAGCACCGCGGCGGCACGTTCGCTGTCGGGGAGATCGAGCACGCTGCGGTGCCACTCGGAACGGAGCGCCAGGTAGGCCTCGCGCAGGTTGCGGGCAACCCGGGCGGACACCAGATCCAGCGCCTCCACAGCCTCCAGGATGCGCATGTTGTCCGAGTAAACCGCCAGCTCCGGATGCGCGTGGGCATGGGCCAGAACCAGATATTGGACCATAAACTCGATATCCACGATACCGCCGCTGCCGCGCTTGAGTCCGGCCTCGTCGCCATGGTGTCCCGCCATCCGGCGGCGCATGCCGAGGACTTCGTCGCGCACCACCTGGCGGTCCCGGTCACCACACAGAATGTCGCGGCGCAGCGCCTCGAACCGCTGCCGCAGGTCGGTGTCACCGGCCACGGCGCGGGCCCGCACCAGGGCCTGCTGTTCCCAGACCCAGGCCTGGCCGAGCTGATAATCGCGGAACGAATCGAGGCTCGAGACCATGGTGCCGGAGCGCCCCGACGGCCGCAGCCGCATGTCGACTTCGTAGAGCGGACCCAGATAGGTCGGCACCGTCAGAATGTGCAGCAGCCGCCGCACCAGCCGGTGCAGGAACTGGTTGGCCCTTGGCTGCGCCACGTCCAGGTCGTGGATGAAAACCAGGTCCAGGTCCGAGCCCGGGCCCAGTTCGATGCCGCCGAGTTTGCCGTAGCCAACGATGGCGAACGGGCGGCGCCCCAGCGCCGACTGCGCGAACTCGGGAAACCGATCCTCGTTCTCGCGCCAGGCCAGGGCCAGGGCTTCCTCCAGCACCGCCTCGGCCAGGAAGGTCAGGTAGTCGCTGGCATTCATCAGCGGCAGCGTGCCCCGCACCTCGGCCAGCGCCACATTGAACTCGTGGTGTTCCTTGAACTCCCGCAGCGTGTCGAGCACCCGTTCCTCGCCGACCGGAGCGGCCCGTTCGATCTGCCGGCGCAGATCCGCCACCAGCGCGTCCCGTTCCGGCAGGCCGCCGAGCTGACGTTCGTCCAGCAGAGCGTCCAGAAAGGCTGGATAGCGGGCGAGTTGTTCCGCCACCCAGCGGCTGCGGGCCGCCAGGTCCACCAGGTGCGCCAGGGACTCCGGGTTTTCGTTGAGCAGCGCCAGATAGGCGGATCGGCGCAGTACCGCCTTCAGCACCGGGGTGACCCGGGCCAATGCCAGGTCAGGGCGATCCAGGCGTCCGACTTCGTCCAGCACGTTGGGCATCAGCCGGTCCAGCCGCTCACGGCCGGCGCTGCCTACCAGCGACCGGTCCCGGGCCGTCGCCAGGGCGTCCAGCAGCGCGGCGGCCTGCGCGCTGTCGGCGAAGCCGAACGGTTCCAGAAGCTGCGGCCGCGCGTGCAGTTCTCCCGCTTCTACCCAGGCCCGCAGGCCGTTGCTGTCGGCCTGCTGAGGCGCCCCCACCACATCGTCGAATACCGACTCGACCCGCTGCCGGTGAGCATCCAGCGCCGTATGAAAGGCCTCGAAATCGGCGAACCCCAGGGACCTGGCCAGGCGCGCGCGCGACAGGGCCTGCACCGGCAGGGTCTGGGTCTGCTGATCGGCTTCGGCCTGCACACTGTGTTCGGCATCACGCAGAAACCGGTAGGCGTCCGCCAGCTCCGCCGCCGTCTCCGGCTGCAGATGATCGTGGCCGGCCAGGCGGGGCAACACCGTGAGCAGGCGCGGGTCCTGCAGGTCCGCCTGCCGGCCGCCCCAAACGAGCTGCTGCACCTGCACCGCAAACTCCACGTCGCGGATACCGCCCGGACCCAGCTTCACGTCCTCCGGATCGTGGCGCTGGGCATAAATCTTCTCTTTCATGTCCCGCAGCGCATCCAGTGCGCCGAAGTCCAGGTAGCGCCGGTACACGAACGGCCGGAGCGCCTCCAGCAACCCGGCCCCGGCGGCCACATCGCCGGCGCACGGCCGCGCCTTGATCAGCGCATACCGCTCCCAATCCCGGCCGTGACTGACGTAATAGTCTTCCATGGCCGAGAAGTGCAGCGCCAGCGGGCCGCTGGCGCCGAACGGCCGCAGGCGCATATCGACCCGGAAGGCGAAGCCGTCGGCGGTGACCGTGTCCAGGGCGGCAATGAGCTGCTGGCCCAGGCGCACGAAAAACTGCTGGTTGGTACGGCCCCGGTCCGTTTCCCCGGCTTCCGGATAAGCGAAGATCAGGTCCACGTCCGAAGACAGGTTGAGTTCGCGGGCCCCGAGTTTGCCCAGCGCCAGAACCACCATGCGCTGTGCCGCGCCGTGTTCGTCGCGGGGGACGCCGTCGCGCTGGCAGAGCCAGCCGTAAACCACCGTCAGGGCCTGGTCGATCAGCTCATCGGCCAGCGCCGACAGGGCCTCGGTGGTTTCCTCCAGCGGCGCGCGGCAGGCCAGATGGCGCCACACGATCCACAACTGGAAGCGGTTGCGTACGGTCCGCAGCGCCTGCTGCAGGGCGGCCATGTCGCTGAGCTCAGTCAACCCGGTGCAGGCGGCGCGGATGGCGGCGGCGTCCGGCGGCGCGCCGAGGCCGCCGCGGCCGCGCAGTTCCGTCAGCCACTCGCCGTGCTGGGCCGCGGTGGCGGCGGCGAAGTCGCTCAGGGCGCAGACGTACCGGAGCTCCTCGTCCACCGCGCCGAGTCGGGACTGCAGACGCTCCTCGGCATGTGCCGCTTTTTCGGCCAGCAGGCCGTCGAGCTGAAATTCCGGCACCGCGACGTTCTCCCGGTCAGAAACCGGGGATTCTAACGCGGCGCCGGAACGGCTGCGGCCTGCGGCCGCCTGATGCAGGGGACGGCGGCCCCGTCAACCGGCGCCGATGGACGCCAGAAACTCCGCTTCGGTCTGGCGCGGGTGGTCGCCGGCGAAGGCGTAACCCGGCGGCTTGTGGTCGACGAAGATCTCGCCGGCCAGCTCGAAACGGGATTGATCGTCGAAGGCGCCCATGCAAAGCATGTACTGATCGGCCGGCTTCAGGTGATAGAAGAGGTTGGAACCGCAGCGCCCGCAGAAGCCGCGCGCGCCCCAGTCCGACGAGTCGTAGCGGACCAGGTGCTGTTCTCCGGAGAACGTCACCCGCCCGACCGTGGCCGCCAGCAAGGGTGCCCCGGCCCAGGCCCGGCACATCCTGCAGTGACACCCGTGCACCGCCCGCTCGACGCCCTCGGCCTGGAACGATACCGCGCCGCACAAGCACTTGCCGCTGACCGAGTCTGCCGCGCCGCCCCCTGGTGTTCCTGACATCTTCCTCTCTCCGTTTGCGAAACACGCCGATGATAAGCCAGCCCTGCTGACAGGGTGGTGTCAGGATGGGGTGCCGGGCCGGCGGGACCGTTATCCGTCGGAGAGCGGCGCCACCCGCAGCACTTCGGCGATGGTGGTGAGACCGGCGCCGACTTTCTGGGCGCCGGACAGGCGCAGGGTGCGCATGCCTTCCTTCATACCCTGGCGGCGCAGCGCCTGAATGTCCGCGTCGGCACTGATGAGCGGTTTCACCGTCTCCGACAGCGGCAGCAGCTCATAGACGCCCAGGCGCCCCAGGTAACCGGTGTCCCGGCATTCCAGGCAGCCCTTGGGCCAGTACACCCGGGCCGGCGGCCGGGCCTTGAACGGCCGTACCAGCAGTTCCCACGCTTCCGGGTCCACCTCGTCCTCGACCTTACAGTGCGGGCACAGGGTGCGCACCAGACGCTGGGCCATGACCCCAAGCACGGTGGCCTTGATCATGTACGACGGCACCCCGAGATCCAGCAGCCGGGTGATGGCGGTGGGGGCGTCGTTGGTGTGCAGGGTGGAAATCACCAGGTGTCCGGTCAACGCGGCCTGGATGGCCATCTCGGCGGTCTCCAGATCGCGGATCTCACCCACCATGATGATGTCGGGGTCCTGTCTGAGCAGAGCCCGCACCCCGGAGGCGAAGCTGACGGAGATGTTGTGCTGGACCTGCATCTGGTTGAACGCCGGCTCCACCATCTCGATGGGGTCTTCGATGGTGCAGACGTTGACCTCGGAGGTGGCCAGTTGCTTGAGCGTCGAATAGAGGGTGGTGGTCTTGCCCGATCCGGTGGGCCCGGTCACCAGCACGATACCGTTGGGCTGCTGCACCATGCCCTGCCAGCGTTCGAAATCGCGGCCGGTCAGGCCCAACTCGCCGAAGCTCCGGAGCAATACGTCCGGGTCGAAGATGCGCAGCACCATCTTCTCGCCGAACGCCGTCGGCAGGGTCGAAAGCCGCAGCTCCACCTCCTCACCGTCCGGGCTCTTGGTCTTGACCCGGCCATCCTGAGGCCGGCGTTTTTCCGCCACGTCCATGCGCCCGAGGATCTTCAGGCGGCTGGTCACCGCGGCGTTCACCGCGCTCGGCAGTTCGTAGACGTGGTGCAGCACGCCGTCGATGCGGAAGCGGATCAGCCCTTTGTCGCGGCGCGGCTCGATGTGAATGTCGCTGGCCCGCTGGTCGAACGCGTACTGCAGCAGCCAGTCGACGATGTTGACCACGTGAGCGTCGTTGGCTTCCGGACTCTTCAGCGCACCGAGCTCGAGCATCTGCTCGAAGTTGGCGACGCTGCTGACCTCCATGCCGGCCTCGCCGGCTTTGGAGACCGCCCGAGCCATGGTGTAGAACTCGAGCATGTAGCGGTTCAGGTCCGCGGGATTGGCCACCACCCGGCGGATACGCCGGCCCCGCAGGGTCTGGGTGAGCATGTTCTCCCACTGATACATGAACGGCTGGCCGGAGGCGATCACCACCTCGTCGTCGTTGACCTCCACCACCAGGATGTTGTGGCGCTGGGCGAAGGCGTACGACATCACCTCGGTGACGGCGTTGACGTTGATCTTGAGCGGATCGATGCGCAGGTAAGGCTGGCCGCTGATGCGGCAGAGCCATTCGGTCAGGGTTTCCAGGTCCAGTATGTGGCCGCTGTCGTTACGGTTCTCGTACTCGCGGGCGGCGATGATCTCCAGCGGATGCTGGCCGAGTTCCTTCTTGCTGCGCGGCGCGATCAGCACGTCTTCGGCCTGGCGCTGGCTGATGTAGCCTTCGCTGACCAGTTGATCGAGGGTGGCCGGCAGGTCCAGCAGACGCTCACCATCGCCGAGGCGCGCGGCCAGTTTGCCGGCCGGCGGGCGATCGCCATCCGCCGGGCGATCCTCCAGCTGAGGGTCCTGCGCTTCTCCGGGCATAGCGGCAGCGGCGGGAACAGCGTCCGGGCAGTCCTCCCCAGGCGCCTTCGAGGAAACAGGCGTGGCCACGTAAGTCCCTGATTTAGCCAACTTTTGTCAGTTAACGGCATGGGTGGCGCATTTGCAACCGGAGCCTGCCCGGTTTTGTGACGCACTTGGCCATGGGTCTGCGGCCCAATGCCGCTGACGGCAATCGGCGCTGGCCGGCAAGCCACTTCCGGGTACCGGCGCCGTCCCGGGACGCGCGCAACGGCCACGGGCCGCGGCGCGGCGTCGCGGTGTAGAATCCGCCGTTTGCCGGCCGCCGGTCCATCGGCGCCGGGGACAGGGAGACACTCGTGGATACCAGCGGCTACGCCAGATGGTTTCGGGCCTCGACCCCTTACATCAGCGCCCACCGGCGCCGGACCTTCGTGGTCCTGCTGGGCGGCGAGGCCATTGCCCACGCCAACCTGGCCAACATCGTGCACGACCTGGCCCTGCTGCACGTGCTCGGCGTGCGGCTGGTGCTGGTGCACGGCGCCCGCCCACAGATCGACGCCGCGCTGGCGGATCCCGACGGCCCGGGCCAGCGCTTCCATGGCCACCGCCGCATCACCGACCGCGACAGCATGGAAACCCTGCTGGGGGTTTATGGCCAGGTGCGCGCCACGTTGGAATCGCACTTTTCCACCGGGCTGCCCACCAGTCCGCTGGCCAACGCCGACATCGCCACCATTACCGGCAATTTTGTGGTGGCCCGGCCCATCGGCGTGCTGGACGGGGTCGATCACCTGTTCACCGGCCAGGTCCGGCGGGTTCACCAGCAGCGGGTCCGCGCGGCCCTGGACGCCGGCAACCTGGTGCTGCTGTCGCCCTTCGGCTACTCCACGTCCGGTCAGCCGTTCAACCTGGCGGCCGATGAGCTGGCCGCGGAAACGGCGCTGGCACTGGGCGCCGACAAGCTGATCATGTTCGACGCCGAGGGCTACGTGCGCGACCGGGACGGCCAGGTGCTGCCGGACCTGGTACCGGCGGATCTGGAATCGCTGCTGGATCGCGCCCCGCCCGAACCCTACGTCGCCAACCAGTGGCGGGCCATGCTGCGCGCCTGCCGGGGCGGCGTACCACGCTGCCATCTGGTGAGCTACGCCGAGGACGGCGCGCTGCTGCAGGAGCTGTTCACCGCCCAGGGTCACGGCAGTGAGCTGGTGGCGCAGCGCAGAGACATGGTGCGCCAGGCCCGCAGTGAAGACGTTGCCGGCATCGTCGAGGTGATCCGACCCCTGGAGGAAGCCGGTGTGCTGGTGCGGCGTGATCGCGACCGTCTGGAACTGGAGGTGGCGAACTTTCACGTGGCCGAGCTGGACGGTATCGTTGTCGGCTGCTGTGCCCTGTATCCGCTGGACGACGACGCCGCCGAACTGGCCTGCGTGGCGGTCCACGAAGCCTACCGGCGCACCGGAATCCAGCCCGGCATCGGCGCCCGGCTGCTGGCGGCCGCGGAAGCCGCGGCGCGCGCGCGCGGTGTCCGGCGCCTGTTCGTGCTGACCACCCAGACCCGGGACTGGTTCGCCGAACACGGATTCCTGGACGCGGCCGTCGCCGACCTGCCGGCCCGTAAGCAGGCCCTCTACAACTATCAACGGAACTCCAAGGTCATGATGAAACCGCTGGCAGACGCCCATGAGTAACCGACGCCGCTATTCCTCGCTGGTCGTGGACGGGGTCAAGCAGGCCGCAGCCCGCGCCATGCTTTACCCCACCGGCTTCTCGGAGCAGGACTTCAGCAAACCGCAGATCGGCATCGCCTCGCTGTGGAGCCGGGTGACCCCGTGCAACATGCACATCGACCAGCTCGCCGAGGCGGCCGCCCTGGGCGGCGACGAAGCCGGCGGCAAAAGCGTGGTGTTCAACACCATCACCGTGTCCGACGGCATCTCCATGGGCACGCCGGGCATGCGCTATTCCCTGGTGTCCCGGGAGGTCATCGCCGACTCCATCGAGACCGTGGTCGGAGCCCAGGGTTTCGATGGTTTCGTCGCCATCGGCGGCTGCGACAAGAACATGCCCGGCTGCGCCATGGCCATCGCCCGGCTCGACCGTCCGGCGGTGTTCGTCTACGGCGGCACCATCCAGCCCGGCAAGGAACGACGCGACGTGGTCAGCGTCTTCGAAGCGGTGGGCAAACACTCGGCCGGCGCCATCTCCGACATCGAACTCAAGGATGTGGAGGCCACGGCCATTCCCGGACCCGGCTCCTGCGGCGGCATGTACACCGCCAACACCATGGCCAGCGCCATCGAGGCGCTGGGCCTGTCCCTGCCCAACAGCTCCGCCCAGGAAGCCGTGTCCCGGGCCAAACGCGACGACAGCTACCGTGCCGGCGCGGCGGTCTTCGAGCTGATCGAACGTGGCATCAAACCCAGCGACATCCTGAGCCGCGAGGCGTTCGAGAACGCCATCACCACGGTGATCGCCCTGGAAGGGTCGACCAATGCGGTGCTGCACCTGCTGGCCATTGCCCACAGTGCAGGCATTGCGCTGTCCATCGACGACTTCAGCCGTATTGGCGAACGGGTGCCGGTGCTGGCCGACATGCGTCCTGCCGGCGAATACTCCATGAGTGAGCTGATCGCCATCGGCGGGATTCAGCCGCTGATGAAGACGCTGCTGGACGAAGGCCTGCTGCACGGCGACTGCCTGACCGTCACCGGCCGCACCCTGGCCGAGAACCTGGCCGAGGTGGCGCCCTATCCGGCCGAGCAGAAGGTCATCCGGCCGCTCACCAATCCGGTCAAGAAGGACTCTCACCTGGTGATCCTGTACGGCAACCTGGCGCCGGCCGGGGCGGTGGCCAAGATCACCGGCCACGAGGGTCTGACCTTCACCGGCACGGCGCGCTGCTTTCACGGCGAGGAAGCGGCCATGCAGGCCATCCTCGACGGCGCGGTAGTCAAGGGCGACGTGGTGGTCGTGCGTTACGAGGGCCCCAAAGGCGGGCCCGGCATGCGCGAGATGCTTTCGCCCACCAGCGCCATCAACGGCCGCGGCATGTCCCAGGACGTTGCCCTGATCACCGACGGACGCTTCTCCGGCGGGTCCCATGGCTTCGTCATCGGGCACATCACCCCGGAGGCGTTCGAAGGCGGGCCCATTGCCCTGATCGAGGACGGCGACCGGATTACTGTGGACGCGGAACAGCGCGCCATCACGCTGCACGTGGACGACTCGGACCTGGCCGAGCGGCGGGCCCGCTGGCAACGGCCAGCGCCCTACACCGAGCGCGGCGCGCTGGCCAAATACGCGCGGCTGGTCAGCTCCGCCAGCGAAGGCGCAGTAACGGACAAATACCTGGACTGACAGACGGGATCGAGACCGGGCCGTCGCCACGGCCCGGACCGGGAGGAGACATGAACCGCATCGAGCGTATCGACACGGTCGGCCAGTTTCTGCACGTCGACCGCAACCTGTCGGTTCACCCCATGGCCCACCGGCGTGGCCCGCCGCTGCGACCGGAGGGCCTGTCCGTGGGGTTGGTCACCATGGAACGCGACGCGCCTCACGGGGGGGAGATGCATCCCGATGGCGACGAAATCCTGATCATCGTCTCGGGCCGGGTGCGTGTCGTCGGCGACTCGGACCCGCAGCAGCCCCTGGAACTCGGACCTGGCGAAGCCGCCATCGTGCGCCGCGGCGAGTGGCATCGTGTGCACATCCTGGAGCCGACCCAGCTCCTGCACGTGACCCCGGGCCCGGGCGGCGAGCACCGGCCCCCGGCGGCGGAGGCCATGGCATGAACGGCGCGCGGCCCTGCCGGTTGCGCGGCATCGATCATCTGTACCTGAGCGTCAGCGACCTCGACCGCTCGGAGCGGTTTTACGACCAGGTCATGGAAGCGCTGGGTCTGCACAAAGGCGACAAGACCATCGCCGGAGAGCGCCACGCGCACTACCTGGCGCCGACCTTCCAGCTCAGCCTGCGCCCGGCCCGGTCCGAGGGACCGCATGACCCCTACACGCCCGGCCTGCATCACTTGTGTTTCCAGGCGCCGAGCCGGGACGATGTGGACGCCAGCTACCAGGCGCTAATGGCGCTGGGCCTCGCCGCCACAGCGCCCGCCGTGTACCCCGAGTACAACCCGGAATACTACGCTACCTTCTTCGAGGACCCGGACGGCATCCGCCTCGAGATCGTCGCCCGCACCCGCTACCGCCAGCAACTCGAAGACCGCTGGGCGGAGTTGGAGACTTTTCTCAATCCCCTGCAGCATCTGCCGCCTCGAGGGGATTCATGAAGCTCGAAGCCATCAGCCGCACGCCGGAGCAGGTGATCCGGCGCCTGATCCTGGCACCGGGGGAGGCCACCCATTGGCACTCGGATCCGTGCCGCCGCTTCACGGTTGTGGTGCATGGCAGCCGGCTGCGCATCGAGTACCGCGAGGCCGACCCGGTGACCGTCGACGTTCCGACGGGCAGCGCGGATTGGGATGATCCGGAGCCCAGGGTGCACCGCGCCCTCAACGTCGGCAGCCGGACCTACGAGGAAGTGGTGACCTTCTATCTGCCTGCTCACCCGGGATCGCCCGACGGCGACCCGCAACCGGAGGCCGTACCATGAGCCTGGTTCGCTGTTTCACGGAAATGGGCATGGGGGTGGACGTTCACGGCAGCGACTACACCAAGGCCGCCCGCCGCGCAGTCTCGGACGCCATCCGCCACAGCAGCATCGGGGTCTTCCGGCTGCTGGATCGTTCGGTGGACGACATGCACGTTCAGGTCACCGTGGCCGTGGCGCGCCCCGATCAGGTCGACATGGCCGCCGTGGCCGCGGAACTGCCCCACGGTACCGTCACCGTGGAAGCCGCGGCCGGCGGCCTGGACGTGCCGGGCGCCGATGGCAGCGATCCCATCGTGATCGCCAATGCCGCGGTGCGGGTGCTCATGGACGACGGGCGGTGACGGCCGCGCCCCGGCACGACGACCCGGCAGCGCGGGCGGAACTGGCCCGCCGGGTGCGTGAGGTTGCCCTCCTCGAAGGCCGTTTCACCCTGCGCTCCGGACAGGTCTCCGACCGCTACTTCGACAAGTATCAGTTCGAGGCGCAGCCGCGCCTGCTGGCCCGTATCGCCGAACTCATGGCGCCGCTGATCCCGCCGGGTACCGACGTACTGGCAGGTCTGGAGCTCGGCGGCATTCCGCTGGTAACAGCGCTCAGCCAGCACACCGGCCTGCCGGCCGCGTTCCTGCGCAAGCGGGCCAAAACCTACGGCACCGCCCGTTACGCCGAAGGCGCCCCGCTGGCCGACCGGTCCGTGGTGCTGGTGGAAGACGTGGTGTCCAGCGGCGGCGCGATCATCGACCAGTTGCGCATGCTGCGGGCCGACGGCATCGAACCCGGCGCCGCGCTGTGCGTGATCGATCGTCAGAGCGGCGGGGCGCAAGCGCTGGCCGCCGAAGGGCTGCCGCTGATGGCCCTGCTGCGCATGGACGAGATTCTCGACCCCGCGAATTCGTGACCCGCCTATTGGGCTGATCGCCCGACGAGGACTAGAATTGACTGGAAGTCTTGGAGGCAGGTCCTTGAGAAAGACCGTCGTGACGGCGACGACTGCGTTGTTCGTGATGTTTTCCAGTCCGCTTCTGGCCGAGCCGAAGGCCGACCGGGTACTGATCGACAAGAGTGAGCGCCGGTTGACTCTGCTGCGGGGCGAAGAGCCCGTGCGGACGTACCAGGTGGCGCTGGGCGCCGCGCCCAAGGGGCAGAAGCGTTTCGAAGGCGACGAACGCACGCCGGAAGGCGTGTACACCATCGACTTCCGCAATGCCCGCAGCCAGTATCATCTGGCACTGCGGATCTCCTACCCGAACGAAGCCGACCGGATGCGCGCCATGGAAGCCGGGCTCAATCCCGGCGGCCAGATCATGATCCATGGCCTGAAGAACGGTCAGGGCTGGCTCGGTGAACGCCACCTCGGCGACGACTGGACCGATGGCTGCATCGCCGTGACCAATGCCCAGATCGAGGAGATCTGGTCCCTCGTCGAACTCGGCACCCCGGTGGAAATCCGCCCCTGACAGGCTGCCGCCGGACAGTCGGCGCTTCGCCGGTCAGTGTGTAAGATAGCCGCCGACCGACGTGGATTCCCGGAGCCGACGTATGAGCAACCGCGACATCAAGACCACCCTGGCCGAACTCCACGGCGAGCTCGAGAATGCGCCGTCGCTGGACGCGGACCTGCGCAGATTGCTCGAAGAGGTGGACCGGGACATCCATGCCCTGCTGGAGGCGGACGAGCCTGAAAGCACCGAGGCCCAGGGCCTGCGCGACCGGGTCGAGGCCATGGCGGCAGACTTCCGGGCCCAGCATCCCAATACCGCCTCGTTCTTTCGCGAACTGGTGGACGCCCTCGGACGCATGGGCATCTGACGCCCTCCGTGCCCGTTTCCATGCGCCTGCTGGCGGAACCCTACACGGTGCACCGGCTGGCGGCCGGCGCCCGAGTGCCTGCGCTGCCCGACGACGAACCGTGGTGGGCGGTGGTGCGCTCCCGCGACGAGTTGTCGGTGTGCTGCCGCAGTGCGCTGGACATCGGATGCGATCGCTCCGAGCCCGGCTGGCGGCTGCTGCGCGTGGACGGCCCACTGGATTTCCAGCTGACCGGCATCGCGGCCGCGATCACGGCGCCGCTGGCAGCGGCCAACGTGTCCGTATTCGTCGTTTCCAGCTACGACACCGACTACCTGCTGATCAAAGATGACGCGCTCGCGGCCGCGCTGACGGCGCTCCGGCAAGCCGACATCACGGTCGTCGCGGAGGAGGAGGCCCAATGACGGATTTTGTGATCGAACCCGGCCGCCCCGGCGACTACGACGCGCTGCTGGCGCTCAACGAAGCGGCCGTACCCCACGTCAACAGCATCAGTGCCGCAACCCTGGGCCGGCTGCACGACCAGAGCACGTGCCTGACCGTGGTGCGGGTCCGCGGCCCCGGGCCCGGCGCTGTGCCGGACCGGACTTCCGTCAAAGTTCCCGATGCCGGCGACCTGACCGGGGAAATGGCCGGAGAAATGGCGGGGTTTCTGCTGGCGCTACCGGAAAGCGCCGACTACGACAGCCTCAACTTCCGCTACTTCCGGGGCCACTATCCGCGCTTCACCTATATCGACCGGGTGGTGATCGGGGCAGCCTGGCGGCGCGCAGGCATCGGCCAGGCGATATACCAGGACCTTTTTGCGCGATTGCCGGCGGACCGTCCGCTGGTGTGCTGTGAGGTCAACGTACGCCCGCCCAATCCGGGGTCACTGGCCTTTCACCGGCGTATGGGCTTCTCTCCCGTCGGTGAGCAGGACACCGAGGGTGGCAGCAAGCGGGTCAGTCTGCTGATTCGGCAACCAGCGGGAACCGACGACCCTTGAAGGGGCGGCGGTCACCCGAGCGGGCGACCGCCAGACGGCCTCAGCGGCGGCGTTCGTTGGCCTCGTTGACCCGAAGCGGACGGCCACCCATATCCTTGCCGTTCAATTCCGCGATGGCCCGGTCTGCTCCCGACTCGTCCATTTCGACGAATCCGAAACCGCGCGACCTACCGGTCTCGCGATCGGTGATCACGCGAGCCGACATCACCTGCCCACAGCCGGCGAACATTGATTCCAGCTCGCTGTCGGTCGCACTCCAGGGCAGGTTGCCCACATACAGTTTCTTCATTTCACTCGCTCAAACAGTTGCTTTGGTACGCAGCACCGCGAATATCAAACGGCGTACACCGGGAGTCACGAGCCGACGGCTCGTGGAGCAGACTTGATACCGACTGACACACGAGTAGAGTCTCGGGGGGCAACTCGGGGCGGTTCTAACAAGCCGAGTATAGGTCCAAGTCGGTTCACGATGGAAGCACGTTGATCCGAGATCGGGGACGGTTTCCGTCATTTTAGCTGCCGGTCCATGTCGGCCTATACTGGAGTAAAACACAATGTGTCAGGATCGTGACGAGTCGCCCTCAGACAACCGGGCGCACGGCTACATGCCCCAGGAAAAGGGGCTTGCGCCGTTTCACCTGGCCATTCCCGTGCGGGACCTGGAACAGTCCCGGGCTTTCTACGGTGACCTGCTGGGCTGCCCGGAAGGGCGCAGCGCCGAAACCTGGGTCGACTTCGATTTCCGCGGCCATCAACTGGTGTGCCACCTGGCCGACTCCGCATCGGTGCATCACAATCCGGTGGACGGCGACGCGGTGCCGGTTCCCCATTTCGGCCTGGTCATGGAGATGCGCGACTGGCAGGCGCTGGCCGACCGCCTGAAGGCCGCCGGAATGTCCTTCGTGATTCAGCCGCGGATCCGTTTCGCCGGTCAACCGGGCGAGCAGGCGACCATGTTTCTGCTGGATCCCAGCGGCAATGCCCTGGAGTTCAAGGCCTTCGCCGACATCGGCCGGGAGTTGTTCAGACGCGACTGAAACGGACCATGGCGCGCGCGGCGGCGCGCGCCAGGCGCCGACACGGGCCGCCGCAGATTGCCAGCAGCCCGAGGCCCGCAGCGATACCGGCCAGGTCCACCAGCAGATCCTTCCACTCCGCCGCCCGGGTCGGCTGCTCGCTCTGAGCGAGTTCCAGAAAGCCGCCGTAGCCCATCATGTAGGCAGCGACGACAACCAGGCTGGCGCCGGGCAGGGCCAGCCCCAGAGCAAAGGTCAGGTAGCTGAAAGCCAGCGCGTGCAGCACCACGTCGCCAGCGCCGTACAGGGTGTCCGGCGAACCGGAAGTGAGGCCGAGGCTGGCCAACGCGTTCAGCACCGCCGCACTGAGGGCGCTCACCGCCGTGGGCGGGGCCGGCGTCAAAGCCAGATAGGTGCAGATCACGAGCGGCAGCCAGAAGGCGAGCCGGAATCCCGCCTGCGCCAGTCGCTCGTCCCCCGGCAGCTCAGACCGGGCGGCGGGACTGCTCATGCACGAAGTCCACCAGGAACTTCACGTTGTCCACGGGCGTCTCGGGAACGATACCGTGGCCCAGATTGAAGACGTGCCCATTGCGCTGGCCGGCATCGTCCAGAACCTGCTGCGCCTGCCGAGCCACGGTGTCCCGGTCGGCACACAGCACGATGGGATCCAGGTTGCCCTGCACCGCGGTGATCCCCAGCGCCTGCCAGGTTGCGCCGAGCGGGACCCGCCAGTCCAGGGCCAGGACATCCGGACCCGCGGCAACGGTGTCGGCCAGCAGATGGCCATTACCCGTGCCGAAGTAAATCACCGGCACCCGGCCGCGCAGGTTGTCCAGGAGCCGGGACAGATACGGCAGTACGTAGCGGCGGAAATCGAAGACGGACAGGCAACCGACCCAGGTGTCGAAGAGCTGCACCGCGTCGACCCCGCTGTCGATCTGCAGGTTCAGGTAGCTGGTGACCTGCTCCACCAGCTTGCTCATGAGCGCGTCCCAGGCCTCCGGGGCCTGATACATGAAGCGCTTCATGTGAATGTAGTTACGCGATCCCTGTCCCTCGATGGCATACGACGCCAGCGTGAACGGGGCGCCGGCGAAGCCGATCAGCGCCACCTCCGCTGGCAGGTCCGCCAGAATTCCCTCAACGGTTTCGGCGATGTAGGGGGTCGCGTCCCGGGCCGGTTGCACCCGCAGGTTGGCCACATCCGCCGGCGTCCGCAACGGGTTGTCGAAAACCGGTCCGACCCCGGGCCGGTAATCCAGCGCCAGGCCCATCGGTTCCATCACCGGCAACAGGTCGGCGAACATGATGGCGGCATCCACCCCGAGAATGCGCTGGGCGTCGAGGGTCGCGCGAGCCGCCCGTTCCGGATCCTTGAAGAAGTCCAGGCTCGGGGTATCGCCCTTTACCTGATGATACTCGGGCATGTAACGGCCGGCCTGCCGGTTCAGCCAGATCGGGGTGTACGCGGTGGCTTCGCCGCGGCACGCCTTGAGGAACACCTTGTCCATTCGTCACCCGGACGCTGCTGGAGGGGAACGTGTGAGGCGCGCGCACGATAACAGAGCCACCGCCCGGGTCAACTTGCGGGCGCGGTGCTGCCCGTCGCGTGTGCCACCGGCGCCGACGCGTAAACGACCCGGTCCCCGAAGCCCCGCGGCGAGACCCGGCGGGCATCGCCCGCGGCGTCATCGGCGCCCGCCAACGCCGCGGTGGCGGCGTCCATCAGGACACCGTCGAGGTCCGCCAGCGACTGCAGCCGGCTGGCCAGATTGACCGGCGAGCCGATCAGGGTGAAATCCATCCGCTCAGGGCCACCGCGGTCCCCCAGCGTGCAGTAGCCGCTGGCGATCCCGCAGCGTAGCTGCAGCCGCAACGGTTCTCCCCGGGCGCGCCAGTGGGGTGCCAGATTCGCGATCAACGCCGGCGCCTCCCGGGCCAGCGCCAGGGCCTGCTCCGCCAGTACCCGCCGGCCGGAAACGCCACCCGGCCGGCCCAGGGTTCCGAACGCCGCCAGCAGACCATCGCCGAGCAGTTTCGAGACCTCGCCGCCGCGCCTTTCCACCGCCGGAATCAGGGTGCCCAGATAGTCGTCGAGCACCTGGGCCAGAACCTCGGGATCGAGACGTTCGGCTAGGGCGGTGAAGCCGGCGAGATCGACGAAAACCACGGTGAGCCAGCGCCGCTCCCAGGCAACCGGCGCATCCGGCCCCGACTGCAGGCGCTGGCGCAGGCTCAACGGCAGATACCGCTGCATGCGGCCGTTCTGCCGCTCCAGTTCCAGCGACCGGCTCGCCAGCCGGCGCCGCTGGCCATCCAGGCGCAGCGCCTGGCGGAACGCCAGATGTCCCAGGGTTACGGTAAAGCCACTGACGATGATCAGCGCCAGCCCATCCGCGGGCGTTGCCTGCAGCCACCCGGGTGGCGCCAGCAGCACCCCGACGGCCAGACCTGGCAGCAGCGCCATTGCGCTGGCCAGCAGCAACCAGGGCCCCGCCAGGGCGATGGCCCCGGCCAGCAGGCACAGCAGGGTTGCAAACAGCAACAGCGGCGGCGCGCCGACCAATGCGAACACCAGACCCACCAGGGTGCACTCCAGCGCATAGCCGGCCCGTTCCACGCGCACCGTGGCAGGGGCCCTGCGCTGCCAGACATCCGCCAGCCACGGCCAGAGCACACAGAACGCCGCGCCGGCGCCGACCTGCAGGGCACTCCGGCCGGCACCCGGACCGGCGCTCAAGAGCCCGGCGGATACCGCCCAGAATCCGGCGTAGCGGAACGGCCGGGTGCGTCTGAAGAGATGGCCCGCGCGCATGCCGGGACTGTGCGCCGGCGCCGGCGCGCGGTTCCAGGGTCAGCGGCCCGGCACCGCGTAGGCCCCCAGCCTGACCGGCGCGGGTGCGACGCCTCAGGAACGGCCCGCGAGTGGATCCTGCTCGGCGTCGTAGTCGACGCCGTCGATGCCGAAGCCGAATATCTTCAGGAAGTCGCGGCGGAAACCCTCGAGGTCGGCTAGCTCCGGAAGGTTCTCGGTGGTCACCAGCGGCCAGCGCCGCTTGACCTCGTCCTGGACCGCCGCCGACAACTCCACGTCGTCCACCCGGATGCGGCCGTCGCCGTCCAGGTTCATGGCCGCATCGGTGCCGAGCTGGGTGGCGAACAGGCGGTGAATGTGTTCGATCACCTCTTCGTGCACTCCCTGTTCCTTCATGACTTTGAACAGGATGGAGGCGTACAGCGGCACCACCGGAATGGCAGCACTGGCCTGGCTGACGATGGCTTTGAGGGTTGCCACCCGGGCGTCGCCATGGACGCCGCTGAGGCGGGTGCGAAGTTGTGCCGCGGCCCGGTCCAGATCTTCTTTGGCCTTGCCCAGGGTCGCCTTCCAGTAGATCGGCCAGGTCAACTCGCTGCCGATGTAATTGAACGCCACGGTGCGGAAGCCATCAGCCAGGACGCCGGCCTGCTGCAGCGCCTCGACCCACATCTCCCAGTCCTCGCCCCCCATGACCGCCACGGTGCCCTGGGTCTCTTCTTCGCTGGCGGGTTCGAGGTCGATGTCGTGGACCACGCCGCGGTCCACGTGCAGGGTCTTGATGTGCACCGGTTCGCCCAGCGGTTTGATGGCGCTGCGGAACAGCTCGCCGGTCTTCGGGTGCTGACGCACCGGCGCCGCCAGGCTGTAGACCAGCAGGTCGATGTGGCCAAGGTCTTCGCGGATCACGTCGATGACCCGCGCCTTCATGTCGTCGGAGAAGGCGTCGCCGTCCAGGGTCCTGGCGTACAGTCCGGCGGCCGCCGCCGCGTCTTCGAAAGCGATGTTGTTGTACCAGCCGGCGGTGGCGGTTCTGGCTGGCGTCGGGGCTTTTTCGAAGGACACGCCGAGCGTGGCCGCGCCGCAGCCGAACCCGGCGACAATGCGTGAGGCCAGTCCGTAGCCGCCGGATGCACCGAGCACCAGCACCTTGCGGATCCCCCCATCGATGGGTCCCTGATCGCGGACGTAGTCGATCTGCTGGGCCACGTGCGCCGCACATCCGTCGGGATGGGCCGTGGTGCAGATGAATCCACGAATTCTGGGCTTGACGATCATGGGGATGGTGCCTGGGCGGATGAGGACGCCATGATACCGTGGCCCACCGCCCAGCGCATGGCAGCGGGCACGTCGATCAGCCACGGTCCGTCGCGGCGGATGGTCAACGACAGTTCACCGTCCGCCGGTATCTTGTGATCCCGATCGCCGTCCAGGGCCAGCACCCCCTCACCGGGGAACGCCACCGCCTGATTCAGCGCCACCGGCTTCACCGCCGACACGCTGACTTCGCGGAACAGGCCCGGCGACACCGGCGCCTGGAAGCGCCGCCCGGGACCCAGGGTCACCAGCAGGCCGCCGTCGTCCTGCTCACCCACGGGATGAATCAGACCGCCGATGGGTGACATGCCGATGGAACCCGGTTCGGCCCGGGTCAGCAGCAGCCGGTCGATGCGGTCCGGGTCGAACGGCAGCAGGTTACCCACATGATCGCGGCGCAGCAGAACCCCGTCGATCAGACCGACGTCGGACACCGGCAGACCGTAGCGGCCGTTGCCGTGCACGTGAATCACCTTGCAGCGCCGCGCTACCCCGGCGCCGGCCAGCCTTCCGCTGGCCTGAAGGCCGGCCGCCATGCCCGCCACCGTCGGCTCCAGCAGCACCGGAAACACGTTGTTGGTGCCGGTGGACAGCGGCACCAGGTGTACGTCGGCGGCGGCGCTGCCGAGCGCCCGCACCAGCGCGCGGTTGGTGCCGTCGCCGCCCAGGGAAACCAGGGTCCGGCAGCCGGCGCCCAGAAACGCCTGCACCGCCGCCTCGGTATCTTCGGCGCTGTTGCGCAGCGGCGTCGACAGCAGGTGCACCCGGGCCGGCAGGTTCATGTTTTCCAGGGCCGCCGAGGCGATCTGAAACGGCTCCCGGCAGACGAAAATGTCGGTGGCGCCGCAGGCCGCCGCGCCAGCCGCGATCCGCGCCACCATGTCGCGCTTGGCCTCGTGAGTCACGTTGCTGGCCCGGGCCGCCAGCCGGCGCACGTCGCGCCCGGACATGGGATTGACGCAGATGGCCACCGCCGCCGTTGCGCCGTCCGCGCCGGTCATGGTGCCGCCCCGTCCGGCTGACCCCGGTCCCGGCCCAGCAGGAACGCCTCGAGGAACAGCACCGTCGCCGCCGCGGCGTAATCGCTGTTGCGCTTCTTGCGGAACCCGTGGCCCTCGTCCAGGGCCAGCACGTACCACACTGGTACCCCGCGGGCGGCCAGCGCCTGGTAGATCTGCGCGCTCTCCGCCGCCGGCACCCGGGGATCGTTGGCGCCCTGAATGATGAGCAGCGGGCGCGTGATTTTCTCCACGTTGTTGAGGGGCGAAATGCGTTCCAGCAACGCGCGCATCTGCGGATCCCGTTCGTCCCCGTACTCGGCCCGCCGCAGGTTGCGGCGGTACGCTTCGGTACTGGTCAGGAAGGTGACGAAATTGCTGATGCCGACCCGCTCCACCCCGGCGGCTATCCGGTCCGAGTAGTGCACCAGCGACGCCAGCACCATGTAACCGCCGTAGGAACCGCCGCTGACCACCACCCGCCCGGCGTCCAGATCGGGCTGCGCCGCGACCCAGTCCAACAGGGCACCTATGTCGCGCACGGCGTCTTCCCGCAACGGGCCGTTGTCGAGCTTCAGGTAACTCTTGCCGTAGCCGGCGGAACCGCGCACGTTGGGCACCACCACCGCCATGCCGAGTTCCCGCGCGTAGTACTGCAGCGCCGCCGAAAAGTAAGGCCGGTACTGGGACTCGGGCCCGCCGTGAATGCTGATGTAGACGGGATGCGGCCCGGGACCGGGCGGCCGGAATACGAACGCCGGAATACGCCGTTCCACCCCGTCCACCTGATCGAAGGTGGAGTAGGCCACCTGCTGCGGCTGGATGAAGCCGGAGGGATCCAGGCCGCCGACTTCGCTGCGGGTCCAGCGGGTCAGTGACCGTTTGCCGAGATCGATGCTGTAGGCATCGCCGGGCGCCGTCGGCAGTTCCAGGGAAAAGCCAAGGCGCCGCGAATCGGGATGGAAAGCCAGGTCGCGGATGATGCCGTCCGGCACGGGCGGCAGCGCCAGCCGCTGCCGGGCGGGCCAGCGCCACAGATAGAGGTGGGAGTAGCCGCCCTCGTTGACGGTGAACGCCAGGTGCGCACCGTCGGCGGACAGCGCGAACTCCTCGACGTCCCACTGGATGTCTCCCGTGAGCACGCTGACCTGCCCGGTCTCGAGGTCTACCCGATGCAGGCGCAGGAACTCGGCACCGGCATCGGTGGTCACCAGCACCGCGCGGCCATCGCGGGTGTAACGCGCCTGCCCGACGGCCACCGACAGGGACTCATCGAGGAGCGCCGTCAAGGACCCGTCGTCCAGCGACAGTTCGTAGAGGTAGGCTTCGTTGATGGACCGGTAGCGGGTGACCAGCAGCCGGCGGCCCCCCGGCGCAATGTCCAGCGCCATCCAGCCGGCCCCGTCCGCCTCCAGCGCCACGGTGCGGTTTCCGGCCAGGTCCTGGACGTGAATGTCCCAATCCCGGCCGTTGCGCTCGGTGGTGGTGTAGGCGAAGTGCTGGCCATCGCCCGCCCACACCACTTCGGTGTAGCGGGACCGGCCGTCGCTGCGCAGGATCGACTCGCCAGTGGCGAGATCGAACCAGAAGAGCTGAAAGAACTCGGAACCGCCCACGTCACGGGTATAGACGAAGCCCTCCGGGCGGAGGCTGGGAGGCGCAAAGGCCTCGGCCACCGGCTCGGCGAAGAAGGTGAGCTGGGCGCGTTTTCCCAACGGTTGTGCTACGCGGTGAAGCTGGTCGGTTTCGCCGAACCGGGTGGCCACCAGCATCTCGTCGCCAAGCCAGCCCAGGAACCGGGCCTCCCGGGTGTTGCGATAGCGGCGCAGGCGCTCCGCCAGGGCCGGGCTGACGTCGGGCACCCCGCGCACCCGCAGGTTGCCGATCTCCTGAACCGGTACCGCAGCCGCCGGCTGGCCGGGCAAAGCCGCTGCCGTGTCCTGCCGCGCCTCCGGCGCTGTCTGCGCACTACAGCCACAGCACGCCGCCACCAGCCAGAACGCCGGTCCCACCATTCGTCGCATACGTGTCATCCGCTTGCGCCAACCCGGCCCCGCGCACCTGGGCTCCGGCGGCCAGGGTTCGGCAGGCGTGTTCGGCGTGGAAGTTGGCGGATTACACTAGGCGGGCATTCCCGGACATGCAAGCCAGGCCAGGATCCAGCCATGCCCACCAGAACGTCTCGCCAAGCGCCACAGTTGTGTGAACATGCCACGGTCGGCGCCTGGCCGTGGCGCACCCAGCTCACCATCGACGAACACCTGGGGCCTACCGACGCGGTCATGGTCTGCACCCATTGCGGACAGCGCTGTCTGCTGCAGACCATCGACTGGGCCGGCCGTGAGCGGGCCATGCGGGTCGCTCTGGTGGACCCGGCCGAGGCGGACGGCGTGGCCAGGGATCTGAATCGAGGCTCCTGCGACGTCAACCGGGCCGGCGCGGAACTCGACTACCTGCGCAGCCGGGCCCGGGCGGTGGACGTGCTGTTGTGCGTCGACGCCGGCGGCCCGGCCATTACCGCGCGCGCCCCGGTGGCCGCCGCCGAGCTGCCCCCGGGCGGCTGGCGGCGCCTGGCGTGCGACGGTCGATGGGTGCGTTACGCGCGCTCGAACAGCACGATGTCGAAGGCGTAGGCATTGGCCGCGTCGGCCGGATGGTGTTGCCGTTCGATCTCGCGCCAGCCGGACCAGTCCACTTCGGGAAAGTAGGTGTCGCCGTCCACTACGGCGTCGATCTCGGTCACGTAGAGCCGGTCCGCCACTGCCAGCCCCGCCGCATACAGCCCGGCGCCGCCGATGATGAAGGCCTCGGCAGCGTCGTCGGCGGCGCCGTCCGCCTGACACTGGCGCCGCGCCACCTGCACGGCCTCCGGCAGGCTGGCGGCCACCACGGCGCCTGGCGCCTCGTAGCCGGCATTCCGGGTCACGACCACGTTGGTCCGCCGGGGCAACGGTTTGCTGTCCATGGACTCGAAGGTGCGCCGGCCCATGATCACCGGGTGGCCGCGGGTGGTGGTCATGAAGTGCCGCATGTCCCGCGGCAGGCGCCAGGGCAGACCGTTGTCCCGCCCGATCACCCGGTTACGGGTCATGGCCCAGATCATCGACAGCTGCATGCGCAATCTCAGACGGCGATGGGGGCCTTGATGCCCGCGTGACTCTGATAGCCGGCCAGGGTGAAGTCCTCGTAGCGGAACTCGAAGATGTCCTTGATCGCCGGGTTCAAGGTCATGGTAGGCAGCGGCAGCGGCAATCGCGCCAGTTGCCGGTCGGCCTGTTCCAGGTGGTTGGTATACAGGTGGGCGTCGCCGAAGGTGTGCACGAAGTCGCCCGGCTCGAGATCGCAGGCCTGGGCCACCATCAGGGTCAGCAGCGCATAGGACGCAATGTTGAACGGTACCCCCAGAAACACGTCGGCACTGCGCTGGTAGAGCTGGCAGGACAGCCGGCCTTCGGCCACATAGAACTGAAACAGCGTATGGCAGGGTGGCAGGGCCATCCGCTCCACTTCCGCGACGTTCCAGGCGCTGACGATGAGGCGCCGGGAATCGGGGCTGTGGCGGATGGCGTCGATCACCCCGGCAATCTGGTCGATGGTGTCGCCATCCGGGGTCGGCCAGCTTCGCCACTGGGACCCGTAAACCGGTCCCAGTTCCCCCTGTTCGTCGGCCCATTCGTCCCAGATGTGCACGTCGTGCTGCTGCAGGTAACGGACGTTGGTACTGCCCTTAAGAAACCACAGCAGTTCGTGAATGATGCCCTTGAGGAACATCTTCTTGGTGGTCACCAGGGGAAAGCCGGCAGCCAGATCGAAGCGCATCTGATGGCCGAACACGCTGTAGGTCCCGGTGCCGGTGCGGTCACCCTTGTAGACGCCGTCCTGCCGGATCCGGCGCATGAGATCCAGGTATTGCTGCATGTCTTTGATGAGGCCCTGATGGAATGGCGCTGCTGCCGGCGCTGGCGTTTCCCGTCAGCCGCCGTCGGCGGCCGCCCGCAGTGGCCCGCGCCGGCTGCCGAGCAACAGCAGAATACCAATGATGACCATGGGGATCGACAGTAGCTGGCCCATGGTCAGCCAGTCCAGGGCGATGAATCCGAGATGGGCATCCGGCGTGCGGAAGAACTCGGTGATGAAACGCAGGGTGCCATACCCGAACAGGAACATCCCCGAGACCGCCGCCGGGGGCCGGGGCCGGGACGAAAACCACCAGACCAGGGCGAACAGCACCAGTCCTTCGGTGAAGGCCTGATAGAGCGGTGAAACGTGGCGGGCGAACGGCTCCCATTCGCCCACGCACAGGGGGTTGATCTGGCGAATGGCCTCGGCCGCGCACGGGTACACCATCCCCAGCGCCGACTCGGTGACGCGCCCGGGCAGTTCGGTGTTGGCGAAGTTGCCGAGGCGTCCGAGGCCGAGCCCCAGCGGCGCCAACGGCGCCACGAAATCGCTGACCTGAAAGAAGCCACGGCCACTCCGGCGGCCGAACCACCACAGCCCGACCAGCGCACCCATCAGGCCGCCGTGGAATGACATGCCGCCTTCCCAGATGCGCAGGATGAACAGCGGATCCCGGGCCAGTTGCTCGAACCCGTAGAACAGGGTGTAGCCGATCCGCCCGCCGAGCACCGCGCCCACCGCGCCGTAGAACACCGCGTCGGAAACGTCCTGGCGGTTCCAGCCGCTGCCGGTACGGTCGGCGCGGCGATTGCCCAGCCACCAGGCCAGGGCAAACGCCGCCAGGTAGGCCAGGCCGTACCAGCGCACCGCCAGGGGACCCAACGACACGATGACCGGATCGATGGCCGGATAGTGGGCATAGTCCACCGGCTCAACCTCCATCCGCCCGGCCGCCTGGCCGGACACCTATCTGCTAGACTCGCCAGCCACGTCGGCGTCGCCCCTGGCCCGGCGCCTGAAGCCAAGGAGCCGAGCGACGCACCATGTGCCTGGTACTATTTGCCTACGACCCGCAGTCGGATCTTCCGCTGGTGGTGGCCGCGAACCGGGACGAATTCTACGCACGGCCAGCCCTCGGCGCACACTTCTGGGACGAGCCCGGCGGTCTCCTGGCCGGGCGCGACCTTTCCGCCGGCGGAACCTGGCTGGGAATCAGCCGCAGCGGCCGCTTCGCCACCGTCACCAACTTCGCCGAGGAGGGGCCATCCGACGCGCCCCTGTCCCGTGGCCACCTGCCGGAACGATTCCTGGCCGGGGGCGCCGGCGCTCATGAGTTCGCCCACGAACTGCACGCCGCCAGCTACCGGGGATTCAACCTTCTCATGTGGGATGGCCAGGCCCTGGTCTACACCTCCAACCGCGGTCACTCCCAGGACCTGGCCCCCGGTATCTACGGCCTCGCCAACGCCGAGCTCGGCGCCGCCTGGCCGAAGGTGGTGCGTGGCCGCCGCGGCCTGGCCGGGGTGCTGGAAGCCGGCGCCGATCCCGATGCGCTGATCGACCTGCTGGCGGACCGCAGCGTACCCCCGGACTCCGAGCTGCCGCGCCGCGGGCGCCCGCTGGAACTGGAGCGGCGGGTCGCGTCCTGTTTCATCGAAGGGGACGAATACGGCACCCGAGCCAGCACCGCAGTGGTGTTCGAACGTTCGTTCGGTGCTCTCCGGGCGCATTTCGTGGAACAGAGCTACGGCCCGGGCGGCGCCCCGGGAGAACGGACGGCCTTCGACCTGGAAGTGAGTCCCGGCGCCGCTCAGTGATGGTAGGACGGCACCACCCGGCCAAGGCCGGCCTGGACCAGTTGCGAACGCATGTACGACTGCACTTCTTCCGCGGTGGCCATGCGCAGCACCCGCCCCAGCATCCGCCGGGCATCCTTGCGTTTGATGTTGCGTATCACCCACTTCACTTTCGGCAGGTTGGTCGCGTTCATCGACAGCACGTGGTAGCCCATGGCCATGAGCAGCACCGCGCCCACGGGTGAACCGGCCAGCTCGCCGCAGATCCCGACGTAGGTATTTTCCCGGTGCGCAGCCCGGGACACTTCGCGCAGTGCGCTCAGCACGGCCGGGTGGGTCTCCTGGTAAAGGTCTGCAACACGCGGATTGTTGCGGTCCACGGCCAGCATGTACTGGGTCAGATCGTTGGAGCCGACCGCCAGGAAATCCACCCGACGCGCCAGTTCCCGGGCCTGATAGACCGCGGCCGGCACTTCGACCATCACCCCGACCAGCGGCTGCTTGACCTGAACCCCTTCCTCGAGCACTTCGATATACGCCCGGTGGATCAGGGACTTGGCCTCCTCTACCTCGGACATGCTGGAGATCATGGGCAGCATGATGCGCAGCTCGCCGCGCAAACCGGCATTGGCTTTGATCATGGCCCGGGCCTGCACCATGAAAATTTCCGGGTGATCCAGGGTGACCCGGATGCCGCGCCAGCCGAGGAACGGATTCTCTTCGATGATCGGGAAATAGGACAGCGCCTTGTCGCCGCCGATGTCGAGACTGCGCATGGTCACCGGCCGTGGCTCAAAGGCTTCCATGTGCTCACGGTAAATGGCGCGCTGCTCCTCTTCGGTAGGAAAGCGCTCCTGGGTCATGAACGGCACCTCGGTGCGGAACAGCCCGATTCCTTCCGCGCCCCGGTCGAGCGATCGGGAGATGTCGCCGGTCAGGCCGATGTTGACCCAGAGCTGGACCCGCCAGCCGTCCAGGGTGATGGACGGCAGATCTTTCAGGGTCTCGAGTTCCGACGCAAACTCCTGCTCCTCGGCGATCAGTGACTGATAGTTTTCGGACAGCACCGCCGACGGATTCAGATAGACCTCGCCGTAGAAGCCGTCGACGATCATCGGTGCGCCTTCCAGATCGGCGATCGGCAGGTCCACGGCGCCCATCACTGCGGGTATGTCCAGGGCCCGGGCCAGGATGGCTACGTGGGAACTACCGGAACCGCGCACCGAGACGATGCCTTTGAGGTTCTCCGGCGGCACGTTGGCGAGCATGCTGGCGGTCACCTCGTGCCCCACAAGAATGGTGTCCGGCAGGAACTGGGTCTTACGGGTGCGGATGTCCTGCAGGTAAGCGAGCACTCGCAAACCCAGATCCTTGACGTCGGCGCCGCGCTCTCGCAGGTACGGGTCCTCCATCGCTTCGAAGCGCCGCACGTGCTCCCGGATCACCTGCTTCAGGGCGCCCTGGGCCCACATGCCGCGACGGACCCGCTCACGCATGTCACCGGTCAGCGCGTTGTCATCGAGCATGTGCAGGTAGGCGTCGAACAGCGCCAGCTCTTCCGGGGGCAGGCTTTGGGAAAATTCCTTGCTGATGCGGCGGATGTCGTCGCGCACCGCGTTGATGGCCCGGTCCAGCACCATCAGTTCGGTGGTGACGTCTTCCGCTTCCCGCTCCGGGACCCCCTCCAGACTGGCCGGCGGCTGCACCACCACGGCGCTGCCGATGGCGATCCCGGGAGCGCCGGCGACCCCCCGGAACAGGACGTCGCTGGCGGCAGAGACCCGGCCGCTGACGGTATCGAAGATCTTGCGGATGTCGCCGGTGGCCTCGGCATGGGCAATCACCGTAGCGAGCTGCGCCGACAGCGTGACCAGGAACGCTTCTTCGCTTTCGTCGAAGCGGCGTTTTTCCCGTTGCTGCACCACCAGCACACCCAGGACGTGGCGATGATGGATGACAGGCACGCCCAGAAAGGCGTTGAACGGCTCTTCGCCAACTTCGGGAATGTAGTGGAAACGCGGGTGCTCGCTGGCGTTCTCAAGGTTGATCGGTTCGGCCCGCTCGGCCACCAGGGTGGTGAGCCCCTGGTCCAGACTCAGCGACAGCTTGCCCACCCAGTCCTGGTTGAGCCCTTCGGTGGCGACGAACAGATAACGGTCGGCTTCGGGACTGAGCAGATAAATGGAGCAGACCTCAGTGCCCAGCGCCTCGCGCACGTCGCACACGATGATGCGCAACGCCTCCTGAAAGGTACTGGCAGCGGCGACATCCTGGACGATGCGCCTTAACGTTGTCAGCATCCAGCGGCCCCAGGCGGCGGCGCGCAATGGCCGGAATTCCGGTACGGCAGGTGCGGGGCCAGCTCTTTCAGGGCCCGCCGGTAGACGTCACGCTTGAAGTCCACCACCTGGCACACCGGGTACCAGTAACTGACCCAGCGCCAGTAATCGAACTCGGGCTTGGCGGTGACGTCGACCTGAACCCGGGCGTCGTCGGCGAGCATGCGCAACAGAAACCACTTCTGCTTCTGGCCTTTGAATCCGGGACTGGAATTATGCCGGCGCAGCCGTTTGGGCAGGCGATAGTGCAGCCAGCCGCGGGTGCGGGCGAGAATCTCGACACTGTCCGGCGCCAGCCCGACTTCTTCGTGCAGCTCGCGAAACAGCGCCTCTTCCAGGGATTCGTCCTCGTTGATACCACCCTGGGGAAACTGCCACGCGTCGTGCCCGCCCACGCGCCGCGCCCAGAGCACCTGACCCAGATCATTGGAGAGGACGATTCCGACATTCGGCCGGTAACCGTCTGCATCAACCACGGGTTTTTCGTCCAACAAGCTTTCCGGCGATTGAACCGCAAAGCCGGGAAGATTACCAACGGGTACGGACTTAGCCGGCGCCGGTCCGGCGCAGCGGACGCCGGGGCGGCGCCCGTGCGACCATGACCGGACATTCACCCTCGGGTGCTCGATTCCTCATGCACAACCGCCTCGGCACACAAACCAGCCCTTACCTGAAGCAGCACGCGGACAACCCGGTCCACTGGCAACCCTGGGACGACGAAGCCCTGGCTCTGGCCCGCCGGGAAGGGCGGCCGATTCTGCTGTCCATCGGATACTCGGCCTGCCACTGGTGCCACGTCATGGCCCACGAGTCGTTCGAGAACCCGCAGATCGCTGCGCTGATGAACCAGTGGTTCGTCAACATCAAAGTGGACCGCGAAGAACGGCCTGACCTGGACAAGGTGTATCAGCTCGGACACCAGCTCATCACCGGCCAGCCCGGCGGCTGGCCGCTGACCATGTTCCTGGATCCGGACAGCCACGTCCCGTTCTTCGGCGGCACCTACTTCCCGCCGGCGGCACGGCACGGGTTGCCGGCCTTCCCCGACCTGCTGCAGCGCGTCGCCGAGGTGTTCCGCGAGCGCCGCGGCGAACTGCGGGAGCAGGCCGATCAGGTGGTCGCGGTTCTGGACGGTCTGAATGCGGACGCCCCGCCGGCGTCAGGGCTGGCGGACGACGAGTTGCTGGAACAATGTGCCGGGTCCCTGGAATCCCAGTACGACAGCGCCGACGGCGGCTTTGGCCGCGCCCCCAAGTTTCCCATGCCGGGCACCGTGGACCGGCTCCTGCGCGGCTGGGCCCACGGGCGCCGCAGCAGCGCCGCAGACGCCGGGGCCAGGATCCGGCAGAGCTCGCGCCTGGACATGGTCATGACCACGCTCACCCGCATGGCCAGGGGCGGAATACACGACCATCTGGGAGGCGGCTTCTGCCGCTACGCCACCGACCGCCGCTGGATGATCCCGCACTTCGAGAAGATGCTCTACGACAACGGCCAACTCCTCGCCCTCTACAGCGATGCCCTGGGGGTGGGGCCCGATCCCCTGTTCGAAGCTGCCGTGCGCGGCATCGCCCGCTGGCTGATCGTGGAGATGCGCCACCCGGACGGTGCGTTTTTCACCGCCCTGGACGCGGATTCCGAGGGCGAGGAGGGCAAGTACTATCTGTGGCGCCGGGACCAGGTGAAGCGGCTGCTCGACGCCGACGAGTATCTGGTGGTCGAAACCCTGTATGGCCTCGACAAACCGGCCAACTTCGAAGGGCGCTGGAACCTGCATCGTTACGACGCCTGGGCCTCCGTGGTGCAGCGGCTGTCCCTCGACCGCGCCCGGGCCGATGCGCTGCTGGCCAGCGCCCGTGACAAAATGCTGGCGGAACGCGCGACTCGCACCCGCCCGGGCCTGGACGACAAAGTTCTTACCGGTTGTAACGCGCTGGCCATCCGCGGGCTGGCCACGGCGGCGGTCCGCCTCGGCCAGCCGGACTGGCTGCAAGCCGCCCGGGAGGCCGCGACCTTCCTGCGCGAACGGCTGTTCCAGGACGGGCGCCTGCGGGCCTCGTGGCAGGGCGGAAAGGCACGATTCGACGCGTACCTGGACGACTACGCTTACCTGCTGGATGCCCTGCTGGCGCTGCTCGCGGCCCAATGGCGCGATGAAGACGCGCGTTTCGCGCTGCAACTGGCGGACGCCCTCCTGGACCAGTTCGAGGACACCGACGGCGGGTTCTTTTTTACCAGCCACGACCACGCCCGCCTCATCCACCGGCCCAAGCCCCTGCAGGACGACGCCATGCCACCGGGCAACGCCATCGCCGCCCGGGCCCTGGCCGACCTCGGCCACCTGTTCGGCGAAACACGTTACCTGGACGCGGCAAACCGGACGATCGCTTGGGCCCGGCCCCGGGTCCAGCAGACAGCGGCCGCCTACGCCAGCATGCTGTCCGCGCTGGAGGCCGTGGAAGCGCCCCGGGACCTGATCGTGATCCGCGGACCCGGCGCCGCACTCGGACCCTGGCTGGAGCGCGCCACCCGCGGCTACCAGCCGTGGCGCCAGGTCTACGCCATCCCCGATGACAGCGCTTGCCGACCGCCCTACCTACCGAAGTTAGTGAGTGCTGACTTGTCAGGAACCGTCCATGCCTATCGGTGCGAAGGGTTCCAATGTTCGCTGCCGATCCGGTCGCTGGAGGAGCTGGGCGCGGCCCTCGGTGATTGATCCCCGGGCGCCCGCCCGGTTCAGGATTCAGGCTGCGCGCCGGTCCGGGGATCCTGCCATGCCAGGTCCAGCTCTCGGGCGGCTTTGACGTCGTCCAGGCGCCGCACCGGCAGGGTGTGCGGGGCGCTGCGCAGGCGCTCCGGATCGCTTTCGGCTTCGGCCTGGATGGCCACCAGGGCATCGACGAAGGCGTCCAGCTCGGCCTTGGATTCCGTCTCCGTGGGTTCCACCAGGAAACATTCCGGCACCAGCAGCGGAAAGTACGTGGTGGGGGAGTGGATGCCGTAGTCCAGCAGACGCTTGGCGAAATCCATGGCATTCACCTCCAGGGACTTGGCCTGGCGGCGGAAGGTCAGGATGAACTCGTGGGTGGCGCGCCGGTCGGGGTAGGCCAGTTCGAAACCGGCTTTCTGCAGCCGTCGGGCCAGGTAGTTGGCGTTGAGCGTGGCGTACTGGCCTACCCGGGTCATGCCCTCCCGGCCCAGCATCAGGGCGTAGGCCAGAGCGCGCAGCAGAATGCCGGCGTTGCCGGCGAACGCCGAAAGCGGCCCGATGGTGTTCGGCAGGCGCTGTTCGGTTACCCAATGATAAGGACCGTCATTCGAGTCACGGCCCACGAATGGTGTGGGCAGAAACGGGAGCAAACGCTCACTCACAGCCACCGGACCGGCGCCCGGCCCACCCCCGCCATGGGGTGTAGCGAAAGTCTTGTGCAGATTCATGTGCAGCACGTCGAAACCCATATCGCCGGGTTTCACCTGGCCCAGGATGGCGTTGAGGTTGGCGCCATCGTAATAGAGCAGACCACCGGCTTCGTGCACCGCAGTCGCGATCTCGCCGATGCGCCGCTCGAACACGCCGCAGGTGGATGGATTGGTCATCATCAGGCCCGCGGTCTGGGGCCCCACCGCCTGACGCAGCGCGTCCAGATCGACGTCGCCGCTGGCGTCCACCGGCACCTCGGCAACCTTGTATCCGCACATCACCGCGGTGGCGGGGTTGGTCCCGTGAGCCGCGGTAGGCACCAGGATCTCGGTCCGGGCGTGATCACCCCGGGCGGCATGATAGGCGCGGATCATGGCCACCCCGGCCAGTTCGCCCTGAGCCCCCGCCATGGGTGCCAGCGAGACCCCGGCCATGCCGGTGACGTCCTCGAGAATGCGCTGCAGATCGTACAGGCACGACATGAACCCCTGGCTGACCGATTCCGGCGCCAGCGGATGGCGGGCCAGAAACCCGGGCAGCATGGCGGCCGCGTGGGCGCCGCGCGGGTTGTACTTCATGGTGCACGACCCCAGCGGATAGAACTGGGTGTCGATGGAAAAATTGCGCCGCGACAGGTTGGTGTAGTGGCGCACCACCTGCAGCTCCGATACCTCCGGCAGGGCCGGCGGCTCGCGGCGCAAGGCCGCTGCCGGAATGCCGCGCAGGGCTTCGGTAGCCGGCGGGGCGTCCACGATCTGGGCACCGCTGATGCGCCCCGGGCGGCCCAGTTCGAAGATGGTGCGGCCGGTTTCGGCGTTGCTCCTGGCGTCGGTCATCGGCTGAGCACCTCCGCCAGCGCCTGGCCGTAACGTTCGATTTCGTCGTCGGTGCGTTTCTCGGTGGCACACACCAGCAGGCCATCGGCCATGCCCTCGTAGTAGCTGCCGAGAGCCAGACCGCCGAGGATGCCGCGCTCGAGCAGACCGTCGACCACGGCGCCGGCGTCCCCCGGCACCGTCAGCACCGACTCATGGAAATACCCCTCGTCGAAGCGTCGGGAGACCCCGTCGATACGGCACAGCCGCTCCACCAGTTTGCGCGTGTTGGCTGCGGACGCACGGGCCGCCGCGGCGATACCGGCGCTGCCCAGCAACGCCAGGTGGATGGTGGCGGCAGTGACCAGCAAGCCCTGGTTGGTGCAGATGTTCGAGGTCGCCTTGCCGCGCCGGATGTGCTGCTCCCGGGCCTGCAGCGTCAGGGCGTAGCCGGTTCTGCCGTCGAGGTCGACGGTGCGGCCGATGATGCGGCCCGGCATCTGCCGCACCAGCTTTTCCCGGCAGCAGATGTAGCCGAACGACGGCCCGCCGGATGCCATGGGAATGCCGAACGGCTGTCCGTCGCCACAAGCGATGTCGGCACCGTCGGCGCCCCAGTGCCCGGGTGGCTCGAGCACCGCCAGCGACAGCGGGTTGGCCACCGCAATGACCAGCGCGCCACGGGCGTGGGCCCAGTCCGTGAGTCCGTTCACGTCCTCCAGCAGGCCGAAGAAGTTCGGCTGCTGCAGCACCAGCGCCAGCGGCTCGCCGGCGCCTGCCAGCGCCTCGCGGTCGATGCGTCCGTCGCCACCCACCGGGATGGTTTCGATGGCGACACCCTGGCTGGCGACGATACTGGCAACCGCTGCGCGGTAGCTGGGATGTACGGTCTCGGCGATGCAGACGCTGCGCCCCGCCGCCTTGCGGTTACTGCGCACCGCCATGAGTACCGCCTCGGCCAGCCCCGAGGCGCCGTCGTAAACCGAGGCGTTGGACACCGCCAGCCCGGTGAGCCGGGTCATCATGGTCTGAAACTCGTAAATGAGCTGCAGCGTGCCCTGACTGGCCTCGGCCTGGTAGGGCGTGTACGCGGTCATGAACTCGCCGCGCGCGGTCAGGTCCCAGACCGCCGCCGGAATATGGTGGTCGTAACAGCCGGCGCCCAGGAAACACACGCCGGCCATGTCGCGGGCCGCCCGCGACGCCAGGTCCCGGCGCATCTCCAGTTCGCTGACTCCGTGGGGCACCCGGGACAGCACGCCGGCCCGCATCCCGTCCGGAATCTCGTCGAACAGCGCCTCGATGCTGGTAACGCCGATTTCCGCCAGCATGGCGCGTTCTTCCTCCGCAGTGTGCGGGATGAAAGGCATGGATCAACTCCGTCTGCGATTCGCTGTGGCGGGCCTCGGCGCGGCCGCCTGGTGTCTGGTCACTGGCGCGGAAATCCGCGGCTGGCGGGCCGGTGATACGCCCCGCGAGCCGACTCAGTCGTCGTCGCTTTCCAGCATCTCGCCGTAGCCTTCGGCATCCATCAGGTCATCCAGGTCCGCGGCATCGTCCGGCTCCAGGCGGAAGAACCAGCCGTCCCCGTACGGATCCTCGTTGACGTTCTCCGGCGCGTCTTCCAGATCCTCGTTCACCGCCACCACGGTTCCCGACACCGGCGCGTAGATGTCCGAGGCCGCTTTCACGGATTCGACCACGCCGGCCTCTTCCTGAGCGGCAACCTGGGCGCCCACCTCGGGCTGCTCGACGAATACCACGTCACCGAGCGCGCTCTGGGCGTGATCAGTGATCCCCACCGTTACGGTGCCGTCTTCCTCGAGCCGCGCCCACTCGTGGGTACGGGCATATCTGAGCTCCGAAGGGATCTCGCTCATGCAAAGCTCCGCGTTACCTGTTTCCTGTACTTCCGGCGCCTGAATGCCGGTCCATTGGCGCCCCAGACGCCGGCAGCAGCGCTGATTCGCGGGTCACTCGAACACCTTTTTGCCGTTGCGCACGAACGGCGGCTTGACGATCCGTGCGGTCTTCAGCTTGCCGCGCAGGTCCACCTGGCAGGCGCCCTGCGCCGCCCGGGGCAGGCGCGCCAGCGCGATACTGTACCCCAACGTTGGCGAAAATATACCACTGGTGACCTCGCCTTCACCCGCCTCGGTCACCACCCGGCAGCCGTGCCGGAGTACCCCTTTTTCCTCCAGGACCAGGCCCGTGAGCTTCTGCGCCACGCCCGCCTGGCGCTCCCGCTCCAGCGCCGCCCGGCCGATGAAATCCCGGCCCTCCGGTTTCCAGGCGACGGTCCACGCCAGGTTGGAAACCAGCGGGCTGGTGGACTCGTCCATGTCCTGACCATACAGATCGAGGCCCGCTTCCAGGCGCAACGTGTCCCGGGCGCCGAGGCCCGCCGGCGCTACTCCGGCCCGGGCCAGCGCGCCCCACAAGGTCACCGCATCAGCGCCCGGCAGCATCACCTCGACCCCGTCTTCACCGGTATAACCGGTGCGCGCGGTCATCCAGCCGTCCTGCTCGCGGGCGCTGAACGCAGCAATCTCCGCCACCTGCCGCCAGCCGGTCGCGGCTTCGAAAGCGGCGATGGCCGCCGGCCCCTGAACGGCCACCATGGCCAGGTCGCGCTCAACGATCTCGGCGCCTTCGTCGTTGCAGCGCGCGAACCAGCCCAGCACCTTGTCGCGGGTAGCGGCATTGACCACTGCCCGGTACCCGTCGGCCCGGCGATAGACGATGAGGTCGTCGATGATGCCGCCTTGGTCGTTCAGCAACACCCCATAGAGCGCGCGGCCGATTTCGCTCAATTTGTCCACGTCGTTGGCCACCAGGCGGCGCAGCAACGGTCGGGCACCGTCGCCGGCCAGATCGACGATGGTCATGTGGGAAACGTCGAACATCCCGCAGCCATCCCGCACCGCCTGATGTTCCGCGAGTTGGGAGCCGTAGTGCAGCGGCATGTCCCAGCCGGCGAAGGGCACCATGCGCGCGCCCGCCGCGACATGGGTGTCGAACAGAGCCGTCCGGCGCGTGGTCTGATCGCTCATGGCTGTTTCCGTCAGGTTGGCGAAACCGGGCATTGTAGGGCGCGCGCCCACCCGGGATGAAGGGCGCCGGCTGGCCCGGAGTCCGCCCGGGCCCGGCGGTGAAGGGTCAGGATGCCGCGACCGGTCCCAGGCCCATGGCCTCGCGCATGATCTGACGCTTCACCGGCGCGGCCCGATCGAGCCACGAGATACCCGTGTTGCGGACCCATTGACTGAGCGGGTCACCCAGGGAGTAAACCCGCCTGAGCCCCAGCAACACGTCGAGCATGAGCCGCGCCCGAGTCGAGCGGCGGCGGTCGAATGCCTCCCAACGGCCGGGGGCGCCAGGGTCCGAGCCAGCCCCGGCACCCGGCTGGCCGAGTTGTTCCAGCACTGCCCGCACGTCCTCGAAGCCGAGGTTGGCCCCCAGCCCGGCCAGCGGATGCACTACCCGCGCTGCGTCGCCGAGCAGCAGAACCCGCGGCTCCGGATTGAATGAGGCCGCAAGCTGCTGCCGCAGAGGAAACGTGACCCACCGGTCCAGGGCCTGCACCTCGCCCAGGCGACCCTGCACGGCCCGGCCCAGTTCCTTGCACAGCGCCGCTTCATCCAGGGCGCGCCGCCGCTCCGCTTCGCCCGGGGACTGAGACCAGATGACCGAACACAGGTGCGCCTCGGCGGTGGGCAGCAGAGCCACGGGACCATCCAGCAGGAAGCGTTGATAGGCCACACCGCCGTGGGGCTGCGCCATGCGCGCTACGGTGACCAGGGCATGGTGACCGACGTCCCAGGCCCGCACGCCGACCCCGACCAGACCGCGCAACGCCGACTCCGCGCCGTCGGCCGCCAGGACCAGGCGGGCGCTGAGCCGCCCGCCGTCCAGCACCAGATCGGCCTGGTCCGCGCCGAGTTCCAGGTCACGCAGCGTGCTTTCGCACACGGTCACCGAGGGGCAGGTTTCGAGGGCAGCCCACAAGCCCTCGGCGAGCCGGCCGTTCTCGACAATCCAGCCCAGTTCGTCGCGACCCGCTTCCGTGGCGTCGAACACCATGGCCCGAGTGCCGCGCTCTTCCCAGACCTCCATGCGGCGGTATGGCGCTTCCCCCAATCCCCGCCAGGCGCCGAGGCCTTCCAGCAGCATCCGCGACGCGGGAGAAACCGCCAGGGTACGTAGCTCGACCCCCAGCGCGCCCGGCTGTGGACGGGGCCGGCGCGGTTCGATCAGGCGGACGTCGAAGCCGAGCTGACCCAGCCCCAGGGCGGCAGCAGCGCCGACCACGCCACCCCCGACAACGGCGACATCGGCAACCTCGCGGTCCTCGTTCCGGGCTGGCTCACCCGCCATTGGCCGACTCGCGCGCCCGCTTGTCTGATGGTTTACCGGATGACTTGCCGGACGGTTTACCGGGCGGCTGGCCGGGCCGCTGGCCGGACGGCTTGCCAACCGGCTTGCCAACCGGCTTGCGCGCCGCGGCCGCAGTGCGGCCGGCGGAATTCGAAGAGCGGCTCCGTCTGGCCGCCGGGCCTGCACGGCGCCCACCTCGGGCAGCCATGGCCCGGCGCACCTCGGCCACGGTCTTGGGCGCCGTGCCGGTCAACACGTCGTGGCCGCCGCGGGTGATCAGAACGTCGTCTTCGATACGTACGCCCAGCCCCTGCCAGCGCCGGGCCAGGCCCGAGCTGCCAGGCGGCAGGTAAATGCCGGGTTCGATGGTCAGCACCATACCCGGCTCCAACGCCCGCGGCTCGCCGCCAACCCGGTAGTCGCCCACGTCGTGTACGTCGCTGCCGAGCCAGTGGGAAGTGTTGTGGGGACAGTAGGCGCGGTAGGCGCCGCTCTCGATGGCTTCGTCCGCCGGGCCGGGCAAGAGCTTGAGCTGACACAGCCCATCGACCATGACCGCCAGCGCTGCGTCGTGCGGGGCGGTGAAGCGTGCGCCCGGAACGCAGGCGGCGATTCCGGCCCGGTTGGCTTCCAGCACAATCTCGTAGAGGGCCTGCTGACTGCGGTTGAACTCGCCGCTGACCGGGAAAGTCCGGGTCACGTCTGCCGCGTAATGCTCGAACTCGCATCCGGCATCGATGAGCACCAGGTCGCCCGCCTTGAGCAGCGCGCGGTTCTCGGTGTAATGCAGCACGCAGGCATTGCTGCCGCTGCCGACGATGCACGGGTAGGCCGGCGAGCGAGCGCCGTTGCTCAGGAACTCGTGCATGAGCTCGGCTTCCAGTGCCAGCTCGCTCAACCCCGGCCGGCAGGCGCCCATGACGCGCCGGTGGGCATCACAGGTGATGCGTGCGGCTTCGCGCATGATGCGGATTTCGGCCGCTGACTTGACCATGCGCTGTTCGTGCAGCAGGTGCTTGAGCGCCACGAACTCGCCGGGCGGAATGGCGCCACCGGACTCCCGGGCCCGGATCGTGTTCACCCAATGCAGAATGCGGTTGTCGAACTCCGGGTATTCACCCAGGGTCATGTAGATGCGCTCCCGGCCCTCGAGCATGCCGGGCAGAATCTCGTCCATGTCGCTGATGGGAAACGCGTCGTCCACCCGCAGGGCGGATACGGCGCGGTCGGGGCCCAGACGCTCGCCATCGTAGAGCTCGGCGCGGCGGTCACGGTCCCGGCAGAACAGGATCACTTCCCCGTGGGCGCGCCCCGGGGCCAGCACCAGCACCGCGTCCGGCTCGTCGAACCCGGTCAGGTAATAGAAGTCGCTGTCCTGGCGGAACAGATACTCCGTGTCGCGGTTGCGTAACCGCACCGAGGCGCCCGGCACCACGGCCGCGGAACCCGGGGTCATCATGCCCATCAGGGTGCTGCGCCGGCGCTGGTACTCAGCGCGCTGTATCGTCGGCTTCATGTTCGAAGGTACTGCTGATCAGGAGCGTTCCCACCTTGACGAACTCCTCGATCTCCGTGAGGTCCGATTCGGCGTTGGCAGATTCCGGCTCGGCGCCGGTGGCGTCCGGGTCGACCTGAGCGATGGCGGCAAAGTCGCGCACGATCTCGCGCACCTGTTCGGGACAATCATCGAGGCTGGCGGCGCCCCGACGGGCCAGCCCGGCCGCGAGCCCGGCCAGGAAACTGCCGCACCATTCGCCAACGGCCTCCAGGCGGGCCGGCAGGGGCGCATCGTCCCCGGGCAGCAGCGGAGCGAACGACATGTCTTCCCGCCGCAGATCCGCCATGCTGGCATCGACGAAAGCTTCCACCGCCGTCTGGTCGGTCAAGGCATCCACACCAAGCAGCGCCACGAGGTCTCCAATCAGGGTGTCGGCGTCCGCGCCGTCACAGGCGGCCAGCGCACAAACGGCGCCGTGCAGTTCGGCGGCGGAAATTTCGTTGGCGGCGGCGAGTGCCAGGGCGGTCAGGTCGGCCACGAGCGGGCGTCCGGACGAAACGTTCCGGTATGCTATCAAACCGCGGCTTCACATGCCCTGGTATTGCGCGCAAACTAACGTGTCGTCCCGGATGGCGGAAAACGGCGGATTTGCTGCTGTTTGGCGCCGACGGGCAGTTTCCGGTAACGGCTGATTTCGGGTAAACAGAACAAGCCTATGTCGAGTGGCGATGCGCCGAGCCCCGAGTGGTCGGCACTGGAAAAGAAGGTCGGCGAACTGGTCGAGCTGTGCGCGATCCTGAGCCGCGAGAACCGCGCGTTACGCGCGCAGCAGCAGAACTGGACCACGGAACGGGCCAAGCTGATCGAGAAGAACGAGCTGGCCAAGAGCCGGGTCGAGTCGATGATCTCGCGCCTGAAGGCTCTGGAACAGGACTGACAACGGGAGCAAAATGAGCAACGTCACCACCGCAAGCGTGAAGATCCTCGACAAGGAATATCAGGTGAGCTGCCCGCAGGACGAGGTGGATGCACTCACCGCATCGGCCCGCTACCTCGATCAGCAGATGCGTCAGATCCGCGAATCCGGCAAGGTTTTCGGCCTCGATCGCATTGCCGTGATGGCGGCACTCAATCTGGCCAACGAACTGCTGCAGAAACGCCACGCGGTCCAGGACCTGGAGCACGCCTCGGGCACCATGGTCCGGCAACTGACCGATCGCATCAGTACAGCGCTGGCGGAGCACAAACAACTGGGGCTGTGACTCACGGCCGGGCGCGGCTGTCAACACCCATTCCCCCGCCAGCGGCCTCTAGGAAACGCACCGTTTCGGCTATACTCACCGGGTCTCCTGGGATGTTCGCCAGTTGGTAGTCGTCCTTGAGCCGTTATAAAACCCTCAGGGGGTCGACGGCGGTGATCTATGAGCATGCCCGAGCCCGCGCAAGCGGATCGGGACGCCTGGGGTCCCGTCACTAGGCCTCCGCCTTGAACCCAACGGTTCAGGGCCATATCGACAGCGGCATCTTGGGAGATCCATTCCATTGCGAATGCGTTCTGCAATGACATCCAGTCCCGCAACCCACGCGTCTTCGGGTGTCGAGCGGCGCCGTGAATCACGCCGCCGGTTCCGCGCCCGCCGGGCCGCCCTCGGCACCGTGGAGCAGATCGATCACGCCCGCGCCGTTGCCCGTCACTTCCTGACCAGCCCCGTGACACTGAGCGCCAGGACCATCGGCGCCTATCTGGCTTTCGACGGCGAACTGGACCCGGCGCCCCTGATCGAGCGGTTGCTGCAATCGCGCCGCCGCCGCCTGGCATTGCCGGTGGTGAGCGCCGCCAGCCGCATGGACTTCTACCGCCTGCGCCGTGACACGCCGTTGCTGGCGAACCGGTTCGGCATCGCCGAGCCGGCGCCCGGCGCCGCCTGGGTATCGCCATTGTCCATCGACCTGTTGCTGGTGCCGCTGGTGGCCTTCGACGACCGCGGTGTCCGGCTCGGCATGGGCGCCGGCTACTACGACCGGTTCATCGGACGCCTGCCGCTCACCCTGCGGCCGCGTCTGGTCGGGCTGGCCCACGACGTGCAGCACAGCCATGATCCGCTACCCTGCGATCCCTGGGACGTGCCGCTGCAGGCCGTGATCACCGAGTCGGGCTGGCGCCACTTCGGCTCCGGTTCCGCCTGACGGACCGCACATGGGGAATCGCCGCGGCAACAGCATGGAGAGTGGAGCATGGCGGTAAGAGAGATCATTCGCATGGGGCATCCGACGCTGCGCCAGCGGGCCCGGCCGCTCACGGCCGACGAACTCGGAAACCCGTGGGTTCGTGAACTGGTGACCGACATGGTGGATACCCTGCACGCCGCCGGCGGCATCGGACTGGCCGCGCCGCAGATCGACGTGCCGGTGCGCCTCGCCATCATCGAGATCGACGGCGGCCCGAGCCGTTACGGCGAAATCCCCTCGCTGCCGCTGACGGTGTTCGTCAATCCCGACATCGAAGTGCTCGATCCCGCCACCGGCGGCTACTGGGAAGGGTGCCTCTCGGTGCCCGGGCTGCGCGGCTTCGTGGAACGCCCGCAACACGTCCGGGTACGCGCCCGCGATCTGGACGGTGAGCCGCTGGATATGGAACTGCAGGGTTTTCTGGCCACCGTGTTCCAGCACGAATTCGACCACCTCGACGGCGTGCTCTACCCGGATCGCATGAACGGCCTGGAGCGCCTGATGTTCGAGGACGAGTACCTGCGGTTCGTCGAGGCCGAATCTGCGCTCTGAACCTGGGCCCTGTTGACGTCAGGCGCCGGTCAGCGCAGGAACAGACGGTAGGCCGGATTGGCGGTCTCTTCCCAGTAGCGATAACCGATGCGCTCGAGGTTGCCGGTGAGCGCTTTGCGCTCACGCTCGGACGCTTCGAAGCCCACCAGAACCCGGCCCCAGGCGGCGCCATGGTTTCGATAGTGGAACATGGTGATGTTCCACTGTGCGCCCAGAACCGAGAGAAAGCGCAGCAGGGCCCCGGGGCGCTCGGGGAACTCGAACCGGTACAGCAGCTCGGCCTTGTCACCCAGGGAACGTCCGCCGACCATGTGCCGGACGTGCAGCTTGGCCGCTTCGTTCTCGGTCATGTCCTGAACCGCATAGCCCGCGTCGCGCAGGACGTCGAGCACGCTGGCCCGGTCGCCGGGAGACGCCACCTGCAACCCGACGTAGACGTGCGCCTCGTCGTTGCTGGCGTAGCGGTAGTTGAATTCACTGACGGAGCGCTTGCCGAGGGTCTGACAGAAACGCCGGAAGCTGCCCGGTTGCTCGGGTATGGTGACCCCGAGGATCGCCTCGCGCTGCTCGCCTACTTCGGCCCGTTCGGAGATGTGCCGGAGCCGGTCGAAGTTCACGTTGGCGCCACTGACGATGGCCACCAGATGGCTGTCCGGCGCCAGTTCGGCGCCCTCCAGATACTTCTTCAGGCCCGCCACCGCCAGTGCCCCGGAGGGCTCGGCAATGGACCGCGTATCGTCGAACAGGTCCTTGACCGCCGCACAGATCTCGTCGGTGCTCACGGTGATCACCCGGTCCACGCAGCGGCGGGCGACCTTGAAGGTCTCTTTTCCCACCTGGGCCACGGACACGCCATCGGCAAAAAGATCCAGGCTTTCGAACGGCAGCTTGACCCGCCTGCCGGCGGCCATGGCGGCACTCAGACACGCCGAGCCTTCGGACTCCACGCCGATCACCCGGGTCTGAGGCGCCAGGTATTTCAGGTAGGCGGCGATGCCGGCAATCAGTCCGCCGCCGCCCACCGGCACGAACACCGCATCCGGCGCGCGGCCGTGCTGATTCATGATCTCCATCCCCACCGTGCCCTGGCCGGCGATGACGTCGACGTCGTCGAAGGGGTGCACGAACGTGTAGCCGTGTTTGTCGACCAGACCGTCGGCGTGGGCCTTGGCCTCGTCGAAGCCGTCGCCGTGCAGAACCACTCGGGCGCCCAGGTCGCGAACGGCGTTGACCTTGATCGACGGCGTATTGCGGCCCATGACGATGGTCGCCTTGAGCCCCAGGCGCCGGGCCGCCAGCGCAACCCCCTGCGCATGGTTGCCGGCCGAGGCAGCAATGACCCCGCGCGCCCGCTCCGCCTCGGAAAGCTGAGCAATCTTGTTGTAAGCGCCGCGGATCTTGAAAGAGAACACCGGCTGCATGTCTTCGCGTTTGAGCAGGACCTGGTGACCGGTGCGCGCGGACAGCTTGGGCGCCGCTTGCAACGGGGTCTCCACCGCTACGTCGTAAACGCGTGACGACAGGATTTTCTTTACGTAGCGTTCCAGCATGATAGCGTCTTGACCCAATCCCCGAGCGACCCGGCATGCCGGGCAAACGGAAGAGTATGAACCAAGATCAGCAGAAACGCAGTGTCGCCCAGGCCGCCGTGGACTACATCCGGCCGGACCTGGAGAGCGCAACCATCGTCGGGGTCGGCACGGGTTCCACCGCCGACTACTTCATCGACGCGCTGGCCGAGGTCAAGCATCTGTTCGACGCCTGCGTGTCCTCCAGCGAAGCCAGCGCCGAGCGTCTGCGCGGCCACGGCATCAACGTACTCGACCTCAATGCGGTGGACCGGGTCGCCGTCTACGTGGACGGCGCCGACGAGGTGAACGGCGCCCGCGCCATGATCAAGGGCGGTGGCGGGGCGCTGACCCGGGAGAAGATCGTCGCCACCGCGGCCGACCGGTTCGTGTGTATCGTCGACGCCAGCAAACGGGTTCCGGTCCTCGGCCGCTACCCGCTGCCGGTGGAGGTGATCCCCATGGCCCGCGGGCTGGTGGCCAGGGCTCTGCGCGACCTGGGCGGTCACCCGGAGCTGCGCGAAGGTTTCGTCACCGACAACGGCAACCTGATCCTCGACGTCCACGGCCTGGAAATTCTGCATCCGGCCGAGCTCGAGCACACCATCAACAACATCGTCGGCGTGGTCTGCAACGGCATCTTCGCCGCCCGGTCCGCGGACGTGGTATTGCTGGCCGGGGACACCGGGATCGAGCGCTACTGAGCCCTCCTTGCGGCCGGCGTCTTCGGCCTACAGGCCGGCGTCTGCGGCAGACTGTCGGACAGTGCGGCCTCGTCGGCCCGCCCGTCAGGGCGTAGCATTCCGCTCCCCACCGGGGAGAGGGGGCGGCCGCCAGGCCGTCGTCGTCAATTCCGACATCGGTCTCCACAGGAGGCACTCATGAACGCACCCATGAACGCCGGACGATTTTCCGTCGTGACGTCTGTTTCTCCCGCCGTGGCCGGCCTGGTCATGGCGCTGGCCGGTGCCCCCGCGCTGGCGGACGGAGCCACTTTCACGGCCCGCCTCTCGGGCGCCCAGGAGGTGGTCGTCGACGCCAACGGCGACCTGGTTCCGGGCGGGGTCGATAGCGCCGGCAGCGGCCGCATCGCAGCCCGTTTCGACCAGGGCCTGTCGGCGGTCCACGTGAACCTGCGGGTCCGCGACCTGAACGGCGCCTTTCTGGCCGCCCATCTGCACTGTGGCCGGGCCGGCCAGAACGGTCCGGTGGCATTCGGTCTGGTGGGCCCCGGGCCGCTGGCCTTCGACGGCAGCGGCGTGCGCGGCAGTCTGGACAGCACCCACTTCACCGGCGCCGACTGCGAGAGCGTGGTGGGGCGGCCGGTGAACAACATCGCGGCCCTGGCCCAGGCCATGGAGGACGGTCTGATCTACGTCAACGTCCACACCGACTTCGCCCCGCCCGGCGAGGTCCGGGGCCAGATGCGTTAGGCGCGCCGATTCGGGTGAATGGCGCTCAGGTCGGCGGCGGAAACAGCTTGCCGGGGTTCATCACGCCGTTGGGATCGAGAACCGCCTTGATCCCCTGCAACGCGGCAATCTCCGCCGGACTGCGCGAGTAGCCGAGAAAATCGCGCTTGAGCAGCCCGACCCCGTGCTCGGCGGAGATGCTGCCGCGACGGGAAGCCACCGCGTCGAAGATGCGCGGGCTGATCTCGTGGCAGCGGGCATAGAACCCGGCCTGATCCAGCGCCGCCGGCTTGAGTATGTTCAGGTGCAGGTTGCCGTCGCCGATGTGGCCGTACCAGCACACTTCGAAGTCCGGGTAGTGTCGTGACACCAGAGCATCCACCTCGTCCAGGAAGTCCGGCATCCGGGAGATCCGCACGGCCAGGTCGTTCTTGTAGGGGGTGAGCGGGGCGATGCTCTCGGAGATACCCTCGCGCAGCGCCCACAGACTGGCCGACTGGGACTCGGACTGACTGAGCACGCCGTCGCTCACCCAGCCCTGTTCGACACAGGCCTCGAAGGCCGCCAGCGCCGCGTCCTCGGCACTCTGGTCGAATTCCAGCAGGGCGTAGAACGGCATCGCGCCGGCCAGCGGGCGGGCCAGATCGCGATGGGCGGTGACCTTCTGCAGCGCCAGTTCCGAGAAGAACTCGAATGCCGACAGCGTGACGCTCTGCTGGAAACGCCCCAGCACGGAAAGAATGTCCCGGAACCGCTCTACGCCCACCACCATGACCCGCTGCGGCTCCGGCTGGGAAGCCAGCCGCACTTCGGCCCGGACCACCATGCCGAGGGTTCCTTCGGATCCGACGAACAGATGCCGCAGATCGTAGCCGGTCGCGTTTTTGACCAGGCCGTGATTGAGCTCGAGCACGTCACCGGCGCCGGTCACCACGGTGAGCCCGGCGATCCAGTCACGGGTCAAGCCGTACCGGATCACCTTGATGCCGCCGGCATTGGTGGCGATGTTGCCGCCGATCTGACTGGAGCCGGCCGAGGCAAAGTCCACCGGGTAAAGCAACCCCCGCTCCGCCGCATACGTCTGCAGGACCTGGGTGACGACACCGGCCTCGCACGTCACCAGCCGGTCCGCCGGCTCGAAATCGAGGATCCGGTTCATGCGGTCGAACGACACCACCAGTTCACCGTTGCCGGCCACCGCGCCGCCGGACAATCCGGTGCGGCCGCCTGACGGCACCAGCGCCAGGCGCTCCTGGTTGGCGGTGCGAACGATCTCGACCACGTCCTCCAGCGACTCCGGGAACACCACCGCGCTCGGCGCAACCGTGTAGCTACGGGTCCAGTCGCAGCCCCAGTTGGCCAGGGTGTCGGCGTCCCGGCGAACCTGACCGGGTGAAAGCCTTTCATCGAGCACGTGGGACATTTTCGCCTCGCTGGAAATCGAGCTTGCTAGTATATGCGCCCTTTTCACGGGGCCAGAAACTTGCAGCACACCTCTTTCGACAAGGACCGGATCCGGATTCTGCTGCTGGAGGGTGTGCACCCGTCCGCCCAGGACAACCTGGCCCGCGCCGGCTACCGCAACGTCACCGCGCTCGGCCACGCCCTGCAGGGCGAGGAACTGGCTGCGGCCCTGGCCGACGTGCACATGCTCGGCATCCGCTCCCGCACGCAGGTGGACGAAGCCGCGCTGGCCGCCGCCCGGCGCCTGATCGCCGTGGGCTGTTTCTGCATCGGCACCAATCAGGTAGACCTCGGCGCGGCCACCCTGGCAGGGGTTCCGGTCTTCAACGCGCCGTTTTCCAACACCCGCAGCGTCGCCGAGCTGGTGCTGGCGGAGGCCATCCTGCTGCTGCGCGGCATCCCCGAGAAAAGTACCCGCATGCACCGCGGGCAGTGGAACAAGTCGGCCCGTTCGTCGTTCGAGGTGCGCGGCAAGACCCTGGGCGTGATCGGCTACGGCAACATCGGCGCCCAGCTCGGCGTGCTGGCCGAAAGCCTGGGTATGCAGGTGGTGTTCTACGATGTGCTGAAGAAGCTCAACATGGGCAATGCGCGCCAGGTGGAGTCCCTGGACGATCTGCTGCGGGCAGCGGACGTGGTGACCCTGCACGTACCGGCCACCGCCCAGACCCGCAACATGATCGACGACCGGGCGCTCGGCCTGATGAAGCAGGACGCGGTGCTGATCAACGCGTCCCGCGGCAACGTCATCGACCTCGACGCGCTGGCCGCCCGGCTGCGTGACGGGGCACTGCTGGGCGCGGCGGTGGACGTGTTCCCCAGCGAGCCGAATTCCAACGACGAACCGTTCGAATCGCCGCTCAAGGGACTGCCCAACGTGATTCTCACGCCGCACATCGGCGGCAGCACTCAGGAGGCCCAGGAGAACATCGGCCTGGAAGTGTCCGAGAAACTGATCCGCTACAGCGACAACGGGTCCACCCTGTCGGCGGTGAACTTTCCCGAGGTGGCGCTGCCGGAACACCCCAACCAGCACCGTCTGCTGCACATCCACCGCAACGTCCCGGGGGTCATGTCCGCCATCAACCAGGTGCTCTCGGACCAGCAGGTGAACATCGCCGGACAGTACCTGCAGACCAGCGGCCAGATCGGCTATGTGGTCGTGGACATCGAAACCGACTACTCCCAGGGCGTGCTGGAAGCACTGCGCGCCATCCCCGCCACCCTCCGGGTCCGGGTACTGTTCTGATCAGGGCCGGGTGGCGCCCGCCAGTTCGCCGTCGATGGCCTGGAAAATCTGCGTTCGCAGCTCCGGAATTTCGTTCACCAGATGATGGCCGGCTTCCGGAACCAGAAACAGCCGCGGCTCGAACAGCCGCGCAATGACCCGCAGCCCGTAACGGCTGTCCACGGTCGTGTCGCGCTGACCCTGGACCACCAGCGGGGCGATGTCCGTCGGCGGGTAACGTTCGAAGCGCCGCCGCCAGCGCTGCATGGCCGTGACCCAGGCCACCGGCAGCACCCGCGCCTGCAGCGGATCGGCATCGCGCAGGAACTGAAGAAACTCCGGGTTTCCACTGTTGCCGCGAAACGCCCGGGGTCGCTGGGCAACGAAATGACGTGCCACCTCGTAATAGACGCGGGTCAGCGGCCAGCGGTACGGCCGCACCAGCGGCGCCAGCAATACCACACCGGCGAACGGATTGGTATCGCGCCGGTACCCGCCCGCCAGCAGCCACTCCATGGCCACCGCGCCGCCGGTGCTCTGCCCCAGCAGAATGGCCGGCCCGGGCAGATGGGCTTCCATGGCCCCGAGGCTGGCTTCCAGCGCCGCCACGTAGTGGTCGAAGCTGTCGATGGTCGCCGGTTCGCCGCTGGACAGTCCGTGACCGGGCAGATCGAACGCCAGCACCGCAAAGTCCTGTTCGATCAGGTGCCGGATCAGATGCCCGTAGAGACCGGTATGGTCGTAGTAGCCGTGCACCACCACCACCGTACCCCGCGCCGGGGTCGGCACCCAGGCATGCACCGCCAGCACGTGATCGGCGGTACCGACGGTGCCGAAGTGGTGGCTCATGCCCGGCACCTGGAAATTGATGCCGTAATGACGAAGGTAGGCCCGTTCGGCATCACTCAGGGTGGCCGGGCTGGCGGAATCCAGGGGCCGCAGTCCGCGCCGCAGCGCCTCCGGATCGAATGGCGGCGACGGGTCTTCAGCCATGGCAAGGCGACTCGAATGCTGGGAGACGAGGCATCGGCCCGCCGCTCAGGAATCGACGCGGCTGGCCAGCACCGCCACCGCCGGCAGGGTTTTGCCCTCCACGAACTCGAGGAACGCGCCGCCGCCGGTACTGACATAGGAGATGCCTTCCGACACCCCGTACTTGTCGATCGCCGCCAGCGTGTCGCCGCCGCCGGCAATGGAGAACGACTCTCCCCCGGCGATGGCCTCTGCCAGCACCCGGGTGCCCTCCCCGAACTGATCGAACTCGAATACCCCCACCGGACCGTTCCACAACACCGTGCCGGCATCGGCCAGGCCGGCGGCCCATTGCCGGGCGGTCTCCGGCCCGATGTCGAAAATCATGTCGTCATCGGCCACTTCGTCCAGGGCCTTCACAACCGCCGGCTCCGAGTCGTCGAATCGTTTACCCACCATCACGTCCACCGGCAGCGGCACATCCACCTTGGCGGCAATGCGTTGCGCCGCCTCGACCAGATCCGGCTCATACAGCGACTTGCCCACGCCGTGCCCGGCGGCGGCAATGAAGGTGTTGGCGATCCCGCCGCCGACGATGATGCGGTCGGCCAGTTCCGCCAGCGAATCCAGCACTTCCAGTTTGGTCGATACCTTGGCGCCGCCGACGATGGCCACCAGCGGCCGGCGCGGCTCGGCCAGAGCGCGCTCCAGCGCCGCCAGCTCGGCCCCCAGCAGGGGACCGGCGCAGGCCACCGGCGCGAATTTCGCCACCCCGTGGGTGGACGCCTGGGCCCGGTGGGCGGTGGCGAAGGCGTCCATCACGAACACGTCGCAGAGCGCCGCCAGCGCCTGAGCCAGCGGCTCGGCATCGTTCTTCTCGCCTTCCAGAAAACGCACGTTCTCCAGCAGCGCTATTTCCCCGGGGCGGACCGCGGCGCCGGTCTTGCGCCAGTCCCGCAGCACCGGCACCGGACGCCCCAGCAGCTCTCCCAGGCGCTCGGCCACCGGCTCCAGTGAATACTCGGGGTCGAACCGGCCTTCCTCGGGCCGGCCCAGGTGGGACATGACGATGACCGCGGCGCCGGCATCGAGAGCATGCTGCAGCGTCGGCAGCGCCGCCCGGATCCGAACGTCACTGGTGACCCGGCCGTCCTTCACCGGCACGTTCAGGTCTTCCCGAATCAGAACCCGTTTGCCCGCGAGATCCAGGTCCGCCATCTCGCGCCGCGGCAATGCCGCCCGGCCCGTCGTCATCACTTACCTCCTCGATTCGTGCATCAGGTCAGCGTGCTGTTGCGTCGTATACGCCATGGGCGGCGGCCGGGCCGCCGCCCGCGAGCGTTGCCTTCAAAGAACCCCACGCGCCGCTTGCACCACGTGCTCCACGGTCATGCCCAGTGCCTCCATGGCTTGTTCGCCCGGCGCCGACAGCCCGAAGCGGTCGATACCGACCACCGCGCCGTCCAGGCCGACGAACTTGCGCCAGTAGTCCGGGTGCGCCGCCTCCACGGCAACCCGGGCCCGCAGCGCCGGCGGCAGCACCGAGTCCCGGTAATCCCGGGGCTGGGCCAGGAACGCCTCGGCGCACGGCATGGAAACCACCCGTGCGGCCACGCCGTCCGCGGCCAGAGTGTCGGCCGCCGCCACCGCCAGCTCCACCTCGGAGCCGGTGGCGATGAGCACCACGTCGGGCTCGTCGCCGGTCTCCCGCCGGAGCACGTAACCACCCCGGCCGATGGCGGCGAAAGTGGCGTCGTCGCGCGCCTGGGCGCGGGTTTTCTGACGGGTGAAGACCAGCGCCGTAGGACCATGCCGGTTGGCAATGGCCGCTTCCCAGGCCACCGCGCTCTCCACCGTGTCGCATGGCCGCCAGGTCGACAATCCCGGCGTGGTGCGCAGATTGGTGAGCTGCTCGATGGGCTGATGGGTCGGCCCGTCCTCGCCGAGGGCCACCGAATCGTGGGTGTACACCAGGATGTTGGGAATCTTCATCAGCGACGCCAGGCGGACCGCGTTGCGCGCGTACTCCATGAACACCAGGAAGGTTCCCGAGAACGGGCGCAGCCCACCGTGCAGCACCACGCCGTTGGTGATCGCGGTCATGGCGAACTCACGCACGCCGTAGCTCAGGTACTGGTCATCCGGGGCGTCTTTCCAGCGGGTCCCGTTGGAGCCGGTGAGGTCTGCCGATCCGCCCAGCAGTTCCGGCAGCGTCTCGGCCAGGGCCCCGAGGCAGCGTTGCGATGACTTGCGGGTTTCCAGGGGCGCCAGATCGGCCTGGGCCTCGCGGGCCAGTTGCCGCAGCGGTTCGGCCCAGCCTTCCGGCAGCGCTCCGCTGATGCGCCGGGACAGCTCCGCCGCCAGTTCCGGAAACGCACGCCGGTAGCCATCGAAGATTTCCTGCCACTGTTTCTGCAGGCCGGCGCCACGGGCCCGGCAATCCCAGTCAGTGACGATGTGCTCGGGGAGTTCGAACGGCGCCGAACCCCAGTTCAACACCTTGCGGGTGGCCGCCACCTCCTCGTCGCCCAATGCCGCGCCGTGGACATCGGCGGTGCCGGCCTTGTTCGGCGAGCCGCGGCCGATCACCGTGCGGGCACAGATCAGGGTCGGCTGCTCCGACGGTTCCAGGGCCTGGTTGAGCACCCCGAGCAGGGCATCGCCGTCGTGGCCGTCCACGTCCCGGATCACCCGCCAGCCGTAAGCTTCGAAGCGTGCCGGCACATCCTCGGTGAACCAGCCCTGCACCTCACCGTCGATGGATATGCCGTTGTCGTCGTAGATGCAGATCAGCTTGCCGAGCTTCAGGGTGCCGGCCAGCGAGGCGGCCTCGTGGGAGATGCCTTCCATCATGCAGCCGTCACCGGCGATCACCCAGGTGCGGTGGTCGATCACCGGATAGCCGTCCCGATTGAAGTGGCGGGCCAGCCGCTGCTCCGCCAGGGCCATCCCCACGGCATTGGCAAACCCCTGGCCAAGGGGCCCGGTCGTGGTCTCGACCCCGGGGCATTCGCCGAACTCCGGATGGCCGGCAGTAGGCGCGTGGAGCTGCCGGAACGCCCGGATGTCATCCATGCTCACCGGATATCCGGACAGATGCAGCACCGCATACAGCAACATGGAGCCATGCCCATTGGACAGCACGAACCGATCCCGGTTAAACCACTGGGGATCGCCCGGATTGTGCGCCAGTACTTCGCGCCACAGCACCTCGGCCACATCGGCCAGGCCCATGGGCGCCCCGGGATGCCCCGACCGTGCCGCCTGCACGGCGTCCATGGCGAGTGCGCGAATGGCATTCGCCCTGTCAATTCTCGATGACATCGTGTCCCTTGAGGTGTCCGCGGCAGCGAAGGGCCGCTATTGTCCCTGCTCCGGTGGGTCACTTCAATTCGACCCGGCCGGTGTCCGAAGCCCCGGCGGCGGCCCCAGCCGCCGGTCACACGCCCCTTCGGGGCCGCCACAAACCACCCACACCCGGTACCGGACCCTGGGTTACAATGCCGCGCTTCCATCTGCCAGGAAACCAATCCGAGCATGAGCGACTACAGCCTGTTTACGTCTGAATCCGTATCCGAAGGCCATCCGGACAAGATGGCGGACCAGATCTCCGATGCGGTCCTCGATGCCATGCTCGAGCAGGACCCGGAATCCAGGGTGGCCTGCGAGACCCTGATCAAAACCGGTATCGTGGTGCTGGCCGGGGAGTATCGGTCACGGGCGGTGGTCAATCTGGACGCTCTGGTGCGTCAGGTGATCCGCGAAATCGGTTACGACAGTCTGGCCCTCGGCTTCGACCCCGACGACTGCGCCGTGATCAATGCGCTGGGACGGCAGTCCGCCGACATCGCCATGGGCGTGGACGAGTCGGAGGATCACGAGCAGGGCGCGGGAGATCAGGGCCTGATGTTCGGCTACGCCAGCAACGAAACCGACGTGCTGATGCCGGCGCCCATCACCTATGCCCACCGCCTGGTCAAGCGCCAGGCGGAAATGCGCCGCACCAGACTCAAATTCCTGCGGCCGGACGCGAAGAGTCAGCTTTCCTTCGAGTACGACGAGAATGGTCAGCCGGTGGCGGTCGACGCCGTGGTGCTCTCCACCCAGCACGACCCGGAAGTGTCCCAGGCGGATCTGCACGAGGCGGTGCGCGAAGAAATCATCAAGCCGGTGCTGCCCAGCAACTGGATCTCCGAGAAGACCAAGGTCCTGATCAACCCCACCGGCAAGTTCGTCATTGGCGGGCCGGTGGGCGACTGCGGCCTCACCGGCCGCAAGATCATCGTCGACACCTACGGCGGCATGGCGCGTCATGGCGGCGGCGCCTTCTCCGGCAAGGATCCGTCGAAAGTGGACCGCTCGGCCGCCTATGCCGGCCGTTACGTGGCCAAGAACATCGTCGCCGCCGGCCTGGCCGAGCGCTGCGAGATCCAGGTCAGCTACGCCATCGGCGTCGCCGAACCCACGTCCATCAGCCTCAACACCTTCGGCACCGGCAAGCTGCCCGACGCGAAGATCGTTCAGCTGGTTCGTGAGCATTTCGATTTGCGGCCGAAGGGGCTCATCGACATGCTGGATCTGAAGCGGCCTGTCTATCGCGCCACCGCGGCCTACGGCCATTTCGGCCGGACCGAGGATACGTTCACCTGGGAACGGACCGACAAGGCGGAGGCTCTGGCCGCGGCATCGTAATCGTCAGCCGGCGCGCGCAGGAGTCCTGAGCAGCAATGAGTCAGACCAGACCCGATCGGAATCGCGCTGACGCCGGCGCGCCCGGCGTCAGCTTCGAGTTCTTCCCGCCCCGCAGCGAAGGCGGGCAGGAAAGCCTGCAGCGGGTAGCCGGCAAGCTGGCGGCGTGTTCGCCGCAGTTTTTCTCCTGCACCTACGGCGCCGGCGGCTCCACCCGTGACGGTACCCGCGAGACCATCCGGCAGCTCCTGAACCTGGGGTTGAACGCGGCCCCGCACCTGTCCATCGGCGCCGACTCCCAGCAGGAAGTCTTCGAACTGCTGGACGGCTACAAGGCCATGGGCGTCCAGCGCATCGTCGCGCTCCGCGGTGACGTGCCGTCCGGATCGGGCCGCGCCCGCATGGTGCACAACGCCGAGACCCTGGTGCGCTGGATCCGCGAACATTCGAACGATCATTTTCATGTCGAAGTTGCCGCCTACCCCGAGGTCCATCCGGACGGGACGTCTCCCGAGGCGGACCTGGAGTTCTTCCGCCGCAAGGTGGCAGCCGGCGCCGACAGTGCCATCACCCAGTATTTCTTCAATCCCTACGCCTATTACGATTTCCTGGAGCGCTGCAGCCAGGCTGGCATCGACGTTCCGGTGGTTCCCGGCATCATGCCCATCACCAACTACGAAGGGCTGCTGCGGTTCTCCGAGAAGTGCGGCGCCGACGTCCCGCGCTGGCTGCGCCAGCGCCTGGAACCCATGCAGAACGATGAAACGGCGCTGCGCGAGTTCGGCATCGAGGTGGTCACCCGGCTCTGTCAGGACCTGCTCGCGGCCGGCGCGCCGGGGTTGCACTTCTATACCCTGAATCGCTGGGGCGCCAGCCTGGCCGTTTGCCGCAATCTGGGGCTGGCCGGCCCGGGTGGCGCCTGAAGCAGCCCGCGCGGCGCCCGTGAGCCAGCGTCTCTATCACCCGCCTCCGCTGCACTCGGACCAGCGTCTGGAACTGGACCGGGACCGTGCCCACTACCTGATCCGCGTTCTGCGGCTGCCACGGGGCGGCACCATGGAAGTGTTCGACGGCAGCGGCCGGGCCTGGACCGCCACCCTGACGGATGCCGGCACCCGCACCGCAACCCTGACCCTGGGCACCGAGGTCGCCGACGCGGCGCCCCCCGACCACGCGCTGCATCTGGTCCAGGGTCAGCTCAAAGGCGCGGCCATGGACACGGTGGTCCAGAAAGCCACCGAGCTCGGCGCCACAGACATCTGGCCGGTCCGGGCCGCGCGCAGCAACGTTCCCGGCGATCCCCAGCGACTGGCACGCAAGGTCGAGCATTGGCAGCGGGTCATCGAGAGCGCCGCCGAGCAATGCGGCGCCCTGCATCTGCCGCGCCTGCACCGACCCCGGGCCCTCGGCGAGTTCCTGGCGGATCTGCCGGCAGCGCGCTGGCTCCTGCTCGATCCCGGCGCGCCGACACTGCCCGTCGGCCTGCCACGTGCCGACACCGGCGTGCTGATCGGCCCGGAAGGCGGCTGGGACGATGCCGAGCGGCGGTCGTTCGAAAGCCTCGGTGCCCAGCGCTTTGCCCTGGGTTCACGAATTCTGCGGGGTGAAACCGCGCCGCTGGCGGTGCTGGCCGCGCTTCGACATGGCTGGGGCTGGCCCTGAGCGGGCCAGCGATCAGCGCGGATTGGGGATGCTGTTGCCGACGAAGGCCGCTACCTGACTCTCGAGATAGGCCAGGTCCGGAATGCTCGCCACCTCGGCGCCGAGCCGCACGGCCCTGAGCTCCGCCTTGCCCGGACGCTGATCGTCGTCACCGATGTCCGGTTCCGACAACTGCACCAGGCGCGGCAAGCCTTCACTGGCCAGCGCGTAGAACGGTACGGTTCCGGCCCCGGTGCGATTCATGACCACCAGACAACGCCCCGGCGCCGGGGCGCCGGCGCGCGGCTGATTGAGCTGCTCGAAGCGCACCACCGGGACGGTCTCGCCGCGCCAGCCGAGCAGACCGAGGCACCAGGACGGCGCATCGGCAGCGGCTTTGATCCGGCGCCATGGCATGATCTCGGCGATGCACACGCTGGGCAGCAGGATCTGACCGCCATCCAGCGGAATCAGTAAACACGCCAGTTCCGAAGGGTCGTTCGCCACAGCCGCTGCCATCGTCATCGCTTCAGTCCACCAGTTCGTCGATCGTGCCGAGCAGCTCACTTTCCTGGAACGGCTTGCCCAGGAACCGGTTCACGCCGAGCTGGGCCGCCCGCTCCTGATGCTTGGCACCGGTGCGGGAACTGATCATCACGATCGCCAGATCCTTGAGTTGTTCGTCGCGCCGGACCTGACGCAACACCTCGAAGCCATCCATGCGCGGCATCTCGATGTCCAGCAGCATGACGTCGGGGCGCCGCTCCTGGAGCATGGAAACCGCCTCGACACCGTCCTTCGCCACCACCACGTCCATACCCTGCCGCTCCAGCAACCGCGAGGTCACTTTGCGCACGGTCACCGAATCGTCCACCACCATCACGCAGCGGGTCCGGGCGGCGGCGCTGCCCGACCGCCGGTTGCGGTTCGTCTCCGTTGACCGCTGGGTGCGGATCAGCGCCAGCAGGTCCAGAATCACCACCACGCTGCCATCACCGAGGATGGTCGCGCCGGAAATACCGCCCACGCCCGCAAACTGCGGACCCAGGCTCTTCACCACGATCTCACGGCTGCCCTGCACGCCATCGACGTGTACGGCCACGGCGTGTTCCCCGGAGCGGACCAGCACCAGCGGCACCGAGGTCTGCTGGGGCTGGGGGTGATACTCACGACCCAGGAAGTTACCCAGATACTGCACCCGGTAAGGCATCCCCGCGTACTCGAAGGTATTGCCGTCCGGCGCGTAGAGGCGGTCCAGCTCCTCCGGCGACAACAGCACGATGCCTTCGATGGTGTTGAGCGGTATCGCGTAGAGATCGTCACCCACGGAAACCATCAGCGCGCGGTTCACCGACACGGTGAACGGTACCCGGACGACGAATCGGGTGCCGCGTCCCGGCTGGGACAGAATGTTGATGCTGCCGCCGAGTTGCTTGACCTCGCTGTGCACCACGTCCATGCCGACGCCGCGGCCGGAAATCTGCGTCACCGAGGCCGCGGTCGAGAAGCCCGGGGCCAGCACGAACTGGCTGATCTCGTCGTCCCGCAGCATGGCATCGGCCGCCATCAGGCCACGTTCGATCGCCTTCTTGCGCACCCGCTCCACGTCGATCCCGGCGCCGTCGTCGCTGATCTCGATGACCACGTCACCACCTTCGCGGGACAGGCGCAGGTCGATGCGGCCGGCTCCGCCTTGCCGTTCTGCTTGCGCGGCTCCTTCTCGATACCGTGGTCCACGGCGTTGCGCAGCATGTGCTCCAGCGGCGGAATCATGCGCTCCAGGATGTTCCGGTCCATTTCCCCTTCCGGGTTGCGGACATCGAACTCGACTTTCTTGCTGAGCTCGCCGCTGCCACTGGCGCACCGTGCGGCGCAACCGCGGCAGCAGCCGGCTGAACGGCACCATGCGGGTGCGCATCAGGCCTTCCTGCAGTTCGGTGTTGACCCGCGCCTGCTGCAGCAGCAGCGTTTCCGCTTCCCGCGACTTGTAGAGCAGCGTCTCTTTCAGATCGAGCATGTCCGAGGCGGACTCGAACAGCGAGCGCGACAGCTGCTGGAGCTGGGAATAGCGGTCCATCTCCAGCGGGTCGAAGTCCTCGTACTCGGCCCGTCGAGCCCGGTCGCGGCGGAACAGAATCTGGGTTTCGGTCTCGATCTCCAGACGGCGCAGCTGCTCACGCAGGCGCTCGATGGTGGTCTCCATTTCGTCCAGCGCGCCGGTGAAGTCGCTCATGCCCTGTTCGACCCGGGCCCGGATGATGCTGCTCTCGCCGGCCAGATTGACCAGTTCCTCGAGCAGACCGGCGCCGACCCGCACCATCTCCTGGGCGTACGGGCCTGGGCAGCAGCTGGCTCCTCGTGCTCCGGGGTATCGGCACTCGTCACTGCAGTCAGCAGCAGGGGCGGTCCCACTTTCGACGGTGCCGGGGACGTTCCGGCCGCGGCCGGTTGGGTCACCTCGCCGGGTTCCGCCGCTGGGGCTTGCGGCGCCTCCAACGTTTCCGGTTCGACCGGGGTGGATTCCGGCGCCGCATCCGTCGGGGACACCGCGTCGGTTTCACTGGCCACGCCGGTTTCAGACGACGTGTCTGTCTTCGTCGCCCCAGGCGCTTCCCTCGCCGCAGGCGCTTCCTGCGCTGCCGGCATGACGGGTGTTTCACCGGCGAGCACCGCGCGGATGCCGGCTACCAGCGCCGCGAGTTCGTCGTACCAGCCGTTGAGCGCGTCGAACAGTCCCGGTTCGGCGGCTTCACCGTTGTCCTGCCAGGCGATCAGATAGGACTCGAAGTCGTGGGTGCGATCACCCAGGTGGGTCAGCCCGGACAGGCGCGCACCGCCCTTCAGGGTGTGCAGCGCCCGCAGCAGATTCTCCAGATGCAGCCGGTTGTCGGGTTCGTCGGACCAGTCGTTGATTCCCTGGTCGAGGGCCTCGAGCAACTCGTCCGCTTCCTCGAAGAAGACCTCGATGATTTCGTGATCGACGTCCTCCGGCACCAACTCGATGGAGGGCGATGCGGCCACGGAAACAGGTTCCGGCGCAGGGTGCGGTGCACACGCCACGGGAGCAGGTGTTCGGACGCGCCTCCGGGGGCGGCTTCGGTAGCCGCGGTGTCTTCCAGCGCCGATAAGTTCTTCCGGCAGCTTCTTCGGGCTCGAGGACCGGCGCATCGTCGTCCTGCGGAGCCGCTGCCGGCGTCAGCGCGTCCAGTTCGGCCAGCAGCTCCGGGGTCACGGACGCACTCTGGCCCGCCGCCAGGGCGTCGAACTGTTCCAGCAGGCGATCGTGGCCGAGTGCGAACACGCCATGCTGCGGCTCATCGAGCGATTCGAACTCGAAGCGCAGGTGCGCCCGGTACAGGGCCCCGCACAGCGCGGCCACCGGTTCGACGGATTCGTCGCGGGCCACCCGCTCGATTTCCGCCAGGGCCTGGTGAATCTCATCAGCCAGAGCCATGTCGACGGCGCCGTCGCGCCAGCCGTCCAGCAGTTCCGGGGCCTTCATGACGCTGCCCAGCGCCGGCAGGGTCATCAGGGTGCGGTCCTGGACAGGCGCGACGCCTTCCACCAGCAGCCGGTCGGCTTCGGCAACCAACTGGAACTGTTCTTCCGGCTCCTGGCCGCTGCGCAGGGCCTGCAGCGCGTCCGCCATGGCCACCGCCACGTCCTGGAAGAACTGAGCGGGATCGCCGGTCAGCCGGTGTTCGGCGGCGCCGGCCGGTCGCAGCGCCTGAGCAACTTCGTAGGCCGGCTGGGCCAGCTCCGCCACGGTCTGCAGTCCCGCCAGGGCCGCACTGCCGGACAACGTGTGCAAGGCCCGCATGACGGTATCGTCCAGCACCACGCCGTCGTCACCACGAGCCGCCTCGAGATCCGCCACCAGGCCGGCGGCTTCTTCGAGGAACAGTTGGGTATCCGACTCCGTATCTGCAGCCGCTTCCCCTTGTGGCGCCGATGGCGCCGCCTCGGTCTCGAGGACTGCGCCTGCGGTGGCGGATTCCGGCCCCGCGGCTTGCGCAGCGGCCGGAGGCAACGCTTCCACGTCCGCCAGGCTGCCGCCGGAACCGAGCACGTCGGCCCGCTCCATCACGGCGCCGATTGCCGCCATGTCGGGAAGCTGACGGCGCTCGTAGGCATCGCGCAACGACGGCACCAGGGCACGCGCCTCGCGGACCACCTGCACGAACTCGGCATTGACCGGCACCGTGGCGTCGATCACCCGGTTCAGCATGTTCTCGACCGACCAGGCCATTTCACCGAGGAAGTTCGCACCCACCAGCCGGCCACTGCCTTTGAGGGTATGGAACGCGCGGCGGATCTCGCCAACAGGCGTCTCGTCCTCCAGGGCACCGGCCCAGTCTTCCAGATGGGCGTCCACCGACTCGAGTACTTCGTCCACTTCTTCGCCGAAGATCTCGACGATGTCCTCGTCGCTGTCGAACGTGTCCGCCAGAGAGGACGAAACGTAGTCCGCCGCTGACGAGGTGGCTTCCGGCGTTGCGGTCGGCGTTTCCGCGGAGGTCTCGGCCGGGGCCTCGGTAACCAGCGGCGCCGGCTCCGGTATCGCGGCGGCCGTGGCCGGCGGTTCCTCGATTGCCGCCGGCGGCGGCGCCTCGGGCTCGCCGACGGATTCGTCTATCTCGTCGAACAGGGCGCTGGACAGATCGAAGTCGTCTTCCGTTTCCAGTTCCAGCGCTGGCTCGCCGTCAGCATCGCCGACGGCGGTGGCGTCAACGTTTTCGGCAGCGCCGAACAGCGGGCCCGAATCGGACTCCGGCGCCGGCGTTCCGGCGGGAAGATCTTCCGGGGGTTCGCCAATGCCTTCCGCGGGCACGCGGGCGTCTTCCGCGGCAACGCGGGCGTCTTCCGCGGCATCGCGGGCGTCCTCCGCGATTTCGAATTCAGTGGCGGCGGCCGGTTCGGGAGCCGGGCTTTCCGCCCCGGCGGTTTCGCCGAGCGCCGCGCCCGCGGCAGCGGCGCTGCCGAGGCTCTCGAGGCTGCGTTGAGCCAGTTCGAGCACATCGTCCGCGCCGCCCGGATTGTCGCTGGACAGCCGTTCCAGGTAGTAGTCGATCCCGGAAAGCACGTCCGCCAGCCGATCGAGTTCGTCCCAGGTCGGGGCGTGACCGGCCATCAGCTCCTGCTGCACGTAGCCGCGACAGCGCGCGATCAGCGTCGCCGCCTGGGCCAGCGGTACGATCCGCAGCGCCCCGGCGATACTGTCGAGTTGCGCAGGTGCTTCCTCCAGATGGCGCACGTCCCACTGCGACGACACGTAGTCGACGATGCACTGCTTGACCTGATCGAGGCCGCTGCGCGCCTGGCTCACCACCTGCCGCTGCGCCTCGTCGGTAATCAGTTCCTTCTCACCCTTGCCGCCATGGGTGAGTCCGGCCAGGTTCTCGTCAACCTGGACCAGCGCACCGGCAACGCCGAGGATCTGTCCTTCTTCGCAGCGGTCGCTATCGACGATCGCACCGATGGCGTCGACCTGGTCCAGGACGATGCTCTTGGAACTCTCGAAGCCGAGCAGCGACAGCGTACTGCCGATCTGCTTGAGGGGCGCCAGCAGTCCGTCCAGCTCCGCCACGTCGGCACAGCCGCCGCGAACGAACAGGTCCAGCCGGTCCTTCACCGTGCCGAGTTCTTCACGCAGCGCGGTGGCGGCGCTGACCAGGGCCTGCCGTCCCGACTGGCTCATGGCATCGGGCCGGGTGCCTTCGGCCGCCGCCGCGTTCAACTCGTCCATCAGCGGCGATTGCCGGCCGCGCGCGGCCGCGCCGTCCAGCAGTTGCCGGACCAGATTGATCGGCACCGGCCGCTGCAGCGCGGCGGCGCCGGCTTTGGCAACCTCGCGGATCTCGGAATCGACGCGCCGCAGCACCTTCACCGCATCGGCGTCGAGTCCGCCGCTCTGTTGTGCCGCGCCCAGGCTCTCGACGAACTCGCCGAAGGCCTGCCATTGAGCCTGGAACGGGGTGCCGGCACAGACCCGCGCCATGCTCTGGGCCACCTTGCGCAACGGCTCCATGGCCCGTGCCAGATCGCCGCCTTTGAGCAGTGTGAGCAGCACCTGCTGGTAGGCGCCCCGGATCTTACGGGTCTTTTCGGTACCGCCGATCTCGTCGAAGCGCTTCAGGGCTTCGGGGCCGGCACTGCCTTGCAGGCTTACGGTGCCTTCATCGCGGACCATTGCCGGCTCGCCGAGTTGAACGCGCAGTTCGTTCACCAGCGGCAGAAACGCAGCCTCGGTGTCGGGCATGCCCGAATGCAGTTCTTCCAGGTGGCCAGGCAGTTCCAGGATCCCCTGCATCAGCGACTGATGGCTGGTGGAATGCTCGCCGGCGATGGTTCCCGCCTGCAGGGCGCTGGCTACCCGCTCCAGGTGATCGGCCAGCAGGGTGACGCCCTTGAGTTCGAGCATCACCAGAGTGCCGTGCACCTGATGCAGCGCGTTGACGCATTCGTGCAGCGCCGCGCCGGCTTCCGATTCATCGGCGCCGGCTTCCAGCGCCTCCACGTGCGTCTCGAGCGCGGATCGCGCCGTGTTCAGCGTTTCCAGCAACTCGCTCTTGATCCAGTCGAGTGCGAAGTGTTCTTGGCTTGTCGCCATATCGATGCCTTGGTCCTGTCGCCGTGGCAGCGCGGGCGCCGCGCGGCAACCGGCGGTTGCCGTACGCGGCGGCCCTGTCAGCTGTGCTCAGGCAGTTTGAAGCCTTCGACCGATGCCCGCATCTCGTTGGCCATGTTGGCCAGATTGCCGATGGACGATGCGGTCTGTTCGGACGCACTCACGGTCTGCACGGTGATTTCCTGAATCACGTTCATGGTATTGGAGACGTGACCGGCGGAAGCCGCCTGTGCCCGGGCAGCGTTGGAGATGTTCTGGATCAGCTCCGCCAGAGACGTAGAGACGTTCTCGATCTCTTCCAGGGCCACGCCCGCGTCCTGGGCCCGCTTGGCGCCGCCCACCACCTCCGACGTGGTCTGCTCCATGGAGATGACCGCCTCGTTGGTGTCGGTCTGAATGGTCTTCACCAGCGCGGCAATCTGTTTCGTCGCCGCTGATGACCGCTCGGCCAGGCGCTGAACTTCGTCCGCGACCACGGCAAAACCACGCCCCGCATCGCCGGCCATTGACGCCTGGATGGCGGCGTTCAGCGACAGGATGTTGGTCTGGTCGGCAATGTCGTTGATCAGCGAGACGATGTCGCCGATCTCCTGGCTCGACTCGCCCAGACGCTTGATGCGTTTCGAGGTTTCCTGAATCTGGCCGCGGATGGTGTCCATGCCGGTGATGGTGTCCTGCACCACGTCGGCGCCTTTGTTGGCAATCTCCACCGCGCGGTCGGCCACTGCCGCCGACTCCGCCGCGTTGGAGGAAACGTGGTCGATGGATACCGCCATCTCGTTGATGGCGTGGGACGCCTGGCCGATCTCTTTGGCCTGACTCTCTGCCGCCGAGGCCAGCTCGCCGGCCGTCGATTGAGTATCGGCAGCGGCCTTGGCCACCTGTACGGAGAGATCGTTGATGTTGGACACCAGCCCGCGCATCTGGTCTATGGCGAAGTTGATGGAGTCGGCGATGGCGCCCGTGAAGTTCTCGGTCACGGAAGCGTGAATGGACAGGTCGCCTTCGGCGAGGTCGGCGATCTCGTCCAGGAGCTGCAGAATGGCCGCCTGATTGCGTTCATTCTGCGATGCCTGTTCGGCGAGCTGTTTGCGGGTATCCCGGATCATCACGATGGCAATGACGGCCACCATCACGATCCCGCCCACGGCGAACCACAGCGCCGTGTTGTTGGCGATGTTCGATCCTCCGGTCATCACCGACCACGCCATCCCGGCCATGGTCCCGGCGAGCAGAAGCATCATGAAAATGAGCAACGGCGACAACTTCCCTGATTTCATATCCCTGTAATCCGTGTCTAGTTGGACTGTTCGGCAACGTCGAAAAACTTCTCGTCCCGTAAGATCGACTTCAGTTGCACATCGTAGAAAACGCGCCCGCCGTGCCGGAACGCACCGCGCACGTAAGGCGCCAGCGGTCCCAGCGCCTCGTCGGACGCCGCTTCGAAACTGTCTTCGAAGAAGTGCTGGATACCCAGCGACTGCTCCACCAGCAGACCCGCGATGAGGTCCTGATCTTCCACCACCAGCACCCGCCACTGGGCCATGGGCAGCGTCGGCGCCAGGCCCAGGTATTCGTGCAGATCCACTACCGGAATCAGCCGGCCGCGGATGTTGGCGATACCCAGCACCCAGGCCTTGACCCCCGGCAGGGCGGCCACCCGTGGCGGCTTCAACACCTCACCGATCTCACCCATGGCGGATACCAGGCGCAGGCCACCGACCTGAAAGCCCATGCCCTGCCACTGCGGGTGCGCATCTTCCTTGAGCGGCAACTGGGCGGCGTGACGGAAAGCCGACGTTTCGATGTTGCGCAGCAGGCTGAGTGCGTTCTCGCGGCTCACGGATCAGGCCTGCAGTACGTCGTTGACGGCGTCGATCAGCGTGCGGTCGTCAACGGGCTTGGTCAGATAGCCACAAGCCCCTTGCCGTTCACCCCACACCCGATCGGCGTCCTGACTCTTGGACGAAACGATGATCACCGGGATGTGGCCGGTGTCGTCGCCGCGCGTGAGCTGCCGAGTTGCCTGAAAGCCGTTGACCCCGGGCATCACCACATCCATCAGAATGACGTCCGGCTGCTCGGCGCTGGCCAGACTGATGCCGTCCGTGCCGCTGGTCGCGGTGAGCACCTGATGCCCGTGCCGGGCCAGGATGTTGACGAACCGGTGGGTCTCCGCCGGAGAGTCGTCGACCACAAGAATCCGTGCCATGATCGTTCAGACCTCTCGATTCAATGGACGAGCGTGCGGATCGTTCCAAGCAGCTCTTCTTTGCTGAACGGCTTGGTGATGTAGCGGTCGGAGCCGACGATGCGACCCTTGGCCTTGTCGAACAGACCGTCCTTGCTCGACAGCATGACGACCGGGGTCGCCTTGAATTCGCTGTTGTTCTTGATCAGAGCACAGGTCTGATAGCCGTCCAGGCGCGGCATCATGATGTCGACGAAGATGATCCCCGGGCGTGAATCGGCGATCTTGGCCAGGGCGTCGAAACCGTCGGTAGCCGTAATGACCTCGTAGCCCTCTTTGGTCAGCAGGTTCTCCGCGCTGCGGCGAATGGTCTTGCTGTCGTCGATCACCAGGACCTTGACGCCTTGAAGCTCCTCTTCCATCTCTGTTCCATGCTCCCTGTGGATAGGGTCGTTCGTCTTCCGTCAGCCGCGCGTGAGACGCCGCCCGGGTGATCTCGCGCCGGTTCCTGCCACGCGAATGTTCATCGCGCTCGCGTTTTATCACGGCGCCCCGAAATCGTTCCATAAGTCCCGGTCAGATAAGGGAATTACGTCTCATTCTGTTGCCGCAAATGAGTCTTGAGGTTAGTTTAGCCAGCAAATTCACCTCAGGACGCTCACCCATGACCCATGACGGCAGTACCCGGTCTTCCGAAGGCGCGGCCGGCCCCGGCACGCCTGCCCGGGCCCCCCGCATCGCGTTCGTCATGGACCCGTTGCCGAGCCTGTCTCTCAAGAAAGATAGCACCTTGTCGATGATTCGCGCGGCACAGCGTCGCGGTTGGGACATCCGGTACCTGGAAACGGGTGATCTGCTGCTGCGCGAGGGTGAAGTCCGGGGCATCCTGCGCACCCTGCGCCTCACCGGCGACTTCGCTGAAACACTGAATCCGGCCGATGCGTCCGGCGGCTCGTGGTACGAACTCGGGGCGCCGGAGGAAACGGCGCTTGCGGACCTGGACGTCATCATGATGCGCAAGGATCCGCCCTTCGACATGGAGTACGTGTACGCCACCTACTTCCTGGAGCGCGCCGAGCAGGCGGGGGTACTGGTCTGCAACCGGCCCGCCAGCCTTCGGGACTGCAACGAGAAATTCTTCGCCACCGCCTTCCCGGAGTGCTGTCCGCCGCTGGTGGTGAGCCGCCGCGACGACGTATTGCGCGCATTCCACGCCGAGCAGGGCAACGTGGTGTTCAAACGCCTTGACGGCATGGGCGGAAAATCCATCTTCCGGATGATGGCCGGGGACCCCAACCTCGGGGTCGTCCTGGAGACGCTGACGGACAGCGGGACCGAACAGATCATGGGGCAGCGTTATCTGCCGGAGATCGCCCAGGGCGACAAACGGATCCTGCTGGTGAACGGCGAACCGGTACCCTACGCGCTGGCGCGCATTCCCAAGGAAGGAGAGGCGCGGGGCAATCTGGCCGCCGGCGGAACCGGAGTCGGCCAGCCGCTGTCGGCGCGGGACCGCTTCATTGCCGAGACGGTGGGACCGGAACTGGTGCGCCGCGGGTTGCTGTTCGTCGGCATCGACGTGATCGGCGATTATCTGACCGAGGTCAACGTCACCTGCCCCACCTGCATTCGCGAACTGGACGCACAGTTTTCGCTGGACATCGCGGGTATGCTGTTGGACGTGATCGAGACTAAGCTGAGAGCGACGCGCAGCGCCTGACGGCCCATCACTTTCGGGCCGGGCGCTGTATTGCATGTCCGATAGCACACGAGAACCATGGCTGCCCTGACCATTACTCCACGCGACCGCCTCGGCTTTACCCTGTTCTTTGCCGCATCGCTGCATGCGGCGGTCATACTCGGGGTCAGCTTCACCCGCGAGGATATCGCCCCGCCGGCACCGACCATCGAGGTGACCCTGGCCCAGCACGCCGACCTCGAGGCCCCGGAGGACGCGGATTTCATCGCCCAATCGAATCAGCTCGGCAGCGGCACCGAGGCCGATGCCCGGGAAACCACCGCTCGCAGCGAAACCGATTTTCAGTCCGAGCGCCCGGCCCCCATCGCCGCCACGCCGCCGCCCCCGATGCCGGCGGACGCGACCTTTCAGCGCGAACTGCTGACCACGGACAGCGCCATGGAGGATCAGGTCACCCGCAGCGAAGAGGTACCGGTGGAGGAAACCCCGACCCCGGAATTCACCGCTCTGTCCTACGACGACCTGGCTGAGGAGATCGCGAGCCTGGAAGCCCGCATCGCCGCCGAGGAACAGGCGCTGGCCAAACGCCCGCGGGTCAAACGCCTGACCAGCGTGTCCACCAAGTCCGCCGACGAGGCTGCCTATCTGAACGCCTGGCGGCAGAAGGTGGAACGGATCGGCACGGCCAACTACCCCAGCGGCGGCATCTACGGCGACCTGAGGCTGCTGGTGGTGCTGCGCTACGACGGCGAACTGGAGGAGGTGCGGCTGCTGGAATCGTCCGGTCACAAAGCGCTGGATGACGCAGCGCTGCGTATCGTGCGGCTGGCCGCACCTTACCAGGACTTCCCGGTGGAGATGCGCAAGAAGTACGATCGCCTGGAGATCATCCGGACCTGGCAGTTCTCCAAGTCCGGCACTCGCCTCGGCTCCTGAGCGAGCCTGACGGGATCAATCGACGATGGCACCCGAAAACTCCCTCAAGAATCAGTTCCTGATCGCCATGCCGGCCATGACCGGCGGCTACTTTGGCGACACGGTGACCTATCTGTGCGAGCACAACGACGAAGGCGCCATGGGACTGGTGATCAACCGCCCGAGTGAACTGGCGCTGCGGGAACTGCTCGGGCAACTCGGGGTGGAGGGCAGCGGCGTTCCCGGCGACATGCCGGTGATGGACGGTGGGCCTGTGGCCCGTGAGCGCGGCTTCATCCTGCACAGCGACGACGTGCGTTTCGAGGCCTCCATGGACCTCGGTAAAGGGCTCATGCTCACCGCGGCCCGGGAAGTACTGGAGGCTATCGGGCGCGGCGAGGGGCCCCGGGACTACCTGGTCACCCTCGGTTATGCCGGCTGGGACGCCGGTCAGCTCGAATCGGAACTCAAGGAAAACGCCTGGCTCACCTGCCCGGCGAACCAGACTCCAACCCACGAGGTGCTGTTCCGCGTACCGTTCCCGGAGCGGGTCATCCGCGCCGCGGCGGAGCTCGGCATCGACTTCCGCCTCATGTCCGGCCAGGCCGGCCACGCCTGAGCGGGTGACTTCGCGCGCCCAGCCCGACGGTTACGTACTCGCCTTCGATTTCGGTCTGCGCCACATCGGTGTCGCCAGCGGCCAGACCGTCACCGGCACGGCGGGGCCGCTGACCACGCTGCGCGCCAACGGCGGCAGGCCTGACTGGCTCGAAGTGCTGAAGTTGATCGATACCTGGCGCCCGGTACGCCTGCTGGTGGGTCTGCCCCTGAACATGGACGGCAGCGAGAGCGACATGGCGACGAAAGCCCGCCAGTTCGCCAGGATTCTGGAACGCCGCAGCGGGACAATCACCGAACTGGTGGACGAACGGCTCACCACCCGGGCGGCGCGCGCTCGGGCCCCGAACGCGCCCGCACACGACCTGGCCGCCACGCTGATTGCCGAAACCTGGCTCACGGAGCAGCAACGCGGCCGGTAACGCCGGGATTCCTCGACGCGGGTCTGGTCTATGACGGGTCCGCTCCCGGATGCAGCCCTTCAGCGCCGGTACTGGATGCCCGGGGCCTCGTCCTCTTCCAGCCGCAGCCCGCCGACGCCGGCCATGGGGTCGGGGTTGGCATCGGAGCCCAGCTTGATCATGAGCCGCAGGTCGTTGGGCGAATCGGCGTGGGACAGCGCTGCTTCGTAGGAAATCTCGCCCTCGCTGTAGAGCTTGTAGAGCGCCTGGTCGAAGGTCTGCATACCCTGCTCGGTGGACTTCGACATCAGTTCCTTGAGCAGGTGCACGTCGCCCTTGCGGATGTGGTCCGCCACCAGCGGCGTGTTGATCAGCACCTCGATGGCGGCGCGCCGGCCCTGGCCGTCCACGGTCGGAATGAGCTGCTGGGCCACCATGGCCTTGAGGTTCAATGACAGGTCCATCCACACCTGGCTGTGACGGTCGGTGGGGAAGAAGTGAATGATGCGGTCCAGCGCCTGGTTGGCGTTGTTGGCGTGCAGGGTGCACAGGCACAGGTGGCCGGTCTCGGCGAACGCCACTGCATGCTCCATGGTTTCCCGGGTCCGGACCTCACCAATCATGATCACGTCCGGCGCCTGGCGCAGGGTGTTTTTCAGGGCGACTTCGAAGGTCTCGGTATCCACCCCCACCTCGCGCTGGGTGATGATGCAGCCCTTGTGCTGGTGGATGAATTCGATGGGGTCTTCGATGCTGATGATGTGCCCGGACGAGTTCTCGTTGCGGTGGCCGATCATGGAGGCCAGCGACGTGGACTTACCGGTACCCGTGGCGCCAACGAAGATGATCAGGCCGCGTTTGGTCATGGCCAGGTCTTCGATGATGGGCGGCAACTGCAGGTCGGAACAGCGCGGAATGTTCACTTCGATGCGCCGTAGCACCATGCCCACCAGGTTGCGCTGGTAGAACGCACTGACCCGGAAGCGGCCGAGCCCGGCGGTGTTGATGGCGAAGTTGCACTCGTGGTCCTTGGTGAACACGGCCTGCTGATCGGGATTCATGACCCCGAGCACCAGATCGCGGGACTGCTCCGGCGACAGGTCCTGTTTACCGGCGCTGAACAACTTGCCGTTGATCTTCAGCATCGGCGGCTTGCCGGCGGTGATGAACAGGTCGGAGGCGCCCTTTTCCACCACCAGTTTCAGCAGCTTGTCGAATTCCATAGCTTTCTCCGTTACGCCGCGGGCAATCTATAGCGCCGCGGGCGCTTTGTTACGCCGCGGGCGCTTCATTACGCCGCGGGCGCTCAGAACTTCTCCGGCATTTTGGCTTTTTCGCGCGCCACGTCGCGGGTGATGGTGCGTTTGGCCACCAGATCCAGCAGACACTGATCCAGGGTCATCATGCCGTGGGACGCGCCGGTCTGAATGGCCGAGTACATCTGGGCCACCTTGTCCTCGCGGATCAGGTTGCGGATGGCCGGGGTGCCGATCATGATTTCGTGAGCCGCGACCCGGCCGCCGTTCACCCGCTTCAGCAGCGTCTGCGAAATCACCGCCTGCAGCGACTCGGACAGCATCGACCGCACCATGTCCTTTTCTTCCGCCGGGAACACGTCGATCACCCGGTCGATGGTCTTGGCCGCCGACGTGGTGTGCAGGGTGCCGAACACCAGGTGCCCGGTTTCCGCCGCGGTGAGCGCCAGGCGGATGGTCTCGAGGTCGCGCATCTCACCCACCAGGATGATGTCCGGATCTTCCCGCAGCGCCGAGCGCAGGGCTTCGTTGAAGCCGTGGGTATCGCGGTGGACTTCCCGCTGGTTGACCAGACACTTCTTCGACTCGTGGACGAACTCGATGGGATCCTCGATGGTGAGGATGTGGTCGTAGCGGTTGTCGTTGACAAAGTCGATCATGGCCGCCAGCGTCGTGCTCTTGCCGGACCCCGTAGGCCCGGTCACCAGCACCAGGCCGCGCGGCGTCATGGACACGTCCTTGAAGACCTGCCCCATGCTCAGATCCTCCATGGTCAGGACCTTGGAGGGAATGGTCCGGAACACCGCGCCGGCGCCGCGGTTCTGGTTGAAGGCGTTGACCCGGAAGCGCGCCACACCGGGGACCTCGAACGAGAAGTCGGTCTCCAGGAACTCCTCGAAGTCCTTGCGCTGTTTATCGTTCATGATCTCGTAGATCAGTGCGTGCACTTCCTGATGCTCGAGCGGCGGCAGGTTGATGCGGCGCACGTCGCCGTCCACCCGGATCATGGGCGGCAGGCCCGCCGACAGGTGGAGGTCCGAAGCGCCCTGTTTGGCGCTGAACGCGAGAAGTTCGGTGATATCCATGAGCGGTCCCTGCTTGACACTTCGCGGCACGATTCGCGGCTGCATTCGCGCGGGCTTGCGCCGCTACCAACGGCACGCGCCGCCGCCGGGGCAGTCCGTTTCGCCCTCTGACCTATAGTATTATCCGCCTTCTCGATACTCCACGAACTCCAGGGCGCACGCTTGTCCAGGTGCGAAATCTGCGACCGGGTTGGCAACATGACTTTGCAGTCCATCTCTGTGAGCGGTGGGACGGACGTCCCCGGCAACGTCGAACGCGTCCGCCGGCGCATCGACGACGCGGCCCGCCGTCACCATCGCGATCCCCAGGCGATCACCCTGATTGCGGTCTCCAAGACCCAGCCGGCGGAGCGCATCCGCCAGGCGGCCGCCGCCGGCTGCCGGCATTTCGGCGAGAACTACCTGCAGGAAGCCGAGGCCAAGGTGGCCGAACTGAAGGACCTGCCCCTGGTCTGGCACTTCATCGGGGCCATTCAATCCAACAAGACCCGGGCCATCGCGGCCAGTTTCCACTGGGTGCATACGGTATCGCGGCTGAAGATTGCCGAACGCCTGTCGGCCCAGTGCCCGCCGGGCCACAGCCTGGACGTCACCATCCAGGTGAACATCGACGACGACCCGGACAAAGCGGGAATCGAGCCGGCCGCCGCCGGCGAGCTGGTGACAGCCATGGCGGCCCTGCCGAACCTGCGGCTGCGCGGACTCATGACCGTGCTCAAGCGTGCCGGCGACGCGGCGCCGGCGGGCGAAGCCCTGGCCAGTTACCGCCGCCTCCAGGACCTGTTCCGGCAACTGGCCCCCAGTGCGCCGGCAACCTGGGATACCCTGTCCATGGGGATGACCGGCGACTTCGAGGACGCCATTGGCGCCGGCAGTACCCACGTGCGGATCGGCACCGCCCTGTTCGGGCCGCGCACCAGTCGCTGATTCCAGCGTCCTTTCCAGGAAACTTCAGGAGTCGTTCGTGCAGGACATGACCATCACCTTCATCGGCGCCGGCAACATGGCGCGCAGCCTGGCCAGCGGACTGCTGGCCGCCGGCATGGCCCCGGACCGGGTGCGCGCCGCCGACCCGTCGCCGGACCAGCGCGCCCGGCTCGCGGAACTGGGGCTGGCTACCTTCACGGACAACGCGGCGGCCGTGGCGGATGCCGACGTCGTGGTACTGGCGGTCAAGCCCCAGGTGCTTGGCGCAGTGCTGAGCGAGCTGCGCCCGAGCCCGGCGCAACTGCTGATCTCCATCGCCGCCGGCGTGCCGCTGGCGGCGCTGGAATCCTGGTCGGCTCCCGGCACGCCCATCGTCCGCTGCATGCCCAACACTCCGGCTCTGCTCGGGGCCGGCATCACTGGACTGTTCGCCAATGCCGCGGTGACCGCGGCGCAGCGCACCCGCAGCGAAGAGATCCTCGGCAGCGCCGGACAGACGCTATGGGTGCAGCACGAGAGCCTGCTCGACGCGGTGACTGCCGTGTCCGGGAGCGGCCCGGCGTACTTCTTCTATCTCATGGAAGCCATGATCGATGCCGGTGAGCGCCTCGGCCTCGACCGTGACAGCGCCACCCGGCTTACCCTGCAGACCGCTCTCGGCGCCGCCCGTATGGCCTGTGAGGGCAGCGACCCGCCGGCGCAACTGCGCACCAACGTCACCTCCCCCGGCGGGACCACCGAGCGCGCCCTGTCTATACTGGACGGCGCCGCCGTTCACGACGCCATGCAGCGGGCGGTGGCGGGCGCCGCCCAGCGCGCCGCAGAACTGGCCAAGGAATTCGGGAAATCATGAACAGCGCGCTCAACTTTGCCGTCAGCTTCATCCTGCAGATCGCCGCCTTCGTGTTCGTCGCGCGCTTTCTGCTGCAGGCCTGCCGGGTGGACTTCTACAATCCCATTTCTCAGGGCCTGGTGAAACTGACCGACCCGGTGCTGAAGCCGCTGCGCCTGGTGCTGCCCGGCTACCGCAATCTGGATTTCGCCGCGTTCGTCGCCGCGGTGGTGGTGCAGATCGTGCTGATCATGTCCCTGGCGGCCCTGCAGGGCGGCTACGTCGGCAGTATCAGCACCATACTCGTGGCTGCCCTGCTGCAGGTGATCCTGCTGGTCATCCGTATCTTCTGGTGGTCGATTCTGATCGTCATCATTGCCGGCTGGATTGCCCCCGGAAACTACCACCCGGCGCTGGCCCTGTTGCAGCAGATCACCGAGCCGCTGCTGGCTCCGGCACGGCGGCTGCTGCCGCCGATGGGCGGCATGGATTTTTCGCCGATCATCGTTTTCCTCATTCTGGGGGTCGTAGAACGCATTCTGCCGGAACTGTTCATGCGCCTCGTCTGACCATCGGCCGGCACCCGACCCTCGCCGCGCCGGCGCATGCCCGCGCTTGAAGGGCGGAAAGCCGTTGCTTTAGACTCGCCGTCCCTTTCGATCCGGAACCTGGGCCGTTGAAGCCGGAACCGCTGCCTTGCGACTCGGTGGGGATCGTCATCCCCGACCGGTACCTGTGCACAAACCCCCTTGCGTTGCAGTGCGGCGCCACCCTGCCGGGTTTCGAGCTGGTGTTCGAGACCTATGGCACGCTGAACGCTGCCCGCAGCAACGCCGTGCTGATCTGCCATGCCCTGTCCGGCAGTCACCACGCGGCCGGCTATCACCGCCAGGAAGACCGCAAACCCGGCTGGTGGGACACCTGCATCGGCCCGGGTAAGCCCATCGACACCAATCGATTCTTCGTGGTCTGCCCCAACAATCTGGGCGGTTGCCACGGCAGCACCGGGCCGCTCAGTACCGACCCGCACAGCGGCGCGCCCTACGGGCCGGACTTCCCGACGGTCACGGTCCGTGACTGGGTGAACAGCCAGGCCCTGCTGGCCGACCACCTGGGGATCGACCGCTTCGCCGCAGTAGTGGGCGGAAGCCTGGGGGGCATGCAGGCCATGCAATGGGCCATGGACTATCCACAGCGCCTGCGCGCCGCCGTGTTGATCGCCTCCGCGGCCAAGCTGTCGGCACAGAACATCGCCTTCAACGAGATTGCGCGCCAGGCCATCATTGCGGATCCGGAGTTCCACCGCGGGCACTATCGCAGGAACGGCGTCAACCCGGACCTCGGTCTGATGCTGGCGCGCATGGTGGGTCACGTCACCTACCTGTCGGACGACGGCATGCGCCGCAAGTTCGGCCGCGAGCTCAAGTCCGGCGACCCGCGGATCGGCCTGGACGTGGAATTCCAGGTCGAAAGTTATCTGCATCATCAGGGCCGCTCGTTCTCCCGCTCGTTCGACGCCAATACCTACCTGCTCATGACCCGGGCCCTCGATTACTTCGATCCCGCCGGCGACCACGGCGACGATCTGGTGGCGGCCCTGTCCAGTGCGCTGTGCCGCTTCCTGGTGGTGTCGTTCAGCACCGACTGGCGCTTCCCGGTGAGCCGCTCCCAGGAGATCGTCGACGCGCTGGTCGAAGCGCGCAAGAACGTCGCCAGCGCCATCATCGCCAGCGAGCACGGCCACGACGCCTTTCTGCTGCCGGTACCCCGCTACGTCGCGGTGCTGCGCGCCTACCTGGGCCAACTCGCCGATGAGCTGGAGGCCGAACCCGGCGGAGCGGCCGATGCGCTCTGACCTGCGCATCATCGGCGAGCTGATCAATCCCGGCGCCCGGGTACTGGACCTGGGTTGCGGCACCGGCGATCTGCTGGCGCACCTGCAGGCGCACAAGGCGGTCAACGGATACGGCCTGGAGATCGATCCGGACAACATCACCACTTGCGTCGGCAAGGGGGTGAACGTGCTGGAACAGAACCTGGACGACGGGCTCGGCAACATTCCCGACGACAGCTTCGACATGGTGGTCATGACCGAAACCCTGCAGTCGGTGCGCCGCCCTGAGCACCTGCTCGACGAGATGCTGCGCATCGGCCGGGAGTGCATCGTGACCTTTCCCAACTTCGGCCACTGGCGATGCCGTCTGCAGCTGGCCTGGCACGGCCGGATGCCGGTGTCGCGCCATCTGCCCCACGCCTGGTACGACACGCCGAACATCCATCTGTGTACGTTCTCGGATTTCGAGGCACTGTGCCGTGACAAGGGGCTCAACATGATCGAGCGGTTCGTGGTCGACGCGCGTCACGTGAACCGGCCCCTCATGAACTACTTCCCCAACTTCTTCGGCAACTACGCGTTCTATCGGCTGGGCCGGCCTGCCGGAGGTGAAGCATGACGGTAGCCCGCCATACCCGGCCGCCGCCGGGGCGCCTGTGGCTGGCATGGCTGCTGGCGGCCATGGTGTTCTCGCCGGCACTGCAGGCCGAGCGCATGCAGCGCCTCGGCGCCTACGAGGTTCACTACAGCCTCATTCCCACCCTGATGTTGAAACCGGACATCGCCGCCGGTTACGGCATCAGCCGCGGCAATGACCGGGCCCTGCTCAACGTGTCCGTCATCGATCCCGGCAACGGGCCGGTACAAGCCGGCGTCGACGGCGTGGTGCGCGACCTGCTGGGGTTGACCCGTACCCTGGATTTTCAGGAAGTGGTGGAAGGCGAGGCCGTCTACTACCTGGCGACGCTACGCCACGATGACCAGGAAACGCTGCGTTTCGACATCGACATCGCCACCCCGGACGGCCGGCGCCACCGCCTCGAGTTTCAGCAGAAGATGTACCGGGAGGCGCCATGAAGATCGTTCTGGCCAGCGGCAACCGGGGCAAGCTGGCCGAGTTGCGGGCGCTGCTCACACCACTCGGCATCGACGTCGAGGGTCAATCGGCACTGGGCATCATGCCGGTTCCCGAGGACCGGCCGACGTTCGTCGAGAACGCCATCGACAAGGCGCGCAACGCGGCCCGACAATCCGGTCTGCCGGCGCTGGCCGACGACTCCGGGCTGGTCGTACCCATGCTGGGCGGTGCGCCGGGCATCCGCAGCGCCCGGTACGCGGGCGATCAGGCGGACGACGCCGCCAACAACGCCAAACTGATAGCCGCCCTCGGCGACACCGAGCTTCCCGACGCACACTTCTACGCCGCGGTGGTCTACACCCGGCATCCCGAGGATCCCGCGCCGCTGATTGCCACCGCCGAGTGGCATGGGCAACTGTTGCGCTCGCCGCGGGGGTCGGGCGGCTTCGGCTATGATCCGCTGTTCTACCTGCCGGATCTGGAACGCACCGCCGCCGAGCTCGATCCGCTGCGCAAAAACCGTCTGAGCCATCGCGGACGTGCGGTGGCCATGCTGCTGGACCGGCTGCGCCAGGAGCGCTGATGGACACCGGGCTCGGGCTGTACCTGCACTTCCCCTGGTGCGTTCGCAAGTGCCCGTACTGCGACTTCAATTCCCATCCCCTGCGCGGCTCGCTCGACGAGCAGGCCTATCTGAGCGCGTTGCAGACGGATCTGGATGCGGCGCTGACGGGCGTCGAACCCCGCTCGATCACCACCGTGTTCTGCGGCGGCGGGACCCCCAGCCTGTTCTCTGCGGCGTCGTTCGCCGAGCTGCTCGGCCGGCTTTCACCATGGATGGCGGCCGACGCGGAAATCACCATGGAAGCCAACCCCGGCACCGTGGAACACCACGACTTCGGCGCCTACCGGCGCGCCGGGATCAATCGGCTGTCCATCGGCGCCCAGTCCTTCGACGCCGGGCAGCTCCGGACCCTGGGGCGGATTCACGGTTCCAGCGACACCGCCCGTGCGGTGGCCAACGCCCGCCGCGGCGGTTTCGACAACATCAACCTGGATCTCATGTATGCCCTGCCGGCGCAGTCCGTTGCCGCCGCCATGGACGATCTGCAGCGCGCCATGGCGCTGGCGCCAGAGCACCTGAGCTGGTATCAGCTCACTATCGAGCCGCGTACCGAGTTCGCCCGGCGGCCGCCGCTGCTGGCCAGTGACGACCAGGTTGCCGACATGGAGCAGCAGGGGCTCGCGCTGCTTGCGCAGGCGGGTTACCAGCGATACGAAGTATCCGCGTTCGCCCGCAGCGGCCGTCAGTGCCGGCACAACGTGAATTACTGGACATTCGGCGACTATCTGGGCGTCGGCGCCGGAGCCCACGGCAAACGTTCGATCCGGCACGGCGACCGCCTGGATATACAGCGCACCGCCAAACCCCGTCAGCCGCGCCTGTACCTGGCGGATCCGGGCACGGTGGCGGTATCGCCGGTGACCGGCGACGAGCGGGTGTTCGAGTTCATGATGAACGCGCTGCGGCTGGTGGAGGGCACCGATGTGGCGCGTTTCGAGGCTGCCACCGGTCTGGATCGGGCTCGACTGCAGCCGCTGTGGGACCAACTGACGGCCGAGGGACTGGTGCGCGGGGACCGGCTCGCCGCCACCCCACTGGGACTTCGCCATCTGGATACCGTACTTCAACGCTTTCTGGTGTAGCGCAGATCCCAGACCTGGTGGCCCCGCGCCAGTCCGCGGTGTTCGAAACGCGTGCGCGGGCGGGCGGCGGCAGGTTCCGTTGCGTCCGTACCGTCCGCCACTTGCGGCGGCCCCTGGGCGGCCAGGTCCGGCGCCGCGTCCAGCACCCCGGCGATCCAGGCTGCATAGTCCGGCCAGTCGGTGGCGACCCAGAGCAGCCCGCCCGGCTGCAGCCGCGAGGTCAACAGGTCGATCAGTTCCGGCTGAATAAGGCGTCGCTTGTGGTGGCGCTTCTTGGGCCACGGGTCGGGAAAGAAAATCCGCACCTCGGCCAGCGTCGCAACCGCCAGGCGTTCCGCCAGAGCCAGCTCCGCCAGGCCTTCGATGAGGCGCACGTTGGTCAGTCCTGCGCGCTCCAGACCGAGCATGGTGGCGCCGATTCCCGGTTGGTAAACCTCGGCGCCCAGCAGGTTCCAGTCCGGACAGCGGCTGGCCCAGTCCAGCAGGCCATGGCCCATGCCGAACCCGATCTCCAGTCCCAGCGGGGCTTCCCGGCCGAACAGGGCCAGCGGGTCGAGGCGCGGACCGGCGGCGTCCAGCCGGTATTTTGCCGCGTACTGCTCGAGAGCCCGGGCCTGGCCCCGAGTCATACGCCCGCGCCGGCGCAGATAGGTCCGCAGCAATCCGCGGCGGTCCTGGGCTGCGCCTTCGGGGCCGGATGAGGGCGGTGAATCGCTCAACGTGCCATGGAGCGAGCGGCCCACGGCAGCGCCAGCCACCCACACAGAAACGCGATCCCGCCCAGCGGCGTCACCGGTCCCAGCCAGCGCGGGCCGTCGAGCGCCAGCCCGTAAAGACTGCCGGAAAACAACACGATGCCCGCCGCAAACGCCACACCGGCAATGGCGATGGCCCGCTGGCCGCCTTCGCGTCCTTCTCCGCCGGACAGCGCCAGGGCCCCGGCACGGGCCCAGGCGGCCAGCGCCAGCAGGGCCAGGACGTGAATCAGATGGTAAGTGACGGCGGTCTGCCAGGTGGGCAGGCCATCGGCCCCGAGGCGATCCCGAAGCCCATGGGCGCCGAAGGCGCCGAGCGCTACCCCGGCAGCGCCCAGAACACCCGCCGCAATCAGCAGCCGGCCCGCCAGGGGCATGGGCTCAGACGGCCACCGCCGTCTGCAATTTACGCATGGCGTTGCGTTCGATCTGACGGATCCGCTCTGCGGATACCCCGTAGCGTTCGGCCAGATCGTGCAGAGTCAGTTTGTCGTCGGACAGCCAGCGGCTCTGGATGATATCCCGGCTGCGTTCGTCCAGGCTGGCCAGGGCGCCACCCAGCCGTTCGCTGGCATTGCTCTCCCAGTCTTCCTGAACCACCAGGTCCTCGGGATTTGCCCCGGCCTGCTCGAGATAGTGAACCGGGGCGAAAAACGTCGCGCCATCGCTGTCGTCGTCCTCGTCGAAGCCGTCGAAGGACAGGTCGCTGGCCGCCATCCGGCCTTCCATACGCGACACTTCCTCTTCCGAGACCCCCAGTTCTTCCGCTACCGCGCGGGTTTCGTCCTGGGTGAGCCAGGCCAGACGCTGCTTGCTGCTGCGCAGATTGAAGAACAGCTTGCGCTGAGCCTTGGTGGTGGCGACCTTGACGATGCGCCAGTTGCGCAGGATGAATTCGTGCATCTCGGCCTTGATCCAGTGCACGGCAAAAGAGATGAGGCGCACCCCCACGTCCGGGTTGAAGCGCTTGACCGCCTTCATCAGGCCGACGTTGCCTTCCTGGATGAGGTCCGCCTGGGGCAGCCCGTAGCCCTGGTAGGAACGGGCCAGATGGACCACGAAGCGCAGGTGGGAAATGACCAGCTCCCGAGCGGCATCCAGGTCGTCATGATGGTAGAAGCGCTCTGCCAGCGCCCGCTCTTCCTCGGCACTGAGGATCGGAATTGCGCTGACCGCCCGCCGGTAACCATCCAGATCGCGGCCGGGAGACAGATTGTTGAACGCCATCACGCCTGTGGACATGTGATACCTCCGGTAACACCTGGGAGAAGAGTTTAGCACTCTTCCAATTGGACTGCTAAGCCCCGTATGGGTTCCCCGGGAGCCCTTTCAAGGCCCGCCAGATCAGAGAATTTCGAGGTTTCTGAGGCGGCTGCCGGCAGCCACCAGCGCCCCCAGCACCCCCAGCACCGCGGCCACGGCGAACAGGACCCCCAGAAACGCCAGATCGAAGCCGATGAAACCCAGTTGGCCGCCATAACTGCCCACCAGGGCCCCCAGGGGTTCCTCGATGATGAGCAGGCAAAGGCTGATCAGCATCGCAGCCACCAGCGCGCCACCGGCGCCGTAAATGGCCCCGAAGTACAGAAATGGCCGCCGGATCTGGGCATCGGTGGCGCCCACCAGTTTCAGGACCCTCAACTCCTCCAGGCGCGACTCGATGGCCAGCCGCACCGACGTGGCCGTGATCAGCACCGCACCAAGCCCGAACAGCACCCCCAGCATGACGCCCAGCCGGGTGACCACCCGGGTTATGTCGGTGACCCGCTCCAGCCAGGTCTTTTCCATCACGACTTCGGCCACCGCGTCGCCGCGCCGCGCCAGTTCTGCCAGGGACTCGAGGTCCGATCCGTCCGCGGCGCCGCTCAGGGTTGCGCGCAGGGAGGCCGGCAGGGGGTTCTCGTCCAGCAGCGCCAGGGCATCCGCGAGGCCCGTGAACTGGGCGAACTCCGCCAGCGCTTCGGCCTCGCCGATGACGTTCACCCGGGCCACGCTCTCCTGAGCTTCCAGGCTTGCGGCCAGCGCCGAAACCGCCTCGGCCGGGGCCTCGGGCTGGAAGTACACGGTGAGCCCCGGACGCCCTTCCCAGGCACCGGTCAGGGCCACCAGGTTGACCTGCAGCAGGAACAGCCCGGCGGGCAGGGCCAGGGCAATTCCCACCAGTAGCCACACCAGCAGGCTGGTGCCGAGCCGTTCGCTGATGTAGCGCCCCGTTTCCCGGGCGATCCGCCCATGATCGCGGCCGCGGCTCAACAACCCGGCCCGGTGCCGCGGCCAGGGTTCCCGGGGCGGCCGGTTACGCGCCATCGGAATCGTCTCCGTCGTCCGCCCCGTCGTCACCGCCATCCGGGGCCGGCGCGCTGCGGCCGATACCGTGCTCGCCCGGCTGGTCGCTGACCATGCTGCCATGCGCCAGTTCGATGATGCGCATGCCCATGGACTCGATCAGGTCGCGATCGTGGCTGGCCACGACCACGGTGGTGCCGATCTGCTGAAACTGGCGGAACAGGTGCATGATGTCCCGGGACAGGTCCGGGTCGAGGTTTCCGGTGGGTTCGTCGGCGAGCAGGATCTTCGGCCGGGTTACCACCGCCCGGGCAATACCAACCCGCTGCTGCTCGCCGGTGGACAGGTAATCGGGCAGCAGCGCTTCCTTGCTCAGGAGGCCTACTCGGGACAACGCCGCCCGCACCCGGCGCGCCACGTCCCGATCCCGGTAGCCGGCAACCCGCAGCGGCAGGGCCACGTTCTCGAACACGCTGCGCTGACTGAGCAGGTGGTGGTCCTGGAACACTGCACCGAGGTGCTGACGGTAATGAGGCAGGCGGCGGGCGGTGAGTCCGGTCACGTCCACGCCGTTGACCAGGATCCGGCCCCGGGTCGGCCGATCCAGACACAACAGCAGCTTCAGAAAGGTGCTCTTGCCGGCCCCGGAATGGCCAGTCAGAAACGTCATGGACCCGGAGTCGAAGCTTGCGGACAGTTCCTTCAGGCCTTCCTGACCGTTGTCGAAACGGCGGGATACCCGATGAAACTCGATCTGCGCCACGCCGCCGCAGCCCTCAGTCCTGCGCCAGCAAAGCGTCCACGAACGTGTCGGCATCGAAAGGTTTGAGGTCCTCGGCGCCTTCCCCGACCCCGATGAAGTAAACGGGTTTGGCCACTTCGCGGGCTATGGCAAACAACACGCCGGCCTTTGCCGTTCCGTCGAGCTTGGTGATCACCAGCCCGGTGACGCCGACCGCCGCATCGAACTCGCGCACCTGGGACAGGGCGTTCTGGCCAATGGTGGCATCGAGTACCAGGAGCACCTCGTGGGGCGCCGACTCGTCCAGCCGGGACACCACCCGCTTGACCTTCTTCAGCTCTTCCATGAGGTTGGTTTTGGCCTGCAGACGGCCGGCGGTATCGGCCATGAGCACGTCGACCCCGCGGGCCTGGGCAGCCTGGACCGCGTCAAAAACCACGGAGGCGCTGTCGGAACCCTGTTTCTGGGCGATCACCGGTACCCCGACCCGTTCACCCCAGTGCTGAAGCTGTTCCACCGCGGCCGCGCGGAAGGTGTCGCCGGCGGCCATCATGACGCCCAGTCCCTGGGCCTTCAGATGACGAGCCAGTTTCCCCATGGACGTGGTCTTGCCGACGCCGTTGACGCCGACGAAAAACACCACGAACGGGCGCTGGGCCGGCTCGACCTGAAACGGACTCGAGAGCGGCGCCAGCCGGTCCTTGAGCAGGCCCGCCAGCGCCCCGTGCAGCGCCCGGGTGTCGTTGAGCTCACGGCGTTTCACCCGCCCGGCCAGCTCGGTCATGATCTCCCGGGTGGTCTCGGTGCCGACGTCGGTGACCAGCAGCGCCGTCTCCAGTTCCTCCATTACGCTGTCGTCGATCTCCTTCTCGCCGAGGAGCAGGTTGCCCACCCCCTCGGCAAGCTGGCCACGAGTCTTGCGCAGTCCAGACTTCAGGCGGCCCCAGAAGCCGCCGCCGTTACCTTCCTGTTGCTGGTCCGCCTCGCTCACGAATTTCCCTTTGTTGTGCGTACTGTCATTGCACCGGCGTCGCACCGGCGTCGCACCGGGGTCGCACCGGGGTCGCACCGGGGTCGCACCGGCGACCGGCGTCACTGGGCCGACGCCGGCTTGCCGGACCCGCCGGACTGTCACACCATGCCGCCAGCAGAGCGGCGGCAGGACCCGATTGGCCAGCAACGAGGTGCGCATTATCGGCGGTAAGTGGAAGGGGCGAAAGCTCGCTTTTCCGGCCCGTGCCGATCTCCGCCCAACACTCGGCCGGGTTCGCGAAACGCTGTTCAACTGGCTACGCGCCGACGTCCCCGACAGCCGCTGCCTGGACTTGTTCGCCGGCAGCGGCGCACTCGGCTTCGAAGCGCTGTCCCGGGGCGCCGCGCACGTGACCTTCGGCGACAGCGACCGGCGCGCGGTGCAGGCCCTCCGGGACAACGCCCTGCGGCTCGAGGCGGGTGCGGCCGCCCGCATCCACTGCTGCCGGGCCGAACGGCTGCTGGCCCGGGAGGCGGGTCCGTGGGACATAGTCTTTCTCGACCCGCCGTTCCGCAGCAGCCTGCTGGCGCCGCTTCTGGACCAGCCGCTGCGGGCGGCGCTGACTGCGGACGGGGTGGTTTACGTGGAGGCGCCGGAACGCGCCGGCCTGGAGTTTCCTGGCTGGACCCTGGTCAAGAGCGGCCGCGCCGGAGACACCCGCTTCGGTCTCCTTGCCTCGTGCTGACCCGAGCCGCTACCATCCCCGGGCTTTTGCCGGGGGGTCGACATGCGTGTGGTTGTATATCCGGGATCTTTCAATCCCATCACCCGAGGTCACATGGACCTGGTCCGCAGAGCGTTGAATCTGTTCGATCATGTCATCGTTGCCATCGGCACCTCGGCCCAGAAGGATCCGAAGGTCGATCTGAAAGACCGGATCGACTTGTGTACCGAAGCGCTGGCCGACTTTGGCGATCAGGTCTCGGTGGACGGATTCAACACGCTGCTGGTGGACTACGTGCGCAGTAAGGGGTCCCGCCATATCCTGCGGGGCCTGCGCACGGTGACCGATTTCGATTACGAGTTTCAGATGGCGGAAATGAATCAGTCCCTGGACCCGTCGGTGGAATACGTGTTCCTGCCGACGTCCAAGGATTGCTCGTTCATTTCATCGACGCTGGTTCGCGAGATCGCTGCCCTGGGCGGCGACATCTCGCAGTTCGTCCACCCGGCGGTGGTCAGGGCCTATTCGACCCGGACCTGAATGCCGGGGAGCACACGGTCACTCGTAGCGCGGCGTCTCGTGACGGCCGGCGTTGCGGCAGCCGAGGCAGCGTACGAAGGTCTCCCGGGCCGGTCCCATGACCAGCGTGTCCGCCGCCTGCTCGATGCCGCCGGCAGCAGCGGTGAAAGGCAGGCTCACCAGGAAGGTGGCTGCACCGACGGCGGTCAGCACCACACCCACCGGCCGGGCGATCAGCACGTCGCCGGTCATGGCGAGCGCGGTCGGCTCATCTTCGGGGGCGGCGTAGGCCGGCGCGGCGGTGCCGGCCATCCAGCCCAGGACCGCCAGACACAGCATGATTCGGCCCGAACGCTTCATGTCCACATTCCTCGTGCACTTCGCAGTTCCCAGCACTTTAGCACCGGGGCGGGACAAAACCTTGGGCACGTTGGCATTTCGGACAAAAGACGCTGGCACGCTGGCCGACCCGGATGCCTTTGAGCGGAGTCTCACAGCGCTTGCACGGCAATCCCGCCCGCCCGTAGGCGTACAGCGACTGCCGGAAGTACCCTGGCTGCCCGTCCTGGTTCACGAAATCGCGCAGGGTGGTGCCACCCTGGTCGATGGCGTTACCGAGCACGGCGCGCACCGCCTCGGCAATGCGCGTGTAGCTGGCCAGCGTCACGGTAGTCGCCCGCAGGGTCGGCCGGACCTGGGCCAGGAACAGGGCTTCGGTGGCGTAGATGTTGCCCACTCCGACCACCACGTGGCCGTCCATGATGAAATTCTTCACCGCCACCCGCCGGCCTCGCGCCCGGCGCTTGAGGTATTCGCCGCTGAACTCGGGCTCCAGGGGCTCGACCCCGAGTCCCGCCAGCAGCCAGTGCGGTTCCGTGGCGCCCTGGCCGGGCGCCCCCCGCGGATGCCACAGGATGCTGCCGAAGCGCCGCGGGTCGTTGAGCCGCAACACCTTGCCACTGTCCAGCCGCAGGTCCACGTGGTCGTGTTTGCGCAGCGTCGCCCCGGCGTCCAGGATGCGCAGGCTTCCGGACATACCCAGATGCAGGATCAGGGTGCCGGGCACGGTCTCGAGCAGCAGATATTTGCCGCGCCGGCCCACCGCGTCGATGGTCTGATGGCGCAGCACCGGCGGCAGACGCACCGGCCAGCGCAGCGCCGCATTGCGCACTGTCCAGCCGACGATACGTCGGCCGGTCAGGTGCGGCTCGATGCCGCGGCGGGTAGTCTCGACTTCGGGAAGTTCGGGCACCGGGGCACGCCTGGCGGGCCCGGCCAGCGATCAGTTACTTGATCTTGGCTTCGGTGTAGAGGACGTGCTTGCGGACCACCGGATCGAATTTCTTGAATTCCAGTTTATCCGGCGTGTTGCGCTTGTTCTTGTCGGTCGTATAGAAATGACCGGTTCCGGCACTGGACACCATTCTGATTTTCTCGCGCATGATCGGCTCTCCAGTCGCGGTTACTTGGCGGCGTCGCGGCGGCGGATATCGGCCAGCACCTGCTCGATGCCTTTCTTGTCGATGATGCGCATGCCCTTGGAGGACACCCGCAGCCGCACGAAGCGCTGCTCGCTATCGACCCAGAAACGATGATAGTGCAGGTTCGGGGCAAAGCGCCGCCGGGTCTTGTTTTGCGCGTGACTGACGTTGTTGCCGCTCATCGGCCGCTTGCCGGTCACCTGGCAGACTTGAGACATGATTCCGGGCCCGGAAAAAAATGAGGCGCGTTTATATCAAACCGCCCCGCCGTTCGCAACGCGAACGGCGGGCTTGGAAGTTCGCTTTGCGAACTTCGGCCCGGCTAATCTCGGTCCTTTGGGCTGAAGACGCCTGGCGGTGGGAGAGACGTGGTCAGAGGAGGCCGCGTTCGGCCATGGACACGGTGGCGCCGTGGCCGACCACCACGTGGTCCAGGACCCGTACGTCGATCTGCCGCAGCAGCGCCACCAGTTCTTCGGTAAGGCGCAGGTCGCTGGGGCTGGGTTCCGGGTGCCCCGACGGGTGGTTGTGCGCCAGCACCAGGGCCGCCGCGTTGTGCTCCAGAGCCCGTTTCAATACCTCCCGCGGGTGCACGCTGGCCCGGTCCACGGACCCGTAGAACAGTGGCTCGAAGCCCAGCAGCCGATGCCGGGCATCCAGAAACAGGCAGCCGAACACTTCCCGCTCCAGACCGCCGAGCTTGTGCTGCAGGTAAGCGCGCACCGCGCCGCTATCGCCGAGCAGCGGCCGGTGCGCAATGCCGGCTTGTGCCTGCCGCTCCCCCAGCGCCAGCACCGCCTTCAGCATCGCCACCCGCGCCGGCCCCAGCCCGCGCTGCCGGGTCAGACGTCCGGCGGGTGCGTGGAGCAGGGATCGCAGGCCGCCGAAGGTTTCGAGCAGATCGCGAGCCAGGGCCAGCGCGTTGCGGCGGCCGTCGCCGGTGCCCAGGCAGACGGCCAGCAGCTCGGCATCGCTGAGGGCCCCCGGTCCACTGCCGAGCAGGCGTTCGCGCGGCCGCTCGGAAACCGGCCCGTCGCCGCCCGGCCCATGTGCCGCCGGACCCTCATCTGATAACGGAATCACATTGCTGCTCCCGGTCGCCTCCGTGGCCCTCTGGAGCGCCGCCGTGCCGGGGTTTGGTGGTATGGTTGCCCGCTAGCAAAAGGATGCCGGGGCACCCGCGCCGCGCCATGGTCATGACCAACGACTCGGACCTTTCTACCAACGCCGCCAGCAACGCCGCCCCGACCGCGGACCCGCCACTCTCCGGACGCCGCATCATAGTCGGGGTCAGCGGCGGCATCGCAGCGTACAAAGCGCCGGTCCTTGTGCGACGCCTTCGTGACGCCGGCGCCGACATTCAGGTGGTGACCACCGCCAACGCCGAACGGTTCGTCACCGCCACGTCGCTGCAGGCCGTATCCGGGCGCCCGGTGCGCAACGATCTCTGGGATGCCCACGCCGAAGCCGCCATGGGCCATATCGAACTGGCACGCTGGGCCGAGCTGATTCTGATCGCCCCGGCCAGCGCAGATCTGCTGGCCCGGCTCGCGGCTGGCCGCGCCGACGACCTGTTGACCACCTTGCGGCTGGCCAGCCGCGCGCCGCTGCTGCTGGCGCCGGCCATGAACGTGGCCATGTGGCAGCACCCGGCAACCCGGCGCAACGTCGAGCGCCTGCGCACGGACGGCGATTCGATCGTCGAACCGGATAGCGGGCCCATGGCCTGCGGCGAATTCGGACCCGGGCGGATGCCGGAGCCGGAGGCTCTGGTGCAGCACGCGGCCAGACTGCTCGGCGGCCGCCTCCAGGAGGACGCCGGTTCCGCCGCCGGCACCCCCCTGGCCGGGCGGCACGTGGTCGTCACTGCCGGCCCAACCCGGGAAGCCATCGACCCGGTGCGCTACATCAGCAACCACAGTTCCGGCCGTCAGGGTTACGCCGTGGCCGCGGCGGCCCGCGCCGCTGGCGCCCGGGTCACCCTGATCAGCGGGCCGGTGACCCTCGACCCGCCGCGCGACGTGACCGTCGTCCCGGTTACCAGCGCCGCGGACATGCACGATGCCGTGATGGCCCACCTCGGCGATTGCGACGTGTTCGTCGGCGTTGCCGCCGTGGCCGACTTCCGGCCCGCCACCAGCGCCCGGCAGAAGCTCAAGAAATCCGAGGGTACGGCCGGCGACATGACCCTGGAACTGATCGAAAATCCGGACATCATCGCCGCCGTGGCCGCCGCCGAACGGCGCCCCTTCGTGGTCGGGTTCGCGGCGGAAACCCACGACGCTCTGAACTACGCCCGCGACAAGCGCCGGCGCAAGAACCTCGACCTGATCGTCGCCAACGACGTGTCCGATCCGGGCATCGGCTTCAACAGTGCGGACAATGCGGTCACCATCATCTGGGACGGCGGCGAGGAGACCGTGCAGCGCTCCGGCAAGGCTGAGATCGCCTCGGCCATCATCGCCACCGTCGCCCGGCGCCTGGCCAATTCCTGAGTGACTGCTAACCTCCCAGGCGGTGCTTGTCGGCCGCTGTCGCAGCCCTGCTCCGATGCCGACCAGCGGCACTCCACGGTAGATACCCACTTGCGGGCCAACTACCATTGGCTGAGGGATTGAGGACTCGAGACTTGGAAGGCAACAACCAGGACGGCGCCCCGGTGAGTGTGCCCGCCCGCGCGCGCCGCACCGGATCCAGCATCTGGAACTTCACCCTGCCGCTCCTGGTGGTGGCGGGCCTCGGCCTGGCGGTGGCGGCCGGGGTGCTCTACCTGCGTCTGATTCAGGGCGCCAACGAGCAGGTCGAGGCGCAACAGGCCGAACTCGGCGCGGCCCGCTACGCGGGGGTGGTGGACGCTGCGGTGACATCCCTGCGCGACCAGATGCGCGCCGCCGCCGCCGCGCCGGCGGTAATCGCCGCCATCGAATCCGGCGCCCCGGAAACGCTCAGCCAGGTTGCTGCGGAAGTGGCGGCCCTGCTCCCCAACGTCGAGCGCCTCGACCTGATTCCCGCCGGTACCGCCCGGCCGGACCGCAACGCCGCGGTGCCCATTTCCTATGCGGCGCTGGAAGTGATCGAGCGGGCGGAAACCGAACCGTTCGTGCTGGAAGGCATCAAGCTCGACAACCAGGGCGTCCGCTATCATGCCGCCGAGCCGATCATGAGCGGCGGCCGGGTCGTCGGCGTGCTGTTCGCCGCCGTATCCGGCGATCTGTTGCTGGCGCCCCTGCGGGCCGCCGGCCGGCCCGAAGACGGCAGCATGCTGCTGCTGCAGAGTTACGAAGGCACGGAGCCGGTGACCCTGGTCCGATGGGGCGACGCTGCGGCCGTCATCAGCGCCAGTGAGCGCGCGCTCGGCTTTCCCGACTGGACCCTGCGTTTCGAACTGGCTTCGGCCGCGGCGCCGGCCAGCGTCATCGACCTGCTGACCGCCGTGGCGGTCGCGTCCGGACTGCTGCTGGCCGGGGTCCTGTTGGCGTTCTCCAGCCTGTCCCGGGGCCTGCGCCTCGACGCCGACGCCCTGCTGGAACAGATCACCAGCGCACTCCAGGGTCAACGCCTGCAGCTCCAGCGATTCCGCCTGGCGGTGTTCGGCGACCTGTCGCGCCAGATTGCGCAACTGGCACGGCCGGCCGAGCCCACCCGAAGCCCGGCGCCAGCCCCGGCGGCCGGAGCCGCGCCGGCCGCCGGGGCCGCCAAGCCGGCCACCGCCGAAAGCGCTGAGAGCGCTGAGAGCGCTGACAGTCAGGCCGATGCGGTGGCTGATCTGCTGCGCGACGAACCGGCGCCGGCGGCCCGGGGCGCCGTCAGCGCCGACGACTTTCTGGAGGTCAGTCAGGCTGGCAGCGCCCGTGACAATTTTGGTATCGAAGTAACAGAGGACACCTCACCCGTGGCATTGGGACTGAACCTGCAGGCAGAGATTTTTCGCGCCTACGACATTCGCGGCATCACCACCGAAAACCTGACCGAAGACGTGGTCTACTGGATCGGCCGCGCGTTTGCCGCGGAGGCCGCCGCCCACGGCCGGTCCCGGGTCGCCATCGGCCGCGACGGCCGCCACTCCAGCGCGCCACTGCGCGATGCCCTGGCGCGTGGTCTCACCGAAGGCGGCGCCGACGTGCTGGACATCGGCCAGGTACCGACCCCGGTGCTGTACTTCGCGACCCACGTGCTCGACACCGGTACCGGCATCATGATCACGGGGTCGCACAATCCGCCGGAGTACAACGGCCTGAAGATGATGATCGCCGGCGAGACCCTGGCGGAGGCGCGCATCCAGGGCCTGCGCCGGCGTATCGAAGACAACGACTTGTCGGAAGGTGACGGGTCGGTGGAGACGGTGGACGTGTCCGAGCGCTACCTGGATCAGATCACCGGTGACGTGGTGGTCGCGCAGCCCCTCAAAGTGGTGGTCGACTGCGGCAACGGCGTGGCCGGCGTCATGGCGCCGGAACTGTTGTCGCGCCTCGGCTGCGAGGTGGTGCCGCTGTACTGCGACATCGATGGCGACTTCCCCAATCATCATCCGGATCCCGCCGAGCCGCACAACCTGGAGGACCTGATCACGGTGGTGGGCGCCGAGCAGGCGGACCTCGGCCTCGCCTTCGACGGCGACGGCGACCGGGTCGGGGTGGTCACCGCCAGCGGCGAGATCGTGTGGCCGGACAAACTGCTGATGCTCTATGCCCAGGACATCGTCGGGCGTAATCCGGGGGCGGACGTCATTTACGACGTGAAATGCAGCCGGCACCTGAACAGTCTGATCAGCGACCTGGGCGGGCGCCCCATCATGTGGAAGACCGGCCATTCCCACATGAAGGCCAAGATCAAGGAGACCGGAGCCCTGCTGGCCGGCGAGTTCAGCGGTCACATCTGCTTCGGTGAGCGCTGGTACGGTTTCGACGATGCGCTGTACTCGGCCGCCCGTCTGCTGGAGATTCTCGGCGCCGGCGACCAGAGCGCGGACGAAGTGTTCGCTCAGTTTCCGGTCACCTTCAGCACCCCGGAGCTGAAGATTCAGACCACCGAACAGGCCAAGTTCGAAGTGCTGGACCGGCTCGCCGCGGAAGGCGATTTCGGCAGCGGCACGGTGACCACCATCGACGGGCTACGGGTCGACTACCCGGACGGGTGGGGGCTGATCCGGCCGTCCAATACCAGCCCGGTGCTGTCACTGCGTTTCGAAGCCGACGGACCGGAAGCCCTGGAGCGGATTCAGGACGAGTTCCAGACTCAGCTCAGCGCCGTCGAGCCGACCCTCAAGTTCCGCTGACCGATGCAGATATCCACCGAACAGGCGCACGACATCGCCAGCGTCCTCACCGAGGCGCTGCCCTACATCCGCCGCTACCACGGCTCGACCCTGGTCATCAAATACGGCGGCAACGCCATGGTCGAGGAGCGGCTGCAGAACAGCTTCGCGCGGGACATCGTGCTCTTGAAGCTGGTGGGCATGAACCCGGTGGTGGTGCACGGCGGCGGGCCGCAGATCGGCGACGTGCTCAAGCGGCTGAACATTCCCAGCCGTTTCGTGGATGGCATGCGGGTGACCGACGCCGAAACCATGGACGTGGTCGAAATGGTGCTCGGCGGTCTGGTGAATCAGGACATCGTGACCCTGATCAGCCAGCACGGCGGGCGCGCGGTGGGGGTCACCGGCAAGGACGGACGTCTGATTCAGGCCCGCAAGATGACCCTGACCCGCAACGATCCGTCTCTGACCGCGCCGGAGATCATCGACATCGGCCACGTCGGCGAAGTGGCCCACATCGATGCCCGCATCATCCATTCGCTGACCCGGGACGACTACATACCCGTCATCGCCCCCATCGGGGTCGGCGAGGACGGCGAGTCCTACAACATCAACGCCGACCTGGTGGCCGGTCACCTGGCCCAGGCGCTGGCCGCCGAGAAGCTGATTCTGCTGACCAACAGGCCCGGCATCCTGGACTCTGGTGGCAACAACCTGCCGAGCCTGTCGGCCGCCGACGTCGACCGGCTGATCGGCGACGGCACCATCAACGAAGGGATGCTGCCGAAGACCCGCTGCGCCCTGGACGCGCTCCACGGCGGTGTGCGCAGCGTGCAGATCATCGACGGCACGGTTGCCCACTCGCTGCTGATCGAGATCTTCACGGACGCCGGCATCGGCACCAAAATCACCCTGGAGCCGGAACCCGCCGGGGCGGCAGCCGATGGCGCCGGGAGCGCTGATGCCCCCTAGGAGCAATCGCCGCCAGGAGATCCTTCAGGCGTTTGCACTGATGCTGGAAACCCGTCCCGGCACGCGCATCACCACCGCCGCGCTGGCCGGCGAGGTGGGGGTTTCCGAAGCCGCGCTGTACCGCCACTTTCCCAGCAAGGCCAAGATGCTCGAGGGTCTGATCGAGTTCATCGAGGACAGCCTGTTCACCCGCATCACCCGGATCCTCTCGGAGGAGCCCGCGGCCCAGCAGCGCTGCCGGATGATTCTGTGGCTGCTGCTGTCGTTCGCCGAACGTAATCCCGGCATGGCGCGGCTGCTGGTCGGTGATGCGCTGCTCGGCGAAACCGATCGTCTGCGCAGCCGGGTGCGTCAGCTCTTCGACCGGTTGGAGACCCAACTCCGCCTGATCCTGCGCGAGTGGGCGGTGACCCGGGTTCCGGGTCCAGAGCTGGGCAGTACCGCCGCCGCCAACCTGCTGCTGTCGGCCAGCGAAGGACGCATCAACCAGTTCGTGCGCAGCGAGTTCAGAGCGCTGCCGACCGCCGGTTGGGAAGAACAATGGACAGCGCTGGAGCGGGCCGTGTTCCGCTGAGGGTCCGAGGCTTCAGGGCGCGGCGATGGCAGGCGCCCCGGCCGGGCAGGTGCCGTCGCGGAATCGCTCCAGTTCGTGCTGAAAACGGGCTCTGGCCTGATCCTGCTCATCCCGGCGCTGCACGATCTCGATGTCGAGCGAGGAGATCTGGGACTGACTGCGGCGGATGTTCTCCAGCAGCGGCGCCGGGATCTGCCGGCCGGACCGCTCGATGTCCGCTGCCTGATCGCGCAACCGGTCCTGTTCCCGCCGGGCCTGCCGCAGGTTGGCCTGGATCTGGCTGATGCGGGTATCCAGCGAGGCCAGCGCCTGCTGCTCGGCCTGGGCAATGTCCGCTTCGCGGCCATACAGCTGATAGATTCGATCCAGTTCGTCCCGGCAGTCTCTGAGCGCTTCTTCCCGGGCCAGTTTTTCAGCCAGCAGGTCCGGCGGGAGCTGCGCCGCGACGGTCTGCAGCACGCGCCCGGTCTGTACGTCCACCTTGTCGTAACCTTTGGCGGCCTGGCCCGGCGGCAGGGTATAGGAGTAGACCGGTTCACCCAGGTCGTTGCTGAATCGGTACATCACCGAGCCGGACGCGGCCCAGCCGGACGCCGCCCAACACGCGGCGGCGGCCAGCAGCACCAACGCCGCCAGAACCAGGGGCGCCGGGAAAGTCAGAGATGTGGCGAGAGTCCGCTGCAGCATCGGATGAGGCATCAAGTGTCGATCGCGCAATGCGCTTCCCGGTACGCGCGCACGCGACCGGCCAGTTCCGTGCGATGGTTGACGCGGGCGCCTTCGGCGTCAAGGTACTCGATCACATCCTCGAGGGTCAGCAGGCTCACCACCGGCACCCCGATCTCCGCCGCCAGTTCCGCCACCGCCGTCCTGCCGGTGGGTCCCAGCTCCCGCCGGTCCATGGCAATCACCACCGCCACCAGGTTTCCGCCGGCGGCTGCCACCATGTGCACGGCTTCGCGGATCGCGGTGCCGGCGGTCAGCACGTCGTCCACCAGCACCACCCGGCCGTCGAGTGGCGCCCCTACGAACGCGCCGCCCTCGCCGTGGTCCTTGGCTTCCTTGCGGTTGAATGCCCAGGCCACGTCGCGTCCGCCCCGGGCCAGCGCCTCGGCGGTGGCGACCGCGATGGGAATCCCTTTGTAGGCCGGCCCGAACACCACGTCGAAGTCCAGACCCAGCGCTTCGATGCGGCGCGCGTAGGCATCGCCGAGCTGGCTGGTGGCGGCGCCGCGGTGCAGCGCCCCCAGATTGAAGAAGTAGGGACTCTGGCGCCCGGACTTGAGGGTGAACTCGCCGAACCGCAGCACCTCGGCCGTCACCAGCAGATCCACCAGCGCATGGGAGCCGCTCGACCCGGTCATGCCGGACGCGCCGCCTTCTGCGCCGCCAGCAGCTGCTCGGTGCCCTGGCGCGCCAGCGCCAGCATCGCCGCCAGGGTTGCGTCGTCGAAGGGCGCCGCTTCGGCGGTGCCCTGTATCTCGATGAAACCGCCGGATTCGACCCGTACCACATTCATGTCCGTATCCGCCGTGGAATCCTCCGCATAGTCCAGGTCCAGCACCGGCTGCCCGCGCCAGACGCCCACCGACACAGATGCCACGTACTCCCTGAACGCGTCCTGAACTCCAATACTGTCGATGGCGTCCGCCAGCGCCACGCAGGCCCCGGTGATGGAGGCAGTCCGGGTACCGCCGTCGGCCTGTATGACGTCACAGTCGATCCGGATGGTACGTTCCCCCAGCGCCCGGGTGTCCACCGCCGCGCGCAGGGAGCGGCCGATCAGGCGCTGGATTTCCACCGTGCGTCCCCCCTGCTTGCCACGGGCGGCCTCCCGATCCACCCGGGTATGGGTCGACCCCGGCAGCATGCCGTACTCGGCGGTAACCCAGCCGACCCCCTTGCCGCGCAGGAACGGCGGCACCGAATGGTCCACGCTGGCGGTGCAGATGACCTTGGTGTCGCCGAACTCCACCAGCACCGACCCGGCGGCATGACGGGTGAATCCGCGGGTGAAGCGCACGTCGCGCAACTCGCCGGCGGCGCGGCCGCTGGGTCGTGCCTCAGCCATATCTGGAGTCTCCGGGATAAAAAAACGCCCGCCAGTATAGTCGCTTCGGCAACCGGCTGCCGTCGCTGCCCGCGGCCGTGACCGGCGGCGCCGGCCCCGGGAACCGGGTACACTCGCGCCAGCGACCGGAGAGCACCCGCACCGATGGTTTACAGCATGACCGCCTTCGCCCGCGCCGAGCTGACGGCAGACAGCCTGCAGCTCGCCTGGGAGATCCGCAGCGTCAATCACCGCTACCTCGAAGTTCAGTTCCGTATGCCGGATCCGTTGCGCAGCCTCGAGCAGAGCCTGCGCGAGGTGCTGCGCCGCCATCTCACCCGCGGCAAGCTCGATTGCACCCTGCGGGTGGACAGCGCCGGCGCCGCCAATGGCCTGCAGCTCAACCGGCCGCTGCTGCTGCAGATCCTGGCCACCCTGGAGCAGGTGCGGCGCGACGCGCCGGAGGTCGCCGCGCCAACCGCGGTGGAACTGCTGCGCTGGCCGGGCATGCTGGCGACGGAGATCGAACTCGATCCGGTGGCGCTGGCGGACCCCATCGAAGATCTGTTCGAAGCCAGCCTCGCCGACCTCATTGCCCATCGCCAGCGTGAGGGGCAGGCCCTGCGCGATACCCTGGTGGAACGCCTCGACGTCATCGACCGGCTGGTGGACGACATCAAGCGCAGCGCCGCCACCCTGAGTCATCAGATGAAGTCCCGCCTGGACAGCCGGCTTCGGGAACTGGTGATCGAGGTCGACCCCGAGCGCATGGAACAGGAGGTCGCCCTGCTGGCGGGCCGCGCCGACATCGCCGAGGAACTGGACCGGCTGCGGATTCACGTCGAGGAAGCGCGGACCGGGCTGCAGGGCCCGGGTCCTCATGGCCGCCGCCTGGACTTTCTGACCCAGGAGCTCAATCGCGAAGCCAACACCATTGCCGCCAAGTCGGCGCTGCCGGAAATCTCCCAACGCGCCGTCGACCTCAAGGTGGTCATCGAACAGATCCGCGAGCAGGTCCAGAACCTGGAATGAGCGCGGCCGCGGAGCAGGGATTGGGGCTGCTGCTGATCGTCTCGGCGCCTTCCGGCGCCGGCAAGACCAGCCTGGTCGAAGCGTTGCTGCAAGGCGACCCGAACCTGGTGGTGTCAGTATCCCACACCACCCGGGGCCGGCGGCCGCGGGAACGGGACGGCATCAACTATCACTTCGTCGACGCCGAACGCTTTGCCGCCATGGTCGCCGCCGGCGAGTTCCTGGAGCATGCGGAAGTATTCGGTAACCACTACGGCACCTCGTCCCGGGCGGTGGACGCCGAACGCGAAGCCGGCCGCGACGTGGTGCTGGAAATCGATTTCCAGGGCGCCGCCCAGGTGCGTGCCCGCTACCCGGACGCCGCCAGCGTGTTCATTCTGCCGCCGTCCACTGCCGAACTGCGGCGTCGCCTGACTAACCGCGGTGAAGACGATCCGGCCGTCATCCAGCACCGGCTGGACAAGGCCCGTTGGGAGATGTCCCACTACTCCGACTACGACTTCGTGGTAGTGAACGATCACTTCGACATCGCATTGGGGGATCTGCAGGGGGTCGTCAGGGCCGAGCGCCTGCGCCTGGCCCGACAGCGTGAGCGGCTCGGCAACCTGCTCAGCGACCTGCTCGACGAACCCTGAGCGGCCGGCATGGCGCCGGGGCCCGGCGGGGCCGGCGCAGCCCGGCGGCTCGCTGCTACGCTTGAAAAGCGCCGCCACGCGCCGCTAAACTCGCGCTCCCCGACCGCACCATGGATCCGCGGCCTTCTTTTGCGACAGCAGATCGCACCATCGGACCGCACGACAGAGTAATAAAGTATATGGCACGAATAACCGTGGAAGATTGCCTCGATCACGTCGACAACCGCTTCGAGCTGGTGATGCTGGCCACCCGCCGCGCCCGTCAGATGCGCCGATTCGGCGCCGAGCCACTGCTGCCGGAAGAGAACGACAAGCCGACGGTCATCGCGTTGCGGGAAATTGCCGCCGGGCTGATCTCCGAGGAAATGCTTGACGAGCAGGAGGCCTCCACCGAGGATCAAAGGTTGGAAGTCACTTTCGGCATAGGAGATGACGAAGTCCGCGACGTCTAAGGTCTCGTCAGCAAACGCCCGTCGGTCCGCCTCGGGGCGGGCCAGCGCTGACCGCCCGGCACAGCCGCCGGGCGGCGTCGCCTCTGATACCCCCAAACACCGCGAGCCGGCCGACGGTCGTCGCACGGACCCGCACAGCACCGAGCCCGGCGCCGCTGAAACCACCCGGCGCCGGCGCAAAACCGGCAGGAAAGCGGCCAAGCGGCCCAGTCAGTCGGAATCCTATTTCGTCGCCCAGCTCGAGGAACAGGCGCGCCACCCGTCCATCGCCAACCCGGTCTCCATCGACGACCTGTGCGCCAAACTCGGCGCTTACCTGGCCCCGGAGCATATCGCGCTGGTGCGCGACGCCTACGACTACGCCGCCGCCGCGCACGAGGGGCAATGGCGCCGCACCGGCCACCCCTACATCACCCATCCGCTGGCGGTGGCCAACATCCTGGCCGAGATGCGCATGGATCACGAAACCATCATGGCGGCGCTGCTGCACGACGTGATCGAGGACACCGACGTCGGTAAGGCCACCCTCGGCGCCCGCTATGGCGACTCGGTGGCGCAGATCGTCGACGGGGTGTCCAAGCTCTCGACCATTTTCCGCTCCCGGGCCGAGGCTCAGGCGGAGAATTTCCAGAAAATGGCCATGGCCATGGCCAAGGACATCCGGGTGATCGTGGTGAAGCTGGCGGACCGCCTGCACAACATGCGCACCATCGGGGTGATGTCCGACGAACAGCGCAAGCGTATTGCCCGCGAGACCCTGGATTTCTACGCCCCCATCGCCAACCGGCTGGGCATTCACCACATCAAGGTGGAGTTCGAGGAACTCGGCTTCCGGGCGCTGTATCCGCTGCGCGCACACCGCATCGAGCGCGCCGTCAAGGATGCCCGCGGCAACCGCAAGGAGTTGATGGAGGAGCTGCGCAAGTCCATCGAAGATGCGCTGGCTCAGGAAGGGATCCAGGCCGAAGTGGTGGGGCGCGAGAAGCACCTGTACTCCATCTACCGCAAGATGAAGGCCCAGCACAAGTCCTTCGCCGAGATCATGGACGTATTCGGCTTTCGGGTGGTCGTCGATCAGGTGGATGACTGTTACCGGACCCTCGGGGTGGTGCACAACCTCTACAAGCCTGTGGCCGGCCGTTTCAAGGACTACGTGGCGATTCCCAAGGTGAATGGCTACCAGTCCCTGCACACCACGCTCTTCGGCATGCACGGTGTGCCCATCGAAGTGCAGATCCGGACCCGGCACATGGCCGCAGTGGCGGAAAACGGCATTGCCGGTCACTGGCTCTACAAGTCCGCCAGCGACGATTTCCAGTCCAGTCAGCAACGGGCGCGGCAGTGGGTGCGCGATCTGCTCGACCTGCAGCAGAAGGCCGGCAACCCGCTGGAGTTCATCGAAAGCCTGAAGATCGACCTGTTCCCGGACGAGGTCTACGTGTTCACCCCCCGGGGTCATATCATGGAGCTGCCGCGGGGCGCCTGCGCCGTGGACTTTGCCTATGCGGTACACACCGACGTGGGGAATCACTGCGTTGCCTGCCGGGTGGACCGCAATCTGGCGCCGTTGTCGCAGCAGCTCCAGAGCGGCCAGAGTGTCGAGATCATCACCGCACCGGAAGCCCGGCCCAATCCCGACTGGCTCACCTTCGTGGTCTCGAGCAAGGCCCGAACCAGTATCCGGCAGGCGCTCAAGGTCCAGCAGGCGGCGGATTCGATCGCTTTCGGCCGGCGCCTGCTGAACCGTTCCCTGGCCAGCGCCGACAAGAGCATCAACGACCTGGACTTCCGGCGCCTGCGGCGGGTGTTCAAGGACTTCGGGGTGCGCAAGCTGGACGAACTGCTGGCCGCCATCGGCAACGGCGACCTCATGGCCTACGTAGTGGCGCAGCAGCTTCTGGCGGCGGACGACCCCCAGGTCACTGGCATCACCGTCGACAGCGGCGGCCCGGTAGCGATTCGCGGCGGCGAAGGCCTGGTGATCAATTACGGACGCTGCTGCGGGCCCATTCCCGGCGACGCCATCGTCGGTCACATGACCCCGGGCAAAGGCTTCGTGGTGCACGTCGAAACCTGCCCCAACATGGTCGAGATCCGCCGCCGCCGCGGCGGCCGGGACATCATCCCGGCCCACTGGGCGGCCAGCACCAAGGCGGAGTTTCTGACCTTTCTGAGGGTCGACGTACACCGCAAGAAAGGCATGATCGCCAGTATTGCCGCAGCGGTGGCCGAGGCCGACGCCGGGGTCGAGGCAGTCAACGTGGAAGAGCGCAACGCCCAGATCACCAGCGTCCGGCTCGACGTCTCGGTGCGCAACCGGAACCATCTGGCCCGGGTCCTGCGGCGCCTGCGCTCCACCGGCGACATCGTCGCCATTCATCGGGTCATCTCCTGAAACGGCTACAGCATGGATAACCAGCCCAACTCCGCAACCGAACGATCGTTCCAGCCTTTGTCCACCGATCGGGCACCGGCCGCCATCGGACCGTATTCCCAGGCCGTGCGGGCCGGCGGCCTGGTCTTTCTGTCGGGCCAGATCGCCCTCGATCCCGATTCCTTGACCCTGGTCGACGGCGGCATCGCCACCCAGACCCGGCAGGTGTTCGATAACCTGCGGGCGGTTGCCGAAGCAGCGGGCGGGTCCCTGGCGGATGTCGCCAAGCTGACTGTTTACCTTACGGACCTGGGCGACTTTCAGACCGTCGGCGAGATCATGGGCGAGTATTTCAAGGCGCCTTTCCCGGCCCGGGCGGCCCTCGGAGTCGCCGCCCTGCCGCGCGGCGCGGCGGTGGAAGTGGAAGCCGTCATGGTGGCGCCCGGCGCCGCGTGAGTACGCCGTCCGGCCGGGCGAGGGCCCCGGCCACGGACGCCCCCATAACCGTGCTCAAAGGGGTCGGACCGGCTCTGTCGGGCAAACTCGCTCGGCTCGGCATATTCCGCCTCACCGATCTCCTTGCCCATCTTCCGCTGCGCTATCAGGATCGCAGCCGCATCGTCGCCATGGGCCAGCTTCGGTCCGAACAGGACGCCCTGATCGAAGGGGAGGTGCTCGAGAGCCGACTCGGCTTCGGCCGGCGCCGCACCTGGACGCTGCGGCTGAGCGACCGCACCGGGTTTGTGACCCTGCGGTTCTTTCACTTCTCCAACCGGCAACGGGAGGCGGTGGCCACTGGTGACCGGCTACGGGCCTTCGGGAACGTCCGATTCGGTCCCAGCGGACTGGAGATGGCCCATCCTGAGTACCAGGTGCTTCGCGGCCGGGCGCCCGAACTCGAGGACCGGCTGACCCCGGTGTACCCGACCACCAAGGGTCTTTCACAAAGCCGGATCCGCAGCCTGGTGCAACAGCTTGCCGACATCCCCTGGCCGGACCAGCCCGGCGCCCCCTACAGCGACTTTCTGTGGCTGCATCAGCCGCCGGCGGGCGCCAGCGCCGACGACATTGCGGCCCGCCAGGATCGCCTGGCCGCGGACGAGCTGACCGCCTATTACCTGATCATGCGCCGCCGCCAGCGCGACCGGGACCGCCAGACCACCCAGCCGCTTGCGCCGGCCAACCAGCTCGGCCGGGCGCTGCGGGAGCGCCTGCCGTTCGAATTGACGGGTGCACAAAAACGCGTTGTGCGGGAGGTTCTGGAAGACCTGGCGGGGGACACTCCGATGCTGCGGCTGGTGCAGGGGGACGTGGGTTCCGGCAAGACCATCGTGGCGGCCTTTGCGGCCATCCGGGCCGCCGAACATCAGGCCCAGACCACGCTCATGGCGCCGACGGAAATCCTCGCCGAGCAGCATTATCTGAATTTCTCGGCGTGGCTCGCTCCGCTCGGCATTCCCGTGGTGCTGCTGACCGGCCGCCTGCCGGCGGCTGAGCGCCGCGCCGTGTGCGAGCGCATCAACAGCGGCGAGGCTCTGGTGGCGGTGGGCACCCACGCTCTGTTTCAGAGCGGGGTGGACTTTCCTCACCTGGCGCTGACCATCATCGACGAGCAACACCGGTTCGGTGTCCATCAGCGCATGGCACTGCGCAGCAAGGGGCGGACCCCGCATCAGCTGGTGATGACCGCAACCCCGATACCCCGGACTCTGACCATGACCCTCTACGCCGACATGGCCGTGTCCATCATCGACGAGCTGCCGCGCGGCCGGCAACGCATCGAAACCCGCGTGGTATCGAGGGTGAGGCGAGAGGAAGTACTTACTACGCTGCACCAGGTGGTCGCCGCAGGTGGCCAGGTGTACTGGGTCTGCCCGCTCATCGACGCCTCCGACCAGCTCGACCTGGCCGCGGCCGAGGACACCGCCGGAACCCTGGCCGGGGAGCTCCCCGGACTGCGGGTCGGCCTGCTCCACGGCCGCCTGGCGAGTGCGGAAAAAGCCGCCGTGATGCAGGCGTTCGCCGCCGGGCGGATCAACGTACTGGTGGCCACCACCGTTATCGAGGTGGGCGTGGACGTGCCCAATGCGACCCTGATGATCATCGAGAACCCGGAGCGCATGGGCCTGGCGCAGCTGCACCAGTTGCGCGGCCGGGTCGGCCGGGGCCGCGCCGCTTCCCACTGCATCCTGCTGTACCAGCCGCCGCTCGGCGCCAACGCCAGGGCCCGGCTGAAGGCCATCCGCGAGAGTCAGGACGGTTTTCACCTGGCCGAGCAGGATCTGGCCCTGCGGGGCGCCGGGGAGTTGCTCGGCACCCGGCAGACCGGCGAGCAGAGCTTCCGCATCGCCGACCTGACCCGCCATGCGCATCTGCTGCCCGAGGTGGTGGCCCGCGGCGACCGGCTGCTGGCCGAGGCGCCAGCGGAGGCTCAGGCGCTGCTGCATGCCTGGGCCCCAGCGGACACAGGTCACATTTCCGTCTAGTCGATCCCAGCAGCGAGGTCTGCGCCCGGTCTGGCCCCGGCATCCGCACATATACTCAGGGCACGTCCACCAACCGTGCACGAGACCCATGCCTGCATTCGATCCCGCTCCCGTCGGCTCCGGAATTCCCCACCCGCTGCGGCCTTACCTGCATCCGCCGCGCCACGAGCGGGTACGCGGCCTGATCATGGCCGACACCCAGGGCGAAGTGCAGGTGATCGTGCCGCAGCAGGCCCTGCTGGATCTGTCGGCGCTGTGCGCCGCCACCGGCCGCGAACTGCGCGCGCGTCCCTACCGGGTGGACGAGCCCACGTCCGCGGTGCCGGGGACCTACGACCTCCCGGTGGTGCTGGACGAGTCCCTGTTGCGGGCCGACAAGCTGGCCCTGGCCACCGCCGACCCGGGCGGCTTCGTGCAGGCCCGCGGCGCCGACCTGCTGGATCCCCAGCTTGCCGTCAGCACCGGCAGCTTCATCTGCCCGGTGGGCGACGAACCCACCCCCGCGGATCGCAATGGCGACCTGGCGCACATCGGCACCACCCTGTCCCGGTTCACCTCCCAGCGTATGCAGGAACGCCTGGATCAGACCCTGCACATCCCGCCGCTGCCGGAGGCTGCCCGACGCATCGTGGCCCTGCAGAGCGACCCGAACTTCGATCTGGCCGACCTGGTGCGGATCATCGAGACCGACCCAAGCATCGCGGCGCGCATCATGGGCTGGGCCAACTCGGCTTTCTACAACGCCAATCCCGCCGCCAGCAACATCAGCGACGCGGTCATGCGCGTGCTCGGCTTCGACACCGTCATGAGCATGGCCCTGGGCATGGCTCTGGGCCAGACCCTGCGCCTGCCGGAGGCCGAAGTGCGCGGTCTGCCGACTTTCTGGCTGGAAGCCGTATTCACCGCCGCCGCCATGGAAGCGCTGGCCCGGCAGATGCCGGTCAAACAGCGCCCCGAAAGCGGCCTGTGTTACCTCACCGGCCTGCTCGCCAATTTCGGCACCCTGGTGATCGGCCACGTGTTCCCCCACCAGTACCAGATGATCTGCGGCCTGCAGGAAGCCAACCGCCACCTGCCGCACACCTTCATCGACCAGCACGTGCTGCAGATGCCGCGAGAGGTGGTCACCGGGTCGCTGCTGGAGTGCTGGTCGCTGCCGGAGGCCGTCACCGATGCCATCCGCTTTCAATACGTGGCCGACTACAGCGGCACCAACAGCAGCTACGCCCACCTGTTGCGCCTGACCCGCAAACTGCTGGGCAGCCTGGGTCTGACGGATCAACCGCCGGAACTGCCGGAAGCGGAGGAACTGGAGGTGCTGGGCCTCGACCAGGACAGCCTGGGCCTGGTGATGCGCCTGCTCAACGAGTCGGGCGCTCAGCTCGACGATCTGGCCGGCACGTTCTGAGACCAGGCGCCCGCCGATCGCGGGCGCCCGGCGAGGGAAATCAGTCGGCGACGCCGCCGCGGCCCGCTTCCGGATCGTGGAAGACCTCGAGATCGAGGTCGTTTTCGCTGCTCGCCACCACCAGCGACACCATGCCGTCGCCGGTTACGTTGACCGCCGTGCGCAACATGTCCAGCAGCCGGTCCACGCCGATGATGAGCATGATGCCTTCCACCGGCAGGCCGACCTGGGTCAGCACCATGGTCAGCATGATCAGGCCCACCCCGGGCACCCCGGCGGTGCCGATGGAAGCCATGGTGGCAGTAAGAATCACCATCAGGTAATCCGTGAGCCCCAGGTCGATCTGATAGAACTGGGCGATGAAGACCGTGGCCACCCCCTGCATGATGGCGGTGCCGTCCATGTTGATGGTGGCGCCGAGGGGAACGGAGAATGACGCCACCTCGTTCTTGACCCCGAGACGCTTTTCCACCGCACCCAGGGTCACCGGAATGGTCGCGCCGCTGGAAGCCGTGGAAAACGCCACCATCATGGGCGCCCGCATCTTGCGCAGAAACGTCACCGGATTGAGCCGGGTCAGCACCGTCAGCAGCAGCGGGTAAACTACCAGCATGTGCAGCACCAGCGCGGCGATGACCGTCAGGAAGTAGGCCCCGAGCTTGTAGATCTCGGAAAAGCCCTCGGTGGCGAACAGCCGGGTCATCAGACAGAAGACGCCGATGGGCGCCAGCTTGATGAGAATGGTGATGAGGCGCATCAGCACCTCGTTGAGGTCCTCGAAAACCCCCAGGATGCGGCGCCCCGAGGCGCCCGCCTGACTGACGGCGACGCCGAAGAACAGCGCGAACACGATGATCTGCAGCATGTTGCCCTCGGCCATCGCCGCCACCGGATTGGTGGGAAACACGTCGATCAGGGCTTCCTTGATGCTGGTCTGCTGGCCCGGGTCGTAGGTCACGTCCGCGGGCGGTTCGCCGCCGCCGGAGCCGGGCCCCACCAGCAGTGCCAGCATCAGCGCGATGGAAATGGCGATGGCCGTGGTCAGCAGGTACATGCCGATGGCCTTGCCGCCCACCCGGCCCATGTTCCCGGAATTGCCGAGGCTGGCGGCGCCGCAGATCAGCGATACCAGAACCAGCGGCACCACCATCAGACGCAGGCTGGCGATGAAGATGCGGCCGCCGGCATCGATGATGCCGTTGACGCCCAGGGTGAAGACCCAGTGTTCCTGGCCCAGCCCGAGCAGGCCGATGAGCACACCGACCGCCATGCCGGCGGCCATGCCGATGAGGATTCTGACGGTCATGTTCACGGCGCCGGCTCCAGCCCGGAGCGGCGCTTCCGCGCGCTGTGCCCGGAATCGGTCATCCGACCTCGATCATCTCGAAGTCTTCCTTGCTGACGCCGCACTCGGGGCACACGAAGTCTTCCGGCACATCTTCCCAGCGTGTGCCCGGGGCGATGCCTTCCTCCTCGTATCCCTCGGCTTCGTCATAAATCCAGCCGCATACGATGCATTGCCACTTCCGCATTCGCTAGGGTCCCGTGGGCTAGTTGAGCAGCGCGCTAGACTACTTTCCGCGGCGGGGAGAATCAACGCGGGTGCAACGCCGGTGCAACGCGGGCGCCAGCCGGGGTCCCCGGCGGCGGCGCCTCCCACCCGGCCGCCGGAGCGGTTACACTGCCGCCGGAACCGGGTTTCACCATGCAGCAACCACTCACACCCACCTCGCCGAATGCCCGCATCGCGGCCTATCTGGAGCTGGCCCGCCTCGACCGGCCGGTCGGGACGCTGCTGTTGTTGTGGCCGACCCTGGCGGCGCTGTGGCTGGCCGCCGACGGCATGCCCCCGGCCGACCTCATCGTCATCTTCACGGTGGGAACCTTTGTCATGCGGTCGGCTGGCTGCGTCATCAACGACTACGCCGATCGCGGCTGGGACCGGGACGTCAAACGCACCGAGAACCGGCCCCTGACCTCGGGCCGGGTCAGCGAGCGGGGTGCGTTGCTCCTGTTTGCCGTCTTGTCCCTGGTAGGCCTCGCCCTGCTGGTGTTCCTCAACCCGCCGACCCGGGCTCTGGCCGTGGTCGGCTTCGGCATCGCCGTTCTCTACCCATTCATGAAACGCTGGACCTACCTGCCCCAGGTGGTGCTCGGCGCCGCTTTCAGCTGGGCCATCATCATGGCTTACGCCGCCGTGCTCGGACACGTTCCCAGTACCGCGTGGCTGCTGTTCGTGGCCAGCCTGTTGTGGATCGTCGCCTACGACACCCAGTACGCCATGGTGGATCGCGACGACGATCTTCAGGTGGGCATCAAGTCCACGGCCATACTGTTCGGCAGCGCCGATCGTTTCATGGTGGGGCTGCTGCAGGCCAGTTCGCTGTTCGGACTGTGGCTGCTCGGCCAGCGTCTGGACTTCGGGCCCGCTTTCGCCATCGGCCTGGGCGCCGCTGCCGCGGTCTTCGCCTACCAGCACTATCTGATGCGCCATCGCAGCCGCGACGGCTGTTTCGCCGCGTTCCGCAGCAACACCTGGGTTGGATTTGCGCTGTTCGCCGCGGTGGTGGTCGAGACCCAGCTCCTGCCGCGTTTCAGCGCCGGGGCACCCACCTGAACTTCGTCGCGGCGATCGACCGGTTCACCGAACTGCTCGGCCGCATGGTGGCCTGGCTGCTGCCGGTCATGGTGGTGATCACGATGGTGGTGGTGGTTCTGCGTTACGCCTTCAACGGCGGCTCGATACTGCTCCAGGAATCGGTGCTGTACCTGCACGCGCTGGTGTTCCTGCTGGGCATTCCCTACGCGCTCAAGCACGATGCTCATGTCCGAGTCGACATTGTCTATACGCGGTTGGATCCGCGGCGCCGCGCCATGGTGGACCTGGCCGGGCATCTGTTGTTCCTGGTGCCGGTATCGTTAGCCATTGTGATCTACAGTCAGCCCTACGTCGCCCGTTCCTGGCGCATCCTGGAGGCCTCGCCGGAAGTGGGCGGCATTCCCGGCGTGTTTCTGTTGAAGACCCTCATTCCCGTGACCGCGGCGTTGCTGTTGCTGCAGGGAATCGCCGAGATCGTGCGCTGCATACGGACCCTGCGTCTGCCTCCGGACTCCGGCGGTGGCTGAACTCATACCCCTGCTGATGTTCGCCGCCGTGTTCGCCGCGCTGCTGGCCGGCTATTCGGTAGCCCTGACCCTGGGCGGCACGGCCCTGCTGTTCGCCTTCGCCGGCATGGCCGTGGGCGTTTTCGACGCCCGCGATCTGGGCTTTCTGCCGGGCCGGCTGTTCGGCATCGTCACCAACCAGACCCTGATTGCCGTGCCCCTGTTCGTGTTCATGGGGGTGATGCTGGAAAAGACCCGGATTGCCGAGGTGCTTCTGACCAGCCTCTCCAGCCTGCTCGGCCGGCTGCGCGGCGGACTGGGTCTCGCGGTCCTGGCTGTGGGCATGCTGATGGCCGCCAGCACCGGCATCGTCGGCGCCACGGTGGTGACCATGGGTCTGATGTCGCTGCCTACCATGCTGCGCCACGGTTACGACCCACGGCTCGCCACCGGCACCATCTGCGCCACCGGCACGCTGGGTCAGATCATCCCTCCCTCCATTGCCCTGGTGCTGCTTGGCGACGTGATGTCCACCGCCTATCAGCAGGCCCAGCTCAAGCTCGGGGTGTTTGCCCCGGAAACGATCTCCGTCGGCGACCTGTTCGCGGCGGCCCTGCTGCCCGGACTGCTGCTGGTGTGCCTTTACGCTCTGTACCTGGCCGCGGTGGCCGCGCTGCGTCCGGAACAGGTCCCGGCCGCCAGTGAGCTCGACCGCAGCGCCGCCAGCACCCGGCAACTGCTGGTCGGTCTGCTGCCGCCGCTGTTGCTGGTGGTTCTGGTGCTGGGCGCGATCCTGGCCGGCTGGGCCACGCCCACCGAGGCCGCCGGCGTCGGCGCTGCCGGCGCACTTGTGCTGGCCGCGGCATTCCGTGCGCTGTCCCTGAGCGTGCTGACCGAGGCCTGTCAGTCGACTCTGAAGACCACGGCCATGGTGTTCTTCATTCTCATCGGTGCGTCGCTGTTCTCCCTGGTGTTCCGCGGTTATGGCGGCGACGCCATGGTTCACGCCGCGTTCGAGAGCCTGCCGGGCGGGGCCTATGGTGCCCTGGCGATCACCCTGCTGGTGATCTTTCTGCTCGGCTTCATGCTCGACTTCATCGAGATCATTTTCGTCGTGGTGCCCATCGTCGGACCGGTGCTGCTGGCCATGGGCATCGACCCGGTATGGCTCGGGGTGCTGATTGCGGTCAACCTGCAGACCTCGTTTCTGACCCCACCGTTCGGCTTCGCGCTGTTCTATCTGCGCGGGGTGGCGCCCGCCGCCGTGCGCACGAGCGACATTTATCGGGGCGTGGTGCCGTTCGTGGCCCTGCAGCTCCTGTTGCTGGGCGTCATTCTGGCCTGGCCCGGCCTCGCCACCTGGCTGCCCGAGGTGCTTTACCCATGACCGCTACCCTGCTGACCGGACTGCGCATCTGGGACGGCGAGGCCCCGGCCGAGGCGGACAGCCTGCGCATCGAGAACGGCCGCATCGACGCCATCGGAGTCGGCCTGACAGCCCGGCGCACGGACTCGGTCCGCGATTGCGCAGGGGCTACCGCCCTGCCCGGACTGATCGACGCTCACGTGCACATGGAACTGGATCCGGAGCAGCCGCGCCCGCCGACCCCGGAGCAGCCCCGGGATCTCGAGCGGATGGCCGCCCGCGCCGCCGCCATGGCCGCGGCGGGCATCACCACGGCGCGGGATCTGGGCGGCGGCACCTGGGCCGAACTCACCCTGCGTGACCGCATCGCCGCCGGTACGGTCGTCGGTCCACGGCTGCTGTGCGCTGGACAGCCGGTCACCGCGCCCGGCGGCCACTGTCACTTCTGGGGCGGTGAAGCGGAGGACGCCACCGCCGCCCGTGCGGTGATCGAACGGCAGGTGGCGTACGGGGTGGATCTCATCAAGGTCATGGCGACGGGCGGCATGTTCACCCGCGGCAGCGATCCGGCCGGTGCCCAGTTCGATCTCGAGACTCTGCAGGCCATCACCGCCGCGGCCGCCCACCATGGTCTTGGTGTCGCCGCCCATTGCCATGGAGTGCGCGGAATCGAATACGCGGCCCGCGCCGGGGTGCGCACCATCGAACACTGTTCGTGGATGGGCGCCGACGGCTGGGCCGCCAACTACGATCCAGCCGTTGCCCTGCAGATCCTCGAGCACGGCGTCTGGGTTTCACCCACGGTGAACCGCGGCTGGCAGCGCTATCTGGACAATCCCGACCCGACCAAACTGCGTAATGTGCGCGGCGCGTTTCAGGCCATGGACCGCCTCGGCATTCCCTTCGTGGCGTCCACCGATGCCGGCATACCGGGCGTGTTCCACCACCATCTGCCCCAGGCGCTCGGTGTGTTCCGGGCCCTGCTCGAGTGGCCGCCGGTGGCCGTGCTGAAGAGCGCAACCTCCGAAGCGGCGCGGGCGCTGGGACTGGATGGGGTGACCGGGCGGCTGCGCGCCGGGCTCGCCGCCGACGTGCTGCTGGTGGACGGCGATCCGCTGCGTGACCTGGCTTGTCTGGAGCGGGTCGCCGGGGTCTGGGTCGCCGGCCGACAGGTTACCTGAAGCCCCGGCGGACGCGCGTTCCGCAGACGCTCAGGCGTCGCTGTCAGACGCTCCCCAGCGTGGCGGACGTTTCGCCAGGAACGCCGCTACCCCCTCCTGATAGTCCGGCTGTTTCATCATGGCGCTCAGCAACGCTTCGGAGTCCATGACCGACGCGGCCACGTCGCGGTGCAGATCCCGGTAGATCTGCCAGCGGGTCTGACGCAGCGATTCCGGTGACACCGTGTCCATCAGTCCGCGGGCGTAGCCGAGGGTTTCCTGGAGCACCTGTTCGGCCGGATACACGGCATTCACCAGACCGAGTTCCCGGGCCTCCTCGGCCAGGAACACACGGCTCGACAACAGCAGTTCGTTGGCCCGGGTGAGGCCGATCATGCGCGGCAGCAGCCAGGACAGCCCGTACTCGGCCGGCAGGTTGAGCTTGCCATGGGCGGTGGTGAACTTCGCACCGGCCGCGGCGAAGCGCAGATCGGCGAAGCAGGCGAGCGCCAGCCCGACCCCGGCCGCGGGGCCGTTCATGGCGGCCAGCACCGGTTTGCCGAGGCCGAAGTGGTAGGCGAAGCTGGCGTCGAACTCGGCCGCCGTGCCGTATCCCGGCCGCGCCAGTTCCGCTGGCGTACCGGGATCGTAGCCGCCTTTTCTGACATGACCCTGCAAGGCTTCGGCATCACCGCCGACACAGAAACCCCGGCCACTGCCGGTGACCACCATGACCCCCACCGCGGGGTCCGCATCGGCCTCGGCGAGGCACCAGCGATACTCGGTGTGCATGCGCCCGGTCCAGGCATTGAGCCGGTCCGGACGGTTCAGGGTGATGACGGCAATGCCGCCATCCACGGTGTACCGGGTGGCCTTGAGTTCCATGGACCCCTCCGCGTTCAGCGGCTGTTGATGTAGGCCTGTTCGGAGATGGCGTGGTAGTTGCGCACGTCGTGCAGGAACGCCATGTACGACTCGTAGATCCGCTGCGCCAGCGGATCCCCCTGGACCGATTCCGCGACCACCTGCAGCGATGCCTCGCGCAGCCGCGCCATGACGTCGTCCGGCAGTTGCCGCAGCTTGACTCCATGCTCCTTCACCAGCACTTCCAGGGCCCGCGCGTTCTGCGCCGTGAATTCCGACAAGGCATCCTCGTTGATCATGCGTGCGGTGGTTTCCACCATCATGGCGAGATCCTCGGGCAGACTCTCCCAGGCCTGCCGATTCACGATCAGTTCCGTGGTGGGACCCGGCTCGTGCCAGCCCGGGTAGTAGTAGTACTCACCGACCTCGTGCAGACCCAGGGCCAGGTCGTTGAACGGGCTGACCCACTCCGTGGCGTCGATCACGCCCATCTGCAGCGACGAGAACACATCACTGCCAGGCAGCGATACCGGGGTTGCGCCGACTCGTTCCAGCACTTCGCCCCCCAGACCCGGCATGCGCATCTTCAGGCCCTGCACGTCCGCCAGGGAGCGGATCTCCTTGTTGAACCAGCCGGCCATCTGCACCCCGGTGTTGCCGGCCGCCATCGGAATCAGATCGAACGGCGCGTACAACTCACGCCATAACGCCATGCCGCCGCCATGGTGCAGCCAGGCATTCATTTCCTGGGCCGTCATGCCGAACGGGACCGTGGTGAACATGGCCGCCACCGGCGCCTTACCGCGCCAGTAGTAGGCCGCACCGTGGCCCATCTCGGCGCTGCCCTGGGACACCGCGTCGAACACCTCGAACGCGCCGACCAGCTCGCCGGCGCCATACACGGTGATGTCGATGCGGCCACGGCTCATGACCCGCAACCGCTCCGCAAGGCGCTCCGGGGCCATGCCGAGGCCGGGCAGATTCTTCGGCCAGGTGGTGATCAGGGTCCACTCGAACACCCGCTCGTCGGCCCCGCCGGGGGCCGGTCCGGCGCCGTTGGTCACCTTGTCAGAACAGGCGCCGAGCAGCGCCACTACGGCCAGCATCAGGAATCTAGACATACTCACCCCGATAACGTTTTATTCGACGGCCCGGATGGGCAGAGGGCAGGGCACCGGGCGTGCCTGGTTCCCGCGATCAATCCAGTGGCTCCAGGTTGGCATACCCCATCATGAGCCACTTGGCCCCGGCATCCTGAAAATTGATCTGTACCCGGGCCCGCTCTCCGCTGCCTTCGCTCTGCAGCACCACACCCTCGCCGAATTTGGCATGCAGCACCCGCTGGCCCATGCGCAGGCCGGGCACGTCCACCTCCGCCAGCACCTGGCCGGCGCCGCGTGGTGCGGCCCCATAGGGCCGGTGCACGGCGCCGCCCATGCGCACTTCCTGAACCAGTTCCTTCGGGACTTCCTGCAGGAACCGCGACGGCCGGTTATAGGTGTCCTGGCCGTGCAGGCGCCGGGTCTCGGCGTAGGTCAGGTACAGCATACGCATGGCTCGCGTTATGCCTACGTAGCACAGGCGCCGTTCTTCCTCCAGGCGTCCCGGCTCTTCCGCCGACATGCGATGGGGAAACAGGCCTTCCTCCATACCGGTGAGGAACACCAGCGGAAACTCCAACCCCTTGGCCGAGTGCAGGGTCATCATCTGGACGGCCGGACCCGACTGCGCCTCACGGTCGCCGGAATCCAGCGCCACCTGATCGAGAAACTCCTCGAGCTGAGACACCTCGGCGCTGTCGCCGTCCTGCAGCGGAAACACCAGCTCGCCGGTGAACTGGCGACAGGCGCTCACCAGTTCCTCCAGGTTTTCCTTGCGGGCCATGCCGCGCTCGCCACGCTCCCGGGCGTGGAACTCCAGCAGCCCCGTGACCTGAATACAGGCGTCCGCCAGTTCGTGCAGCGGCAGGTCCAGCGCGCTCTCGGCAAGCTCGTCCACCAGGCGCAGAAAATCACTCAGCTTGGCCGCGGTGCGAGCGGTCACCAGGTTGGCGGCGATTCCGTGCTTGGCCGCCTGCCACAACGATATGCCATGCTCACGCGCGATCTGCCGCACCGACTCTAGGGTCTTCTCGCCGATGCCGCGGGTGGGCGTGTTGATCACCCGTTCGAAGGCCGGATCGGAATGGCGATCCTGCAGCAGGCGCATGTAGGCCAGCGCGTTCTTGATCTCGACCCGCTCGAAGAACCGGACGCCGCCATAGATCCGGTAGGGGATCTGCTGACGCAGCAGCGCTTCTTCGAGCACCCGCGACTGGGCATTGGAACGGTACAGAATGGCCGCATCGTCCGGCCCGCCGCCACCGTCGATCCAATCACCGAGGCGCTCGGCAATGAAGCGCGCCTCATCGAGGTCGTTGTAACCCGAATAGACCTGGATCGGATCCCCCTCGCAGCCGTCTGTCCACAGCTCCTTACCGAGCCGGTCGGCATTGTGATCGATCAGGCTGTTGGCGGCCTTCAGGATGGTGGCGGTTGAGCGGTAGTTCTGCTCCAGGCGCACCACGGCAACGTCTTTGAAGTCCTCCCGGTAACGATGAATGTTCTCGATCCGCGCGCCGCGCCAGCCGTAGATGGACTGGTCGTCGTCGCCGACCGCCATGACCTTGCCGCTCTGCCCGGCCAGCACCCGCAGCCACGCGTACTGAATGGTGTTGGTGTCCTGAAACTCGTCCACCAGCAGGTGGCCGAAGCGGCGCTGGTAGTGCTCCAGCAGCGCCGGTTGGGTCAGCCACAGCTCGTGGCTGCGCAGCAGAAGCTCGGCGAAATCCACCAGGCCACCTTCCTGGCACAGTTCTTCGTAGGCTTCGTAGATGCGCTTGTGGGTGATCCGGAAAAGGTCGTCGCCGCTGGCGGTCTCCCGGGCCCGGCGGCCTTCGTCTTTCTGGCCGTTGATGAACCACACTGCCTGCCGCGGCGGCCACTTCTGCTCGTCGATGTCCAGGGCCCGCATGACCCGCTTGACCAGCCGAAGCTGGTCGTCGGCGTCGAGGATCTGAAAATTCTGCGGCAGGCCGGCTTCCTGCCAGTGCATGCGCAAAAGCCGGTGGGCGATGCCGTGAAAGGTGCCGACCCACAACGTGCGCACGGAGATGTTCAGCAGTTCTTCGATGCGGGCACGCATCTCCGCCGCCGCTTTGTTGGTGAACGTCACCGCCAGGATACCGTGGGGCGAAACGTGCTCGGCCTCTATGAGCCAGGCGATCCGGTGCACCAGGACCCGGGTCTTGCCGCTGCCGGCGCCGGCAATCACCAGGTGATTGCCCAACGGCGCCGTGACCGCCTCGCGCTGGCGGTCGTTCAGGGCATCGAGAATGTGGGTAACGTCCACGGAGGGCTGAGTGACTGCGTTCGCTTCGACGAACGGCCATGATACCGGTTTGCCGACGGCTTGCGGTGCCTCAGGCCGGAATCCAGGCGCCGTGAAAACCCGCCGGTATCCGCCGCCCCAGATTCACCGTGGCCAGGGGTACGCGGATGTCGCGGGCATCGAGCACCCGGATTTCGGTGCTGTCGCTGGCCTGGCGGTAGACGCACACCAGCAGCCAGCCGTCGTCTTCCGCGTTGCCGGCGGGGTCCGGCACGAACACCGCCTCGCTGTTCTGGTCGCCCGGCGCCACCTCGTGGGTCTGCATGGACCCGTCCTCGGCGTCGATCCTGAGCAGCCCGCGCATCTCGACCTCGCTGGGTTGGACCACGGCATAGGTGAAGCGCTGTGGCAGCCCGGTGCGGGACTCGTTGATCCGCGGCAGCTCGACATTGAGCGCCCCCAGGGGCCGCTCGGCGGCGATGCCCCGGTGCAGGTCCACGTCGAACCGCCACAGCACGCCAAGGGGATCCGGTAGGAATCCCCCGGCGTCGTCGAGCTGGAAGTAAGCGGGATAACGGACCACGTCCATACTGAGCGTGTCGGGGCCGGTATCCCAGGCATTGACCACGTGCTGAACGAAGCAAGGCTCGATCTCGATCCAGCGTACGTCGCCCCCGAGTCTGGGCAGCACCCCGAGCCGCGAGCGCCGTTGAGATTGCCAGCACACCGGAATCCGATAACCCCGTTCCAGCAGCGCGAAGTCGAATCCGACGTTCAGGTCCATCAGCACGCTGCGGGTCGCCGTAATGGCCATGTCGTGCATCATGCCCGGCTGCCCGAGCGTGACCGGCTGCCCGGCGAGGCGCCGCCCGGCCACGTCCAGGACCCCGTAACGCAGCCCGCCCGCGCCCAGGTGGAAGTACCGCAATTCATTGCGCAGCGGGTCGACCTTGGGATGTGCCGTCATTCCGGCGGCAACCGGCCCGTGGCGCCGTGGCGCGCCAAGGGTATTGGCCTGGCGGTCCACCGCCAGCGGCGGACCGCCTTCGGCCAGGGCCAGAATTTCGCCGCCGTGGAACAGCACGTTGACGTTGGGGTTGGTGTCCGTCAACGGCTCGCCGCCGATCTCGAATTGCCTCTGCCAGCGCCGGGTCCGGACCCAGCGGTTGTGATAACTCAGCACCCGCCCGGCGGCAAAGGAGACCGCGTGCAGCATGGCCGCCTCGGGCCACCAGTTGAGCACGCCCTGGGCTTCGAAACGGCCGCCGAGCGGGTTGGGTCCGTTGCGCATCAGGGTGCCCGACAGGCCCGGCGGCAGCACACCCGTCACCGGCAACTCGGTCAGTTGCACTTCGTCCACCACCGGCGCCAGGGCCCCGGCGTTCAGGTCCAGGCCCATCATGCGCGGCCACCCAGAACCGGCAGACTGGTGCGCAAGGTTTCCACCTGGCGGGCGCTGAAGTGCCGCGCCGGCGACTCCGCCAGCGCGTCTTCGAGCATGGCGTGCGCCTCCCGCAGCAGTTCGGCGCCGGCCGCGGTCAGACTGGCGAGGCTCTGCCGGGCGTCCCGCGGACTGCGCTCGGTGGTCACCACGCCGACCTTCTCCAGAGGCTTCAGGGCTCGTGTCACCGCCGAGGGGGTCAGCCCGACCCGTGCCGCCAGATCCACCCGCGAGGCGATGCCCTGAGGAGCCGCCGCCAGCGCCCGCAACAGCCGGTATTCGCTGAAACTGATGCCGCGGCCTCCGGAAAGGACCCGGTCGAGGCGTTTTTCCAGAACTGCGGCGGACTCCAGAAAGGACAGCAGCAGCGCCGTGAGGTCAGAGTCTTCGAGTTGGTCTTTAGCTTGCATAGTGCTGGAATGATACGTGATCAATCACGTATTAGAAAAGAAATTTTCGGGCGATGGGCAGCGCTTACTCCACCGTCACCGATTTGGCCAGGTTTCGAGGCTGGTCGACATCGGTGCCTTTCAGCACCGCCACGTGGTAGGCCAGCAACTGCAGCGGCACCACATAGACGATGGGCGCCAGCACCCGATGCACCGCCGGCAGCGGAATCACCGTCACCCCGGGATCCGGATGCAGGTTGATGGTCTCGTCGGCGAATACGTACAGCTCGCCGCCGCGAGCCCGCACCTCCTGCAGGTTCGATTGCACCTTTTCCAGCAGTTCGTCGTTGGGCGCAACCGCAATCACCGGCATGTCCTCGTCCACCAGTGCCAGCGGCCCGTGCTTCAGTTCGCCGGCCGGATACCCTTCGGCGTGGATGTAGGAGACTTCCTTGAGTTTGAGCGCCCCTTCCATGGCCACCGGGAACATCGGCCCCCGGCCCAGGTACAGGGCGTGGGCGCGATCGATGAAACGCTCCGCCAGCTTGCGGATCGGTTCATCCAGGGCCAGGGCTCGTTCGATGTCGGCGTCGATACCGTGCAGCGCCCGCACCAGCTCCGCTTCCCGGTCACCATCGAGCCCATGGCGGCGGCCCAGCAGCAGGGTGAGCAGCAGCAGATCCGTGAGCTGCGCGGTGAAGGCTTTGGTGGATGCCACACCGACCTCGGTGCCGGCCTGAATCATCAGCGCCAGATCCGACTCCCGCACCATGGAACTGGACGCCACGTTGCAGATGGTGAGGGTCGCCACGAACCCCAGGTCCCGGGCGATGCGCAGCGCCGCCAGGGTGTCCGCGGTCTCGCCGGACTGGGAAATGGTCACGAACAGGCTGTCCGGCAGCACCGCGGCCTTGCGGTAACGGAACTCCGAGGCGATCTCCACCTGACAGGGCAGGCCGGTCAGCTCCTCGATCCAGTAGCGGGCCACGGAGGCGGCGTAATAACTGGTGCCGCAAGCGACGATGGTTACCGCCCGCACCCGGTCGAAGATCTCGCTGGCGCCGAGCCCGAACGCTTCTTCGAGAACCCGGGTGCGGCCGATGCGGCCGTTCAGGGTGTCGCGGATCACCCGGGACTGCTGGTGGATCTCCTTGAGCATGAAGTGGCGGTAGTTGCCGCGGTCGACGTCGTCGTGACCCAGCTCCACCTTGACCGTGGCGCGCACCACCGACTCGTCTGCCACGTTCCACACCGCAATGCCGGTGCGGCTGATCTCCACCAGGTCGCCTTCCTCCAGAAAAATGAAGCGGTCCGTCACCGGGCGCAGCGCCAACGGATCCGAGGCAATGAAGTTCTCGCCGATGCCTTTGCCCACCACCAGCGGGCTGCCCATACGCGCCGCCACGATGCTGTCCGGGTTGTCGTGGGCAATCACGCCGATGGCGTAGGCGCCCTCCAGGCGCCGGATGGACAGGCGCACCGCTTCCAGCAGCGATCCGCCATCCTGGTAGTGCAAGTCCACCAGGTGAGCGATGACTTCCGAATCGGTTTCGGACGTGAACTGGTAACCCTGTTCCTGGAGTTCGGCACGCAGGGCGTTGTGATTCTCAATGATGCCGTTGTGAACGACGCTGATACGCCCGCGCGAAATGTGCGGATGAGCGTTCTTTTCGCTGGGCACGCCGTGGGTAGCCCAACGGGTGTGGGCAATGCCGATGTTGCCGCGCACCGGCCGCTGATGCAGGTCGTCAGCGAGCTCGCGGACCTTGCCGACCTTACGGCGTAGATCGAACCCGCCGTCGTGGCTGGGTATCACCGCCAGCCCGGCGGAATCGTATCCGCGGTACTCGAGACGTTGCAGGCCTTCGAGCAGAATTTCAGGGACGCTGCGGTCGGCCACCGCGCCTACGATGCCGCACATGGGGTACCTATTTCAGTCCGTCAGGAACCGTCGCGATTGCGCCGGCTCGGCGCCTGCCAGCCGCTGATGTTGCGCTGGCGGCCGCGGCCGACGGCGAGTTCACCCTCGGGGACCTTACTGGTCACCGTGGAACCGGCCGCGACGAACGCATCGGAGCCGATGCTGAGCGGCGCCACCAGAGTGCTGTTGGTGCCGACGAACACCCGGTCACCGATGGTGGTGGGGTGTTTGTCGATGCCGTCGTAGTTGCAGGTGATGGTGCCTGCGCCGATGTTGCAGTCGGCGCCGATGGTCGCGTCGCCCAGGTAGGCCAGATGGTTGGCCTTGGTGCCGGCGCCCAGGATGGTTTTCTTGGTTTCGACGAAGTTGCCGATGCGTACCTGGTCGCCCAGCTCCGTTCCCGGGCGGATACGGGCGAAGGGTCCGAGCTGGAAGCAGGCATCCACCACCGCGCCGTCCACCACGGTGTGGGCTTCGACCCGCACCCCGTCCCCGAGACGACTGTCGCGGACCACCGCGCCGGGGCCGATGTGAACGTTGCGACCCAGGGTCACGTCGCCTTCGAACACCACGTTGACGTCGAGGAAGCAGTCCTGGCCGAGTGCGTACCCGCCCGCGTACGTCGATCCGCGCAGGGTCGGCGACCGAAACGCCCTGGCTGCCATCAGGCCGGCGACCCGGCGGCGCTGCATGTTCGCAGCGTTCCAGGGATGCCAGTTCGAGCCCGGTCGTTGATGCCGCTGACCTCCACCGGATCTTCCACCGCCAGCCCTTCGACCGTGCAGCCGCGCGCAACCGCCAGACCGACCACGTCGGTCAGGTAAAATTCGCCCTGCGCGTTGTCCGCGGTGACCTCGGCCAGCAACCCGGCCAGCAGCTCCCGGGACGCGGCCATGATTCCGGAGTTGATCTCGCGGATGGCGCGCTGCTCGTCGTCCGCGTCACGGAACTCGACAATGCCCCGAACGGCGCCGCCGCCATCGCGCTCGATCCGCCCCAGCTGCGCCGCATCGTCCAGGTGGGCGGTAAGGATCAGCGCCAGCGCTTCCGGCCCGGCCTGGGCGACGCAGTCGGGCCAGAGCCGACGCCTCGACCAGCGGTACGTCGCCGTACACCACCAGCACCCGGGCGCCGGCGGCTACCGCCGGCAAGGCCTGGGAGACGGCGTGTCCGGTGCCTCGCTGCTCGCTCTGCAGCACCACGTTCACCGCACCCTGGCCAGCGTCGCCAGCCAGAGTGCTGCGCACCGCTTCGGCGCCGTGGCCCACGACCACGTGGATGCGCTGGGGCTCGAGGGTACGCACCGCGTCCAGCACGTGCATCAACAGCGGCCGCCCGGCCAGCCGGTGCAGCACCTTGGGCAGCTTGGACGGTCATGCGTGTACCCTGACCCGCGGCCAGGACGACCACTTCCAGCCGGGAGTCGATCTGTTCCATAAGAGCGGTGACGCTGAGGAGTTCCCGGCGATTATATCGGGGCGGCCGGGAAAAAGGGCGCTGTCAGACCCGTCTAGCGGCGCCGTTTCTTCAGTTCGTCCGAGCGTGCGCTGCTGCGCCATGGCTTCCGCCAGACGGCGCCGCCACGGCCGAGAACTCGACCTCGCCGGTGCGCTCCTGCAGCGCCTGCTCGGCGGCCTTCTGGGCTTCCACCGCGGCCGCTTCGTCCAGGTCCTCGGCCCGGACCGCGGTATCCGCCAGCAGGGTCACGACCCCCGGCTGCACTTCGAGGAAGCCACCGGATGCGAAAAAAATCTCTTCTTCGCCGTTGTCGAACTTCAGCTGCACCGGCCCCGGGGCGGATGCCGGTCAGCAGCGGCGCATGACCGGGCAGAATGCCCAGCTCGCCGAGACTGCCGGTCACGCTGATGGACGTCACCCGGCCGGAGAAGATCTCTTCTTCGGCGCTGACGATGTCGCAATGCATGGTCATGGCCATGCGCTCCTAATCGGGCCTCAGGCGGCTGCAGCCGCTTGGCTTTCTCGACCGCGTCTTCGATGGTGCCGACCATGTAGAACGCGTCTTCCGGCAGGTGGTCGTATTCGCCGTCCAGAATGGCCTTGAAGCTGCGCACGGTATCGTCGCGGGAGACGTAAACCCCGGGGTTGCCGGTGAAGGTTTCCGCCACGAAGAAGCTCTGGGAGAAGAACTTCTGCACCTTACGCGCCCGGTAGACGAGCTGCTTGTCCTCTTCCGACAGTTCGTCCATGCCGAGGATGGCGATGATGTCGCGCAGTTCCTGGTACCGCTGCAGCACCTGCTGCACGCCCCGGGCAACCTCGTAGTGCTCCTGGCCCACCACCAGCGGGTCGAGCTGACGGCTGGTGGAGTCCAGCGGATCCACCGCCGGGTAGATGCCCAGGTCGGTGATGGCCCGGGACAGGGTCACGGTGGAGTCGAGGTGGGCAAAAGTGGTGGCCGGCGATGGGTCGGTCAGGTCGTCCGCGGGTACGTACACCGCCTGCACCGAGGTAATGGAGCCGGTCTTGGTGGTGGTGATGCGTTCCTGCAGCACGCCCATCTCTTCGGCCAGGGTCGGCTGGTAACCCACCGCGGACGGCATCCGGCCGAGCAGCGCGGACACTTCGGTGCCCGCCAGGGTGTAACGGTAGATGTTGTCGACGAACAGCAGCACGTCGCGGCCATCGTCGCGGAACTTCTCGGCCAGGGTAAGGCCGGTGAGCGCCACCCGCAGGCGGTTGCCCGGGGGCTCGTTCATCTGCCCGAACACCAGAGAGATCTTGTCGAGAACGCCGGACTCCTGCATCTCGTGGTAGAAGTCGTTGCCTTCCCGGGTGCGCTCACCGACCCCGGCGAACACCGACAGGCCCGAGTGCTCGGTGGCGATGTTGCGGATCAGCTCCAGCATGGTCACGGTCTTGCCGACCCCGGCGCCGCCGAACAGGCCAACCTTACCGCCCTTGGCGAACGGGCAGATCAGGTCGATGACCTTGATGCCGGTTTCCAGGATCTCATTGCCGCCGCGCTGATCTTCGTAGGTGGGCGCCTCGCGATGAATGGGCATGTGCTCGCGGGCGTTGACCTGGCCTTTCTCGTCGATGGGCTCGCCCAGCACGTTCATGATGCGGCCCAGGGTCTCTTCGCCAACCGGAATGCTGATGGCGTTGTCGGTGTTCTCCACCGCCAGACCCCGTGACAGGCCATCCGACGAGCCCATGGCGATGGTGCGGACCACGCCGTCTCCAAGCTGCTGCTGCACTTCCAGGGTCAACCCGGTCTGGTTGACTCGAAGCGCGTCGTAAACCTTGGGCACGTCTTCGCGATCGAATTCCACGTCGATGACCGCGCCGATGATTTGAACGATTCGCCCGCTGCTCATGATTGTTAGCCTCTCAGATGTTCCGTTGCCTTGCCGGTCCGGCCCTGGTGGCCGCTGCGCCCGCCGTCAGACGGCGGCAGCGCCCCCGACGATCTCGGCGATTTCCTGGGTAATTGCCGCCTGCCGCGCGCTGTTGTAGATCAGGGTCAGCTCGTCGATGAGCTTTTCCGCGTTCTCGGTGGCGTTCTTCATGGCGATCATCTTGGCCGCCTGCTCACAGGCGCCGTTCTCCACCACCGCCTGATAAACCTGCGACTCCACGTAGCGGGTCATCAGTTCTTCGATCAGCTCCCGCGCGTCGGGCTCGTAAAGGTAGTCCCACCGGTGGGCGAACTCTTCTTCCTCGGCCGGGTCCAGCGGCAATAGCTGCCGCACGAACGGCCTCTGGGTCATGGTGTTGACGAATTCGTTACCGGTAATGTACAGCCGGTCGATCTTGCCTTCGGCATAGGCATCCAGCATGACCTTGATGCCGCCGATCAGCTCCGCCAGGGTCGGCGCCTCACTGAGCCCGCTGAGGGCCGCGGTGATGTTGCCGCCGATGGCGCGGAAGAAACCCTGGGCCTTGTTGCCGATCAGCGCCAGATCCGACTCCACACCCTTGGCGTGCCACTCGGCCATGTCCCGGACGAGCTGCCGGAACAGGTTGACGTTCAGCCCCCCGCACAGGCCTTTGTCCGTGGAGACCACGATGTAGCCAACCCGGCGCACCTCGCGCGCCTCCATATAAATGTGCTGGTACTCGGGGTTGGCGTTGGCCAGGTGCCCGATCACCGCCCGGATCTTCTCGGCGTACGGCTTGCCTTCGCGCATCTTCTCCTGGGTGCGGCGCATCTTGCTGGCCGCCACCATCTGCATGGCGCTGGTGATCTTCTGCGTGTTGGACACGCTGCCGATCTTCTTCTTGATTTCCTTGCCGACTGCCATAGCTCAGGCGCTCCTCAGAACGAGACGGTGGCCTTGTAGGCTTCGATGCCCTGGCGCATCTGCGCGACCACATCGTCGTTGTAGGCCCCGGTCTCGTTGATCATGTCCATGAATGCGCCGTGCTCGGACTTCATGAAAGCCAGCAGGCCCTGCTCGAACTCCAGCACTTTGTTGACCGGCACGTCCCGCAGGTAGCCTTCGGTAGCGGCGAACAGGCTGAGGCCCATCTCGGCCACGCTCATGGGCTGGAACTGCTTCTGTTTCATCAGCTCCTCGACCCGCTGGCCGTGCTCGAGCTGACGCCGGGTGGCTTCGTCCAGGTCCGAGGCAAACTGCGAGAACGCCGCCAGTTCCCGGTATTGAGCCAGGGCCAGCTTGATGCCGCCGGAGATCTTCTTCATGAACGGCACCTGGGCGCTGCCGCCGACCCGGGACACCGAGGTTCCGGGGCTCATGGCGGGCCGGATACCCGCGTTGAAACGGTCGGTCTCGAGGAAGATCTGGCCGTCGGTAATCGAGATGACGTTGGTCGGCACGAACGCCGAGATGTCACCGGCCTGGGTTTCGATGATGGGCAGCGCGGTCAGCGAACCGGTCTTGCCCTTGACCTCGCCGTTGGTGGCCTGCTCCACGTATTCGGCATTGACCCGGGCGGCGCGCTCGAGCAGCCGCGAGTGCAGGTAGAACACGTCGCCCGGATACGCTTCGCGGCCCGGCGGGCGCTTCAGCAGCAGCGAGATCTGCCGGTACGCCCAGGCCTGCTTGGTCAGGTCATCATAGATGATCAGCGCATCTTCGCCGCGGTCGCGGAAATATTCGCCCATGGAGCAGCCGGAGTAGGGGGCGATGTACTGCATCGGTGCCGGGGTCGAGGCGCTGGCGGCCACCACGATGGTGTTTTCCATCGCGCCGTATTCTTCCAGGGTGCGCACGATGTTGGCGATGGTGGACATCTTCTGGCCGATGGCCACGTAGATGCACTTAATGCCGCTGTTCTTCTGGTTGATGATGGCGTCGATGGCAACCGCCGTCTTACCGATCTGGCGGTCACCGATGATGAGTTCGCGCTGGCCGCGGCCGATGGGCACCATGGAGTCGATACACTTGAGGCCGATCTGCACCGGCTGGTCCACCGACTGGCGGGCGATCACACCGGGCGCCACTTTCTCGATGGGGGCGGTTTCGGCGGCGTTCAGCGGACCCTTGCCGTCGATGGGGTTCCCAAGGGCGTCCACCACCCGGCCCAGCAGTTCGCGCCCCACCGGCACTTCCAGGATCCGCCCGGTGCAGCGTGCGGTCATGCCTTCGGAGAGGCCCTGATAATCCCCGAGGACCACCACGCCGACGGAATCACGCTCGAGGTTCAGGGCCATGCCGTACAGCCCGCCCTGGAACTCGATCATCTCGCCGTACTTGGCGTCGGCTAGACCGTGAATCCGCACGATGCCGTCCGAGACCCCGACGATCGTCCCTTCGTTCTGAGCTTCCGCGTGGACATCGAGGCTTTCGATGCGCCTCTTGATGATGTCGCTGATTTCGGAAGGATTCAGTTGCTGCATGTTGGATTCCTCAATTTTCTCCGACGCCTGGCCGTACCGCATGCGCGGACGGCCACGAGTGGATCCAATTTCGCTGCATTGTTTCGGCGAGCTTGTCCAGCTTGCCGCGCACGGACCCGTCGATGACCGTATCACCGGCCCGGATCACCGCGCCACCGAGCAGCGTTGGTCCACCCGGCTGGTCAGATTGACTTCCCGCTGGAAACGCCGCTGCAGCGCATCGCGCAGCTTGTCGGACTGTTCGCCGGACAGCGGGTGAGCGGTGACCACCTCGACATCGAGCATGCGCTCTTCTTCGGCCTTGCGGACCTCGAACTGATCGCGGATTTCCGGAAGCGCTTCCAGACGCTTGTTACGAGCCAGAATCCGTACCAGGGCCCTGGCCCGGTCGTTCAGTTCCTCGCCGCACAGGTCCATCAGGCGCTCGGCCTTGACTTCGTCGGTCAGGTCCGGGCGAATCCAGCAGCGAGCGCACTCTGGGCATCGTCGGCAACCGCAGCCAGAAACCCCAGCATACGCGACCAGTCGATCCAGCGCCTGGTCGCCTTTGGCGAGCTCGAAGACCGCCTTGGCGTAGGGGCGAGCAAGAGTTGCCAGTTCGGCCATGAGTGCTCCTACAGATCCGCCGCGAGCTGGTCCAGCAGCTCGGCTGTGCTTGCCGGCATCGACGCTGGCGCCAAGACCTTTTCGGCACCCGCCAGACGACAGTGCGGCGACCTGACCGCGCAGCGCTTCCTTGGCGCGGTTGACTTCCTGCTCGATCTCGGCCGCTGCGGCTTCCTTCAGGCGCTCGCCCTTCGGCGCGCGCATCATTCTTGGCGTTCTCGATCATCTGGTTGGCCTGATTGCGCGCCTGGTCGAGGATTCGCTGGGCTTCCTCCTTGGCTTCCCGCAGTCGCTCGGCGGACCGGTCGCGGGCCAGTTCCAGGTCTTTCTCGGCACGTTCGGCCGCCGCGAGGCCCTCGCCAATCGTCCGCTGGCGCTCGTTCATCGCTCCGACCAGTGGCGGCCAGATGAACTTCCAGCAGAACCAGACGAAGACGAAGAACGTCAATGCTCTGACCGATCAGAACGTCCAATTGAGATTCATGGCTTACCTCTTCCGTTGACGCTTGTTCGTGCGTTCATGCTTAACCGCGTTCGCCCGTCTCTTCAACCGCCAAGAGCGAAGATCAGGTACAGGCTGATACCTACCGCGATCATCGGTACCGCGTCGACCAGACCCAGCACGATGAAGAGCTGCGTGCGCAGCATCGGCAGCAGTTCCGGCTGGCGGGCAACACCCTTCCAGGAACTTGCCACCCAGGATCGCCCACGCCCATGGCGCGCCGATGGCACCCAGACCCATCATGAGTGCGCCTGCTACGTACAAAAGAACTGTCTAGTTCCATGATTACTCCCAGTTACGAGTTGTTGTTGGCCCGTTCGGCGATAGCCGCCCGGTCTCAGTGCTCTGCTTCCACATCGTGGGCCTGCGCCAGATACACCACCGTCAGAACCGCAAAAATGAAAGCCTGCAGGGTGATGATGAGCACATGGAACACCGCCCACCCCCACTGCAGAACACCGCCGAACACCCCCATGACCAGACCGCCGGCGAACATCAGCGCAATCAGGATGAAGATCATCTCGCCGGCATACAGGTTGCCGAACAGCCGCAGGCCGAGTGACAGCGGCTTGGCCATGCAGGGTCACGCCTTCCAGAATGAGATTGACCGGCGCGGCCAACTTGCGGAAACGGATGGAACAGCAGTTCGCCCAGGAAACCGCCCAGGCCCTTGCGCGCGATGCTGTAGAAGATGATCAGGACGAACACACCGAAGGCCATCCCCATGGTGATGTTGGGGTCGGTGGTGGGAACCACCTTCATATAGTGGATACCGACGGCGCTGGCGGCCATGGGGATCCAGTCGACCGGCACCAGGTCCATCAGGTTCATCAGGAAAACCCAGACGAAGATGGTCAGGGCCATTGGCGCCACCATGGAGTTGGTGTGGGTGAAGATGCTGCGTACGTTGTCGTCGATGAAGTCGACGACCATCTCGACGAAGTTCTGCAGGCCGCCGGGAACCCCGGAGGTGGCGCGTTTGGCCGCCTTGCGGAACAGCCCGATGAAGACCAGCCCCAGGCCGATGGACCAGGCCATGGAATCCACGTTGATGGACAGGAAGCCCATCGCCTCCACCTGTTCGTAGTTGGTCGCGAAGCCCCAGGAACCGTCGGGGTGCTGTCCATAGACCAGGTTGGTCAGATGGTGCTTGATGTATTCTGTCGACGACCCTGTTCCGCTAGCCATGATTCTCCTAGGCGGAGCGCTTGCGAGCCACTCCTGAATGAGCCAATCCCGAGCGGGTGATTCTGCCGGAGCAGCCCGCCGCTATCCGTCTCTTCCCGTCTTCCGGTGCACCGCCGCCTCGTCGCGGGATTGCAGAGGAACGAGCACATACATCGAAAGCATCAGCACGAACGCCACGAAGAATCCCAGCGGGGGAGGCTTCAGCGTCGCGAAGACCAGGGCCATCAGCACCATGGTCAGCAGGGACTTCAGCACGCCCTGCCCGAGCAAACGGCCCGGAGATCGTTCGTGATGCGCCCGCCAGGCGAAGTACCCGCCCGGAAGCACCGTCACGACGCCGGCCAGCCAGGCTGCCTGCGCCTGTTGCAGCGCGAGCGGCAGAAAGCCCAGACCCGCAACCAGCGCGACACCGAGCTGGGACGCTACAATGCGATAGGAAAGCGGCACCTGAATGCGGGTCGCCGGGTTCGCCATTGCCACGTTTTCTCGACCTGCACGTGTCGCATCTGCATGCGGTATGGCCCGGCGCGGCGCGCCTTTCCGGGCCTTGAAACGCGGCGCGTATTATAGGGAGGCAGTATCCGGGTTCAGCCGGGTTCAAACCGTTGATGCTGCAAACCGGAACCCCATTCCGGCATCCGCTGGCGCGCTCAACTTGCGCCTCAGCGCAGGTGTTTCAGGATGCCCTCCAGTTCATCGAGGCTGGAATAGCCGATCACCAGCTGGCCCTTGCCGCCCGCGCCGTGATCGATGGCCACCGGGGCCGCGATACGGTCGGACAGTTCCTGCTCCAGTCGCAGGGTATCCGGGTCCTTGCCGGCTGGCCGGCCGGCCGGTCGCGGAACCGCCGCCTTCCTGACGCTGGCGCACCAGGGCTTCGGTCTGACGCACCGACAGCTGCTTCATGGCCACTTCCAGCGCCAGCCGCTCCTGATCCATGGGCGGCAGCGTCAGTAGGGCCCGCGCGTGGCCCATTTCGATGGTCGCCGGCGCTCCAGCAGTGTCGCGCACCGCCGGCGGCCAGATTCAGCAGCCGCAACAGGTTGGTGACCGTGACCCGGGATTTGCCCACGGCGTCGGCCACCTGCTGCTGGGTGAGCTCGAACTCTTCTTTCAGCCGCTGCAGGGCGGCCGCTTCTTCCAGTGGATTCAGGTCCTCGCGCTGGATGTTCTCGATGAGCGCCATGGCCGAGGCCTGTTCGTCGCTGACTTCCCGCACCAGCGCCGGGATCCGGTCCAGGCCCGCCATCCGGGCGGCCCGCCAGCGGCGTTCGCCGGCAATCAGCTCGAACCCGCCCTGAGGCCGGGGCCGGACCACGATGGGCTGCATCAGGCCCTGGGCTTTGATGGACGCGGCCAGTTCCGCCAGGCTCTCTTCGGCGAAGTGGCGGCGGGGCTGGTAGCGGCCCCGGACCACATCATTGACGGCCACTTCGGCGCCCGCGGCCGGGGCCTCGGCCGATCCCGACTGGGCGCCGCCGCCATCGCCCGCCACCTCGCGGGCCAGATCACCAGAGAGCAGGGCGTCCAGCCCGCGGCCGAGTCGTTTCTTGGTCACGCCGATACACCATGCTTGCGCCGCATCTCGCCAGCCAGCGCCATGTAGGCCACGGCCCCGCGGGAATGCCGGTCGTAGAGCACCACCGGCAACCCGTGGCTCGGTGCCTCCGCCAGCCGCACGTTGCGCGGCACCACGGTCCGGAACACCTTGTCGCCGAAGTACTGGATGAGCTGTCTGGACACGTCGCGTGTCAGACTGTTGCGCGGATCATACATCGTGCGCAGAAGGCCCTCTATTGCCAGGTCCGGATTGCCCCGGCGGCGAACCCCCTCGATGGTGTCCAGCAACGCCGTGAGCCCTTCCAGGGCGTAGTACTCGCACTGCATGGGAATCAACACGCCAGTGGCCGCGATCAGCGCGTTCAAGGTCAGGATGTTGAGCGAGGGCGGACAATCGATGATCACGTAGTCGTAGCGGTCGGCGGCGGTTGCCAGCCGTTCGCGCATCCGGAACTCGCGGCGTTCCTGGCGTAACAGCTCCAGCTCTGCGGCGGTGAGGTCGGTGTTGCCGGGGATCAGGTCGTAGCCGCCCTGGCAGCGCCGGCTCACCGATTCCAGCGCCATGCCGTCGATCAACCAGTCGTAGATGCTCGACTCGAGGTCGTTCTTGTCGATCCCGGACCCCATGGTGGCGTTGCCCTGAGGATCCAGATCCACCAGCAGCACCCGGCTGCCGGACAACGCCAGTGACGCCGCCAGGTTGACCGCCGTGGTGGTCTTGCCCACGCCGCCTTTCTGATTGGCGACGGCGACGATTCTGCTCAATGCGCGCTCCTGTCGTGTCCCTGGGCCTCGCTGGCCCGGCCGAGAACCAGTACCTCGTGTCGTTCCGCCAGCCCCGGTATGGCCGCCAGACGCCGCCCGAAAATGCGGGTCCCCGGCGGCGCCGCCGATTCCGGCGCTGCACCGTCCGCCGCTTGTGTGGTGCGGCCATCATGAACGCGGTGCAGCAGCACCAGACGCCCCGCTGGCGCCAGCCGCGGCTCGGCCAGTGCCCAGATCCCGGCGGGCGCGGCCACCGCCCGGGTGACCACGGTATCGAAAGAATCGTTTCCGGGCATCCGCGCCACGTCGGCACACAGCGGCGTTACGTTGGCAAGACCGAGCTCGCGCACCACCTGACCGATGAAGCGGATCTTGCGCTCGTTGCGATCGACCAGGGTGAATTGCAGTTGCGGCTGCACAATGGCCAAGGGTACCCCGGGCAACCCGGCGCCGGTACCCAGGTCGAGAACCCGCGACGGCGCAAGTTCGGTCGCGGCGCTCAGGCTGTCCAGAAGGTGGCGTGGCAACAGGCGCTCGATGTCGCGCCGCGACACCAGGTTGAAGGCCTGATTCCAGCGCGCCAGCAGCGCGCCGAAACCCAGCAGGGCGTCCGCCTGCGCCGGGTTCAGCTCGACCCCGAGCGCGGCCGCCCCGGTCAGCAGATCCGAGCGGTCTCCGGCGGCGTCCCGCTCAGGCACGCAGGGCGTGGGCTTCGCTGCAGCGCCGGGCATAAACCAGCAGCACTGACAGAGCCGCGGGCGTCATACCGGGAATCCGGGCGGCCCGGGCCAGGGTTTCCGGACGCACCCGGTCCAGCTTTTCGCGCAGTTCGTTGGACAGCCCGGGAATCTGCGCGTAGTCCAGCCCTTCCGGCAGGGCCATGCTTTCATGCCGGCGCACCCGGGCAATTTCCTCTTCCTGGCGGCGCATGTAGCCGGCGTATTTGGCTTCGATTTCCACCTGTTCGCGGACGCTGAGGTCGGCTTCCCCGAGATCGACGACCGCGTCGATGGCGCCCAGGGACACACCCGGCCGCTTCAGGTAATCCGCCACGGTCAGCTCGCGGCTGATGGTTTCCCCGGTGGCCGCAGCCAGTGCCGTAGAGGGGGCGCTGCCGGGCCGCAGCAGCACCGAGCCGAGCCGTTCTTCCAGCGCCGCCACCCGCCGCCGTTTTTCCTCGAACGCGCGCCAGCGCCCGGCGCCGACCACGCCGAGTTCGCGGCCGGCCGGCGTCAGCCGGCGGTCGGCATTGTCCTCACGCAGCCGCAGGCGGTATTCCGCGCGGCTGGTGAACATGCGATAGGGTTCGTTGGCGCCCAGGTTGACCAGGTCGTCCACCAGAACGCCAAGATACGCTTCGTCGCGCCGTGGCCACCAGGGTGCCTGTCCGGCTGCCTTTCGGCCCGCGTTGATGCCGGCCAGCAGACCCTGTGCCGCCGCTTCCTCGTAGCCGGTGGTGCCGTTGATCTGGCCGGCGAAGAAGAGCCCCCGCAGAGCCCGGGTCTCCAGCGAGTACTCGAGATCCCGCGGGTCGAAATAGTCGTACTCGATGGCATAGCCGGGGCGCGTGATGTGGGCGTTCTCGAAACCCTCGATGCTCCGTACCAGGGCCAGTTGCACGTCGAACGGCAGGCTGGTGGAGATGCCGTTCGGGTACAGCTCGTGGCCGTCCAGACCTTCCGGCTCGACAAAAATCTGGTGCTTGACCCGTTCCGCGAAGCGCACCACCTTGTCCTCGATGCTCGGGCAGTAGCGGGGCCCGGTACCTTCGATGACGCCGGAGTAGAGCGGCGACCGGTCGAGGCCGCTGCGGATGATTTCGTGGCTGCGCTCGTTGGTATAGGTAATGTGGCACGGCACCTGACGCGGGTGCTCGGCCGGATCGCCCAGCAACGACAGGCACGGCAGGGGATCGTCCCCCGGCTGTGCTTGCAGTCGCGAAAAGTCCACGCTGCGGCCATCAATTCGCGGCGGGGTGCCGGTTTTCAGCCGCCCCACCCGGAACGGCAGGGCCCGCAGCCGCTCGGCCAGCGCATTGGAAGGCGCATCCCCGGCACGGCCGCCGGGATGATTGTCGAGGCCGATGTGAATGCGGCCACCGAGAAAGGTTCCGGTGGTCAGCACCACGGCCGCCGCCCGCAGTCTGAGTCCCATCTGGGTGACCACGCCGGTGACCCGATCGCCCTCGACGATCAGATCCACCACCGCCTGCTGAAACAGCGACAGGTTGTCCTGGGCTTCCAGCAGCGAGCGCACCGCCTGCCGGTACAAGGCACGGTCGGCCTGGGCCCGGGTGGCGCGCACCGCCGGTCCTTTACTGGCGTTCAGCACCCGGAACTGAATGCCGGCAAGATCGCCGGCGCGCGCCATGAGCCCGTCCATGGCGTCGATTTCCCGCACCAGGTGACTCTTGCCGATACCGCCAATGGCCGGGTTACAGGACATGGCACCGATGGTGTCCAGGCTCTGAGTCAGCAGCACCGTGCGCGCACCCAGGCGCGCCGCCGCGGCCGCCGCTTCACAACCGGCATGGCCGCCGCCGATGACAATGACGTCGTAACGGTCCGGATGTTCCATCACTACCACCTGTCTGGTTACCAGCCCGGAATCATCACCGCCGCAATGACCGGGCCTGTCGAGCCAACCGGGCTTGACCCCGGGCGGGCGGCAGTATACGGACTCAGCCTGCGGCGTCTACTTGCCGATACAGAAGCTGGAGAAGATCTCGCCGAGCAGTTCGTCCGCCGACACCGTGCCGACGATGCTGCCAAGCGCCTGGTGCACTGCCCGCAGTTCCTCCGCCGCCAGTTCCGGCGGAGCATCCTGCGCCAGCAGGGCTGCTGCCCGCTCCAGGGCGGTCTGCCCATCCTGCAAGGCCACGATATGGCGCCGGCGGGCGGTGAAACTGCCGGCCTCCGCTGCGAACCCGACCTTGGACTCAATCTCCCGGGTCAATTCGTCGATCCCGGCCCCGGTGAGCGCGGACACCCGCACGGATAATACGCCGGCATCGGCCGGAAGTTCCGGCCCGGTGTCGCCGAGATCACTTTTGTTGCGCACCCGGATGACCCGCGTCAACGCCACCCCGGCGCGCTCCAGATCGGTCAGGGACGGTGCCGCTTCCGGCGCCGGAGTCCGGTGGTCTTCGATCAGCAGCACCAGATCGGCCCGGGCCGCTTCCCGGTAGGCGCGCCGCACGCCCTCCTGTTCCACCGGATCCGCGGTGTCGCGCAACCCGGCGGTGTCGACGATGCGGATCGGCAGGCCGTCCAGGGTCAGGTCGGCGTGGATCAGGTCCCGGGTGGTGCCGGGGATGTCGGTAACGATGGCCCGGTCCTGGCCGGACAGCCGGTTGAGCAGGCTCGACTTGCCCACGTTGGGCGCACCCACCAGGGCCACCGATACCCCGTCGCGCAGCAGTACCCCCTGGCGGGTCTCCCCGAGCAGGGCGTCGAAACGGCCGCGGATGTCGTCGAGCCGCGCATCGATCCGGCCTTCGGCGTAAAAGTCGGCGCCTTCCTCGGGAAAGTCCATGGCCGCTTCCACATACACCCGCAGCGCCAGGACCGCTTCGTCGATCTCGTGCACGGCGTGCGAAAAGGCGCCGTCCAGGGAGCGCATGGCGCCGCGCACCGCAGACTCCGAGGCTCCGGCAATGAGGTCGGCCACGGCTTCCGCCTGGGCCAGGTCCAGCTTGCCGTTCAGAAACGCCCGCTCGGTAAACTCGCCCGGCCGGGCCAGCCTGGCGCCGCGGCGGATCACGCTGTCCAGCACCAGTTGCAGCACCAGGGGGCCGCCATGACCCTGCAGTTCCACCACGTCCTCGCCGGTAAAGGAGGCGGGGCCGGGAAACGCCAGGGCAATGCCCGAATCGATTACGGCACCCGCCGGGTCGGAGAAGCGTCGCAGCGTGGCCCGGCGCGGCGGCAGGTCGGTGCCGGTCACCGCGGCGCCGATGCCCAATGCGCCGGCTCCCGAGATCCGTACTACGCCAATGCCGCCCATGCCGGGTGCGGTCGCGACGGCTGCGATGGTGTCCGCATCCAGGGCGCCCGGCGCCGGGGCGGCGTTAGGATCCTTGTCAGGTCCTGGCAGCTTGCTTTCCTTCCGTCTGGCGCATCACGTACCACTGCTGCGCCATGGACAGCACGTTGTTGACCAGCCAGTAGAGTACCAGCCCCGCGGGAAAGAACAGGAACAGCACCGTGAACATGATCGGCATCAGCCGCATCATGCGCTGCTGCATCGGATCGCCCACCGCCGGACTCATGAGTTGCATCAGATACATGCTGGCGCCCATGAGCAGCGGCAGCACGAAATAAGGATCCATGGCCGACAGATCGTCGATCCATAACATGAATGGCGCGTGGCGCAACTCCACACTCTCGAACAACACCCAGTACAGGGCCAGAAAGATCGGCATCGGCAGCAGCATGGGCAGGCAGCCGCCGAGCGGGTTCACCTGCTCTTTCTTATACAGGGCCATCATTTCCTGAGAGAGCTTCTGGCGGTCGTCGGCATAACGCTCCTGCAGGCGCTTCATCTGCGGCGCGACCCGCCGCATGTTGGCCATGGAGCGATAGCTGGCGGCTGACAATGGGTACAGCACGAGCTTCACCAGCACCGTGAGCAGGATGATGGCGCCCCCCCAGTTGCCCACCAAGCCGTCGATCCAGTCCAGCAGTTTGAACAGCGGCACTGCCAGCCACCAGAGGAATCCGTAATCCACGGTGAGGTTCAGATTGGGCGCGATCGCCTCCAACCGGTTCTGATCCTTGGGGCCGGCGTAGAACCGCGCGCGCCATTCCCCCTGCGCCCCTGGCGCCACCCGCTGCAGCGGCGACGAGAAGCCCACCTGGTAGGTGCCGTCGCTACGCTTGCGGCCATAATACTGGTTGGTCTCGTCCGCCTCGGCGATCCACGCGCTCAGGAAGTAATGCTGTAAAAACGCGATCCAGCCGCCGTTGACCGCGGCGGTGAAGTCGCCTTCTTCGAGATCCTCGAAGGTGAGCTTTTCGTAGCGGCTGTCGTTGGTGGTCAATGCCGCGCCGAGATAGGGCTGCGGACCCAGGCTGAACGGCTTTTCACCCAGGGCTTCCTGATCGTCGCGCTTGATCTGTGCGAACAGGCGCGCCTCCACGTCGGCGCCGCTTCCATTAACGACCCGGTGCACTACCTCCACCAGATAACTGCCCGGCTCGAAGGTGAAGCGCTTGGTGACCTCCAGTCCATTGACCCGGGTGCTGAGAACCACACTCAGGGGTTCGTCACCCGTCAGCGTGAACTCTCCGGCCGAGGCGCTGTACACCGGCCGCTGGCGGCCGCCGTCGATGCCGTCGGGCCCGAGCAGGCCGCTCTGGGCGATGTACAGGTGGCCGTCACCACGGTTCAGCAGCAGGTAGGGTACGTCGCGGTCGATATCCAGCCGATGCTGGGGCAACTGCACCCGCACGATGTCGCCGCCGACCCGGTCGATCCAGACTTCCAGGGTGTCGGTGGTGACCTTCACCAGGCGCTCGCCAGTTACCGCTGCGGGCGCTTCCGCCGGCTCCCGGCGGGCTTCGCCCAGCAGCGCCGCATCCGGCACGTCGGATTCCGCGGCCTCGCCGCTCGGCGAGTCCGGCGTTCCCGCAGCGCCCGCTTCCGCCAGCGGGCCGGGCAGGTCCGTCGTCGGCGTGTCGATCTCCGGCTCCGCGCTGATCTCCACCGGCTGCTGGTTCTGCACGTAGTCGTCGTTCCAGGCCAGAATCAGCAGATAGGCGGTGGCGGCCAGGCCGACCAGCAGCAGGATGCGCTGAACCTCAGTGGGCAACATCGGAATTCGAACTCCTCTGGCCGGACGGAGAATCAGGCGCCGGACGCTCGGGAAGCGGCACCAGGTCCACGCCGCCGGCGTGCAATGGATGACAGCGGCCAAGCCGTTTCAGAGCCAGAGCCGCGCCCCGGCGCAGACCATGGGTATGAATCGCCTCGGCGGCATAGTGCGAACAGGTAGGGTAGAACCGGCATTGGCGGCCCAGGTATGGGCTGAGCAGGATCTGATACAACCGGATGGCCCGCAGTGCCAGCCCACTCGGCCACCTTACGGCATTGGCATTGGCACTGGCGCCGGCGACCGGACGACTCGAACTTGAGATCCTGGTTGTCACGAGTTCCGTCTTGCGGTCATGGTTCCAAGCCCGGTTGGCCACGCCCGGTGGGCAATGGTCAGGGTCCCGCCCCTGCGCCCGGGGCGTCAGGACAATCGGTCCAGTAAAGCTTCCAGCGCAGCCCGGTACTCGATGCTGCCGGCCGGTCCGGTAACCTGCACCACGATGTCCATTGCCGGCAGACGGTTCCGCCGCCGGCGGAACGTGTCGCGTATGACCCGTTTCGCCAGGTTGCGTTGATGCGCCCGCGGTAACGCCCGCTTGCCGACCACCAGCCCCAGTCTCGCCGTTGCCAGAGAATTGGCAACCGCAAAAAGCCTCAGCGCGCCGCGCCGCGACCGGATGCTGGCGCCACGGAAGACCCGGTCGAACTCTCTGGGGCGATTGAGCCGGTAGCCGCGCGGGAAACGCTCGTCCTTCCGATCGGCGCCGTTCGGAGTCACGGCCACCCGGGCTCCGTAGCGCGCGCTTCGCCCGGGGTCAGTTCACCGCCAGCGGTCGGCGGCCGCCTCCCCGGTACGGCCCGGCATACCGGACGGCTAAGCCGACAGACGCTTGCGCCCCTTGGCCCGACGGGCGTTGAGGACTTTGCGGCCACCGCGGGTCGCCATGCGCGCACGGAAGCCATGGGTCCGCTTGCGCTTCAGATTGCTCGGTTGAAACGTTCTTTTCATGAGATTCTCTCTACGCGCCGGCTCCGCCGCCGGCGTCGGTCTGGGTCAGCCGCTGGCGGCTGCACCCGGATCCGGACCGTAGGCGCCACCCGACCAGGTTCGGGCGCTGCTTGAAAGGGTGGCGAATTTTAGGGAGGCCGGTAAGGGGAGTCAAATAGTAGAAATGTCTTATTTGAAGTGAAGAATGGTTGTTGCTTATTGGGGAGGCGCCGGGCTGTTGGTATCTGGGCCGGAGCCCCGGATGACGGTGCTTCGAGGGTCGGCAAAGCCTGTGGAAAATCTCTGGATTTCCCGGTTACGAAATGTGCGCAGGGCCGTGCCGGAAATCGTCCCACAGGGCACGCCGATTTTATCCACAGCTTCTTCAGAAATTTGCTCACACGGCCATTCTCCGTTGGCTTCCTGCGGCTTTCCCGAGCCCGCCACATAACCTTTTGAATTTGCTGTTCATACGGAAAAACATTGGTTTTTTCTTACAGTGTGCGTAGCCAACGCTTGAAGGAACTGGCTAGAATTCGCGCAAATTCCAACGATATTCGGGCTTGTCGAAGTAGTGACGAGCGGGTTCTCTCGGGGGGCATTGAGTGGAACGTTCTGCATGGGATCGTTGCCTGGATCGGCTTCAGGATGAGCTGACCTCGCAACAGTTCAACACCTGGATTCGACCGCTCCAGGCAAGTGAAAGAGGGGGACGACTGGAGCTGCTGGCGCCGAACCGATACGTCAAGGATCAGGTTCAGAACGCGTATCTGGTTCGCATCCACGAGCTCCTCGGTCAGTTGAACGCGGCCCAGGCGCTGGAAGTCTGTCTGGAGATCGGCTCGGTGGCGGCGGCTGATCCGCGCATCGATCAGGACGACGTCGGATTCGAAATGACGGAAGGCCGGGAGGCTCGACCCGTGCGGGCAAACGGCTCCGGTGGAGCGACCCTTCCCTTGACCAGTACCGCAAGCAACGGCCACAAGCTGAATGACGACTTCACCTTCGCCACCTTCGTGGAAGGCAAGTCGAACGAGATGGCCAAGGCCGCCGCCATGCAGGTTTCGGCCAACGCGGGCAAATCCTACAACCCGCTGCTGCTGTACGGCGGCGTGGGTCTGGGCAAGACGCATCTGATGCAGGCAGTGGGTAATCACATGCGCCTGAGCAACCCCGGGGCGAACATCGTCTATCTGCATTCCCAGCGTTTCGTTCAGGATATGGTGAAGGCCCTGCAACAGGGCAGCATGGACGACTTCATGCACTACTATCGTTCGGTGGACATGCTGCTCATCGACGATATCCAGTTCTTTGCCAACAAGCTGCGTTCTCAGGAAGAGTTCTTCCACGTCTTCAATGCGCTGCTCGAGCGGGACAGTCAGATGGTGCTGACCTGCGATCGTTACCCGCGCGAGATCGACGGCCTCGAGGAACGCCTGAAGTCACGCTTCGTTTATGGCCTGACCCAGGAAGTGGAGCCGCCGGAACTGGAAACCCGGGTGGCGATCCTGATGAAGAAAGCCGAGGCCGAGGAAGTGGACCTCGACCCGGCCGTGGCGTTCTTCATCGGCGAGCGGATCCGCTCCAACGTTCGCGAGCTCGAAGGTGCGCTGCGCCGGGTGATCGCCAACGCGCGGTTCACCGGCAGCCGTATCACCATCGAGCAGGTGAAGCGGGCGCTGCGCGATCTGCTGGCGATCCAGGACCGGCAGATCAGCATCGACAACATTCAGCGGCTGGTGGCCGAGTACTACAACATCAAGATTTCCGATATTCTCTCGAAGCGCCGCAACCGGACCATCGCACGGCCTCGCCAGATGGCGATGTTCCTGGCCAAGGAACTCACCAATCACTCCTTACCGGAGATCGGTGAGGCGTTTGGCGGTCGGGACCACACTACCGTGCTGCACGCCTGCAAAAGGATCGCAGAGCTCAAGGAGAGCAGTGCCGACGTCGGCGAGGACTACCGGAATCTGGGGCGGCTGCTGTCGGGCTGACGCCCCGGCCGCCGGTCTGGCGTTGGTTGCGGCGCGGGTCGGTTAAAAAGGCAATCAGGTCGAGAGCATCAAGGTCGCTATGAAGTTCACCACCAGCCGAGAAGCCCTGCTGCGGCCGCTGCAACTGGTTACCGGCGTGGTCGAGCGCCGCCAGACGCTTCCCGTCCTGGCCAATCTGCTGGTGGTTGCCGAAGACGGCAAACTGTCCCTGACGGGTACCGATCTGGAAGTGGAACTGGTCTGCGAAGACACCGGCGTGTCGGTCGAGCAACCGGGCGCCACCACCATTCCGGCGCGTAAACTGGCCGATATCTGGCGTTCTCTGCCCGAAGGCGCGGACGTGTCGGTGCAGGTGGACGGGGATAGAGCGATCGTTCGGTCCGGACGCAGCCGGTTCACCCTTTCCACTTTGCCGGCGGCGGATTTCCCCAAGGTGGAGGGCGGCTCCGGCGACCTTTCGCTGGAGATCGGGCAGATGGATCTGCGTCGGCTGCTGGATCAGGTCAGCTTCTCCATGGCCCAGCAGGACGTTCGTTACTTTCTCAACGGCATGCTGCTCGAGGTCACCCGCGAACACGTCCGCAGCGTCGCGACCGATGGCCATCGGCTGGCCATGTGTACGCTCGCCGGGCGCGGCGCCGCAACCGACCGGCTACAGGCCATCGTGCCGCGTAAAGGGGTGCTGGAACTCGGCCGCCTGCTGGACGACGGCGATCAGGCCGTGACCCTGCAGTTGGGCGCCAATCATCTGATGGTCAGCCTGGGCGCTTACCGGCTGACCACCAAACTGGTCGATGGCAAGTTTCCTGACTACGAAAAGGTCATTCCCCGCCGGGCGGATCGCTCCGTGACGGGCGACCGGGAAAGTCTCAAGCAGGGCTTCAACCGCGCGTCCATCCTGTCCAACGAGAAGTACCGCGGTGTGCGTCTGATTCTCGAGAATGGCCAACTCACCGTCCAGGCCAACAACCCGGAGCAGGAAGAGGCCGAAGAACAGGTTCCGGTGGAGTACGAGGGTGAGAAACTGGAAATTGGCTTCAACGTCAGTTACCTGCAGGATGTCCTGAATGTGCTCGAGGCGGACCAGATCACACTGAGCGTGGCGGATGCCAACAGCAGCGCCCTGATCGAAGGGGTTGGTGACGACGACGCGCTGTATGTCGTGATGCCTATGCGCCTGTGAGCCGGGCGGCATCCGGAATGGTCCGGAGTGGCCCACCATGTCCGATATCCCCCCTGACTCCATCAATGCCACCCACGGTGGCATCATTCTTTCCGCCCGCCATCACACGCCCTGATGATTCGCTGATTGGCGAATCGGGACGCCTGAGCCGTGTGGTTTCGTCGCGTTGACATCAATCAGGTCCGGAACCTGGAGCAGGTCTCCGTGGAGCTGGGGCCGGGGCTGAACTATCTCCATGGTGAGAACGGCGCCGGCAAAACGGCGTTTCTGGAGGGGTTACACCTGCTGGCACGGGGTCGTTCATTCCGGGCGGGGCAGGTGGGGGACCTGGTTCGCGGCGGCGCTGAGGAAATGCTGGTGCACGCGGTGATCGAGGATGAACTCCGCGGCCGTCAGTCCCTGGGGCTGGGACGCGGGCGGAAAGGGCGGAGTGATCTGCGCCTTAATGGCCACGCGGGGCGCAAGTTGTCGGAGATTGCTTCGCTGCTCCCCCTGCAGGTTATGGTGCCGTCGTTGAGTGACCTGGTATTTGGTGGCCCCGCGGAACGGCGGCGCTGGTTGGATTGGGGGGTGTTCCACGTGGAACACCACTATCTGAGGGTCCTCCGAGGCTACCTGCAGGCCGTTCGACAACGTAACGCCGCGCTCCGCGCCGAAGCGGCGGGTAATCTCGCGACTGGCGGGCTGGAACCCTGGAACGAAGAGTGTGGGCGTCTTGGCGAAGCCGTCGACGACCACCGGCGGCGGTACCTGGTGAACCTGGAACCGTTGGTCCAGCGGGTGCTGGCGGACCTGGCGCCGGAGTTGCACTTGGAGATGACTTACCGCAGCGGCTGGCAGGACGGCATGGCGCTGCGGAAAGTTATGGGTGATTCAGCCCCGACAGAGGTAAAATGGGGCGCTACCCGGCATGGTCCGCACCGCGCCGACGTAGAACTGCGGGTGTCCGGCCTGGCGGCTGGCGCTTCGCTATCGAGAGGGCAGGGTAAGTCGCTGGCCTGTGCGCTGATGATTGCTCAGGCCGCGTGGTTGCGTGACAGGGTGAATCGCACCCCTGTTTTTCTGATCGACGATATTGGTGCCGAGCTCGATCTGCCCCATAGCCACCGTTTCTTCCGTCAGCTCAATGCGTTGGGCGTGCAGATAGTGGCGACGTCGACGGCGCCGGTGGATTTTCTCGGGGTTCTGCCCGGCTTGGATACCCGGGTGTTCCACGTGGAACAAGGACAGGTGCGCAGGATTGACGACTCATAGACACCAGCCCGTAAGGCGCTGGTGAGCACAGGAGCCAAAATGGCCGACAAGCAATACGATTCCAACAGTATCAAGGTGTTACGCGGACTGGATGCCGTTCGCAAGCGCCCCGGTATGTACATTGGTGACACCGAGGATGGTACTGGGCTGCACCATATGGTGCAGGAACTGGTGGATAACTCCATCGACGAGGCGCTTGCCGGACATTGCACCCACATCTATGTCACGGTGCACGCCGAGGAGGCGGTCACCGTCAGCGATAATGGGCGCGGCATTCCGGTCGATACCCACACGGAAGAGGGTGTATCCGCGGCCGAGGTCATCATGACCACCCTGCATGCCGGCGGTAAGTTCGACGACAACAGCTACAAAGTGTCCGGTGGCCTGCACGGGGTGGGGGTATCGGTGGTGAACGCCCTGTCGGAAGAGTTCCGTCTCACCGTGCGCCGGGATGGCCACGTTTATGAACAGACCTACCGGAACGGGGTGCCGGTTGCGCCGCTCAAGCAGGTGGGCGAAACCGAAGATCGCGGCACCGAGTGCTATTTCCGCCCGTCGGAAGCCACCTTCAAGAACGTCGAATTCCATTACGACATCCTGGCCAAGCGCCTGCGAGAACTGGCGTTCCTCAACTCCGGCGTGGAGATCCACCTTGCGGACGAGCGGAGCGGCAAGACCGACACCTTCCTGTACGAGGGTGGGCTCAAGGCTTTTGTCGAGTATCTCAACCACAAGAAGAACCCGCTCAATCAGGTATTCCACTTCGTCAGCAGTGACCGGGAGGACGGCATCGGGGTCGAAGTCGCCATGCAGTGGAACGATGGTTTCCAGGAGCAGGTGTTCGCCTATACCAACAACATTCCGCAACGGGACGGCGGCAGCCATCTGGCGGGCTTCCGCGCCGCGCTCACCCGCTCGCTGAATGCCTACATCGAACGGGAAGGCCTACTGAAGAAGGTCCAGGTCGCCACATCCGGCGACGACGCTCGGGAAGGTCTGACGGCGGTGGTTTCTGTCAAGGTGCCTGATCCTAAATTCTCGGCTCAGACCAAGGACAAGCTGGTCTCCAGTGAGGTCAAACCGGCCGTGGAGCAGGAACTGGGCCGGGCATTCACCGAGTACCTGGATGAAAACCCCCAGGACGCCAAGGCCGTGGTCACCAAGATGATCGACGCCGCCCGGGCTCGCGAGGCTGCCCGCAAGGCCCGGGAAATGACCCGGCGAAAAGGGGCGCTGGATATTGCCGGCCTGCCAGGCAAACTGGCGGATTGCCAGGAAAAGGACCCGGCGCGTTCCGAGCTCTACATCGTGGAGGGTGATTCCGCCGGCGGCAGCGCCAAACAAGGCCGTGACCGGCGCTTTCAGGCCATTCTACCGCTGCGCGGCAAGGTGCTGAACGTTGAGAAGGCGCGTTTTGACAAGATGCTTTCCTCTGATCAGGTTGGAACGCTGATCACGGCCCTTGGCTGCGGCATCGGCCGTACCGAATTCGATCCGGCCAAGCTGCGTTATCACCGCGTCATCATCATGACCGACGCCGACGTGGACGGGTCCCACATCCGGACCCTGCTGCTGACGTTCTTCTTTCGGCAGATGCCGGAGTTGATCGAACGCGGCCACATCTATATTGCCCAGCCGCCGTTGTACAAGGTCAAGAAGGGCAAACAGGAACACTACGTCAAAGACGAAGTAGAACTGGAAAATTACATTCTGCGCCTGGCCCTCGAGAATGCCAGATTACACGTCAATCCGGACGCCCCGGCCATCGACGAGCAGACCCTGGAATCCCTGGCCCGGGAATACGCCATGCTGATGCTGCGCCTGCAGCGCCGGGTCCGGGTCTACCCGCGGGCCATCACCGAACCGCTGGTCAATCTGGCCACGGTGACCCCGGAACGCCTCGCCGACGAGGCCGCCATGCAGCATTGGAGTGAGGGTTTACAAACCTCCATCGGTACGGTTGATGGGGACCCGGCTCAAGTGGTCCTGGAGTTCGACGCGGAGCACCAGGTGTATGTCCCGGTGGTCCGCCTGCGGGTGCGTGGGATCACCGAACAGGTTCGTCTGCCCTATCAGTTCTTCATGAGCCCCGAATACCGGGCCATCGCGTCACTCGGCGAGAAGGTATACGAACTCCTCGAGCCCGGCGCCTACGTGGAGCGGGGCGAGAAGCGCCAGGAAGTGTCGACCTTCGGCGAAGCCCTGGCCTGGCTGGAAAAGGAAGCCCGCCGCGGCCTCGAGGCCCAGCGCTACAAGGGCCTCGGCGAGATGAACCCGGATCAGCTCTGGAAGACCACCATGGATCCGGGCGAGCGGCGTATGCTGCAGGTGACCGTGGACGACGCCATCGCGGCGGATCAGATGTTCACCACCCTCATGGGCGACCAGGTGGAACCGCGCCGGGAGTTCATCGAAACCAACGCCTTGCAGGTGGTCAACCTGGACGTGTGATGGGCGCCGCCGGGGGCGCAGGTTGGGGAAGCTGGCCCATCAGCGCTTCGAAGTGCCGGTTGATCTGCTCCTGGACCTGTTTGCTGGTCAGGCCTTCGGTTGCGATAGGGGCCCCGATTACCACGTCGATGCAGCCGGGTTGTTTGTGGAAGGCATGGGCCGGCCAGTACGACCCGGCGTTGTGCACAACGATCAGCACAGGGGCGCCGGTGGCTGCCGCCAGGGCGGCTCCGCCCGGCTGAAAGCGCCCGGCCTGCCCCGGCGGCATCCGGGTCCCTTCCGGGAACAGCACCACCCAGATGCCGTCTTCGAGTCGCGCCCGGCCTTCGGTGATCAAGGTTCGGAGCGCCTTGCGCTGCTGGCTGCGGTCGATGGCGATGGGGCGCAAGGTTCGGAACGCCCAGCCGAAAAAAGGAATATGCAATAGCTCCCGTTTGATCAGGGTGGCTTGAGGCTGAAACACCTGCTGCAGGAACAGGGTCTCCCAGGTGCTTTCGTGACGGGCCAGTACGACGCAGGGTTCGGCAGGAATGTTGTCGAGGCCGTGCACTCGATGGCGGATCCCGCAGGTCCAGCGCAGCCAGGCCAGACAGAAGGCGGTCCAGCAGCCGATGATCAGGCGGAATCGCAGTCGATAGGGAAACAGCCAGCCGAACACGGCGCCCAGGGTTCCCCACACCACGGTGGCCAGGGTGTAGCCAGAATAGAACAGCAGCGCGCGCAATTGACTCAAGGCGCGTCCTCCAGTAACCAGTCGGCAAATGCTGCCAGATCAGGGCCAATCCAGACCGCACCCGCTTGCCGGACGGCCGATTCGTGATCCGTCCCGTTGCCGGTCAGGACCAGAGCGAAGCCACAGCCCGCCGCCGCCGCCGCCTGCTGGTCGCGGAGGGAGTCTCCCACGAAGATCGCCTGATCAGCCGTCACGGACAACTCGTCGAGTGTGGCCAGAAGCATTCCGGGCCGGGGCTTGCGGCAGTCGCACCCGTCATCCGGACCATGTGGGCAGAACCTGAGTCCATCGAGCTCGACCTGCCTCTCTGCCAGGCCCGAGATCAACTTTCCGTGGATGGCCTGCAGCGTTTCGGGCCTCAACAGGCCGCGGGCCAAACCCGATTGATTGGTGCACACAGCCACCCGATAACCGGCCCGCTTCAGCCGGGCAATGGCATCCAGCGCGCCGGGTATCTCGCGCCACTCAGCGACGCTTTTCACGAACGCCGGCGAGTCTTCGTTGATGACGCCGTCGCGGTCGAGCAGGATCAATCTGGCCATGACGGTCCGGGCAGGTACAATCGCGGGCGAAATCTAAGGTATCTGCCGGAGATGGTCAAAGCGCCAGGGCAAGCTGGACGTGCTTATCGTGAAAGCATGGATTGCATCGAGATTTCCCCTCGAGCACCGTGCCGCATCCCGAGTCGAGCGACGAGCCTGGTGTGGAGCGCCTGACCAGCCTTGCTTTCGCGGGTCTGGTCCGTGCGTTGAGCGTCCTGTCAATCGGCGGCCAGCGGCGGCTGGGCCGTTGGCTCGGCGGTCTGGTCTGGCGCCTGGGGCGCACCGAAGTGCAGACCACACTCACCAACCTGTCGTTGTGTTTTCCCGAGTTGAGCGCCGACGACCGTTCCGCGCTGGCGCGGCAGAGCGTGAATCACACCGCGATGCTGCTCACCGAATCCGGCGCGCTGTTCCACTGGCCGCCGGCGCGTTGGCGGGCGCTGGCGATCGAAGTGGAAGGTGCCGAGGTGCTGGACCGCGCCTGCCGGCAGCCGCACGGGGTCCTGGTTCTGGCCCCGCACCTTGGTAACTGGGAGTTTCTGGCGCTGCTGCTGGGAGAGCGGCAGATTACTGCTCTCTACGACCCGCCGCGGCTGCGCGGTCTGGAGGTGCACATCCGGCGGGCCCGTAACCGCGCCGGGGCCAACCTGTTACCCATCGACCAGCGTGGATTGCGGGGCCTGTATCAGGCGCTCAAGGACGGCCGTGTTGCCGGCCTGCTGCCCGATCAGGTGCCGGCCCGGGAAGCCGGCGTTTATGCGCCGTTTTTCGGCATGCCGGCGCTCACCATGACCTTTGCTCACCGGCTGCTGGTGCGCACCCGGGCCGAAGTGGTGCTGGCGGCGGCCCTGCGTTGCCCCGATGGCTTCCGCGTCTGCTACCGGAGCCCGGACCCGGACATTCGCGATCCGGATCCAGTCGTATCCGCCACCGCCATGAATCGAGCCATCGCCGACCTGGTACGTGAGGCACCGGCCCAGTACCAATGGGATTACAAACGCTTCAAACGTCAGCCAGCCGGAACCCCCGACCCCTATCGATACCGGCAATCCCCGAAAGCCTGATGCCACCACCACCCCAACGAATGTGATCAGCGGCGCCAGAAATCCGGCGTCAGCAGCACCAGCAGCGTGAAGATCTCCAGCCGCCCCAGCATCATGGCAACGATCAACAGCCATTTCGCCGGGTCCGAGACGTCGGCGTAGTTGCGGGCGACGTCACCGAGCCCGGGCCCCAGGTTGTTCAGGCAGGCACCCACCGCGGAAAACGCCGTGGTGAAGTCCATGTCGGAGATCAGCATGATCAGCGAGACCATGCTCAGGAACACGATGACGTAAACCGAGAAGAACCCCCACACCGCATCCACCACCCGGTCCGGGACCCGTTGCAGCCCCAGCTTGATGGTAAACACGCCATTGGGATGAATGAGCCGGCGCACTTCGCGCATCCCCTGCAGATAGATCAGCAGTACCCGCACCACCTTGATCCCGCCGGCGGTGGATCCGGCGCAGCCGCCGGCAAAGGCGGCGAACATGAGCAACACCGGAGCGGCGGATGGCCAGGCGCTGAAGTCGCTGGTAGTGAAGCCGGTTGTGGTGGCCACGGAGACCGCCTGGAACACGCCCTCCCGCCACGGCTCGCTGGATACCCCCGGCGCGTTCGCCAGGACCGCGCCGACAACCCCCGCTACCAGCACCAGAATTGCCAGATACAGGCGAACCTCTCGGTCGTTCCAGTAAAGGCGCGGATCGCGGCGCCGGAAGGCCACGAAATGCAGGCCGAAGTTGATGCCCGAAAAAATCATGAAGGCGATCGCCACCGCTTCGATAGCAGCGCTGTCGAAAAAGCCCAGGCTGGCGTCGTGGGTCGAAAAGCCACCGATGGCGACGGTGGAAAAGCTGTGGCAGATGGCATCGAACAGGGACATACCCGCGATCCAGTAGGCCAGTGCGCAGGCAATGGTGATGCCCAGATACAGGTACCAGAGCGCTTTGGCGGTCTCGGTGATGCGCGGGGTCAGCTTGTTGTCCTTGACCGGTCCCGGGTGTTCGGTCCGGTAGAGCTGCATGCCACCGATGCCGAGCATGGGCAGTACCGCCACGGCGAGAACGATGATGCCCATACCGCCGAGCCACTGCAGAAGCTGACGGTAGAACAGGATCGAGCGCGGCATGTCATCGAGCCCGGTGAACACCGTGGCCCCCGTGGTCGTCAGACCTGACAAGGACTCGAACGCCGCGTCGGTGAAGCTGGTGTGCACGGTGTCCGTCAGATACAGCGGAATGGCGCCGAACAGGCCCAGGCCGGTGTAAAACAGCACGGTGATGAAGAACCCGTCGCCGCTGCGCAATTCCCGCTTGTCTCGGCTGATCAGCGACATGGCCAGTCCCACCGACGCGGTGATGGCGAACCCGGTGACGAAAGTGCGGATGGTGTCTTCGCCATAAAGCAGGGCCACCGCCACGGGCAACAGCATGGCCAGGCTGAAGACGCTCAGCAGGATACCGGTGACGCGCAGGATGACCGCAAAGTGCATGACGGGCCCGGTCAGAAGAACGTGAGGCCGACCTGGAACAGGCGCTCGACGGCTGCCACCTGTCGCTTGTCCACCAGGAACATGATGACGTGGTCGCCGGCCTCGACCACCACGTCGTCGTGGGCGATGAGTACCTTTTCGCCGCGGGCGATGGCGCCGATAGTGGCGCCGGCGGGCAGATCGATCTCGTTGATCGGCCGGCCGACGACCTTGGAACTGCGCGCGTCACCATGGGCCACGGCTTCGATCGCCTCGGCAGCGCCGCGACGCAGGCTGTGCACCCGCGCCACGTCGGCGCGGCGCACGTAGGTCAGCAGCGAACTGATGGTGGCCTGCTGCGGCGAGATGGCGATCTCGATGTCGCCGCCCTGAACCAGATCCACATAGGCGGGTTTGCCGATCAGTGTAACAACCTGGCGAACGCCCAGCCGCTTGGCCAGCAGCGAGGACATGATGTTCACCTCGTCGTCGTTGGTCACGGCACAGAAGGCATCGCACTGTTCGACGTTTTCTTCCAGCAGCCGTTCGCGGTCGGTGGCGTCCATGTTCAGCACCACGCTCTGATGCAGGGTTTCGGCCAGGAAATGGCAGCGGTCCCGGCTGTACTCCAGCACCTTCACCGTAAAGTAGGGCTCGATGGAGCGGGCCAGGCGCAGGCCGATGTTGCCGCCGCCGGCGATCATCACCCGCTTGTACGGGCGTTCCACCCGGCGCAGTTCCGCCATCACGGCGTTGATGTGTTCCCGGGCGGCGATGAAAAACACTTCGTCGTCGGCTTCGATCACCGTATTGCCCTTGGGCAGAATGGCCCGGTCGCGGCGATAAATCGCGGCCACCCGGGTATCGACCTTGGGCATGTGCTGGCGCAGGAACCGCAGTTCCTGTCCCACCAGCGGGCCGCCGTAGTAGGCCTTCACCGCCACCAGTTGAATGCGTCCGTCGGCGAAGTCGAGAACCTGCAGCGCCCCCGGGTGTTCGAGCAGCTGACGGATGTTGTCCGTCACCACCTCCTCGGGGTTGATCAGCACGTCGATGGGCATGTGCTCGCCGCTGAAGAACCCCTCCCGATCCAGGTACGAGGACGACCGGACCCTGGCGATCTTGGTGGGGGTGCGGAACAGCGAGTAGCAGACCTGACAGGCCACCATGTTCACTTCGTCGCTGGAGGTGACCGCAATGAGCATGTCGGCGTCGTCCGCGCCGGCCCGGCGCAGCACGTCGGGATGTGACGCCCAGCCCTGCACGGTCTGGATGTCGAGCTTGTTGCGCAGGTCCTCGAGCACCGACGGGTCGGCATCTACCAGGGTGATGTCGAACCCCTCGCTGGCCAGGTTCTCGGCCAGCGTGCCACCCACCTGTCCAGCACCGAGGATCAGAATCTTCATGGTCGGGCCTCAGTCATCAGCGCCTTCGCGTGCCCGGGCTTTGCGCAGCAGTGCATAGTAGAAGCCGTCCGTGTCCGGATTGGTTGGCAGCAATTGCCACCCGTGCCGTCTGGACAATCCACTGGCCAGTCGGACGGAATCGATCCGGGCATCCGCTTGTCGGGCCAGGAATGCGCCGATGACGTCGTCGTTCTCCTCGGCAAGAACGGAACAGGTGCAGTACAGAAGACTACCGCCCGGCTCCAGCACGTGCCACAGATTCGCCAGCAACCGCGCCTGGAGGTCGCGGTGACGGGCAACGTCCTGTTCGTTGCGCAGGACTTTGATGTCCGGATGACGGCGCAGGGTCCCGGTGCCGGAGCAGGGTGCGTCCAGCAGAATGCGCGCAAACCCCTGCCCGTCCCACCAGTCCAGCGCGGTGGCATCGCCGGCGGCGGCGTGGAACCCCTGGTGACCCAGGCGCCGCGCCTCGGTCAGTAGATGCTCGAGCCGCTCGGGGTTCTGCTCGATGGCGGTCACCTGCACCTCGGGATGCCGCTCCAGCAGATGGAACAGCTTGCCGCCGGGCGCCGCGCAGGCATCCAGCACCCGCTGTCCCGGCTGCGGGTCGAGTAGCGGTGCAGCGAACTGGGCGCCGGCGTCCTGGACGGCAACCTGGCCTTCTTCGAACCCGGGCAGCCCGGCGGCCGGGGTCGGCGATTCCAGCACCCAGGCCTGGTCGCCGGGCGCGACACCCGAGTCGTCCAGGGACACTGGGCGACCGCGGATTCCGGCATCCGCCAGGCGCGCCTGGTAGTCCGCGGGCGCGACCCGTCGGGTGTTGATCCGCAGGGTCATGGGCGCACGCTGGTTGCTGGCCAGCATCAGGGTCTCGGCCGCTGGCCCGTATTCGTCGCGCAAACGAGCATCCAGCCAGGGTGGATGTTCGAACGAGATTGCGTCCTCGGGACCCGCGTCCCGCTCCTCCTGGCAGCGCCGCAGAACCGCATTGACCAGCCCCCGAGCCCACGGCTTGCCCAGGCGGGCGCAGGCGCTCACGGTTTCGCTGATGGCAGCATGGTCCGGGACTCGTGTGTGATGAAGTTGGTAAGCGCCCACTATCAGCAGATGAAAGACATCCAGGTCCTTAGCTCGGAAGGGTTGGCGCAACCAGGGATTGACCGCTGCAGTCAGGGAAAAATAGTGGCGCAGGCTGCCGTAGGTCATTTCGCGCACCAGCGGCGAGGCGTCGGCGTTCAGGACCTGGTCCAGGGTGCGCCCCTGGTCAGCGACCCGGTGTAAGGCGCGGGCGGCCTGGGCTCGCTCGGCGGCCCCGTCCTGGCGGGCGGCCCCTCGGCCCGCCTGGGTGCCGGTGGGCCGGCGTCTGGGCGGACCGCGGCGTGCCGGGCTCACGCCGGCGCCTTGAACTGGTTACCCGGCGCGAACAGCGCGCCCTGGCCGCGCAACGCGTCGGCTACCGCCATCGGCCGTGGGCGTCCGGCGACGTGCACTTCCAGAATCTCCAGAACGCCGTCGCCGCAGGCGACCTGGATGCCTTCCGGGGCGGCCGCCAGCACCGTTCCCGGCGCTGCGGCGTTGGCCTGGGGATTGGCGGCAGCGCGTGCCCGGGTAATGGCGATCCGGGTCGGTTGCGCCGCGGTGTTCCCGGCACCAGCCAGGGTGAACGCCGGCATACGCCCGGTCAGCGCGCGAATCCGGGCGGCAATGGCGGCGGCCGGGCTCGCCCAGTGAATCACCGCGTCAGCCCGGGTCAGTTTGTCGGCGTAGGTGATCCCGTGTTCGGCCTGAGGAGTCGGGGTGCGTTCAGGCAGGTCTTCCAGGCAGGCCAGCAGCGCCGAGGTGCCGATTTCGGCCAGCGCCGCTTCCAGCGCCGGGGCATCGGTTTCCGGACCGATGGGTGTTTCCCGGGCCAGGTACACAGGCCCGGTGTCGAGGCCTTTTTCCATGGCCATGATGCACACGCCGGTGCAGCGGTCGCCGGCCATGATGGCCCGTTCGATGGGTGCCGCGCCGCGCCAGCGCGGTAAGAGTGACGCATGCACGTTGATGCAGCCGAAGCGCGGCGTGGCCAGAATGGCCGGCGGCAGGATCAGACCGTAGGCGGCGACCACCAGCACGTCCAGATTCCAGCGGCCAAGGGCATCGGCTGCCGCCGGGGCCCGCAACGTCGCCGGCTGTTCAACGGCAATGCCGTGGGCCTCGGCCAGGACTTTCACGGGGCTCGGGCGGACCCGCCGGCCGCGCCCGGTGGGCCGGTCGGGCTGGGTATAGATCACCTCGGGGATGCGGCCGGCTGCGATCAGCCCGGCGGCAATGCTGGCCGCAAACTCGGGGGTCCCAGCGAAGCCCATGCGCTCGACCGGGCCGCTGGGCCGGGAATCGGCATTGTCGGCAGCTTCCGTCACCGGCGGCCCTCAGGCCCGCATCCGGTGCTGCTTCTCCAGTTTCTTGCGAATACGGGTGCGCTTCAGGTTCGATACGTAGTCAACGAACAACTTACCTTGCAGGTGATCACACTCGTGCTGGATGCACACCGCCAGCACCCCGTCGGCCTCCATCTCGAACGGCTTGCCGTCGCGGCCCAGGGCCCGGACCCGGATGTGTTCGGCGCGGCTCACCGGTTCGTAGAAACCCGGCACTGACAGACAGCCTTCCTCGGTCTCGATGCGGCCGCTCAGGTCGCTGATCTCGGGATTGACGAAAGCGTGCGGGTCATCGCGGTTTTCCGAGACGTCGACGACGATGATGCGCTGGTGAACATCGACCTGAGTCGCTGCCAGGCCGATGCCCGGCGCGTCGTACATGGTTTCGAGCATGTCGTCCACCAGGCGCCGTACGGCATCGTCGACGACGGCCACCGGTTTGGCTTTGGTGCGCAGGCGTGGATCCGGAAATTCGAGAATGTTGAGTATGGTCATGGCCAGTTTGTGAGACCCGTCAGAGGCCGGCGGGTTCGCTGGTTACTGCTTTAATACGGACTGCTAAGATTGTGAAGATTATAACTTTTCCGACCGGCAAAGACCCGTATCGTAGCGCTGGAATGCCCCGCGGCCTCCGCGCAGCCTTTTAGGATGTCGCCTGGCACGCGGTCGCGCCGCAGCACGAGCATAACCCGTGCCGCCCGGCGAAGGACATGCCGCCCGGCGCGCGGCACCTGCATTGACCGTGCAGGCAGGCAAGGAATAGAGAAGAGATGAGCAACATGGGTACCGTTCGCCGTTGGCTGCTGGCCATCGTGCTGGGTCTGACCACCGTGGCCGGGGCCGCCACCGACGACATCTCGCAATACTTGCGCGACGATCACCCCGAAAGCTATTCGGTCGTCAAAGGCGACACGCTGTGGGACATCAGCGGCCGATTCCTGGAGCGCCCCTGGCTGTGGCCGGAGGTCTGGCGCATCAACCCGCAGATCGAGAATCCGCATTTGATCTATCCCGGCGACACCATCTATCTGGTGTGGGTCGACGGGCAGCCGCAGCTCCGCCTGGAGCGGGGTGACGCCGGCCGCACGGTTCGGCTCAGCCCGGGCACCGAAAAACTGTCGCCGGAAATTCGCGCGACTCCGCTCGAATCCGCAATCCCGGCCATCAGCCTGGACGCCATTCAGGGCTTCCTGGTGCAGAACCGGGTGGTGCAACCGGGTGAACTCGATGCCGCACCTTACGTGGTGCAGGGCGAAAGCGAGCGCATCGTGCTCGGCGGCGGTGATCGTCTCTACGTGCGCGGCAGCCTGCCCGACAGTGAGAGCTTCAGCATCGTGCGCAAGGGCCCGCTCTACGTCGACCCGGAGACCGACGAGGTCCTGGGACGGGAAGCCACCTATATCGGCCTCGGTCAGGCCGTTGGTCAGGACGGCGATGTCGCCACCATGCAGGTGACCAGCACCCGCGAAGAGGTTCAGGTGGGTGACCGTATCCTGCCCACCGAAGAACGCCGCCTGGATTCCAACTTCTATCCCAGCGCGCCGGTGGATCAGGTGGATGGCCAGATCATCTCCGTGTTCGGCGGCGTGACCCAGGTTGGCCAGTTCGACGTGGTGGTGATCAACCGGGGTGAGCGCGAAGGGCTCGAGCCCGGCAATGTGCTGGCCATCTACAAGCGCGGCGCCCTGGCCCGCGACCGGATCGCCAACGAGACCATTCGTCTGCCCAGTGAACGCGCTGGACTGCTGATGGTGTTCCGCAGCTTCGAGAAACTGTCCTACGGACTGGTGCTGGAGACGGAGCGGCCGCTGGCAATCCACGACCAGGTCAAGAACCCCTGACCGCAGACCGCCCGCACTGACGGGACGCCGGGGCGGGACTGTCGCCGCCGGCGCCCGCCCCCAGCATCCTGAGCCCAGCCCCGGCCGAAGTCTTACGGCAGCGCCGGCGCCCGCCGCTTCCCGGGTTTCGCCCCGATCTCCATCCTGGGTGTTGGCACCCGCGATCCAGCGGGCCTGGTGAAAGGCGGGCTGAACATGTCGGAACCGCAGGCGCGCCATTTCCAGGCGGCGCTGATACATGCCCTGGGCCGCAGACAGGCCGCCATCGCCATGGCCGAGTGCGGCGATGCGGAGCGGGCGTTCGCGCGGCTCAGCAATCCGCCGCTGCGGCCGGAGCGGCTGGCTGCTCAGTGCCGCGCAGCCGGCATCACGCTGCTGATCCCTACCGACCCCGACTATCCCGCGCTCCTGCGAGCGGTACCGGATGCGCCGCCCGTGCTCTACGCCCGGGGTGACCTGGCCGCCACCGTGCGGCCCACGGTTGCGCTGGTCGGCGCCCGGCGCTGCAGCCGGGCCGGCGCCGAGGTGGCGTCCGCTCTGGCCGGGGAACTGGCGCGCCGTGGTCTGGCGGTGGTCAGCGGGCTGGCCCTCGGCATCGACAGCGCTGCCCATCGGGCGGCCCTGCAGGAAGGGGTCACCATTGCCGTCATCGGCAGCGGCGTATTGCGACCTTACCCGGCGGGCAACCGGCGTTTGCTCGACGCCCTTCTGTCCCGCGGAGGCCTGTGCCTGAGTGAGTACTCACCCATGGCCAACGCCAGGCCTTATCATTTTCCCGAGCGCAATCGGCTGATCAGCGGTCTGGCCCGGGGCGTGGTGGTGGTGGAAGCCAGCGAGCACAGCGGTTCCCTGATCACCGCCCGGTTGTCCCTGGAACAGGGCCGCGAGGTCTGTGCCGTGCCGGGTGCGGTGTCCAACCCGCTGAGCCGCGGCTGCCACCGCTTGTTGCGTCAGGGCGCTGCGCTGGTGGAAAACGCGGACGATGTGATCGAGGCCCTGGGCCTGGAGGCTTATGCCGCTGCCCACGGCGGTAGCGGCCCGGGACCCGACCAGGGCGGGGCCATCGCCCGGGAACTGGCGCCAGTTCTGGCGGCCGTGGAAAGCCGCGTCACCACCCTCGACGTGGTGGTCGCCGCTACCGGGCGGGATGCCGCGGCGGCGGCTGCGGCGCTGGTCGAGTTGGAGCTGGCGGGGTTTGTCCGCCAGGTACCGGGCGGGTATATTCGGCGCCCTTCGTAACCGGCAAACGCCGGTCGGAATTCCAGCATCGGGTAACACAGGAGCCCCTTCATGCCATTCGTAGCCATCCTCATGGGCTCGGAGTCGGACTGGCCGGTCATGCAGGCCGCGGCCGAGACCCTGGGCAAACTGGAAATCGAGCACGAGGTACGGATCTCGTCCGCGCACCGCACACCGGCCGCCACCGCCGAGTACGTTGCCGAAGCCGTGGGCCGCGGTTGCGCGGCATTCATCTGCGGTGCCGGCATGGCCGCGCACCTGGCCGGGGCGGTGGCCGCGCACACGGTGCGTCCGGTGATCGGCGTGCCCATCGACAGTGGCCCGCTGTCCGGCTTCGATGCGTTGCTGTCGACGGTGCAGATGCCGGGCGGCATTCCGGTGGCCACCGTGGCCGTGGGTAAAGCCGGCGCCAGAAACGCCGGGTACCTGGCCGCCCAGATGATGTCCCTGGCCGATCCGGCCATTGGCACCCGGCTGGAGGCCGACCGCGAGGCCAACCGCAGCAAAATTGCCGAGCAGAATCAGCGGCTTCAGGCCGAACTCGGAGGATGACCCCGTGGCACCTGCGTCTGGCGGTGCGGCACCTGCGCCGCGGCGGCGTGGTGCTGCACCCGACGGAGGGGGTCTGGGGCCTGGCCTGTGACCCGTCCGACCCTGTGGCGGTAAACCGTCTGCTGGGACTCAAGGGCCGTTCCGCCAGTAAAGGCCTGATACTGGTGGGCGCCGACGTGGCGGCGTTCGCCGATGAACTGGACCCGCTGCCGCCGGAGCAGCGCTGCCTGATTCTGGAGTCCTGGCCCGGGCCGGTGACCTGGATTCTCCCCAGTGATCGCTTTCCGCCCTGGGTCGGGGGCGGCCGCGACACGGTTGCGGTGCGTGTCCCCGGGCATCCGGGCATCCGGGACCTGTGTGCGGCGTACGGCGGGCCGCTGGTTTCCACCTCGGCCAATCGCAGCGGCGCCGCGCCGGCGCGCAATCGTTGGCAGGCCCGCGCCTGGCTGCGGGGTCTGCGGCGGCGCGGGGTGCCGGCCCGGCGCCTGCCGTTTCTGCTGCCCGGCGAAACCCTGGGGCGCCGCCGCCCCAGCGACATCCGCACCCTGGATGGCGGCGCACGCCGCCGCGTCAGGTAATGGCGCGCCCGTCCATGGACCGTTATGCCGTCATCGGGAATCCGGTTCAGCACTCGTTGTCGCCGCAGATCCATCAGGCCTTTGCCGCCGCTACCGGTCAGACGTTGCGTTACCAACGGCTGCCGGCCCCGGAGGACGCTTTCGAACAGGTGGCCGGCGAGTTTTTTGCGGCCGGTGCGGCCGGGGCCAACGTTACCGTCCCGTTCAAGGCCCGGGCTGCGGCCTGGGTCGACCACCTGTCGCCCGAGGCCGCGGCGGCTGGCGCGGTCAACACCATCGTGGTCCGGCCGGACGGCCGCCATGGTCACAACACCGATGGCGCGGGCCTGGTCCACGACCTGACCCGGCGCTGCGGGCTGGAACTGGGCGGCTGCCGGATACTGCTGCTCGGCGCCGGCGGCGCCGCCCATGGCGCAATCCGGCCGCTGCTGGCGGAGCGGCCGGCGGCATTGACGGTGGCCAACCGCACCGCTGCGCGGGCCCGGGCACTGGTCCACGAGCTGCAATCCGAGGGGTTTACCCTACCTGCGCAGGGAATCGCCCTGGAAGCGGTGGGCGGAACCTTCGACCTGGTGATCAACGCCACCGCCTCGGGACTCGGCGCCGAGGTACCGGCGCTGCCGGAGGGCGCGGTGGCGGGCGCCTTCTGCTACGACATGATGTACGCCCCGCCAGGGGCCGCGGCGACATCCTTCTGCCGCTGGAGCGAACAGCAGGGCGCGCGCGCCGCCGTGGACGGCCTCGGCATGCTGGTGGAACAGGCGGCCCTGGCGTTTGCGTTGTGGCGGGGCATTGCGCCGGAAACGGAACCGGTGCTGCAATGGCTACGCGCCGGTGCCCCGGCGCGGCCGGATTGACCGGCGCGGAGAAGTCATGGCTCATACCACACCCCCCGCCAGGTTCATCGCCGGTGCCGTCTGTCCCGGTTGTCGCGCCCTCGACCGGCTGATCATCGAGACCGTGGGCGACGCCGAACGGCGGCGCTGTGTCGCCTGCGGCTACACCGATCAGCGGCCGGCGGCCGCCGCGGTCGAACCGTCGACCCGCCTGTCCCGCGCTTCCCGCGGCCCGGCCACCGAGACGCCGGTCCGCATTCTCGGCGAGGACGACCCCCAGCACTGAACGCACTGCAACCGCGGCCCCCTGCCGCACTGCGCAAAACCCCTTATGGATCATGCACGCAAACCGTGCTAAGGCCTTGAAAACGTTTGGGCCCGACGGTTGCTGATGGGCAGCGGATTGGTTGTCATATCGAAGCGCGCTGATATAATTGCGCGGCGCACGAATCCGGGTGGTGTCCAACCACTCAGCCTTCGAGGATTCGAGCAACGAGAAATAAAGTTGTCGCACAGAGCCCAATCGTCCGGGCCAGCGTTCCGCGCTATTTCCAGCATGTCATTCGGTGCAGGTGCGCCTGCCTGTAAGACCTGTTGAGCAGACCTCCCCGGAGGTAGCGTGCGGCCGCTTGCCGGCGGCGCTTCGGCTGCGCAAACGCCATGCGAGCAGAGTGGATCAAGGTGGTCTGGTGAAGAATTCGAAGTGGGTGGGGGCCGCTGCGGCGGCATCGTCAGGGTGGCTGTGGTCCGGCGTTGCCCTGGCCGACGAACTCAACATGACCCGCGGTGTCACCGACACCAGCCGGGCCGTGTACGACCTGCACATGCTGATCTTCTGGGTCTGTGTGGTGATCGGCGTGGTGGTCTTCGGCGCCATCTTCTGGTCGCTGATTCATCACCGCAAGGCGGCGGGACACGAGCCGGCCCAGTTCCACGAGAGCACCAAGCTCGAGATCGCCTGGACGTTGGTGCCGGTGGTCATCCTCATCGCCATGGCCTGGCCGGCCACCACCACCCTCATCGACATGTACGACACCGGCGGTGAAGACCTCACGGTCGAGGTTCGCGGCTACCAGTGGCGCTGGCAGTACAAGTATCTCGACGAGGACCTGAACAGCCGCTTCGGCTTCTTCAGCAACCTCGCCACCCCGCGCGACGAGATCGAGAACCGCTCCAACAAAGGCGAATTCTACCTGCTGGACGTGGACAACCCGCTGCGTATTCCGGCGGGCAAGAAAGTGCGTTTCCTGCTGACCGCCGAAGACGTGATCCACGCCTGGTGGGTGCCGGAGTTCGCCATCAAGCGCGACGCCATCCCGGGCATGCTGAACGAGCTCTGGACCATCGTCGACGAGCCCGGCATCTACCGCGGCCAGTGCACCGAGCTGTGCGGCAAGGACCACGGCTTCATGCCCATCGTGGTGGAGGTGCTGCCCCAGGAAGAGTACGACGCCTGGTACGCCGAGCGTCTGGAGGCGGAAGAGGCGCGGCAGGAAGCGCTGTCCAAGACTTTCACGCCGGAAGAGCTGATGGCTGAAGGCGAGCAGGTGTACAACACTTTCTGTGCCTCCTGTCACCAGATCAACGGGCAGGGCGTGCCGCCGGTGTTCCCGGCCATTGCCGGCAGCCCGGTGGCCACCGGTTCGAAGGACGCGCACATCGATCTGATCCTGAACGGCGTGCCCGGCACCGCCATGCAGGCCTTCGGCCGTCAGCTCGACGCGGCGCAGATTGCGGCCGTCACCCACTATGAGCGCAACGGCTTCGGCAACGGCGCAGACGACGTCACCCAGCCGGCTGATGTGGTCGCGCGGATGGAGGCGCAGCCGTAACGGCGCGGCCTCTGGATCCCCAAGGTTTCGGTAGAGGACAGGGAACAGGCAGGAAACAGGCATGAGCGAAGTCGTAGTAGCCCACCACGACGATCATCACGATCACGGCCCGGATAAGGGTCTGGCGCGCTGGTTGTTCACCACGAACCACAAGGACATCGGCACCCTGTACCTGTGGTTCAGCTTCGCCATGTTCCTGATCGGCGGCATGCTGGCGCTGGTCATCCGCACCGAGCTGTTCCAGCCGGGACTGCAGTTCATCAATCCCGAGTTCTTCAACCAGATGACCACCAACCATGGTCTGATCATGGTGTTCGGCGCGGTGATGCCGGCTTTCGTCGGCCTCGCCAACTGGTTGATCCCGATGATGATCGGCGCGCCCGACATGGCGTTGCCGCGCATGAACAATCTGTCTTTCTGGATCCTGCCGTTCGCCTTCGGGATGATGATCTCGACCCTGTTCATGGAAGGCGGCGGGCCGAACTTCGGCTGGACCTTCTACGCGCCGCTGTCCACGACCTATGCGCCGGACTCGGTGACCTACTTCATCTTCGCCGTGCACCTCATGGGTGCCTCGTCGATCATGGGTTCCATCAACGTCATCGCGACCATTCTCAACATGCGCGCCCCCGGCATGACGCTGATGAAGATGCCGCTGTTCGTCTGGACCTGGCTGATCACCGCGTACCTGCTGCTGGCGGTGATGCCGGTGCTGGCCGGCGCGGTCACCATGATGCTGTTCGACATCCACTTCGGCACCAGCTTCTTCAACGCCGCCGGCGGCGGTGACCCGGTGATGTTCCAGCACATCTTCTGGTTCTTCGGGCATCCCGAGGTCTACATCATGATTCTGCCGGCCTTCGGGATCGTTTCGCAGATCATTCCGACCTTCGCCAGAAAGCCGCTGTTCGGTTACGACTCCATGGTCTACGCGGTGGCGTCCATCGCGTTCCTGTCGTTCATCGTCTGGGCCCATCACATGTTCACCGTGGGCATGCCGCTGGCCGGACAGCTTTTCTTCATGTATTCCACCATGCTGATCGCCGTGCCCACCGGGGTGAAGGTGTTCAACTGGATCGCCACCATGTGGCGCGGTGCCATGACTTTCGAAACGCCCATGCTGTTCGCCATTGCGTTCGTGGTGCTGTTCACCATCGGCGGCTTCTCCGGTCTCATGCTCGCCATCGCGCCCGCCGACTATCAGTACCACGATACTTATTTCGTGGTGGCGCACTTCCACTACGTGCTGGTGCCGGGGGCGGTGTTCTCGATTGTCGCCGCCGTGTACTACTGGCTGCCCAAGTGGTGCGGCCGCATGTACGACGAATCCCTGGGCAAAGTGCACTTCTGGCTGTCGTTCATCGGGGTCAACCTGACGTTCTTCCCGCAGCACTTCTCGGGCCTGGCCGGCATGCCGCGACGGATTCCCGATTACGCGCTGCAGTTCGCCGACTTCAACATGCTGTCGAGCATCGGCGCGTTCATCTTCGGTTTCTCCCAGGTGTTCTTCCTGTTCGTGGTGATCAAAGCCATCAGGAGCGGCGCGCCGGCCACCGACCGGGTCTGGGAAGGCGCCCATGGCCTGGAGTGGACGATTCCGTCGCCGGCGCCGTATCACAGCTTCACCGAACCGCCCAAGGTGTCGGAAGCCGAGGCCCATAGCTGAGACCGGGCAGAGTGCAGAGCAGAGGCTTGAGTAGAGAACCGCAGTGACTGACACACAGGACAAACGGCACGGCAAGCTGGCCCTCAAACTGGTCGGCATGGTGGTCGGCATGTTCGGCTTCGGCTTCGCGCTGGTGCCACTCTACGATGTGCTGTGCGATCTGACCGGCATCGGTGGCCGCACCGGCGGTCAATACACCTACGATCCGGCGTCCATGGCCCGGGATCCCAGCCGCCTGATCAAGGTCAATTTCATCACCAACACCAATGGCGGCATGCCGTGGGATTTCTGGTCCGAGGCCGGCGGCGTCCGGGTCCACCCCGGCGACCTGAAAGAGGTCAACTTTTACGTGACCAATCCCACCGACCGGCGCATGGTCGGCCAGGCGGTGCCCAGCGTGGTGCCGCCCCAGGCGGCGGACTTCTTTCACAAGACCGAGTGCTTCTGTTTCAACAGCCAGGTGCTCGAACCCGGCGAGACCATGGAGATGCCCATGCGCTTCATCGTCGACCCGGAGTTGCCCATCAACGTGCAGTCGATCTCGCTCAGCTACGCGCTGTTCGACATCACCGAGTTTGCCGCCCGAGCGGGCGATGACGTGGAAGATTCCAACACGGCGCCGCAGGGCTAGCGGGCGCCGGCCAGGACAATCGGAGAGCGAAGCAACATGGCTAACCCATCAGATCACTCTGCCTACTACGTGCCGCACAGTAGCTGGTATCCCGTCGGTGTGGCGCTGGGTTCGCTGTTGATGGTGGCCGGGATCGGCGTCTGGCTGAACGATATCAAGGCCGGCGACGACCCGAGCCGGATGATGTTCTACATCGGCAGCCTGGTGCTGGCTTTCGTACTCTTCCACTGGTTCGGCAAAGTCATCGAAGAGAACCAGGAAGGGCTCAACAACGCGCAGCTCAAGCGCTCCTACGTGTGGGGCATGAGCTGGTTCATCTTTTCCGAGGTCATGTTCTTCGCCGCTTTCTTCGGCGCCCTGTTCTACGCCCGGGTGCTGGCCGTAGCCTGGCTCGGCGGTGAAGGCGAAAAGGGACTTACCGGCGATTACCTGTGGCCCGACTTCTCAGCGGAATGGCCGGTGATCAACAACCCGGATCCGGATGCATTCCCGGGGCCCCACGAGAGCATGGCGGCGCCGGGCCTCGGCAACGTCGGCGCGTGGCTGGCCTACCTGCCGTTCTGGAACACGGTGATTCTGCTCACCTCCAGTGTCACCGTGCACTTCGCCCATACCGCGATCAAGAATCACAACCGCAGCCAGCTCATCACCTGGCTCGGCATCACCGTGTTGCTGGGGATCATCTTCCTGTTCCTGCAGGTCGAAGAGTACATTCATGCCTACGACGAGTTGGGCCTGACCCTGAACAGCGGAATCTACGGGTCCACGTTCTTCCTGCTGACCGGCTTCCACGGCTTCCACGTGACCCTTGGCACCTTCATTCTGCTGATTCAGTTGCTGCGGGCCATGCGCGGCCATTTTCATCATGACGACTGTTTCGGATTCGAAGCGGCGTCCTGGTACTGGCACTTCGTGGACGTGGTCTGGGTGATGCTGTTCCTGTTCATTTATGTATTCTGACGCCGCGGGCGCTGTTTTCTGACGCCGCAGGCGCTGTTTTTTGACGCCGCGGGCGCTGTTGTCTGATCCGGCCGCAGCTCAGCGGGTCGGGTCGCGGGCAGGGTCTGCGAAGCAATCCCCCTAAGGGCCCGGAAGTGGATCCGGGGATTGCTGCGGCTGCCGCATCTCCCCGTGCCAGGGCGCATTGCTGCCCATCCGCAACTGTCCGGTATACAGGCCGTAGAACACGGTGATCATCAGCGCCGCGGCCAGCACCACCCGGATGCCGAGGGCGTGCAGGGTGCGCCGTGAGTCCTGCCGGTCGCTGTCCTTGAACAGAAACACCAGCCCGCTGAACAGGCTCAACACGACGCCGATCAACAGCACGAAAATGATGACTTTCAGCAGCACAGGGGCCAGCGAGGGTTGTGGCGGTGGCGTCACCATAACGCAACACCGGGGCCCTGGCGAAGCACCCCGGGGCGCGGGTCCCGCTGTATGAACCGGGGCCGTGGGCGCCGGAGCTTCCGGCCCGGATGGGGCCTGTCGCTGGCCGTCATGGCGATGTTGCCGGTGCTGCTCGCCCTCGGGGTCTGGCAATTGCAGCGGGCCGAGGAAAAGCGCAGCTATCAGAGCCGTTACTACGACCGGCTCGCCGAGCCGCCGCGGCCACTGGCGTCGCTGGCCGGGAGTCTGACGGACGCCGGATTCGCCCGCGTGTTCCTGCGCGGCCGCTACCAGCGGGGTCGGGATTACCTGGTGGACAACCGGACCCGGCATGGCCGGCCCGGTTACTGGGTGGTGTCGCGGTTCGCCGCGCAGGACGGACGCATCTACCTGGTCAACCGGGGCTGGATTGCGGCGCCGCCGCGACGCGAAGTACTGCCGGAGGTGGTCACCCCCGGGGGCCCGGTGACCCTGCAGGCGGTGGTCTGGCCCGACCTGGGTTTGCCACCGCTGCTGGCGGAGGAGGCCTGGCCGTCGCGCTGGCCCAAGCGCATTCAGCGTCTCGATGTGGCACGAATGGCCGCGGACCCGGACCTCGGCCCGGGTATCGACTCGAGATTCGAACCGGAGCCAGAGCCGGTGGTGGCGGCGGAGTTGCGCCTGGAGCCGGGTCAGGCCGGCGTGTTCGTGGCGGCGCCGGTGGACCCGGGGTTCGTCCCCGAGCGCCATCAGGCCTATGCGGCGCAGTGGTTCGGCCTGGCGCTAGTGCTGCTGGCCGGCTACGTCATACTGGGTTTCCGGCTGGCCCGGGACCGAACAGAACGAGGTGAGAGATGAGCGGAACAGCGCCCAACCAGCCCACCGGTGCCGGCCGACCGGCGGGCCGCGGCCGGACCCAGCTCCTGCTCATGTTTGCCGTTGGCTTCGGCACGTTGCTCGCCGCCTGGCTGCTGTTCTCCGTGGCCAAGGGCGGCGACCTCATGGGCACCACCAATCGTGGTGCGTTCATCGATCCGCCGCTGGCCGCCGAGGCGCTGGCGTTGACCCGTCTCGGCCAGGTCGGGGCGGCCGGGTCCGGATCGAGCCCTTTTGCCACCGAAGGCGTCTGGTGGCTCTGGGTGGTGCCGGATGGAACCTGTGGCGCCAGCCTGGGGGCGGCGGGCGCGGACTGCGAGCAGGCGCTTCATGAGCTTCGTCAGCTCCACGTGCTGCTGAACCGGGATGCCGACCGGGTCCGCCGGGCATTGCTGACGGATTCTGCCAGCCGTATCGACGACGCTGCCCTGGCCGAGCGGTTTCCGCGTCTGGAGCTGCTTTCCGGTAACCTTGGCAGGCTCGAGCCGGGGGTTTACGTGGTCGATCCGATCGGCAACCTGGTGTTCCGCTATTCCATGGCGAACCCCGGGGATGCCGTGCTCGACGATCTCAAACGGCTGCTGAAGGTATCGCAAATTGGTTGATCAAACGGTTTCCGACTCGACCTCGTCTGCGGCGCCCCGGAGCGCCGGGCCGGCCCGCGCCAATCTGCGGCGCCTGACCCTGGTCGCCGTTGCGCTGGCCTTGGTGGTGGTGGTGCTGGGCGCCTTCACCCGGCTGGTGGACGCAGGCCTTGGCTGTCCCGACTGGCCCGGCTGTTACGGCTTCATGGTGGTCCCCTCTGGCGAACACGTCGCCATCGCCGAAGCGCGCTTCCCCGACGCCCCGGTGGAGGCCCACAAGGCCTGGTGGGAGATGATTCACCGCTACTTTGCGGGCACCCTGGGTCTGGTGATCGCGGGCCTGGCGTTTCTGGCCTGGCGCGCCCGGCGCGCACCCGGGTCCCTGGCGCCGGCAGAGATTCCCCTGGGACTGCCGCTGGCGCTGGTGATACTGGTGATCTGCCAGGCGGCCTTCGGCGCCTGGACAGTGACGTTGAAGTTGTGGCCCCAGGTGGTCACGGCGCACCTGCTGGGCGGGTTCGCCACCCTCACCCTGCTGTGGCTGCTGGCTCTGCGCCTGGGCACTCTGGCGGACTGGCGCGCGCCGCGCCGTCTGCTTCCCCACGCCGCCATCGCCCTGGCCGCCGTGATCGTCCAGATCGCCCTGGGTGGCTGGGTATCGTCCAACTACGCGGCTCTGGCATGCCACGACTTCCCTACCTGCCATGGCGCCTGGTGGCCGGAAATGGACCTGGCCACCGGTTTCGACGTCACCCATCCGGTGGGGCCGAACTACCTGGGCGGGCAACTCGAAAGTGATGCCCGGGTGGCAATCCAGGTCGTCCATCGGCTCGGCGCCCTGATCGTGCTGCTGATCGCCGGCGCGCTGGCCTGGCGGCTGTACCGGCAGCGCTCACCGCTGGCGGCGCCGCTGGCGGCGCTACTGGCCGTGCAGCTCACCCTCGGGGTGCTCAACATCGTGCTGGTGCTGCCGCTGTGGGTGGCCACCGCCCACAACGCCGGCGGCGCCCTGTTGTTGGGTGCGCTGGTTACAGTAAACTACCGCGCCTTTCGCGACCCGAGGCCTGAAGCCTGATGTCTGAGGCGACGGTACAGATCGCCGGATGGCGCGACTACCTGGAGTTGACCAAACCCCGGGTGGTGCTGCTGATGCTGCTGTGCGCCGCTGTCGGCATGTTCCTGGCGGTGCCTGGCATGGTGCCCGTCGACGCTCTGCTGTTCGGCCTCACCGGCATTGCGCTGGTGGCGGGCTCCGCCGCCGTGGTCAATCACCTGGCGGATGCCGAGATCGACGCCCGTATGGCGCGCACCCACAACCGGCCCGTCGCCACCGGTCGGGTCGGCCTGATTCAGGGCCTGGCTTTCTCCGCCGTCCTCGGGATCAGCGGCATGGCCATTCTTTATTTCCTGGTGAACCCGCTGACGGCCTGGCTCAACCTTGCCTCCTGGGTCGGCTACGGGCTCATCTACACCCTGTTCCTGAAGCGCGCCACACCCCAGAACATCGTCATCGGCGGACTTTTCGGCGCGGCCCCCCCATTGTTCGGCTGGACCGCGGTCACCGGCAGCATTGATGCCGGGCCACTGCTGCTGGTGCTGATCATCTTCGCCTGGACGCCGCCGCACTTCTGGGCCCTGGCCCTGGATCGTAAGCATGAATACGCGTCGGTGGACGTCCCCATGCTGCCGGTCACCCACGGTGAGGCCTACACCCGCCTGCACATTCTGCTGTACACGCTGATCCTGGTGGCGGTGAGCCTGCTGCCGTTCGCCATCGGCATGAGTGGCTGGCTGTACCTGGCGGGCGCCCTGGCCCTTGGCGGTGGGTTTCTCTACTGGGCCGTGGTGCTGCTGCGCAACCGCAACCCGCGGGCCCCCATCGAGACATTCAAGTACTCCATCGTTTATCTGATGTTGCTGTTCGTGGTGCTGCTGGCCGATCACTACGTGCCGCACGTGGTGCTGCCATGACCCCGTTGCGTGCCACCATCGCACTGTGCCTGGTGTTCGTGGCGGTGGTCGTCGGCATGTTCGTCTACAGCATGACCCGGACGCCGGCACTCTCCGACGAACAGTTGCGCGAACGCGGCGTATTCATCCTGCCCACGCCGCGGGAGATCGCACCATTCCAATTGACCCGGCACGACGGTGAGCCGTTCACCGTCGCCGACCTGGAAGGCCAGTGGTCGTTCCTGTTCTTCGGCTTCACCAACTGCCCGGATGTCTGCCCCACCGCCATGTCGGTGCTGGCCCAGGCCGACCGGCAACTGGCCGAGCAGGATCCGGCTGCGCGGGCCGAGTTCCAGGGCGTGCTGGTCAGTGTCGATCCCGAGCGCGACGATCAGGCGGCGCTGGCGGACTACGTCGCCGCCTTTTCGCCGGACTTCGTCGGTGTGCGGGGCGATCGCGCCGCCACGGCGGCGCTGGCGACCAACCTCAACGTGGCGTTCGCCCAGGTACCGGCGGACGATGGCGGTTACCTGGTCGATCACACCGCCAACTTCGTGATCGTCAATCCCCGTGGCCACTATCACGGCTTTGTCAAAATGCCCCATCAAGCTGATAGCATAGTGGCGACCTTGAGGACGCTTCGGGAACGCTGGCGCTGATCCGCGGTCCCAAGTAGCCACGGCCGAGCGGGACGGAATCATCGAATCCACCAGCTATGCACGGGTCAGAACCACCAGCGAGGCGCTGTGCGCCCCTCTGGCCATCGAAGACTATGGCGTTCAGCCCATGGATGACGCCAGCCCGCCCAAGTGGCACCTGGCGCATACCACCTGGTTTTTCGAAACCTTTCTGCTGAAGCCGTTCGTGACCGGCTACCAGCCGTTTCACCCGCGCTTCGAGTACCTGTTCAACTCCTACTACAACGGCGTGGGTGCGCAGTACCCGCGGCCGCGGCGCGGCCTGCTGTCCCGGCCGACGGTGGCGGACGTCCTCGATTACCGGCGCCACGTGGACGAGGCCATGGCGGACCTTCTCGACCGGGACGACCCGGAGGTCCGCCAGCGCGTGGTGCTGGGCCTGCATCACGAACAGCAGCATCAGGAACTGTTGCTCACCGATATCAAGTACAACTTGGGCAATAACCCGTTGCGCCCGGCCTACCGGCACGACCTGCCGGGCCGCGCGGCGGAGGGTGCAGTAACGGCGCCCGGCGCACCGGGCTGGGTGGAGTTCGACGGTGGGGTGTTCGAGATCGGTTCCGCAACCGCAACCCATTTCTGTTTCGACAACGAAACACCGCGCCATCAGGTATTGCTGCGGCCCTACGCCCTGGCCGACCGGCTGGTGAACAACGGCGAGTTCCTCGAGTTCGTCGAATCCGGCGGCTATCAGCGCCCCGAGTTGTGGCTCAGTGACGCCTGGTCGGCCCTGCACGGCCGGTCGGCGCCCGGGGTTCTCGAGCCGGACCCGGCGAGCGGGTCCGGTCCCCTGTACTGGTACCGCGAGGACGGCCGCTGGTTCGAGTATCAGCTTTCCGGCCCCGCCGAACTGGTGGTAGACGCCCCGGTCACCCACATCAGTTATTACGAAGCCGACGCCTTTGCGCGCTGGTGCGGCAAACGCCTGCCCACCGAGCAGGAGTGGGAACATGCCGCGGCCGCGCAACCGGTGCAGGGCAACTTCGCCGACGCCGGACGGCTGCAGCCCGCGGCCGCGCCGCCGCCGGTACTGACTGACGGCTCCGCTCCGCTGCGGCAGGTCTACGGCGACGTCTGGGAGTGGACCGCCAGCCCCTATGGACCATACCCCGGCTACCAGCCGCTGGCGGGAACCCTCGGCGAATACAACGGCAAGTTCATGAGCAATCAGCTCGTGCTGCGCGGTGGCTCCTGCGTCACCCAGCCGGGCCACGTTCGTGCCGGCTACCGCAACTTTTTCTATCCCGGAGATCGCTGGCAGTTCAGCGGCATCCGGCTGGCGAGCGATGCCGGCTGACGGGGCTGACGGCGGCGGCAACGGTACCTCTTATGACAAGTCAACCATGACAGATCCGGAGTTATGACAGAACAAGCAACGGACGCTTCGCCGAACCGTCAACGGGGCCGCTTCGAGTACTTCGATCTCAAACCGCCGGCCGCCGACATGCGCGCTGAGGTGCTGGCCGGCCTGGCCGCGAGCCCGCGCAGCCTTTCGCCCAAGTACTTTTACGACGAGGCCGGTTCCAGGCTGTTCGAACAGATCACCGAACTGCCCGAGTACTACCTGACCCGCACCGAGATGGCCCTGTTCGATGCACACCTGGATGATCTCGCCGCTGCGCTCGGGTCCGGCCGCTGCGTGGTGGAATACGGCAGCGGTTCATCAGTGAAGATCCGCAAGCTGCTGGAGGGCATCCGGCCGTCCGCCTACGTGCCGGTGGACATCTCCGGCGAGCACCTGCTGGCTCAGGCCCGTGCGCTGCATGCCGACTTTCCCTGGCTCGACGTCTACCCCACCTGTGTCGACTTCACCGCGCCGTTTGCGCTGCCGGCGCCAGTGGCGGGCATGCCGACGGTCGGGTTCTTTCCGGGCTCGAGCATCGGTAACTTCGAGCCGGCTGCCGCCGAGGCGTTTCTTGGCAACGTGCACGAAACCCTTGGCCGCGATGGCCGGCTGCTGATCGGCGTGGACCGCAAGAAACCGGCCGCCGTTCTGGAAGCCGCCTACAACGACGCCCGCGGCGTCACCGCGGATTTCAATCGTAATGTCCTCGCCCACATCAACGAGCGGCTCGGCGCCGATTTCGACCTGGCGCGCTTCGCCCACCGGGCACACTACGCCGCGGATCCCGGCTGCGTGCAGATGTTCCTGGAGAGTCTGCAGGATCAGACCGTGCAGATCGGCGACGTGGCCATCGAGTTCCGGGCCGGGGAACGCATCCACACCGAAAACTCGTTCAAATACCATCCGGACGAGTTCGCGGCACTGGCCCGGCGCAGCGGTTTCGACACCGAAACCTGGTGGAGCGACGAGTCGGAGCTGTTCGCGCTGTATCTGCTGCAGGCGCGCTGACCGGACTCGCGCCGTCAGCGCTCCAGGCGGCGTTCGTCCAGGTAGAAGAAGTGGGCCTGGTGCTGGCGCACGATCCGCTCGAACTCTTCCGGACTGTTGGCGCGCACCGCGGCGCCGCGGCGTTTCTGCAGTGCCACCGACAGGCGGGAAGTCCAGAAGGCCAGCGCAGCGTAGAGCGCAAACACCGGGAAGTGCCAGACCTCGTCCCGTTCCAGGGGACGGATCCGGTGATAGGCGCGCAGCAGGGTCAGGGTGCGGTCCGGATCCAGGGCGCCGCTCGCATCGGTGCACCAGTCGTTGGCGGCCACCGCCAGGTCGTAGATCAGGAAGCCGCGCGCGGCGTGGTGGAAATCCAGCACCCCCGACAGTCCCCATTGGTTGAACAGCACGTTGTCGCGGAACAGGTCGCCGTGGATTGGCCCCTGGGGCAGGGTCGCGACGTCCCGCCGGGCCAGCGCACTTTTCACCTGGCGCCGGGTGTCGTCCAGCAGGGTGCGGGCGCTGAAACCGACCTGGCCGCGGCAGACCTCCGCCTGGGCGGCCAGCCAGTCGAGATCCCGCGGGTAGTCCGGCAGTTCCAGACCGGCGTTGCCGGTAGCCTGGTGGAAGTGGCCGATGAAACGGCCGAGGGCCGCCACCTGACGGTGCGTCGGGTTGTAGACGTGATCCCCTGCCAGGCGCGGACAGATCATGACCGGTTTGTCCCCGCCGTCGGTGAACGGCTCGCCGAACGGCTCGCCGAACGGCTGGCCGGCCCGATTGCGGATCACCGCCGGTACCGGCAGTCCGGCGGACACGCAGGCGTCCAGGAGCGGCACCAGGGCGCTGCCGGCGTTGGCCGGCTGCTCCAGGATGGTCAGCACGTACTGCCGCTCGACGCCGTCCCTGACGGTGGTCAGAAAATAGTTGCTGTTCTCGATGCCGCCGGTGACCGGAACGTGCCGGACCGGCTCACCGATGTCGTAAGCGGACAAAAGGGATTGCAGGCGCGGCAGATCGAGCTCGGTGATACTCATCGATGTGACACGCTGCTGTGCTGCCGGCCCGACGTCAGAACTCCAGGATGACCCAGGATGGCACCAGGGCGTCTGCCCGCTCCAGGTCGCCGAACCCCTGGGTCGGGTCCCGGGGCACCAGGTAGTACGGTTTGCCGAACGACGGCACCACGCGGACCATGCGCAACTCGCCGTTCTGGCGGAACTCGTAGAGGGTCCGTTCCTCCTCGGCGATGATGGTGACGTCCGGACCCTGCAGGGATTCGTCGCCGCCGGACTCCAGGGCCCCGGCATTCAGACCGAAGGCGCCGGCGGCCAGGCCGAGCAGTACCCGGACCCCGGAAAAAAGGGGGGAACGCGGCCGGCTGGCGGGCATTTTGGCGGCCTTTTGCATCGCGGTTACCATTGGCCGAATGGTGACCGAAAGCCGGGAGCAAGGCAAAGTTCCGGACCGCTCGCCGGCCGGCCCATACCGACAGGAGACTTCATGACCTCTGACGCCGCGTCCTGGGACGACAAGCCGCTGCTGCTGGTAGATGGCTCGTCCTATCTGTTCCGCGCTTTTCACGCGCTGCCGGATCTCAAGACCCGGGACGGTTTTCACACCGGCGCGGTGCGCGGTGTGATCAGCATGCTGCGTAAGCTGGCCAAGGACTACGAGGGCAGCCCCATCGCCGTGGTGTTCGATGCCAAGGGCAGAACCTTCCGCAACGATCTGTACAAAGACTACAAGGCCAACCGGCCGCCCATGCCGGACGACCTGCGCGAACAGATCGAACCCATCCACCAGATCATCCGTGCCATGGGGCTGCCGCTTCTGATCGTGCCGGACGTGGAAGCGGACGACGTCATCGGCACCCTGGCCACTCAGGCCACCGAGGAACGCCGCGAGACGGTGATTTCCACCGGCGACAAGGACATGGCCCAGCTGGTCAGTGACCACGTCACCCTGGTCAACACCATGACCGACACCCGCCTCGACCGGGCCGGCGTCGAGGAGAAGTTCGGCGTACCGCCCGAGGGTATCGTCGACTACCTGGCGCTCATGGGCGATTCCGTGGACAACATCCCCGGGGTGCCCAAGGTCGGACCCAAAACCGCAGCCAAGTGGTTGAACCAGTACGGCTCGCTCGATGACGTCATGGCGGCCGCGGATGAGATCAAAGGCAAGGTGGGCGAGAACCTGCGTGGCGCGTTGGCGCAGCTACCCCTGTCCCGGGACCTGACCCGCATCAAGTGCGACGTCGACCTCGACGTGCACGTCACCGATCTGCGCCCCGAGTCCCCGGACGAAGCGGCCCTGCGCGAACTGTACGAACGGCTGGAGTTCAAGACCTGGATCGACGAGCTGAACGCGGCCGGCGGTGACGATGCCAGTGTCGATCCGGCCCCGGCCGCGCCCGCCGCCGACCTGGACTGGCGCATCGTCGACAGCGCTGCGGCCCTGGACGAGTTGCTCGGCGAACTCGAGGGCGCCGGGCTCATCGCCTTCGATACCGAGACCACCAGCCTCGCCTACATGGACGCGGATCTGGTGGGTTTTTCGTTCAGCGTCGAACCGGGCCGTGCCGCCTACCTGCCGGTGGGCCACGACTATCCGGGTGTGCCCGACCAGTTGCCGCTGACCACCGTCCTCGAGCGGCTCAAGCCGATTCTCGAGGACCCGGAGCGGCCCAAGGTGGGCCAGAACCTCAAGTACGACCTGAACGTGCTCGGCCGCTACGGCATCGAAGTACGCGGCATCGCCCACGACACCATGCTCGAATCGTACGTGCTCGACAGCGTCGGCGGCCGCCACAACATGGACGACCTGGCCAGACGCATGCTCGGGGTCGACACCATCCTCTACGAAGACGTGGCGGGCAAAGGCGCCAAGCAGATCGGTTTCCAGGAAGTGCCAATGGAGCAGGCGGCCGCTTACGCCGCCGAAGATGCCGATGTGGCCCTCAAGCTGCACCAGGTGATGTGGCCGCGGCTCGAGGCCGAGCCGCGCCTGGCCGCGGTCTATCGCGACATCGAGCTGCCGCTGGTGCCGGTGCTGTCGCGGGTGGAGCGCAACGGCGCGCTGGTGGACGGGGCCCTGCTCACGGATTACAGCGCCGAACTCGCAGAGCGTATGGAGAGCCTCAAGGAACAGGCCTGGAGTGAGGCCGGCGAGGAATTCAACGTCGACTCGCCGAAACAGCTCCAGACCATTCTGTTCGAGAAGCTGTCGCTGCCGGTGTTGAAGAAAACCCCCAAGGGACAGCCGTCCACGGCCGAGCAGGTGCTGCAGGATCTGGCCCGTGACTACGAGCTGCCGCGGCTCATCATGGACTACCGGATCCTGGCCAAGCTCAAGTCCACCTACACCGACAAACTACCGCTGCAGATCAACCAGAAGACCGGCCGCATTCACACCTCCTACCACCAGGCGGTGGCGGCCACCGGCCGGCTGTCATCGTCGGATCCGAACCTGCAGAACATTCCCATCCGCCACGCCGAGGGCCGGCGCATCCGCCAGGCGTTCGTGGCGCCGCCGGGTCGCACCATCCTGGCCGCCGACTACTCCCAGATCGAACTGCGCATCATGGCCCACCTGTCCGGCGACGAAGGCCTGCTGGCCGCCTTCGAGCGCAAACAGGACATTCACCGAGCCACCGCCGCCGAGGTCTTCGGCAGCGCGCTCGGCGACGTCAGCGACGAGCAGCGGCGCAGCGCCAAAGCCATCAACTTCGGACTCATCTACGGCATGTCGGCGTTTGGCCTCGGCCGTCAGCTCGGCATCTCCCGGACCCTGGCCCAGGAGTACATCGACCGTTACTTCGAGCGTTACCCCGGCGTGCGCCGTTACATGGAATCGACCCGGGCGCTGGCCCGCGAACAGGGATTCGTGGAAACCGTTTACGGGCGGCGCCTGTACCTGCCGGAAATCAACGCCCGACAGCCGCCGCGGCGCCAGGGCGCCGAGCGCGCCGCCATCAACGCGCCCATGCAGGGCACCGCCGCCGACATCATCAAGCGCGCCATGCTCGACGTCGACGCCTGGCTGCGGGAATCGGAGTTCGACGCCCTCATGATCATGCAGGTTCACGACGAGCTGGTGTTCGAAGTGGCTGCGGATCAGGCCGAGGCGCTGGAGACCCAGGTGCGCGAGCGCATGGTGGGGGCGGCGGAACTCACGGTACCGCTGGTGGTGGACGTGGGCACCGGCGCCAACTGGGACCAGGCCCACTGAGCGCCGCCGGCGGCGCTCACACCGCTTCGGCGCTGGCGAGCCAGCCGTAGAGAACGTCCAGTACGGCGCCCACGTTCTGGCCACGCAGCGCCGAGAACGTCAGCGCTACCGCCGCCGGCGTCTCCGCCAGATGGCGGTGCACCGCCGTCAGGGCCTTCTGCTGGGCCCCGTGTTTGAGTTTGTCCGCCTTGTTCAACAACGCCAGCAGAGGCAACTGAGAGGCGCCAGCCCAGGCAATCAACTCGGTGTCGAAGGGTTGCAGGGGGTGACGGATGTCCATCACCAGCACCACCGCCACCAGCGCCTCACGCTCGGCCAGAAACTCGTTCACCGCCGCCTGCCAGCGGGCCTGGGCGGCGCGCCCGGCCTTGGCGTAACCGTAGCCGGGCAGGTCCACCAGCCGCCCCTGGCAGGGGCGGCCGCCGATACGGTCCACGTCAAAGAAGTTGAGCAGTTGAGTTCGCCCCGGGGTCTTGCTGACCTTGGCGGTCTGGCGGCTGCCGGTCAGACGATTGAGGACGCTGGATTTACCGGCGTTGGAACGGCCGGCCACGGCGATCTCCGGCCGGTCCGGCGCCGGCGCCCGCGCCAGATCCGGCGCGCTGGTCAGGAACGCCGCCTCCAGGCGCAGGTCGGTCTGCGGAGCCGGGCGTCCGGCGCCGCTGGCAGGCCTGCCTGGCCGGCCGGCGCGGGAGTCAGCGTGCTGGGGATCCTGTTCCGTCATCGGCGCCAGTTTAACGCCTCGACCCCGGGTCCGGCGCAGCCCCCTGAAAATAGAGCAGTGCAACACACTCGTATATAATGCGCGGCTCTTTCGAGACGTGGATTGCATGTCGATGGCACGGTTTTCGGTACGTTCCAGCTCTCTGCACCGGTTCCTCGCGGGGCGTCTGGTGAGGTCGATGTCGGCTGCCCTGCTGCTGGCGGGCGCGGCGCATGGCGCCGAGGCGCCCCAGGAGAGCGCGGGGGGAGATCCCGAGGCGGGTAAGGCCCAGGCGGTGACCTGCGCGGCCTGTCACGGTCCGGACGGCGCCAGCCCCATCGATCCGACTTATCCGGTCCTGGCGGGGCAGAACGAGAAATACCTGCTGCGGCAGCTCGAAGCGATTCAATCGGACGATCGGCCGATCCCGCTGATGGCGGGCCAGCTCACCGGCAAGTCCAGCCAGGAACTGGCGGATCTGGCCGCGTATTATGCGTCGCTGCCCGAGAAAGTGCAGGCCACCGCCAGCGACGAAGAGACTCTGGCGTTGGCCGAAGGTATTTACCGCGGCGGGATTATGGACAAGGACGTGGCCGCCTGTACCTCGTGCCATGCCCCTGGCGGTGACGGCAACAGTCCGGCCGGTTTCCCGGTGGTGGCTGGCCAGGCAGTGGGCTACACCATCGCTCAGCTCACCGCCTACCGGGAAGGTGAGCGCACCACCGACGAAGTCTACGGTGGCATGATGCGCAGTATTGCCGGCCGCCTGACCGATACCGAGATCGCCGCCCTGGCCGAATACCTGCGGGGCCTGCACTAGATCCCGGCGCCATCATCCGGGCCGCCGGTGCCGCACGATCGGCTAGGTCCGTGGTCCAACGTCAGGTGCGTACCGGCTGCGGTGCGCACCCGTTGGCTATATTTCCCTGAGATTCGAGGTTTTCATGCAGCGGATTCGGAGTCTTTCGGCAACCCTCGCCCCGGTGGGCGCCCTGAGCCCTGCCGGCGGCCGCCTGCTGGCCGCGGCGCTGCTGCTCGCTGGTCTGAGTCAGGCGGCGCTGGCCGAAGCCCCCGCTTACGTGGAGGGTGAACATTACGAACGCCTGCCGATTCCGGTCGACACCCGAGACCCGGAAAAGGTCGAGGTGGTGGAGGTGTTTTCCTACGGCTGTATCCACTGCAAGAATTTCCAGCCCTACGTGGAGAGCTGGCAGGAATCCACCCCCGAGTACGTGGACTTCTACCGGCTGCCGGCCACCTTCGATGAGCGCTGGCAGCGTCTGGCGCAGCTTTATTACACCACCGAGGCTCTCGGTGTTACCGATCAGGTGCACGACGCCATCTTCCGGGCCATTCACGATCGCGGCGTGAACCTCACCGATCCCGATCTGATGGCAGAAATGGTCGAGGCCGCGGCCGGCATCAGCCCGGATCAGTTCATGGACGTTTACGAATCCTTCAGCGTTCGCAGCCGCGTTCAGCAGGCCCATGCGCGGGTCGTGGCTTACCGCATCTCCGGCACTCCGTCGCTGATCGTCGACGGTACCTTCCGGGTCGACGGCCGCATGGCCGGCGGCAATCAGGAGATGCTCGACGTGGTCGATTTCCTGGTGGAGCAGCAGCGTCAGGACGCCGCCGCGGCGGCCGAGTAACAGCAGAGGCAGTACCGAACCCGATGGCGGATAGAACGCTGGACAAAATGCCGGGCAGTACACAGATTGGTCCGGGCGACGCCGTTAGACTGGTTGCTCGATCCCTGGAACAGACATCCATGCTGGCTTGGGCCCGGCGGGGCGAGCAGCAGCGGGTCATGCCCGCCATGCCGACCTCCACACTGCATTCCTGCGAAACCAGCGTGCACGACGGTGTGCGGCCGCTGCGTTTCCTGTCGTTCAACATCCAGGTGGGGATCGGCACCGCCAAGTACCGGCATTACTTCACCAAGGGCTGGAAACACGTTCTGCCCCATGCCGGCCGGCACCTCAACCTGGAGCGCATTTCCGACGTGGTCCAGGGTTACGATTTCGTGGCGCTGCAGGAAATCGACAGCGGCAGTCTTCGCAGCAACTACGTGAACCAGGTTCAGTTCATTGCGGAGCGTGCCCGTTTCCCGTACTGGTACACCCAGCTCAACCGCGATCTGGGACCGCTGGCCCAACATGGCAACGGCCTGTTGACCCGGGTCTCGCCGATGGAGATGCACGATCACAAGCTGCCCGGCGCCATTCCCGGGCGCGGCGCCATCGTGGTCCGCCTGCCTTATGGCGACGAAAGTGTGCTGGTGGTGATGCTGCACCTGTCACTGGGCGAGCGCTCCCGGCGCGCCCAGCTCGACTACGTGCGTGCCCTCATCGACGGCGAACAGCACGTGGTCCTCATGGGCGACATGAACAGCCACCTGCCCCAGCTGCTGTTCGACTCGCCGCTGGCCGACACCGACCTGCGCCCCGTTGGCCAGGTCCAGCCCACCTACCCGGCCTGGCGACCGCTGCGCGCTCTCGACCATATCCTGGTCTCCCCGCGCCTGGCCATCTCCGACTACGAAGTGCTGGACTGCCAGCTCTCCGACCACCGGCCCATCGCCGTCACCCTCGAAATGGCCGACCGCCCCGTCGCCGTCCAGTAACCATCCGCCGCCCCCGCCAGGGCGTTGGAGGGTCACGCGCCGGATCGCACCTTTTGCAAGCTGCGACCGCGTTCATGCACCGACTCCGCGTCCTCCTGGCTTGAACATGCAAAAGGTGCGCTCCGGCACCTGCCCGCGACGACCTTCCGGAACCAACCACCACGGCTGCGCGCGGCGGCAGCGTACGATGGCTCACGCAACGACCTTGATGCGCGGGTGGCTATCGGAGAGTTACTTTCCGACTGTTCAGGCACGTAGGTCGAGTGGCCGCCACGTTAATGCCGACGCCACGTGTCGGAAAGTAACTCTCCGGTGGCCGCCTGCGCGACAGCCACCTTGAATGAACCTCCGCCAAAGACTGTCACCGCCCCGCAGCAGTCTCCGCGCGTACGCACGCCGTCTCCAGCAACTCCGGATAGTTCTTCCGATACTCACTGTTGCACAGCGCAATCGACCCTTTGGCCGCCGCGACCACGTAGGCCCGGATCGCCTGGGCCCCGGCTTCGTCCAGCACATGGTCGAAGCCCGCCATGCCGCGGCCGGCGTAGGCGCCCTGCAGCACGATGGCGTTCCAGGCCTGGTGTACGTCGCTGCTGGAGTAACGCAGGTCCGGCGTGCCGCCGCCGCTGGAGAGGGCGCCAGGGCCGTGGCAGACCGAGCAGTACTGGTGGTAGAGCAGCTCACCCTGGGCCACCTGCTCCGGCGTGGTTTCCATGGCCGGTGGTTCCGGCAGCGCCAGATAGGCCACGTTGGGCGGCGGCAGTTCCGCCTTGCCGCCGAGCTTGAAGGTCAGGATGCGGCCTTCGCTCAGCACGTTGTCCTTGTGTCGCGGCACCCCGGAGGCCAGGGCGAAGGCGCCGCCCCAGCCGGCGACTACGGCGATGTACTGCTCGCCGTCCACCTCGTAGCTGATGGGCGGCGCGATGATGCCGACCTGGGTGGGGAACTCCCAGACCTTCTCGCCACCGTCGGCGGTGTAGGCGGCCATGGTGCCGTCGGACTTACCCTGGAACACCAGGTTGCCGGCGGTGGTCAGCACCCCGCCGTTCCATGAGGTCTCGTGCTGCACCCGCCACACTTCCTGCTGGGTCACCGGGTCCCAGGCGGCCAGGTACCCGCCGATGTCCTGGAGGTCGGCGATCATCTGGTCCGGGTCGGAGGTCGGGATGGTCTCTGCCAGGTCGACGCCCGTGTTCCACTCCTGGGGTTGATACTGGAACGCGTTGTCCTGGGCGAACTTGAACGACAGATCCAGGGCCGGGATGTAGACCAGGCCCGCATCCGGGTTGTAGGCCATGGGGTGCCAGTTGTGGCCGCCGTAAGGGGATGGGCGGATCTGGCGTACGTCGTTGGCGTAGTGGGCGTCGGGATTCTCCACCGGCTTGCCGGTTTCCGGGTCGATGTGGGTGGCCCAGGTGACGGGCACGTAGGCTTCGGCGGACAGGAATTCGCCGGTTACCCGGTCCAGCACGTAGAAGAAGCCGTTTTTCGGCGCCTGCATGATGACCTTACGCTCGGTGCCGTCGATGGTCAGGTCCGCCAGGATCATGTGCTGGGTGGCGGTGTAATCCCAGGTGTCGCCGGGGGTGGTCTGGTAGTACCAGGCCATGGTGCCGTCGTCCGGATCAATGGCCACGATGGACGACAGGTACAGGTTGTCGCCGCCGCCGGGGGAACGGATGTAGCGGTTCCACGGCGAACCGTTGCCGACGCCGATGTAAAGCAGGTCGAGCTCCGGGTCGTAGGCCATGGAGTCCCACACCGTACCGCCGCCACCGACCTTCCACCACTCGCCGCCGATCCAGGTGGTGGCGGCTTTCTCCAGGTGCTCGCCCTCGAACGGCTCGTCCGGATTGCCCGGTACCGTGTAGAAGCGCCAGGCCTGCTCCCCGCTGTCCACGTCGTAGGCGGTGATGTAACCGCGCACGCCGTATTCGGCGCCGCCGTTGCCGATGATCACCTTGTCCTTGACCACCCGGGGTGCGCCGGTGATGGTGTAGGCACGCTCGCGGTCGGTGGTCTGCACATCCCATACCGGCTCGCCAGTGGCCGCGTCGAGTGCCACCAGCCGGCCGTCGATGGTGCCGACGTAGACCTTGCCTTCCCACACTGCGACGCCGCGGTTCACCACGTCGCAGCAGGCGTTCTTGCCCCACTCCTTCGGCACTTGCGGGTCGTACTCCCAGAGCAGTTCGCCGGTCCGGGCGTCGTGGGCCCACACCACCGACCAGGAGCCGCTGGTGAACATCACGCCATCCACCACGATGGGGCTCGCCTCCAGACCACGGGTGGTACCGGTATCCCAGTACCAGGCCAACCCCAGTTCATCGATGGTCTCCGCAGTGACCGCGGTCAGCGGGCTGTAGCGCTGCTCGGAGTAGGTGCGCCCGTGGGCCAGCCAGTTGCCGGGTTCGCTGTCGGCGGCCGCGATGCGGGCGCCGTCTACGTCTGCCGTGATGTCGGAACCGGACACGGCCTGGGTTGTGGCGGCCGGCTCCGGGGCGGCGCTGGCCGGCGCCTCGGCGGCTTCCTGTGAACAGCCGGCGGCAAACGCCGCCAGCACGACCCAGACACCGGGCCTGGCGATGCTTCGAATCTTCAAGACAGCTCCCCTCTCCTGAAACACACTCTAACTTTTCGAGTCTACCCAGTTTCCCGGGAGGGCGCAGCCAGGGGCCTGGCGGGCGAGCCGGGGATGGACCCTGGCCAGGCCTTGGCGTAGGTTGACGCCCCCGGCCGCGCCCGGTGTCAAGGAAGTCGGAGCCGCTATGTCCAGTACCCTACCTTTGCCCTCGGCCGACGACTGGCTGCAGGAACAGCAGGAGTGGGTCGACGCCCTGGAGGACGTGCTGCGTCACCGCGGGCCCGACGAGGCCCGGGAACTGCTGGCGCGTCTGTCCGCGCACCTGTCTCACCGGGGCCTGGTGTTGCCGGACGCCGCGCTCAACACGCCGTACAAGAACACCATCGACCTCAAGGACCAGCCGGCCTACCCCGGCGACCTGGACCTGGAAACCCGGATCGGCAACATCCTGCGCTGGAACGCCGCGGCCATGGTGCTGCAGGCCTATGACAGCGGCTCGGGGGTCGGCGGCCACATCGCCACCTATTTTTCTGCCGCCGCCATGATGGAGGTGGGCTTCAACCATGTGTTTCGCGCGGCCAGCGAGAACTACGGCGGCGATCAGGTCCACTTTCAGGCCCACAGCGCGCCCGGGGTTTACGCCCGGGCCTATCTCGAAGGCCGTCTGACGGTCGAGCGGCTCGGCAACTTCCGCCGCGAACTGGCGCCAGGCGGCGGCCTGCCGTCGTACCCGCACCCGCGCCGCCTGCCGGACTTCTGGCAGATGCCCACCGCCAGCATGGGGTTGTCCACCCCCAGCGCCATCTACCAGGCGCGCTTCGCCAAATACCTGGAGCGGCGCGGCCTGAAGCCGAAGAACGGCGGCAAGATCTGGACCTTCATCGGCGACGGCGAGGCCGACGAGCCGGAAGTTCTCGGCACCGTGAACATTGCCAGCCGCGAAGGCCTCGACAACCTGGTGCTGGTGGTCAACTGCAACCTGCAGCGCCTCGACGGCCCGGTGCGCGGTAACGGCAAGATCATCCAGGAGCTGGAGCGGTCCTTCCGCGGCGCCGACTGGCACGTCATCAAGGTCATCTGGGGTGGCGGCTGGGATCCCATCCTCGACCGCGACGAACACGGCCTGCTGCAGCGGCGCATGGAAGAAGCCGTGGACGGCGACTACCAGATGTACAGCGTCTCGTCCGGTGACGTGGTGCGCGAGCACTGGGTCGAGAAGGCCCCCGAACTGCGTGCCCTCATGGCCTCGCTCACCGACGAGGAAGTGCGCTCCATCAAGCGCGGCGGTCAGGACCCGAAGAAGATCTACGCGGCCTTCCACCACGCCGCCCGGGTTCAGGGTAAACCGTGCGTCATCCTGTTGAAGACGGTCAAGGGGGACGGGCTGGGGCCCGGTTCGGAGGGCAGCAACACCGTTCACCAGAAGAAGTTCCTGAACCCCGAGGAGCGCCACGAGCTGGCCAAGCGTCTGGGTATTCCGCTGTCCGCGAAGGCCGTGGAGCGAGCCGAGTTCTATCATCCCGGCGAAGACAGCGAGGAGGTGCGCTACCTGCAGGCGCGCCGCAGAGAACTGGGCGGTCATCTGCCGGTCCGTGCGGTGCGTTGTCAGCCGCTGCCGGAGCTGCCGCTGGATCGTTTCGGCGACATGCTGAAAGGCTCCGGCCGCGACATCTCCACCACCATGGCCGTGGTCCGCATGCTGTCGAAGCTGCTGCGCGACCCGGACGTCGGCCGTTACGTGGTCCCCATCGTGCCGGACGAGGCGCGCACCTTCGGCATGGACGGTCTGTTTCCCCAGGCCGGCATCTACTCTCCGGCCGGTCAACGTTACCGGCCGGTGGACGCCGGTTCCATCGCCCCCTACCGCGAGGCCGAAGACGGCCGCATCCTCCAGGAAGGCATCTGCGAAACCGGCGCCATGGCTTCGTTCCTGGCCGCCGGCACCGCCTACGCCAATCATGGCGTGCCGATGATTCCGTTCTACATCTTCTACTCCATGTTCGGCTTCCAGCGCGTCGGCGACATGATCTGGTCGTGCGGCGACATGCTGTGCAAGGGCTTCCTGCTCGGCGGCACTTCCGGGCGCACCACGCTGAACGGCGAGGGTGTTCAGCACCAGGACGGCCACTCCCATCTGGTGGCCTCCACCATTCCCAACCTCATCAGCTACGATCCGGCCTTCGCGTTCGAAATTGCACTGATCGTGCGTGACGGCATCCGCCGCATGTACACCGAGCAGGAAGACGTTTTCTATTACCTGACCGTGACCAACCAGAACTACCCGCAGCCGGCCATGCCGGCGGATCAGAGCGAGGTGGCGGAAGGGGTGCTGTCCGGCATGTACTGCTTTCAGCGCGACCCGGACGCGGCCATCAACCTGTTCGGCAGCGGCGCCATCATGACCGAGGTGCTGGCCGCCGCCGACCTGCTGCGGGCGCGGGCGCTCCCCTGCAATGTCTGGAGCGTCACCAGCTACAACGAACTGGCTCGCGATGGTCTGGCCGCCGAGCGCCGGGCGCTCCTGGACCCGAACGCAGACCCGGAACCGGTCCCGCCGCGGGTGAGCCGGGTGCTGGCCGCTGAGCGGGGCGTGTTCGTGGCCGCCAGCGACTACATGAAGTCGTTGCCGGCCAGCATCGGGCGCTGGGTTCCGGGGCCGTTCACGGTGCTCGGCACCGATGGTTTCGGCCTGTCCGAGGGCAGGCCGGAGCTGCGCGACTACTTCGAGGTATCGGCGGCGTGGATCGCCTACGCGGCGCTGGCGACCCGGGCCCGGCATGTCGACATGGGCGCCGCGGACGCCCGGGAACTCGCCCGTGACTTTGCTCGTGACTTTGCCCGTGAGCAAGGCCTGGATCTCGGCCGGGGGGATCCGGCCGCGGCGTAGCCGCTCTGGCGGCCGGGTTTTGCGAACCGGTTAACGCTTCGATTGGGCGCTGGTTGCCATACTTGTGCGGTAGGACCAGCGGCCGTTGGGCATGGATTTTCAGTTCTCCCGATTCGAGATTGCAACCGGCACCGGGGCGCTGTTCCTGTGCCTGTTCCTGACCTGTGTGTTCATGGAGGCCAGCGCCATCCAGTCCGAGATCGGCACCGCCGGGGCCGCCGAGCTGGCCCGCGAGGACCTGTTCTGGGCCAGCGCCGAGGCGCGCGGCCAGCATCTGGTCTTGTCCGGGGCCGCGCCCGACTACCGCGCCCAGAAACGGGCCGGTGAACTGGCCGAGGCCATTCCCGGTGTGGTCAGCGTCGACAACCGCATCCAGATCGTCGGCCAGGCCGGCACCTGCCAGAAGCAGGTGGACGACTACCTGAAGGACCGGCGGGTCACCTTCAGGACCGGGGGCGCCGAACTCAGCGACGCGAGCCTGCCGGTGTTGTCCATGGTGGCGGGTATCGCCCGCGGCTGCGGCGCCGCCTTCGAGGTGGCCGGACATACCGACGACCGGGGTGACTCGGCGGTCAACCAGAAACTCAGTCAGCGCCGCGCCGAAGCCGTGGTCCGGCAGCTGGTACGCAGCGGCGTGGCCGAGTCCCAGCTCCGGGCGGTGGGATATGGCGAGTCCCAGCCGCTGACGTCGAACGCTACCGATGCCGGACGCGCATCCAACCGGCGCATCGAGTTCCGCATCATCGGAGAGGACGCATGATCTACCTGGCGGGCAAAATCTTCTTCTATCTGCTGCTGGCCCTGGGGCTGGGCGGAGCCGCGGGCTGGCTGTGGCGCAATCTCCAGGCCGTCAACCGCGAGGTGCTGCTGGAACGGCAGCTCGTGGAATCCCGCAGCCGCATGCCGCAGCTCGAGACGGCGGTGCGTTCCCGCGAGCAGCAACTCGAGGCCGTGCGCGCCGACCTCAAGGCCCGGGAGCAGGCGCTGGACGAACAGCAGGCACTGCTTGCCGAACGGGACCGCCTGACCCAGGAACTGAACCAGGCTCGAACCGCGTTGCAACGCCGCCCCGAACCGGCCGCCGCGGCGGCAGATTCCGCCGCCGGCGATCTGGATCTGCACCTCGGCCATCCGTCCGATCTGCCGTCCGGGTCGCCACAGGAACCCGCCCCTGCGGCCGCATCCGAGTCCATGGAGGCGGCCGCCGAGCGCGACGCCCTGGAACTGGAACTGGATCAGACCCGGCAACAACTCGCCGCAGCGCGCACCGAACTCGAACGCACGGCCAGGGCGCTCAGCAGCGAACAGCGCCGGGTCGAAGAGCTGACCCGCGAGCGCGAACTGCAGAGCCTGTCGCTGAAGGCCCTGGAACAGCAACTGGAGATGGCCCGCGAAACGCCGGACCGGGCGGTGGCCAACGGCTGAGCCGGCCGGCTAGGTCACGCCGGAGCCCGCGCCATCGGCGGCCGTGGCACGGTCGGACCCGGACTCGGCAGGTTCTTCCAGCAGGCGTCCATCCAGTTCGCGAACCACCCGGGCACGCTGCCCGGTCCAGATCACCACGGCCAGGTAGATTCCGCTTCCCACCCACACCGCGGCCGCGGCACCGAGCCGCTCTGCCAGAGCGCCCAGCAGCAGTCCGCCGAGGGGCATCAGGCTGAAGCCCATGGTGTGAATGCCCATGACCCGGCCGCGCAGGGCGTCCGGCACCTTGAGCTGCATGACGGTCATGGAGCTCACCATGAACACGCTGGCAAAAAGCGCAGCGATGAACACCGCGGGCAGCGCCAGCAGCAGCGAGCCGAACTCGGAAAGTGCCGCGAAGCCCATGGCGGTGAGCGCCGCCAGGCCCGCGGAGCCGAGCATGACCGCACCCAGACGGCGCTGCCGATGGACCCCGCCGATCAGCAGGGTGCCGGCCACCGAGCCCACGCCGCCGGCCGACAACAGATAGCCGAAACCGGTTTCGCCGGAGTTCAGCAGATCGGCGAACACCGGCATGATCTGGTTATAGGACTGCGAGAAAAACATGCCCACGAACGTTGCGAAAATGAGCCAGCGGAACAGCGGTTCGTGCCAGATGAAGCGCACGCCCTCGCGAACCTGATGCCAGGCCGATCCGCCGGCGGCCGGGGTCGGTGCAATGGGAATGCTGGCCATGACCGCAAACATGGTCAGGAATCCCACGGCGCCGATGGCAAAAACCATGGCCGTGTCGGTGGCGGCGATCATCACGCCGCCGGCGGCCGGAATGGCCATGCGGGTGGCCTGCCAGATGAACGAGTTGAGCGCCACCGCGCTCATGAAAGCCGGACGCTCGATGAGTTGCGGGTACAGTGAGACCCGCACCGGCCAGTCCAGGCCGGTGATGGTGGAGATCAGGGCCGCGATGGCCAGCACGTGCCATACCGCCACCCGGCCGCTGGCGTCGAGCCAGGCCAGCAGCATCAGCAGCGCTGCGGTCACCAGCGACGTCACCATCAGAATGCGGCGCTTGTCGAAGCGGTCGGCGATCACGCCGCCGGCCAGGGTCATCAGAATGTTGGGCAGCGCCGCGGCGGCCCCCAGCACGCCGAGTTGCAACGCCGACCCGGACAGTTCGAAGATGAGCCAGCCCTGACCCAGGGTGATGAGCTGGGTCGCGCCGACCGAGGCGAACGAGCCCAGCCAGTAGCGCCGGTACAGGGGGTATCCCAGCGCGGGGTAGCGCGAAACCACGTAGTTGGCCATGCCGACTCTTCTCTCCAGGACCCTGGATTGTCGTGTACTGATTGTCATCGTCAATCGTTAGACTGTGCAGCGTGCCAATCCGACCCGGGACCGCTACCGCTGTGACCAGATTGCTGAACCCGTGGTCAGCCCCGCTCCGGTGCCGCTGGCTGCTGCTGATACCCCTGCTGACGGGTATGTCCGGCCTGTCCGCGGCGGCCGTGGGGCCGGCCGGCCAGGAACCCATCGTGGTCCTGATGTCCTGGGACGGCGTACGTCACGACTACCCGGATCTGACGGACCTGCCCGGGCTGGCGCGCCTTGCCGGGGAGGGGGTACGGGCCGGGCGGCTCACTCCGGTGTTTCCTTCCAACACCTTTCCCGGTCATGTTTCGCTGGCCACCGGTACTTACCCGGACCGACACGGCATCATCGACAACCACTTCTACGACCGGGACGGCCGTCAGTACCGGTACAGCGCCGACGCCGATTGGATCGAGGCGGAGCCGTTGTGGATCGCCGCGGAGCGCCAGGGCATCCCCACCGCCACCTATTTCTGGGTTGGGTCCGAATCCGACTGGCGGGGGCAGGGAACCCGCTATCGCATCGCCCCGTTCGACGGCGATCGGCCGGAATCTGCCAAGGTCGACCAGATGCTCGAATGGCTGGCGCTAGCCGAGGACGAACGGCCGCGGTTGATCATGAGTTACTGGGCCGGCGCCGACCACGAAGGCCACGACCACGGACCGGATGCGGACGCAGTGGTGGAGCAGCTGCAGGCTCAGGACCAGCAGCTCCAGCGCCTGCTGGCCGGGATCGACGGTCTGGGACTCTGGCCACGCACCACCCTGATCGTGGTCAGCGATCACGGCATGGCCGAGATGGCCCGATTTCTGGATCTGCCGGGCGCCCTGGAGGACGCGGGGATCGCTGCACGCAGCGTCGGCAGCGCGGTGGCCAACGTATATCTGGAGGATCAAGGCGAACTGGACGCGGCGCTGGCGGCGGTTTCGGCGTTGAGCCCGGCCCGGGTCTATCGCCGTTCCGACCTGCCGCCGGAACTGCGCATGAGTCACCCCACCCGCAGCGGCGATCTGGTGCTCATCACCGAACCGCCGTATACCTTCTCCCGGCCGCCGGGTGCGGCCGGTTTCCTGCGATCCGCGCTCTACTCGCTGGGCTGGAGGCGCTTCGGCGGACACGGCTACGACCCCCAGCTGGCGGACATGGGCGGCATCTTTCTGGCCATGGGCCGCGGGGTGCCGCCGCGGCTGGTGTTGCCGGAAGTACAGCAGATCGATGTGGCGGCCACCGTCGCCCGGTTGCTCAACATCGAGCCGCCGCGGGATTCGGAAGGCCATGCCGTGCGCGGCATCGGCGAACACCTGGTGGGCGCGCAGCGTTAGTCTGCGGGCGGCTTGTCCTTGCGTAGTGGCCGGTGCCACCACGACACGTCGTGCCATTCGCCGAACTTGAATCCCACCGATGGAAACGTGCCGACGTGGCGGAAACCGGCAGCGCCGTGTAGCGCTATACTGCCCTCGTTGGGAACCGTGATGCCGGCGTAGGCATGAAAAAAGCCCCGTGTCCCCAGGTTTTCGAACAGGCGCCGGTACAGGGCGCCGCCGACCCCGCGTCCCCGCCACGACTCGTGCACGTACACCGAGACTTCCGCGGAGTAGCGGTAAGCTTCGCGCTCGCGATGGGGCATGCCGTAGGCATAACCCGCGATCTGCCCGTCCCGCTCCATGATCAGCCAACCATGTGAGCCGCCGTACCTGCGGATCCGCTCCGCGAACTGGTCGGCCGTAGGCGGGGTCAGCTCGAAGGAAATGGCCGTGCGCTCGACGATGGGCGCGTAGATCGCCAGCAGCGTTTCGGCATCCGCCGCCTCGGCCTCGCGAATCGTGCCTTCGCTCATCGGCGCCGGTGGTAGGTCAGGGCCGCACTCAGGCACCAGCGCAGCGCCTCCGTGGGCGGTGGTTGCTCGAGGTCCAGCACGATGGCGCGGTTGCCGTCGTAGCGCAGCTCCGGAAAGCGGGTCCGGAAGGTATCCACCAGGGTCGTCTGGCAGTGGAACAGCACCGACAGGTTGTCCGGCGCCTTGGCCGACCAGGCGATGCGCACCGTGGTGCCGGCGCGGGTGGCTTCGGTCAGGTACGCAGGCTCGCCCCACTTCAGCGTTTCAGTCAGCGGTCCGACTTCCAGTTCCGCGGCGCAGTCCCGCACCAGCTTGCGCACCTCGAGCAGCAGCGCGCGGGCGGCCTTTGGATAACTGGCGATGACCGCGGCCACCGCGGGCACCGGCGTGTTCTCGAGTGCGCCCTGTCGGCGCCGCGCGGGACGTGCGCTCATGGGTTGCCGCCGGACACGAAACAGCGCCAGGTTGCGCGTCCGGGGCTGGGCCCCGGGATGTCGATGTGGTTGAGCGAACCACGGGCGGGCATGGCATACCTCCGGATTGACCGATTGCCAGCTCGATGATGTCGGGGCCCTGGCGGATTGTCCAACCGGGTGGTGCTTTGCCTCGGTGTCCGATGATTCCGCCGCCGGATCAATCGCACGATTCGCTCCTCTCGTCCCCCCGAAGATACCATGCGGGCCATGGCGCAGCGGGACACGACATCATGACGGCAGACCTTGCCGGGGCGCTGATCCGGGACCGCACCATCGACATCGTGACCCTGGGCCGGCGCAGCGCGCTCCGGCGCACCACCGAGATCTGGTTCAACAACATCGATGGCCGCATCATCATCTGCGGTACGCCGTCGGCTGCCGGGCCGCGCGGACGGCGCAAACCCCGGGACTGGCTGGCCAACTTGCGTGCCCAGCCGGCGTTCGAATTCCGCTTCAAGGAATCGCTGGTGTACAGCCTGCCGGCGCGGGCCGAGTTGATCGTCGACCCCGAAGACCGGCGCAAGCTGATGAGTGCACCGGAGACCGCCTGGTACCGGGATCAGGGATACAGCGTGGAAGACCTGGTGCAGCACGCCCCCATCGTCGAGGTGTTCTTTCTGCCGCCCTATGCCGAACTGACCCGGCTCGATTGACCCGGCCGCATTGACCCGGCGGAATGGATCAGGCCGAGCCGCAGGCAGCCCGCATCTCGTAGGAATGCCCGGTGTCGTCTGTGATCACGAATCCAAGACGCTGGTACAGCCGCTGTGCCGGGTTGACCTTGAGCACCTGCAGCGACACCGCCGCCCCGGCGCCTTCGGCCTCCGCCAGCAGCTCGCCGATCACCGCCGAGCCCAGCCCCTGGCCCTGGGCCTCCGGGACGATCTGGATCTGTACCAGATGCCACAGCGCGCCTTCGCGAAGAATTTTGGTCATGCCGACGTCGCGGCCGTCCCGGGACAGCACGCGGACGGCGTCGAAGCGGTGTTTGACCCGTGCGAGCTGCTCCGCGTCGTCCAGGTCCTGTCCCGAGCGGGCGAAATGTTCGGACATGGTGGCCAGGCGCAGCGCCAGCAGCCAGTCGATGTCCTCGGGCCTGGCCGGGCGGCTCGCCAGGGCGTCTGTCACCGCCGTTTCCACGGCGGCACGCCATGCCAGTCGAACGGTTCGATACCCGCTTCGACGATCTGCCAGATGCTGCCCTCGGCCCGGCCTTCGTCGAGTTCCAGAAAGCCGATGGTGCCGTGCTGGGTGTCGTAGTTGTGGGGATAGGTCGGCGAGCCCGGATTGACGCAGTAAATGCCGTCGACCCACTCGATGGCATGACGGTGGGTGTCACCGGAGACGATCACATCCGGCCGGCGCTCCGGGAAGAAGCGCTCCAGCCAGCGTTCCATGGTCATGTTCGGCGGTCGCTCCGGCACCGGCACGTAATGGGTGAGCCCCACCCACAGGCCGCCGAGTTCCAGCAGCCAGGCGTACTTCACCCGTGGATCCTCGGGCTGCACGTCGCGTCCGCCGCTGCCGTCCTCGCCGTTACCGCGGGCCGCATACACCGGCGCGATCTGCTCCAGCTCATCGAGCACGTAGAACTCGTGGATATCGCCGGCATGAAAGATCATGTCCACGTCGGCGAAGGCATCGTAGACCTGCGGCCACAACGTCGGCCGTGATTCCGGGATGTGGGTGTCGGAGATGAGGCCGATGCGGATGGTCATGGTCGGTTTCGGTGCTCCCGGATCTGGGCCTGGGTGTAGCGGGGCAGTCCATCATCGCTGTGATCCCAGGATGCAGCGAAGTCGACGTAGATGTGCTTGTCAGGCCGGATGGGCAGGTTGGTGTCGAACAGACCAGCGCGAATCTCGAACCAGTCGCCCTGGGGGTCCGGCGGCGGCAGGGGCGAACCGCAGCGGCGGCAGTGACAGAGTTCGAAAGGGCCGCACACGTCGCTCACCTCGAAAGCGAATCCCCCGCACAGGCACTGTCCGGAATGGCTCACGGCTCGGCTCCACGGTAACGATGTCAGGCCTTGGGCCGACCCTCGTCGTGCTCCGGCAGAAGTTCCCCCGGGTCGTACCAGGCCGCACCTTCGCTACGCCAGATGTGCATGGTGGGCCGGCTGCCCGGGTCATCGTCCAGGCAGCCCAGCCGGATGATCACGCCCGGCATGCGGGTCCATTCTGCCATCAGGTGGGAGCCGCACTCCATGCAGAAATGGCGCAGCTTACCCGGCGAAGACTCGAACGACTTCAGTTTGTCGGCGCCGCGGATCCAGCGGAAGTGCTCCCGCAGGACCGGCGCCGTGGTGGAAAACGCGCTGCCGTGCGCTTTCCGGCACTTGCGGCAGTGGCAATGGACGATGCTCGCGGCAAGCTGATCGGCCTCGTATGCCACAGCGCCGCACAGGCAGCTTCCTCGCATGATCCCTTCCTCCCCGGCCTGAACGGCCGCCCCTGAGGCGTGCGCTGAGTGCGCATCCGGTCATGCTACTCCGGCACGGCTCTAAGCGCGCCAGGCAATTTTTCGGGCAGGGTCGGCTGGCTGAGGTTCAGATCGATGGAACCTCGAGAGGGCCGTGCGGATCGAGCGACCCGGGCGGCAGCGGCTCGACGGAACTCAGCCGGTAGGCAAGGGTGGCGCCGTCACGTCTGGTTTCCAGGCCGAGCCACTGGCGGTCGCCGAGGCGATACCACAGGTCGATTGCGGGCAGGTCGGCGGCGCGCAACTGGTAGTGCATGGCCCGCTCACCGAGGTAGGAGGACTCGCCGCGATGGATGAACTGCGCGCTGACCAGTTCGCCGGTCTGCACGTTGACCAGCCGCGGGCGTTCCAGCAGTTCCGGGTTCCAGTAGGCGAACGAGCCGGCGCAGTCATTGACCAGCGGGACGCGCACGGTCTCATCGGCGCGGGTGAACGCTGCCAGGTTCGAGGTGGGCTGCCGAGCGCCGCCGACGCGCTGTTCGCGGCCGTTGTCGTCGGTTACTGCCGCCAGGGCGTCCAGGCAGCCGTCAATCCACCGTTCCTCGGCCGAGTGCCGGTACCGGTACACCGGCACGAACAGTATCTTGACCTCGAATCGGGCGCGCGATGTAACCCGGGTTACGCCGTCCTGCTCGCGGATCTGCCAGTGATGCTCGCCGATGGCGCGGTCATCATAGTAGACGTCGAAGCGGTATTCCTTCGCTTCGGCAGCAGCCGGGAGTGCCCCCAGAACGGCAACCAACGTGGCCGCCACCAGCGCCAGCCGGCGTGGCGCGCCAGACCTGGGTTCAGGATTGCGCATCATCGAACCGCCCCCTGATGTAGGAAATGAAACCGCCGAGCACCGGCAGGTGCCGGTAGAAGCCCTCGGCGCTGTCCCAGAAATCCTGTTGCAGCACGATACGGCCCTCGGGGTCGAAACGCAGATGGGACATGCCGATGGTGTCCGAGGAGACGTCCCGGCCGGCGGCCGAGAAAGCAGCTTGCATGCGCCAGATCAGGTAGACGTCCTGGCCTTCCACCAGGCGGCTCATCAGGCGCACCGTCAGGCCGTCGCTGCTCTGATGCATGCGCTCCAGGTGGGCAAGCACGGTGGCCTGATTTTCGCTGGTGAGCAGAGTGTCGCTGAAGTAGAGGTCGGGCGCGTACAGGTCGGCGGCTTCAATGACGTCGGAGCTGGCGCCGCCGCCGAAGTAAGCGAGAAAACGGTCGGTCATGGGCTCGGTCACGGCGGTGGTGCCGGAATAACGGGTCAGCGCCTGCTGGTAGTCGGCGGCGTAGGCGTCGCTGCTCGTCCGGGCACAGCCGGCGGAGACGGTGATCAGCAGTCCGAGGGTGGCCAGCCAGGCGCAGGTTCGGTGGTTGAATTTCATTCGACGATGGTGCGCGCGCCTGCGTGAGGAGGATGTGAAGGGCGAAACTGCAGCCGTTGACACGCCGCTCACGGCGGAGGGCGGAGAGTGTCAGGCGTGTTCAAAGCGCGGTTGCCAATGTTCGTGTTCCCCCGATGGTTCGATACCGAGAGGACGGAGGCCCTGATCGAGGCCAGCGGTGGCGCACGCCCCGGCATGGACTGGTGGCGGATGGCGCCGTTCGTTGTCATGCATCTGGCCTGTGTTCTGGTTGTCTGGGTGGGAGTCAATCCGATCGCGCTGGTCGTGTGCGCGGCCTCCTATGCGATCCGCATGTTCGCCATCACCGGGTTCTACCACCGCTACTTTTCTCACCGGAGCTTCCAGACGTCGCGTCCGGCCCAGTTCGTGTTCGCCCTGCTGGGCGCCGCCGCCACTCAGCGCGGCCCGTTGTGGTGGGCGGCCCATCACCGCCGGCATCACCGCTTCGCCGATCAGCAGGGCGACCCCCACCGCCCCGCGGACGGCTGGTTGCACGCTCACGTCGGCTGGTTTCTGGGCGACGGGAACTTCTCGACCGATCGAACCCGGGTGCGGGATTGGCTGCGCTACCCGGAGCTGGTGTGGCTGAACCGGTTCGACCTGCTGGTTCCGGTGGTCTACGCGGCCGGGCTTTATGGCCTCGGCGCGTGGCTCTCCAAGCTGGCGCCGGAGCTTGCGACCAGCGGGCTGCAACTTCTGGTCTGGGGCTACTTCGTGTCCACCGTCCTGCTGACCCACGCCACCCTGCTGGTCAACAGCGCTGCCCATCGCTGGGGCCACCGGCGCTTCGCCACCGGTGATGAGAGCCGCAACAATGCCTGGGTGGCATTGCTCACGTTCGGTGAAGGCTGGCACAACAATCACCATCGTTACGCCGGTTCGGCGCGCCAGGGCTTCTACTGGTGGCAGGTGGATCTCACTTACTGGCTGCTGCGCCTGCTGGCAGCCTGCGGCGTGATCTGGGGTCTACGTGACGTGCCGCGGCGGGTTCTGGCGGAGGGCCGGCAACCATGAAGGTGGCGGTCATCGGCGCCGGTATCGCCGGCATTGCCGCGGCGGACGCGTTGTCCGGCCGGGTGGACGTGACGCTGTTCGAGTCGGCCAACGGCATCGGTGGTCACACCGACACCCACGCGATTCTGGCCGGCGGCCGGCTCTACCGGGTGGACTCCGGGTTCATCGTCTTCAACACGATCAACTACCCGCAGTTCAGTGCCTGGCTGGAGGGTCTCGGCGTTCCGGCGCAGGACACCGACATGTCGTTTGGCGTGGTCAACCGGCGCAGTGGACTGGAGTACGGCAGCCGGGGTCTGCGGGCGCTGTTCGGGCAGCGCCGCAATCTGCTGCGGCCGCGCTTCGTCCGCATGCTCGCCGACCTGCGTCGGTTCTATCGCGAGGCGGTCGAGTTATCGGGGACGGACGGGCGCACCGTCGGCGAGTTTCTCGAGCAGGGCGGTTACGGCCAGGGGTTCGTGGAAGACCACATCGTGCCCATGTGCGCGGCACTCTGGTCGTTGCCGGCGGGTGATGCGCGCGCCGTTCCGGTGGCCCACGTGGCCGCCTTCATGAAGCATCATCGCATGCTGCAGTTCGGCGGCCGGCCGTGGTGGCGGGTGGTCAGCGGTGGCTCCAGCCGCTATCTGGAAGCTTTCGAACAGCAGTTCCGCGGCACCATCCGCTGTGCGGAGCCGGTAACACGGGTGGTGCGCCAGCCGGGGCGGGTGATGGTGGAGAGCCGGCGGCACCGGGAGCCGTTCGATGCCGTGGTGATGGCCTGTCACAGCGACCAGGCACTGGCCCTGCTGGAAGACGCCACTGAGCTCGAGCAGGACGTCCTGGGCGCTATCCGCTACCAGCGCAACTGCGCGGTGGTGCACTCGGATCCTTCGGTGATGCCGCGCAACCCATCGGCGTGGTCGAGCTGGAACGTCGCCGTGGATGGCGAGCGTGCCGAGGTCAGCTACTGGATGAACCGGCTGCAGTCGCTGGACGCCCGTAAGCCGTTTTTCGTCACGCTGAACCCCCAACGCCGGCTCCGCGACGTCTGGAGTGAACGCCACTACGCACACCCCATGTTCGATACCGCAGCCCGCGCCGCTCAGCGGCGCCGGCACGAGATCAGCGGCGTACGCGGCACCTACTATTGCGGCGCCTACTGGGGCTGGGGCTTTCACGAAGACGGATTCGTGAGCGGCCGTGATGCGGCGCGGGAGCTGTTGCAGGAGGTGAGTCGTGCTGCGTGACTGCGTCTGTGAGGGACGGGTGGTACACCGGCGCAGCAGCCCGGTCGACCATCACTTCCAGTACCCGGTGTGGATGCTTTGTGTCGACGTGGACGCGGTGCGGGCGCGTTCCGGCCAATGGTTGTCGGCGACCCGGCGGTTGGCTCCTTTGTCACTCCGGCCCGGTGACTTCCCCCGCGACAAAGCCGAAGCGGGTCTCGTGTCGACCCGTGACCGCCTCAATGCGATTCTCGCCGCCAAAGGGCACGGCCCGGCGGATCGGATTTTCCTGCTCACGCAGCCGCGCTCGTGGGGTTGGCTGTTCAACCCGGTGAGCTTCTACTTCTGTTACCGCGCCGGGCAACTGCACCGGGTCGTCGCCGAAATCACCAATACCCCCTGGGATCAGGTTTTTCACTACGTGCTGGACCCGGCGGATTCGGGCCCGGACATGGAGTTCGTGTTCCCCAAGCGGTTCCACGTCTCACCGTTCGTACCCATGGACGTCGAGTACCGCTGGCGCTTCCGGCTCGCTCCGGACGCCATCGAGATCGCCATGCACCTGTCCCGTGCGGGCGCCGAGACCTTCTTTGCCGGCCTTTACCTGAAGACCGAAGCCTTGTCGGATCGGGGCCTGCGGCGTGGCGCGCTGCGTTATCCCCTGCAGAGTGCCCTGACGCTGGCCCGCATCTACTGGCAGGCGTTCAGGCTGTGGTTGCGGCGCGTGCCCTTTTACCCCCATCCGAACCCGGTTCACGAGGTAACCCAGCAATGATGGCCAACCGCTCACTGACCCGGTTCGTACCGCCGGCGGCGATGGACCGCGGTCCTGCAGCGCCACTATTCGAGAAGCTCGTGCACCGTAGCCTGCGGGGCCTGACGGGCGGCTCGCTGACCCTGCGCGACGACCGCTCCAGGTACGAGTTCGGCAGTGGCCACCCGCATGTGGAGGTGCGTATTCGCGATACCGCCTGCTATCGGCGGATCGCGCTCGGCGGGGCCCTCGGCGCCGGAGAGAGTTACATCGACGGGCAGTGGGACTGCGATGATCTGGTCTCGCTCATGCGCCTGTTGCTGGTGAATCGGCCGGCATTGTCGCGGCTCGACGGCGTTCTGACCGGCGTGCGCCGCCTTCTCGATCGCTTGGGGCACCGGCGTCGCCGCAACAGCCGCGCTGGCAGCCGGCGCAACATCGAGGCGCACTACGATCTGTCCAACGCGTTCTTCGAGAGCTTCCTGGACCGGCGCATGATTTACTCGAGCGCCGTTTACGAATCGCCCGACATGTCCCTGGAGGCGGCCAGTGACGCCAAGCTGGAACGCTTGTGCCGTAAGCTCGAACTCGACCCCAGAGATCACCTTCTGGAAATCGGCTCGGGCTGGGGCGGGCTGGCGGTGTATGCGGCGGAGCACTTCGGTTGCCGGGTCACCACGGTGACGTTGTCGCCGTCTCAGCATCGCGCTGCCCGGGAGCGGGTGCAGGCCGCGGGCCTCGAGGACCGAGTCGACGTGCTGCTGTGTGACTACCGGGATCTCGACGGCTGCTACGACAAACTGGTTTCGGTCGAGATGGTGGAAGCGGTAGGCCACCAGTATCTGAACGAGTACTTCGAGATCATCGGGCGGCTGGTGCGTCCCGGCGGTCTGGTCGCCATCCAGGCCATTACCATAGAAGACGGCCGCTACCTGGATGCGCTGCATCGGGTCGACTTCATCAAGAAGCACGTGTTTCCCGGCAGTTTCATTCCCAGCGTGTCGGCGCTGGTCTCGGCCGCCGCGGTCAGCAGCGACACCGTTCTGGTCAATCTGGAGGACATCGGCGCGGACTATGCCGCCACCCTGGCAGCCTGGCGCGATCGGCTGGAGCGGGCTGGCGAGCAACATCACGAGCAGGGCCTTGGGCCCCGTTTCCTGCGGCTGTGGGAGTTCTATCTGTGTTACTGCGAGGCCGGATTCCGCGAGCGTTCCATCAGCGATGTGCAGCTTCTGTTCGCGCGCACGGGGTATCGCGGTCAGCCCTGGCGTGCTGCCCTGGACCGGTCGCACGCCGACCAGATGCCGGCCCGGCCGGTCGCCACGTCATGAGCGCAAACGTCGTCAATGCCATCCTGTTCCAGGCTTGCTGGTTCGCCTGCGTGCTGGGCGGAGCCCGCGGCATCAGCGCCTGGGGGCTGGTGGCCGTCGCCTGCCTGGCGGCCAGCGTGGCGTGGCGTGGCAGCATCCGCAGGGACGCCCTGCTGCTCCTCATAGCGGTACCGGTCGGTCTTTTCCTGGACTCGTTGTGGATCGCCGTGGGAATTCTCGATTACGGAACCGCTCTGGCCCCGACATGGATCGTCGTGCTGTGGGCGGCCGTGGCGTTGACCCTCAACCACAGCCTGGCATTTCTTCAGTCCCGTCCGTGGCTGGGCGGTCTGCTGGCCGGCCTGAGCGCGCCGTTCAGTTATCTCATGGGGGCACGACTGGAGGCAGTGGTGGTACCGCATCCGTGGCTGCTGGCAGTTGTCGGCGTGGCATGGCTGTTCGTGTTCGTGGGCCTGTTCGCCCTGGCCCGGCGTCTTGCAGACCGGGCATCCGGAATCAAAAACAGCGACGGGGGCCGGTTCAACGCCTCCGCGCGGCCCGGGAGGATCTGATGAGCGTACTGACCGACATGGCAGAACGGGGCGTGGTCCCCGACGGCCTCGTTAGAATCGGCATCCGGCGTCTGGTTCAGGCGCGGCTGCGTCAGGAGCACCACGGCGATCCGCGGGCGCGCGAGGAGCGGGGTCAGCAACTGCTGCAGGAACTGGCCGCCAGCCGCATCGCCCTGTCCACGCATGCGGCAAATCAGCAGCACTACGAGGTTCCCGCGGAGTTCTTCCGGCTGGTACTCGGCCCACACTTGAAATACAGCTGCGCGGACTTCGATGGCGTCGGGCGCGGTGACGGTCCGCCAACGCTGGCTCTGGCCGAAGAAAGCATGCTGCGACACTATGCCGATCGCGCCGAGCTTACCGACGGGCAGCAGGTGCTGGATCTGGGCTGCGGCTGGGGCTCCTTCACCCTGTGGGCGGCGGAGCGGTTCCGCAACAGCCACTTCACGGCGGTTTCCAACTCGGCGACGCAACGCCGCGACATCGAGCGACAGGCGCGGCGTGCCCGTCTCGACAATGTCGAAGTCATCACCGCGGACGTCAACGACTTCGTGGCTCCCGGCCGGTTCGATCGGGTGGTGTCGGTCGAGATGTTCGAGCACGTGCGCAACTATGCGCTGCTGCTGCGCCGCATCGCCGACATGTTGAGCGACGACGGCAAACTGTTCGTGCACATCTTCTGCCACCACAACCTGCTCTACCCCTTCGAGGACCGGGGCGATGGTGATTGGATGGCCCGCCATTTCTTCACCGGCGGCCTCATGCCAGCCGCCGATACTCTGCTGTTCTTTCAGGACGATCTGCGTATCGAGCGGCGCTGGAGCCTGTCCGGCACCAACTACGCCCGCACCGCCCGGGGCTGGCTCGATAATCTGGACGCGCAGCGCGATCAGGTTCTGGATGTCTTTGCGGTGGCCTATGGCGCCGCGGACGCGCCCCGCTGGGTTCAGCGCTGGCGCCTGTTCTTCATGGCTTGCGAGGAGCTGTTCGGCTACCGTGACGGAACCGAGTGGCAGGTCTGCCATTACCGCTTCGGTAAACGCAGCGTCTGACCGCGCTCTACTCCAGGAACGAAAGGCAATTGAAGCGAACTGGCCTCAGAACCAAGTTAGTCCGGGTGTTCGCCATCCAGGTCGCCATCGTCAGTGTGGCGACCCTGATCGGCATCTACGTGGCCAACACGATCATCGTCGACATGATCCTGCGCGAAGGTCTGGAAACCGAAGCGGAATATTATTGGCAGCGTTATACGGCGGATTCGGGCGCGAGCCTGCCGGACACCTCGAACATGCGCAGCTATCGGGCGCCGGACAACGAACTGAGCCCCATTCCGGCGGAGCTTCGGGACATCCCCGCCGACGAAGAGGTGCGAAGTATTGCCGATGGAACTCAGCTCGTGCACGTGTCGGAACGCGACGGCCAGCGCCTGTTCCTGGTCTGGAACAAGGCGCAGATCTACAACATTGCGTTCTTCTTCGGCATCGTGCCGCTGGCCATCGTCCTGCTGATCATCTACGGCCTGGCGTTTCTGGCATTCCGCCTCACTCAGCAGGCCATTTCCCCCATCGTGCAGCTCGCGCGGCGTCTGGAGGAGTTCGACTTCGACCGTGACAGCGCACTCCACGTGGATCTCGGCCGGTTGCGCGAGGTGGCGGACGCCGAAGTCCTGTCCATGATCGAAGCGCTGGAAACGTTCTCGGATCGGCTGCGCTCGTTCGTCGAAAGGGAACGGGTGTTCACCCGCGACGCCGGGCACGAATTGCGCACGCCGGTGGCGGTGTTCAAGGGTTCGCTGGACCTGCTGGAGCAGAATCCGGACCGGCCGCCGGTGGAACAGAAGGCACTGGTCCGGATGCGGCGAACGGTGCAGGACATGGAGAACCTGCTGGAGACGCTGCTGATGCTGGCGCGGGAAGGCGCGGTTGCCCTGCCGGACGAAGCGGTGTCGGTGAACGATCTGGTGGCTGGGCAGATCGACGCACTCTCGGCGTCTGCGCAACGGGCAGGAAACACGCTGTCGCTGCACGAGAAAGCGGACTTGCGGCTGCGGGTTCCGGCCAAGGTACTCGAGATCGTGATCGGCAATCTCATGCGCAACGCGGTCAACTACACCCAGGCGGGCCGGATCGAAGTGACCGTCGACAGCGACGGCGTGGCGGTCGCGGATACCGGCATGGGGATGTCGGCAGAGGATCTGGAGCGGGCTTTCGATCCGTTCTTCCGTGCAGACGAGAGTCGCGGCCAGGTGCGGGGTCACGGCCTGGGGCTTTCCATCGTCAAACGGCTGACCCGACAGTTCGGCTGGGAGTTGTCGGTGCACAGTCGGCCGGGCGAGGGAACCAAGGTGGAGGTGCGCTTTCCCGCGGCGCGGGCGGCAGCGGCGCTGTAAGCCGGGATCCCAGGTGCGTTCAGGCGGATTCTGCCGCCGAACCGCCGCTGCGGATTCGGTAGCCGCGGCCAGGCAGGGTTTCCAGAAGCGCCGTGTCGAACGGCCTGTCGACGGCCCTTCGCAGGTTGTAGATGTGGCTGCGCAGGGCGTCGCTGTCGGGCGGATCGTCGCCCCACAGTTCACCTTCGATGACTTCCCGGGTGACCACTTTGGGCGCTTCCCGCAGCAGAATCTTCAGTATGTCGAACAAGGTCGGGGACAGCTTGATCACAGTTTCGCCGCGCCGGACTTCCATGGTGTCCAGGTTCATCACCAGGTCGTCGACGCTGAGCAACGGCACCACTCCGCGCCGCCGCCGGATCAGTGCTTCGATGCGGGCCGCGAGTTCGGGAAGGTCGAACGGTTTGACCAGGTAGTCGTCAGCGCCCACGTCGAATCCGGCGAGCTTGTCGTCGAGCTGATCGCGCGCCGTGAGCATGATGATCGGTGTTGTCAGGCGGGCATCACGGCGCAGGCGCTGGCACACGGAGATGCCATCGAGCCCTGGAAGCATGACGTCGAGCACAATGGCGTCGAAGGGTTGAGAGACCGCCAGGTGCATACCCAGTAATCCGTCGGCGGCATAGTCCACGGCATAGTTCCGGGCCTCCAGGAAGTCGCCGATGGTGCCGGCCAGATCCTGGTGATCTTCAACGAGAAGAATGTTGCCTTCGTGGCCTCGGCTCATAGCGTCGAGTGTAGAGCGCAGATTGCGGTGATCCAACTCTGATCATCAGTGCGTGAACGCGCCGTGAAAAGGTTGTCCCCGCGTGGGCGTCAATCGGGCTCCGGCGCGCCGTGAAACGCCGTGATCCCCTCGGGCAGAACCTCCCACGGCGCCTTGGAACCGGTAAAGATGTGCTGGCCGATGGTAACGCCGGGGTCGCCATTCACGCAGCCCAGGGTCACGCCATGCACCTGACCCCGGAACGTCCCGCACAGGGTGGAGCCGCAAGTACGGCAGAATTGCAGCCCGAACTCCTCCTGGCTGGCGTAACTGCTCAGGTGGCCCTCGCCTCGAGTCCACCGGAAGTCTGCGGGGTCGACCTCGGCGTAGGCGGAGGCCTGGGAACTGAACGCTTTGCGGCACCGTGAACAGTGGCACGATCGGGCGTCCCGCAGCTTCCCGGTAATCTCGTAGCGCACCGCGCCGCAGAAGCACTCGCCGGTAATGGTTGGCATAGGAATCAGCTCTCCTCCGTGTGTCCCGTCCCGAGCCTGCCTTCGGTGTCCATATGAATGAAGTAGACGGTTGTTGCAACGCCGGCCAGGAACAGGCACAGGGCCACCGTACCGGCAAACAGAGGATCCGACACAACGACGTTTTTCATGGCGAGCATCCCGGCGATCCGGGCATTGCTCTCGGCCAGATACAGCGCCATGGCGATGACCATCAGCGAGGCCAGCAGGTACAGGATCGTTACCAGCCACCTCATCCGCCGGTTGAGCAGATGCTTGCCGACGAAGACGGATACGATAGTCGCAAACGTAATGGTCAGCCAGGTTTCGAACTGGGTGACCATCGCAGCTTCGTTCACCTTGATCAGTTCCAGGGCTTCGGCGACGGTCAGTGTTTCCATGGCGCTAGCGGGACCTGTGTTACCTGGAAGAAGCGATGGCGCTGCCATCGGGCCAAGCTTCGGAGCGCAGGTCAATCCGCAAGCTGCACGCGCATCAGCGGGCTGCTCAAGGCATTCCAGAGCAAACGAAGATTGAGGCGAATGCTACCCGCCTGGTCCCGGGCGAAGTCAAGCAGGTGGTCCAGGGCCGGGCGATCGAAGTAGCGTCCGTTGAAGAACACGCCGGCGATCGTCCGCGTGTGCGCCACATCGTCCAATGGATTGGCGTCCAGCAGGAGCAGATCGGCAGTCTTGCCTTGGGCGACCGAACCGAATCTATCCTCCATCCGGGCGAACGAAGCGGCATCCAGGGTTGCGCTCCTGAGCGCTTCGCCCGGCGACAGTCCGGCGCGCACGAGTTCCTGCAATTCATCGTGGATACCGAATCCCGGAAACACGTAGGTGTCGCCGGCATCGGTCCCCGCGAGAATACCAGCTCCGGCCGCCCTGGCCTGCCCGACGTGACGCAACGCCATCTGGTACATGGCGGCGTAAACGTTGTTGCCGGGGTTGTCTTCCAGGTTCGCCCTGGCCCGATCGGCGTCCGGCATCCACATGAAGTTCCGGATCAGGTACGGGACATACGGCAGGCGCGCATCGGCACGGAACGCCGCGTCTCCAGCGCGTGCGCTCATCCTGAGTACCTGCAGGGTGGGTGTCCACCAGATGTCCGCATCCGCCAGGGATTGGATCAACGCGGCACAGGCAACATCATCCTGGTTGTCCACCAGGCGTTGCCGGAACGCCGCGTCATAGGCGGCCAGCGGGTCGGGATTGGCGCGGAACGCTGCCGCGCCGGCGTGGCACTCGAACAGAAACAGACGCGGGTGTTCGATGCTTCGCTGGCCGGCGGCCAGCATCTGCTGGAGTGAAACCCGTAGCGGCCGATGGCCGGCCAGCGAGAGGCCCTGGTTGCGGGCTTCCGCGGCCAGCATTTGATACGCGTCGGGACTGAGCTCGGAATAGATCTTCAGAAAGTCGGCGCCCTGTTGCCGGTAGAACGTGACCAGGCGGTGGATTTCGTCACGGCTGCGCGCTCGGAAAAACTCCGGGAAGGCGCGCGGCACCTCGTTGCCGCCATTAATCTGGTAGCTGCTCTGCAGTAAGTATCTGGGCGCAATGGCGTCGCCGCGCTCCAGGGCCTGGTTCCAGCGTTTGCGATCCTCGATACAGGCCAGAAGAGGGTCCGGCTCCGACATGCAACCGGACATGTCGCGTACACCGGTCACGCCATTGGCAATGAACAGGGGATGGGTGAACTGCGGCGAGATCTTGTAGGAGTGGGTGTGCATATCCCACAAACCGGGCATCAGAAACCGCCCCGCGCCATTGACGATGATCAGCGCCCCTTCAGGCTCCACAGCCCCCGACGGACTGATCCCGGCAATGGCGCCGTCGCGAACCACGACATCCTGATTCGTGCGGAGCACTGCCGACTCTACATCGACGACGTTGACCTGGCGAATCAGAAAGTCGCCCTTCACGCCGTCGCGCGGCGCCTCCGGCAGCGGCAGGATCAATGCCCACAAGCCAACGAGCAGGACGCAACCAGCGAGCATTGCTGCGGCAACGATGAGTTTTCTCAACATGAACGGCAGACCCGCGACGGTGATCCTGGCCCGTACTCAGGCATCCGGGCGTTCCATTCGCCAGTCCCCCGGCGCATCCGATCGGTACCCATCGAAGAGCCACCCACCCTGAGGCCGCAGCACGTCCTCGGCAAGCGCGATCACGCCGGTGCTGTCACCGCTCTCGAACAGCTCCGCAAACCCGGTCTCGAAGCGTTGCGCTAGCTGGGGTGAAAGGACCTGAAGCCGCCCGGGAATCGCTTTGCCGGTGGCGGACCAGAGCCCCCGCGAACGGAACACATGGGTTGCCAGTGCGGCGTACAGGTCGGCGCCGGCCGCAACCCGCTGCGCCCCAGGCCGGGCGTCCCGCAGATCGTCCACCAGGCAGGTGATGCGGTAGCGGGAATCAGACACGGCCCGGGGCTCCCACGGCGGCGGCCCTGCCTGCAGCACAGCGAGGGCGAGCCCTTTCAGCCGCGCCGACAGGGCGTTCGGCGCGGGAAGTTCAACACCCTCCCAGACCATTGCAGGCAGGGACGGAACGCCGGAGGGACGATCCACGTGATGAAAAAAGTAGGCGAGGGTTGCCGGATCATGCACGAAGATCTCGACCGGTCGGCCCTCATGCAGGAACGACTCCCGGTAGGCAGCAGGCAGGTGATCAAAGATCACCACGATATCCAGATCGGAATGATCCCAGCCTTCTCCGCGCATGATGGAGCCACCCAGAAAGAAAGCGCCGGCGTCCGGGTATCGATCGGCGCGGATGGCCTCGGCCTGGAGCAGGGCCTGCTCCCTCATCGCACTAGACCGATCGGCTCTGATCCAGTGTCCCGTTCGGAGGGATCCACGTTGCGCCCGTACGATTCCCCGTAGGCCACGTGATAGTGCAGGTGCCTCGAATCCTGATACTCGCCCAGATTGGTCAGCACCCGGCAGTGATGGAACGCCAGTAGGTCATCGGTTTCCAGAACGATGTCGACCGGGGTTTTTCGAGAGATTGCTACGTCGCAATAGAAGTCAGTCATCGGTAACCGCTCCGCCGAAAACTCAGGGCATGACCAAGAGCGTCTGTAAGGTATTCATGGGGATCACTTCGGGGCGCCTCGATCATTACCCTGGCGGCAATGTACCAGATCCGCCTTGCCGGTACGGACATGCTCTGTCGCGAAGTCGCGCCGCGGACCCGGGCGGGTGCGGTAGCATCGGTTGAAACGGACCACCTCCTCCAGGGTCAAAGCGGACCCTCACCTATGGTCGCCTAACGTTGGCGATCAGCGGACCGTAGAACTCTCTCATGAATGACCTCCACAGGGTGGAAGCGAACGCAATCGATCACGTCGAATATTACATCGAATGACGTGATCTCGGTTTCCACTACTGCCATTGCTTCGTCACGGCGCGCTGGATCGATAGCTACCGCCAACGAGCAATGCGGCACCCAGTTGCCAGGACGATAGTTGGGCCGGCAAGACCCAGAAGTCACCCGGTCCTGGACTTGGCTATGAAGCGCCACTAACGGTTCTGAGTCTGCTGGTGCAGCCCATAGCACGATGGAGTCTGGCGTATCGAAGTACCTGATGCGATTGAACCGGACTGTAACGTTCGAAAGCGACGGAAAGAGCGACTCTACAGCGGCGATGAGCTGCTGTTCCCGCGCATCATCGAATACCGCCAAGGTGAAGTGCGGGGGATACCCGAGGGCTTCCATGCTGGGCGTTCCCTCCATGCGACCGCAGAGTGCCCATAGGCTTCGAATTCCGCCGGACGATTCGTTGTCACTCCGGATGTTGATCGAATACGGCATGGTTTCGCGATCGGCGCTAAAGTTCGAGGTCAGCGGTGCCGTGCCAGGTAGTTGTCCGGCCAAGTGGGAATCAGCTTCAACCTGGACTTTGCGATCGCTATCGTCAGCGGTCGGCCTGGATCGCCCTTGTCAGGTGTCATAGTTTCCTCCATGTGCGCCGAACGAAGCGACCAGGACGACGTCCGTCGACCCGCTAACAGCCGTCACGGCGCAAAGCCCGGTGGCCACTCTTCATGCTGTGGAAGTGCGTCCGTGATCTGGTGCCATGGCGCTTTCGAACCCACAAAGATGTGCTCACGTGGACTTGCGCCCGGGTCACCATCCACGGTTCCCACCACAACCTCACCGACCACACCAGAGTGCGCGCTAGCCATTGTGGACCCGCACCTCTTGCAGAAGTACCGCGCGTTTCCCGGGGAGGTTTCGTAGCTCTGGATGAAGCCCTCGCCGGACGTCCATTGGAAGGTTCCCGGATTCAGAATTCCCCACGTTGCGAAGGCAGCACCGTTCGACTTCCTGCACTTGGAACAGTGGCAGTTGCCCAGGAACTGGAAAGGCGCGCTGACCTCGTACCTGACAGACCCGCACAAACAGCTTCCCATGATAGACATGCGAACCTCCAATAGAACGATTGCTACGCCTGACGCCTAGGTGTACCGGCACCTGGCGCTCAGATTGCGTCAGTTTTCTGAGCGGCGGCATCCAGTGGCCGAATCCGGGCCACGTCATCCTTCAGTGCCTCCGCCGCCTCCCAAAGATCGATCGCGCGCTGTGCGTTCAGCCAGAACTCAGGCGTATTGCCAAAAAGCCGTGAGAGCCGGAGAGCCATCTCGGGGCTCAAGCTACGGCGCTCCCGCAAGAGCTCATTCACGGATTGCCGAGACACGCCAATCGCCTCTGCTAAGGCGGAGACCGAGAGCCCGTAATCGGGCAGAAAGCCCTCCCGCAGCATTTCTCCTGGGTGGGTGGGGCGGCGCTTCATTCCAGTGTTTCGAATACTCATAGTCCGGATCGCCTAGTGGTAGTCGCAGACCTCGACCTCAAAGGCATCGCCATCCTCAAATCGAAAGCAGATCCTCCATTGATCGTTGATGGAGATGGAGTGCTGTCCCTTCCGATCATCGGACAACGCATTAAGCCGGTTGCTTGGGGGCACCATCACACCGGCTGGATTCGTCGCCAGATCAAGTTGCTCTAGCTTTCTGGCAGCCCGACCACAGATGTCCGGCGGAAAGCGGCGCGACCTCCCCGTTGCATAGAGCCTTTGCGTGTGCCGGTCCGCGAAAGTTTTGATCACCGCGCAGAGTGTTAGCTGTCACGTGACGCGTGTCAATCGTCGGTAATGTTCCCGCGGCGGTGGGAATGCATGTCGCCTAACGTCAGCGATCAGCGGGCGATAAGGGCCGGCGGTTGATTTGCGAAAGCAAACCAAGCGACGGTTTTGGCGGTCCGTCTGAACCGCCCTTGTTAGGCGGCGCTGCCGCGACGCTTGTCGATATGTCGAAATAGACATACCATGTGTCGGTGCCTGTCCGAGACAAACCCCTAGCCGTGGCTACACGGCGAGATCAAGACGCCGCCTTTATCGCCAGTGGCTCGGGTCGAGGCCGGGTACCTGCTGCGACGCCTACAGTGTGGGGACACGCTGCGTATGCCGCCTTCGCGGCCGATGCCCTGAGGACGCAATAGTGATATTGGAGGTTTTCTCCAAGAAGACACAGCGGACGCCCAAGAGTGTGATCGATGCCTGCAAGCGACGCCTGAGGGACTATGACCGTGAAGAAGGCTAAACGAACAAAAATTGAGCGAAGAGGTTGGAAGCTCGGATCTGCAGACGAGTTTCTTGGGCTCTCGCCTGAGGAGACTGCGTACATCGAATTGAAGTCGGCGCTAGGCCAGCGCCTGAAGGCTGCACGCGAAAAGAGGGGCGTGACCCAGACAGCGCTTGCGAAGATGGCGCAATCTAGCCAGTCGCGTGTGGCAAAGATGGAGGCTGGAGATCCATCGGTAAGTATGGATTTGATCGTCAGATCACTTTTGGCGATTGGAGTGACTAGGAAGCAGATTGCATCGACGATCGCGAAGACGGCCGACCGCGCCGCCTAACGCCTAAGGTCAGCGGCGCCAGGAACTGACTTCAATTTTGCGCAAGCAATATTGAGGACAGCTTTTTGGCGTCCGTCTGAACCGCACTTGTTAGGCGCCAAGCCTTAGCTGGCCTTGCGGAGCTCTTCACGAATGATCTTGCGAAGGCGTTTCTCAAGCTCCTTGTCCCCATTGGCAATGTGGTCGCGCAATGCATCATTGATCAGCGTCTGATAGTTGCCGCCACCAGCCTCATGCACCAATTCTTTGAAGTGCTCGATGATATCCGCGTCAAGTCGGATGGTTATGCGAACTTTGTTGGGGTCTGGAGCAACGACAGGCCCGCGCTTAGCATTCTTGAACTCATCAATCATATTCTTAGCCCTCAACGTAACGCTTCTGTTGAGCCCGGTTTGCCTTTCTGGCACTGATGATCCTGACCTCGTCGTCCTCTCGGTACGCGTGCACTACAAACAAAATGTTGAGGTACGGATCCATACATAGCGTTTTGAAACGCTGCTCCGCGTGATCCGGATCCTCAGCCGTCAGGGCATTCAGGTCCTCGAGTGCGACAGCGGCGTCCGCGAAGTCAACGCCATGGCGACGCAGGTTCTCGCGAGCCTTTGCGGGATCCCAGGTTGCGCGCATTGATGAAGTGTATGTACAAACGGTGCATAGTGCAACGGGAGGACGTTCCGGGCGCCTAACGTCAGCGATCAGCGGCCGACGAATCTGGCGCAACTTTTGCGAAAGCAAAAGGTGTGACGGTTTGGGCGGTCCGCTGCATCGCCTTTGTTAGGCGCAGCCTTCACGCGAATGAGCCTCGCCGATTTGTTCATTGCCCCAATCGTAATGAGCGATTCTACCATCCCTCGGTGCGATCGTTCGAGGCCTACGTGATGCCGATGCCGAACTCGTCGGATGATGCTATGGCGGCGTTGGGATGTGTGGCGATCAGCGCTTACGAAGTCTCCATCGATGCACCATAAGGGCCAGTTCTAGCCAGGTCGATCTCAGGGCGGCGAGCCACATACCCATGTTTGTCTTCGCCGGAGAAGCCGCAGGCTCTGTAAAATGCATGGGTGGATTCCTTCTTTGAGCCAGTCTGTAGCATGACCTTGTAGCAGCCACCGTGCCACGCGGTCTGCAAAGCATGGCGGACGATATTCTTGCCATGGCCACGTCCGCGCGATGACTCATCCGTCACGACGTTCTCGATGATGCCGTATGGGCTAGCGGACCGTGTGATATTCGGGATGACATTGAGATAGCAGGTCGACTGAATCAGCCCGTGGTCCTCCAGTACAAACAAGTACAGGCCGTCGGAGCCGAGAATCTTGCGAAAAACAGCGTGGTCGGATCCGTCTGCAAGGACGGGGTCTTCAGGCTGGAGCTGTCTGTATAGCTCCATGATCCGTTCGAAGTCATTCTCTTGGGCGTTTCGAATTTCCATGACGTTTCTGCGCGCCTAACGTCAGCGATCAGCGGCCGCGACCGGCGCGCGGTTTCGAATCAAACCAAGTGACGGGGGCGGGCGGATTATGTAGCGAATGCATTTGCTACATAACTCCGGGGCGGTCCGCTGCATCGCCTTTGTTAGGCAGCGGACAGTTTCTTCACGCGAATGACGCCCGCCGACTGCTCGGCGACCCACAGGTCGTACTGCATCTGCTGATTCAACCAGCTTTCGGCAGATGTACCAAAGGCCTTCGAAAGCCGGATCGCCATCTCGGGGCTGATGCCAGCCCGCCGGTTGAGAATGGCGGATAGGGTCTTGCGACTAACGCCGAGAGCCTTGGCGGCATCGGTGACGGTCAGCCCCAAGGGCTCCAGGCACAGTTCGCGCAACACCTCTCCGGGATGTGGGGGATTGTGCATACGCATCAGTGGTAGTCCTCTAAGTCAACTTCGTAGGCATCTGGGCCGTCGAACCGGAAAGTGATTCGCCAGTTGCCGGATACCCGCACGGACCAGGTGCCTTTTCTCTGCCCAGTGAGTTCGTGCAGATGCAGGCCGGGCAGGTTCATATCCTGGGGTGCCTGTGAGGCATTCAACCGCGCCAGTATCAAGCGAATACGACTTGCCTGCTGAGCCTGGATGCCGCGAGTTGTTCCCTCCTCGAAGAAACGCTTCAGCCCGCGGTGGTTGAACCCAGCGATCACGAAGGCCACTGTAACCTATAACGTGTCGGGTTGCAACGGCCCTGACCCGCGGTGGCTACAGGCTAGGAGGGTTGGTTTGTACCCGCCGCCTAACGTCAGCGATCAGCGGCCGACAAGGGCCGGCGATTGATTTGCGAAAGCAAATCAAGTGACGGTTTTGGCGGTCCGTCTGAATCGCCCTTGTTAGGCGGCATCGACATCGAGCTTCTTGACCTTGCGAAGATCTACCCGCTTGCGAGCCCGCCATAAGTCATAGTTGTGCTGCATCGCAAGCCAACTTTCAGGAGACCGGCCAATTGCGACAGACAGCCGAAGCGCCATTTCCGGAGACACTGCGCTCTGGCCTCGGATGAGCCGAGCTAGCGTTGATGGCACCACGTCGAGACGCTCGGCGAGCTTGCGCAAGCTAATGCCATAGGGCTCGAGGTATACGCTCGAAATAAACTCGCCAGGATGTGGGGGATTGTGCATCGACATCAGTGGTAGTCCTCGTAGTCCAGGTCATGGACCTGGCCATCCTCAAATCGAAACGTGAGCCTCCAGTTGCCGCTGACGTCGATAGCCCAGACCCCGGAACGCTTGCCTTTGAGCGGGTGCAACCGGAAGCCTGGAATGTCCATGTCTTCGATCGACGTAGCGGTATCCAAAGCCGTAAGCTGCATCCGGACCTTTTTCCGGTGATCGGTCTTGATCCCGGAAGCGCTGCCAGTATCGAAGAATCGTTTGAGGCCCTTATGGCGGATCGACTTGATCACCCACGGAATCTATCATGTTGCGCGATGCGCAACAAGCGTCACTAGCCCTGGTTGGTGTAGGACGTTCGATGCCGCCTAACGCCGGCGATCAGCGGCCGGGCAAGCCGGCGGCCAAATTGCGGAAGCAATTTGGGTGACGGTTTGGACGGTCCGCTGCATCGCCATTGTTAGGCGTCCTTCGCAATGTCTCATCGAATATCTGCCTGATACTGTGACGGTCGCAGTAGGAACGATGTGTCGAGCGGACCAGGTCTCGTGAACATCCGGGGATTATCGCGGAACCCAAACGCTCGATACAGATGGTAGTGTTCGCGGCGCTCTGTTGAGACCGCGAGTTCATTGCTTGTGACGAAGAACGGCGTGGAGGCGCCGTAGGCGGTAGTCTTCACTTCGATTAGTCTGTCTCGGCCGTCATGCTCGAACGACAAGATGTCGAAGCCCAATCCGTCGCCGCGGGTTTCGGAGACACGCTCGACCTTCGCCGCAAGTCGATCTTTGCCGGCGGCCAGTAGGCGGGCAATCTCATACTTGAGCGCGAACTCCTCTCCCGCAGCGCCGAGGGACTGGTTACCAGCCTCGATTTCGAGGAAGTTGACTTTCCGAGGCGTCGGCCGGTCGCGAATTCTCTCAGGCGTGGACTCTGGAGGCTTGGGAGGCGCAACCATGGCACTGAGGATGTCATCTACGTCTGGCAGTTGCGCAGGAGCCAGCACCTGGTCCATTGCGGACCGCTTAACTTGACGATCCTGGTCCAGCCTGGCCTCGACCACCTGGCGCAAGAGCTCCTGGTAGTTGCCGAGAGGCTTGTAACCGGAGATGTAGACGAATCCGAACTCGATCAGTATCGCGCTAATGTTCTGGTGCTTGCGTTCGATTGCCCCATCTGATCGGTTGTCGAGCTTCTGTTTCAGCAACCGCCGATGCGCCCGCTTTGCTGTACGGAATACCGTGGATCTCGTCACTCAGCATCTCGAAGTAGTCCGACACAGTTGCCTCTACTTCTACTTGCGACCAGGAAGCTGCCATGAGGTTGCTGGACGCCTAACGTCAGCGATCAGCGGCTGGCCGAACCGGCGCGCGGTTTGCGCAAGCAAACCAAGTGACGGTTTGGGCGGTCCGTTGCATCGCCCTTGTTAGGCGCAAGCCTCGTAGAGGAACTCCGGCGCAAAATCCGCTCCGGTCGGCCACACGATAGTTGAGAGCTCGTCGTCGACTCGGAAGGCTTGGAACTGAGAGAGGTCCTTCAATGGCTCAAAGACCTGGCCCCACAACTGGTCCTCAAGATCGATCACACCCGACTTGCCATCTGCGAAAGTGAGTCGAGCTACTAGCCCGACGTACTCTGCCTTGTGATCTTTGGGGTGAGTTCGCTCATTCCAATGGCTCAATCTTTCGAAGTGGCATCCGCTGTTCTGCCAACGCTCAATCTTCCATAAGTTCGTCGCGATGTAAATCGAGCCACTCCGAGGACGAGGCGTTGAGCGCGGGCTGGGAAGGCGCCGGGGAGGCAGTGCCATCTTGGATGGCAACGCGAATCTCGTGGTTTCCGTACTTGGCATGAAAATGCGGTGGCGCGTGATCGTTGTAGTACATAGCGATCACAATTCCCAAGAAGCGACTCAACTCTGGCATCGGTAGGACCTTGGGTTGCGCCTAACGTCAGCGATCAGCGGCCGACAAAGGCCGGCGGTTGATTTGCGGAAGCAAATCAAGTGACGGTTTTGGCGGTTCGTCTGAATCGCCCTTGTTAGGCGTCACTGCGATTGTGCGATTGGCTTTAGCTCGAAGACTCTAGCGCGCCGGGTCGCACCCTGAAGATTTCCCGCTCTGAGGAGATCGCGTACCTCGTCCAGCCTTTCCGCATCCTCTACGGATAGGTACGGAGCCCAGTCATCGTCAGCCTCGATGAGCTCTACATCGACCTCAGCAACATATTTGCCCTCGTGAATGTACTTGGTGCGTTTCCTCATCTGCGGCGCTCCATGAAGTCGTCTGACCAGCGAGTCGGATCGGGCCGATAGGCAGTCACCACAACGGCAGGGCTCGAATGGCCGCGCGGGATGCCCCAGACCACATGAATCGGCTCGCCGTTGGCATCCCGTTCGAGTACGAGAACGGAAGGCCCTTTGCCGAACGAAGGATAGTCCTCCACCAGGTTGCACTCTGCAAGCCCATCAAGAACGTCCCTGACCCGGATGCCGTCCTCAGCCATTTCGTCGTAGCCGTGCTCGGATATGCGTACCTCGCCAGCTGTCACAAGATCCCGAATTTGGTCTAGCGTCGAAATTGGTGTCGCTCCGGGACTGTGACAGGACGCATGACGTGACGCCTAACGTCAGCGATCAGCGGCCGACAAAGGCCGGCGGTTGATTTGCGAAAGCAAATCAAGTGACGGTTTTGACGGTCCGCCTGAATCGCCCTTGTTAGGCGTCACGGATCTCCTCGCATCTTGCTTCCCCCACAATGTACGGGCCCTCTTGGATCAGCCATGTTGTTCCTACATGGAGACTATCGCGCAGTTCAGGTGTGGGAAAGAACCGAATCAGCGCCATCGAACTAGCGCCCGGACTAAGTGGCTGGTCGGGTTCCGAGTAGACTTGTCCTATCGCAAGATGGTTCTCGGGCGAACCAAAGTTGTGGTTCGGACGGTAACCCGTGTGGATCGCGTGCGTCTTGCCTCCACTCTCGGATGGGTAGAGGCGGATCGTCGCTATCGCGGTTAGTTCGTCAGAACTCATCCTTGCGTTCCCACTCGGCAATCATCAGCATGAACAACGACTGGTGACGCCTAACGCCGGCGATCAGCGGCCGAGCAGACCGGCGGCCAAATTGCGGAAGCAATTTGGGTGACGGTTTGTACGGTCCGCTGCATCGTATTGTTAGGGGCGGCGCTGAAATCGACTCATCCTCATGCTCCCCAATTCCGCGTGAAAATCGCAGAGCTTTACCACTCCAGCAGAATGTCCGGCGGCCTACAACGTCGAGTTTTCCATCTGATCCTTTCTGGAGTGTAAGAACGAACGCATCTCCGGGTTCACAGAAATCCCGGCAAGCGACGTGGTGATGCACGACGAGCTGATTCGATTGCCTGCTCTTGACAGTGATCCGATGGATGAGCCTTTCAGACGTACACACGGAGACGCCAATGTCTGCGAGCACGAGTCGCTTTAGCACATCCCGGTTCGGCCGTTTGCCAGAAACCTCCAAGCAGCTGCCGTCAATTCTCTGTGATTGCTGCATTGCCAGAACAACGGCATTGTTCTCGTCCGAAGCTGACAAGCTCGGCGCATCGCTATGAGTCGCTGCACAACCGTACATTGCAAGCGCTACGGCAAGACGTGCCTGAAACGCCAAAAAGGGAATGCATCTTATGTGGACATAGGTCTCTGAGATGTTGCGCAGCTGCAGAGGGTGCATGCCCGTGCCGCCTAACGCCTAGGTCAGCGGCGCCAGGAACTGGCTGCAATTTTGCGCAAGCAAAATTGAAGCGAGCTTTTGGCGTCCGTCTGAACCGCACTTGTTAGGCGCTGCCTCAGCCTTCCATCCATCATGTCCAGACCCCATTCAAAGTTCGACTATCGCGCTGTATGTCGGTGCGTGGGCACTACTCGTTGTGCAAATGTCCTAGCCTAGGGCACGTGTTGCGCGAGGATCACGGCTATCCCAACTGTGAGCATACACCTTCCACTCCAGGCCAATCCCGATGAGATGCCGGCGTTCGGAACCAGGGGCCACCATCCGGAAATGGAGAGGAACCAAGATAAGCGCGTCATTGACGGTTGGAGGCTCAGAATCGCGAGGGCCGTGAACGCGAAGTACGTTACGGTCCACGCCACCCAGAAAGCAGTCAGCAGGTACGAAGGGTTCACAGAGGTGGTCCGTTTAGATCACCCATGTTTGGCATCCCGGTATTGAACGGCAGCACTAGTGTTCCCTTGACCTGTCTACAACGGTCAGCATCACCATACCATCGTTACTCCTCGCGCGAAGCGCGATACCCGAGTGCCAGTGCTGAACGAGAAAGCCAAAAACAAAATTTGCCTTCTCGCACGTGAGCTTCCCATCTTCCTCCGCGCGAGCTACCCACGTACTGTAGTCAAAATCTGGGGGCTCTCGCTGGAGTCGGTACTCCCGAACCAGCCGCTGCAGTGCGCGGTACTCTGACTCTGCTAGCTCGAAGCCTATGCGGCCGTTCCGCCGAAAGATTTCCATGAAGCGGGGGACATCATGGTCTATCGCGTGATTGCGAATCAGTTCTGGCCTCTGGGGGTGCATTTACGTCGCGGCGCCTAACGTCAGCGATCAGCGGCCGACAAAGGCCGGCGGTTGATTTGCGAATGCAAATCAAGTGACGGTTTTGGCGGTCCGTCTGAATCGCCCTTGTTAGGCGTCATCAATTTCAATCGAAAACCTCCTCTTGAAGCAGCTGCCCATCTTCGCCGAACCATCTATACGCGCCTGAGCGCTTTCCATGTTGGAACGCACCTTGCTCCTTGAGGTTGCCGTTCTGCCACCAGCTGCGAAACGCCCCATGGTACTCACCGTTTTGGAAGTGCGCTTCCTGTGTGAGCTGGCCGTCCGCATTCCAAATTCTGGAAACGCCGTGCAGCACACCATCCAAGAATTCGGCCTCGCCTATCATCGTTCCGCTCGCGTCCGTAATGCGTTTGATATCCGGATGCGTCATGGGGGGACGTTCATTACGCCTAACACCAAGATAAGCGGCCGGCGGCCGCTGGCAGCTTGTTTGCGATGACAGTTAGGGAGGTCCGCTTCATCGATTCGTTAGGCTTCAGATTTTGCGGTTCAATTGTGGCCAGCTCCGGATCCCCAACGAAGAGCAATCAGTCTGCTTCAGGTGCCAGATCATATGCCACTAATCGGTTACCACCGGAAAGCTTCTGCTCGCGACATAGGACCACAGCGCCGCTCTTGAACTGCCATAGCTCATCGGCGGAGTCCGGATCTGGAGACGTGATCCTGTATCTGTTCTCGTCGAGATGTTCAGCCACCACAGGACGCCAAACGTCGGTTCCCTCGCTCTCCAGATACACGTAGACCGTGCGTTTGCGACCTTTCATATAGATTCCCGCCGGTGGGATCGATGGATGACGCCTAACGTCAGCGATCAGCGGCCGACAAAGGCCGGCGGTTGATTTGCGAATGCAAATCAAGTGACGGTTTTGGCGGTCCGTCTGGATCGCCCTTGTTAGGCGTCATTCTCGATTCCCTCGCCTCTCTTGCCTATGTGGTCTCTCAGAGCGCAACCAGCTTCCAGAACGCTGTCGCGATAGAGATCCTCGATCTGCTGGATTTCGGAGTCTGCCTTATCGAGCGCGGAGCTCGACCACAGCTTCCGTTGATCAGCGCCTGGTAGGTGATGGGACTCGGAATCGACGGCCAGATAGGTCACGAACGGTTCTTCATGGGAAACGCCCAGTTCTTGGCAAACCGCGTTTAGGCTTCTACACGCTTCCAGGATACCGAGGGAGCCGGCCTCGTAGGCTGCAATAAGACTCAATGCTAACTCGCATCGGCCCTGCAAGTACTCTTGGTGGGTTGGGATTCGCCTGGCCATGACGCCTAACGTCAGCGATCAGCGGCCGACAAAGGCCGGCGGTTGATTTGCGAATGCAAATCAAGTGACGGTTTTGGCGGTCCGTCTGAATCGCCCTTGTTAGGCGTCGAACCCCATCGACCGAGTAGTGACTTTGATAAGTCAGCGTTGCGGGTGCAGGCTACACGGTGCTGAAGATGTACAGAGAATCCGATATGAAGCCAGCTAGGACGCCAATCGTAAGAGCTGAGCCAAGGACTGCCGAGTGCAGATTCGCAGCGCGCTTAGCATGCCCGACTGCTCGAAGGATATCTGCGTCGTCCGACTCACGCTCGATTTGGCCACTGAGTGCCATATCCCAACCGGCGAACCCCATCGTATACCCAGGAAAGCGAAACTGAACTGCGCGATCATACAGAGTCCGGTCCTTTTGTCGAAGCACGCGGAAGAGATGCACAAAAGCGAATGTGGAGTACGCTGTCCAAACAACGACAAACGAACCGAGTAAGACACCAACGACAACCTGAACGAACGCAAGCATGGCGCCTAACGTCAGCGATCAGCGGCCGGGCGAACCGGCGCGCGGTTTGCGAATGCAAACCAAGTGACGGTTTTGGCGGTCCGCTGCATCGCCCTTGTTAGGCGAAAAGCCCATCGACCCCAGCGGCGGCAGCCAATGTCGCCGAGGACCACAGCCTTGATGGGGGTGGCATAGTGTAGCTGATGCGACCTCGAGATCATGGCGTGAGCGTAGGCCGGAAGCAGTGGTGCGACAAGGACCTGATCCACAACGATGGGCGGTTGGATAGGCGGGAAGGAGATCTGACCTGGAGCCTGGAGTGGTGAAGAAGCCGGGACAACGCCATGAGTTGCGATCGGCGATGACGAAGCTCACCCATATGGGTGAAGGTGCACACGGTCGATCTCGAAGGGCCGAAACCTAGAAGGGGATAGTGATAGTGGTGGTCGAAGGGGGTCCGACGAATCCTCAGTCCGGGTCCACGGCGCTGAGGATCGCCAGCGTGTCGCCTAACGCCGGCGATCAGCGGCCGAGCGGGCGGCCAAATTGCGGAAGCAATTTGGGTGGCGGTTCCCACGGTCCGCTGCATCGCTATTGTTAGGCGGCGCTGAAATCGACTCATCCTCATGCTCCCCAATTCCGCGTGAAAATCGCAGGCTTTACCACTCCAGCAGAATGTCCCGGCGGCCTACAACGTCGAGTTTTCCATCTGATCCTTTCTGGATTGTAAGAACGAACGCATCTCCGGGTTCACAGAAATCCCGGCAAGCGACGTGGTGATGCACGACGAGCTGATTCGATTGCCTGCTCTTGACAGTGATCCGATGGATGAGCCTTTCAGACGTACACACGGAGACGCCAATGTCTGCGAGCACGAGTCGCTTTAGCACATCCCGGTTCGGCCGTTTGCCAGAAACCTCCAAGCAGCTGCCGTCAATTCTCTGTGATTGCTGCATTGCCAGAACAACGGCATTGTTCTCGTCCGAAGCTGACAAGCTCGGCGCATCGCTATGAGTCGCTGCACAACCGTACATTGCAAGCGCTACGGCAAGACGTGCCTGAAACGCCAAAAAGGGAATGCATCTTATGTGGACATAGGTCTCTGAGATGTTGCGCAGCTGCAGAGGGTGCATGCTCGTGCCGCCTAACGTCAGCGATCAGCGGCCGGACAAGCCGGCGCGCGGTTTGCGAATGCAAACCAAGTGACGGTTTGAGCGGTCCGCTGCATCGCCCTTGTTAGGCGAAACGCCCATCGACCCCGGCTGCGGCAGCCAATGTTGCCAATGGCTACGTCCTGGTCGGGTGGCGGCCCCGTGTAGTAGATGCGAACTGCAGATCATGGCGAGAGGGTAGGCCGGAAGAAGTCATGCGACAAGGACCTGATCCACAAACGACGGGTTGTTGAAGAGGCGGAAGCGGGATCCGGTGCCGGCGGGCAGCGTGGTGATGCGGCCGGGACAACGCCACGAGTTGCGCTCGGCGATGACGGCGCTAACCCATATGGGTGAAGGTGCACGCGGTCGATCTGGAAGGGCCGAAAGCTAGATGGGACTGAATCCGTAGCGTGCTGAAGGGCGGTAGGCAAAGTCTGTCCTGGTCCACGGCGTTGAGGATCGCCAGCGTGTCGCCTAACGTCAGCGATCAGCGGCCGGCAAAGACCGGCGGTTGATTTGCGAAAGCAAATCAAGTGACGGTTTGGGCGGTCCGCTGCATCGCCCTTGTTAGGCGAAACGCCCATCGACCCCAGGTGCGGCAGCCAATGCCGCCGAGGGACCACAGGCCTGGATGGGTGCGGCGTCGTGGAGTTGATGCGACCTCGAGATCATGCCGAGAGCGTAAGCCGGTGTGAGTAGTGCGACAAGGACCTGATCCACAACCATGGGTGGTTGGATAGGCGGAAGCGCGATGCAACGCGAGGGCCTGCGTGGTGATTGGGGAGGAACAGCGCTATGAGTAGCGGTCGAAACGATGACGAAGCTAACCCATATGGGTGAAAGTGCGCACGGTTGATGTGGAAGGGCCGAAAGCTAGGTGGGGCTGAATCCGTAGCGCGCTGAAGGACGGCAGGCAAAGTCTGTCCGGGTCCACGGCGCTGAGGATCGCCAGCGTGTCGCCTAACGTCAGCGATCAGCGGCCGACAAAGGCCGGCGGTTGATTTGCGGAAGCAAATCAAGTGACGGTTTTGGCGGTCCGCCTGAATCGCCCTTGTTAGGCGTCACGGATCTCCTCGCATCTTGCTTCCCCCACAATGTACGGGCCCTCTTGGATCAGCCATGTTGTTCCTACATGGAGACTATCGCGCAGTTCAGGTGTGGGAAAGAACCGAATCAGCGCCATCGAACTAGCGCCCGGACTAAGTGGCTGGTCGGGTTCCAAGTAGACTTGTCCTATCGCAAAGATGGGGTTCTCGGGCGAACCAAAGTTGTGGTTCGGACGGTAACCCGTGTGGATCGCGTGCGTCTTGCCTCCACTCTCGGATGGGTAGAGGCGGATCGTCGCTATCGCGGTTAGTTCGTCAGAACTCATCCTTGCGTTCCCACTCGGCAATCATCAGCATGAACAACGACTGGTGACGCCTAACGTCAGCGATCAGCGGCCGACAAGGGCCGGCGGTTGATTTGCGGAAGCAAATCAAGTGACGGTTTTGGCGGTCCGCCTGAATCGCCCTTGTTAGGCGCGCGCATCGAAAGACAGAGGGTACCGATCGGGGTGGCGCATAGAATCAATGCCCAGATCCACGTCGAGATCTGGCCAATGATAATGCCCGGGTGACTGCTCTTCGACGTTGAGCACGGCCTCAACGGACCCCTTCTTGAACCATGGGAAAGTCTCGTAGGGGAGGAAAATCTCCTCCCCCTGGGCAAGCACCCAGATGCCGTGGGGCGATATATCAGTCACCTCGATGCCTGAAGTGCCTTTGCCATGCGGCTGTGAGCTCATCGCGGTGCGCCTCGACAATGGTTTGAATCTGGCCAAGCTGTTGAGCCGAATATCGATAATTCTTCGCCAATTCGACTTGAGGCTCAAGCCAGAATTTGGCTTCCCCTTCGGAGGAGCGAACGTGGACATGCATTCGATCTTCCTCGAGGGAAAAGAAGAAGAACCGGTAGCCACGTTCGCGGAAGACGGTGGGGCTCACCGGGCGCGCCTAACGTCAGCGATCAGCGGCCGACAAAGGCCGGCGGTTGATTTGCGAAAGCAAATCAAGTGACGGTTTTGGCGGTCCGTCTGAATCGCCCTTGTTAGGCGACAATGCGGAGTTACCAGGTCCGATCATGAATGTAGAGTGAAAGATCGCGTGCATGGCGGCCCCAGTGAGTTCGATATCCAAGCTGCAGATGAAATAGCGCATCCTCCTTTGACGTATTGGAGAACCGCCACTGAACCTCATACAGATCCTGAGTAACGTCGACTAGATCATCAATCGCGTCGCCCACGGCCAGCTTCGTTGCGCCAATTTCTCCTGAAACATCGAGTGCGACATTGTACAGCCCGAGAGAGGGGTAGGCCTTTGAAATGCGCGCTCTGACGCTAGCGCTGTCTTCCTTGGGGGGATCCGGGTAGTCCGTCGGATCAAAAGTGAACCCGATCGTGTGCACGGCAGCAAGCAGACGATCAAGGCACGCCTGAAGCTCCTCGCAGTCTTCCAGCGCGGTATGTTCAGTGGGATCAGCAATCCTAAGGAACTGCTCAACAGCGCTGGATACTTGGTCCATGTCGCCTAACGCCTAGGTCAGCGGCGCCGGTACCTGGCGCTCAAATTGCGGAAGCAATTTGAGTGAAAGGTACGGGCGTCCGTCTGAACCGCACTTGTTAGGCGTCTCAGCGTTTCCTCCCATTCGTCTGCTGTCGGCCGGAGCCTAATCACCGACCTGGCCTCCTTTGAGCTGATCCGTTGGGCTCCAGTTCGGCGGCGGAGGCGTGGGACTCCACCATCGCATGCCGTTTTCGATCCAGTGGGCTCGCCACTCTCGGTAAACCCCCTCTCTTCCTTGTGCATCCGCCGGGTTGGCGTCGTCCAGTCCAAACTGAATTCCACAGCAGGGGCAGATCTCATCCGACGGAGAGTCTCCGCTCCATGGCTGGAAGGTTAGCGGGAGGTTGCATGCTGGACAGGGGGATTTGAGGACCGTTAGGTAAACGTCGACTCCCTGTCGGTTCGCGTCTGCGAAGATAGACTCAACCTTTCCCACAATGTCAGTGACGACCGCATTCGCAGACTCGAACGATGTGATTCGAATTCTGTATGGCGCTCGTACAGAATTGATGTCGTCGTTGCTAACGCTATCCCAGAGGGCGTCAAGATTGCGACCGTGCCAACCGGGCGCACCAAGCGCTGATAGCATAGCGTCATACACGTCTTCTGCGGTAATCCACGACGAAGCATTCAGATCGATGAGACGTGGTTCCATGACGCAAAAATGCCACACGAGTTAGTTGCGGGGGACGACCTCGGAGACGCCTAACAGTCAAATATGCGACACGATGTCGCGATCAAACACGACCGCCTGTCGTGGTATCCCACTTGCCCGGAAACGGTCACGTTCATTGACCCACAACTCCCTGATTTCCCAAGAGTCTTCTTTCCCATCCGCCCACGCAATCTTCGCACAAATACGACAACACATCTCTCCTTCTAACCGCGCGCCCGACGCGCCACTCTGACCAATCGTTTCCATCGGGTACACCGTCGGTGAAGCTCCTGGACCAGGTCCGGCTCGCGATCAGGGTCCGGCACTACTCCACCCGAACCGAACAGACCTATGTCTACTGGATTCGCTACTTCCTGACTTACCACGGGGTGCGCCACCCTTCGACCATGGACACACCGCAGGTCCGGGAGTTTCTGGACCACCTCGCTACGATCCGCGACGTTACGCCGAACACGCAGAAGGTGGCGCTGAACGCCCTCACGTTTCTGTTCGTGCAGGTACTGGGCCGCAATGAATTCGATGTTTCCGGCTACCGGGTCGCCACGAAGGCCCGGAAGCTACCCGTGGTGCTCAGCCGCGACGAGCTGGCTTCGGTATTCGGGCGCATGCAGGGCGAGACGCGCCTATGCGCCCGGTTGATGTATGGCTCCGGTCTGCGGCTGATGGAGGTGGTCCGGCTGCGGGTTCACGACATCGATTTTGAGCGCCTCAGCGTTCTGGTGCGCGACGGTAAGGGTCGGCGACAGCGCATCGTCACCCTCGCTGCCTCTCTGGTGCCCGATATCGAGCTGCAGCTTCGTGCGGCCAGGCTCAACTTTGATGCTGACAGCGCCGATCCGGCCTGGCCCGGCGTCTACCTGCCCAATGCCCTGGCCCGGAAGTACAAGCAGGCGCCGCGTCAGTGGGGTTGGCAGTACCTGTTCGGCTCGGCCCGGCTTCTTCCGGACCCCCGCTCCGGACAGGCGCGCCGTCACCACATTCACGAGCGCACCGTGCAACGGGCGTTCGCTCGCGCCGTGCGGGCGGCCGGTATCAGCAAGCCTGCTTCCTGCCATTCGCTGCGGCACTCTTTCGCCACCCACCTGCTCGAGCGTGGCGCCGACATCCGCACAGTGCAGGAGCAGCTCGGGCATTCGGACGTGCGCACCACCCAGATCTACACCCACGTCATCAAACGCGGTGGCCATGGCGTCGTCAGTCCGCTCGATGGTTGAGGCGATGGTTGAGGCGATGGTTCAGGCAATGGCTGAGGCGTGCGTTGGCGCTCAGCCGTTTTGCACCGCCTTGAAGGTGTCCAGCGCCCGTTGGCGCGCTTCGCTGTGATCGACGATGGGTTTCGGGTAACCGGCGGTTGGATGGTTGCCGGGGTCGAACAGTGCTCGATCCGGGGCATCCTCCAGCTCCGGCACGTGGCGGCGGATGAACTCACCCTTAGGATCGAAACGTTTGGCCTGGGTGTGCGGATTGAAGATCCGGAAGTACGGCGCCGCGTCGGTGCCCGTGGAGGCGCTCCACTGCCAGCCGCCGTTGTTGGCCGCAAAGTCGCCGTCTACCAGTTGCTGCATGAAGTAGCGCTCGCCGGCCCGCCAGTCCAGCAGCAGGTGTTTGCTCAGGAACATGGCCGTGACCATGCGCAGGCGGTTGTGCATCCAGCCCGTCTCCAGGAGCTGGCGCATGGCCGCGTCCACCAGGGGATAACCCGTTTCTCCGGCCTTCCAGGCGTCGAGCTCCGACGGGGCATGGCGCCAGGGGAGCCGGTCCCATTCCCGGCGGAACGCATGGCCCCGGCTGACGTGGGGGAACGCGGCGGTCACGTGGCGGTAGAAGTCGCGCCAGATCAATTCGTTCATCCAGGACAGCAGGCCCGCGTTGCCGCGCCGCAGCTTTCCGTCGTTGGCATCCACCGCCGCGCTCAGACACTGGCGCGCCGACAGGCTGCCGATCGAGAGGTGCGGGGAGAGCCGGCTGGTGGCGGCCTGGGCTGGAAAGTCGCGTTGTTTTTCGTAGTCGGAGCCATGCTCGCGCAGGAACGTCCGCAGTGCCTTGCTGGCGGCGGCTGAGCCGGCCGGCCAGCGTTCCGCCACCGCGTCCCGGCTCACGCCGTCGATGGTTGCCGGCAGGCGCGAGCTTTCGACCTTGGCGGGGGCGCGCTGTTTGTCAGGTCGTTCCAGCGGCGCCAGGTCGTCGTGCTGCAGACGGTCCAGCCAGCGGCGTTTGAAGGGGGTGAACACCGTGTATGGTTCGCCGTCGTTGGTCAGCACGCTGCCCGGCGGCATCATCACCCCGCCGTGAAAGGTCTCCACCCGGGCGCCGTTGGATTCCACCGCGCGCTGCACCGCCGTATCGCGGCGGGCTTCGTTCACCGGGTATTCCCGGTTGAAGGTCAGGGCGTCGGCCTTCAGTTCCGTCATCAGGTTGACCAGCCGCTTCGGCAGGTCCGCGTACCACGGTTCGTAGAGCAGGCGTAGCGGTATGCCCAGATCGTCGAGGTCCGCTGCCAGGGCGTGCAGCGAGTCGAGCAGGAAGGCCACCCGGCGGTCTCCCACGTCGTGGGATCGCCATTGCGGGGCGCAGATACAGAAGACGCCGATCACCTCGCCTTGCCTGCTGGCGTGGAGCAGCGCCGGATTGTCGTCCACCCGGAGATCGTTGCGGAACCAGACCAGGGTACGCATGGGCCGAGTCTAGAGGCCGTGGTCCCCTCAGCCAATGGGTCGTGGTGTTGCGGCGCCTGCCGTTGCGCCTGGCCGCTGCGTCTGGCCGCTACGTCCGGCGCTGGATGGCAGCAGTGATTGGCGAAGGCTTGGCGCGGCGGAGGGGATTGGCGCGACAATGGGCCTTCGCCGCCTTTGTGCCGGTCATGGAACACCGCGGGTTCATTCTGCAGGCCAGCTATCGCATTCGCGCCGGAGTGCCGGTGGTGCACCTGTGGGGGCGGCTGCAGGACGGACGCAGTTTTCTGTTCCGGGATTCCGGGCAGCGGCCGTTTTTTTACGTTCGCCGCGCCGACGCCGCCAGGGTTGCGGTCCGTATCCAGCGGCAGCCCTCAAGTGGCGACTGGAGCAGCATGACCGGCGAGCCGTTGTCCCGGGTCGAGGTCGCGATTCCTTCCGATGCCGCGGCCACCCGGGATGTGCTCCACGCCGCTGGAATCGAAACCTTCGAGGCCGACGTGCGTTTCGCCGTGCGCTATCTCATCGACCGCGACGTCAAGGGCGCCTGCGTCATCGAGGGCGCGCCGGCGCAGCCTGCTAACGGGGACCGGGTCGACCTGCTGTTCGACAACGCCCGCCTGTTGCCGGATTCCGACACCGGCAGCGCCGGGATGGAGCCGCGGGTGCTGTCGTTCGACATCGAAACCGATCCCGCCGCAGAGCGGCTCCTGGCTGTTTCGCTGTACGGGCTGGGTGCCGACGAAGTGTTGATCGTCGACCCGGAGCGGCGCGCCATGCCCGAAGCGGCGCGGGGCTTCGAGGACGAAGCCGGGGCCCTGGCCGCGTTCTGTGAGCGAGTGGCCGAGCTCGACCCCGACGTGATCACTGGCTGGAACGTCATCGATTTCGATCTGACCGTGCTGGCGCGGATCGCCGCCCGGCTGCGGGTGCCGTTTCGTCTCGGCCGCGATGGCGACGAGATGCGTCTGCGGCGGGCGGAGGGTTACTTCGGCAGCGGCAGCGCCAGTATTCCCGGGCGGCTGGTGCTGGACGGCATCGATCTGTTGCGTGGTGCGTTCGTGCGTCAGGACGATTACAGCCTGGAGGCGGTGTCCCAGGCCGTGCTTGGAGAAGGCAAGGCAGTGGCCGGCGATGTGGGTGATCGCGTTGCCGAAATCCAGCATAACCATCGCCACGATCTGGGGGCGTTTGCCCGGTATGCCCGCACCGACGCGCGGCTGGCGCTGGACATCGTCAGCCGGCTGGACCTGGTGCGGCTGGCGTTCGCGCGCAGCCGCCTGACCGGTATGACGCCGGACCGGGTGGCCGCCAGTATCGCCTCGTTCGACTTTCTTTATCTGGCGGAGCTCGGCAAGCGGCACATTGCCGCTCCGTCCGTGCGCAGCAGTGATTCGCGGGTGCACGTGGCACAGGCCGGTGGGCACGTGCTCGAGCCCCGGGTCGGGTTGCATGACAACGTGTGGGTGTTCGACTTCCGCAGCCTGTATCCGAGCATCATGCGCACCTTCAACATCGATCCCCTCGGCTATGCCGGCGCTCATTCAGGCCCGGCGTCCGGCGGCGAGGATCTGATCGTGCTCGCAGGGGGCGCTGCCTTCCGCCGCGCCCCGGCGATTCTGCCCGCGATGCTCGACAGCCTGTTTCCGCGCCGGGAAGCCGCCAAACGGGCCGGTGACGCCGTGGCGTCTCAGGCTATCAAGATTCTCATGAACTCGTTTTACGGCGTGCTCGGCACGCCCGCCTGCCGCTTTCACAACGCCGCCATCGCCAATGCCATTACCGGGCAGGGGCGGCACCTGCTGCAGTGGTCCAAGGCCTGGTTCGAGCAGCGCGGCTACGAGGTGTTGTATGGCGACACCGACAGCCTGTTCGTGGCTTCCGGCATGGCCGACCCGGAGGCCGCCGCAGCCCGGGCCGGGGGGCTGGTGCAGGAGATCAACCGAGATCTCGACGCCTACGTCAGTGGGCGCTGGCGGGTGGAGAGTGCGCTTGAGCTCGAATTCGAGAAACTCTACCTGCGGCTGATCCTGCCGTCGGTTCGGGGCGGCGCCGGCGGCGCCCGCAAGCGTTATGCCGGCCTGCGTCACGGCGGCGATGCCGTCGAGTTCGTCGGAATGGAGGTGGTACGCCGGGATTGGACGGAACTGGCCAAGCAGGTGCAGCGGGAGTTGTATCAGCGCCTGTTCGCCGGCGAGCCGGTGGATGCGTACCTCGAGCGCGTGGTGGCGGACCTCCGTGGCGGCCGGCTCGACGATCTGCTCGTGTATCGTAAGGGGCTGCGCAAGCCCCTCGAATCCTACACCGCCAGCACCCCGCCTCACGTGGCCGCGGCGCGCAAGTCGCCGGCGCCGCCGGGACGCATCATCGCTTACGTCATGACCGCGGCGGGGCCGGAGCCACTCGATGCCCGCAGCGCGGAGCTCGATCGTGAACACTATCTCCAGCGTCAGGTGCGGCCCGTGGCCGAGCCGGTGCTGCAGTCGCTCGGTCTCGACTTCGAACGGGTCATCGGCGACGACACGCAGATGGGCCTGTTCTGACCCTGGGCCCAGCCGGGGCTCAGCCGGCGGGCAGCAGGTCCAGCGCGCGCAGTTCGGCAAGGAACCACGGCGTGAAGTCTTGTTCCGAGCGCTGTATCCAGGCCCTGAGCGCGGCGGGTTCGATGGTGCGCACGTCGGCGACCTCTGCCGGGTTCGCCGTTACCGGTCCGTCCCAGGTCCCGCGGAAAGCCTGTTGCAGCTCGCGGTCCAGCAGGCCCTGATCGGCGATCCGGCAGGTGTTGCGGCGTACGCCGCCTAACGGTTCCAGGGCGGCGTTGTCGATGCCGAGTTCCTCGGTCAGCCCGCGCAGGGCACCCTGAAGGTAGGTCTCCCCCGGGGTCAGGTGTTCGCCCACGGAGAAATCCCAGCGACCCGGGTACAGGTCCTTGCCGGCGGCCCGTTGCTGAATCCACAGGGCCCCGGTCCGGGTGAACAGAAAGACGTGAGCCGAGCGGTGCCAGAGGCCGCGCCGATGGACCTCGGCGCGGGGCACCAGTCCCAGTGCCCGGCCGTCGTCATCGAAGGTCTCGAAGTATTCCGTCATCGGGTGCGGATCCGGTCGGCAGGTGGCGCCATTGTCGCCCATCCGAGGCCGGCGGGTGAGTGCCCGTCAGCCGCCGCTGCATCCCGGAACCGGTTCGTTGTCGCCGAACACCCGCACGCCTTCCTGGTGGTTGGAGGCCACCGAGTAGCCGGTATGGCCCAGGGTGCCCAGATCCCAGGCCATCTGCAGCCACGCCGGGGCGCGCCCGGTTTCCAGTTTGCGGCTGATCCAGGCATGGATGACTGCCGTGCCCACGCCCCAGGCCAGCACCTCGCCGCTGCTCGGTTGCGCGCCGATGAGTTGCTCGGTCAGCCAGGCCTTTTCCCGGTAGCATGGATCGTCCGCTGCGTTTAGAGTTTGCGCTACGTCGACGGCGTGCAGACCCTGCCAGGTCATTTCGGTCCGGTCCATGGATTGGCAGCCGGCCAGCCATCCCAGGCAGGCGAGCGTCAGCACACCGTTGGGTACCGCGAACAGAGGACGGGACTTTCGGGCCACGAATCAGAATTCCGACGTGCGTCTACCGCGATTGTTTTACGCGAAGTCGCGCTTCTACCTGTTCGCGGGTTGCAAACGGAGTTTGGTTTTTCTTGGCTGAACTATGCTGTATTGGGCCGCGTCCGCGGCACGGCCGAGGGCTGTGATGCGCTCCGCCATCGCGGGTCTGCGGGTTCAGGTCCGCGTCCGCCGCGCCCGGGGCCAGCGCCGGAGCGGCGATTTGAGCCGGAAAGATGCCAAAAATCAGCAGCTTGAAGGCGGGTTCGAGTACTCTACATTCGGTTGTGGTGTTGGGTATAATCCGGCGTCGCTGTCTACTTCGGGAAGGGGGTTGGTGACGCATCTCACGGATTTTGGAGATTTAAGGATTGCTTCGCACGGAAACTAATCAGTCGTTGGACTTCAGGACTTCCGGCTTTGGCAATCTCGCGACAGCCCTCGATTATGCAGCCAGGGGCGATACGGGCATCAACTTTTTCGATGGCCGTGGCGAGTTGGAACATGTGCTGACCTATCGCGACTTGCGCGACGAAGCGCATCGCCTGGGTCGAAAGCTACTGTCTCTTGGGGTTGGCCGGGGCGATCGCGTGGCCATCGTCGCGGAAACCGACCCCATGTTTCACCGGGTCTTTTTTGCCGCTCAGTACGCGGGCTTGTTGCCCGTCGCGCTGCCGGCCGGCGTCCAGCTCGGCGCCCATGATGCCTACGTGGCGCAGTTGCGGCGCATGCTGCAGGGCTGCGGCGCTGCCGTGGCCGTGGCGCCGCACACCCACATCGCGTTTCTGCGCGAGGCGGCAGATGGGCTGAGCGGGTTGCACGTCGGCACCGTGGACGATTTCGATGCCGTCGCCGAGAGTCAGGCGGAACTGCAACCGCTGCGTTCCGACGAGCCCGCCTACCTGCAGTACACCTCGGGAAGCACGCGTTTCCCCCGTGGGGTCGAGATCACCCAGGCATCGGTGATGAACAACCTTCGGGAGATTGCCGAGGAAGGCCTGCACCTCGGGTCCACCGACCGGTTCGTTTCCTGGTTGCCGCTGTATCACGACATGGGGCTGGTCGGCTTCGTGCTGCTGCCCGTTGCCGCCCAGCTCTCCGTGGATCTGCTGGCGCCGCGCACTTTCGCCATGCGGCCGCGGCTGTGGCTCAAGATCATCTCCGAAAGCCGGGGCACCGTGTCGTCGAGTCCGCCGTTCGGCTATGCGCTGTGCGCCAAACGCCTGCGGCCCTCCGATACCGACCGCTACGACCTGTCGTGCTGGCGCGCGGCCTGTGTCGGGGCCGAGCGTATTCAGCCGAAAGCACTGCGCGATTTTGCCGCGGCGCTGGCGCCCGCCGGGTTTTCCGCCGACAGCTTCGTGCCCTGCTACGGCATGGCGGAATGTGCGCTGGCCGTGACCTTTGCGCCCCTGGGCGAAGGCATCGACATCGACCGGGTCGACAAGCACGCCATGGCCGACCAGCTTGTGGCGGAGCCGGCCGGCGCCGATGGCGATGCCCTGGAATTCGTCGACTGTGGGGCGGTGATGCCGAGCTACGATCTCGCCATCCGCGACGCCGCCGGCAACGATTTGCCGGATCGCCGCTGCGGGCGCGTGTGTCTGCGCGGCCCCAGCGTCATGCGCGGCTATTACCGGGATCCTGCCGCGACCGCCGAAGTGCTGGACGATGAAGGCTGGCTCGATACCGGCGATATCGGCTACCGGATCGGCAACCACCTGTACGTCACCGCTCGCAGCAAAGACGTCATCATCATCAACGGCCGCAACATCTGGCCGCAGGATCTCGAGCACCTGGCGGACGACCTGCCCGGCGTGCGCCACGGTAACGTGGTCGCCTTCGCGGCGCCGTCGCCGCTGGGCGATGACCTGGCGGTGCTGGTGGTCGAGTGCCGGGAACGCGATCCGGAAAAGCGTCACGCGCTGGTGGTGGCATTGGAAACCGCCGTGCGCGGCCACTTCGGTATTCATTCGTACATTGATCTGGTTCCGCCGGGTACGCTGCCGCGCACATCGTCCGGCAAGCTGGCGCGGTCGCGCACCAAGCAGGAGTTCCTGGCGCGCATCGAAGCCCAGGGCAGTAGCTGGTATTCGAAAGCGGCCAACGGCTGATCCTCTCGTGACCGGCGCCCGTCCGCCCGTGCTGCTCACCGGGGCCAGCGGGTTCATCGGGCGTCATCTGGTTTCCCATCTGACCGCGCGCGGCCATGCCGTGCGGGCGCTGCTGCGCCCGGCGTCCGCCGGCCGTCGCGACCTGGGTGGAGCGGTCCGGATCGTGGTCGGCGAACTGGACGACCGGCAGGCGTTGCGCCAGGCCCTGGATGGGGTCGGCGCCGTGGTATATGGCGCGGGCAGCGTGCGCGGCCGGGTGCTGGACGACTTCCGGGCCGCCAACGTCACCGGGGTGGCCGCCATGGCGGCCGCGCTGCAGGAATTGCCGGACCCGGTCCCCCTGGTGCTGTTGTCTTCACTCGCTGCCAGCCGCCCGGAGCTTTCTCACTACGCCGCCAGCAAGGCCGAGGGCGAAGCCGTGCTGCGCGGCGCCGGCGATCTGACCTGGGTGATGTTGCGGCCGCCGGCCGTCTACGGTCCCGGTGACAAGGAAATGTTGCCGTTGCTGAAGCTGGTGCGGCGCGGCCTGGCGCTGCGCCCCGGGCCGGTCGGCCAGCGCCTGTCCCTGTTGTACGTGACCGATCTGGCGCGGGCCGTGACCGCGGCGCTGGACCATCTGCCGCGCTGCCGGCAGGGCTGCTTCAGCCTCGACGACGGTCGCCCCGGTGGCTACACCTGGGGTGACATCGGCGCGGCGGCGGGCAGCGGCCGGGTGCGCGAGGTCGCTGTGCCAGGTGGATTGCTCCGCGCCGCTGCCGCGCTCAACCTTGCCCTGGCGGGCCGACTCGGCTACCTGCCCATGTTGAGCCCTGGCAAAGTGCGCGAACTTCAGCAGGATGCCTGGCTGTGTGATAATTCCGCCTTCACCGACGCCACGGATTGGCACCCGGAAGTCGACCTGGCGCGCGGCGCCCGCCTTCTGTTCGCATCCTGATCGTGGCGCTGCCCGGCGGGCAGCCAATACGGAGAGTTCCCTCGTGAGTGCCGACCAGGCCGAAATCCAAGCCGAGATCACGCGCATCCTGCGTAACTTCCTCGACGATCCGCCGCCGTTGACCGGGGCTACCGATCTGGTGGCCGATCTGGATCTCGAGTCCGTTCAGGTCATGGAGTTCGTGGTCGAGGTGGAAGACCACTACGACATCGCCATCGACCTCGAGAGTCTGTCCAACGTCCACACCATTGCGGAACTGGCCGCGGTGGTCGAGCGCGCGCTCCGTGACTGAGTCCCGAGCGGTGGACCTGCTGGACAAGTTTGTCATGGCGCGGGCGCGCCAGGGTGAACTGGGCGAAGGCGGCATCGATCCCACGGCGGTGGTGGTGGAACGCATGCTGTCCGCCACCGAGGCCATCATCGACGGCCGTCCCACGATTCTGGCCGGCACCAACAACTATCTGGGCCTGACCTTCGATCCGGAGTGCATCGCCGCCGGCCAGGCCGCCCTGGAAACCCTCGGTACCGGGACCACGGGTTCCCGTATGGCCAATGGCAATTATCTCGGCCACGATCAGCTCGAGCGCGAGCTGGCCGAGTTCTACGGGCTGCCGTACGGCATGGTGTTCTCCACCGGCTACGTGGCCAATCTGGGCACGCTCACGGCGCTGGCGGGCAAAGGCGACGCCATTCTGCTGGACGCCGACGCCCACGCCAGCCTGTACGACGGTTGCCGCATGAGCGGCGCCGACGTCTATGTGTTCAAGCACAACGATCCCGACAGCCTGGCCAAACGGCTGCGCCGGCTCGGAGAACGGGCGCACCGGGCGCTGGTGGTGACCGAGGGCCTGTTCAGTGTGTTCGGCGACAAGGCGCCGCTGGCCGAGATCGCTGCGGTCAAGGAAGAGTACGGCGCGTATCTGTTCGTCGACGAAGCCCATTCGCTGGGGGTCTACGGCGATCACGGTCGCGGGCTGGCCGAAGCGGACGGCGTGCTCGACCGGGTGGACTTCACCGTCGGCACCTTCTCCAAGAGCCTGGGGGCCACCGGTGGCTACTGCGTGAGCCCTCACGACGTGCTGTCGCTGTTCCGTTTCGATGCCCGGCCGTTCATCTTCACCGCGTCCCTGTGCCCTTCGGTGGTGGCGACCACGCGTACCGCTCTGCGGTTGCTGCGCGAACGCCCCGCGCTCAAGGAGCGCCTCTGGCACAACGCCGGCCGGCTGTACGACGGGCTGTCCGACCTCGGCCTGCGCCTGGGCCCCGAGCGCAGTCCGGTGGTGGCGGTGCGGCTCAACGAGGATGTGGACGCCATCGGTACCTGGCGGCGCCTGCTCGGGCTCGGCGTTTATGCCAACCTGATGGTGCCGCCGGCTTCGCCCGACGGCAGCAGCCTGCTCCGCTGCAGCGCCAGCGCCGCCCACAGCGACGCGCAGATCGACGCCATCGTCGACGGGTTCCGCCGCGCCGTGACCGGGTCCAACGAGTAGTTAGCGGAACGCGCCGCGCCGGTACAGCCGCCACAGCAGCGGCCAGGCGAAAAGCAGGGGGTAGCGGCGCTGCCGCTCGGTGGGCTCGATGTAGACGCCGGAGTGACGCTCGATTTTCCACAACAGATAGTCCAGCGGATCGTCGAACGTGGCCGCCGCTTTGACAAGCCGCAGCACGCTCAGCAGCTTCCCCTCGAGGCGGCGCAACAGCCAGCCGAACGGACTGGCGCCGGTGATGGCGGCGGGGGTGTCCTCGGTGCGCAGGCCGTAGATCCCGTCGTCCAGGCGGGACAGCGACGCGTAGCGATCGGCGGCATAGGCTTCCAGCAATCCGTCGAAGTGGATGGCGTTTGCCGTGTAGAGATCCGCCGCGCCGGCCGCGTCCTCGGCCCGCAGCTCACAGGCGTAGGTGCGGCGGAACCCTTCCCGCCACAGGGCCGCGCTGGAGAATGCGTCCGGCAGGGCGGGCGCCACCGCCGCCACGAAGCGGCGCACGGCGCGCACCAGGGCGCCGGCTACCCGCTCCGCCATGGCCTCGTTGCGCGCCCACACCAGCCCGGTGGGCTGGGTGAAACGGGCCCAGAAGTAGCTGTGGTAATCGAGCATGCCACGTTCGAATTGGGCCAGGCTCATGGTCGAGTACTTGGCCCGGACCGCCGGCTGATTGCCGTCGGCGGGCAGGGACAGGTAATAGACGTTCGGCGGCAGCAGCCGGTTGCCGGCCGCCTGCAGCGCCGGCAGCGCGGCCAGGCTGTCCAGCAGCACGTAGAAGTCGAGCAGCGTGTCGCGTTTGCCGCGCAGGTAAGAGCCGTACAGCAGCACGGCGCCCACCCGGGAGCCGAAGCGCTCGCTGATGGCGCCCAGCAGACGCGCCACGTCCGGGTCGTCGCGGTGACTCAGGGCATTGAGCTGGCGGCCGATCAGGCCGATCAGCGCGTCACGGTTTGGCATAGGCGCTCTGCGTGCCCGAAAACAGCCGGTAGGCGCGGGTATGCCGGGTTGCCGCGGTTTCCGGGTCCGCCAGCCACGAGGACAGCGGTCCGTGGCGAAGCCGCGCCCCCAGGCCCATGAGCAGGCGCAGACACAGGATCGCGGTAGTGCCGGCGGTCCACAGGGCCACCGCCACCAGGCCCCAGTCCGGCCGGCCGATCACGACACTGACGGTCAACAGGATCATGCACGGGTTGCGGCGCGCGGTGATCAGGCGGAAGTAGGCATCGAACGGCCGCCAGGAAAAGATGCCGGTGTCGCCGAGCAGATGAAATACGCCCTCTACCGCACGGCCCAGCACGTAGCCGCCGATGATCAGGATGTTCAGGGCTGCCAGGTCCAGACCCAGCGGGTCGTGGTAGCCCACCAGCGCCGTGCCCCACAGGTAATACCAGAACGGCGGATGAATCAGGTCCATGCCGTGATCCAGCAGATGACCGAAGCGGCTCGAGCGGACCGTTACCCGGGCCAGTTTGCCGTCCACCGTGTCCAGAAACGTCATGATCCAGCCGGCTGCCAGCCCCAGGGCGAATTGGCCGTTGGCGAACAGGTAACAGGCCAGCAGCATCAGGGCAAAGGAAACGCCGGTCACCATGTTGGGGGTGAGGCCGAGCCGGGCACACCAGCCCACCGCCACCCGGGCCGGGCGCGGCCACAGGAACTTGGTCACCAGGTCGGTGATGCCTTTGTAGGAAGTGCCGTACAGCAACGATTCCAGATCGCCGCGGCGGGATTCGCTCACCGGTTCCAGCAGTGGCGCTTTGGCTTTGCGTAGCTGGTGGTCGAAGGCGCCCAGATCGTCCGTGGTCAGGTCGGTGACGGCGTCGGGGAGGCCGTCCGTACCCGTCAGCACGGCGCTCATCCGGGGGGCGTCGCCGGCATCACAGTAGGCGGCCGCCACCGCGCCATCGCCGTGGCGCAGGGCCGCGGCCGGGTGCGCCATCAGGCTGGTCAGGGTACGCACTTCGTACAGGTAGTCGGCGCGCAGCAGCAGTACGTTGGCGCCGGCCGGCACGGCGTCCAGGCGGTCCACCAGTTCCACGTTCCCTGCCTGGGCGAGTTGCCGCCGCACCCGCTCGCGCGGCGGCAGGCTCCAGAGCCGGACGTCAGAGCGCCCGACCAGGTGTGCGTAGTTCGTCATGATATAGTGCCTGAGGGCTCGAGAAGGGCGAATTCTTGGGTCTGTCGTTCGGCGAGGGCGCGATTATAGTCGTGGGTCCGCGCGAGCGGCAAACGGCCCGGCCCGGCATTCGGAGGCTCGTGATCCGCCTGGTTCATCTCACCGATCCCCACCTGACCCGCCTCGACGGCGAATCCCTGCGGACGCTGTCCGGCAAGCGCTGGACCGGCTATCTGTCCTGGCAGCGGCACCGCCGCCACGTGCACCGGCCGGAGGTTCTGGCACGTCTCACCGAGGCGGTCCACGGCGAATCCGCGGATCAGATCGTAGTTACCGGCGACCTGGTGCAGATCGGGTTGCCGGCGGAGATCGAGGCCGCCGCCGGCTGGCTGGCGCAACTCGGCCCGCCGCGGCAGGTCATGCTGGTACCGGGTAATCACGATGCCTACGCCGCCGATTCCTGGGATGCGGTGGCCCGTGCCTGGGCGCCCTATCTGGGCATCGGCAGCGACGGGAACGGGCAGTTGCCGGACCCGCCCGGCACGGGCCGGGTAGCCGATGCCGCCAGCCATGCCGGATTCCCGGTCCGCCGTGATCTGGCGGTTGGTGGTACCCGGGTGGTGTTGTTCGGCTTGTCCAGCGCCCGCCCGTCGGGGCCGTTCATGGCGGATGGTTCCCTTGGCGCCGGACAGTTGCACCGCCTCGAGCAAGGCCTCGGTGAAGTCGAGGGCTTCCGCTGCCTGTTGCTGCACCACCCGCCGCTGACCGGCATGACGTCCCGCCGCAAGAGTCTGCGAGATGCGCCGGCGCTCGAGGCGCTGCTGCACCGGCAGCGTGCCGATCTGGTGCTTCACGGGCACGTGCATCGCAACCTCGATTATCAGGGGCCGGCGGCGGTGCGGGTGTTCGGCACCGCCTCGGCATCCAGCGCCGGCGGCCGTGGCCAGTCTGCCTACCGGTGCTTCGACATCGAACCCGATGGGGCCGGGTGGGCCGTGTCCATGCGGCTGCTGGAAGTGTCTGAAACCGGCCCGCGTGAGATCGGGCAGGCCAGATGGCGAACGCCGTTCAGTCCGGCCAGTTTGCCTGCAGGCGCTTGACGATGGCGGCGTTGGCGGCGGCATCGGTCTCGGTGATCTGAGCCAGGGCCGGTGGCCCCGGCCAGCCGTGATCGGCGAACGCCGTAGCCTCGAAGGCGACCGGCTCCGGGTAACGGGGAATCACGTGAAAGTGCACGTCCGGGTCGACCATCATCAGCATCAGGTAGTTGATCTTCTCGAACGGCACCAGCGACTGCAGGCCGTTCTCGATGGCGGACACCGCCTGGCGCAGTTCCGTGTAGCCGGCGGCGGAAACCTGATGGAACTGTTGCACCGGTTCCTTGCAGGCCAGCACCAGCGAACCCAGGGTGACCTGCTGCGGCCGCAGCAGCACCACCCAGTGCGGGTACTCGTGGATCAGCGTGGCCGGGTAACCGAACTTCTGGATGGTCGGGTTCATGACTCGGCGCCCTGGCCGCTCAGGCCTGGCCCGACGCGGCGCGCGCCAGGGCCGCCGTGCGGGCCTGTTCGCTGGGCCAGCCGGCAACCACGCGCTGGGCGTTGGCCAGGTCTTCGGCTTCGTCCACCTCGCCCCAGGACAGGCCGTGGATGTCGCACACGCGCACCCGGTGTTCGGCCGCCATGGCATCGATAGCGGATAGATACCAGCGCTTGACCCCTTCGCCGTAGCGCATCATGTGGGCCACCTTGTCTGTGAACAGACGCGGCCCGTCACCGCGAAACGCCATCATGCCGATGGATTCGCCGTTTACGCCATCGCGCAGGGTCTTGCCGACCTGGCGCAGGCGGCCGTTGTGCACCACCACCTTCATGTCGTCGCTGTCGTAGCTGTCCTTGCGGTCCGTGACCAGGGTCACCGGCGCGTCCGATCCGGTAGCCAGCAGTTGCTGCAGAATGGCGGCCTCGAACAGGGTGTCGCCGTTGATGATGACGAACGGCTGATTCATTTCGTGGCGGGCCACCCAGCAGGTACCCAGGTTGTCCGACAGGGCATAAAACGGGTTGTACAGGGTGCGCACCGGCACGCCGTCGCTGCTGGCCGCAATCTGGTCCACGGTGTCGGCGCCGAAGCCGGTGACCACCACCACCTCGTCGATGGCGCACTGGGCAATTTCGTGGAGTTGCCAGCCGAGCAGCGGTTTGCCGGCGACCGGCAGGGCACATTTCGGCGTGCTTTCGGTCAGGGGAAGCAGACGCCGGCCCTGGCCGGCACTCAGGATGATGGCCTTCATGGACGAGGTGCCCCTCCGGGCAGACCTGGGAAGCGCGTTAAAATACCATGACAGACGCTTCGGAAAAAGCCGGAAAAACCTTTCATTTCTAGGACTTGAGACGTCTGTCCAGGGCGTCGGCGAGGCGCCGGGCCAGGGCCAGAATGGTCAGCGTCGGATTGGCCCAGCTTGCGGTCGGGAACACCGAACTGCCGGCCACGTGCAGATTGGCGTAGCCATGCACCCGGCATTGGGTGTCGACGACCCCGCTCCCAGGGCTCGCGCTCATGCGGGTGGTGCCCATGTGGTGGTAGCCGGCGATGTGATGTTTGCCCACGGTCTCGTCCACCGGCCATTCGGGACCGGGATCGCGCAGCCAATCGGCGCCGGTCACCGCGCCGAGGCCCGCGCCGCGCAGTTCCCGGTCCAGGGTTTCCACCAGCACCGTCACGGTCTCCTTGTCCTGAGCGGCCAGACGCCAGTCCAGGGCCGCTCGCGGCACGCCGAGGGCGTCCCGGTCGTGGCTCAAGGTGACCCGGCTGTCTGGATTGGGCGCCGGTTCCGCCCGGACCATGACGTGCAGGTCGCGCATGCCGGCGGCGGTACGCCAGCGCTCCAGGACCGGTTTGACGCTGCGCTGCAGGGTGCCGCGCACGTCCCGGTAGGCGTGCCAGAGGCGCCGGCGGCTGCGGTCCGGGGGCAGTGCGTGTTTGAGCTGGCGGTAGACCCGGTCGTTCAGCAGCAGGCCCTGTTCCGGCGGGCGCTGAAGTTTGAACGTCAGTCCGGTATTCAGAATGCCGTGCCGCGCCTGCAGTTCCGGGGCCGGCAACAGCAATGGCGCCAGGGGCGGATGACCGCGCCCGGGCCGGCGCTTGCGGAAGGCATCCCACAGACGGAAGACCTGGCGGCCCGTCATTACCCCGGCCCGGCCGTGCTGATGCTCCATGAAAAAGCGGCCTACCAGGTCCCGGCCGTTGCCGATGCCGGTGCTTTCCACGTCCCGGGCCGCCAGCAGCAGGCGCGGGTTCTCGATGCCGCCGGCCGCCAGCACGAAGTGGCGGGCGGAGATCGTCAGGGTCGGCCCGTCCAGGGCCGCCACGCACACGTGATCGACGGCGCCGCCATCGGTCCGGGCCTGGATGTGGGTCACGTTGGCGTGGGTCAGCACCTGAACCCGGGGATGGTTCAGGACATCGGCGCAGCGATTGGCGTTGAATCGCTCGCGCACCGGATCGAAACGCCAGAACCGGGTGATCAGCGCCTGCGGGTCGAACGGCGGCGGCCGCTGCCGCAGCAGCGGCCACAGGGTTTCGCCATAGTGGAAGTCGCCCAGGCCGAGGTCGGCGTGGGCGGCCTGGTAATACGGCGCCAGATCCTCGAAGCGGATCGGCCAGCCGCTGTGGGGGACCCACTCGCGGCGCTCGAAGTCGAGCGGCTCCGGTACGGCGCAACGGCCGCCCCAGATGTTGGTGGTGCCGCCGAAAAAACGCAGCCGGGCGTCCTCGAGCGGGTAGTAAGGCAGGCCGAGATTGGGGCCGGCCGCCAGCGCCTGGGTCTGTGGTTCGTAGTCCAGGCCGCCGGCTTCCACCAGCGTGACCCGGTGTCCGGCCGCGGCCAGGCGCCGGCACAGCGTGATGCCGGCGGCGCCGGCGCCGATGATGCACACGTCCGCCGGTCCGCCGTCGCCGCCCCACGCCAGGTTCTGGCTCCCGGTCGGCGCGCCGCGGCTGGCCAGATCGATCAGCACCCGCCTAACGGTCGCCGCGCCGGGCGTTCCAGGCGGCCAGGTTGGCCAGCGGGTCCTTGACGTAGGCGCTGGCCCGGATGGCGCTGATCAGGAGCCGGTTGAGCATGCGCCCTGGCAGGTCCATGGGGCGGTCGAAGTCCAGGAACAGCACCACCCGTACCTCGTCGGTGTCGTTCTTCACCTCGTGTTCGTAGGTGTCGTCGAACACCAGGCATTCGCCTTCCCGCCAGTGACAGATCTGGTCGTGCACCCGCAGCCAGCAGTGGTCCCGGTCGCTTGGCACCATCAGACCCAGATGGCAGCGGATCACCGCCTTGGTCGGCCCCTTGTGCGGCGGGATGTGGTAGCGCGGCGCCAGGATCGAAAACCAGGCGTTCTGCAGCCCGGGCAGGCCGTCCAGCAGCGCTGCCGTCACCGGGCAGGCGCCGCAGTTGTCGTCCACCCGATTGCCGTACACGTAGAACGCGTAGGTCTTCCAGTTGTCGCCCTTGGAGATGCGCTGCTGATCCGGAGAAAGCTGGTGGAAAGCGGGAATGTCCTCGGGACGGGTCATGACCGCGTCCAGTTCCCGGCGGATATCGCGCCAGGCGCCGCTGAGCGCGGCGACGAAAGGAAACTCGGCGTTGTTCAGCACCGGCGTGGTGGCCACCCGGGAATGACGGTCCTGGAACTCGCCGACCCGGCGCAGCGTGTGCTTGCCGGCGCGGATCACCAGCCGGCGCAGGCCGGATCCGCGGGACACTTCAGGGTCTGCGGGGTCGGTGCCGGCGTCGTTGTCGGTGGCGGGGTTCACAGCGGGACGAATCTCAACGCGTCGGTGGGGCGCACGTCAATGGTTTCCGGCCGGTCGCCACCGGCCGCGAACAGCTCGCCATCCAGGGTGTAGCTGCCCCGGAAGGTGAGCGCCAATCGGTCCAGGCCGCGGCTGTGGTAGCCGCCCCGGGGGGTCATGCCCGGATCCGGCCGGCCGCGCAGCAGGCGCGGCATGCGCCGCACCAGGCCGGTCGCGCGGCGTTCCACCAGAGTCGTGCGCAGCGGACCGTCACGGTCCTGCCAGTATGGCCGGATACCCAGAAACAGCCGCTCCAGGGTGGTGGCGAAGAGCAGCCGGACACTCACCGGCGTGGCGCCGTCCAGGCCCAGGGCCGGCGCTTCGATCGCGGACTCCAGGGTGTTGTCGAATGGCGGTTGACGGCGGCCGATGCCCCACAGGGTGCGGACCAGCGCAATGCCCGCCGCCAGTTCGTGGCCGTTGCCGCCGGATTTCAGGCGGCGCTGGAAATACTCGATGCCCTGGACGATGGTGCCGATGCCGAAGAACAGACCGCAGCGAACCGGCCCGTTGGCCCCCTGCACCGCCACCAGTGCCCGTGGCTTCTCGGAAAGGCGCCCCGCCGCCAGGGTGTCCAGACAGCGGCGGAAGTCGCGGTTGCCGTTGATGTCGAATGCCGTCATGTTGGTGTTGCCGCCGGGCAGGCAGGCGACCCGCGGCCAGCGCTCGGCCGGGCAATGGGTCAGCAGGCAGCTCAAGGCATGCTGTACCGTGCCGTCGCCGCCATTGATCACCAGCAGGTCGCCGGGGTTCCATTGCCCGTGCCCCACCAGGCGCTCCAGTTGCGAAGCGCGCGCGGTCCGGTAGTGGAGCACCCCGGTCCGGGTCTCCAGCGCCCGGGCCACTTGTGGACACTGACGGCGGGCGCGGGTGGTCGCCACGTTGCTGATTATCATCACCGTCATGAGAGCGGCGTCTCCGGCCGGCTCCCGCCCGGGGCGCTGCCCGGCAGATCAGTGCCTTCCTCACGCAGCAGCGCGTCGGCCAGCCGCCAGTCGGCCTCGCTGTCCACGTCGACGGCGGCGCGAGCGAACGGCACCGGAATCCAGCCGATCCGGCAGCCGGCCCGATCCGACAGCACGGCAAAGGCATCGTCCACGGACAAGCGCCCCGACAGGTAACGCGCCAGGGTCGCGGCGCCGAGGTGACGGGCCAGCTTCCAGGGCTGCTTGCGATCCGATTCCAGGGTCTGCCAGAACCCGAGGGCGCCCAGCGCCGGGGGCGCAAGGAGCGCAAACAGGTTACTGCCGCAGAAAGCACGGCCGGCGAAGCGCAGCACCGTGCGACGTGAGTTCGGGTACGCCGACCGCACCAGTTCCTGGGGCACCAGGCCCACCGCCAGATCGAGGCCCACGGCCTCGGCGGCGCGCCGGCAGAAGTCGTCGACGATGGCGCTCTGCAGCAGACCGTGATCGCCGCTGGTGAGCAGGATTGGGAACCGGTTGGCGTGGCGCAGTGCGGCGCCGGCGCTGGCCGCCGGCCCCGATTCGGGTGGCAGCCACTGCACGTCATCGGCGGACAGGATTGCCCGCAAGGCGGCGCTGGCCTGGATGGCGCTGGTGTCCGGGCCCGCCAGCAGCAGTCCATTCACCGAATCGGCCGCGCGCAGCGCGTTGAGCACCCAGGCCAGACAGGGCTGTCCGGCCAGCGGCGCCAGCACTCCGGCGGGCAGGTCCAGGCGCCGGGCCAGGGCATTGCCGCCGCGGCGTTCCCCGGCCAGCACCACGGCCTGAAACCCCTCCGGTTGCGCCGACGCCATGCTCACACCAGAGGCTTCTCGTACATCCGGTAGCGTTTGCTGACCCGGCCGCCGATGTTCTCGATGATGTTCCGCATGCCCGTGTTGTCCGCCAGAATCCAGGACAGTTCCACCTCGCGCATGCCTTTCCTCAGTGCCGCCTCGCGGGCGGCGCCGATTACCTCGAAGGCCAGTCCCGGACCGAAGCGGGTGTTGTGAAAGCTGCGCCGCACGCCCATCAGGGGAACCCGGCCGGTGGCGGGAAAGCGGACCTTGAGCCGCCACAGCAGCCTGGCCCAGCCGAACGGCAGCAGCCGCCCGCCCAGGTCGGCGATGGCTTCGTTGAGATTCGGCAACAGGACAATGAACGCAGCCGGCTCGCCGTCCACTTCGGCGATGGTGATGAAGTCGTCGGGGATCAGCAGCATCATCTCGCGGCCGACGGCTTTGAACTCGGCCCGGGTGAACGGCACGAACCCCCAGTTCTGCGACCAGGCGTCGTTGAATATGTCGCGCAGCACCTCCAGCTCGTCGTCGACCCGTTTGCGGTTCAGTGGACGCAGTGTCACCCGGCCTTCCAGCCGCCGCAGCAGTGCCGCCATCACCGGGGTGGTCTCGAACGCGACCTCGATCAGGTACGCCAGCAGATCCTGGGCCGGGCGGTAACCCTGGGCTTCAATGGCGTCGCCGTAGTAGCGGCGTGAGTGGGGCATCATGAAATAGGGCGGCGTTTCAAATCCTTCCACCAGGATGCCCAGCTCCTGATTGATGCCCAGATTGAACGGCCCCACCGCCCGCACTGCGCCGCGCTGGCGCAGCCACGCCTCGGCGCTGGCAAACAGGGCGGCAAACACGGCGTCGTCGGGGGGCGCTTCGATCAGTCCGAAGTAGCCGGCGCGTTCGCCGTAGCGCTGCTCGTGGAGCTGGTCGATCTGGGCGCTGATGCGCCCCACCGGGGTGTCCCCCTGATAGGCCACAAAGGCCTGCCACTCGGCGTGGGCAAAATACGGATGGCTGGCGGAAAACGCTTCGCGGCGCTCGAACTCCAGCGGCGGTACCCAGCACGGGTCGTCCTGGTACAGGGCATGGGGCGCACGCAAGAAGTCTTTCAGGGCGCGGCGGTCGGACACCGCGGTGATCTGTACCGGTGTGGCCGTGGCCCCCGCGGCGGCGCCGCGGTTCGATCTGGATTCCAGGCTCGTCTGGGCGTCGGGTCCGGTCATGGCGTACTCCCTCCGGCACTGCGTTCCAGGTCTCGAGCGGGCGCCACCGCGCCTTCCCGCACCTGGTAGATGCGATCGCCAATGTCGCGCAGCGCCGATTGATGGGTCACGGCGAGGATCGTCAGCTCGCCCTTCAGGGTGGCCAGGGTGGCGCAGATGGCGCGTTCGCTGGCCGGGTCCAGGGCGCTGGTGGCTTCGTCCAGGATCAGCAGCGCCGGCCGGTGGGCCAGCGCCCGGGCGATCATGATCCGCTGGCGCTGTCCGCCGGACAGGCGCGCGCCGCGCTCGCCCACCACCGTATGCATACCCTGAGGCATGTCGGCGACGAACTCGGCGGCGCCCGCGGCCGCCAGGGCCCGGGCCACGTCGGCCTCGGTGAGGGCGTCGTCACCCAGCGTCACGTTGGTCAGAATCGTGTCGTGCAGCAGCAGGTTGTCCTGGGGCACGTAGCCGATTCCGGCGCGCCATTGGGTCAGGTCCATGTCGTCCAGCGGCCGCCCGTCCACCAGCACCCGGCCGGCCGTGGGCCGGATGAGCCCGATGACCAGATCGGCGATGGTCGACTTGCCGCTGCCGGACTCTCCCACCAGGCAGGTTACGCTGCCTTTTTCGATGGTCAGGTCGACCCCGCTCAGGATCGGTGCCGAGCCGTAGCCGAAGGTCACCTGCTCGAAGCGGATGTCCCGCTGGAAGGTTGCGGCCCCGTCGCCGCCACTGAACTCGGCCTGCAACTCGGCGTCGTCGATGGTCCGCTGCAGCGACCAGTAGGCGCTCTCACAGGTGGACAGGCGCTGAAACTCCTTCTGCACCTTGCTGCCGCGTTTGAGCAGGCGCGCCAGCACCAGGGTCAGGAACGTTACCGTGGCCAGGTCCATCTGGAACTGCACCAGCGCCAGGTAGATGCCGACCACGATGACCAGGGTGTAAAGCGGCTCCTGGGCCGCATCGAGGCCGGCGTTGCCCAGCACTTCCCGGCGCAGGTCCCGGCGCAACGCGTTGGACTCGCCGGCCACCAGCGCTTCGGCCGCCCGTTCCCGGCCCATGGACTTGAGCGTCTTGATGGACACCAGGATGTCCGTCAGCAGTCCCAGCAGGGTTCGATAACCCCGGGTCTGACCGGTGCCGGCATGACGCGAAATGCGTACGAAGCGGTGGGACACCCCCCACACCCCGAGCCCCGCGACCAGGCACACCAGGGTCGCCTGCCAGGACACGATGAGCGCCAGCACGAAGTACACCAGGGTCTCGATGAACACCACCAGCAGCCGGATGGCGTGGACATAGGCGTTCGACGCGCGCCACGCTTCGGTGGCCATGGCGTTGGCCAGCTTGCCGACGGATTGGCGCACGTAGAACAGCCAGCTCGACGCTGTGACCGCGCGCAACAGCTCCAGACGCAGCCGGGTAGCCACGTCCGCGGCCAGGTAACCGATGCGCTGTTCGGCCAGGAACACCAGCAGACTCTTGGTGCCGATGCCGGCGACGATGAGGCCCAGCAGGACGCCCAGGCTCGGGGTTACGCCCACGCCGGTCAACAGGTCGTACACGAAGCGGCTCAGTCCGTCCGTCGGTGCCATGGTCCCGCTGCCGCCGGCGAACGCCAGGTTGAGCATCGGCAGCATGGCCGACAGCCCGATACCGTCCGCCAGGCCCGCCAGCAGCAACAGCGTCATCAGCAGCAGACTCTGCCACGGATGATTGGCCGTGAATTGGCGGATCAGCTTCATATCGTTGTCTTGGTGGCCGTTCCTGGATGCCCGGGTGGCCAACTGCGGTGGGCGAATGGGTGCACGAGGCGACGAACGCGGCAGGGGCCAGGCCGATGCCGCGCATTGTATGCGCTTGCGGCATTGGGCATAACCACCGGCGCCCCGGCGCGGCCGGCCGGCAAGGATCGGCAGCGGCCGTTCAGCGCGGCGCGCCGTTCACCCGGCGGATCAGCAGGGCGGCTACCAGCGCCACCACCGCCACCGGACTGGCCACTGCCAGCAGCGGCGACTGGGTGGCCAGATAGATGGCATTGGTGCCGATCTGCTGGACCAGGAACATCACCAGGGCGTTAGCTACCCCCAGGGACACGGCGCCGCCCATGCTGGAACGCGGCCCCACGCCGAGCACGAAGGGCGCGGCAAACAGGGCAAACGCGACCCCCGACGCCGGCATCAGCAGGCGCCGCCAGTATTCCATGGCGTGAATTCCCGTGGGCCGGTTCTCCGCCGCCAGTTCCCGCCGCCGCGCGTCCAGCTCCGCCAGGGTCAGGCTCTCCAGCGGCAGCTCGTAGAGAGCCGTCGACTCGCGCCAGGGCGAAGTCCAGGGCATGGCTGCCAGTTGCCGGGTGACGACGGACTCCTCGCCATCGTAGCGGTAGCGCTTCTCCACCACCCCGCGAAGTTCCCAGACGGCCTCGCCGCCGCCGGCTTCGGTGGCGAGCATCTCGGCGCGGGCCGCAGTCAGGTACCGTTCCAGCCGCGAATCGTCACCGAACTCGTAAACGTGAATGCCCGACGGCACCCCGTTGGTGGACAACGATTCGATGTTCACGAACTGACCGTCGTGCTCGATCCAGATGCCGTCCCGCGAGAACAGGGCGCCGTCCCGGGAGGTTTCGGTCATGTGCAGCAGGTGGCCCTGCTGCGCCATGGGCCGGCCGATGAATTCCACCCCCGCCAGCACCACGAAGAAGGCCACCGTGGCCGCGGCGCAGATCACCGCCAGGCGCAGCGGCGTCACTGCGGCGGCGCGCATGGCGATCAATTCGTGACTGCGCACGAACGTGCTGAGTCCGTAGACCACCCCCAGCAGGGCAATGAACGGGGACAGATCCAGCAGCCGGGAAGGCAGATTGAGGGCCACCACCGCCAGGGCGTCCAGGGTGGAGAAACTGGCCTCCCCCACGTCACCGGCCTGTTCCATGAAATCGAACAGGCCGAACAGGGCCAGCAGTGCCCCGGCCACCAGCGCGAAGCCGCGCACCAGCGCGCCGCCCAGGTAGCGGTAGAGCCGCTTCACGCCGGCACCTTGAGGGTCAGGCGCGGAATGCGCCGCATCACCAGATACACCGCCAGCATGACGATGACGGCGCTGAATACGCCCGGATAACGCGGCACCAGCCCATTCTCCACCGCCGACGTGGTGATGCTGCTCAGATTGAAGACCAGTGCGTAGAGTACGATGGCCAGGGCAAATCGCGCGTAGGGCGATTGTTTGGGCTGCAGCCGGCCGAGTTCGATGGCCATCAGCGCCACCAGAAACGCGATCAGCGGCATGCACAGCCGCCACTGGAACTCCGCCACGTCTTTGGGCGCGGTGGCCTCGGCCAGGTCCCAGGTGGAGCGCGCGCGGCGTTTCGACAGCGCGTCGCTGGGCGGCCGCTGCACCCGATACACCAGCCGATCGAAGCGGGTCACCCGATCCGGCATGGCCGCAGCCTCCGGGTCCGGTGGGCCGGTAGCCGGCGCTGCTCCGGCGCCGGCCGGGGTCTCGGCCGAGATTTCGTAGGACACGCCGTCGAAGAAGGTCAGGGTCTGGTTGCGTTCGAGGTCGGTCTCGCTGATCTGGCCTTCCCGCGCCCGCAGCACCAGCGGCCGCGCCTCCACCTGGGCCCGGGCGAAGACCTGGTCGAGATTGGGTTCGCTGCGGCGGATGTCTTCGGCCTGGATGACAAACTGGCGGTCCCAGCGATAGAAGCGTTGCGGGGACATGTGCCGCGAGGTCAGGTTGGCGGCGCGCTCGTTGATGTCGTAGCGCAGCACGTAGGAGTAGGGACGGCCGTAGATGGACAGGGCCGCCACACACAGCGCCACCGCCAGGGCCAGCCAGCGCAGGGGCCGGGACAGGCGGTCCGGAGAGGCGCCGCTGGCGTACAGCGCATAGGGCTCGCCCTCCCGGTGCCAGGTGCAGGTCACCATGATCAGCGCGGCGAAGAAGGCCGACGGCACCAGCACCTCCAGCGCCGACAGATCGTGGGCCACCACCAGCGCCAGTACGTCCCGCACCGGCAGGTTGCCGAGGGCCGCCGAGCGCAGTAGCTGCACACTGGTAAAGGCGGTGAACAGCAGAATCAGGAGCGCCAGGCCGAGGACCGTGGGGACCAGCACCTGGCGGATGATGTAGCGATCCAGGGTCAGCACCTCAGCGCCCGTCCGCCTTTGGCCAGCGCCGCTTGGTACACAGCCACTCGCCGGGGCGCTCGTCGATCCAGCGCTCCAGCAGCTCGTTGAACTGGCGCATCAGGTCGATGGCGGCCGGCTTGCCCTTGAGCCCGGGGCGGGGTTCGAGCGGCGCCAGGAACTCCAGTTCGAAGCGGGCCGGTCCCAGGCGTTTGGCCCGGACCGGGATCATCGGATAACCGAGCCGGGCGGCGATCCGCGCCGGACTGATGGTGGTGGGCGCATCGATGCCGAACAACGGGATGCCGGGACCCGAATCGACCCGTACGTCGGGCAGCAGGCCCACGGAGCGGCCTTCCAGATATCGGGGCGTGAGACGCCGCAGGGCGTCCTGTTTGGTCACGTACTCGCAGCTGCCGGGCGCCCGGAAGGTCTGAATCAGAGTGTGCACCCGGTCGTTGGCGTCGGGGCTGTAGACCACCACCATGCCCGGCGGCCGGCTTCCTATGTAGCTCGCCAGCACTTCCCAGTTGCCGGTATGGGCGGTCACGAACAGTGCCGGCCGGCCCGCGTCCAGCAGTGCCCGCACCGGCTCCGCCATCCGTACCGTCACCCGGTGCCGGACGATATGGGCCAGGTGCGGATACTCGAAGATCACCGCGCCAAGATTGGCCCACACCTCCCGGGCCACGCGCCGCAGCCGCGCTGGATCCGCCGTTGGCATGACCTGGTGCAGGTTGCGCAGCACGTGACCGTGCTTGCGCTGCAGTGGTCCGATCACGCGCAGCAGCGCCGCGCCCAGGGTAGACGCCAGCGAGCACGGCAACAGACGGGCAGTCAGCCACATCAGCCGCATGGGCGCCGTGCTGACGGTGGCTCGCGGGGTCGCGCTGATCGTGGGCTCCTCGGCGGGATGAGCCCGATAGTGTACCTGTCCGTCCGCCCCGACTGGCAGTCGCGGGCCGGCGCGGCGCCGGTTCGGCGGGTTGTGGCCTGGTTCCCGCCGGCGCGCGCGCGCGCCTGCTAAGGTGCCGGCAGCCGTACTCGAGAACATGGATCGTTCGAGCCGATGCCTTTTCCCCGCTACCGTGACCCCAGTGGCTGGCAGGCGCTGCTGGTGCCGCGCTGTCCGGAGCCTGCCCTTACCGAAGAGCTGGAAGCGGACGCGGTGGTGGTGGGCGCCGGTTTCACCGGGATTGCCGCCGCCCGGGCCTGGGCCGAAGCGCGCCCGGACCAGCGGGTGGTGGTGCTCGAGGCCGGCGTGGTCGGCGATGCGGATGCCGGCCGCGGCAGCGGACTGTTGCTGGCCAGCGATCCCAACGGCGATCGGGTTTCGAATGACGCACAGGGGGTGGATCCGTCTACGGCCGCGCGGCGCCAGGTGCTGATCGGCGAAACCATTGCCGCCCTGGAAGCGCTGGTATCCGACCACGACATGTACTGCCAGTTCGTCCGCGGCGGGGTCTATCACGGCGCCGTGAGCGAACCCGGCAGGCGCCGGCTGATGGCGCAACGGGCCCGGCTCGAGGCCGCCGGGGTCGACTGCCGGTGGCTGAGCGGGGATGCGCTGGCGGCGCGTCTGGGCACCCGCTTCTATGGCGCCGGCCTCTACACACCCACTGCCGCCCTGGTGCAACCGGCCGCATTGATCCGGGGCCTGGCCAACTGCCTGCCCCTGAACGCGACGTTGCACGAAGAATCGCCGGTGACGGCACTGACTCGGGAACCCGGCGGCTGGCGGGCCGAGGGGCATGACGGCAGCGTCAAGGCGCCGGTTGTTCTGCTGGCCATCAGCGCCGCCCTCGGCGCCCTGGCCGGCGTGCCGGCCGCCGCCGGCGCCCGGATCGCGCCACGCTGCGCCTGGAGCGCGCTGACCGCGCCACTGCCGCGACAGGTGCTGGCGCGGCTGGGAAATCAGCACGGGTGGGCGGTCCAGCCGGCGGGCGAACGCGGTGCAACCTTACGCCGCACGGACGACGGCAGGCTGCTGGTACGGGCCAGCTTCAGCGCCGACGAGGCGGGGGACCGGACCACCGCGCTGGTCCGTCTGCGCGCCAGTCTGGTCCGGCGTTATCCCAACCTGCCCCTGGCCGGCATGAGGTTTCAGCATGTCTGGTGCGGCGCCGCGGGATTCACCGGCAACGGCGCGCCGGTGTGGGGCGAGTTTGCCCCGGGGCTGTGGGTCGCGGCGGGCGACAGCGGGGCCGGCGCGGTGACCGGAACCCTGTTCGGGTCCCTGCTGGCGCGTTGCGCGATGGGTGATGATGGGGCGGCACCGGTGGATGTGGCGGGACTGTTCGGTTCTGCCGGTCGCCTGCGGCGCAACCCGCTGCGGCAACTCGGCCGCGCGGTGACGGACACGCTGGTTCCAGCGGGGCGGCGCCGGCGCACGGTCTGAAAGTGCGTTGTCGCGTCTGCTGCGGCATAGTCTGGTCCGGGTCCCGGACGCGGTGCCGGGGATCGCAGCCAGACGGACGCACGCCGACCCCATGAACATCGTCAGCAACGGAGAACGTCGGCGCGGCGTTGCCCTCCGCCCGGCAGTTCGGTGCCGTGCAACCCTGTGCCGGCTGGCATGGTGGTTCGCGGTCAGCGCCGGACTTGCCGCGCCGCCGCTGACGGCGGTGGCCGCAGAACGCGAGGCGTCAGCGCCTGCCGCCCCGGGCACGACGGAGCCGGCCGGTGCCCGGCCCGCCATCGACCCGGACGATCTGGCAGCCTTCGTCGATGGCTTCGTGCTGGCGCGTATGCGCGCCCAGCAGGTGGTTGGGGTGACCCTGTCGATTGTCCACGACGGCCGCCTGGTTCTGGCCCGGGGTTATGGCCACGACGATCTCGAAAACGGCCGGCCGGTCGATCCCGGGCGCAGCCTGTTCCGTCCCGGGTCGATCTCCAAGACGTTCACCTGGACCGCCGTGATGCAGCTCCAGGAGCAGGGCCTTGTGGACCTCGACGCGGACATCCAGAGCTACCTGCCGGATCTGCAGATTGCCGACACCTTCGAGCAACCGATTACCCTGCGTCATCTCATGGCGCACACTCCGGGCTTCGAAGAGTCGCTGATGGGCCACCTGTTCAGTGACGATCCCGACGCCGCGCTGCCGTTGCTGGACTATCTGCAGCGTTACCAGCCGGCACGAGTCCGCCCGCCGGGAGAACTGCCCGCCTATTCCAACTACGGGGTAGCGGTCGCCGGACTGATCGTCGCCAACGTGTCGGGCCTGGCCTTCGAAGACTACGTAGAGCGCAATCTGCTGCTGCCGCTGGGCATGAACCACAGCACCTTCCGCGAGCCCTGGACCCGGTCCGAGCCGGCGCCCATGACGGCGGCACTGGCGCAGAACGTGAGCCGGGGCTACGTGCGCCGGGCCGGCGCCTTCGAGCCCGGGGTGTTTGCCTTCATCAGTCCCGTTGGTCCGGCCGGGGCCCTGTCGACCACGGCCGCCGACATGTCGCGCTGGATGCTCGCGCACCTGAACGGCGGTGTCCTGGACGGCGCACGCATCCTGCAGCCGGCAACTGCGGCGCGTATGCACCGCCAGCACTTCACTCTGGATCCGAGCATGCCGGGTCTGGCACATGGCTTCATCGAGAGTCATCCCCATGGTTATCGGGCCATTGGCCACGGCGGCGGTACCGTCCACTTCCTGTCGGACATGCAACTGGTGCCGGATCTCGGCCTGGGGGTTTTCATTTCGACCAATACCTCCGGTGGTGGCGGCGAACTGATCGACGGTTTCGTGCCGGCGTTGCTGGAACGTTATTTCCCGCCCGGCCCGCTGCAGGCTGTCTCTGCCGCGGCCGAGGCAGCGCCCGATGCTGCGGTGGGGGCGAAGCCCGGCCGCGCCCTGGGGGAATACGCGGGCCGTTACCTGTCGACCCGGCGGGCCTACACCACTGTCGAAGCCATGTTCCTGACCGATGGCGTTACGGTCTCGGTGATCGATGACGCGCTGGTGGTCACGACCGCCGTGGACAGCACCCGCCTGCGTCCCCTCGGGGGAGACGCTTTCGCCAGTATGGACGACGGAACCCGGGTGCTGTTCACGAGTACCCCGGAGGGAAGCGTCGCCGCCTTGCTGCCGCCCCAACCGATCATGGTTCTGCAGAAGGTGGGGCCCCTGCAGGATCCGGTGGTGCTCAATGCCATCCTCGGCATGGCGCTGGCGGTCCTGGCCTGCGCGCTGGTGGGTGCCTGGCTGCGGCGCGGCCGGAATCCGCCGGGGCAGAGCCGAGGCGAGCGCTGGGCCGCCCGCATGCTCATGCTCACCGCGCTCACCTGGCTGGCCGCGCTGGTACTGGGGGCGCTCGGTCTGGGCCCGATCGGCGAGAATTTTGCGGCGGTGTTTTTTGCCTTTCCGCCGCCGCTGTTTCTGGCCGGTCTGGGCGTCGGGGTGGCCGCTGCGGTCCTGACACTGCTGTGCGTTGCGTTGCTGGTGCCGGTGTGGCGCGGGCGGAGCTGGTCACGGTGGCGCCGGCTGCGCCACACCGGGGTGGTCCTGGCCGCGGCCCTGGTGGTGCTGGTGCTTCACCACTTCAATGCCATCGGTTTTCACTTTACGGCCTGAGGAGTTACGTCATGGCGGAATCGGAGAGCCGGGGTGCCGCTACGACCCTGGTCTGGGACTGGCCGCTACGGGTCTGGCACTGGGTTTTTGCGGTGTCCATCGCCGGGTCGCTGGCGACCGGCCTGAGCGGCGAGATTGCCCTCATGGACTGGCATCTGCGGCTTGGCTATGTGGCGCTGGGCCTGCTGCTGTTCCGTTTGTGCTGGGCCTTGTGGGGTGGCCGGTACGCCCGCCTGGCCAGCTTCCGCTTCCGGCCTCGGCAGCTGCTCGAGCACTTTCGCGGCGCGCCCGCGGAGCGGCCGCGGACCGCACCCGGCGTCCTGCTGGTGGCCGCCATGCTGACCGTGGTGACGGTGCAGGCCGTCACCGGACTGTTCACCACCGACGAGATCTTCACCGAGGGCCCGCTGGTGCGCCACGCCAGCGACGATACCGTGTCGGCGCTGTCGTCCATTCATCACCAGGCGTTCTGGGCCGTGATTGTGCTGATCGGCGTGCACCTGCTGGCGCACCTGATCTACGGACTGAAACGCGACCCCACCCCGCTGTCGATGTTCACCGGCCGCAAACGGATGACCGTGACCCCGGCCCGCCACCTGTCCGTGCGGGCCGTGATCACCGCCGCCGCCGTCACCGCCACCGTCTGGTGGGGTCTGTCATTGACCTGAAGACCCCCGCCGGGAAACTGCCAGGCTGAACTCCGCCGCCTCTGGCGATACGTACGTCGTCGAAGTTTTCCCGCAGGGGAAACTTCTAAACTGAATTCCGCCGCCTCTGGCGATACGTACGTCGTCGAAGTTTTCCCGCAGGGGAAACTCGAATTCCGCCGCCTCTGGCGGCGGAATTCAGTCGTCTTCCCGATAATCGTCATGACAGCTCTTACACGCCTGCCCCAGCGACTGGAAGGCGCTGCCGACGTCGCCGCCCCCGTCGATGGCGGCCTTCAGGCCGCTGGCGGCGCTCTCGAAGTCACTGACCTTGGTGGCGAAGTCGTCCGGGTTGTCCCAGATGGCGGGCAGTGCGTCGCCACCCTCGGATCCGGCCGGGAACAGCGTTCCGGTGATGGTGGAGAGCTCGGCGATGGCGTTGACGTGCAGCGCCAGGTGCGCCGTGTGAGGAACTTTGCCGCGGGCGATGTCCGCCGCCGACTGCATGTGGCCACCGATGGCTTCCATCACGTGCTCGCGATACTCAGCGGCACCTTCGTCCGCCAGCGCCGGGGCGGCGGCAAGCGCCAGTCCTACCCACAGATGCTTCAGGCCAGGCTGATTCATGTCGTCTCCTCAATTCGAGATTCGTCGGTTGCGGAAATCACTGCAAAGCCGTCATCACACTAGGCGATTCTCACCGCCCGGGCAATCCATCGGCGGTGAATGTGGTTTGCCGCCAGCCATCGCCGGTGCGGAACGTCAGCGTGCCCACGCTGCTGCCCCGTTCCACATTCAAGGTGTTGACCTGGTCTTCCCAAACGTCCTGCAGCGCGTTGAATCGGGCTGCCAGTCCGCGCAACTCATCGGGTGCGGGGGTGCGCTGATAGACCCACAGGAATTCCCCGTCCAGTTCCGCGCCCACCAGGGTCAACGGCTCCAGATCGGCGCCGATGCCGCGCAGGGCGAAGTGATCGTGAACGTACACGGCGAACTTCAGCCGATCCCGCTCGCTGTCGACGATGTCCGCGCCGGCGCCGGTGATGACGCCGAGCGCATGTTCGGCATCATGACGGTAGAACCGGTGCATGACCTCGATGTCACCGCTGCGCGGATTGAACAGCGCCGTGGTGATGGCTACCTTGAGCTGATGGGCCGTCGCCGGCTCCGCTGCGAGCACGGCCCAGAGCGCGGCCGCCAGCAGCGCGCCGAAGCGGCCGCGACCCGTCACTGGGGCTGCGCTTCCATCGGTACGCCCGGGTCGTCGGCGGCCGGCGCCGGCAGGGCGTCCGGGGTGTCGAGCTTGTCGGTCTGGCTGTCGAGTTCCGCCTTGATGTCCTGCATCAGGTCGCGTAGCGGAATGTTTCCCGGCGTCTCGGGCGGCTCGAACAGTTCCAGGCGCGACGGCAGAATCCGCCGCGGGTAGTGGTTGTTGTACAGGTCCACGTCGGCGGTTTCCCAGTTGGGGTCCACGGTGATCGACGTGATCCTGCCCTCGCGCATGAGCAGGTGCCTGACCTGTTGCGGTGAGCGCCGCCAGATCTCCGCCGGCAGCACCAGCCGCTCGCTGGCGCCGTCCTCGTAGTCGAGTTCGAGAATGATGGGCATCACCAGTCCGCCCAGGTTGCTGAATTCCAGCACGTAGTAGTTGCGGTCGTCGGCCACCGCTTTGTCCAGCACCTGGCGGCGCCAGTCCGGGTTGCTGGCTTTGCTGTCGGTGAGGGACTCCAGATACTTCTGATAGTCGTTGCGGTCCTGGTTGGAGACCGTGAACGGGTCGTTTTCGACGTAAAAGTCCTCCAGGTCCGGCATCCGCTCCAGGCGGGTTTCGATGCCTGCCTCGGCGTTGGCAAGGTCGGTACGGGACGGCGGTTCGGCCTGATACTGCTCACGCTGCCAGGCCTTCTCCGCGTCCGGGTCCTTGCTGTCCACCTTCAGATGGGTCACCCGGTCGAGGCTGATGTCCACGTGGTCGGTGCTGTAGAACCAGCCGCGCCAGAACCAGTCCAGGTCCACGCCGGAGGCTTCCTCCAGGGTCCGGAACAGGTCCGCCGGGGTCGGCCGTTTGAACTTCCAGCGCCGCGCGTACTCGCGGAAGGCGAAGTCGAACAAGTCGCGGCCGAGTATGGTCTCGCGCAGGATCACCAGCGCCGTGGCCGGTTTGGCGTAGGCGTTGTTGCCGAACTGCATCAGCGATTCCGAGTTGGTCATGATCGGCACCTGGGGCTCGCTCTTCATGAACTCGGTGATCCAGCGCGGCTCGCCGCGCTGAGAGGGATAGTCGTCCTCCCACTCCTGCTCGGCGATGAACTGCAGAAAGGTGTTCAGGCCTTCGTCCATCCAGGTCCACTGGCGTTCGTCCGAGTTCACCACCATGGGAAAGTAGGTGTGCCCGATCTCGTGGATGACCACGCCGATGAGGAAGCGCCGCTCGCCGCGCGAATAGGTCCGCTCGCCGTCTTCCTGCAACTCGGTGCGCGGCCCGTTGAAGGTGATCATCGGGTACTCCATGCCGCCCACCGGTCCGTTCACCGACTGGGCGGTCGGATACGGGTAGGGGAACGAAAAGCGCGAGTACACCTCCATGGTGTGAATCACCGACTGAGTGGAATACTTCGACCACAGCGGTTCGCCTTCCTTCGGGTAGAACGACATGGCCAGCACGAACGGGTTGGCGTCATCGTCCTGCCGGTAACCCTGGGCATCCCAGATGAATTTGCGCGACGAGGCCCAGGCGAAGTCGCGCACGTTGTCGGCCTCGAAGCGCCAGGTACGGGTCCGATCGGTGCCGGCCGATTCATTGTCCAGCGCCTCCTCCGGGGTGACGATGAACACCGGCCGCTCGGCGTCGCGGGCCTGGGACAGGCGCCGCCGCTGCTCGGCGCTCAGGACCTCGTTGGGGTTTTGCAGCTCGCCGGTGGACGACACCACGTGATCGGCCGGCACCGTGATGGCCACCTGGTAGTCGCCGAACTCCAGGGTGAACTCGCCGTTGCCCAGAAATTCCTTGTTGTGCCAGCCCTCGAAGTCGGAATAGGCCACCAGCCGCGGGAACCACTGAGCGACCAGGAAGATGTCGTTGCCATCGTCGAAGGTCTCGTAACCGGCGCGCGCGTTCACCGCGTCCTCTTCCACCAGCAGGAAGTTCCAGTCGATGGAGAAGCGCACGGACTGGCCGCTGTCCAGGGGCGCCGGCAGGTCGATGCGCATCAGGGTGCCGTTGATGACATAGGGCAGATCGTTGCCGCGACTGTCCGCGACCCGGGTGATGTGGTGGCCGCCGTCGAAGTTCTCCAGGTACTGCAGCCGGCGCAGTTCGCTGAAGGTGATGCGATCCGGCTCCGCCAAAGTCCGGCTGCGCGCGTCCATGGAGTCGCTGCGGAAGCGGTTCTGGTCGAGTTGCAGCCACAGGTAGCGCAAGCGGTCCGGTGAGTCGTTGTGATAGGTGATGGCGGCGCTGGCGGTGAGGCGCCGGGCGTCCTCGTCCAGGCTCACGTCGATGTCGTAGTCGGCGCGCTGCTGCCAGTACTGCGGGCCCGGCTCACCGGCGGCGGTACGATAGACGTTGGCCGTGGGCAGGGCTTCATCGAGCTGCCGGAACTTGTCTTCGAAATCGCCTTTGGTCTGGCGGATGGCGTTGTCGGCATGGGCATCCGCGGTGGCGCCGGCAGCCAGGGCCACCAGGGTGAACAGCAGCGCCAGCACTCTCGGCGGCCGGCCCATGGCGCTTGTGAAAGTTGCGAATCGAGGCATTCGGGCGCGCTCCGGGGGCCAAAAAACGCAGACTCTACCAGGAATCGATGCATCGGGAAGGCGCACCGATTTGGTGCATGACGGGCCGTGGATTGCCCACCCGAGGGCATCGAAGCGGCTCGGGACGACGTAAGAATGCGCAATTCCGGTGCATGGCAGGCGCTTGGCTCAGTCGTTGCATGAGCCCTGGTCATGGATACCCGGTTCGATGGACAGCCCCGCCCGGGGACGGCGTCAGACCCTCACACCGCGGCCTGCGCGCTGGTATGGCTGGTGGTGACGGATCTGGACGGCACCCTGCTGGACGATGGCTATGATCTGCCGGCGGCGGCCGCCGCGTTGAACCGGCTGAGCGCCCGTGGTCACCGCGTGGCCCTGGCGTCCAGCAAAACCCTGGACGAAATGCTGGCGCTGGCGGCGCTGTGTGACCAGGCGCCGATTCTGATTTTCGAAAACGGCGCCGGGTTCGGTTGGCCGCTGGCGTTCGCGGCGCCGGGGCGTCCGCCGCGCTATGCCATCAGCTTCGAAGGCGAGGGTTACGCCGAGCTGCGTGCGCACCTGCGCTGCCTGCGGCGCCGCGGTGACTACCGCTTCCTGGGGTTCGGCGACCTGTCGGCGCTGGAAGTTGCGCGCCATACCGGACTGACCCCCGATGCCGCCCGTCTGGCCCGGCACCGTGCCGCTTCTGAGCCGCTGCTGTGGCTCGATAGCGACGCGCGCCTGGCGGATTTCGAATCCGCCGTCTCGGCGCTCGGCTACCGGTGCGTTGCCGGTGGCCGGTTCCTGCACGTCATGCCACGCACCGACAAAGCCCAGGCCATGCGCCGGGTCCAGCGGCGGCTGCGTGCCGAGACCGCGGCAGCGCTGCCGGTGGTGGCTTGCGGGGATGCGGACAACGACCTCGGCATGCTGCAGGCGGCGGATCGGGCCCTGGTTTTCCCGCGCCGCGACGGCGGCTATCTCGAGTTACGCGACGGCCTTGGCCGTGACGTCGGCGTTCGAGCGCCGGGCGCCGGCCCGGACAACTGGAGTGCGGCGCTGGATGCGCTGCTGTCGGGCGCGGGCGTCTGCCCCGGCGCCGCCAACCCGGAGGGCTCTCATGAGTGATTTCTTTCAGAACGGCATCATCACCACGCTGCACAACCTGTCCCGGCGGCCGGTGGAGGCCCTGCACGAAGAACTGCTCACCTTTTCCCGGGAACGCCCCATGGCGCTGGTGCTGCCGTGTCTCTACTCGGAGCTCGCCACCCCGGCGCTGAAGAAGATCGTTAGCGAGTTGCAGCAGGTGCCCTATCTGTCGCAGATCGTCATCGGTCTCGATCGGGCCAGCGAAGCCGAATACCGCCACGCGCTGGAATACTTCTCGGTGCTGCCCCAGAACCACGTGGTGCTGTGGAATGACGGTCCGCGCATGCGCGCCATTCACGATCACCTGGACGATCTGAACCTGGCGCCCGACTCGCCGGGCAAGGGCCGCAACGTGTGGTATTGCTTCGGCTACGTGCAGGCCAGCGACGTGGCCGAAACCGTGGCCCTGCACGACTGCGACATCATCACCTACCAGCGCGACCTGCTGGCGCGGCTGATCTATCCGGTGGCCAACCCGGCTTTCAATTACGAGTTCTGCAAAGGCTACTACGCCCGCACTACCGGCGAGCGGCTGAACGGCCGGGTCAGCCGCCTGCTGGTGTCGCCGCTGATTCGCACGCTGAAGAAGGTCACCGGCGAGCACGCCTACCTGCAGTATCTGGACAGCTTCCGTTACCCGTTGGCCGGCGAATTCGCCATGCGTATCGACGTGCTCAAGGACCTGCGCATTCCGTCGGACTGGGGTCTCGAGATCGGCGTGCTCTCCGAGGTGTACCGTAACTACTCCACCAACCGGCTGTGTCAGGTGGAGGTCGCCGACGCCTACGACCACAAGCACCAGGATCTGTCGGCGGAGGATGCACGCACGGGCTTGTCGCGCATGAGCCTGGACATCAGCAAGGCGCTGTTCCGCAAACTCGCCACCTATGGCGCGGTATTCGATCCGGGCACCATCCGCACCGTCAAAGCCGCCTACTACCGCATTGCCCTCGACCTGATCGAGTCCTATGCCAACGATGCGCTCATGAACGGTATGCAGTTGGACCGGCACGCCGAGGAGCAGGCCGTGGAGGTGTTCGCGAGCACGATTCTGAGGGCCGGGGAATCGTTCCTCGAGAGCGGCGACAGCCCGCCGCTCATGCCGGCCTGGAACCGGGTCGTCAGCGTCTATCACGATGTTTTCCAGGATCTGCTGGACGCGGCCCGGCAAGACGCCGAGCAAGCGGGTGCCATGACCCCCGGTGGAACGCCGCCGGGCAACTCGCTGCGGATGGCGCGGGCCTCCTGAGGGGCTGCTGCCGGCGTACGCCCGGCCCATTGTGATGACCCCACTCGACTGGCTGGTGGTTGCCGTCTATCTGGTGGGCATGGTGATCCTGGCCTGGCGCATCGGTGCCGGCCAGACCAGCCGCAGTGACTATTATCTGGGCGGCCGGCGCATGAACCCGCTGTCGCTGGCGGCATCCACCATCGCCACCCAGTGCTCGACCAACAGTCTGCTCGGTGCCCCGGCTTTCGTCGGCTTTGCCGCCGGCGGCGGGCTGCTGTGGCTGCAGTACGAACTGGCGGTGCCGCTGGCCATGCTGGCGGTTATCTTCCTGCTGGTTCCGGTACGCCGGGCCGGGGTCATTTCGGTCTACGAGTTCCTGGAGCAGCGCCTCGGCCTGGGCGCCCGGCTGGTGGCGAGCCTGTCGTTTCAGGTGTTTCGAGGGGTCGCCACCGGGGTGACGGTTTACGGCGTGGCGCTGGTGCTCACGCTGCTGATGGACGTGACCTTCGTCCAGGCGGTGCTGCTGCTGATGGCGGTGACCGTGGTCTACGATCTGCTCGGCGGCATGCGGGCAGTGGTGATCAGCGACGTCATTCAACTGGTGCTGCTGACCGGTGCGGTGGCCTTCAGTCTGGTCACGCTGGCCGGCGACGTCGGCGGCGTGTCGCCCTTCTTCGATGCGCGGACCGACACCCTGTCCAACCACTGGGGCCTGGACGGCGACGGCAACTACGGTTTCTGGCCCATGCTCATCGGCGGGCTGTTTCTGTACGTGGCCTATTACGGCTGCGATCAGAGCCAGGCCCAGCGGGTGCTCTCCGCCGGCTCGGAGCGGGGGACCCAGCGGGTGCTGCTGTACAACGGCGTGCTGCGCTTTCCCCTGGTGCTGGCCTATTGCTGCCTGGGCCTCGGACTCGCCGCCTACGCGGCGGTGGACACGGGCTTCGTTGCCGGCCTGCCGGAGCGGGGCGACGGGTCGCCCAATTACAACCTGGCTTATCCGTTCTACGTGCTCGAGCGGTTCGCACCCGGGATGGTCGGTCTGGTCATGGTGGGCATTTTCGCCGCCGCCATGTCGTCCATCGACTCCTCCATCAATTCCCTGTCGGCGGCCACGGTGGAAGACTGTCTGGCGCGTTTTCGCCGCCTCAGCGAGCGGCAGTTGTTTCTGGCCTCCAAGCTCCTGACCCTGTTCTGGGGCCTGTTTGCGGTGGCGTTCTCGTTTCAGGTGGAGCGTATTGCGCCCACGGTGCTGGAAGCCATCAACAAGATCGGCTCCATGGCCAACGGGCCGTTGCTGGCGCTGTTCGTGGTGGCGCTGGCGCTGCCTCGGGCCGGTCAGCTCCGTGCCATCGCCGGGTTCGCCGCCGGGCTCGCCGTCAACACGGTGTTGTGGCTCGGGTTTCCCCAGGTGTCGTGGCTGTGGTGGAACGTGACCGGCTGCCTGACCGCGCTGGCGCTGACCGGGCTGCTGCTGGTGACGGTGCCGCCAGCCCGGCCCGCCGGAACCGGAAGCGCCGTGCCGACCCCGCTGCAGGTGCGGCCCGCGCCCGGGATCGTGGCGCTGCTGGTGGGTGCGGCGGTGGTGATTCTGGTCATCTGCGCCGTGTTCGATGCGCTCTGATGGCCGGTCACGCGGCGCTCATCGCGGCACCAGCCGCAGCACCTGTCCCTGGTGGGAATCGGTGAGTACGTAGAGCGCCCCGTCGGGACCTTCCTTGACGTTGCGGATGCGTTCCCCGGCTTCCCCGAGCAGTGACTCCTGAGCGACCACCGCCCCGCCTTCGAGATCGACCCGGCGCACCTCCCGATCCACCAGCGCGCCCAGGAACAGATCCCCCTGCCAGTCCGGGAATCGGGCGCCGCGGTAGATGGTGAAGCCCGACGGCGCAATGGAGGGCACCCAGTAGAGCAACGGTTGTTCCATGCCTGGCAGTTCCGTGTAGGGCGACACGTAGGCGCCGCTGTAGTCCATGCCATAGGTGATCACCGGCCAGCCGTAGTTGCGGCCGGGTTCCAGTACGTTTATTTCGTCTCCGCCCCGGGGCCCGTGTTCGTGCAGGTAGACGGTGCCGGAGCGCGGATCCACCGCCAGGCCCTGGGGGTTGCGGTGGCCGTAGGTCCAGATCTCCGGCGCCGCGTCGGCGCGGCCGACGAACGGGTTGTCCGGCGGAATGCCGCCATCGGCATCGATGCGCACCACTTTGCCCAGCAGCGAAAGCAGGTTCTGGGCCTGTTCCCGGTAGTCGAAACCGTCGCCGATGGTCACCAGCAGGGTGGCGTCCGGCAGGAAAGCCAGGCTGCCGGCATAATGCTGGGGCGTGTCCTTGCCCGGGCGGGCGGTGAAGACCACCGTAACGTCGCTGAGCGTATTGCCGCTGAGCCGGGCATGGGCGACCCGGGTGGCGCTGTCCCGGGCATTCCCGTGGGAGTAGGAAAAGTACACCCGGCCGTTGTTCGCGTAGTCGGGATGCAGGGCCAGATCCAGCAGGCCCCCCTGGCCGCGGTAGTAGACCTCGGGAACCGCATCGAGCGGGGCGCTCACGGTGCCGTCCGCGGCGATCCGGCGCAGCCGCCCGGGGCGTTCGCTGACCAGCAGTTCGCCGCCGGGCAGAAAAGCCAGTCCCCAGGGTTCGTCGAGCCCCTGGGCAACGGTCTCCACGGCATAGCCGGGCGCGTCCTCTGCCGCTCCGGCCGTCGCCGCCATCATGACCATGGCGGTTGCCACTGCCACCCTGCCCGCCGCCCCGGTTGCCCGCATGTCCGTACCCTCACCCGCTGGTCTGCCGCCATCAGTGTACCCGTACCCTGCCGGGTTGGGTGCGCCGCGGGTTACACTGCGGCGCGGAGCGTGGCGGCGGGCTGCGCGGGGAAACGGGGTGCGGCGATGATCCGAATGATACTGGCCTTCCTGGCAGCGGTGTTCGTCACCTACGCCTGCGCGGCCATTGCGCACACGCAAACGGTGATGTCGAACCTGGCGGATCTGGGCGCACCGGTTACCGTTGGTGACCGCCTGGCCGCCAGCGGGCACGACCTGCTGGGTATGGCGCCGACGCTGCTGCCCATGGTGGCGGTGGCGTTGGCCATCGCCTTCCCGGTGGCGGCCTGGGTCATCCGGCGCTGGCCGTGGTGGCGGGCCGTGGGTTATTCCCTGGCCGGCGGCGTGGCGGTGCTGATGATCCACGTGCTGCTTTATCAGGCGCTGGGAATCACCGGCGTCGCCGGGGCGCGGGGCACCGCCGGGCTGACCCTGCAGGCCCTGTGCGGGGCCGTCGGCGGTCTGGTATTTCGCCAGCTTCTGCCCAGGGTACGCCGGTGACGGGCGCCGCCGCCCACCCACCATTGCTGCGCTGACGGAGAACACGATGACGGAACACGGCGAGGCCGGGCGCGGCGCCCTGGCGCGGGCACTGGACACGGTGGAGCGGGTCGGCAACCGGCTGCCGGATCCGGCCCTGCTGTTCTTTCTGCTGCTGCTGGCGGTGTGGCTGCTGTCCGCCGTCATGGCCCAGTTCAGCTATTCCCATGTCGACCCCCGCAGCGGCGCGCCCATAGAGGTGCAGAACCTGCTGCAGCCGGCAGCCCTGACGGCTTTTTTCAGCGGCATGGTGCAGACCTTCGTTTCGTTCCACCCGCTGGGGGTCGTGCTGGTGGCCATGCTCGGTATTGGCGTGGCCGATCACACCGGCTTCATCAGGGCCGCGCTGCGGGCCCTGCTGGCGGTCACCAGCCGGCATCTGCTCACCCCCATGCTGCTGCTCATCGCCATCATCAGTCACAGCGCCGTGGACGCCGGCTACGTGCTGGTGATTCCTCTCGGGGCGGTGATATTCCAGGCCGCCGGCCGCCATCCCCTCACCGGCATCGCGGTGGCGTTCGCCGGCGTCTCCGGCGGGTTCAGTGCCAACTTCGTGCCTTCCGCGCTGGACCCCATGCTGCAGGGCATCAGTCAGGCCGGTGCTCAGATCATCGACCCGGACATCGTACTGAACCCGCTCAACAACTGGTTCTTCACCTCGGCCTCGACCCTGCTGATCGTTGGTCTCGGCTGGTACATCGCCGACCGCATCGTCGACCCGCGTCTGAGCGGGGTTGCCGTGGACGGCGATCTGGCCGATGCGCCGTCGCTGGAATCGCTGTCACCGGCGGAGCAGCGCGGCCTCAGGATGGCGCTGGCAACCATGGTGCTGGCGGCGCTGGCCCTGGTGGCCACGACGCTGCCGGCCGGGTCCGCGTGGCGCGCCCCGGATGGTGCCCTGGCCGCCTCGGCGGCACCGCTGATGCGCAGCATCGTGCCGCTGATCTTTCTGTTCTTTCTGCTGCCGGGGGTGGTCTACGGCTATGTTGCCGGCACGGTGAAGAGCCACCGCGACATCGTGGCGGGCATGACGAAAGCCATGAGCGGCATGGGCTACTACATCGTCATGGCGTTCTTCGCGGCCCTGTTCATTGCCGAATTCGGCCGCTCGAACCTCGGCGCGCTGTTCGCCATGCAGGGAGCGGCGTGGCTCGAGGCGGCCGCCATGCCCGGGCCGCTGACCATGATCGGCATCGTGCTCATCACCGGACTGGTCAACCTGTTCGTCGGCTCGGCTTCGGCCAAGTGGGCGCTGCTGGCGCCGATTCTGGTGCCCATGCTGATGCAACTCGGCATTTCGCCGGATCTGACCCAGGCTGCCTACCGGGTTGGCGACAGTTCCACCAACATCATTACCCCGCTGATGCCCTACTTTCCGCTGGTGGTGGTGTTCTGCCAGCGCTATGTGAAGGACACCGGTATCGGCACCGTGGTGGCCATGATGCTGCCGTTCTCGGTGGGTTTCCTGGTGATCTGGACCGGGTTCCTGCTGGCCTACTGGAGCCTCGGTATTCCGCTCGGTCTGCAGGCCAGCTACGGGTATCCGGCACCCTGATGGTTACCCGCGTCGGTTACCCGCGTCGTTACTCCCGGATAGCGAACGATGCCTGTATGGTCTGCGTGATGGACAGCTCGCCCGGGGCCAGACTGTCCTTGGCGGCGCCGCGTACTGCCATGGCTTCCATCATCACCGGGTTGAACATTTTCGGCCCGGTGGACGCGAACGCGAGCGGCCCGAGTTCCACCCCGAACCGTCTGGCCACCTGGCGTGCCGTGCGGACCGCGTCGTCGATGGCCAGGTCCAGCGCCTGCTGATCCAGCTCCTTGCGGTTCGACGCGTCGAGTTGCACCCCGCCGATGCCGTTGGCGCCCCGTTCCAGCGCGCCGTTGATCAGGTCCGCCAGACGATCGAGCGCCCGTACCGTGAACTCGATGTTGCGGCTGGCGATCACGCCGTCCGGCCGCGACAGATCGCCGTCGCGCACGTAGCGGGGAAAGACGTGCACCGCGGCCGCGGTGATGTCGCGCTCGGCCACCTCGAGTTCCCGGCCGAGCGCCAGCACCGCCGCGGTCACCTCGTCCAGCTCGGCCTTGAGCGCCGCCGGGTCGTCGCCCTCGCGGCGTACTTCCACGGATAACCGGGCCAGATCGGGTACCACGGTCACTTCGCCGGTTCCGGTCACCTGGATGCCGCTCTCCTGCGCGCGCACGCCCGGGGCTGGCAGCGCGGCGGCGAGGCTCAGGGTCAGACACAGCAGCAGCCGCACAGCGCCCGAGCGTCCCGCTGCCGGTGTCGAATCGAGGTTCCAGTCGGGTCCGGATTGCATTGTGATTCAGGTTCCGTGCCGGATGGTTGACGCCACTATAATGATTCGCCATGGCAAAGAAAGAGCTTCGGCTGGCAGTAGTAATCTACGGGGGCGCCTCGCTGGCGGTGTACATGCACGGCGTCAGCAAGGAACTGCTGAAGCTGATCCGCGCCTCCAAGGTACTGCACGAAATGGGCCCGGAGCGGGCCGCCCGGCTGCCCTATCGGGAGGGGCCCGATCGGCGCCCCAGCGACACCGAGGCGGTCTACTTCGACCTGCTGAGCCGTATCAACGAGAAGGGTAATTTCCGGGTCGTCGTCGACGTGCTGGCGGGCGCGTCGGCGGGCGCCATCAACGGCGTCATGATGGCCAAGGCCCTGGTGGACGATGCGCTGCTGGACTCCCAGACCGGCGGCTGGCTGGCCGATGCCGACGCCGATCACCTGAGTGCCGGTAAGACCGGGCCGCTGCGTAAGTGGTACCTGTACCCGTTTCTCAAGGCGCTGTCGTTCTGGCTGCCCCGGGACATCGCCGGCGATCCGGAAACCCGCGGAAAGATTGCGCGGCTGGTGCGCAAGGCCTGGTTTCAGCCGCCGTTCTCCGGCGAGCGCCTGTGCCATCATTTCTTCGATGCCCTGGAAACCATGGGCGAGACCCGCCGCGCCGGCAGCAGTCTGCTGCCGCCGGGGCAACGGCTCGACGTTTACGCCAGCCTGACCGATCTGGCCGGGTATCCCCGCACCATCCGCCTGCACGAGCAGCTCGTGGCCCAGGAGCGGGCCCACGCGGTGTTCTGCCAGCTCACCCACGTGGCCACCGAGTCCGGCCGCCAGAGCAGCGATTTTCACGACGACAATCTGCCAGGGCTGGTGTGGGCGGCGCGCGGCAGCTCGTCCTACGCCGGGGCTTTCCCGCCGTTCCATCACAGCGAGATGAAGCGGGTGCTGGCCGAGCGGCAGCGGCTCTGGCCGCGGGAAGCGGACTTTCTGAGCGGCAGTGTGCGCCTCGGCGACGGCAGCGCGGCGTTCCGTCACTTCGATCCGGCGGACCGCTATTTCGTCGATGGCGGGATCGTCAACAACAAACCGTTCGGCGCCGCCATGGAGGCGCTCAATCATCGGGCTGCCGACCGCCAGGTGGAGCGGTGCCTGGTCTACATAGAACCGGACCCGAGCCTGGAACTGGCCAATGACCCGGCGCGGGACCTGGGGTACCTCAGTACCATCCGCGCCGCGCTGTCGTCGATTCCGCGCAACCAGCCCATTCTCGACGACCTCAATCAGGTAGTGGCCCAGGATGCCCGGGTTCAGGTCAACCGCCGCATCATCGAAGCCCACCGCGGCAAGATCGAACGGATGGTGGCGGCGCTGCAGGCCGACTACGCCGGCCAGGCGCTGAATGCCGACCTGGTGACCCGGCTGCGCCGCGGCATGCTCGAGCAGGCCGAGCGCAGCATGGGGCTGGCTTTCGACGTGTACGTGCAGCGGCGTGTCTGGCGCCTGGTTGAAGCCCTGGTCCAGGCCTGGAGCGATCTGTCAGCGCAGCCGGTGGGTTCGGTGCTGAGCCGCGGCATGGAGGACAGCCTGGCGGCCTGGTGGCGGCGCGACGGCGCCGCGGCGGCAGTCGACGCCGGCAGCGGGCGCAGCGGCCGCGACCGCCACCAGGAGGCGTTTCTCGAGCGCTTCGACGTGACCTTCCGGATCCGGCGGCTGCAGTTTCTGATTCGCCGCATGAATCAGCACGAAGACGAACGCCACATGGACGACGCCGCACGGGCGGCCCTGGAGGGGTTCAAGGAGCAGGCCTACGGGTTCATGGAGCGTTTCTATGCGCTGCGCCGCTCCGATGGTCTGGAGGACGAACTGGTCCTGGCCCTGGCCGATGCCCTGACCCGCCTGCCCCTGCCCGCCGACGATGCGCTGGCCCTGCTCGAGCGGCTCGCCGGCTGGCTGGACCTGGGCCGCGTCGACCAGGAGCTGGACGCCACCTTCTTCGCCTTTCTCGACCGCCTGGACAGCGCCGAATTGCGGGACACCCTGCTGGGGGACTATGTGGGTTTTCCGGTTTACGACGTACTGCTGCTGGCGCCCGGTTCCCTGGAAGGCGGACCGGATCCGCTCACCCCGATCCGGGTCGAGCGGATCAGCCCGGCCGATGCCGACAGCCTGTCATCGATCTTCGGCGGCCTGCGCTGCCGCAACTTCATGGGCTTCGTCGGTTTCTTCAACCGCGGCTACCGGGAGCACGACTACCTGTGGGGCCGCCTCAACGCCGCGGAGCGGCTGGTGGACCTGCTGGTGTCTGCTGCCGGCGAGGCCATCGACGACCCCGCCGCCTGGAAACGGGCGCTGTTCCGCAGCATCCTGGAGCGGGAGCGGCGGCGCCTGCACCGGGTGGACGATCAGCTCGACGCCCTGGCCCGGTTCCTCGACGACGGTTGAGTGTCGAGGGCGAAACCTTCGTCCAGCCAACCGGTGACGCCGCCGATCATCTCCTTGACCGGATGCCCGAGCCGGGCCAGCCGCAGCGCCGCTTTGCTGGCGCCGTTGCAATGGGGGCCGGCGCAATAAACCACGATCAGGGTGTCCGCCGGCCAGCCGCCGAGGAGTCGCTTGACGGTGCCGCGCACGATCCGGCCGTGGGGCAGGTTGACGGCGTCGGGCAGGTGACCGTGCTGGTAAAGGTCCGGCCCGCGCACGTCCACCAGTACAAAATCCCGGGCTTGTTCTCCCAGGCGGGCCTGTTCCAGAGCCTGGTGCACGTCCCAGCAGTCGGTCTCGAAACCGAGCCGGTCCTCGAAATGCGCGAGGGCCCGGGCAGAGTCGGCGGCCGGGGTCCGGGTAACGGGGCTCGACATCACGCTTTCCTCCATGGGGTTCGGAATGTGCGGCCATCTTCCGCTGGTGCCCGCGGTGGCGCTATTGGCGGGAATGACAATATCCGTTAAGTTTTCGCCAATCCGGGCGCAGTCAGAGCCCCTGAGAGCCGTCAGAAAGGAAAGGTCAGGATGAGAGATCGGCAGGTGCAAGGCACAGCCGCCGCCCCGGGAGCCGGCCGCGTCACGGTCGACCGGGAGCCGCCGCTGGTGGTGGCGCTGGCCTACGATGGCCTGTGCACGTTCGAGTTCGCCCTGGCGGCCGAGGTGTTCGGGCTGTCCCGGCCCGAACTGCCGCAGGTGTTGTACCGGTTCGCGGCCGCCGCGGTGGATACCGGGCCCATGCGCGGCGCCGGTGGCCTGGAGTTCCGCGTGGATGGCTCGCTGGAACTGTTCGACACCGCCCACACCATCGTGATTCCCGGTTGGCGCGGGGCCGAGGCGCCGGTGCCGGAGGCATTGACCGAAGCGCTGCGCCGCGCCTGGCGGCGCGGGGCGCGCCTGGTTTCCATCTGTTCCGGCGCCGTGGTTCTGGCCCGGGCGGGGCTGCTCCGCGGACGCCGGGCCACCACCCACTGGCGATATCTGGATGCGCTGCGCCGCGCCGATCCGTCCATCCGCCTGGATGATCAGGTGCTGTACGTGGACGAGGGCCGGATCCTGACGTCCGCCGGTTCGGCCGCCGGCCTGGACCTGTGCCTGCACCTGGTGCGCCTCGATTACGGCCCGGCGGTGGCGAACAGCGTGGCCCGGCGGCTGGTGCTGCCCGCCCACCGCCAGGGGGGGCAGGCCCAGTTCGTGCCGGCGCCCATGGGCCGCGAGCACGGGCCGGTGGCGCCGCTGCTGGACCGTCTGCAGGCCCGGTTGGCACATCCCTGGAGCCTCGGGGAAATGGCCCGAAGCGCAGGTGTGAGTGAGCGCACACTATTGAGGAGATTCCAGGAAAGTACGGGCATGAGTCCGAAACAGTGGCTGTTGCAGCAGCGCCTCGGCCGTGCCCGGGCGTTACTCGAGGGGGGCAACGCCAGTGTCGAGACCATTGCCCGGGCCAGTGGGCTGGGCACCGCGGAATCCCTGCGCCACCACTTCCGCCGCAGCTTCGGCGTGTCGCCGAGCGCGTACCGGCAGGCGTTCAGGCCGGCACCCGACGCGGCGGCGGGCGGCTGACCCGGGCCGGCGCTCAGTCGGTGGTAAACCCGGTCAGCAGATCGATCAGAATGTCCGTGCCCTGGACCAGCGTCTCCACGCCGATGCGTTCGTTGTTGCCGTGGATACCGCGCCGGTCCGCAGGTGGAATCACGAACGGCACAAAACCGTAGCTGGCGATGCCGAGGTCGCGGAAGAAGTGGCTGTCGGTGAAGCCGGTGGACACCCCCGGCAGCACCCGGGCATCCGGCAGACGGCGAGCCAGGGTCGCCTCGATCTGCCGGTACAGGCTGCTGTCGGTGCTGCTGATGGCCGGGGTGAACAGCATGATTTCGCGGATCTCCACCTGCGGGTCGTTGATCACGGTGGCCAGTTGTTCCTTGAACACCTCCGGGTCCTGATCCGGCAGCAGGCGGCAATCCAGTTCCATGCGCGCCTCCGTGGGCACCACGTTGATCTTGTCACTGCCCGACAGCCGGGTAATGGAGCAGGTATTGCGCAGCAGGGCGTGGGAGCCGGGGTTGGTGAGCTGCAGATAGCGCAGAAACTCATCGTCGTGGATCGCCGTTTCGATGTTGGCGTAATGCCCGGCCAGGGCGTCTTCCTGGTAAGGGGCCATGCCTTCGAACAGGCTCTTCACCGGCGGGATCACCCGGGGCGGGAACCGGGTGTTGGCCAGCCGGTCGCCGGCCCGCAGCACCCGGGTGACCGCGGTGGCGGTCTGCGGCGAAGAACCGTGCCCGGGATTGCCGCGGGCGATGACCTCCAGCCACAGCGGGACTTTCTGGGTGACCTCCACCGAGAACACCACGTCGTCGCCGAGCAGGGTGCCGGCGCCGCCCTCGTTGAGCAGAAAGCCCACGTCCTGGAACAGTTCGGGGTGGTTCTCCACCATCCAGCCGGCGCCGAACGCGCCGCCGGCTTCCTCGTCGGCGGTGGCGATGAACAGCACGTCCCGATTCAGCCGCGCCCCGGAGGCGTGCAGGGCCAGGAACGCCTGAAGCTGTGCGATGCCGGTGCCCTTCATGTCCAGCGCCCCGCGGCCCCAGATGTATCCGTCGCGGATCTCTCCGCTCAGCGGGTCGACTTCCCAGTAGCGGGGGTCGGCGCTCACCACGTCGATGTGGTGCAGCAGTACCAGGGCCGGCTCCGGGCCACCTTCCAGGCGTGCCCACAGGTTGCCCCGGCCGGGCGCCGATTCCGCGGTTTCGTAGGGGATGCCGGCGGCGTCCAGTATGGCCGCCAGGAACGCCACCCCGGCGCTCTCGTTGCCCGGCGGGTTGGTGGTGTCGATCCGCAGATACTCGGCCAGTCGCTCCGGGGCCGCAGCCGCGAACGGCCCGGCTTCGCCGGCCGGCGCGGGGCGGGCATGCGGCGCCGCGGCCAGGCTGCAGAGTACGGTAGTCAGAACCAGGGCGAACGGCAGTTTCATGGGCACCTCCTGGTTCGAGTGTACCCGTGCTCCCGGGGCCTGGCACCCGCCTTCCCGGATCAGCGCCGCCGGCGCAGGGCCTCCAGCTCGTCCAGCAGATCCAGGGCCAGGGCCGCCCCCGGCAGGTTGACCCCGAGGTCGCGCTGTAGACGCACGACACGCTGTACCCGCACCACCGCCAGCCCGTCGAATTGCCAGGCCTGCACCCGCCGCCGGCCTGATCGGCGGCCGCGGGCACTGCCAGCCGGGGCGATGATGCCCTCGTCCACCAGATCCACCAGAAACTCGGCGTGCACGCCGCACAGGCGGCACATGTCGGCCAGCGACAGGCGCAACTGCTCGTCCAGAACTTCGCCCTGAATACGCCGGCTCATGCCTCGGCCCTCGGATCGAAGCGCATGGTGTCCGCCATCTGCTCATACAGGGCGCGCCGTTCCGCCGAGTCGGCTTTTGGCAGCACCACTTTCAGGGTCACGATCTGGTCCCCCGCCCTGGCGCCGGCGCCCGGCAGGCCACGGCCCTTGAGGCGCAGCCGGGCCCCCGACTGAGAGCCGGCCGGGATCTTCAGCTTCACCGGCCCGCCCAGGGTCGGAGTCGCCAGTTCCGCGCCGAGCGCGGCTTCCCAGGGGGTCACGGGCAACTCGTAGTGAATATCGGAGCCATCGGGGCGGAATTGCGGATGCGGTACCAGCCGGAACTCGACGAACAGGTCACCGGCGTCGCCGCCGCCCGCGCCGGGCCCGCCCTGGCCCTTCAGGCGCACCCGCTTGCCGTCGCTGATACCCTCGGGAATCTTCACCCGCAGCCGCCGGCTCCTGCCGCCGGGCTGCTGCACGGTGATCTCGACGCTGCTGCGGGCGTAGGCCTCTTCCAGGGTGATGCCGACCCGCGCGTGTTCGTCCGCGCCCTTGAAGCCATTGGCCCGGCGACCGTGGCCGGAGAACGGCCCATGGGCGCCGAACGGGCTGTCGCTGCGGAAACCCTGACCGCCGAACAGCGACTCGAAAAATTCGCTGAATCCGGCGTCGTGTTCGGTGAAGCCGCCACCGCCGAAAGAGAACTGCTGTTCCCAGTCCGGCGGCGGCTGGAAGTTCTGGTGGTCCTGCCAGTTGGCACCGAGCGCGTCGTAGGCGGCGCGTTTCTCCGGGTCCGACAGCACTTCGTAGGCTTCGCCCACTTCCTTGAACCGGTCTTCGGCGTCCGGCTCGTTATTTACGTCCGGGTGATATTTTCGCGCCAGCCGCCGATAGGCCTTCTTGACCTCGGCGGCATCGGCCTTACGGTCGATGCCCAGCACGGCGTAGTAGTCTCGGTACTCCATGGAAGATCCGGCCTATTCTTGTTCCTGTAGATGAGGGCGGCCGGGCGAGTTTCAACGGGTGACCGCGGATGGGCCGTCTGCCGGCCCGGTCCGGCGTGGTCATTGCTGCGTTGTCTGAGATGGGCATAATGCGCGCCCTTGCCGTATCACCAACCGGGATTCTCGAACCATGACCAGTACCCTGGGCCGTGTCAGCACGCTGTTGCTCGCGGTGGCCATTCTGCTGATCGGTCACGGCCTGCAGCTGAGCATTCTGCCGCTGCGCGCGGCGGCGCTGGACTGGAGCACCGCCGCCATCGGACTCACCGGCTCGGCCTACTTTCTGGGCTTCGTGATCGGCTGCCTGGTCATTCCGTCGGTGGTGGCCCAGGTGGCCCACATCCGTACCTTCATGGTGATGGCGGCCCTGGCTACCACGGCGCTGCTGGCGGTGGGGCTGCTGGATCATCTGCTGGCCTGGCTGCCGTTGCGGCTGTGTACCGGCTTTGCGCTGGCGGGTCTGTATATGGTGATCGAAAGCTGGCTCAGCGAGGCCGCCACGGCCAGGTCGCGCGGCAGCGTGCTGGCGATCTACTCCATGATCTCGCTGCTGGCGATGATGCTGGGTCAGACCCTGCTCGGCGTCGCCGGGCCCCTGGACCTTCGGCTCATCATGCTGGCCGCGCTGATCATGGCGCTGGCCATCCTGCCCATCGGCCTGACCCGGATGACGGCACCCAACGCCATACCGCGGGCGCGCTTCTCGCCGCGGATCCTGCTGCAGGCGTCGCGGGTCGCCGTGGTCTGCGCCTTCTTCGGCGGACTGGTGACCGGCGCCCTGTGGTCGGTGGGTCCGCTGGTGGCTCAGGCGCTGGGTCTGGAAGGCAGCGACATCGGCGCCATGATGGCCGCCTCCATTCTCGGCGGCGCCCTGGCGCAGTTTCCGGTGGGCCGGCTGTCCGATCACTTCGACCGGCGCCGGGTCATTGCACTGCTCATGACCATCGGTGCGGCGGTGTCCGCCGCCGGCTGGTGGCTGGCGCCCAACGGCGAGGCCGCACTGATGGTGGTGATGTTCTGTGTCGGCGCCACCTCGATGCCGGTCTACGCCCTGTGTATTGCCACCGCGGCTGACAACACCGACGTGCCGCTCATCCAGATCACCAGCGGCATTCTGATCATGAACAGCCTTGGCTCCATTCTGGGCCCGCTGCTGGTGGCGCCCGCCATCGCCACCCTGGGCGGCCGCGGATTTTTTGTCCATGCCAGTGTGGCCATGATCCTGGGCGCCCTGTGGGCCGTCTATCGGATATCGGTGGTGGAGCGGCCGAGCCATCACGACCACCGCTTCCTGGCGGTGCCGCGCACCTCCATCGTGGCGGCAGAGCTGGCGGAACCGGAAACGGAAACAACCGACGCCGGCGCGGATACCGAAGCTATGGAAACCCGGTCGCCGGGCGCTGGAGAAGCGCCCGCTACTGACTCGGATAGATGACGATATCGATGCGCCGGTTGCGGGTTCTGCCTTCCGGCGTCTCGTTGTTGGCCACCGGCTGCGACTCGCCGTAACCCAGGGCCTGAATGTTGGCCGGGGAAATGGGCGCGCTGGCCAGCAGGTACTGCAGCACCGCGTCGGCCCGCGCCTGGGACAGGGCCTGGTTGTCGGCGTCGCTGCCGAACGAGTCGGTGTGACCCTCGACCACGATGCTGGCTTCCGGAAATTCCGACAGGGCGCGTTCCACGTTGTCCAGAATGCTCTGATGGTCCGCCGTCAGCCTGGCACTGCCGCTGGCGAAATTGAGCCCGATCAACCGCAGAATGACACTGTCGGACTGGCGCAGGACCATGGCCTGGTCGTCGCCGAACAGCGCCTCGACGCTCTCGAAGCGCTGCCGTTGGCGCTCCCGTTTGGCCAGCGCCTGATTGACCCGGTCGAGACTCTGGGCCTGGCCGCCGAGTTCGGTTTCCAGTGACGCGATCTGCGCGTCCCGGTCGGCATTACCCTGCTCCAGAAAGCTGATGTCCGCTTCGAGGTTCTGCACTGCCTCGGTCAGGCTGCCGATGGCGTCTTCGTAGCCCGAGTCGAAGTACACGGGCACGTCGAGCTGGTCGGCCAGGGTCGAGATGCCCTTCTGCCAGTCCAGCAGGATCAGCTCCAGCGTGGTGTCGTCGTCGTTGATGCTGCGCTGCAGGCGGGACACGTAAATGGCGTGGTGGGCGTTGTGCTCGGCGAGTTGCGCCAGGTTGCGGGGCCGGTCGGTGTCGTAGCGGTTCTCCGTCAGTGCCTGTTCCGCCTCGGCCAGCAGCGATTGTGCCCGTTCGTAGGATACCGGGGCGTAACGCCGGGCCCGCAGGTCGTCGGCAGTTTCCAGCAGCGAGCGGGTGCCGTTCAGATAGTTGGCCTTGATCGCCACCAGCTCGGCGCTGCGGTACTCCTCCAGGGCATCTTCGGCGTCGCGGTCGGCATTGCGCCCGCGTTCCAGGCGCGTGGCGGCGTCGTTGAGCGATTCTTCCGCGGTCTGCCATTCGGTTTCGGCATAGCGCTCGGCTTCCGCGTTCTCGGCGTCGGCGCGGGCCTCGAGCACACTCTCCAGGACTTTGGCGGCGCTGGCGGCGGCAGCCGCCGCATCGGAAAACTCCTGCCGGGCCGTTGCCAGGTTGCGTTGGATGGCCTCGATACCGCCGCCGGATTCGAGAATCGACTCGGCGCGGCGATAGGCCTCGGCGCCGTCGGCGTAGCCGATGGGCGCCAGCCGGTTGGCGCGCTGCTCGTTGGCCGAGGCCAGAGCCCGGTCCGCCGGACCGAACAGGGTGGACCGCAGATCGTCGCTGTCAGCAGCGTGGGCCGGCAGACTGCCCAGGAGCAGGGCCAGGACCACCGTGAGTCGGGTCAGCGGCCGGGTCCCCGGCGAGTCAGTCGAAGCTTTGCGTATGAGCGCCATGGAGTGATGACGTGGGAGGCTGGACACCCGCCTACCATACTGGCTGGCCACGGCGAGTGCCATGCCCGCCGCGGTGCTTGCGCTGGGTTATCATCGGCGCCTACGGAATCTACTTTGGGGAGAACTCGATGACCGCAGCGCACGTGAGTCCGGCCAGGAAGCCGGCGGTTCGGAACTTGGTCACGGCACGCTGGCGCGGCGCGCTGCCGGCCGCGGTCTTGTGGGCCGCGGTGGCTGCGGCGCCGGCAGCGGCTGCCGATCCTCTGTGCCCGGACAACCCCTATCAGTCGCAGCCCGGCTGGGGGACCTTGCCCGAGGGCCGGGAGTGGGGCGCAACCAGCGCCATTTATCCGGCCGCCGACGGCAACATCTGGGTGGCGGAGCGTTGTGGCCAGAACAGTTGTGTGGGGCAGGAGCAGGTCGATCCGATTCTGTTGTTCAGTCCGGACGGCGAACTGCTGCGCCAGTTCGGCGCCGGCCTGTTCGTGTGGCCCCATGGTATGCACGTCGACCCGGACGGCAACCTGTGGGTCACCGATGCCCGCGGCGAAGGCGGGCGCGGCCATCAGGTGCACAAGTTCTCACCCGAGGGCGAACTGCTCATGAGTCTCGGCAAGGCCGGTGTGGCGGGTACCGGGCCGGACACCTTCGATCAGCCGTCCGACGTGCTGGTGGCGCCCGACGGCAGCATCTTCGTGGCGGACGGTCACGGCAGTGAGGGCAACAACCGCATCGTGAAATTCACCGCGGCCGGCGAATTCGTCACCGCCTGGGGCAGCACCGGCGCGGAGGATGGCGAATTCCGCGACCCCCATGCCCTGGCCATGGACGATGCCGGGCGGCTCTACGTCGGTGATCGCGGCAACGCGCGGCTGCAGATTTTCGGACAGGATGGCGAACACATCGCCACCTGGACTCAGTTCGGCCGCCCCAGCGGGTTGTTCATCCACGACGGTATGCTCTACGCCGCGGACTCCGAGTCCAACAGCAGCGCCAATCCGGGCTGGCACCGGGGCATCTACATCGGAGCCATCGACACCGGCTTCGTCACCGCCTTCATTCCGGACCCGGAACCGGATCCGGACAACGTGCCTGGTTTCACCAGCGCGGCTGAAGGGGTGGCCGTGGATGCCGACGGTAACGTCTTCGGCGCCGAGGTGGGGCCGCGCCAGGTCACCCGGCACGCGCTGTCCCCTTGAGTTGACCCCTTGAACGGGCACGGTGCGGTCACCGCTGGTGGTGGCCGGGCCGGCGGCGCCGGGCCCAGAGCGCGCCGTAAACGGCGGCATTGATCAGCAGCACGCCGATGCCGAGCGCCCACTGCAGTTCCCGGGTGAGCGCGCCAGGGTAAAGCACCGGTACCAGGTATTGCTCGACGAAGCCGCCGCCGTAGGGATCGTCACCGGCGAGCGTCCGCAGGTGGTTCTCCAGCGGGGTCAGCGGACAGGTCCAGCCGGCCAGTTCCACCAGCGCGCCCCAGACCGCCGCCGGCAGGTGCAGCCAGGCCAGGCGCGGCCAGCGCAGCACCAGCAGGCCGCCCAGCACCACCCAGACGACAAAACCGAGGTGCGCGGCCACCACGGCGTCGGCCAGCGCCGCGTAGGGCACGCTTCAATCCGGACCGGGGCCGGCCGCCAGGGTGGCTCCGGCCTCGGCCGCCAGCCGGTAGGATTCGAGGCGCTTGCCGTGGTCGTAGATGTGGGAAGCGATGATGATTTCGTCGGCGCCGGTACGGGCGGCAAAGGCGGTCAGGTCGTCGCGCACCGTGTCTACAGTGCCGACGGAGGTAGCCCGCGCCATCTGACCCAGTAACGCCCGCTCCGGTGCGGTCAGGTTGTCTTCGAAGTCCGCCACCGGCGGCGGCAGCGGTCCGGGGTTGCCGGTGCGCAGACGCAGAAACGACTGCAGCGAGGAGGTGCGCAGCAGCCTGGCCTCGGCCTCGGTTGCGGCCGCAAACACGTTGTAGCCGACCATGACGTAAGGCGCGTCGAGCTGCGGCGACGGCGTGAAATGTTCCCGGTAGACCTGCAGCGCCTGATCCAGGTCGGCGGGCGCGAAGTGGGATGCAAAGGCATAGGGCAGACCCAGCAGCGCCGCCAGTTGCGCACCGTACAGGCTCGACCCGAGGATCCACAGCGGCACCTGGAGGCCGCTGCCGGGCACCGCCCGCACGCGCCGTTCCGGTGACGGCTCGGCGAAGTAGTCGCGTAGTTCCACCACGTCCCGCGGATAGGCGTTGGGATCGTGGGACAGGCTGCGGCGCAGGGCATGCGCGGTAATCTGATCGGTACCGGGGGCGCGGCCCAGCCCGAGGTCGATGCGCCCGGGGTAAAGCGCTTCCAGCGTGCCGAACTGTTCGGCGATCACCAGCGGCGCATGGTTGGGCAGCATGATGCCGCCGGCGCCGACCCGGATGTGGCGGGTGCCGCCGGCCACGTGACCGATGACCACGGCGGTGGCGGCGCTGGCGATACCCGGCATGTTGTGGTGTTCCGCCACCCAGTAACGCTGGTATCCCCACTGCTCGGCATGGCGCGCCAGATCCAGGGCGTTGGCAAGTGCCAAGGCGGCGTCGCCGCCTTCGACGATGGGCGCCAGATCCAGTACCGCCAGCCGGGTCACGGCGCCGCTCCGGCGTCCCGGTCGCTGGACTGGTGCGCCGCTGTGCGTTCGTCACGAACCCGCAGCAGCAGGCCGAAGCCGATGATCATGAGCAGGCTGAGGGAAGCCATGCCGGCCCGCTGGGAATCGAAGGCGTCGGTCAAGGTGCCCACCAGCAGCGGGGCCAGGAACGCGGTGACGGTCCCCGACAGGGCGAACAGGCCGAAGAACTGGGTCGCCATCCGGGGCGGCGCCAGCCGGGCCATGAAGGTGCGCGAAGAGGACAGTCCGGTGACGAAGAACACGGCGAATACCTGGTTGGTCAGAAAATACAGCAGCTCCGGCAGGGTGCGCAGGTAAGGAAAATCCCATACCGGCTCCGTGCCGACCTGAATGACGTACAGCACCGTACCATCCTGGTACGACACCAGCAGCAGCAACAGCACGATGCTCATGGCGATGGCAATCTGCAGGGCCCGTTTCGACCCTACCAGATCGTCCACGCGGCCGCCGGCAAAGGCGCCGACCATGGCCGAGAAGCTGGTGCACAGGCCGAAGATCAGCAGCGTCGTGGTACCCCAGCCGAAGGTGCCGGAGGCATAGACGCCGCCGAAGGTCATGACCCCGACCATGCCGTCGATGAGAAACATGCGCGAGACCAGGTACAGCGCGATATTGCGGTAGTGGCCGAGTTGCGACAGGGTCTCGCGCACGTCGCTCAGCCCGGCCGTCAGCGCATCGCGCAGCGGGGTGTTGCGGCCCTGCCCGTCGGGGGTGAACAGCAGCAGCGGCAGGGTGAACACCAGCATCCACAGCGCCGCAATGGGGCCGACGATGCGGTCGTGCTCGTGGGCCGCCTGATCGAGACCGAACAGCGGCGCGGCAGGTACGAAGGTCCAGCCGGTGGTGCCCGGCAGCGAGAATGCCAGCAGCACCAGCAGCATCAACGCCAGGCCTCCCAGGTTGCCGGCTGAGAAGGCGATGCCGGAAATGATCCCGAGCCGGTTGGCCGGGGCCACGCTCGGCAGCATGGCGTTGTGGAACACCTCGTTGATGGTGAAGGTGACGTTGATGAACACGATCAGCGTCAGCAGCGTCGTCACCCCGAGTCCGGCGCCGCCCGGCAGTGCCCACCACAGCAGCGTGGCGCCGGCGACCATGCCGAGCACGCTGCCGGCGATCCACGGTTTGCGCCGGCCGTTCTTGTCGGCGATGGCGCCGAGCAGGGGCGCCAGCAGCGCCAGCAGAAAGCCGGCGATGGCGTTGGTGTAGCCGAGCAGACTCTGGCCGCGTACCGGATCGCCCACCACCACGTTGCTGAAGTACGGGTAGAAGATGTAGATGACCACCAGGATGTAGTAGGGATCGCGGGCGCCCTGGCCCAGCGCCCAGCTCACGTAACCGAGCGGGCTGGCCGCCGGAGTACCGGCCAGCGACAGTGGCGCCGGGCTGGCGGCAGGAGGGCTGGCGACGCTGGGAGGTGAGGAAGACATGGGCCGCGCGCTCAGGGCTGCAGCCGCTCCAGCACCCAACCATGATCGCCGCTACGGAAACGGAAGCGGTCGTGCAGGCGCCCTTCGCGGCCCTGCCAGAATTCGTAGGCGTTGGGTTTGAGCCGGTAGCCGCCCCACTCCGGCGGGCGCGGAATGTTGCCGTCCGGATGATCCCGGCGCAGCGCCTCGACCCGCTGCTCCAGGGTGGCCCGGTCGGCCACCGGCGCCGACTGGCGCGATGCCGCCGCAGACAGGCGGCTGTCCAGGGGCCGGCTGTCGAAATACGCCTGGGCGGCGGCGGCGTCGAGCCGCTCCACGGTGCCGGACAGGCGCACCTGGCGGTGCAGTTCGCGCCAGTGAAACAGGCACGAAGCCAGGGGATTCGCGGCCAGATCCAGGCCCTTGGCGCTGCGGTAGTCGGTGTACCAGCAGAAACCGTCGGCATCGAAGTGTTTGAGCAGCACGATCCGCACGGATGGCCGGCCTTCGGCGCCGGCGGTGGCCAGGGCCATGGCGGTGGGATCGGCGATCTGCGCCTCGATGGCGGCGCTCAGCCAGCGTTCGAACTGCTGCAGCGGATCCGTGTCCAGGTCGGCCCGGCGCAATGCACTCGCGCCGTATTCCCGCCGGGTGCTGCGCTGATCTTTCACCGTGATGGCCTCTCGCCCCGGTCGCCTGGAGACCGGCGAGATTAGCAGACCTGTCTGAACAAGTATCGGCGCCGGCCGGCGGTTGGCGCGGCTGGCCATCGGGGGCGTTTTCGGGCGATCCTTGAACCGGGAGAAAGAACGGCTCGACGCGCCGGCAGGGCGGGCGCCGGCCAGGACTGTGGAGAGACGACATGAGAGTTCTGGGGTGGATGGTCGGCGCGCTGATGCTGGTGCTGGTGGTGGTGTTCGGTCTGCAGGTCATCGCGTCGGAGAGTGGCGAGGTGGTGGTGCTGCACACCGACGATGACGGCCGTGACGCCACCACCCGTCTGTGGGTAGTGGATCACGACGGCCGTCAGTGGCTGCGCGCCAGTCCGGATTCCGGCTGGTTTCAGCGCCTGCAGCTCAGCCCGCGGGTGGAACTCGAGCGCCAGGGTCAGCGGGGCGCCTATCAGGCGCTGCCGGATCCGACCATGGCAGCACGCATCAACGCTTTGATGGCGGAGAAGTATGGCTGGCGAGACGACGTCATTGCGGTGCTGGTCGGCGGCCGGGAAGACGCCGTAGCAGTTGGACTGACCCCGGCCCCGTAGCGGCGCGCCCTGGCCGCCGAGTCACCGGCTTGCGGTGTCTCGTGGGTCCTCTTCCGGCGCCGCATCGGTCCAGCGCAACAGCGGCGCGCGGCCGGCTTCCAGCCACACCAGCGCGTTCTGGCCGAAACGGGCGGCCAGTCGCAGCGCCTCGTCCAGCCCGATGCCCAGAATCACCAGACCCGGCTCCGCGGGCCAGTTGCCCTCGGGGTCCAGTGCCACGGCCGATAGTGAAGTCAGACCGGCCCGGGCTACCGCCCGCGCCAGGGCCTGCTGCGCTCGCTCATTGGCCGTGTCCGTGACCCGCTGGCTGCCCGGGTTGCAGGCGGTGACGAAGGCGCCGCCGCGCACGCCTTCGCGGCAGAGCAGATCGGTCAGGCCCGGGTCGGCCGGTCCGATCCGCAGATCCAGACTTCCGGCGCCGTCCGCTCGGCCGCGCGGGAAAACCCGGTAGACGGTGTTGCGGTAGGCGGTGTCCAGCCGGGCGCGGCTCATGGGCAGCCGGTCAGGGCCGGGGTCCGGTATCGAGCGCGTCGTCCAGGAATGCCAGCACCCGTGCCCAGGCATCTTCGCTTGCCTCCTCGCGGTAGCGCTCCGGGGTGGGGAAGTTCTGGAAGGCGTGGCCGGCTCCGTCGTAGCGGTGAAAGGTGTGGGGCACGCCGGCCGTTGCCAGGGCGGCGCTGTACTCGTCCACGTCCGCGGGGGTGGGATTCTGATCGTCGTTGCCGAAGAACCCCATGATCGGGCAGCGGATGTTGTCGGCCAGTTCGATGGGCGGGACGCTGTTCGGGCCCATGGCGATGCGGATGCGTCCGCCGTAGAAGATTGCACAGGCGGCCAGCATCGGCATGTGGCAGGCCGCCAGCCAGGCGACCCGTCCGCCCCAGCAGTGTCCCACCACGGCTATGCGGCGCCGGTCCACGCGTGCGGCCAGCAGCTGCCAGGCGGCCTGCATGTCGGCAACCATCCAGTCGTCCCGGGCTTCCTCCCGCTTGCGCTCGATGGGTGTATCCCTGGGCCACCAGTGAAACAGGAACGGCACCGCCACAGTGAAGCCGGCAACGGCAAAACGGCGGGCCGCGGCCAGAGTGAAGGTGTCGTTTTCGATGCCGGTGTGCCCCACCGGGATGTGCTGGGCCAGCACGATACCGGGCGACGACGACGGGCCGCCGGGCGGTTCTAACAGGAACACCTCCATGGGGCTGCCCTGCACGTCGACGGTTTCGATCCGTTCGGTCGGCCGGGCCGGCTGCTGGCTCATGGCGCCTCCGCAACGTCTTTGGCGGCGCCGATTATACCCGCCGCCGTCAGCCACCTATGATGGGCGGCATGAACGTGCCTCCCCGCCAATCGATCCGCCAGCGGATCGACGCCACCGTACGCCCCGAGGGCAAGGTGTTTTATGGCTGGTGGATCGTAGCCGCCAGCAGCGGAATCCAGTTTCTGGCCAGCGTGTTGTGGATGCAATCCTACGGCGCCTACGTGGTGCTGCTGCAGGCCGACTTCGGCTGGAGCAAGACCCTGCTGGCCGGCGCCTTCGCCCTGACCCGGGTCGAAAGCGGCATTCTCGGACCGCTGCAGGGCTGGCTGGCGGACCGCTTCGGGCCGCGGGTGGTGCTGCGGGTGGGTACGGTGCTGTTCGGGATCGGCTTCCTGCTGTTCAGCCAGGTTCAGACCCTGACGGGTTTTTATGCCACGTTCGTGCTCATTGCCCTGGGCTCGAGCCTGGGCGGCTTTGCCACGCTCATGGTGTCGCTGGTGAACTGGTTCGACCGCAACCGGGCCAAGGCGGTGGCCATGTCCCAGATCGGCTTTGCCCTGGGCGGATTCTCGGTGCCGCTGCTGATTCTGTTGCTGCAGGCGGTGGGCTGGCGCACCACGGCCATCATCTCCGGCGTGCTGGTGATCGTCATCGGTCTGCCGCTGGTGCAGGTGGTGCGGCACCGGCCGTCGGAAATCGGCGCCTTGCCGGACGGCGGTCCGGCGGATCCGGCGCCCGATGCGCCGCCGGCCGCGGTGCGAACCGACTTCACCGCCCGTCAGGCGATGCGCACCCGGGCTTTCTGGCTGCTCTCCACCGGGCACGCGCTGGCGCTGCTCACGGTCTCCGCGGTGATGGTGCACCTGGTGCCTCACCTCACCGAGGGGCTGGGTTATTCGCTCACCGCGGCCGGCGGGGTGGTGGCCATGATGACCGTGTTTCAGATGCTCGGTCAGTTGTCCGGCGGCTACCTGGGCGACCGTTTCAACAAGCGCGTCATCTGCGCGGTCTGCATGCTGGCGCACACCGCCGGGCTGCTGCTGGTGACGTTCGCCAGCGCCTGGTGGATGGTGGTGGCGTTTGCCGCGCTCCATGGCCTGGCCTGGGGCTCCCGGGCGCCGTTGATGGTGGCCCTGCGCGCCGACTATTTCGGCGCCGCCTCGTTCGGCACCATCATGGGCTTCTCGTCGCTGATCGTGATGCTCGGGATGTCGGCTGGACCCATCGTCGCGGGATACATGGCCGACGTGTCCGGTAATTACGAGAGCGGTCTGGCGTTGCTGGCAAGCTGTTCGTTGCTCGGTTCCGTGGCGTTCCTGCTGGCGCTGCCGCCCGCGCCCCCGGCGGCGGCCGCCCCGGTTCGAGCAGCCGGATCGTGAGCGGTGCTATGCTCCCCGCCAATCATCATCAACGACCGAGGCTCGATCGAATGACGGTGCAGGGCGGGGTAGTGGCACGCGGCAGTCTACTGGCGGCGCTGCTGTGGCTGACGGGCTGCGGCGATCCGGGCGCGCCGGCGGACGGGTCGTCCGGCGGCGCAACGGTGGTCAATTTCTACAACTGGTCCGACTACATCGACGATCAGACCCTGCCCGCCTTCGAGGCCGAAACCGGCATCGACGTTCAGTACGACGTTTACGACTCCAACGACGTTCTGCAGGGCAAACTGCTGGCGGGCCGCACCGGCTACGACATCGTAGTTCCCACCGGTAACTTCTTTCAGGTCCAGCGCCAGGCCGGGCTGTTCCTGAAACTCGACAAGAGCCGGCTGGCCAACTACGGCAATCTTGACCCGGACATCCTGGCCAAACTGGAAGTGCTGGACCCCGGCAACGAGTACGCGGTGCCTTATGCCTGGGGCACCAACGGTCTCGGCATCAACCTCACCGAGGTGAACAAGCGCCTGGAGAATCCGCCGCTGAACTCCTGGGATCTGCTGTTCAAGCCGGAAAACGCGGCCAGGCTCGCCGATTGCGGCATTGCCGTGCTGGATGCGGCCGACGAGGTCAACGAGATCACCCTGAACTACCTGGGTCTGTCGCCGGATTCCGAGGACCTGGAAGAACTCGAACGGGCCAGCGAGGTGGTGGCGGCGATCCGCCCCTACGTCCGCTATTTCCACTCTTCCCAGTACATCGACGATTTCGCCAACGGTGAGGTGTGCCTGGTGCTGGGCTGGTCGGGGGACCTCTATCAGGCCATCGACGATGCCGCGCCAGGCCTGGAACTCGATTATGTGATCCCGCGTGAAGGCACCATCATCTGGTTCGACCTGCTGGCCATTCCCGCCGATGCCCCGCACCCCGACGCCGCGCACACGCTGATCGACTATCTGCTGCAGCCGGAGGTGGCGGCGCGCATCACCAACACCACCTTCTTCCCCGGCGGCAATGGCAAGGCGCTGCCGATGGTCGAACCGGCCATCCGCGACGACCCGAACATCTACCCGCCGCCGGAGGTAATGGAGCGGCTGTTTCCCAATCCGGTAAAACCGGCGGCCTATGTGCGGGCCCGGAACCGGCTGTGGACCCAGATCAAAACCGGCACCTGATGGGCGGCAGACCATGAACGGCAAACCGCTGGTACTGATCCCCTGCGACGTCAAACCCGTGGGCCTGCACCCGTTCCATTGCGTGGGCGAGAAGTACATCCATGCCGTCGCCCACGGCGCTGCCGCGTGGCCGTTACTGGTTCCCGCCTTCGGTCCCGGCACCGATCTCGACTCGCTGGCCGGGCACATGGATCTGGACGCGCTGCTGGAGATGGCGGACGGGGTTTTTCTGCCCGGCAGCGTCAGTAACGTGGCGCCGCCGGCCTACGGCGAGCCGGACGACCCCGACATCCTGCACGATACCCAGCGTGATGCCCTGGCCCTGCCGCTCATCGAACGCGCCATGGCCCGGGAGATTCCGCTGTTTGCGGTGTGCCGGGGCTTTCAGGAACTGAACGTGGCCCTGGGCGGGACTCTGTACCCGCGCCTGTACCAGGTCGAAGGTCTGATGGACCATCGGGAGAACCCGGAGTTGCCGCGGGCTGAGCAATACCGGCCTGCACACGCGGTGCACCTGACGCCCGACGGGCTGTTCCGGAAACTGCTCGGCACCGGGGAAATACAGGTGAACTCACTGCACGGCCAGGGTATTCGCGACTTAGCGCCGCGTCTGCGGGCCGAAGGCAGGGCGCCGGACGGGGTCGTGGAGGCGGTGAGCTGTCCGGATCATCCCGGCTTTCTGATCGGTGTGCAGTGGCACCCGGAATGGCGCTTCATCGAGGATCCGGTGTCCGTGGCCCTGTTTCGTGCTTTCGGCGAAGCCGCGGCCCGCCGTCAGGCCACCCGCCGCACGGCGGCTACTTGATCAGCCGCACCGCAAACGGGTAGCGGTAGGCTTCCCCTGCGTTGGCCTTGAGGGCGCCGATCACCGTCAGGATCAGCGCTGCCAGGCCAACCAGCGGCAGCAGCAGCATGCCGATCAGAATGATGAACAGAATCAGGCAGACCACCGCGGCCAGCGCCACGGTGATCTGGAAGTTGAGGGATTCCTTGCCCTGATCGTCGACGAACGGCATCTCGTCTTTTTTGATCTGCCAGATCACCAGTGGCCCGATCAGATTGCCGAACGGCACGACGAAACCGGCCAGCGCCGCCAGGTGGGCGAACATGGCCCACTGCCGCTGATCGGCATCGGGGCCCGGGTCGGAACCGGAAGGACCGGTGTCAGGTAGCCCAGCTTCGCCCATCTCGCTCATACCGTGTCTCCGAAAATCGGTAACGGCATGCTACCAGTTCAGGACCACGTAGCGTTGCGCATTGCGCGAGCGCACCAGCAGCACCGCACGGTCGTCCTCGGCGCTTTCGATGGCAGCGTAGAACTCCGCCGCGCTGGCCACCGGCTGGCGATCCACCTGCAGGATCAGCGTACCCGGCGTGATGCCCGCCCGCGCCGCCGCCGAGCCCCGCGCCACCTGAGTCACCACCACGCCGTCACCCGGCTCGATACCAAGGCGTCCGGCCAGTTCCTCGGTTGGGGTCTGGACGGCCAGGCCAATGTCCCGGGAACTCTGCGCCGGATCGGCCGCGGCCACGCCATCGGCATCGTCCAGGGAACCGATGGCGACCTCGATATCGCGCTCCCGGCCGTCACGCAGCACGGTGATTTCCGCCTCGTCACCGGGCCGGGTCAGCGCCACCCGGTTGCGGAAGTCACCCACGTCCGCCACCGGCTCTCCCTCGTAACCGACGATGACGTCGCCGACCTGGAGACCGGCTGCAGCGGCCGGCGAGTCGGGTGACACCTGAGCCACTACGATGCCCTGGTTGCGATCCAGGTCGAACGATTCGGCCAGGTCCGCGGTCAGCGGTTGAATCACCACGCCGAGGAAACCCCGGGTCACGGCGCCCGTGTCCATGAGCTGATCGGCAATGTTGCGGGCGAGGTCGATGGGGATGGCGAAGCCGATGCCCATGTAGCCGCCGCTGCGGCTGAAGATGGCGGTGTTCATGCCCACCACCTGACCATCCAGGTTCACCAGCGGCCCGCCGGAGTTGCCGGGATTGATGGCCGCGTCGGTCTGGATGAAATCTTCGTAGTCGTTGATGCCGACACTGGTGCGTCCGGTGGCGCTGACCACGCCCACGGTCAGGGTCGAGCGCAGGCCGAACGGGCTGCCGATGGCCACCACCCATTCCCCGACTTCCAGATCGGCGGAGCGGGCCAGCGGCAGGGCGTCGACGTCTTCCGCCTCGATTTCGATCACCGCCACGTCGGAAAGTGGATCGGTGCCAGTGACGCTGGCGTCGAATTCGCGGCCGTCCTGAAACCGTACCCGGATGTTGTCGGCGTCCTGCACCACGTGGTTGTTGGTCATGACATAGGCGACGTCACCATCCGTCGCGAATACGAAGCCGGAACCCTGGCCGAATACCCGCCGCTGTCCAGGCGGCTGCTGGGGCGCCCCGGGCAGCTCGTCGCCGAAGAATCGGCGTAGGAAATCATCGGGCCCGAATGGCGCCGGACCCTGCTCGCGGGTGCCTTCGACCTGTATGAAGACGACCGCCGGCGACACGGAACGGGCCACCGAGGCGAACGCCTTACCGGTCTGGCGCAGACTTTCCACGGCGGCATCGCTGTCGCTGGCGGCGCGGGCGCTACTGGTCAGAACCGTGCCGCCAAGCAGCGACAGCACGATGGTGAATAGAATCATCGATCGGTGAATCATCGTTTACCTCTTGTTGGCGATTCGCTGATCGCGCCCTCACCCGCACTCTGCGCGTGCGTCCTCCCGACGCGGATCGCTGTGTTTGGCAACGGTCCGGCGGCGGAAGTTCCCGCCGCTTGCCGCCGGTTTGTGTGGGGACGTCTGTTTCGGGCGGGGAGTAGTTGCTCAGTCGTTGCCCGGGGATTGCAGAGCTGTTTCGAGCTGTTTCAGGAGGGCCTGCGGCGCCCGCGGGCGCTCAGCGCCAGCGCCGCGGACACACCGATCAGCACCGCCAGGATCAGCAGGCTGGCCAGCGCGTTGATCTCCGGCGACAGGCCGAGGCGGACCTTGGAGAAGATCACCATGGGCAGCGTCGAGGCGCCGGGCCCGGACACGAAGCTGGCAATCACCAGATCGTCGATGGACAGGGTGAAAGCCAGCAACCAGCCGGCGGCCAGCGCCGGCGCCAGCAGCGGCACCGTCACCAGCAGAAAGGTGCGCAGCGGCGTTGCGCCGAGATCCAGGGCCGCTTCTTCCATGGCCGGGTCGAGCTGGGTCAGCCGTGACTGGACCACCACTGCCACGTAGGCGGTGCAGAAGGTGATATGGGCGATGGCGATGGTGGTGAAACCGCGACCCGCCGGCCAGCCGATCATGCCCTCCAGCGCCACGAACAGCACCAGCAGGGACAGGCCGGTGATCACTTCCGGCACCACCAGCGGCGCCGCCAGCATACCGGCGAACAGGGTCCGGGTGCGGAACCGCCCGAATCGTACCATCACATAACCGCCCAGCAGTCCCAGCACGGTGGCGGCGCTGGCGCTCAGTACGGCGATCTTCAGCGACAGCCAGGCCGCGCTCAGGATCTGCTGGTCCGCCAGCAGGGCGCCGTACCACCGGGTCGAAAAGCCCTGCCAGACCGTTACCCGGTCGCTGGCGTTGAACGAGTAGGTCACCAGGGTGAGGATCGGCAGGTACAGAAACGCGTACCCGAACAGCACCAGCGAGACCAGAGTCAGCGGCGACTTACGCATTGACGCCCGCCTGGTGGTCGCGGTCGCCGGGCGCTGCGTTCTGCAGGAGGGCGATAGGCAGCACCAGAATGGCCAGCATCACGATGGCGACCGCCGAGGCGATGGGCCAGTCGCGGTTGGCGAAAAACTCGTTCCACAGCACCCGGCCGATCATGATGCTGTCCGGGCCGCCGAGCAGTTCCGGAATGACAAATTCCCCCACGGCGGGTATGAACACGAGCAGCGACCCGGCCAGGATGCCCGGCAGCGACAGCGGCACGGTGACCCGGGCGAACGCCTGCCAGGGGCGGCAGCCGAGATCGAGGGCGGCCTCCACGGTGGAGTAGTCCAGGCGCGCCAGGGCCGCGTACAGGGGCAGGATCATGAACGGCAGGTAGGAATAGACGATGCCCACGTAGACCGCGCCTTCGGTATAGAGCATGGCCAGCGGCGCGTCGATGACGCCCAGCCACTGCAGCACGCCGTTGATGGCGCCACCGCCCTGCAGCAGCACCTTCCAGGCATACACCCGGATCAGAAACGAGGTCCAGAACGGCAGGATCACCAGCAACAGCAGCACCAGTTGCAGCTGTCCGCGGGCCCGGGCGATGAAATAGGCGATGGGATAGCCGATCAGCAGACACAGCAGCGTCGACACCGCGGCCACCTTGAGCGAGGTCAGATAGGACAGCAGGTACAGACGATCCTCGATCAGGAACTGGAAGTTGCCCAGGGTCACCGCCAGCGACAGGCCGTCCGGGGTTTCGCTGAACAGCGGCGTGTACGGCGGCTGGGCGATGATGGCTTCCGCCAGCGAAATCTTGAACACGAAGCCGAACGGCAGCAGGAAAAACAGCACCAGCCACAGGAACGGCACCGCGTAAACCAGGGCGCGCCGGCTCATGCGGGCAGCACCACCAGGCTGTCGGGGGTCCAGGACAGCCACACGTCCTCGTCCCAGGTGAAGGTGTGCTCCGGGGTACGGCTGTGCATGGGTACCGTCACCGTGAGCAGGGTCTGCTCGGTAACCCGCACGTGGTAGGTCGACTGGGCTCCGAGGTAGGTAATCTCCTCGATGCGCCCCGGCAGTGCGTTGACCCGCTGGGCACCGTCCGCGGGCGCGTTGCGCCGGAGCAGAATCTTTTCCGGACGGATCGCCACCCATCGGGCGGCGGCGCCGTCATCGCGGGGCGCCGCCTCCAGAGCCAGGGTCAGGTCCAGACCGGCGGCCTGCAGCCGCTCCGGGGATCCGGTGGCCTGACACTCCAGCAGGTTCACCGAGCCGACGAATCCGGCGACGAACCGGTTGGCCGGCGTCTCGTAGATCTCCCGCGGCGTGCCGACCTGCTGGAAGCCGCCGTCGCGCATCACGGCAATGCGGCTGGACAGGTTCATGGCTTCTTCCTGATCGTGGGTCACCAGCACGAAGGTGATGCCCACCCGCTCCTGGATCCGCGACAGCTCGAGCTGGGTACGCTCGCGCAGCTTTTTGTCGAGCGCCGCCAGCGGCTCGTCGAGGAGCAGCAGCTTGGGCCGTTTGACCAGCGCCCGGGCCAGGGCCACGCGCTGGCGCTGGCCGCCGGACAGCATGTCGGGGCGGCGCCGGGCGAACGCCGACAATTCCACCATGGCCAGGGCTTCTTCCACCCGCTCGGCGATTTCGGCCCGGGGCACCTTGTCCTGCTTGAGGCCGAAGGCCACGTTGCGCCACACGTTCATGTGCGGAAACAGGGCGTAGGACTGGAACATCATGTTCACCGGCCGCTGGTAGGGCGGGGTCCGGGTCATGTCCTGGCCGTCGATGAAGATCCGCCCGGTGCTGGGCAACTCCAGGCCGGCCAGCATCCTCAGCAGGGTGGTCTTGCCGCAGCCGGAACCGCCCAGCAGGCTGAAGAACTCGCGCTCGTAGATGTCGAGGGACACGCCGTCGACGGCGGTGAACTCGCCGAACCGTTTCGAAACGCCCTCGATGCGGACGAACGGTTCGGCCTCCGGTTGGGTCCAGGGCCGGTCGATGAACGGGTCGGCGATGCGGTCTGGCAAGCGGCGGGTCTCTGGCGGACTGACAGGATTCCTATCATAGTCTCAGCGATCCACGGTCCGCGATCCCCGCCGTGTTCATAGCGCCATGCGTTCCCAGTAGCGGAGCGCCCGGCAGCGCTTCAGGAACGCTTCCGCCGAGCGCTTGTTGGTCACCTCCACCAGCCCCTCGTCCGCAGCGCCGGCGGCCAGAGCCGCGTCGAGCAGCGCGCGCGCCGAAGGAGTGTGCGCGATGAACTTGCCGTGGTCGAAGGCATCGGCGATGAAGTCCCGGGCGTCCTTGCTGGCGGCCAGGGTCTCGGCGCCGTCATCGGAGACCACCACCGCGATGGCGTCGTAGAGCACCGAGGGCGCACCCGCCAGCTGCTCGTCACAGGCGAGGGTCTTGTCGCCGGACAACGTCACGCCGCCGACCTGGGACCCGATGAGATGATAGGTCGCGCCTGCCGATTCGATGGCCGCGAGCAGCGTCTTCACCAACCCGGCGTCGGCGCCATCGCTGAGCAGCACGCCAACTCTGCGGCCGGCGAAGTCCCCGGGCGGATTGCGCAGGATGCTGAGTGCGGCGGATTCCGGCAGGTCCGTGCGCGGCGGGCGGGCCGGCCGGGCCTTGGGCGGCAGCCGCTTCAGACCGAGCTGATTGCTGACCGTGCGCGCCAGATCGTCGTCGATCAGCCGCAGATGGCCGACCATCCGTTCGCGGATGTCCACCCGTCCGACCTTGGCCAGTTCGAAGGTCAGCGCATCGGCGATGTGCTGGCGCTCGGTTGCGGTCTGGCTCACGAAGAACTGCCGGGCCTGACTGTAGTGGTCGGCGAACCGTTCCGGGCGCACCCTTCCCTTGCTGCCCTCCACCGCCTCGGCGAAGCTCTCGAAGCCGAGTGCCGGGTTCTCCCGCGGGCCGCCATCGTCCCAGCTGTTGGGCTCGTAATTGGCGCGGCCGCGGGGGTTGTGCATGGCCATGTGCCCATCCTGCTGGAAGTGGTGCACCGGGCAGCGCGGCGCGTTCACCGGCAGATGGGTGAAATTGGGACCGCCGAGCCGCTTGAGCTGGGTATCCAGGTACGAGAAGTTCCGGCCCTGCAGCAACGGATCGTTGGTGAAGTCGATGCCTGGGGGCACGTTCTGGGTGCAGAACGCGACCTGCTCGGTTTCGGCGAAGAAGTTGTCGACGTTCCGGTCCAGCACCATCCGGCCGATCACCCGCACCGGCACCAGCTCTTCCGGAATCAGCTTGGTGGCGTCGAGCACGTCGAAATCGAACGCCTCGGCGAACTTGTCGTCGAACACCTGCACCCCGAGTTCCCACTCCGGGCAGTCGCCGCGCTCGATCGCCTCCCAAAGGTCGCGGCGGTGAAAGTCCGGATCGGCGCCGTTGATCTTCACCGCCTCGTCCCACGTGACGGACTGCAGCCCCTGACGCGGCTTCCAGTGAAACTTGACGAACCGGGACCGGCCGCTGGCATTCACCAGCCGGAAGGTGTGAACGCCGAAGCCTTCCATGGTGCGAAAGGATCGCGGAATAGCCCGGTCGGACATGGTCCACATCACCATGTGCATGGCTTCAGGGGTCAGTGATATGAAGTCCCAGAAGTTGTCATGAGCGGTCTGTGCCTGGGGGAAGCCGCGATCGGGCTCTGGCTTGGCGGCGTGAACGAGATCCGGAAACTTGATGGCATCCTGAATGAAGAAGACCGGGATGTTGTTGCCGACCAGGTCCCAGTTCCCTTCTTCGGTATAGAACTTCACCGCGAAACCCCGCACGTCCCGGGCCAGGTCCGGCGAACCCTCGCTGCCCGCCACCGTCGAGAAGCGCACGAACACCGGGGTGCGCCGGCCCCGGGTCTGAAACAGATGGGCCCGGGTCAGGTCCTTGATCGGGTCGGTGACCTCGAAGTAGCCGTGGGCGGCGTAGCCGCGGGCGTGCACCACGCGCTCCGGAATGCGTTCGTGGTCGAAATGGAACAACTTTTCGCGAAGGACGTGGTCCTCCAGGAGCACCGGTCCCCGGGGACCAGCGCTGAGGGAGTTCTGATCGTCGGCAATGGGCGAACCCTGGGCGGTGGTCAGGGTGTCGTCCGTGCCCTGAGCCTGTTGATGGGTTTCGCCGCCGTTCGATTTGCGTCTGGCCATGTCGCGTACCTCCTTTGCGCGTTCCCTGCGGCGCACGGCGGCGCCGCGGCAGATGGCGGGGAACTACGCAAGATACGGACCACCGCTGGCAGCGCGTCCGGCGATCCTTGCCGGGACGTGACCCCGGCCCTTGCCGCCCGTGCGGCCTCGGATGACGGCCCTCGGGCCGGCAAGATTTGCGGCTGGGGAGAGCACAATTTGCCGCCGGGCTGCGCTGCGGACTGCCCTGCCGCCGGGCAGCCCCGCCCGCCGTCAGCGGCCATTGATATACTCCCCGCCACCTGAGTATTCCGAGCCATCCATCATGCCGAGCGACCTGGCCCATCTGCAGCAGAGCGACCGAGAGCACCACCTTCACCCCTTCACCGACTTCCGGGCGCTGGGTGAAAAAGGCACTCGAATCATCGTCCGGGGCGAGGGGATCTACGTCTGGGACCACCAGGGTAACAAGCTACTCGATGGTATGTCGGGACTCTGGAACGTGAACGTCGGGTATGGCCGCCGGGAGCTGATCGAGGCCGCTACCGCCCAGCTCGAAAAGCTGCCGTTCTACAACAGCTTTTTTCAATGCACCACCGAACCGGCCGTGCACCTGGCGGAGCGCCTTGCGGGCCTCAGCGACAACCGCTTGTCCCATGTGTTCTTTACCGGTTCCGGCTCGGAAGCCAACGACACCAACATCCGTCTGGTGCGGCGTTACTGGCAGCTCATGGAGCGCCCCGACAAGCAGATCATCATCAGCCGGCGGAACGCCTACCACGGCAGCACCATCGGCGCCGCCAGCCTGGGCGGCATGAAACCCATGCACGAACAGGGCGGCTTGCCGATTCCCGGCATCGAGCACGTGGACCAGCCCTACTGGTTCGAAAGTGGCGGCAACGAAACCCCGGAAGCGTTCGGGCTGGCCGTGGCCGAGCGGCTCGAGGCGCGGATCCTGGAGCTCGGGCCGGAGCGGGTAGCCGCCTTCATCGGCGAGCCGGTGCAGGGCGCCGGCGGCGTGATCATTCCGCCCTCCAGCTACTGGGGCGAGGTCCAGCGCATCTGCCGCAAACACGACATCCTTCTGATCGCCGACGAGGTGATCACCGGCTTCGGCCGGCTCGGGCGCTGGTTCGGCCATGAACGTATGGGGTTCGAGCCGGACCTGCTGACCTTCGCCAAAGGTGTGACCTCCGGCTACATACCCCTCGGCGGGGTGCTGGTGGGGCAGCGGGTGGCCTCCGTGCTCGGCGCCGGCGGCGGTGAATTCGCCCATGGCTACACCTACTCCGGGCACCCGGTGGCCTGCGCCGTGGCGCTCGCCAACCTCGACGTGATCGAGCGCGAGGACCTGCCGGCGCGGGTCCGGGACGACATCGAGCCGTACTTCCGGCGCGGCTGGACGGAACTGGGCGAGCGCCACGGGATTGTCGGTGAAGCCCGCCTGTTCGGACTCATGGGCGCGCTGGAGCTGGTGCGCGAGGGCCGCCAGCGGTTCCCGTCCGAGGCCAAGGCCGGCGAGCGTTGCCGCGACCTGTGCATCGAGCACGGCCTGGTGATGCGGGCGGTGGGCGATACCCTGATCGTGGCGCCGCCGCTGGTCATCACCCGCAGCCAGATCGACGAACTGGTGGAAAAGGCCGACCGGGTTCTGACCGCGGCCGCCGCTCTGCTGTCCTGATGCCATGAGCCGGGACATGCGTCCGTCGGTGGGGTTCGAGGACTCCTGGTATTACGCCACCGCCCGTGGCCTCGAAGAACACCCGCCACTCGGTGACCGGATCCGGGCCGACGTCTGCGTGGTGGGCGCCGGCTACACCGGTCTGTCGGCGGCGCTGGAACTCGCCCAGCGCGGCTTCCGGGTGGTGGTGCTGGAGGCCTACCGGGTCGGATCCGGCGCCAGCGGCCGCAATGGCGGCGTCCTCGGCATGGGGCAGCGCAAGGACCAGGACGAACTCGAATCCTGGCTCGGAGCCGACGCGGCGCGGCTGCTGTGGCGGATCGCCGCAGACGCCAACGATCTGGTGCGCGAGCGCATCGCCCGCTACGGCATCGACTGCGATCTGCGCGATGGCGAACTGCATGCGGCCCACAAGCGCCGCTACGTCAGCGACTACTGGTCGTACGTCGATCACCTGGAAGCGCATTACGACTATCCCCACTGCCGCAAGGTGGACGCCGAAGAGATGGCCGCCATGCTGGGCACCCGGGTTTATCATGGCGGTTACCTGGACCGCCGCGCCGGCCATCTGCATCCGCTCAATCTGGCCCTGGGCCTGGCCCGCGCCTGCCGGGAGCAGGGCGTGAGCCTGTTCGAGCATTCGCCGGTCACCGGTCATGAGGCCGGGCCCGGCAGCGGGTCCGGGGTGACCGTCCGCACCGCCGCCGGCCGGGTCGACGCCGACTTTCTGGTGCTGGCCTGTAACGGCTACCTGGGCAACCTCCAGGGCCGCCTGGCGCGGGGTGTCGATGCCTTCCAGATGCCGATCAACAACTTCATGCTGGCCACCGCGCCGCTCGGTGAAGAGCGGGCCCGGCGGATCAACCGCGACAACCTGGCTGTGGTCGATTCCCGGTTCGTGGTGAACTATTTCCACAACGCGCCGGATCACCGGCTGATCTTCGGCGGCGGCGAGAATTACAGTCCCCGCTTTCCGCGCGACATCGGCGCTTTCGTGCGGCGCTGCATGCTCAAGGTCTATCCCGATCTGGCCGACGTCGGAGTCGAATACGCCTGGGGCGGCACCCTGGCCATCACGCTCAAGCGGATGCCTCACTTCGGCCGCGACGGGCCGGTGTTCTGGGCCCAGGGCTATTCCGGTCACGGTGTGGCCATGGCCAACATGGGCGGCAAACTGATCGCCGATGCCGTGGCCGGCAGCGCCGAGCGTTTCGACGTGATGGCCCGGCTGCCCCACGTGCGCTTCCCGGGCGGCCGACTGCTGCGCTGGCCGGCGCTGGTGGCCGGCATGTTGTACTACGCCATGCTGGATAGACTGTAGCCTCGCAACCAACCTCGAGCAGGAGAATCGAATTGAAGGAAAGGCAACTCGGCGGGCCCCATCGGAGCCGTTCCTGGCGCAGCGGGCGCGCCGTCATGGCGGCTGGGGCGTTGCTGCTCGCGGGCTGCTCGGAGCCGGCGGACGATCCGGCCAGCGCCGCCGCGGCGGGCGCGGCGGACGCCGATTCCCGGCAGGCCGCGGACCTGATCCTCACCGGCGCCGCCGTTTACACCCTGGACCCGGAGCGGCCGTGGGCCGAAGCCCTGGCCATCGGCGGCGGGCAGATTCTGGCCGTCGGCAGCCGTGCCGAAATCACCGCCGTGTACCGCGGTGAGATCCGCGATCTGGCGGGCGGCATGGTGCTGCCGAGCTTTCACGACGCCCATGCTCACCCCATTTCCGGCGGGGTCGAGATGGGTCAATGTGACCTCGATGCTGCCGGGAGCGTGGAAGAAACTCTGGCCCTCATCGAAGCCTGTCACCAGGCAACCCCGGACACCGATGCCCCCGACGACGACTGGCTGGTGGGCGGCGGCTGGAACCTGGGGCTGTTTCCCGACGGCGCTCCGGGCAAGGGACTGCTGGACGACATCGTCGGCGACCGGCCGGTGTACCTCAGCGGCGCCGACGGCCACAGCGGCTGGGTCAGTTCCGGCGGCCTGGCCCGTGCCGGGGTCAGCGCCGACACCGAGGATCCGCCGCTGGGGGTGATCGAGCGTGATGCCGACGGTGAACCCACCGGCACCCTGCGCGAGTCCGCCATGAACCTGGTGCGCCAACACCTGCCGCCGGTGACCGAGGAGGAGCGGCTGCAGGGTGCGCTCCGGGCCCTGGAACTGGCCAACAGCCTGGGCATCACGTCCATCGTGGCGGCCTCGGTGGACGAGCCCAATCTGAAGGTCTGGCGGCGCCTGGAGAGCGAGGGTTTGCTCAGCGCGCGCATCGTCACCAGCATCCGGGTCGCCGGTGCCATTGGTGGCGAAGGTGCGGCGGCCGCGGGCCTTGCGCTGCTGGCTCCGGAAACCCGTGGCTCCGGCGGCCTGCTGCGGGTGGATGCGGCCAAGATTTTCCTCGACGGGGTGCTCGAAGGCGAAACCGCCGCGCTGCTGGAGCCGTATGCGCCCCGCAACGGCAAGGGCGGTCACATGGGTGAGCTGATTCAGTCCTGGGAGGCGCTGCGCGATCTGGTGGCCCGGCTCGACGCTGACGGTGTGCAGATTCACATGCACGCCATCGGCGATGCCGCGGTGCGCCAGGGGCTCGATGCGGTGGAGGCGGCCCGGGAGGTCAACGGACCCGGCGACAACCGCCATCACATCTGTCACCTGCAACTGGTGCACCCGGACGACTATGCCCGCTTCGGCGAATTGGGCGTACTGGCCAACTTCCAGGCGCTGTGGGCTTTCCCGGACAGTTACATCACCGACATCAACCTGCCCCAGGTGGGCCAGGAGCGGGTCGACCGCATGTATCCCATCGGCTCCATCGAGCGGGCCGGCGGCACCATCGTCGGCGGCAGCGACTGGGACGTGTCGTCCATGAACCCGCTGGACGCCATCGAGGTAGCGGTGACCCGGCAGGATCCGGACGGCGCCGACCGGGGCGTGCTGAATGCCGGCGAAGCGGTGAGCCTGGAAACCATGCTGGCGGCATACACCCGCCACGCCGCCTACCTGATGCATCAGGAGGATCAGACCGGCACACTGGAGCCGGGCAAGCAGGCGGATCTGGTGGTGCTGGACAGCAACCTCTTCGAAATCGAGCCGGCGGCGATCAACGAGACCCGGGTGGTCGCCACTTTCCTGAATGGAAGGCAGGTTTATCCGAGATGAACCCCGTGGGGCCGAGCGACGCGGATCCGGCCGGCCCGCCGCCGGCCCGCGTCGCGGCCCCCGCAGCCGCCGGTCAGGGCGGCTTTCATGATGCCGGCTTCACCCCGACTCTGGACCTCGAGCGCGACGCCGAGCTGCTGGCGCGGCTGGAAAGCCGCCTCGGCGCGCTCCATGCCCGGGCCCGATTGAGCATCGAGGGCGACCATGCGGACCGCATGTTCCGCCGCGCGCGCAACATCCTGCACCCCGAAAACTGGTATTCGTTTCCCTCGCTGATCCGCTTCGGGCTGCGGGCTACCGGTCTATACCCGCGGGCCGTGCGCAACGCCCGGACCCTGACCACGGTGCACAACCCCCTGCGGCTGGACGGGCTCGCCGAGGGCCTGCGCGGTCTGCGACTTCTGCACCTGTCGGACCTGCACATCGATGTCAGCGTGGAGTCGGCCCACGCCATCCTGGCGGCGGTGCGCGACGTCGACTACGACCTGTGCGTGCTCACCGGCGACTACCGGTTCCACACCACCGGCGACGTGGGCGCGACCCTGCGCGGCATGGAGCGCCTGCGCGCCAGCCTCGGCGGCGACGTGTATGCCGTGCTCGGCAATCACGACAGTGTGCGCATGCTGCCGGACCTGGAAGACATGGGAATCCGGGTGCTCATGAACGAGCGGGTGGAGATCGAACGCAACGGCGCCCGTCTGCACCTGGCCGGTATCGACGACGCCCACTTCTTCCGGGTCCAGAACTTCGAAAAGGCGCTGACCGGAATTCCCCGGGGCGAACCCACGGTGCTGCTTTCCCACACCCCGGAAGTTTACCGGCAGGCGGCGCACTACGGGGTGGATGTGCTGTTGTGCGGACATACCCACGGCGGCCAGTTGTGTCTGCCCGGCGGCGTGCCGGTGCTGCTCGATGCGCGGATCCCGCGCCGCCTGGCGCGCGGCCCGTGGCGGCAGAACGGGATGATCGGCTACACCTCGCCTGGCGCCGGCACCTCCATCGCCGAGGTTCGGCTCAACTGTCCCGCCGAGATCACCCTGCATACCCTGCTCTGACCCGATTCCCCGCTGAACTCCGTGGCGGCGCCGGCCCGCTGCTGTGCGCCGGCCCGGGTTCCTCTACAATTGGCGGCCCACGCGATGGGGCCGGACGGGGCCGTAGGCCGCCGCCAGCGACGCCGGGCCCCGCCGTCAGGGGTAACACCACGAGTTTTTGGGGGACCAGCCTTGAGCGCACCGCTTGCCGACATCACCGTCATCGAGGTGGACAACTACATGGCCGCGCCCAGCACCGGCGCCATTCTGGCCGACATGGGCGCGCGGGTGATCAAGATCGAACCGCCCACCGGTGATCCCATGCGCGGCATCGGCCGGCCGGCCAAGATCGAAGGCGACCTGAAGGGTTACGACTTCGGCTTCGACGTGGACAACCGCGGCAAACACTCGGTGGCGGTGGCGCTCGATACCCCGGAAGGTGCTGCCGTGGTTCAGCGGCTGGTGGAAGGCGCTCAGGTGTTCATGTGTAACCTGCTGCCCGAGCGCCAGAAGCGCTTCGGGCTCGACCCGGAGACGTTGATGGCGCGCAACCCCGCGCTGGTGCACGCCACCCTCACCGGGTACGGCAGTAACGGCCCGGAAGCCGGCCGCCCCGGCTACGACGTCACCGCGTTCTTCGGTCGCTCGGGAATCTATGACGCCATGCGCGAGGGCGACGACGGCGAGGTGCCCATGGCGCGGCCGGCCCAGGGCGACCACACCACCGGTCTGGCGCTGCTCGGCGCCATCCTCGCGGCGCTGCGCCTGGCCGAACGCAGCGGTCAGGGTCAGGTGGTGGAAACCTCGCTGTACGAGGCCGCGGTGTGGACCCAGGCCACCGACTTCGGGGTGACCGCCGTGGATCTGGCGCCGGTGCGCCGCCGCGACCGGCCCCATCAGCTCACCCCGGCGGCCAACCGCTACCCCTGTGGCGACGGCAAGTGGGTGGTGCTGAACACCATGCGGCCGGACAGTTTCGAACGCCTGTGCCGGGCCCTGGACCGCGAAGCCTGGCTCGAGGACCCGCGCTTCCAGGACGGCAAGAGCCGCTATCAGCACATGCCGGAACTGGTGGCGGCCATCGACGACATTCTTGCAGCCCGAAGCCGGGACGAATGGGGCGAAATCTTCGACCGCGAAGGCCTGGTCTGGGGGCCGGTACAGACCCTGGACGAAGTGGCCCGGGACCCTCAGGCGGATGCCATCGGCCTGTTTCCGTCCATCGAACATCCCACCCTCGGAACCTATCGCAGCGTGCGCGCGCCCATGCGCTTCCGCGACGCCGAGGTGAAACCGCGCGGGCCGGCGCCGACGGTAGGTCAGCACACCCGGCAGGTGCTGGCCGAAGCCGGTTTCGATCACGGCGAGATCGATCGCCTGATCGACAGCGGCGCGCTGGGTTACCACTGATGCCAGCCAAAGTCGCCCACACGCAGTTACGCGGGCACGCCCTCATGCGCGAGCCGCTGCTCAACAAAGGCAGCGCGTTCACCCCCGAAGAACGCCAGCAGCTTGGCCTCGTGGGCCTGCTGCCGCCGGCCTGCAACAGCCAGGACCAGCAGGCGGTGCGGTTCTACGAGCGGCTGTCGTCCATCGCCGATCCGCTGGCCCGTTACCGGGAACTGGCGGGTCTGCAGGATCGCAACGAGCACCTTTATTACCGCGTGCTGCTCGACCATCTGGCCGAGCTAATGCCCGTGGTCTACACCCCCACGGTGGGGCTCGCCACGCAGAAGTTCAGCGAGGTCTTCCAGCGTGGCCGCGGGGTATGGATCACCCCCGCCGACCGCGGCCGTATCCGCGCCGTGCTGGAGTCGGCGGCGGAAGGTCGCGACGTGCGCCTGGCGGTGGTCACCGACAACGAGTCCATTCTCGGCATCGGCGATCAGGGCGCTGGCGGCATGGCAATCTCGGTAGGCAAGCTGGCGTTGTACACCGCCGGGGCCGGCATCGATCCCGCGTCGACGCTGCCCATCAGCCTGGACGTAGGTACCGACAATCCGGCGCTGCTGCAGCACGACATGTACCTGGGCTGGTGTAGTGAGCGGATGCGCGGCAATGCCTACGACGAACTGGTCGAAGAGTTTGTCCAGGCGTTTGCTGACTTGTTTCCGCGGGCCCTGATCCAGTGGGAAGACCTGCGCAAGGACAATGCCTCGTCCATTCTGGAGCGCTACCGGCACCGCTTTCTGTCATTCAACGATGACATTCAGGGCACCGGCGCGGTGGCCCTGGCGGGCGTGTTCTCCGCCATGCGGGTGCTCGGGCAGACGCTGGCCGAGCAGCGCATCGTGATTCATGGCGCCGGCGCCGCCGGCCTCGGCATCGCCCGTCAGATCAAGTCCGCACTGCGCCTGGAGGGGGTGCCCGACGAGGATCTGCACCGGCACGTGGCCGTGCTCGACAGCCGCGGCCTGCTGGTGGACGACCGGCCGCAGTCCGATGCCTACAAGACCGAGCTGGCCTGGCCTGCCGCGAGCGCGCGCGAGTTCGCCTTGCTGGACGATCGCGCCCTGGAGGATGTGGTGGCCGGGTACCAGCCCACGGTGCTGATCGGCACTTCCGGTCAGCCGGGCGCGTTCCACGAGGCCCTGGTGCGGGCCATGGCGAAGCCCGTGGAGCGGCCGGTGATCCTGCCCATGTCCAATCCCACCGCCAACAGTGAAGCAGTGCCCGCCGATCTGTTGCGCTGGACCGGGGGGCGGGCGCTGGTGGCCACCGGCAGTCCGTTCGATCCGGTCGAGATCGACGGCCGCACCGTGCACATCGGTCAGGGCAACAACGTATTCGTGTTTCCCGCCATCGGCCTCGGTAGTCTGCTGGCCCAGGCCAGCGAGGTTTCCGATGAGATGATCACGCGTGCCGCCCACGCCCTGGCTGAGCAGATCACCGACCAGGAACTGGAACTCGGCCTGCTCTACCCGGCGGTCAACCGGTTGCGGGAGATTACCGCGCACGCGGCCGCGGCGGTGTGCCGGCAGGCCTTCGAACAGGGCCTGGCCCGGGCCGATGCGCCGGCGGACTTTCTGGCCGCGGCGCGGGACGCCATGTGGTCGCCCGACTACCCCAGTTTCGTCTGATCCGGTCCGATTGCCCGACATCGCCCGGCCGTTGAGTGCGGCGGGGCGATGTCTGATCATGAGCACCCAGCGCCGTATGCCGATCTTCGAGATGCCCAGACAGGATCCCCGATCATGAAGTTCCGGACCGTTCCCCGCACCCTGTGGCTGGCTGTGGTTGTTGCCGCCGCCGTGTCCTGCGCGTCGTCGCCGACCGGGCGCAATCAGCTCATCCTGTTTCCGGAGTCGGATATGGCGCAGATGGGTGCTGCGTCGTTTCAGGACATCAAGAACAACACGCCGGTCTCCAGCGACGCCGGCACCAACAGCTACGTCAACTGCGTAGCCGACTACATCATCCGGGCCCTGCCGGGCGAGAAGCCGGAAGACTGGGAGGTCCGGGTGTTCGACGACCCGGCCGCCAATGCCTTTGCCTTGCCAGGGCGCAAGATCGGCGTTTACACCGGCCTGCTGGACGTTGCCGAGAATCAGGACCAGCTCGCCACCGTGATGGGCCACGAGGTTGGCCACGTGCTGGCCAAACATTCCAACGAACGGGTCTCCACCAACTTCGTGACCCAGTCCGGGCTGCAGCTCGCTCAGGTTGCCGTGGGCGCCAACACCCCCATGAAGAACGAGCTGTTCGGATTGCTCGGGGTGGGCGCGCAGTACGGTGTGCTGCTGCCATTCAGCCGCGCCCAGGAGGCCGAAGCGGACGTGGTCGGACTCGACCTCATGGCCCGGGCCGGGTTCGACCCGCGCGAAAGCGTCAAGTTGTGGCAGAACATGCAGGCCGCCAGTGGCGGCGAAGCACCACCCGAATTCATGTCCACCCACCCGTCCAGCGAGCGGCGCATCCGCGAGTTGCAGGCGCGGGTGCCGGAACACATGCAGATTTCCATGCAGGCCCGTTCCGCCGGCCGCACCCCCGACTGCGGCTGAGCCGACTGCGCCGGGCGGCGGGTGCCCTGGCGCTGTCGAACCGGTGAGCGCTCAGGCGACCAGACAGGGATGCCACCGGGAGAATCCGCGATGAAGTATCTGTGTCTCGCCTACGAGGAGCAGGCCAAACTCGACACGCTGAGCCGGGCCGATTGGACGGCGTTGCGCGCCGAGACCCTCGACTACGTGGCGGCCCTCGAAGCAAGCGGCCACCTGCTCGCCACGGAGCCGCTGAAGAGCGCCAGCATGGCGATCACCGTGCAGATCCGTGGCGGCAAGCAGCACGTGACCGACGGCCCGTTTGCCGAGACCAAGGAGCAGCTCGGCGGCTACTTCCTCATCGAAGCCGTGGACATGAACGAGGCCGTGCGCATTGCCGCTGGCTGGCCATCGGCGCGATTCGGCACCATCGAGGTGCGGCCCATCGAAGCGGGGCTGGATCCGGACAAGCGCTACACGGACTGAGCCTTCGGCGCCGGGGGTCGGGTCCCACCAGCGCCGGGGTGCCGGCTCCCACCGGCGCTGGGCCGCCGGGACCCACCGGCGCCGGGCCGCCGGGAAATAGCCAGTGCCGGCACCAGGGTCAGGACGAACACCCCGCCGATGAGCAGGAACATGTCCCGGTAGGCCAGCATGGCGCTCTGGGTGCCCACCACATTGAGCACGAACCCGAACGACGCTTCGAAGCCCCGGTAGCCGATCAGGCCCAGGTGCTGGAACTCCTCGATGGTCAGCCGCATCAGTTCCCGGGTGGTGGGGTTTTCCCAGCTCTGGGTGGTGTTGAGTAGCTCGTAGTGGGCCACCGAGCGTTGCTGCATGGACAGGGAGATCAGGTTGATGCCGAAGGCGCCACCGAGCTGGCGCAGGAAGTTGATGGCCCCCGAGCCGTGAGGAATCAGCGCCAGCGGCAGAGGATTGATGGCCGCCGCATTGAGGCTGGGAAAGATCATGGCCAGACCGATCCGGCCGAAGGCGTACCAGACCAGCATCTGCGCCGCCGGGGTGAAGGCGTCGGCGTGCATCATGGGGTAGTTGCTGAGGGCGAACAGGGCCAGGCCGATCAGGATCATGGCACGGTGCGAGGTCAGGTCCGCCAGCCGCCCGGCCAGGGGAAACAGGGCCGCCATCACCAGCCCCGCGGGGGCCATCAGCAGTCCGGCCTCGGTGGCGATCAGGCGCGAGATGCTCTGCAGGAACAGCGGAAAGACATAGGTGGACCCGTAAAGGCCGATGCCCACGGTGAAAGTCACCACCGCCGCCGCCACGAAGCGGCCGTTGGCGAACAGCCGCGGTTCCAGGATCGGCTCCGGGGTGTACAGCTCCCAGGCCACCCAGGCGGCGAACGTGGCGATGCCGATGGCCAGGCTGATCAGCGCCGGATCGTGATACCAGCCATGGCGCTGGGCCTGGGTCAGGCCGATGAGCAGCGCTCCGATGAACACCGTGGCCAGCAGGGTACCCAGCCAGTCGAAGGACGGGCGCGGTCCGCTGGACTCGCGATCCGGGAAAAAACGCCTTCGCCATGGGCAGGCTCACCACCACAAACGGCACGGACACCATGAACACCCAACGCCAGGAGAGATGATCCACCAGGTAACCGCCCATGGTGGGCCCGAGCGCCGGGGCCAGAATCGTGCCCACGCCCATCAGGCCCATGGCCATGCCGCGGCTGCTGATCGGGAACACCTGGGCGGTGACCACCATGCCGATGGGGGTCACCACGCCGGCGGCCGCGCCCTGGACCACGCGGGCAATCAACAGGGTCTCGCGTGCCTGCGCGGCAGCCCCCAGGAACGAGCCGGCAATGAACACCAGCATGGCACCGATGTAGGTGCTGGCGATGCCGAACGAGCGGATACACCAGGCGGTGATCAGCATGGTCACGGTGCCGGAGGCGAGAAACGCGGTGGCCAGCCACTGGGCTTCGTCCGCCGTCATGCCCAGGGCGCCCATGATGTCCGGAATGGCGACGTTGACGATGGTGGAGGACAGCAGCGTGGAAAACGAACCCAGCATCCCCACGCAGGAAGCCCACCAGCGGTAATTCGGCCCGAGCTGACGGAACTTCTCGAGGAACCCTTCCGTGGCCTCGATGCCCGCCGGTACCGGGTGAGTGCTCATGAGCGGCGCGGGATCTTCAATTCCACCATCATGCCCGGCTTCAACCGTGGATCGTGCTCACTGAGCTCCACGGTGACTTCGACGCGCTGGGTGATTTTGGTGAAGTTGCCGCTGGGGTTGGGGTTGGGCAGCAGGGCAAATTGGCTGGTGGCCGCGTCACCCACCCGGCGGATCACGCCGTGGCGTTCTTCGTCCGGATAAGCGTCCACACGCACGCTGACCTCGTCGCCGGCTGCCAGGTAACGCAGGTTGGTCTCCTTGACGTTGGCTTTCACCCAGATGCGCCGCGGATCGTGCATCACCAGTACGCGCTGGCTGGCGGATACGTGCTCGCCGGGGTCGATGAACAACTCGTTCATCGATGACCCTTCCACAGGGCTGGTGATGGTGTGGTCGTCCAGATCCGCCTGGGCCATTTCCTGCTGTTGAATTGCCTGGACACGCCGCTCCTGTAGGGCGATGAGCTCAGAACGCAGCACCGCCACCTCGGCGCGGTCGGCCTGAGCTTCCGCCACGTCCGCCCGGGCCGTGGCTACCTCCGCCTCGCGGCGCCGAGCCGTCTGCACCGCGCTGCGGTAGACATTGCGAATGGACTCGAATTCCTGCTGAGACAGCAGATTGCGCTCCCGCAGGGCGCCGGCACGGCCCCATTCCGCGTCCGCCACCTCCAGGTCTCCCTGGGCGGCAGCCAATTCCGACTCCGCGGCATCGAGCCTGGCGCGCACGGCATCCAGATGGCTGCTGCTGCGCCGGTCCACCAGATCGATCCGGGCGCTCACCGTGGCTATGTTGGCGCTCAGCACTTCCACAGCGGCAGCCAGTTCCTTGAGGTGGGCACGGGCACGGCGGTCGTCGATGCGCACCAGTACTGCACCTTTGGCAACGTGTTCGGATTCGTGGACCCGGACGTCGACGATCCACCCGGAAACCTGACTCGACAGCAGCAGCATGTCGGAGGAAATCCGCGCATCCAGCACGTAGACGTGGGAGAGGCGGTCATACAGCCACCACAGGCCCCACAGCACGGCACTGACGGTCACCACCGGCACCACCACGTTGCTGGCGCTGACGAGCCGTCGCTGGCGGGACGCCTCGGTCGCGGCGCTCTCCATTGCTGGCCGACGCAGCGTCGCTGCTCCCCCGATGAGCCCCGACATCTTAGCAAAGTGCCCGGCCCGGCGACGCGCGCTCCCGCCGGTCCGTCTTAAAACCTCGGCCCCGGCAAACCGGGATCATAGTCGGCCATGCTGACCGCCGCGGATTCCGACACCATGGACGAGGGATTGCTGTTCGAGGGCTTGAAGGTGCTGGATGTCGGCACCTGGATTGCCGCGCCGGTGGCCGCCACCATGCTCGCGGACCTCGGCGCCGAGGTGATCAAGGTGGAGCAGCCGGTGGTCGGCGACATGTACCGGAACTATGCCGGGTTTCCCATCAGCCCCAACGCGCCGGTGAATTACACCTGGGCCATGGACGCCCGCAACAAGCGTTCGCTGACCCTGAATCTGAAGTCCGAGCCCGGCCGCGACATCCTGCTGCGCCTGGTGCGCGACTGCGACGTCTACATCACCAACCAGCCGCTGCCCATGCGCCGGGCCCTGGCCCTGAACTGGGCGGACCTGGCGCCGCTCAACGAACGTATGGTTTATGCCTCGCTCACCGCTTATGGCGAGGAGGGTCCGGAGCGCGACGGGGAAGGGTTCGATCTGGTGGCGTACTGGGCCCGCAGCGGGCTCATGAACCGTATGCGTCACGACGGACGCGAGCCGATTCAGGCCATGGCCGGTATGGGCGATCACCCGACCGGGGTGGCCATGTACGCGAGCATCGTCACCGCTCTGCTGAAGCGCGAACGCACCGGCAGAGGCTCCCTGGCCCATACCTCGCTGCTGGCCAACGGGTTGTGGTCCGCCTCCTGTTTCGCCCAGGCGGCCTGGGCCGGTGCCGACTTCGCCAGCCTGCCGGGGCAGCGTCTGACCACCGCCGTGTACCAGACCCGGGACGGCCGCTGGCTGCAGTTCACCATGGTACGCACACCGGAGCTGTTCGATGCCATGCTGGCGGCGCTGGAACGCACCGAGTGGCTGGCCGACGAACGCTTTACGACCGCAGAGAGCCGGCTCGAAAACGCCGAGGCGCTCACGGCGCTGCTGCGTGAGACCATTGCCGCTGCCGATGCCGGGCACTGGCTGCAGCGGCTGGCGGAGTACGGGGTGCCGGTGACCCTGGTGCGAGAGTTTGCCGATCTGCTCACCGACCCGCAGATTCAGATCAACGACATGGCGGTGGTGCCGCTCCAGGACGTCGGCATGGAGCGGGTGATCCGGGATCCGGTCAATGTCGACGGAGTGGCTCGGGTCGGCGTGAAAAAGGCGCCGGAGCTCGGTGAACATACGGACGAGATTCTGACGGAAATGGGTTATTCGGCGGCTCAGATCGAGGCGCTGCGGGAACAGGGGGCAGTATGACCATCAGTGCCAAAGAAGCGTTGGACCGGCTCGAGGCAGGCAACCGCCGCTTCGCCGCCGGTCAGATCAGTGTGCAATCCCTGGCCAGTCCGGCCCGCCGCAGCGAGCTGGTGGCGAATCAGCAGCCGTTCGCCATTGTGCTCGGCTGCTCCGACTCCCGGGTGCCGGCCGAGATGGTGTTCGACCAGGGCCTGGGTGATCTGTTCGTGATCCGGGTCGCCGGCAACGTGGTGGCGCCTTCCCAGGTGGGCAGCGTGGAGTTTGCGGCGGAGTACTTCGGCACCTCGCTGGTGGTGGTGCTGGGTCACACCCGGTGCGGCGCCGTAATTGCCACCATCGATTCCCTGACCGGCGGCGAACGGCCGCCGTCACCCAATCTCGGGTCCATCGTCAGCCGGGTCCGCCCGTCGGTGGAGCCGCTGCTCGAAGCGCGCCCCGACGGTGACCGGGAGGAACTGGTGCGCCAGGCGGTACGCGCCAACGTGCGCGCCGCGGCCAACCAGCTCCGGCACGGTTCGGAACTGCTGGAGCGCCTGATCGAGCAGCAGCGGCTTTTGGTGGTGGGCGCGGAGTACTCCCTGGACACCGGGGTGGTGGAGTTTTTCGACGGAATGCCGGGCCGCGGCTGAGCGGCGGCGGCGGGCGGCAGCCAGGACCGGCGGGAAAGGAGCGACGCGAACATGCCTCAGGCTCTGGTGGGTGCGGGCGGATTTCTTTGCGCGGTGTTGTGGATGGACCTGATGTTCGACGTTCAGGCCTGGTCGAGCCAGGGAACCCTGGCCGCCGAGCAGCTTGCGACCCTGGCCACCTATTACCGCCGGGTCACCACCGATGCCGATCCCATGGGCAGTCTGATCAGTCTGGTCATGATTGTGGCGCTGCTCGGCTGTGTGGTGCAGCTCAGCCGCGGGCGGCTGCCGCTGTGGCTGCGACTGGCCACCCTGGGCACGCTGCTGGCGCCGGTGCTGACGGCGCTGATCGTGATCGTGCCCAGCGCCGTTCGGCTCGGCAGCGGGGCCGATGAGGCCGAGGTGCAGAGCGCCCTGGCGCGTACCATCCTGACCGGCCATCTGTGGTGCCTGGTCAGCATCGTGGCCTTCGTGATCCTGCAGATCGTGGCCACGGCGCGGCTGTCGAGGCCGGCCCCGTGAGTGCCGCGGACCGATCTGCGGCGGCGATCCTGGGCGTGCTGGTCGCCGTGGGTCTTGCGGTGGGCGGCTATTTCATCGGTAACGGCTTCGTCAGTGCGCGGGCCCTGGAACGTTCGGTGGAGGTCAAAGGTCTGGCGGAACGTGAAATGCCGGCCGATACCGCCATCTGGCCGCTGCAGCTCGTGGTGGCGGGGAACGAGTTGCAGCCATTGCTGAATCAGCTCGAGGAGCAGGTCGAGCAGGTCCGGGCGTTTCTCACCCTGCAGGGGTTCGACGCCGGCGAAATCAGCGTCGGTGCGCCCGGCATCGTCGACCGCCTGGCGCAGCGCTACGGCGATCAGAATGCGACGCTGCGCTTCTCCGTGTCCCAGGCGGTCACCGTGTTCACCAGCAAGGTGGACGCGGTGCGCGATGCCGACAGTGAATTGCTGGAACTGGGTAAAGCCGGCATCGTCTTCAATCAGGAGGAATATGGGCTGCGCACCCAGTATCTGTTCGGCGGCCTCAACGAGATCAAACCGTCGATGATCGAGGAAGCCACCCGCAATGCCCGCGAGGTCGCGCAGAAGTTTGCCGATGATTCAGCCAGCACGCTTGGCAGGATCCGCCGCGCCAGCCAGGGTCAATTCAGTATCAGCGACCGGGACAGCAACAATCCCCACATCAAGAACGTTCGGGTCGTGTCTACCCTGGAGTATTACCTGATCGACTGAATCGATCCGGTACCGTCGTCTGGAAGTGAACAGCATGGATTTCATTCCACCGCGGCTGATCCGTTCGCCGCATCTGCAGACATTGCTGTCGAGCCGCCTGGTGCGCGGCGGCGACGGCGTTGGTGAGGCGCTGATGGGCCGCGCCGAAACCGTGACCCTCGAGTGCCGGGGCGGGGTGCGCCTGCAGGCGGTGCTGAATCCACCGGACCGGGCGCCCGTGGGCGGATCCGCGGTGCCGTGGATTCTGCTCATTCACGGCTGGCTGGGCCGCGCCGATTCTCCCTACGTGCGGCGCGCGTCGGCGGCGCTGCACGCGGCCGGTTTCGGGGTGGCGCGGCTGCTGCTGCGGGACCATGGCGATACCGCACACCTGAACGAGGCGCTGTTCAATGCCGCCCGCATCGGCGAGGTGGTGGACGCTGCCAACGCCCTGGCCGATCGTGTCCAGACCACTACCACGAACTGGGGGCTGATCGGATTTTCGCTGGGGGGCAACTTCGTATTGCGGCTGGCCGCTCACGCCGAGTTGTCGCCGCACTTCCAGCGTGCGCTTGCGGTCTGTCCGGTGCTCGATCCGGCCGAGGCGGTAACGGAGCTGGACCGGGGCTGGTTCGCCTACCGCCAGTATTTTCTCGGCAAGTGGCGGCGCTCTTTGCTGGCCAAACAGGCGGCGTTTCCGGATCGCTACGATTTTTCGCAGGCGCTGGAACTCACCCGGGTGAGTTCCCTCACCGACTATTTTGTCGCTCGCCACACCGAGTTCCGCGACGCGGCGGAGTACTACAGTCACTACACGCTGGGACCGGATCAACTTCGCGCCTTGCGTATGCCCACGCGGGTACTCGCGACCGAAGACGATCCGGTGGTGCCGGCGCGGCATGCCCGCGCCCTCAAGCAGGTAGACGCCGATCTGGTGACCCTCAGCCGCTACGGCGGCCACTGCGGATTCATCGAGAACCTGCGGCTCGGCTCGGCCCTGGACCGCTATGCGGTCGAGTTTTTCGCCGCCGCGGACGATGCGGCCTTGCCGCCGCCCGCGCCATCATCGTGAGTTGTTCTGTTACTGCTTCGTGACGCTTGTGCAGATTCGCTTCACGGGATCGTAGCCTGCCGTACCTACACTGCGCCGCAGCGTCATCGGGAGACCTGCGTCGTATGGACGGATTTCCGGCTTCTGCTTTCGAACTCAGTGTCGGGCCCGGGTGGCTGGCCGTAACCGGCGGTCTGCTGCTCGTGCTGCTGGGGCCGAAGCTGTGGCGGGGGCTTCGCACACTGCCCGGCTGGGCCGCGACGCCGACGCTGTCACGCTGGCTGTCGCGGCTGGTGGGTTCGCGGGATCTGGACATCGAACGGTTTCTGCGTGCGGACGGCGCCGCGGATCGCTGGGTAGAGGCCCGGCGCAGCGCCCTCGACCGGCTGGCCGCCGACTTCGATGCGCGCGCGCCTGAGTCGGCGCTGTGGAACGAGGGTATCCGGGATCGGCTCTCGGACCTGCGTTTTGCCGATGCCAACCGGGTGCCCTTTCCGTTCGCCCGGCTGATGCGCGAGCGTTTCAACACCGCGTCGGTAGCGGTTGCCAGTGACGGTCCTCATCTGGTGGACCTGGACGGTAACCGGTCGCTGGACGTCAGTGGCTCCTATGGGGTCAACGTAGCCGGCTACGACCGCTACAAGTCCTGGCTCGACGCCGGTTGGCACAAGGTCCGCGATCTCGGCGCCGTGCTCGGCCCGCTGCATCCCGTGGTGGCGCAGAACATCGACATGCTGCGGGAGCTTTCCGGCCAGGAGGAGGTGTCGTTTCATCTCAGTGGCACCGAGGCGGTGATGGCCGCGGTGCGCCTGGTGCGGTTCAACACCCGGCGCCGCAAGATCGTCTGTTTCTCCGGCGCCTACCACGGCTGGTGGGACGGGGTGCAGCCGGGACTCGGCAGCGAGCGCGGCATCGACGACGTCATCACCCTGTCGGAAATGAAGCGCGGCTCGCTGGACGTGATCCGCGCCCGGGCCGGGGAGATTGCCGGCGTGCTGGTCAATCCGGTGCAGTCGTTTCACCCCAACTCGCCACCTCCCAACGATGCGGTTCTGCTGTCCAGCGAAGTGCGCCGTACCGAGACCTCCACCCGCTCTTATGGCGAATGGCTGAAGGCCCTGCGGGAGGTCTGCAGCGAGTGCGGCGTCCCGCTCATCTTCGACGAAATCTACAGCGGCTTCCGGCTCGCCCCGGGCGGCGCCCAGAGTTACTTCGGTGTTGCGGCGGACATGGTGTTGTACGGCAAGACCGTCGCCGGCGGCCTGCCCATCGGCGTGGTCTGCGGCCCGAAGTCGCTGATGCGCCGTTTCGACCCGGCCCATCCCATGCGCATTGCCTACGTGGTGGGCACGTTCTCGGCGTACCCGCTGGCCATGGGCGCCATGCACGAGTTTCTGAGCTGGGTCAGGAGCGCGGCGGCAGGTGCGGCGTACTCGCGCATCAATGCCGATTGCAGCGCCTGGGTCGAGACCACCAACCGGGCCCTGGCCAGCGCCGGCCTGCCCATGCAGGTGGTCAACCTGGGAACCATCTGGACCGTGACGTTCACCCGCCCGAGCCGATTCAACTGGCTGCTGCAGTATTACCTGCGGGCCGAGGGCATCAATCTGAGCTGGGTCGGCACCGGGCGGTGCCTGTTCAGCATGGACTTCACGCAGCAGGAGTTCGACGCCGTGAGCGCCAGCCTGGTTCGCGCCGGGCAGCGCATGCGCGCCGACAAGTGGTGGCTGTCCGATGAGGAGCAGCCGGGTCAGGAGAAAGCGATCAAGTCACGCTTGGTCAAGGACATGGTGGCAAGTCTGATGAGAATTCCCCAGCCCGTGCAGACGTTTTACGGTGAAGTGATGCGGCGCAAGCACGACGACCACGTGGCTTCCCACAGCCATCCGACCAATCAGTTTCTGCACTTCCTGAGTTCGTCGGCGTTCATCGCCTGCTACCTGCTGTTGTTCGTGAACCTGTCGCTGGCGGTGTGGATCGGCGTGATCTCGCTGTTCGTGCGTCAGGGCGGGCACGCGCTCATCGAGCCGCCCTGTCACGACAAGGAGCAGCTTCTGCTCGGCTTCGATACGCGCTCCAAGACCTGGATCGTGAGCGGCTTCGTGCTCATTCCCATCGTCAACTGGGTGCTGGCCCCGGCCCAGGCCGGCTGGCGCGACATCGCCAGCCAGGTCGGCGCTCAGTGGTTCGCCTTCACCTGCCTGGTGATCGCCGGACGGGTAGTGCTGCTGGTGCGGCGCCACGGCTTCGGCAACTCCATGGTGTGGTTCGTCAAGCTGGTCACGGATCCTATCACCGACATCAAAGCCTACTACCGCAGCCTGGCCCGGCCCTTTCCCCGGGAGTCCGCCGCCAAGGACATGTAAGCACCGCTCAGCGGAAGCTGGCGATTTCTTCCAGGGTCTTGCGGCCGATGTCCGGAACCTCGGCATCGGGCGCCGGGTACCCGGTCACCAGCAGCAGGAACGGGCGTTCGCCTTCGGGCCGTTCGAGAATGCGGGTCAGAAACCCCATCGGGCTCGGCGTATGGGTCAGGGTTGCAAGACCGGCCTGGTGCAGGGCCGCGATCAGGAGGCCCGTGGCGATGCCCACCGACTCCGGCGCGTAGTAGTGCTTGACACGCTGCCCGCGGGCATCGGACCCGTAGCGTTGCTGAAAAATCGCAATCAGGTACGGGGCCGCCTCCAGATAGGGCTTGTCGGCGTCCGTTCCCAGCGGAGCCAGCGCCTCCAGCCACTCCCGGGGCGCACGGTCCTCATAGAAGGCGCGCTCTTCCGCTTCGGCCGCCTCCCGGATGGCGCGTTTGAGCGTCGCATCGGTGATCGCCACGAAGTGCCAGGGTTGCTGGTTGGCGCCGCTCGGCGCCGATCCCGCCGTCACCAGGCAGGCCTCGATGACTTCGCGCGGAACCGGCCGGTCGGAGAACTGGCGGACGCTGCGCCGGGTGACCATGCGGTCGCGGAACCGGGCCGCGCGCTGGACCATTTCGTCTGCTGTCAGGGGCTGAAACGGCAGCGTAACGAACCCCGGCCGCGGCGAGCGCATCAGACCACCTCGTCCGGCTCCTCGATGCGATAGTCCAGGTCGTAGCGGCCGACCGGCAGTTCGCGGATGCGGGTGCCGGTGGCGTCGAAGATGGCGTTGGCCAGGGCCGGGGCGATGCCCGGGGTCCCGGGTTCGCCGGCGCCGCCCCAGTCGGCGCCGGAGTTGACGATGTGGGTCTCGATCACCGGCATCTCCGGCATCCGCAACATCGCATAGTCGTGGAAGTTGCTCTGGGCCACCGCCCCGTTTTCGATGCGGATTTCGCCGTACAGCGCCGCTGTCAGGCCGTAAACGATGCCCGATTCCATCTGCGCGACCAGACCGTCCGGATTCACCGCAAAGCCAGGATCGGTGACGCATACCACCCGGTCCACCCGTACCTTGCCGCCCCGCACGGTAACTTCCGCCACCTGGGCCACGATGCTGCCGAACGACGACTGCAGTGCGATGCCGCGGCCGCGGCCGGTGCCCAGCGGTTTCTGCCAGCCGGCTTTTTCCGCGGCCAGTTCCAGTACCGCCCGGTGACGCGGCGAGCCGGCCAGCATGTCGCGGCGGAATTCGAACGGGTCCTTGCCGGCGGCGTGGGCCAGTTCGTCGACGAACGACTCGGTGAAAAAGCCGTGCTGGGAGTGGTCGACGCTGCGCCACGGTCCGAACGGCACGTGGGTGGGACTGTCGGCCCAGTGCACGGCCTGGTTGTCGATGGCGTAGGGTACGTGAGGCGCCTCCGCCGGCTCGTGTTTGTCGACGTACTGGTTCTCCCAGGCCACCACCCGTCCGGCGGCATCGAGGCCGGCCTTGAAGCGCGACAGCACCGCTGGACGGTAGTAGTCCTGCCGGATGTCTTCTTCCCGGGACCAGATCAGCTTGACCGGAACGCCGGCGGCCCGGGCCACCAGTGCCGCCTGAATGGCGTAGTCCGGGGTGGCGCGGCGGCCGAAGCCGCCGCCGAGAAAGGCGTTGTGCACCGTTACCTGGCTGGCCTCCAGGTCCAGGGCGTCGGCCACCGCGTGCTTGAAACCGAGCGGATTCTGGGTCGAGGTCCACAGTTCGCAGGCGCCGTCCGCAAGGCGTGCGGTGGCGTTCATCGGCTCCATGCAGGCGTGCGCCAGGTAGGGCACCCGGTAGCTGGCTTCCACCACCCGGTGGGCTCCGGCCAGGGCGCCGGCGGTATCACCCACGGACAGGTCGACCCGCTGGTCCCCGTTGGCGCGGGCCGCGTCCAGGTCGGCGCCGAAGCGTCGGAACAGATCGTCGCTGGACAGTGCGTCGGCATCGGTGGCGGTCCAGCGGATGTCGAGCCCGTCGAGGGCCTGCTGAGCCTGCCAGTAGCCGTCGGCGACCACCGCCACGGCATCCTCGAGTTGTACCACCTGCCGCACGCCGGGCCGGGCCATGGCGGCCTCGGCATTCACGCCTTGCAGGCGGGCCCCGAACACCGGCGCCCGCCGGATTGCCGCCACCTTCATACCGGGCACTCGAGCGTCGATGCCGAATTCGGCGGCCCCGGTGACCTTGGCCGGTGCGTCCGCGCGCGGCACGCTGGTGCCCATCAGGGTGAACTGATCCGGCGTCTTCAGCCGCGGCGTGGCTGACGGGCGCAGGGCGCCGGCGGCGGCCGCGAACTGGCCGAATCCTGCCCGGCGGGCGCTGGTGCGGTCGATGATCTGACCCTGCTCGGCGCTCAGGCTGCCCTTGGGCACCCCCCACTCGGCGGCGGCGGCGCTGAGCAGCAGGTCCCGGGCGGCGGCGCCCGCCACCCGCATGCCATGAACCCCGGTGGTGCGCACGCTCATGCTGCCGCCGGTGATCTGCAGATGCATGAAGTCGCTGACGGTCAGAAAGGCGCCGTCCACGGTCGGCACCAGGGCCCGGGGCAGCTTCATGCTGCCCAGGATGTAGCCCTTGGCCATGGCGTAGTTGGCGTAGCCGTCCTCCGCCGGCGCCTCCATGATCCGCACGTCCTGCCAGCGCGCGTCCAGTTCGTCGGCCAGCATCTGGGCCAGCGTGGTCTGAGCGCCCTGGCCCATCTCGGCGTGCGGCACGATGACCGTGACGGTGTCGTCGCGATGGATTTTTACCCAGGCATCCAGCAGGGTTTCGTCGTTGCCGGTCACCAGCGGCGCCAGATCCGCGGTCACGTCGCCGCGGCGGATGGCGACGCCCACCAGCAGTGCACCTCCGGCCACGGTACCGGTGGCGATGAAGGCCCGGCGTGTCCACTTACCCACGGCGCACCTCCGGATTCTCCGGCGGGTAGTGCGCCACGGCGGCGCGCTGAATCGCCCGGCGGATGCGCGGATACGTGCCACAGCGGCAGACGTTGCCGGCCATGGCGGTGTCGATGGCCGCCGGGTCCGGCGCCGGGTTGTCGCGCAGCAGGGCCACCGCGGTCATGATCTGGCCGGACTGGCAGTAGCCGCACTGGGGCACCTGTTCGTCGATCCAGGCCTGTTGCAGCGGATGCAGCCGGTCGCCGTCGGCAAGGCCTTCGATGGTGGTGATGGAGCGTCCGTCCGCGGCCCCGACCGGGGTCACGCAGGCGCGTACCGGGGCGCCGTCGAGATGCACGGTGCAGGCGCCGCACTGGGCGATGCCGCAACCGAACTTGGTACCCGTGAGGGCAAGATTCTCGCGCACGACCCAGAGCAGGGGTGTGGCCGGATCGACCTCCAGCCGCTGGGTCTCACCGTTGACGGTAAGGGTGATCATGGCGCTGGTGTTCCTCCCCGGGGCCTCCGGTGCTGGCCGGATGCTAACAAAAGCTGATCCGGCCGGCCCCCACGAAAGCGCGAGCGCCGTTCTCGGGATTATCGGATCCGGCGGCCACCTGACGCGCGCCCGGCGGGGCCGAATCGCGGCGGGTGGCTGCCGAGTGCGGCCGGCGGCAGCACCCAGCGCGGTGCCCAGGTGCTGACCCGGACCGCCGGTTGCAGGTAGCGGACCCGGCCCCAGGCACTGTCGGCTTCGTGCTGCCAGACCGCCAGTTCCTGGGTCGTGACCGCGTGCGCCGACGGGTTTCGGCGCAGACCCAGCCCCCGCACCCACATGGCGGTTCGCGCCAGCGACACCCGGACCCAGTAGCTGCCGCCCAGGCGGGCGCGGCGCTCCAGCGCCGCCAGAGCCCCGAACGCGCCCAGGTAGCCGGTGATGTAGTCGTTCACCGCCGCCGGCAGCAACGCCGGCGCCGCCTGGGGGTCGGTGTCGCGGCCGTGAACGTGAGCCATGCCGGTGACCGTCTGCGCAAGCTGTTCCCATCCCGGCCGGGTGCGCCAGTCTCCCTCGTGGCCGTAGCAGTTGATGGAGACGTAGACGATGCCGGGCCGCTGCCGCGCCACTTCCAGTGGCCCGAATCCCAGGCGCTCCATGGCGCCGCTGCGGAAGCCCTGGGAGAACACGTCGGCTTGACGCACCAGGGTCCGCAGCTTGCGTGCGCCGCTGGCCGTCCGCAGGTCCAGGTCGGCGTTGCGTTTGCCGAACCCGGTGTCGGCGACGAACAGCGCAATGGTGGGCAGGTGCCCGGCCCCGATCCGCAGCGCATCGGCGCCGTAGCTGGCCAGGGTGCGTGCGCAGGTCGGCCCGGCCAGGATCCTGGTCAGATCCAGAACCCGCACCCCGTCCAGGGGACGGGCTCCGTCCAGGGGACGGGCTCCGTCCAGGGGACCGCCGGCACCACGCTCCGGAAACGGCTCGGGCGGCGCATCGCCGATCTGCACGATGTCCACCACCGGCCGGCTGCCGAGCAACCTGCCGCCAGCGCTTGCGTCCCACTCGAGGGGATCGCGGACCATGGCGCCGCACAGGCCGGCGTCGGCCAGGTCCCGTTCCAGGGTGTCGGCGTCGCGGGCCGCCACCGCGCGGGCCACGGCCCGTGGCTCGTCGGCCACGCCGAGCAGCCGCAGAATACCCCGGGTGTTGTGCGCGAAACCGGCGTGCAGGTAGATCCAGCGGCCGTCGGCGCAGCGGTGAAAGCCGGCTGCCGCGGTTCGCGCCTCCGGCGCCAGCCGGGCGGCGGGGGCCCGGTCCGGGTCGGCGAAGCGCAGATAGGCGAACGACAGCAGCGACGCTTCGGCGGCACGGCTTTCGGTCTCGACCCGGGCGCCGGCGCTGCCGCCGCGGGCTTCGCCGATGTGCCGGGCAAGTGCGGCGCCCGCCGCCAGGGCGGCGGCCGCGGCTTCGGCGCCCCGGAAACGGGTAGCGAGCAGCGGCCGCTGAGCGGAGAAGATGCAGTCGCGGGCGAGTCCCGGGACTCCGGTCAGGTCGATCAGCGACTCCAGTGCGGCCCGGAACGCGTGCGGACTGGCTCGGCTCACCGGATACCCTCCTCGGCCGGCAGGCAGTTGCGGCGCGCGCCGCGTGCCGCTCTGGCCCCAAGGGTGACAAGGGGCGCCGACGAATGCCAGCGGCTGGCGCCGGCCGGTTGGAGCAGGCGTGGCTGCCGGGGTAGGATGGCGTCCGATTCAGTCTGATCCGTCAGACAACGCGCCATACAGGAGGGATCGAATGCGTAGAACGTCAATCGCGGCTGCTGCACTGCTGGTCGCATCCATCGCGCAGGGTGCCGATCTGGAAGTGTCTCAATGCGCATTTCCCGACGCGCCGACGGTGCCGGACGGCAGCAGCGCGGCCGAGTCGGAAATGGGCGAGGCCGGGGCCGCCGTGCGGGAATACGTTACGGGCGTGCAGAGTTCCCTGGAGTGCCTGTCGGCGGCCGAAGAGTCCATGGGCGAGGAAATCACCGAGGAGCAGCAGGCTCAGCTCGTGGCGCTCTACAATGCTGGCGTGGATCAGATGAACAGCGTTGTCGAGAACTACAACGAGCAGGTGCGTTCCTACAAATCCAAGTAGGCAGTTCCAGGTAGCCAGCTTCGACCGGTGGCCGGCCGGCGCCAGTTGGCGTCCCGGCCCTGAGGGGCTGCGGCCGGGCTGAACGTCAGCCGGCGGACCGTCGCGGATCTGCCGGCGGCACTTCTTCGCTGGGTGGCGGCAGCTCGTCCTCCGCCATGGGTTGTTCTGCCTCAGCTTTGTTTGCCTCAGCTTTGTCCGCAACCGCTGCGTCCGTAACAGGGGGTTCCGCCACCCGGATCGACTGATCGGCCAGGGACTGATCCGCTTCCGTCCCTTCGGCCGGGGCCGCCGCGTCCGCGGCATTGGCGGGATCGGCGTCATCAGTTGGTTGCGCGCCGCCGGTCCCGGCGGCGTCCGGGGTCTCCCATGCCGCCGTTTCCGCGTCGTCCTCCGTGGCATCCGGCTGGATGCTGCCCGCGCTCGTGGCGGCAGCCGGTGCCAGGTCGTCGTAGGGATCCACCGGGCCGTCGTCGGTTCGGGCCGCGCCGCCTTCCAGCAGCACCGCGGCGGCTGCCGGCGCCGCCAGTAGCGGTCCGGCCGCGGCGTCGCCGCACAGCGCCCGGGAACTGCGGGCCAGATGCTGGTGCAGGTCGGTGTAGGACTCGTTGAGCGTCTGGAACTTTTCGGCGGTCTCGCGGAACTGATTGACTACCTCGGCGCGGTAATCGGCCAGTTCCTGGCGGCTGGCATCCAGTTCCGCCTCCAGTTCCCGGGTGCGGGTAGCGGCACGTCCCGACCGGCCGGCCAGCAGGAAGCCGGCGGCGATTCCCAGCACCAGGCCCAGAACGCCGAGAACGATGAGCCATTCCATGCCGTACACGTTGGCAACCTCCTGCCCGCAATCACCGGCCCAGTGTACCAGTAACGCAGCCGGTCATTGCTCGCATGCCGGGGACTCGGTAGGCTCTTGCGCCTTCACCCCATCGCGGACCGGAAGTCACCCACTGTGTGCTGCGTCTATGAATCCGGTGGTCAGCCCTTGAACCGCCCCGTATCCGTGTCTTTCGGCGCGCTGCCGTTGCCGACCGGCTGGCGGTAGGCAATTACTTTGGGAATCGACGCCTGGATCACCGTGGCGGTGGTGCTTGGCACCATCTCCCTGCTGGCCGCCACCCGTCTGGCCCCGGACATCATTCTGGTCGCCGCCCTGACCGCGCTCATGGTGACCGGGGTGCTGAGCCCGGAAGCCGCGCTCATGGGCCTCGGCAACCCGGGTCTCGCCACCGTCGGGGTGCTTTACGTGGTGGCCGCCGGTCTGGTGGATACGGGCGGCATTCATCTGCTCGGCTCGCGCCTGCTCGGCCATCCGAAACGTCTGGCATCGGCCCAGATCCGGCTCATGCTGCCGGTGACCGGGCTGTCCGCGTTTCTCAACAACACCCCGGTGGTGGCCATGATGGTCCCGTTCGTGGAGGAGTGGGGCCGCCGCTGTCAGTTTGCGGTGTCGAAACTGATGATCCCGCTCAGCTATGCGGCCATATTCGGCGGGCTCTGCACCATCATCGGCACCAGCACCAACCTCATCGTCAACGGCATGTTCATCGACAGCGGCGATCACGGCGGGTTCGGCTTCTTCGAGATCGGCCTTCTGGGCCTGCCGCTGGCCATTGCCGGCACGATCTACGTCATGCTCACCAGCCGCTGGCTGCTGCCGGATCGCGGCTCTCCCCTGCGGGAGTCGGAGCAGGTCCGCGAATACACCCTGGAAATGCTGGTCGAGCCGGGCAGCGCGCTCATCGGACGGAACCTGGAAGAGGCGGGCCTGCGTAATCTGCCGGGTGCGTTTCTGGCCGAGATCGAACGGGGTGGGACGGTGCTGCCGGCGGTGTCTCCCCGGGTCCGCCTGCAGGCGGAGGACCGGCTGCTGTTCGTCGGCGTCGTGGAATCGGTGGTGGATCTGCTGCGGGTCCGCGGTCTGGTGCCGGCACCGGACCAGCTCTTCAAGCTCGACGCCCCGCGGGCAGAGCGGCGTTTCTTCGAGGTGGTGGTGTCGCGCTCCAGCCCCATGATCGGTCTGACCGTGCGCGGCGGCGCCTTCCGCACCCGCTACGATGCCGTGGTCATCGCCGTGGCCCGCAACGGCGCCCGGGTTCGAGGCAAGGTCGGAGACATCGTCATCCGTACCGGCGACACCCTGCTGCTGGAGTCGCGTCCGTCGTTTCTGACCCGGCAGCGCAATTCCCGGGACTTCCTGCTGGTCAGCGAGGTGCGCAACGCCTCTCTGCCGCGCTACGAGCGGGCCTGGTTGGCCATTCTGATTCTGGCCGGGATGGTGGCGGTGGCGACCTCGGGCATCCTCAGCATGCTGGAGGCCGCCCTGCTGGCGGCAGGGGTGATGGTCGCCACCCGCTGCACCAGCGCCCGGGGCGCCCGCAACCGGGTCGACTGGTCGGTGCTGGTCATCATCGGCGCATCGCTGGGGCTCGGCCAGGCCATGAGCAGCAGCGGTGCTGCCACCAGCATCGCGAGCTGGTGGATCGCGCTGGGCGGCGACAATCCGTGGCTGGCGCTGGTAGCGGTTTATGTCATCACCAGCGTGTTCACGGAGCTCATCACCAACAACGCCGCCGCGGTACTGGTGTTTCCCATTGCCGAGGCGACCGCCCAGAGCCTCGGGGTCAGCCTGTGGCCGTTCGTGGCAGTGGTGATGGTGGCGGCGTCGGCCAGTTTTGCCACGCCCATCGGCTATCAGACCAACCTCATGGTGTACGGCCCGGGCGGTTATCACTTCAGCGACTATCTGCGCATCGGCGCGCCGCTCAACATTCTGCTGGGCGTGATCGCGGTGCTGCTGGCGCCTATCATCTGGCCGTTCGAAGGGTGACCGCCATCATTGGTTGACCCACTCGCGGCAGGGTATTCTTGCCCCTCACTTGTAGACCGAGGATGGATCCGAGATGACGGCACGACTGCAACGCGGCGTCCTGCAAATGCTGCTGATATGCCTGGTGGCGGGGGCGCCTCTGACGCCGGCGCAGGCTGGCATCGTGGGGACGGAATCCGCCATCTACCTGACCGACCGCGCTGCAACGCTGGCGCACATGGACCGGTTGCTCGCCCGTGACGACGTCCGGGCCCGGCTGGAGTCGCTGGGCGTGGATCCGCAGGCGGCACTGGAGCGGGCGGCCGCGCTGTCCGACGCCGAACTGGCTGAGGTCCAGGCGCGGCTCGACACCTTGCCCGCCGGCGGCGATGTCCTCGGCGTGCTCGGGGTGGTGCTGGTGGTGTTGCTGGTTCTCGAACTGCTCGGAGTGACCAACGTTTTCACCGGCCTCTGAACCCCATGGGCCCGCAGCCGTGGCGGCAACCGGGCCCGCACCTGGTTGGGGTTGGGTGCTGGTGCTGGCGGCGCTGCTGAGCGGCGGCTGCGCCGTCGGGCCGCCGCTCGGTCCGCCGCTGTCCAGCGCGCCGGTGGAACTGACCGCGGTGCCGTTTTTCCCGCAGCGTGACTACCTGTGCGGGCCGGCCGCACTGGCCACGGTGCTTGGCGCCAGCGGCCAGTCCGTGCACCCCGATGATCTGACCGACGCGCTCTATCTGCCGGCCCGTCACGGCACCCTGCAGGTCGAATTGACCGCGGCCGCCCGCAGTCGCGGACGCCTGGCCGTGGCCCTGGACGGCACCCTCAGCGGCCTGGTGCAACAACTCGAGGCGGGGCGGCCCGTGCTGGTGCTGCAGAATCTGGCCAGCCGCCTGCTGCCGCGCTGGCATTACGCGGTGGTGGTGGGTTACCTGCCCGAACCCGACCGGATGGTGTTGCGCTCTGGCCGCCAGGAGCGGCTGCTGGTATCGCGCCGGCGTTTTGCCGCCACCTGGCAGCGGGCCGACAACTGGAGTCTGGTGTTGCTGACCCCAGGCGAGCCACCCGGTGGCCTGCCCGCCGGGGCGTTCCTGAAGGCGGCCGCGGCGTTGGAAACCACCGGCGCCCACCGCCAGGCGCTGGCCGCCTTCGCGGCCGCGGCGGAGACCTGGCCCGGCGACCCGACGGCGGCACTGGGGATGGCCAACAACCACTATTACCTGGGTGACCTGGACGCGGCGGCAGCCGGTTACCGGCGGGTGCTCGAGCTGCAGCCGGGCGATCCGGTAGCGCTGCACAATCTGGTCAGCACCGAACTGGAGCGCGGTCGCTGGTGCGCTGCCCGGGACGTGCTGGTGGCCCCGGCGCCCGCCGGCGCACAAGCCCATGCCCTGGTGGCGGACGCCCGGCGCGCCCTGGCCGAGGCCGAACCCGCTGACAGTACCTGTGACGCGGGAGCAGGGCGATGAAGCCGCCGGTATCCGTTCGCGGCGGCGGGTTTGCCGCCCTCCTGCTGTTGGCGCTGGCCGGCGCCAGCCAGGCCGCGGCGCCGGCGCCGACGCCGGTGGATCTGGTGATCAGCGATGCGCTGGTGGTGGACGGTACCGGCGCGGCGCCGCGCCGGGCCGACGTGGCCATCGGCGGCGGACGGATACTGTTCGTCGGGTCGGTGCCGGAAAACGCGCCGGCGGCCCGGCGCATAGACGCCGCCGGCCGGGTGCTGGCGCCGGGGTTCATCGATCCCCACAGTCACGGTGACCCTTTCGCTACGCCGGCATTCGAGAATTTTCTGGCCATGGGCGTGACCACCATCACCCTCGGCCAGGACGGTGAGAGCCCTCGGTCCGGTCCCGGTTCCGAGGGCGGCGATTATCCGGCGGCCTGGCTGGCGGCGGTCGGGCGCGCCGGTCTGGGGCCGAATCTGGCGCTGTTCGTTGGTCACGGCACGTTGCGTGAGCAGGCCGGTATCGGACTCGATCCGGTCCCGGACCCGGCCCGGATGGCCGATCTGCTGGCGCGCCTGGATCGGGCTCTGGACGTCAGTTTCGGGCTCAGTACCGGGCTCGAGTACAACCCCGGCATGCAGGCCGGAAGCGCCGAACTGAACGCGCTGGCCCGGGTGGTGGGCGGCCGGGACCGGCTCATCATGAGTCATCTGCGCAACGAGGACGATCCGGCCCTGGCCGGCGCGCTGGACGAACTGTTCGAGCAGGGCCGGTTTGCACGCGTACACGTCGCCCATCTGAAATCGGTGTATGGCAAAGGCGCGCCCCGGGCCGAAGAGATCCTCGGCCTGCTGGCGGCGGCGCGCGCGGACGGTATCCAGGTCAGTGCCGACGTCTACCCGTACACGGCGAGTTATACCGGTATCGGCCTGCTGTTCCCGGACTGGGCCAGGACCGCAGCCCAGTTCCGCCAGGCGGCGGCTTCCCGCGACCAGGAACTGGCCGACTATCTGTACCGGCGGGTCATGGCCCGCGGCGGTCCGCAGGCCACCCTGCTCGGCACGGCGCCATACACCGGTCAGACCCTGGCGGAAGCGGCGGCCGCCCGGGGCAAACCTTTCCAGCGCCTGCTGATCGACGACATCGGCCCGGATGGCGCGTCGGCAGCCTACTTCGTCATGGACGACGCCCTGCAATCGGCCCTGCTGGCGGACCCGGACGTTGCCATCTCGTCGGACGGCAGCCCCACCGGTCACCATCCCCGGGGGCACGGCACGTTTGCCCGGGTCATCGAGGAGTACGTCGTGCAGCGCGGCACCCTTACCCTGGCCGAAGCGGTGCGAAAGATGACTACTCTGCCGGCGGGCATTCTCGGCATCGACGACCGCGGCGCCGTCGCCGTGGGGCAGGCGGCGGACCTGGTGCTGTTCGATCCGGCCCGGGTGCGGGCCACGGCCAGTTACGTCGAGCCGCTGACGCTGGCCCGAGGGTTCGATCTGGTGCTGGTCAACGGGCGCATCGCGCGGGCCGATGGGCGCCTGGGCGACGGTCTGCATGGCCGCGTGCTGCGGCCCCGGTGGAGCCCTCGGGCCGTTGACGGCGATCCTCAGAACGTGGAAGTGCGCTCGGACTTCGAATCCTCCGGCGGCGCCTGATCTTTACTCGCCGGTTCACTCCCGGCCGGGCTCCGGCCCGCGCCGGCGGCCGGGGCACCGGTTCCGGACGGGGTCGCGTAGCGGTCGTTGAGGGTCTGCACGAAACGATCGCAGTCGCTCAGGACCCGGTTCACCTGACGCTGGCTGCGCCGCCCCCAGCCCCGCGGCCGGCGGGTGCTGAGGGGATGCCACCAGGCCCGGACGTTGCCGGCGAAGGCCGTGCCGAGGGCGTCCGCGTCACCATCCGATTGGCGCCGCAGTTGGCGCAGGACCCAATGCCCGGCCCAGCGGCGCAGGGTGAAGTAGCCGTAGAGCGCAATCGTCACCAGGGCCGTGGCGGTCAGCGCCAGCTCCAGCGGCTCCCGCGCCGCCAGCCATTGCATGCCGGTTTCGCTCCACCAGTCGAAACGCAGCCCCACCAGCGCCACGGCGGTGACCACGATCCCCAGCGCCAGCGCGGTCAGCAGCGCGGTGTGGCGGCGCCAGCTCGAGCGCGCCGCGGACAGTCGCGGCACCTGTTCGTCGCGCAGACCGCGGGCCGCTTCCTCCAGCGCGCCCACCACCCGGTAGGCGCGTTCCACTTCCACATCGCGCATGCGCCGCTCGATATCCGCCAGGTCTTCGTCGCGTTTGCGCTCCAGCCGCTGACGCACATCCGCCGGCACGCCGGGGAGCGGCGCTTCCCGGGTGAAGATGCGATAGAAGCGCCCCGCGGTGAGGCCGTACTGGGCCAGCGCCCGCTGCCAGGCCGCTACCACGTCCTCGGGGTTGTCCTCCCGGGCGGCATTGTCGATCTGGTTCAGGATGTAGAGGAACTTGTTGGCGTCGCCGCGGCTGACCGTTTCCCCCACCAGGTGCTGGAGGGTGTCGGTCATGGCGCCGGTTTCAGGATGCCGCGCGTCGAAGAACACCAGCACCAGATCCGACAGGCCGATGATGTGGTCGGTGATGAGCAGGGTCGAGGTACGCTGCTGGTCGGCATCGAAACCGGGCGAGTCGATGAGGATCTTGCCGCGCAGGTTGTCCGACTGGCAGGTGGAGAGCTGCAGGTAGGAGTCCACCCCGCGGCGGTCGCTTTCTGCCACGCTCTCGATGGCGTCGCTGATCTTGTAGAACGGAAAGCGCGGGTCGCTGTCCAGCGCCAGCCCCGGCAGCACCGTGGGCACCGCTTCGTCGCCGAAGCAGATGACCGTGAACTTGTCGTCCACGGCCTGGTTGCCGGTGCGCTGCAGGGACTGACCTACGTACTGATTGATGAACGACGACTTGCCGGCGGAGAACGTGCCGAGCACCGAGATGACCGGCCACCAGGAGATCCCGGCGGCGTGGGACTGTTCGGTACCCATGAGACCCAGACGCCGCGCCACCTTGTCGAGCTGTTGAAAGCTCTTGACCACTTCGGCCAGTACCGGGTTCTCCCTCGCCAGGTGGGACTCCAGGCGCCGAATGCGGTCCTGCATGCTGGTTCTGGCCATGAACGAACATCCTCGATTGTGGCCGACTTCTGCGGCGAGGATACCGCGCTACGCCGCGGCGCGCAGGCGTGCCTCCGCGGCCCCGTCAACGCGTACAATTCGCCGCGTACCCTCAGGGCCGATTCAGGAGGTTGAAGTGAGTCGTAGCGAATCTACCGCCGTCGAGAGTCTGCAGCGTCTGGAGGCCAGCGCGTCCCTCGGACCCATTTTGCACCTGCCGCTGTGGGAGAACCTGCGCCCCGATGACGTGCGTGCCGGGCTCGACGCCCTGCTGGCCGAGACCGAGTCGGCATTCGACGCCCTCGAAGCGGCTCACGAATCCGCGCCGGCGGCCACCTGGGACGGCCTGATGCTGCCCCTGGAGGCCCTGCAGGACCGGCTCGGACGGGTGTTCGGCGCGGTCATGCACATGACCAGCGTGAAATACACCGACGACCTGCAGGCGGCCTACGACGCGGTGCGTCCGCGGTATGTCGCATTGTCGAATCGGATCAGCCAGAGCCTGCCGGTCTACCACGCCATGGTGGCGCTGCGCGACGGGCCGGAAGCGCAGCGCCTGGACGCCGCCCAGCGCCGCATTGTGAGTGAGGCGATCCGCATCATGGAACGCTCCGGTGTTCATCTCGAGGGCGCGGCGCGGCAGCGTTATCAGGAGATTCAGGCGCGGCTGGCGGAACTCGGCAACACCTTTCAGACCAATCTGGTGAAAGAAGAGAAAAGCTCACGCATCCGGGTCCGGGACGTGGCCCGGATTGCCGGGATTCCGGCGCCGATCCTGGACCTGGCGGCGACCACCGCCCGCGAGGACGGTGAGGGCGAAGCCAGCGCGCCAGCCGGTCCGTGGCATTTCGTCGTCAACGGCGTCAACTACCTGGCGGTGATCGAGCATGCCGAAGACCCGAGCCTGCGCGAGTCGTTCTACCGCGCTTTCCGGGCCCGCGGCACCAGCGGCGGATTCGACAATCGCCCGGTGCTCGAGGAGATGCTCACCCTGCGCCAGGAGCAGTCGGCGCTGGTGGGCTTCGACTCCTTCGCCGAACGCAGCATCGACGCCAAGATGGCGCCGTCGGTGGACGCGGTCTGGACGCTGCTGGACCAGCTCGACGCCGCCGCCCGGCCCGCTGCCGTGCGCGAGCTCGACGAGCTGTGGGCGTTCGTCCGCTCGGCCCGTCCGGACCAGCCGGAGCTGAACCCCTGGGACGTGGCGTACTACAGCGAGAAGTTGCGCGAATCGCGCTACGCCTACGACAGCGAGCGGCTGCGTGAGTACTTCCAGTTGCCCCGGGTCATGGACGGTCTGTTCAGTCTCATGACCCGCCTCTACGGGGTGACGGTACGCCAGGTGGCGGACGGCGCGGTTCCGGTCTGGGATCCTGCCGTTACCTTCTACGAGGTGTTGCGCGGTGACGCGGTGATTGCCGGGTTTTACGTCGACCCCTACGCCCGGCCGGGCGAGAAACGCGGCGGCGCCTGGATGAACACGGTGGTCGACCGCAGCCGGGTACTGGCGGCCGAGGGCAGTACGTCGTCGCTTCCCGTTGCACTTTTTGTCATGAATGCCCGCCCGCCAGCGGCCGGCCGGCCGGCACTCATGTCGCTGGACGAGGTGCGGACCCTGTTCCACGAGTTCGGTCACGCCACCCAGCACATGTTCACCGCGGTGGAGGAAGGCGGCGCCTCGGGCATGAATCTGGTGGAGTGGGATGCAGTGGAACTGGCCAGCCAGTTCAACGAATACTGGATGGACCACGAGCCGTTTCTGCGCGACCTCACCGCCCATGTCGACAGCGGGGAGGCCCTGGATGACGAGACCCTGTCGCGCATCATCCAGAGCCGCAACTTCATGGTCGGCAACGGTACTCTGCGTCAGCTTCAGTTCGCGCGCACCGATCTGGCCCTGCACCAGCATTACGGCGTGGCCGGCAGCAACGACGAACGCACCCCGTTCGAGGTGGAAAGAGACGTGGCCGAGGAGACCCTGGTCCTGCCTCGCCTGCCCGACGAAACCCAGCTCCCGGCCTTCGGCCACCTGTTCGCCGGCGGGTACGCGGCGGGCTACTACTCGTATAAGTGGGCCGAGGTACTGGCGGCGGACGCCTTTGCCGCGTTCCGCGAAGCGGGCCTGGACGATGCCGAGGCGGTACGCGGGGTCGCCGAGCGTTTCCGCGACACGGTGCTGGCCCTGGGCGGCAGCCTGCCGGCGGCAGACGTGTACCGCCAGTTCCGGGGCCGGGATGCGACCCCGGATGCGCTGCTGACCGAGCAGGGGTTGGCCTGACGGCCTGCCGCCGCGGCCGGGCGCCGGCGCGCCGCCGATGCAGACCTACGAGCCGATCCAGGTCCTGAAGGCGGTCGCAGACGACGTGTGGATCGTGGATGGCCCGGTGATCCGCTTCAAACGGGTCCCGTTCCCGACCCGTATGACTGTCGTCCGGCTGGCGTCCGGCGAACTGTTCGTGCATTCGCCGGTTGCCGTGGACGAGGCGCTGTGCCGGTCGCTGGACCAGCTCGGCCCGGTCCGGCACCTGGTCTCCCCCAATGCCATCCACTACTGGTGGATCGGCGACTGGGCGGCGCGGTATCCGGCGGCGCTGCGCTGGGCATCGCCGGGCGTCCGGCCCGCCGCGGCCCGGCGCGGGCTCGATTTCGATCGCGATCTAAAGGCGTCGCCGCCTGCCGAGTGGGCGGACGACATCGATCAGACCATCGTGCGCGGCAGCCGCTTCCTGGAGGAGGTGGTGTTCTTCCACAAGCCTTCGCACACGCTGATCCTGGCCGACCTGATCGAAAACTTCGAACCCCACCGGATCGGCTCCTGGCCGCTGCGCACGTTGCTGCGATGGGCCGGCAACCTGGATCCGGACGGCAAGCTGCCCATCGACCTGCGCCTTTCCTACCTCGGCCGTCACCATCACTTGCGTCAGGCGCTGAACGTCATGCGCGGCTGGCAGCCCGAGCGCATCATCGTCGCCCATGGCCGCTGGTACCCGTGCAACGGATCCGCGGAACTGGAGCGCGCCTTCCGCTGGGTGCATTGAGCGCTACCGGGCTTTGCCCCGGGCTCGAGTTAACTCCCTTGTCATATGGGCCCCGTAAGTTGTCGGGCTGCAGAATACAAGCAAGTGGAGTGACCTCGATGGGAGTGAATCGATTAGGGCCGCTGGCGGCGCTGGCGCTGGCCTTCGGGCCCGTGGCGGTGACGCAGGCCAGTGACGATGTGGAAACGTATCCGCGACCGGGCTTCGAGCGGCTGTCGACGCTGGCCAACTACCTGAACAACGACGATCTGAGCGCCGACACGGTATCCGAGATCGTTGCCGCCTCGCGCGACGGCATGACCCTGGTGTACACCGACGCCGCCGGCGAGGACATCGGCGTGGTCGACATCACGAGCCCGCACCGTCCGGTGCCGGCGGGCAAGATCCCGGTGGGTGGCGAACCGACGTCGGTGGCCATGCTCGGCAACCGCTGGGCGCTGGTTGGCGTCAACACCAGTGAGTCCTTCACCGAACCCGGCGGCCACCTGGCGGTCGTCGATCTGAAGCGCCGCCGCATCGGCCGCAGCATCGATCTGGGTGGCCAGCCGGACTCCGTAGCCCTGAGCCCCAATGGCCGCTACGTGGCCATCGCCATCGAAAACGAGCGTGACGAGGAGATCTGCATCGGCGGTGCCTTCAACGGTGCCCCGGTCCCCGAGGACGGCCCGGAAGCGCCCGGCGACGTCTCCGACGATCAGTGCGAAGACGCGGGCGGCGCCGTCGGCGTGTTGCCGCAGACCGGGGTGGGCAACCCGCCCGGGTACCTGGCGGTCCTGGACCGCTGGGACGACTGGAAGCTGACCCGGGTCGAACTGACCGGCCTCGCGGATTATGCGCCGGAGGATCCGGAGCCCGAGTTCGTCGACATCAACAAAGACAACCTGGCGGTGGTCACCCTGCAGGAGAACAACCATCTGGCCATCGTCGATCTGAAGACCGGCACCGTGGTCAATCACTTCTCCGCCGGAACGGTGGACCTGGACGGCATCGATGCCACCGAGGACGGCCGCATCGATCCCAGCGATTCGCTGACCGCTGTCCCGCGCGAGCCCGATGCGGTGGCCTGGGTGCCCGGCGCTTGCGGCGGCGCGGACGGCATCGGCACCGCCAACGAAGGTGATCTGTTCGGTGGCAGCCGCGGCTTCAGCATCTTCTGCCAGGACGGCAGCGTGGCCTACGACAGTGGCAACACCGTGGAGCGCCTTGCCATGGCCCACGGCCACTACCCGGAAGACCGTTCCGAGAACAAGGGCAGCGAGCCGGAAGCCGTGGAATACGGTCAGTACGGCAAACGGCCGTATCTGTTCGTGGGCTCGGAGCGAGGCAGTTTCGTGGCCGTGTACTCGACCCGCGGCGGCGCCCCGGAGTTTCAGCAGCTACTGCATGCGCCGCTGGGACCGGAAGGGGTGCTGGCGGTACCTCAGCGCGGCCTGCTGGTGGTGTCCGGCGAGGAAGACGACCCCGATTACGGCGTTCGCTCCAGCCTCATGATCTACGGCCTGCGCGGCAAGGTGGACGCCTACCCGCAGATCGTATCCCGCGACGGCATCGGCTGGGCCGCGCTGTCGGGCATGGTCTCAGTACCGGGCGAGCGCCACACGGCTCTGGCGGTGTGGGATTCCTATTACGCCGAGAGCAACGTGTTCCGCATCGACACCTCCGGCAAGCCGGCGGTGATCACCGAGGCATTGACTTTGAGCGGCGGCAGCGGCGACTACGACCCGGAAGGCATCGCCGTGGCGCCGGATGGCACCTGGTGGATCGCCAGCGAAGGCCAGGCGCCGGGTGGACGCCCCAATCTGCTGGTGCAGACCGACACCCTGGGCAACGTGCTGCAGGAAGTGGGTTTGCCGGCAGAGATCGAAGCCTGCCGTGCCGCCTCCGGGGAAACCGGCAGCCTGGGCAGCGGCTTCGAGGGCGTCGCCGTGCTGCTCGCCGAGGGCGGCGCCTACAAGCTGCTGGCGGCCCAGCAGCGGCCCTGGTACTACACCACTCCGGAATGCCTGCACCTGGACGACGCCGCCGGCTACACCCGCATCTGGGTCTACGACCCGGAGTCCGGCGAGTGGAGCCACATCGCCTACGAACTGGCGCCCCAGCCGGAGCTGGCATCGTGGGTTGGTCTGTCCGAGATCACCCGCGGTCCCCGCGGCGACTACGTGCTGATCGAGCGCGACAACCGCACCGGTGACTTCGCCAGCCTCAAGACCCTGGTGAAGGTCGAGGTGGCAGCCGCCGCCGACGGTGTGATCAGCAGCAGCGAGAAGTCGGTCTACGACCTTCTGCCGGATCTCTACGAAACCAACGGCTGGATCTCCGACAAGGCGGAAGGCGTGGCCATCGACGACCGCGGCCGGCTGCATCTGGTCACCGACAACGACGGCGTGGAAGACTGGTCCGGCGAGACCTGGTTCCTGGACCTCGGCAACTACCGGGCTCTGTTCCGCAAGTAACGGCGCCCCTGCCTCTGCGGGCGGCGCCCGGTGCCGCCCGCACCCCTCCCGCTGGGCTCTCGACAGCCCGCAGTTTGCGAAGCAAACTGCCAAGCTGTCGCCCTTGGCGACAGCCGTTTGCGAAGCAAACTGCCAAGCTGTCGCCCTTGGCGACAGCCGACCAACCTCGATTGTCTCGACAGCCCGCAGTTTGCGAAGCAAACTGCCAAGCTGTCGCCTCCGGCGACAGCCACGCGCCCGTAGCTCAGTTGGATAGAGCACCAGGCTTCGAACCTGGGTGTCGGGAGTTCGAGTCTCTCCGGGCGCGCCATCCTCCAGGAACCATGTATGTTCATCGACCACCCGGCCTGCGACGTATTCCTGGCCGATTATCGGGCTGGATTGCCCGCCGGGCATCCGCATCGGGGCGGCTCCCCGGACCGCTTCGGATTCGGCGGCGAGCCTGGCCTCGCAGACGAACTCGCCGGCCTCATGCTGGAGGGGCGCAAGCGTGCTACCGCCAGCCTGCCCGTAGAGTTCACCCGGCTTGGCGAGCGGCTGCCCGGGGTCGGTGATCTCAGCATCATCGTCACCGGGAACGGGCGGCCGGTAGCCATCATCGAGCGCACCCGGGTCGGGGTCTGCCGATTCGATCAGGTCGATGCCGGGTTTGCCGCTATCGAAGGTGAGGGAGACGGATCGCTCGAATACTGGCGCCGGGCCCACGAGCGCTACTTCGGCGCCGTGCTGGCGGAGCAGGGCGAAATCTTCGATTCCGCCACCGAGGTCCTGTGTCAGGAATTCCGGGTGGTGTGGCCGCGGCCGGCGCCGTAACCGGTCGGCTCAGTCGAGCAGCCGCCCCTCGGCCACCGCCTGGACCTTGCCCCCAACCGCCAGGGTATCGCCAACCCGCAGATGGATGCGCGATGGGCGCTGGATCTCGAAGCCCTGTTCCACCACCGCGCTGCCGGCAAAGCCGGACTCTCTCAGGTAGCTGGCGAAGGCGGCGTTGGCCGACCCGGTAGCGGGGTCTTCGCGCATGCCGGTGCCGTCGAAGAACTGCATGCGGGCGGCAAAGTCCGCATCCGCCGAGTAGCTGCCACGGCAGACGGCAAATGGAAAGCCGTCGATACCCAGTTCGAGCTGGCGTTCGCGGTCTACATGCATGCGTTTCAGTGCCGCCAGTGAGTTGACCCCGATGATCGGAAACGTGGGCCCGCATGTCACCGTTTGCGGCGGCAGCTGCGGATCCAGATCCTCCGGTTGCAGTCCCAGCAGCGCCGCTGCCGTGACCGGATCCGGCCCGGCGGCATGTTGTGCCGGAGGTGGGGTCAGCCAGCCGATGCCGGCATCGAAGCGGACCGGCACATCGCCAGCGCCCAGGGCCAGGGTCACGCTCCCCTGCCCGGCGCAGAGTACCCAGGCCGTGCCCAAGGTCGGATGTCCGGCGAACGGCAGTTCCTGGCCCGGGGTGAAGATCCGCACGCTGGCGCGGCCCGCCGAGCGCGCGGTCACGAACGTGGTCTCGGAGAAGTTCATCTCCCGGGCGATGGCCTGCATGGTGGCGGCGTCCAGCGCCGCGGCGTCTTCCACCACGGCCAGCTGGTTGCCCTGGTAGCGGGCTTCGGCGAACACGTCGACGATGGTCAGCTTCATGTCGGTATCCCGTCGGGTTGTCTGTCAGGCTGTGGCGGCGGCGCCGGTCAGAGCCAGATGGAGGCGGCCGCGTACAAGGTCAATGCCACCATCACGGCGCTGAACCGGCGTTGCCAGCGGGGATCCTCCAGCCGGCTGCGGATGGCCGACCCGAGCATGGCCCAACTCGTGATGCACGGGAAGTTCACCAGCAGCGCCACCAGACACAGCAGCGCCAGGGCGTGGGCGTCACCGCCCAGGGCGGGCAGGAAAGCGGAGGCGGCGGTGATCCCCATGAGCCAGGCTTTCGGATTGGCGAACTGAAACGCCGCTGCGGCGGCGAACGACATGGGCCGGGCGCGGCGGCTCCGGGTGCCGGTCACCAGGTTGCCGCGCAGGGTCCAGGCCAGATACACCAGGTAACTGGAACCCACTACTTTCAGGCCCGACTCGGCGGCCGGCACCTGCATCAGCAGCGCGCCGATGCCGAGGCCGCAGGCCAGTACCAGCACCAGGAATCCGGCGCCTACGCCCAGCATGTGCGGCACCGTGCGGCGGAACCCGAAGCCGATTCCCGACGCCGCCAGCATCAGGTTGTTCGGTCCCGGGGTGATGGAGGCTACGAACAGGAAGCCGGCCAGGGCCAGCAGGGTCTCGGTGTTCAGCGCAGCGTTCATGGGGATCGGCGGTCCATCGTCCTGGGACAGGTAACGGTCACGTTACGGGTCGTTGACGTACCAGTACAGATTCAGTTTAGTGTCGTTTCGACCAGTACAGATTGAACACACAGTACAGATTGAACACAGCGAATTGACCACAGCAAACTGCCGCGCCCGTCCCAGGCGCCTTTGGAGGCCGGAGTGGATCACAGTGAGCAGACCCTGCTCTACGAACAGGTCGCGGCGCTCATCGAGCGGCAGATCGCTGGCGGCACGCTGACCCCCGGCGATCGTGCGCCGTCGGTGCGCACCCTGGCCCGCTCGGTCGGGGTCAGCGTGTCTACCGTGAACGAAGCGTACCAGCGCCTGGAGCGGCGCGGCCTGCTGAACGCGCGGCCGCGCTCCGGATATTTCGTGACCTCCGTCCAGACGCCGCCGCTGCCGGTCACGCGGCCGCCGCGTTCGGGACGCCCGCGCGGTGTCGCCGGTGAGGTGCTCGACACCATCATGGGGTCGTTCACCCGCGCCGACATGGTTCCGCTGGGCGGTGCGGTGAGTGTGTTCGCCGGCCGCCTCAACGCCCGCTTGAACCATCTCACCCGTCAGGTGCTGCGCGAATCGCCGGAGCTGCCCAACAGCCTGGCTACGCCGCCCGGAGACGAGGCGTTGCGGCGGGCGCTGGCGGCGCGGCTGGCGCTGTCCGGCGCAGCCGTGGATCCGGAGCACGTGGTCATTACCGCGGGCGCCATGGAAGCCATTGCCCTGTCGCTGCGGGTCCTGTGCCGTCCCGGCGGCACCGTGCTGCTGGAATCCCCGACCTACTTCGGCGTGCTGCAGGCGGTAGAGCATCTCGGACTCAAGGTGGTGGAGGTGGCGAACCGCCCTGGGTCCGGTATCGACGTGGACGCCGTGGCGGAGGTGCTCGACCGTCAATCCGTCGATGCCGCGCTGTTCATGCCCAACTTCAACAACCCCACCGGCGCGCTCACCAGCGACCCGCAGAAGGCGCGCCTGGCCAGATTGCTGGCCGATGCCGGGGTGCCGCTGATCGAGGACGACGTGTACGGCGACCTGCACTTCGGGCCGGAGCGGCCACGGCTGCTGGCGGGCATGCCGGGTGCGGCCAACGTGATCAGTTGCGGGTCGGTGTCCAAAACCATCGCCGTCGGCTTCCGGATCGGCTGGGCCGCCTCGCCGGAGTTCGCCGACGATCTCGCCCGGGCCAAGTTCTGCACCTCGGTGGCCTGTCCGAGCCTGCAGCAGCGGGTGCTGGCGCGCTACTTCGAGAGCGGCGGCTACGATCGTTACCTGCGCCAGTTGCGCCAGGAACTGCTGGTCGACCGGGACCGTTTCCGGGACGCGGTCGCCGAATACTTCCCGTCCGGAACCCGGGTGTCCGACCCTGACGGCGGCATGGTACTGTGGGTGCAGTTGCCCCGCGGAAGCGATGGCCTGGCGCTGTTCCGCCATGCTCTGGCGGAACGCATCGGCATTGCCCCGGGGCTCATTTTTTCCGCCAAGGCGGGCTATCGTAACTACGTGCGCCTGGCCATGGGTGCGGGATGGAACCCGCGCATCGCCGCGGCCCTGCGCCAGCTCGGGGCGCTGGTCCCGGCATGAAACGGCGGCACCGTTTGCAGTACTGGCGGCGTTCCGGACGCGGTTTCCTTGAAGGGCCGCACGTTAATTTCCACCCGCGCGGTGCAAAGTAGTGGCAATGGCTAAACCACGAATTTCCCGGGAGCGCGTTCTGGTCGGCATCACCGGATCCGGCGCGTTGCTCGCCGTGTGCCTGGCCGTGCTCCTGGTCGGTCGAACCGGCCCCAGCGGCGCCGGCGGGGCGTCGGACCTGCTCACCGAGCGGCCCTGGCACTGCGAAGTATCCGACCCGGAACGCCTGGACCTGGTATCGCGATCCGTGGAGACCTTCCACCCGGAGGGTGTGGTAGAAGGCCGCACCCGGCTGGAGGATCGGGGCGCCGGCCGGGTGTTGCTGGAGTTCAGCTATCGCGGAGTGTGGCAGTTCGACGACCCGTGGCTGACCGAGTCCATTCGTGAGTACGAATACCTGCACGTGGACGAGCAGGAATTCTCGGCGGCGGACCTTGCCGCCATCGAGGCCGAATTTGCCGAGCCGGAAGTGTCCCGCGTGCACGCGCTGACGGCCGGCCAGCTCGTCTACGGGGCCAATCGCTCTCTGTATCAGTGCCACCGGCGCGCCCTCGAGCCGGCGCCGGACCGGACTCCGGCCAGCGCCTGAGCGGTGGCCGCTGCCGCTCGCGCCGTCAGGCCGTCTGCAGAAACTCCACCCAGTTACCGTCGGGATCTTCGACGATGGCAATGGTGACGCCGGGTCTTACCTCGGTGGCATCCACCCGCACCCGGTAGCCGCCATCGCGGCAGCTCTGCACCAGTTCGCTCAGGTTGGAAACCGAGATGGTCCAGTAGCGGTAGCCGGTGGCGGCAGGAATGCCGCCGCCAGCCGCGCGCGCTTCCGGCGGCTTGTCCGGAACCACCACCTTGATGAGGCTGTCGCCGCACCACAGCCTGTGCATGGTGCCGCCGGCCGGAAACGGCGTGTCCGGTTCCTGACGGAATCCGAGCGTATCGCGGTAGAACGCCAGCGCGGCCTCGCCATCGGCGGTGACGATGCCCAGGTCGATGGCGGATTTGGTCAATTGCACGCCCACGCGGTTGCCTCCCTTGCTAATGAACGCTAATGAACGCTGATGAACGGTCCGCCCTGAGGATTCCGATCGAACCGTGAAAGACTGCGCAGCATAGCTGCCCGGCGCGCGGGACGGAACCGCGGGCGGTCCGGGGCGGCCGGGGCAAATCCTCCGGCGATGTGCTATTGATGCCGTCATGGAGGATCGGGCCGTCATGATCGTCGAACTGCTGTGCCTATTGGCCGTGGCCAACGGTACACCCGTGGTGATGACGCGCGTGTTCGGAACCTGCGGCGCCTGGCCGGTGGATGGCGGGGTCGAACTGCCCGATGGGCGCCGGCTGTTTGGTGCCAGCAAAACCCTTCGCGGGGTCGTCAGCGCCATGGTGATGACGGCCGCGGTGGCCCTGGCTTTGAGTCTCGGTGCCCTGGTCGGCCTTCTGATGGGCGCCGCCGCCATGGCCGGGGACCTGTTTTCGAGCTTCGTCAAAAGGCGCCTCGGCATTCCGTCCAGCGGCCGCGCGTCGGGGCTGGATCAGGTGCCCGAAGCGCTGTTTCCGGTGCTGGCCGCCTACCGGCCGTTGCACCTCGATCCGTTGACCGTGGTGATCGTGGTGGTGGCATTCAGCGTCGGGCAGGCGCTCATCTCGCCCCTCATGTTCCGCCTCGGCGTGCGCCGCCATCCCCACTGAGAGTTCTTGACCCGGCGCTCCGGCGCGGTTTAATGTGCATATACACGTAATTGCCGGTCGCCTGCCGATGACCACTTCGTCGTTGCTCGACCCCGCCCACTGTGTGAGCGGCAACCTGCATAAGACGGCTCGCGCCGTGAGCCGCATCTACGCGGAGGAGATGCGGCCGTCGGGGCTGGCTCGATCCCAGTTCGCCATTCTCGGCCATCTGGAGCATGGCGGACCGATGGCGCTGTCGGTGCTGGCGGAGCGGCTGTACATGGAACGTACCACGGTGACCCGTAACCTGCGCCCGCTCAGGTCCAGCGGCCTGGTGGCGTGTGATCCGTCACCGCACGACGCCCGGGTCAAACTGGTGAGCATCACCCGCGACGGCCGGCGCAAACTGAAAGAGGCGCGCGGCTACTGGCGCGACGCGCAGACCCGGGTGCTGGAGCGCTTCGGCGAAGAAGCCTGGCTGGCGCTGGAAGGCTCACTGCGCGATCTGCGCCGGTCGGTGGGCTGACTCATGGCGGAATCACTCGACCCCCGGGGCCGTAGCCGCGCCCAAGAGCGTGCATATACACCCAATGAGCCGAGCGGGCCGCCGACGGGATCGCGGGCGCCTGCCAATCCGCTCACCCGCCGCATTCTGGAGAGCCCGCCGCTGCCCCTGCTGCTGCGCATGGCTGCGCCCAACGCACTGGCGTTCTTCGTTCAAGCCGCCGTCAGCATGGCGGAGATTGCCTACGTGGGGCGTCTCGGCACGGTGTCCCTGGCGGCTCTGGCGCTGATCTTCCCAGGGCTGATGCTCATGCAGATGCTGGCCAATGGCGCCATCGGCGGCGCGGTGTCGAGTGCCGTCGCCCGGGCTCTGGGCGCGGGCAACCAGGACCGGGCGGAAGCGCTGATCTGGCATGCGCTGATCATTGCCGCCGTCGCTGGACTGTTCTTTTACGCCGCTTTTGCACTGCTCGGGGGTCCGCTGCTGGTGATGCTCGGGGCAGGGCCGGAGGTGGCTTCGGCGGCCCGGGACTATGCCGGCGTGGTGTTCGGTGGCGCCGTGCTGCTGTGGACCATGGCCATGTTGAGTTCGGTGATGCGCGGCATGGGCAACATGCGCTTTCCGGCCCTGCTGATGATCGCCGGTGCCGCCGTGCAGGTTCCGCTTGCGGGAACGCTCATTCTCGGCTGGTTCGGGGTGCCGGCGCTCGGCCTCGGCGGCGCCGCAGTGGCGGTGGTTACCGTAGCCGGGGTCAATACCCTGATCCTGCTCTACCGCCTGACCCGGCCGGGCGCGGCGCTGCGCATACGCCTGGACCGTTGCCGCCTGGAGCGGGCCCTGTTCCTGGACATCTTCCGTGTTGGCGCTCTGGCTTCGCTGTCGCCGCTGTTCACCGTACTCACCATCGGGATGGTCAATGCCCTCATCGGCACCTTCGGCGTGGCCGCCCTGGCCGGCTACGGGATCGTGGCCCGGCTTGAGTTTCTGCTGATTCCCATGGTGTTCGGTCTGGGGGCGGCCATGACGTCCATGGTGGGCATCAACATGGGCGCCGGCCAGGTCGACCGGGCCGAGCACATCGGCTGGCTCGGCGGCAGCGCCGCCGCGGCGGTCACCGGAGCCGCCGGCCTGCTGCTGGCGGTTGCCCCCGGACTCTGGCTCGGGCTCTTCACCGCGGATCCGGACACCTGGGCTGCCGGCGCCGCTTACCTGCACATCGTCGGTCCGGCGTTTGCCTTCCAGGGCCTCGGCCTGTCGCTGTACTTCGCCTCTCAAGGGGCCGGCAACGTGGTCTGGCCGGTGGCGGCCACCGTGCTGCGCTTCGTGGTCGGGGTCGGTGGCGCTTACCTGGCCGTGCGGGGCTTCGGCGCCGGGCTCGAGTCGGTCTACGTCTGTCTGGCGCTGGCCATGGCCCTGTATGGCCTGGTCACCGCCGGCGCCATGCGATTCGGCGCCTGGCGCCGGTCGGGTTGGTGAACCGTTTCATGTCAGTCTCTCCATCAATACCAGGTGATCATCGGAGCAGTACCATGCAGGGATCCAACGCCATTCCATCGGCCCCCGAGGCCGGATTACCCATCGACCCGCGCCCGGAGGAATCCCTTCCCCTCGATCAGATCGTCAGGGTGGACGCATCCCCGCTGTTGCCGGACACGTTCATTGGCGCCGGCGGTGACTACGGGCCTCTCGGCGTCTACGGGGGGCACCTGCTTGGCCAGGCCCTGGCGGCGGCCTTCGGCACCGTACCCATGGATTCCGTGGAGCACAAAGTGGCGCACGCACTGCATGCCCACTTCCTGAAATCCGGTCAGCCGTCCCTGCCCATCGCCTATCAGGTGGAACGGCTGCGCGATGGACGCAACTATGCGACCCGGCTGGTCCGGGCCACCCAGGGTGGCCAGTTGCTGATGATGCTGAGCGCCTCGTTCAAGAATCCAGAGACCGGCGATCACCATCAGCCGGCCATGGGCGACGTCCGGCCGGTCGACTCTCTGCTGGCCCGCCGCCGGCGCAAAGGCATGGCGCCGCTGCGGCTGCCGTTCACCGGTATCGGTGGGGTGGAGATCGAGCCGGTCGGTGACTGGCATCCGCAGGATCAGCCCGGAGCGGAGCCGGCCATGGCCATGTGGATGCGCTGCACCATGACCGAAGGTGCCGATGCCGGCGACGACGCCCGCGCCCGCAGCCGGACCCGCTCGCAGCAGTGTGCGCTCGCCTACCTGAGCGATGGCACGATCATGTTCAATTCCCTGCGTCCCCACGGAACGGCCTTCACCAGCCACCGGGCCACCTCGCTGGATCATGCCGTCTGGTTTCACCAGCCGGCAGACCCCGCGAACTGGCTGCTGTTCGACCAGAGCGGCCCGGTGGCGGCGGATGGGCGCGGCCTCAACCAGGGCCGGATCTTCCATGCCGATGGGCGTCTGCTGGCCAGCGTTGCCCAGGAATCCATGATGCGGCGGATTCGCTGAGTCCCCGGGACGCCGCCGGCCGCAACCGGCGCGCCGGCCCCGCGAAGCCTGGCCCCCACAGCATGTATAGTGCGGGGTCCGGGTAGTTTGGAGCGGAAACGATGGCGTGGCGCTTGGTGGGCCTCGACGGTGCGGTGAATCTGCGGGACTTCGGTGGCTACGCCACCGCGGACGGGCGCTGGGTGCGGCGCCGCCGGCTCTATCGTTCCGGTCACATGGCCGATCTGACCGAGACCGCTCGGACCGGCTTTTCGGATCTGGGTGTCGGGCTCATCTGCGATTTGCGCCGGGACGACGAGAAGTCCGAGCAGCCGACCCCGTTCCCCGCCGATGCGCCGCGGCGGCTCGAGATTCCCATCGACCCCGGCAGCGCCGGGGCCATGCGTGAACGCATGGGAACGGGACCGTTGAACCTGCGCGACCGCATCGACTTCATGGTGGCCATCAACCGGGAACTGGCCCGGGATCATGCCGACGACTACGCGCGCCTGTTCGCTGGCCTGCTGGATCTGGAAGATCAGGCCTTCCTGGTGCACTGCTCCGCGGGCAAGGACCGCACCGGCTTTGCCTGCGCGCTGATTCTGCACGCCCTGGGCGTGCCCCGGCAGACGGTGGTGGAGGACTATCTGCTCACCAACGACGCCATCGACTACGAGGGGTACGTGCTGCAGCGCCTGGTGCCGCGCTTCGAGCCCCATCTGGAGGGCAGCGGCGCGATGCCGGACCGGGAATCGATCATGGCCCTGGCCGGAGTGCGGCCGGAATACCTGGACGCGGCTTATCACGCCATCGAGTCGGACTTCGTCGACGTCGAGCGATACATCGAGGACGCGGTCGGGTTGTCTCCGGAGCGCCGCGAGCGGCTGCGCGCCCGACTGCTGGAGTAGCCGGTGGCGGAGATCGAGGCGACCGGTCTGGTGAAGTGTTTCGGCGAGAAGCGCGCCGTCGACGGTATCACCTTCTCCGTGGAAGCCGGCGAGACCTACGGACTGCTCGGACCCAACGGGGCTGGCAAGACCACCACCATGCGTATGCTGGCGGGGCTGTCGCCCATGACCGCCGGCACCCTGCGGGTCGCCGGACTGGACGTGGCGCGGGACCCGCGCCGGGTTCGCACCTGCCTTGGCGTGGTCACCCAGAGCGACGGCCTGGACGAAGAACTCACCGTCCGCCAGAACCTGGTGGTGTTCGGCTATCTGGTCGGCCTGTCGCGGCGCGATGCCGCGCGGCGCGCCGACGAGGTGCTGAGTTTTTTTGATCTCGCCGGCCGCGCCGGCGACGAAATCTCGGAACTGTCCGGCGGCATGCGCCGCCGCCTGGCCATTGCCCGGGCCCTGGTGGCGCGTCCGCGGGTGGTGGTGCTGGACGAACCGTCCACCGGTCTCGACCCGGAAAGCCGGGTACGGGTCTGGGAGGAACTGGCGACCCTCAAAGCCGCGGGGGTGACCCTGCTCATGTCGACGCATTACATGGACGAGGCGGAGACCCTGTGTGACCGGCTGGCCATCCTGCACTCGGGGCGCATCCTGGACGAAGGCACCCCGCCGGAACTGGTGGCCCGTCATGCCGGCGCCGGGGCGGCGGACATCCGACCCGGGGTCGTGCCGCGGGAGCGGGTCCGGCAGGCACTGCTCGACGAGGATGCCCGTTTTCGCGAAGTCGGGGCGGTGTTCCGGGTCATCGGCCATGACGGCGCCGAACCGCGGCTGCCGCCGCTGGAGGGTATTCAGGTCAGCCGCCGCGCGGCCAATCTGGAGGACGTGTTCCTGTCCCTGGCGGGCCGCGCCCTGGGGGACCGATGAACTCGATTCCCGCTCTCCTGGAGGCCGCCCCGTCCCAGCGCCTGCGCTGGCGCTCGGTGGCCGCCATCTGGTGGCGCCACGTGCTGGCCCTGGCCCGGGTCTGGCGGGTGGCCGTGACCTGGTTTGCGGTGGAGCCCGTGTTCGTGCTGCTGGCGGTGGCCCTCGGCATCGGCCGGCTGGTGGGGGAGGTCGACGGCGACACCAGCTACGCCGTGTTCGTGGCGCCTGGCATCGTTGTCGGCACGGCCATGTTCCATGCGATTTTCGAGGCGTCCTGGGCCGCTTTTCAGCGCATTCAGCAGGACGTCTACGAGACCATGCTGACGGCCCCGGTCACCGTCACCGAGATCGTGCTGGCGGAAGTCGCGTTTGCGGCCACCCGGGCCATGATCTCCACCGTCGCCGTAGGCCTGTTTGCGGCCGGTTTCGGCTGGATCCCTTGGGGCGCGCTGCCGGGCCTGCTCCTGGTGTCGGTGGGGGTCGGCACGGTGTTCGGCGGTATCGGTCTGTGGTTTGCGGCGCTGTCGCCGACGGTGCACGCACTATCCCTGGTGTTCACCCTGGTGGCTACCCCCCTGTACTTCTTCAGCGGCTCGTTTTTTCCCATTTCGGTGCTGCCGGACTGGCTCGAGCCGGTGGCCTGGGGGGCGCCGCTCACGCCGCTGGTTCATCTCGCCAGAGGCCTGTCCACGGGTGCGTGGGATGCCGGGCACACCGGATCGGTGGTGTACGTCGTGGTGTTGTCGTTGGCGGCTCTGCCGGTAGCCGTGCTCCTGTTGCGGCGCCGGCTGCTGGTCTGAACAAGGTCCGCGCCGGCTCGGGAAATCGCGTTGGACTCGTCCGCCGCCGACCGCCATAGTAGCCTTTCTGATCCGGGGAGACGTGTCGATGGGCCAGCGCCTGACCGATTCGGACGCTTCGTTTCTGTACCTGGAAACGGCCAGCAGTCCGATGCACATTTCGTCGATTTACGTGCTCGAAGGCGAACTGCCGTTCGCGTCGGTGTACGAACATTTTGCCGAGCGCATCCATCTGATCCCCAGTTACCGCCGGCGCCTGGCCCAGGTGCCGTTCAACATCGCCCACCCCACCTGGGAGGACGATCCGGAGTTCGATCTGGCCCAGCACGTGGTCGAGCACCGGCTGACACCGGGGACCAGTCTGCAGGACGCCATCGATGCCGCGGTGGAATTGAACGAGCCGCTGCTGCCGCGCAACCGGCCGCTGTGGCGCTTCTACCTGATTTCCGGGGTGGAGGACCGGACCCTGGTCCTGCAGCAGACCCACCACGCCATGATCGATGGGGTGTCGGGCATCGAGATCAGCATGCTGATTTACGATTTTGATCCCAAGGGCGGTAACCGTCCGCCGCCGGGCGAAACGTGGAACCCGGCGCCGGTGCCGGGCGCGCTGGAGCGGGTCAGCCAGGCCATGCGCGACAACCTGGAGAAGATGAGGCCGGGCCGCGCCCTGCAGATGTTCAGCGACGGTGACCGGAGCCGCCACCTGCTGGGCCGCGCGTTCCGGGTCATATCCCAGTTCTTCAGCCGGCCGGTGATCACCGCGCCGTTCAACGCATCGCTGGTGGGTCCGCGCCGGCGGCTGCGCTTCCTGAAAAAGTCCTTCGCCGACATCCGCGAGATCCGCCGGGCGCTAGGCGGCACCATCAACGACGTGGTGCTGGCGGTAGTGACCGAAGCGGTGTCGCGCTATCTGGAGAGCCACGGCGAAAACACCGACGGTCAGTATCTGCGGGTGATGTGTCCAGTCAGCGTGCGCACCGAGGACCAGGCCGGCGCGCTCGGCAACCAGGTGTCGGCCATTTTTCCGGTGCTGCCGGCCTGGCGTATGAACGCCCGCCAGCGGCTCAACAACGTGTGTGCCGAGACCGACCGCATCAAGCATGACGAAGAAGCCCAGGCGCTGGCGCTCATGACCCAGAGCGAGTCACCGCCGCTGTGGCCCATGATCATGGCGCCCAGTCAGCTCGTCGGTACCCCGTTCGATCCCACCGCGCTGGCGGCGCGTCTGCCGATGCCGGTGCTGCCGGGCTGGCGTCCGCCCAATGTCGGCTTCAACCTGACCTGCACCAACGTGCCGGGGGTGCAGGTGCCGCAGTATCTGTGTGGCCACCGGGTCATCGATACCGTCGGGGTCCTGGTGCTCAGCGGCAACGTCGGGTTCAGTGTGACCATTCTCAGTTACAACAAAGAACTGTTCTTCAACTTCATCTGCGATCCGCACCTGCTGCCCGATCTCGAGACCATCGTCGCCGCGGCTGACGAAACCTTCGGGGAGTTGCTGGCGGAAGCCCGGGCGCGGGTGGAATCGCTGGCATCCTGAGACTTTCCATGCGGAGGCAACATGTCCACCCAACTGGCCGATAGCTATCCCAGATCCGTCACCCTGCCGGAAGGCCCGCAGGTCGAACTCAGAATCATGACCGCGGCGGACCGGGATGCGCTGCTGGCGTTCGCACGTAACCTGCCGGAACAGGACCTGCTGTTTCTGCGGGTCGATCTCACCCAGGCGGCGGTGGTGGACACCTGGATCAGCAACGTTGCGTCCGGCAACTCCACGGTACTGGTGGCTTACGATGCGGAGGGGATGATCGGATACGCCGCCGTGCACCGGAACTCGGCGCCGTGGACCCGCCGCGTCGGCGAGATACGGGTCAACGTGGCGCCGTCCTACCGTGGCAAGGGCCTGGGCCGGGTCCTCACCTCGAGCATCTTCGACGTGGCCCGCGGCCTTGGACTGGCCAAACTGGTGGCCAACATGACCGCGGACCAGCACGGCGCCCAGTCGGCGTTCCGGCGCCTCGGCTTCGTACCCGAGGCAGTGCTGGCGGACTACGTGGAAGACCGCAGCGGCCGGGCGCGGGACCTGGTGATCATGACCTACGACATCGACGGACACAGCGACCGGGTGGCGGAGCCGCTGCGGGTCTGACCCCGGGCCCGGCTTCAATCGTCTGTGACCGGCGCACCTGCCTTGTAGACACGCAGGCGGCGCCGGTCCTGGAGGATCCGGATGTCCGTCAGGGGATCGCCGTCGACCACCAGGAAGTCCGCGCGGGCGCCGGCCCGCAGGGTGCCCAGCGCGCCGTTCGGGTCCATGGCTTCGCCGCCGTTGCGGGTGGCACACACCAGCGCTTCCGCAGCACGCATGTCGAACAGTTCCACGAAGTACTGCAGGTCTCTGGCGTAGGTGCCGTGGGGCGCGATGCTGATGCCGTAGTCGCCGCCCACCACCAGGCGCACGCCGGCGGCGCGCAGTTTCGCCACCGAAGCGACGGTGGCTTCGACCTCCCGCTCGTAACCCTGGGCCCGCACCGTGTCGCGGCTCACGCCGAGGGATTCGCACTGCGCCAGGTACTGGACTTCCCAGGCGATGGCCGGGCCGACGACGATGGACGGTCCGCGGGCAGCGAGCAGATCCACGGCCTCGTCGTCCAGGTAGTTGGCATGACCGACGAAGCCGCCCATGGCCGAAACCGACCAGATCGGATCCGTCCAGGTCGCCGCGATTCAGTCGAAAGCCGCCGCCGAGCATCAATCGGTGAGCTGCCGCTGACGTCGAACTCATGCTGGTAGCCGAAGTCGTTGTTCGGGCCGAACTTCGCCGGATGATCGCGGATCTCCGGCTATAGCGCGGTCGACCTGTAGAGTTCCCCGGTGACCGCTCCGACCAGGGCGCTCCAGTTGCAGCGCCTGGCCGAAGGCGCGCTCCTCGTCGAGCTGGAAAGCGCCGCGCAGCAGCAGGTCGGTGACCGGGGTGATAGAAGCTGCCGGCGAAACCGGCAGCACCGTCGCCCGAGACCACCGAACTCGCCGTCCTTGCCGCAGGTCCAGCTCGATGCAGGTCCACGGCGAGCAGGCCATCTGCTCGCGGCATCCGCAGGTCCGCCGGAGGCCAGCAACTTGCCGACGGCTGAACAGCTTGAGAACATCCGGGGTGGCGTAGACCTCGCGGGAGCCTCCAGCGCCTTGGCCGTGGTGAACGAACCTTCCCGGTTGCCGCCGCTGATCATCAGGATCCCCGCGGGTCTCCGCTGCGTTCCGCGTGGAGATGTTCACCACGCCGACCACCGCATTCGAGCCCCAGACCGCGCCGCCAGTTCGCGCACCACCTCAATGCGGCCGATGTCCTTGCGCGGCAGGTCCACCTGCATCCCAGTACACGCCGGAGAACAGCTGGATTGACGCCGCGGCCGTCCACCATCACTCGCCAGCAGCTTGTCGGAGAAGCGACCGCTGAAGCCGCGCACGCTTCCACCGCCCACTGGCTGGCCCCAACTTGCGCACGCGGGTCTCC
>CALNZS010000022.1:0-14609 GCA_942491135.1 uncultured Gammaproteobacteria bacterium | reverse complement strand
CCGGGCCTGGAAAAGTTCCTCCTGGATGGCCGCGAGATCCGCTTTCCGCCTCAGGGTGAAGCGATTCTGCTGCTCCAGCAGATCCGCGACGAAGCCCACCGGTTTGCGATCACCGGGCACCGTCAGCGCCGTCAGAAGGCGCGCCGCCATTCGGAACTGGACGATATCGCCGGGGTCGGACCCAAGCGGCGCCGGGAGCTGCTCAGTCATTTCGGCGCGGTGGCGGCGCTGCGCGGCGCCAGCGTCGAAGAGATCGCCAAGGTCCCCGGCATCAGCCGCAAGCTGGCCCAGGACATTTTCGGCGCGCTTCATGCCGATTAGCCGGAGTACCATGCGCCGATGAACCTGCCCAATCTGCTGACACTGGCGCGCATTCTGCTGATCCCGTTTTTCGTCCTGATCTACGTGATTCCAGGACAGAGCACCTACCTCTATGCCGCGCTGCTGTTTGCCCTGGCGGCATTCACCGACTGGCTGGATGGCTACCTGGCCCGGCGTCTGAACCAGACTACGCCGTTCGGCGCGTTCCTGGACCCGGTGGCGGACAAGCTGATCGTGGTCAGTGCGCTGGCGATCCTGATCGGTCACCACGGCAGCCTGTGGGTCACCCTGCCCGGAACCATCATCATCGGGCGTGAGATCGTCATCAGTGCACTGCGGGAGTGGATGGCGGAGATGAACCGGAGCGGGGTGGTGAACGTTACCTGGATTGGCCGGGTCAAGACCACGCTGCAGATGCTGGCCATCCTGGTGCTGCTGGCCAACCCGCCGGGGTTCCAGCACACCGGGGTCGTCATCGGGGTGGTGATGCTCTTCGTCGCCGCGGCGCTGACCTTGTGGTCCATGGTGCTCTACCTGAGAGCCGCCTGGCCGACCCTGCGCAGCGGCTTCCAGCAGTGAGCGCCGCCCGGACTCGCAACCGGCGCCGATCCCCGCTAAAATCCGCGCCCTTCAGCGCTCGTGAGAGCACCCCAGGGCTGGGTGGCAGAGTGGTTATGCAGCGGACTGCAACTCCGTGTACGCCGGTTCGATTCCGACCCCAGCCTCCATTTCACGATTGCCGCGACGCCGCCGCTTGACGCGTCTCGAGCGTCTCCATCCGTTGTCCGTCCGCCCGTGTTAACCAGGAGTCGATGATGAGCCGAAGCCAGCTTCCGGCCGGTCTGCCGCGACGCGATTTCCTCTGGAGTACGGTCGTCGCCGGCGCCGCCACCCTGGTGCCCGGGTTCGGGGTGGCCGCCGCCGAACCGCGTTATGCCGACATCCGCCGCGCAGCGGAAAGCGGCCGGGAAGCATCGATTCAGCGCATCCGCGACTGGATTGCGCTGCCGTCCATTGCGGCGGAAGACCTGAACATGGCCGAAGGCGCGCGCTACATGGCGGAGCTGGCCCGGGACGCGGGATTCGATCAGGCCACCATCGTTCCCACCGACGGGCATCCCGGGGTCTACGCCACCATGGACAACGGCGCGGCGCGCACCCTGGCCATTTACTTCATGTACGACGTCAAGCAGTTCGATCCGGCGGAATGGAGCTCACCGCCGCTGGAAGGCCGGATGGTCGACAAGCCGGGATTCGGCCGCGCCATCGTCGGCCGTGGCGCCGTCAATCAGAAGGGCCCGGAGGCAACGTTGCTGGCCGCCCTGCACGCCATGCGCGCGGCTGGCGTCACCCCGCCGGTCAACCTGGTGCTGGTGGCCGAGGGCGAGGAGGAGATCGGCTCACCACATTTTCATCAGGTGCTCGAGCGCCCGGACATTCTGGCAGCCCTGAAACAGGCCGAAGGCATCTTCATCCCCGCGAGCTGGCAGGACATCACCGGCAAGATCGACGTCAACCTGGGGTCCAAGGGCATCGTCGAGCTGGAGCTGATCGCCAGCGGCGAGCGCTGGGGGCGGGGCCCCGTCCGTGACATTCACTCCAGCCTGAAGGCCATGGTCGATTCGCCCGCCTGGCGGCTGGTGCAGGCATTGCACACGCTGGTCAGTGACGATGGCAACACGCCCGCCATCGACGGCTGGTTCGAGAACGTGCGGCCGCTCACCGCGCGCCAGAAAGAACTGATTGCGCGGGTAGCCGAGAACGGTGACGAGAAGACGCACCAGGAACTGCTGGGGGTCAGCCATTGGATCGACGACCTGCCGTATCCCGAGGCGTTGGAGCGGCTGGCGTCACAGCCCACCGTCAACATCGAGGGACTGGTGGCGGGTTACACCGGTCCGGGCGGCAAGACCATTCTGCCCGGTCGGGCCGTGGCCAAGCTGGATCTGCGCCTGGTCCCGGATCAGACCCGGTCCGAAGCGGTTCGGAAACTGCGCGCGCACCTGGATGCGCGTGGTTTCGAAGACGTGGAGACCCGGGTTTCCGGCGGCTACGATCCCACCGAGACCGCCGAGGACAGCCGCATCATCCGCGCCGAGCTGGCCACCTATCAACGAGCGGGAATCGCCGCGGCGCTGAACCCGAGACTGGCCGGGTCCTGGCCGGGGGCCATGTTCACCGCGCCGCCCTTGTCACTGCCGGCCGGCCACTTCGGGTTCGGCCATGGCTCCGGCGCCCATGCGCCGGACGAGTACTACGTGGTCGAGTCGAACAATCCCAAGGTTGCCGGGCTGGTCGACGCAACCCTGGGTTACGTCGACCTGCTCTATCAGATTGCCGTCATCGACTGATCCGGCGCCGTCTCAGACCTTCGGCACCAGGGCACAGACCCGGGCGTTGCCGAGCCCCGGCAGCGTGACACAGGCAAGTCCGGTGCGCTGGTCGTAGCTGCCGGCCTTCAAGGTCACACAGCTCCCACCTTCGCAGTACTCGGCGCGGGTCTCCGGCTTGAGCCGGGCGCCAGCCAGGCGGAAGCCGAAGGTGGCTTTCAGTTCACCCGGAATGGAAGGAATCTCCGGCATCAGCTTCAGCACCGCGTCCAGGGACGCCTTGGCAACCAGGTAGGAGGCCAGCACCGGCGCCACCCGGGGGTCGAGATCGACCGGCGTGGTGATCACGGCCGCTTCGGCCGCGGCCACGGCAGCCTGGGCAATCTCCAGCGCGACGTTTGCAATCAGCAGGCTCGCTTCCTTGGCGGCAATGGCCGCGTACTCGGCCGCGTTGCGGGCGGTGTAATAGGCGCGCTTGGCGGCGTAGGTGGCGCAGCGGCTGGCCTTGTTGTACCACTTGGCATTGCTGCAGCGGCTCTTGTAGTAGGCGATGGAGCTGTTGTTGCTGGCAATCCGCGCGTAGTGCGAGTTGATGCTGGACTTTAGGGACGCCACTTCAGCCTGTGCGCCCTGCAGCTTGGACAGCGCCGATTCCAATGCCTGCTGTGCCGCATCACGTTCGGCCTGCACGATGGCCCGTTGGCTGGCCAGGGCGTCCGCCAGCTTTTCCGCTTTCCGGCGCGCCGTCTCGACCTGGTTCTGGATGGCGCCATAGGCCGCGGTGATGCTGGCGAGATCGAACCGGGCCGGAAAGCCCAGGTACGCATCCCGGGTGGTGACCTTCAGCGTTCCCTGTTGCACGTAGGTGGAATCGGCCACCGCAAACTCGCCGGTCAGCTCCGCCACCGTGGCTCTGACGTCGTAGGGGTCGAAGTGCACGTTCACCCGCACGTCGGTTGCGAGCTGCAGCTTGGGGTGGATCAGATCGGCGGTGGCTTCCCGGGCCATGTTGCCGGTGAAGTCGATGCCGTCCGAGGCGTGCATGCGCAGGAAACCGTTGGCTTCCAGCGCGCCGCCCAGCCTGCCGTGGCGGCCGCCGATGCTGAGGTCGAACAGATACTGGCCTTCGATCTGGACGAACGAGTCCGAAAGATCCAGATACGGCACTGCCGTGTACGGATCCACGTTGTTGATCAGCACGTACGCGGCCCGGTATTCGTTGCGGTAGTCGATGGCCAGGGGCAGGGCGCCCGGGGTCCAGGGAAAGCTGGAATCGAGGATGCCGCTGCCGAAGTAAACCTGGCGCTCCAGGGAGAGCTGCTGGCCGACGGTGGCATCGCCGATTTTCATGGAGAAATCCAGGACGTCCTCGAACAGCGGCACCCCGAGGGTCACCACGCCGTTGCCGGCGGCCTGATAGTGAGCATCGAAGGTTACCTGGCCGCTGACCTGGTCGATGGGCAGCTTCACCACCATGCTGGCGTCCATGCTGGCGGGCAGGCTGCCGAGAGGGATATCGGCCCAGTCCACCACCAGGTGTCCTTCGAAATCGAGGCCCAGTGCTTCGACCTCCTTCTCGATGCCCCAGTCGGTGCGTACCTCAAACGGAATCCGGCCCTGCTGGGAGAAACCGATGCCGTACTTGTACTGCAGCAGGTCCTCTTCATCCGCGTCGCCGGCACTGGTGGACTGCAGCTTCAGCGTGGCGGACGCCGGAACTTCCGCAGGCGCGGGATTGAAGCCGACATAGGCGAAGACGTCGTACGGATCGACCACCAGGATGGCGCCGGTTTCCTGCTCGCTGGCGCCGGTGGCGGTAAAGCCGATGTCGGTACCGCCGATGGTTGCGCTGCTGCTCTCTTCGCTGAGGTATCGCAGAACCAGGTACGGACACTCGCGGAAACCATCGTCCTCCACGGTCAGGCCGTTGCATGGCCGGGTCGGGTTGAGATGCGGCACTGGATGCTCCGGATCGCCCGCCAGAATGCTGCCGAGTTCCAGGCCCACGTCTACCCGCTGGGTCTTTTCGGTGACGTAGGCCGCGCCGAAGGCACTGTCGCCGGCGTCGGTGATGGAGCGTCTGGTCAGGTTGGCCTGGCCGTACAGACGCCGGTAGCCGGCTTGGGGGTTGGTCGGGTCGGCATACTCGGCGACCAGATCGGCCTTGAACAGCTTGACCGAGTTGTCGGGGTCACCGACGCGCACGGTGCCGTGAATTTCGAAGCCGCTGGCGTCGACGGTGCTCTGCAATGCGCCGCGGGCGGCATACACCTCGACACCCATGACTTCGATGACACAGCGGGCGTCGTCGCTGGTGCCGTCGCAGACCGGTTCGGCCCGGGCGGCAGAGGCGGTCACAATGGCCAGTACCGGCATCAGCAGCCGGAGAATGCTCGAGTTCCGCATGGGGGTCTTTCCTCGTTCTTGTACTTGATGTGGTGACGTCCTGGCGGGCGTCGGAAGACCGCAGATCAACAAACCTCACCGCCGGCGGACAGGCATTGAGCAAGGCGTATGCCAACCCCGCCGCATAGCTTCTAACTCACTGAAATGACGAAAGGTTCTCGGAGGATGTGGGACGCGAAGCAGGAACGTGGCCCTATCGGAAGTGGGGTCCCGCCAGACATAACTCCGGCGGGTGTCCGGCATGACCCGACGCGACGGCCAGGTTGCGCGAACAGGCCGGGCAGCCCCTCAGAAGGTCCGGCCGAAGTGCAGAAACACGCTGTGACTGTCGTCATCGCCGTAGCCGAAACCCAGATAGAGCGGCCCCAGGGCCGTGTCGGTACCCAGGTAGGCGGCCACCGAGCGGAACTGTTCGTCGACCTCGGGCCCGAACTCCGTGAGCTCGAGATCCACGTATTCCGCCAGCAACCCGACGTAGATCGGCACCGAGAACAGCGCTTCGGAAGGATTGAGGCGGCGAAACAGCTCCAGCGACCCCATGGCGTAGCGGTCCGCCAGCAGGGAATTCTCCGGGAACGACGACATGCGCCGGAACCCCCCCAGGCGCAGGATGTCCACCGGCGCCCCGTCGGACACCAGGGACTGGGTGTCGCCCCGCAGCAGGAGCTGGTAGGCGCCCAGCCCCAAGGGCTTGATGAACTTGAGCTGCAGCCGGTCGGTGGTGTCGTTGTCGGAATCGAACTGGTAGAGCCGGTGTGCCGACGCCTTCATCTGGACGCCGAGTACCGGCCAGTCCGCGTCGTTGAGGGTGTCCAGCCCGAACAACACCCCGTAGCCGCCGTTCTGGCTCGACTGCGACTCGGGCACCGGCACGATGGTGACGATGTTGCGCGTATCGATATTGGCCAGCACGCCGTCGAACGCCAGGATGCCCCAGTCGCCCAGTTCCCGTCCCACCCGGATCCAGGCTTCGCCGGTCTGCTGCCAGAATTCGCCGATGCGTACGTCTTCCACGTCGAGCAGCAGTTCCTCGCCCCGGTAGGCGATGGCAGGGGTGACGAAGAAGCGGCTCTCCGGCCCGAACGGGCGGTACAATTCCGCGGTAACGCCGACATCGGAGCCGATCTCGGCGGAGACCCGCAGTTCGCTGCCGTTGCCGTACAGCGGACGCCGGGAGTATCGCCCCAGAACCCCGTAGCGGCTGTCGCCGCGGAAGTTGCTGGAGGCGCGCACCCCCAGATTCAACAGGTTGCGGCCGAGCGGGTGCGGCGTGGTGGTCAGCAGTGCCGTCTCGGCGTCCAGCACCGCCAGGTCGGTTTCGCCGAAGGGGCCGAACGCCGCCAGGCTGCGCAGTTTGTGCTGAACCCGGTCCGGATCGTTCAGGTCCTCCGGCCGGTAGTCGAAGCGCCGCTCGATCAGGCCGTCCTTCACGGTGGAACTGTTGACCGTTCGCAGGGACGCGGGTCGGATTGGCGGCGCCAGCGACGTCGCCACCGTCGGCGCCGCCCGGTCACGGATGGCCAGCAGCGCGCGCTCCTGGGTGCGGGCCGCTCGTTCCCCCGACGCGAACCCGACTTCAGCCTGGGCGAAACTGGATGTGGTCAGGCCCTCCAGGTCGGCCTGAATCATTACGTCGTCTTCGCCCAGCTCCACCCGGGAGCGCTGCCAGTTGTTCCAGACCATCAGACGAACGATCTGCTGGGAGACCTGGGGTGCCGACCAGTTGGCGGTGGCGGCCGGCGGCTCGATGGTGGTGTCCAGGGCAATGATCACGTCGGCGCCCATCTCGCGCGCCACCTCGACCGGCAACTGGGCCGCCATCCCACCGTCCACCAGGATCCGGCCATCGACGTGTCGCGGTGCGAAAGCCCCGGGCACGGCCATGCTCGCCAGCATGGCTTCCACCAGATCGCCGCGGGCCAGCGCCACCGGTTCCCCCGTGGACAGGTCCATGGCCACGGCCCGGTACGGCAGGGGCAGATCGTCGAAGTCGACATCCGTGGTGACGTCGACCAGAAGCTGCCGGTACAGCCGCTTGAGGCCGGCCATGCTGCGAAAGCCCCCCGGCAGCCGCAGGCCCTCGGGCCCCCAGCCCGCCAGGTAGCCGCTCAGATACAGGTCATCCTGCTCTTTGCGCAGGTAAGGTTGATCACGCCGGCTCGGCGTGTCGTTGAATACTTCCGGCCAGCGGCTGTCGCGGAAGACCTGTTTGAGTGCTTCGGCGTCGTAGCCGGCGGCGAACAGTGCGCCCACCACCGAACCCATGCTGGTCCCGACCACACAGTGAATGGGGACGCCCAGGGCCTGAACGACCGCCAGAGCCCCCACATGGGTGGTGGCCAGAGCACCGCCGCCGCTCAGTACCAGTCCCACGTCGAGGCCGTCCGCGTCGTCGTCATCGCAGGCCAGCGCGGCGCCACTTACGGCCGCGCTCAACAACATGGCGGCCAGCGGCGCTGTGGTGCGGCGTAACTTCGGGAACACTGTCATGGGCATGCTCCTGCCATCGGTGCACACTCCGGGTGCGCTGATTGCGGTGGTGGCCCGGAGTCTACCGCGTCCCGACGGCGTACCGGGGCATGCAACGGCGGGCGCTGCCCGGGGCCACTCTGGTGTTGCTTCCGGGCGCCGCGTAGATTGGCCGGACATTCGAACGGGGAGACACGCCATGTCCGACTTCGCGGCTTTGTACGAGGCCATGCGCACTCAGCGCGCGGTCCGCCGGCTACGCAGCGACCCCATCGACGACGCGGCGCTGGATCGCGTCATGCAGGCTGCAGCCTGGTCGCCGTCGGGGGGCAATCAGCAGCCGTGGCGCTTTGTCATGGTCCGCGAGCCCGCCAGCAAGGAGCGACTGGGCGAACTGTACGCCGCGCGCTGGTCACGTTTCGCGGCGCTGTATCGCAAGCGGTTCGCCGATGCCGCGGCGGACGAGCAGGCCCGCCACGAACGGACCATTGCCGCCGGCGATCATCTGGCCGGCAACTTCGGCCGCGTCCCGGTGGTGGCCGTGGTCTGCTTCAATCCGGAGCAGATGGCCATCACCGACGCCCGGCAGGCGCGCGTCTCGGTGGTGGGCGGCGCGTCCATCTACCCGGCCGTTCAGAACTTTCTGCTGGCCTGCCGGGCCGAGGGGATCGGCACCGTACTCACCACCCTGTTGTGCCAGGACGAAACCGAGGTCAAGGCGCTGCTGGGTATTCCCGACGACTGGTACACGGCCGCCGCCCTGCCGCTGGGTTATCCGGTGGGCGGCGGGTACGGACCGGTTTCCCGGCGCCCGGTGGAAGAACTGTTCTACCGGGAGCGCTGGCAGGCGTGACCGGCGCCCGCTCACGGATCCCGGTACGCGACCCCTCGAGGATTCCAGTGTGAACCGGTTCTCCTTTGGCGCCCAGGTGCGTCTCCTACACTCAAGGGGTTCCCTGAGGAAGCGTCCCATTGGTCAACGGTCTCCGGACGGGCCTCTGGATCCCTCTTTGGATCCGCACCGTCCTCGTGGTTGTGCTGACCTTGCCCGGAGTATCCGAAGCGGCGGGGGGTGAGCGGGCGCGCGTCGTCGTGCTGTTCGCCGGACCCGACGTGGGGGTCTGGCAACGCACGTTCAGTGCCGAGTTTCTGAATCACCCGAGGATGGACCACGGCGATCCACCGCTGTCGGTGGCCATGGAAAACCTGGCGCTCTATGACGCCGACCCGGAGCGTATCCGCCGCACCCTGGCGTTGCTGGAACACCGGCAACGCAGCGAGCCGGTGCGGGTGGTGGTCGCGATTCAGAGTGTGGCCTCGCGTTTTCTCATGGAACATGGCGACCAGCTTTACCCGGGTATTCCACGGCTGCTGGTGCTGCCGGGCCGCGATCTGGCGGAGCGCGCCGCCGGACACCCGACCACCCGGATCATCACCAGCGCCATCGGCGCGGCCATCGGCGGCACCATGGACCTGATCCCGGAACTGGTGCCGGGGGTACGCAAGGTCTTCGTCATCGCCGGCGCCGGGGAACTGGACCAGGCCTACCTCGACTACGCACACCTGGAACTGGACCACCGCGCCAGCGGACCCGCGGTGGAGTACCTGGCCGGTCTGACCCTGGCCGAGCTCCGGGATCGTGTCGCCAGTGCACCGCCAGACAGTGCGGCGTTATTGCTGACCTACGAGGGCGACCCGTCCGGCGCCAGCTATCGCACCGCCGTGGACGTGCTGCCGGTGTTACGCCAGGACTCGGCGATCCCCATTTTCGGCGTCTACGACACCCTGCTCGGGACCGGCGTCGCGGGCGGCGTGATGACCAGCACCCGCCGCTACGGGCGCCTCGCGGCCGAGCTGGTTCTGGAAGCGCTGGCGGCCGGCGGAACGCGAGGAAGGCCGGCGGAAGCCGCCACCCGTACGGTGTTCGATGCGCGCGTTCTGAACCGGTTCGAGATACCGCTCGGGCGTCTGCCGGGTGATGCCGAGATCATCAATCACGCGCGACCGGCGTACCTGGCCTATCTGTGGCAGATGCTCGCCGGGCTTGCGGTCATTGCCGTGCAGGCGCTGCTGATCGTGGCGTTGTGGCGCTTGTGGCGGCAGCGTTCGCGGGCGGCCCGGGCCCTGCAGATCCAGGCTGACGACCTCAACCGGCAGAAGGGGTTGTTCGAGTCGGTGATCGGCAGCATCCCCGACGCCATTGTCATCACCAACGTGGACGGCACCATCATCGCCAGCAACGATCAGGGCTTCCGCGAGACGTTTGGCCTGGAACCGTCGCTGGCGGTTGGCCGCCATTGCCGCGAACTGGCCACCGGCGAGCACTTCACCAAGTTCGAAAGCGCGCTGCGCAGCGCCCCGCGAATCCTCGACTTCGCGGCCGCCGACGGACGTACGTTCCCTGGCGAATGGGCCGGGACCCGGGTGGTTTCCGGGTCCGGCGAACACCTGGGCTACGTGCTGGTGGTGCGCGACGTCACCGAGCGGATTGCTCACGAAGAGGAACGCCGTCAGGCCCACAAGATGGAGGCCCTGGGCAGCCTGGCCGGCGGCATTGCTCACGACTTCAACAACATCCTGGCGGTCATTCTGGGCAGCGCCGAGCTGATCCTGGCCAATGCGGATCCGGCCGATCACGCCCAGCAGATCGTACGGGCCGGCAATCGGGCCCGGGGCCTGATCGACCAGATTCTGGCGTTCAGCCGGCGGGGATCGACGCCGGTCACCGGACCGGTGAGTGTGCGCGGCCTGATGGAAGAGTCGGTGCGCTTTCTGGAAGCATCGCTGCCGCGCCGCATCGAGCTGCTGGTGGATCTGCCCAAGAACTTCGACGCCATCGTGGCCGGCAACGAAAGTCAGCTCCAGCAGGTGCTGATGAATCTCTGCGCCAACGCCCGGGACGCCATGCCGACCGAATGCGGAGACGGGCGGCCCAACCGCCTGTGCATCCGGGTCGATCTATGGAGCGTTGCTCAGGGTTTCGCTACCTCGCACGGCCAGGTGCGGCCTGGCGACTACGTGGTCGTCGAAGTCGCGGACACCGGTCCGGGTATGACGCCCATGCTGCAGCGGCGGGTGTTCGATCCATTCTTCACCACCAAAGGACCGGGGCAGGGGACCGGCATGGGGCTGGCGCTGGTTTATGGGATCATCCAGGCTCACGGCGGCGCCATTGATCTGGTATCGGCGCCGGGTGAGGGCAGCCGCTTCGTGCTGTACCTGCCGGTTCTGCATCCCGGTGCGCCGGCCCAGGCGGAAGCGGCGGATCTGGCTGCGGTGCTGAGGCCAGGCGCTGTCGGCGGGGCCGCGCTGTACGCCGGGGATGGCAACCGCCCGGCAGGTAGTGCCGAGCATCATCATTGACCGGCGAGCGGCTTTGCAGCCGCGGGATCAGTCGTCCGCGCGGTTGTTGTCCTGGCGGGCAGTGTCTTCGGAGCGGCTGTCGGAGCGGCTGTCGGAGCGGCGCGGATCGGGAAATGCCCGCTCCATGGCCTGACGCATGAAATTGAACGGGTTGAGGTCCTGCATATCGCGCATGCGGCGGCGGAACTGATCCTGATGCTCGAGGAACGTGAGAATGCTCTGCTCGATGTAGCGCGACACCACGTTGCCGGCGTTGTTGCCGTAAAAGCGGATGATCTGTTCGATGGCCCGATTGGTCAGCACGGGCTCGTGGCCCTCTGACTCCTGCTCGGACAGGATCTGCAGCAGAATCGTGCGGGTGATGTCCGAGCCATCTTTGCTGTCCATCACCTTGATGCTTTCGCCGGTCAGGATCATGCGGCGCACGTCCTCCACCGTTACGTAGTGGCTGTCGGTCAGGTCATAGAGCCTGCGGTTGGGATACTTCTTCAGTTCGCGCACACCGGCACCTCTCTGGCATTCGATGGATTCAACGTCGGTTCCGGTTCGGGATAGAGCAGCGCCCGCCAGGCGCAATCACGGCTGAAGGGCCGCCATTCGCCCGGCGGCTGCGCCAGGCGGTCGGCCAGGGCGTGAAACACCAGGGCGTTCATGGCCATGCCGGTATGACTGCCGGGCACTTCGATGTTTTCGGACTGATCACTGCGGTACTCGAGACACGACGTCCAGTGCACCACACCATCACTCTTGGAGTAAATGGCCGTACACGGGACCGGGGGTGCCTCGGCGACATACTGCAGCATCTGATCACGCATCTCGGCTTGCGACTGGCCGGACAGATACTGGAACAGACGGCTTACCAGGGGGCTCACGTTGTCCGGGTGTGTTGATGCGAAAGGGCTGCCCAGAGTCGCCACCAGCCGCACCCGGTCGGGAAACTGACGGGCCAGTTCGCGCGCGTAGACCCCGCCCAGGCTCTGCCCCACCAGGGACACGGGCACGTCATATTCCCGGATTAACCTTTCGAACCGTTGCACCAGCCGGTCCTGCAGGTCGACCGCGCCGGTGTTGCGGCCGAGTTCCCAGGGCAGGGCCCGGTAACCCAGCCGACTGAGGAATCGCCGCAGCAGCACCGTGGATTCGTCTCCGGCGGTGAACCCGGGCAGCACCAGCACCGGATGGCCGTCGCCTTTCCTGGCGCGCCCCAGGGTGGTGCCGAGTAACGGCCAGGCATAGATCAGGGACGACAACTCGGCCAGAACCCGGGGGGCCTCCGTGATCGAGTGCAGCGCATTCGGTCCGGGAGATCGGAACTTTGAGACATCTATCGGCTGGTACACGCAGGATGCCGGACAAACCTGTTTCTGGAGTGTTACGGAAAGTGCTCTGAACGGTCAATGTCTTTTTTGGTGCATTGCGGTAGTGGCGGAACGGCCGATTTCCCGCACGGCCTGCTTGCAATGCGTCCGCTGCCGGGTAGAATGCGCCGCCTTCGCACGGGACTGCACCATTCGAGTGCGACCGTCGCCCCTGGCGCACCGCCAGGACCCGGAATCGCCGATGACGCTTTCGTAACAACCCGTTCAGATTCAACGGGTTGGAGGGTCATTGCAAGTGGCACACTACTTGCTGCGCTCCGGGTGGATTGGACATACAGGTAACCCGAGGGCTCGACGAGTCCGCCGTCATCTCGATCGCGAGAAAGGAGTCTACGACCGTGTACAAGCTGGCCGCCCTGGACGCTGGGTTTCTCTACGCCGAGACCCCACGCGCACCCCAGCACATTGCATCGATCCAGATTCTGGAGCCGCCTGCAGGCACCGACACCGGGCAGTTCGTGGCCGACCTCAAGCGCCTGCTGATTGATCGTGCACACCTGGTGCCGTACATGACCAATCGGCTGCAGATCGTGCCCTGGCAGCTCGACCATCCCATCTGGGTGCGCGACGCGGCCTTCGACATCAACGACCACGTGCTGCAGGCCGAACTGCCGGCGCCGGGCGGCCGGGCGGAACTGGAAGCGAAAATTGCCGAGCTGCACGCCCGGCCTCTCGACCGCTCCAAGCCGCTGTGGGAACTGTGGGTCATCAGCGGGCTGGAAGGGGGCCGCCTGGCCTACTACAACCGGGTTCACCACGCCTGTCTGGATGGCGTCTCCGGCCAATCCGCGGTCGAGGCCATCATGGACAGCACGCCGGAAGTTCAACCGGTGACCCCGCCGTCCGAGGCCTATTCCCGGCGCCCGGCGCATCGCAGTGTGCTCGATCTGCTGACCGGCGCGGCGGAAAACTTCACCCGGTTTCAGATCGGACAGGCCACCGCAACGTTCGAACGCCTGAATGCCACCCTCCGCCTGGTGCAACGGGCCATCGACCCGAGCAAGGGGTTGGGCGCCGTGACCGAGAGTGCGCCCCGAACCCGGTTCAATCGTTCCGTGGAGCGCCAGCGCAGCTATGCCACGGGCGACCTGCCCCTGGGTGACATGAAGCGCATTGCCAAGGCCACCGGCACCACGGTCAACGATGTCTACATCGCGATCTGCGGCGCTGGCATCCGCCGCTATCTGGAGCGGGCCGGCGAGCTGCCAGAGCGGTCGCTGGTGGCTGGCTGCCCGGTTTCGCTGCGCCAGCCCGGAGACGCATCGAGCAACAATCAGGTCACCATGATGATGGTGAGTTGCGCAACCGACGAACCCGATCCGGTGAAACGCCTGCTTGCGGTGGGCCGATCGTCGTTGCAGGGCAAAGGCGTGGTGGCCGCCGCCGCCGGCGGCTACGACAGCAACGTGTCGCTGCCCGGTCTGCCGGGTCTGATGCAGGGCGCCATGCAGTGGGCCGAGTCCACGGGCCTGGCCGACGCGGCGCCAGTGCCGTGCAACGTGGTCCTGTCCAACGTGCCTGGGCCGCGCCAGCCGCTGTACTCCCTGGGGGCGCGGGTGCTGACCCACTATCCGGTTTCCATACCGGCCCACGGTCAGGCGCTGAACATCACCGTTCAGAGCTACGTGGACACGCTGTATTTTGCCGTCACGGCCTGCGCCCGGGCGCTACCGGACCCGCAGGTGCTGCGCAACGACATCCTGGCTGCCTTCGTGGAACTGCGTTCGCGGGCGGTCCCGGCGTCCCTGGCGCCGCCGGAACACGTGGCCGAGCCTGCCCCGCAGCGGGCGCTGAAAGCCCGTCCGGCGCCCCTCGGCGGCGATCTGCATGCACCCGTGACGGAAGCCGCGTGATTTTTAGTTGCAATGCACAAAAAGGGCTTGCATCGAGATTTTGTGTACTGCACAATGCGTTTGTGCAATGCAATAAGCCGGCTGGGCCGGACGCCTTGCCGGTGGTTTCAAGCAAACGCCAGGAGATGATGAAATGAACACTTTCGAGAAATCCGCCAAGGTGACCCGCGATCTGTTCGAGGTAAACGCCACGACGATCCGCAAGATCACCGAACTGTCGGCCGAGAACTTCAAGAAGTACGTCGAACTGAACCAGGACTACATCCAGAAGCTTCCGGAAGTCCGCGCCGTTGGTGCCTTCGTGGAACTGCAGCGCGAGTACAACGAAACCCTGTGGAGCGGCATGCAGGAAGACATGAAAGCGCGTGGCGCGATCCTGCGGGAAGCCGTTGAAGAGACCGGCGACGTCCTGCGCGACGCTTTCAGCATGGCGCGTGAGTCCGCCGAGGGAGCTGCCGACGCGGTCGCCGGGGAAGCAACCGCCTGAT
>CALNZS010000021.1:0-403659 GCA_942491135.1 uncultured Gammaproteobacteria bacterium | reverse complement strand
TATCAAGCAATACGCGGTGGCCGATCCGGCCACCGTCCAGGACCGGTACCCACCGGGAAGGGGAGCCACGTCATGATTTCGCTGCACCCCGTTCGAATTCTCGTTCTGGCCGCAGGGCTGGGCGCGGCGTTACCCGGCGCCGCCGGGGTGACCGAGCTGCAGCACGCCTGGGAGATAGCGATGTACGAAACGCCGCCCGACCAGGTCGAGCCGGCGCTGGCCAGCCTCGCCGACACCGCCAGGGCCGAACTCTCGTCCGACCCCAACGACGCCGCTCTGCTGATCTGGGAAGGGATCATCGTCAGCTCCTATGCCGGCGAGAAGGGCGGATTGGGCGCACTGGCGCTGGCCAAGGAAGCCCGCCGCTCGCTGGAGCGCGCGCTCGACATGGACTCCGGCGCCCTGGGGGGTTCCGCGCACACGAGCTCACCACGGCAAGCACCACAAGGCGTACGTCGACAACCTCAACAAGTTCATCGAGGGCACCAAGTACGCGTCGATGTCGCTCGAGGAGATCGTCAAGGCGTCGTACGACCAGCCGTCCGAGGCCAAGTTCTTCAACAACGCCGCGCAGGTCTGGAACCACACGTTCTACTGGAACTCGATGGCGCCCAAGGCTGGCGGCAAGCCGACCGGCGCGATCGCCGGCGCGATCGACAAGGCGTTCGGCAGCTTCGACAAGTTCAAGACCGAAGAGTTCAGCAGGCGGCCGCGACCGCCAGTTCGGCTCGCGGCTGGGCCTGGCTGGTCAAGAGCCGCGGACGGTGAGCCTCAAGATCAGCCATCGAGACCGCCGGCCAACGCGGGCAGCGCCGTTCGCGGCGGGCAAGACCTGCATCCTGACCGTCGACGTCTGGGAGCATGGCGCATCGCGGCTGCAGGCCCAGGCCATCCTGACCGTCGACGTCTGGGAGCACGCCTCGCCGGCATCGCCGGCCATCGGGATGGCTACTTCCGCAGCCTGCAGGGCATAGAGATCGGCGACACCATCCGGATCCAGTCGCTGGACGGTGATTTCAGCTACCGGGTCGATGACCTGCTGATCGTGGAACCGGAAGACGTCTACGTGCTCAATTCCACGCCGGATCCGAGCATTACCCTGGTGACCTGCTATCCGTTCTATTTCGCCGGCCACGCGCCCCAGCGTTTCATCGTCAAAGCGACCATGCAGGCCGGGCTGCCCGAACTCGCCACCGGGGAATGACCGCTTCCCGGCCGCACCGGGCAAGCGAATCGATTCGCCGAGGCAGCCGGCCCGAGCCTGCCACCTCGACTGCCAGCAGACGGAAGACGCTCAGGCGCGCCGGCGGAAGATTCCGAGCAGACCACCAAGACCGACCAGTGCGCCGCCGATCATGCCCAGCATCGGCCACAGGCTGGCGGTGCGAGGCAGGGTCGCGGCCGCGGCGTAATCGTCTTCGTCAGCTTCGGCAATGGCGAAGGTCGTCACCTCGGCCGCTGCAACCAGGTCCTCGGCCGATTCGTGCTGCGCCATTTCCCAGTCGTCCTCGGGCACCCAGACGTCCAGGTCCTGACCGCGGCTGAGGCTGCGCACGCTGTAGCTGCGGCCCCCGATCTGGGCGCGGAAGTCCGCGGGCGGTTCGAAGGACACGGCCGGGCCGTATTCGCCATCGGGCTTCTTGAACTTGACGAAGACCTTGCTGCCGCGCACCCGGTCGATCTCCGCAATGAAGTGGGCGTACGGCTTGCCGTCGCGCTCGGCCACTTCGATGCAGTATTCGTTGGCATTGGGGAACCGGTTCAGCACATCGCCGGTGAATTCCAGCTCGCTGCACTCGATGGCATAGGCGCTCATGGGCGCCATCGCGAAATACCCGGCCGCCAGGACGGAGGCCGTCATTACAGGTAGCTTGCTCACATCCGTTCTCCTGTTCCACCCGGCGGGATCGCGCGGAACAGGTCGCACACGCAAACCAACCGAGACTGAGTTGTCGCACTCGAACTTGGTCTGCGTGCCAGAAACCGTTTGCGGAAACGGAGCCCGATCTTGCGGTCTGGAAGCTGGCCCGGCTACCGGACCCCGGTTGCTGCAAAACACGCCGGACCAATATTGCCCAACGTAGACGTCAAGTCAACGAACTATTCGGCCGGCCGGCGGTCGCCAGCGTCGCTCGCCAGGCGGGGGTAGCTGCAGGTGATCGGCGGGGTCGGAATCATCGCCTCGGCCCGATGGGTGGCGCTGATGAAGTGGTTCTGGACCCGGTAGGCTTCGTGCTCCCGGGCCATGTTCTGCTCACAGGTTCCCGCCGGGTAGGCGTCGTTCCGGTGCTGCAGGTAATGGGTGAACTCGTGCACCAGCACGCTGCGCCCAATGGGGTCGTCGGCACGCTCGAAGCGCCGGTCGACGAAGATGACGCCGGCATCGTTGTACCAGCCCACCACGTCGCACTCGCGACCGCGGCATACCGTCTCGACGAAGAACGCATGGTCTTCGAAGCGGATGACGGGCGGCTGCTCCGGCACCGGGTAGCCGGATAGCTGGGAGGCCCAGCCGAGCAACACCGCCAGGGCGGCGTCCAGTTCCATTGGCGCATCTCCAGATCTCTCCTCTCAGCCAAGACCCTGGCAGCCGATTCGCAAGACCGCCCAGCCCTTGAACGCGCCGCCCTGTGCGCTCGTTCACAGAGCGAATGCGGATGGGTAGCCTTAGTGCATTCGTCGCAGCCGGAAACCTCCATGTCCATCAACAACCGCGCCGCGCACCGCGCGGGCGTCCTCCTGAGCCTGCTGGCCGCCATCCCGGGTCTGGCGCTGGCTGCCGCGCCGGCGTCGACACCGGCGCCGGCAGAAAGCGCCGCCGAGCAGGTCGAACTGTGGGCACCGCCGCCCCCGCCGCCGGACAGCCGGTTCGACTGGGTGCAATTGCCGTCCGGCGAATGGCTGGCCGGGGACCTCGGGGTGCTCTACGAAGACAGCCTCGACTTCGACAGCGAAGAACTCGGCGGTCAGAGCATCGACTGGGAGGACGTCAAGCAGCTACGGACCCGCCACGCCTTCATCGTGCGGGCCAGCGGCGGCCGCCAGGCGCTGGGGCGCGTGGTGCTGCAGAACGATCAGCTTCAGGTCGTGGGGGCCCGCTCCGTGACCTACCCCAAATCCGCGGTGTTCGCCATCGCCTCCGGCCAGGAGCGCGAAGTCGACCTGTGGGCCGCCACCGCCAGCGTCGGCGTGAACGTACAGAGCGGCAATACCGACCAGCAGAACGTGAACGTCCGGGCCAGCGCCATGCGGCGCACGGTCCAGCAACGCATGGTGTTCGACTACGCGTCCAATTTCAGCGAAACGGAGCGAGTGCAGGACACCAACAACCATCGCCTGAACGGCAACTGGGACCGGTTCGTCACCGAGCGCCTGTTCTGGTCGCCGTTCTTCGGCGAATACTACAAGGACCCGTTCCGCAACATCGCCCACCGGGCGACGGTGGGCGGCGGCCTGGGTTATCAGCTCGTCGACACCAGCCGCACCGAACTGCGGGTCAGCGCCGGGCCCGCCTATCAGCGCATCTGGTACGACGAGGTGGAGGCCGGCGAGTCCGACACCGAGTCGAGCCCGGCGCTGGTCGGCGAGTTCCGCTTCAGCCACGAAATCACCGATGACATCGACTTCACCTACGACTACCGGGCCCAGCTCACCAGCGACAGTAATGGCCGCTACAACCACCACATGGAGACCGGTATCTCTATCGACCTGATCGGCGATCTCGACCTGTCGGTCACCTACGTCTGGGACCGGGTCGAAGAACCGCAGCCGGACGAAGACGGCGTGGTGCCGGAACCCGACGACTTCCAGCTCCTGATCAACGTCGGCTACTCGTTCTAGGTTCCAGACCCAGCGAGCCCGTCTCATATGCCGACCCGTCCGAATGGGTTAGCCTGCGCAGACGCGGCGCCGCCGGAAACCCGCTGATGCGCATTCTGGGTTGGTTCATTCTGCTGCTGGCGGGTCTGCTGACCGCCGCTCTGAGTTATCTGCAGGTGGCCGACCTGCGCGGCGAGGCGGCGTGGGCGGCGCGCACGTTCCTCGGCCGCAGCCTGACCATCGACGGGGCCCTGGACGTCGACCTGCTGCCGGCCCCGAGGCTGTCCGTAGAAGGCTTGTCCCTGGCCAATGCCGATTGGGGGTCGCAGCCGGCAATGCTGACCGTCGGCCGTGCCGGCGCCCGGGTCGATCCGTGGTCCCTGGTTCGGGGCCCGATCCGGATCGAGGACGTGCACGCGGCGGACGTCACGGTGCTTCTCGAGCGCGGCGAATCCGGCGTCAGCAACTGGTCTCTGGCCGGACCGGAAGCCGACGCCGACCCGGACCCGGCCGACCCCGGTGCCTGGCTCACCGCCACCGCCGATTTCGAGGTACCCGCCATCGTCGACCGGGCCACCCTCTCCAAGGTGATGGTCACCGTCCGCGGCAGGGAAGACCAGCGCTATCGTGTCGAGTCCCTGGAGGTGAAGCGGGTCGGGGACGGCCGGCAACGGGTCTCCTTGTCCGGGGACCTGCTCGGCCTGGACCTGTCCCTCACGGGACAGGTCGACGGCCTGGCCGGTCACCATGCCGGCGAGCCCCTGGCACTCGATCTGGAAGGCACTCTGGACACCCTGAAGCTGACGGTCGGCGGCGCCCTGGGCCCGGCTGAAACCCTGACCGCGGCGCTGTCGAGCGAGGATCCTGGCGCGTTGCTGAAGCACTTCGGCGCCCCGCTGCCGGTAGCGGGTCCGCTGGAGGTCACGGCGACGCTGGAGACCCAGCGCGCTGGCTGGCACCTCGAGGCGGACTCGCGCCTGGGACCGCTGCACGCCGGCTGGCAGGCGGACCTGGCGAACGGCGCCCTGGCAGTTCAGGCCATCGTCCGGGCCCTCGATCAGATCGGCGCAGCCTTCGATATCGCGGGTCTGCCGGCCACCGACCTTACCCTGGGCGCCCGGCTGGAAGCTCGAGACGCCGCGCTGATCGTGACCGACGGCGAAGCCGGGATCGGCGAAGCCCGGGCCACCTTCGAGGCCACCTTGGAGGGCAGCGCGGTCGAGGCCGCGCTCGAGGCCACCGGGCCCCGCCTCGCGGACCTCGGCTTCGAACTGCCGGCGATCCCGTTCCGGGTCGCGCTGTCCGGCAACCTCGCGCCCGACACGGTGCGGGTGCCCGATCTGAACGCCACCATCGGCGACAGTGACCTGACCGGGACCCTGGAACTGGAGCTCGGGGACCGCCTGGCGCTGAACGGTGACTTCGAGTCCGGGCTCCTGGACCTGACACCGTTCCTGCCGGACCCGGAACCGCCGCCGGACGCGGAGGCGGAACCGGCCGCCACCGCCGCGGGGACTGCCGGCGACGACAATGATGGCGCTCCAGGCAGCGCCGAAGAAGCGGGCAGCGATGACCGGCCTCTGTTCAGCAGTGCCCCCCTGCCGTTCCACGATCTGAGCCGCGCCGACGTCGACCTGCGGTTGCAGGCGGCACGATTCGTCCGCGGCCCGGTTGAACTGGAAGCGCTAAGGATGAACGCCCGGATCGAGGCGGCCCGCCTCACCGGCGACCTGACGTTCCAGGCGCCCCGCGGCGGCGGCCTGGAGGGCCAGGTGAGCCTGGACGCCGCCGAACGGCCGGCGCAACTCACCATGGTGGCCGCGACCCGGGATCTGCGCATCAACCTGATGTCCGGCGATCAGCCGCCGGAGCAGATCCCGCCCCTGAGCCTGGCCATCGACATCGACGCCAGTGGCGATTCCGCTCACGAACTGGCGGCCTCCGCGAGCGGCCGGGTGCTCTTCACCCTGGGCCCGGGGCGGGTGTCCACCACCCCCCTGCCCTGGCTGTCCGGCGACCTGCTGACCGAGCTGCTCAGTACGCTGAACCCATTCCGCGACCAGGACCCCTACTCGGAACTGGATTGCCTGGTGACGCTGCTCGAACTCGACAGCGGCGACGGCAAGCTGCCGGTCATGCTGTACCAGGGCCAGAAGATCAAAGTCGTTGGTGGCGGCAGCGTCGACCTGGACAAGGAACGGCTCAACATCGAGTTCAACACCCAGCCCCGGGAAGGGATCGGGGTCAGCGCCGACATGTTCGTCACCCCGTTCGTTACCGTATCCGGACCGCTGAACCGCCCCGGCATCGGTCTCAACAAGAAAGGCGCGCTGCTGCAGGGCGGCGCCGCGTTTCTGACAGGAGGCCTGTCGGCCGTGGTAACGGCGGCCTTCGATCGCGCCCGGGGCGCCCAGGACGACTGTCAGCGCGCCCGGGACGCGGCCCGACCGGATGGCGCCGGGCCGGATTGAACCCGGCTCCGGCCGGTCAGCTCAACCAGGCCTGGGGCAGGTTGTCTTCCACCAGCTTGGTGATGCTGATGGCTTCGATGCCGTGCTCCGCGCCGACGTCGGTGGCAAATGCCGACACGTCGTTGGTGCGGGCGAACACCAGCGCATTGGGCCAGCGGCCTTTCACCCACAGCGCCGCCCGCAGGTTCTCCTCCGCGCTGCCGGTGCCGAGGATCACCGTCGGTTCACTTTGGGTGAGGTCCACCGACTCGCCGAGGCGGCGCCAGATCTCCGGATGACCGACATGGCCCTGCACCACCACCTGCTGGTAATCGCCGGCCAGCAGGCCCTGCTCCTGGACCACCAGCAGGCGCCGGTCGGCATCGAGGTCGATCAGCGCCACCGTACCCAGTTCGCCGGCCGCGTGGGCATTCAGCTCCTCGAGAATGGTCTGGCCGAACCGGCCGAATCCCGCCAGCACCACCACGTCCTTGGCGCCGGTCTGGCGGAAGTGCTGCAGCAGGTAGTCACGCACCAGTCCGGCCGCGGCCAGGTGATAACAGTTGAAGCCGATGGCGCGCTGTCCCAGGGAGGTTTTCTGCATGGTGCGCAGGAACCGCAGGTTGTGGCTGTGCAGCAGGATGCGGGACTCCAGCGCCGGATACAGCCGCAGCATTTTGGTGGCGGCCTCGAAGGCCTCGAAATCGTCGTCAGGCAGCAGCACGACCCGCCGCGCCCGCCGCAGCCGAAGCTGGCGCAGCATGAACTGATGGGTCGGATCACCGACCACCACCCGGACCCCGTAGGCCTGTTCCAGCTCCTGGCGGCGGGTGGCTTCGATGGCATCCACCAGCACCACCACCGTTCGCGCCGGATGGGTGCGGCGCAGTACCCGAAGATAGGTCAGGGTGAGGCTGCCGGCGCCGACGATGACCACGTGATCGGTCAGCCGCCGGAGCTGCCAGCGGTCGCGCACCATGGCCCGCATCAGAGCCTCGGTAACGGCCGACGCGGTCAAGAGCGGCGCCCCGAAGTAGGCAATCCACAACAGGCTGCGGCCGAGCGCCGGGCCGCCCTCGGGGAAGCCCACGTCCAGCCCGCCGAAGACGAACAGACCCAGGCTGAGGTAGATCTGGGTGGCGAGACCCGCGTCGCCGATGCCCGGCCACTCGCTCAAGCCGACCCCGCTCACCAGCCCGGTCACCGCAAAAGTCAGCAGCACCAGCGCCATCAGCCAGCGCCAGCCGGGCATCGGGGCCGCAATCCCCGGGAGCCAGGGCTGCGCCGCCGGCTCCTGACGGATGTTCGGCGGCCCTTCGTTCACGTCGGTCAGGGAATCATGTACGGGAGGCGGCGCAGATGCTCTCGATGGATTCGTCGAGCATCGCGTTGAAGGCGTCGTCGCTCTGCTGTTTCGACAGGCCCTCCGTCAGCGCCCGGGAGAAGCTCGCCACCATGCCGGCCTGGCGCGCCAGCCGTTCGTTGGCTTCTTCCCGCGGGTAGCCGCCGGACAGGGCCACCACCCGCACCACGTTGGGATGGGCGACGAGCTCCGCGTACAGATTGTCCTGCTCCGGCAGGGTCAGTTTGAGCATGACCTTCTGGTCACTGCCCAGCGCGTTCAGATGCTCGAGGATCCCGGCCTTGAGCAGCGCTTCGGCGGCGGCCTTGTCCGGGCAGCGGATGTCTACTTCCGGCTCGACAATGGGCACCAGACCGGCCGCAATGATCCGTCCGGCGATCTCGAACTGCTGATCGACCACGGCCTTGATGCCGGATTCGCTGGCCTGCTTGATGACCGACCGCATCTTGGTACCGAAAATGCCGTTGGCGCGAGCGCGCTCGAGCAGGGCATCGAGATCGGGCATGGGCTTCATGAGCTGTACGCCGTCCGTTTCATCGGCCAGCCCCTTGTCGACTTTGAGGATCGGCACCACTTTCTTCGCGCCCCACAGGAACTCCGCCGTCGGCTGGCCCTCGATTTCGCGGTCCATGGTGTTCTCGAACAGGATGGCGGCCAATATCCGATCGCCGTTGAACGCCGGGCTGGTGATGATGCGGGTGCGCATCTGATGCACCAGGTCGTACATCTCTTCGTCGTTGGACCAGGCACCCTCTTGCACGCCGTACAGGCCCAGCGCCTTGGGCGTGCTGCCGCCGCTCTGGTCCAGCGCGGCGATGAAGCCGTCGGCGTGACTCATCTTGTCTAGCTGCTTCTCGAAATCGCTCACGGGTACCTCTCAGGCGCAGTCCGGATGGGAAACGTTCACGGGGGCCTATTATGGGCCAGGCCGGCGCCGGTTTGCAGGCCGACAACGTAAGCGACTTTGTCGGCGCCGGCGCAGATCAGGCGTAGCGCAACACCGCCACGAAGTGGCAGGCAGTACCGCAGAGTACAAAAAGGTGCCAGGCCAGGTGAGCGTAACGCCAGCGGCTGTCGAGGGCGAAGAACGCCACCCCCAGGCTGTAGGCCAGGCCGCCGGCCAGCAGCCAGTAGAATCCGGCCACCGGCAGGGATTCGAACAGCGGCTGCGCAGCGGTCAGAACCAGCCAGCCCATGGCCAGATACAGCCCGGACGAGACCACCGGATGGCGCCCGGCGCCCAGGCACTTGAGAACCACGCCGCCCAGGGCCAGGCCCCACACCAGGCAGAACATCGGCCAGCCCCAGTCGTCGCGGAACGCGCCCAGCGCGAACGGCGTATAGGTGCCGGCGATCAGCACGTAAATGGCGCAGTGATCGAGCATGTGGAACAGGCGCTTGGCGCCGCCGCCACCGGTCGATGTGCCGGCCGGCAGGGCGTGGTAAAGCGTTGAAATCAGGTACATGAGAACCACCGAAGCGCCGAACACGGCGACACTGAAAACCTCCACCCCGGAACTGCCGGAGGTCACGGACTCGACCAGCAGCACCGGCAGCGCAATCACCGCCGCCAGCGCGCCGGCGCCATGACTGACGGCGTTGGCAATCTCTTCGCCAAGAGACTGTTCGCGGTCGGCCGCGACGGCTGCGGTTTGGTCCCCGGTGAACATCCAGGTCTCCTGATACAACGGATCGAACCATCAGCATACACGCCCGGCCCGCCGCCTGTGTGACCCGCCGCCGCTTTGAACCGGGCGCGTCCGACAACGGGTCATGACCCCGGCGGCGCTCCATTACGGCGCGCGCAGTGGTCCGTTAGACTGAAGCGCTCATCACGGAGCAAGGAGGGCCCGGCCGATGCGTCTGAAGGTCAACGGCCGCGAGCACGAGGTCGCCGTGCTGCGCGACGACACGCCACTGCTGTGGGTTCTGCGCGATCATCTGGGCCTGGTCGGCACAAAATTCGGCTGCGGCATTGCCCAGTGCGGTGCCTGCACCGTGCACGTGGACGGCACGCCGACCTTCGCCTGCTCGGTGCCCGCGGTCACGCTGGAAGGGCGGGAGGTCACCACCATCGAGGGCCTGGCCGACCCGGACGGCACCCTGCACCCGTTACAACAGGCGTGGATGGACCACGATGTGCCGCAATGCGGCTATTGCCAATCCGGGCAGCTCATGCGCGCCGCGGCGCTGCTGGCCGACAGTGCCGATCCGACGCCACAGGACGTCGACCAGGCCCTGGCGCCCAACCTGTGCCGCTGTGGAACCTACAACCGGATCCGCGCCGCAACCCTGGACGCGGCCGCCGTGCTGCGCGGCGCCGCCGTGGCCCGGGGCGCTCCGGAAGGAGGCACCCGCGATGCGTGACGACGACCCGCGAAACCGCAATACGGCCGGACCGGCCATCGGCAAGGTCGACCGCCGCACCTTCCTGCGCCTGACCGGCATGGCCGGGGGCGGACTGATGCTCGGCGTCACCGTCGGCTGCTCACAGGAGGACCCGGCACCCCCAACCGACGACCTGAGGGGCGAACTGACGCCGGCGGAGCCGTTTCAGCCCAATGCCTTCGTGCAGATCTCCGAAGACCGGGGCATCGTCATCTTTGCCCCCAATCCGGAGGTGGGCCAGGGGGTCAAGACGTCACTGCCGATGCTGGTGGCCGAGGAACTGGACGCCGCCTGGAGCGACGTGACCGTGGTTCAGTCGGACATCGACGAAGCCCGCTACGAGCGCCAGGTGGCCGGCGGCTCGCGCTCGATCCCGCACCAGTGGCTGCCGCTTCGCCAGGCCGGCGCGATCGCCCGCGACATGCTGGTGACCGCGGCCGCGCTGCGCTGGGAAGTGGACAAGGGCGACGTGCAGACCGGCGACAGCCAGGTGACGCACCCGCCCAGCGGGCGGACCCTCAGCTACCGGGAACTGGCCGCGGCGGCGGCCCAGCTCCCGATCCCGCCGGTAGAGCAGGTCACCCTGAAGGATCCCGAGGACTTCACCCTGCTCGGCACGCGGGTGGGCGGGGTGGACAACCGCGATCTGGTGACCGGGGCCGCCCTGTTCGGTATCGACCAGCGTCTGCCCGAACTCAAGTACGCCACCTACGTCAAATGCCCGGCGGTGGGCGGAACCGTCGAAGCCGCCAATCTGGAGGTGGTGAAGCAGCAGCCGGGCGTCCTGGACGCCTTCGTGCTGGACGCGGCAGGCGGGCCCGCCGAACTGGGCGCCGGGGTCGCCATTGTCGCCCGCGACACCTGGTGCGCCTTCAAAGCCCGCGACATGCTGGAGGTCACCTGGAACGAATCGGCGGCCGCCACCGATAGCTGGAGCGAGGCCCAGGCCCGGGCCCGGGAGCTGGCCGGCGGCGCCGGCGACACCATAGTGGCCGACAGCGGCGACGTAAGCGCCGCGTTCGACACCGCCCATCGAACCCTGTCGGCCTTTTATCAGTACGCGTTCATCAGCCACGCGCAACTCGAACCCCAGAACACCACGGCCTGGTGGCACGACGGCCGCATGGAACTGTGGGCGCCTACCCAGACACCGCAACGGGCCGAGCAGACGGTCGCCGGCGTGCTGGGGCTGGAAGCGGACGCGGTGCAGGTCCATCAGTTGCGCGGTGGCGGCGGCTTCGGCCGCCGGCTCATCAACGATCCGGTGGTGGAGGCAGCGGCCATCGCCCGGCGGGTCGAGGGTCCGGTGAAGCTCACCTGGATGCGCGAAGACGACATGGCCCACGACTTCTACCGGGCCGGAGGCTTCCACGCGCTGCAGGGTGCGCTGGACGGCGACGGCCGTGTGACCGGCTGGAACAACCACTTCATCAGCTTCAGCGCCGACGGCTCGAACCCGGTCAGCGGAGGCAGTATCCGCGCCGACATCGATCCCGGGCCGTTCATCCCCAACTACCGCATCACCCAGACCCTGCTGCCGTGGCAGGTGCCCTGTGGCCCGTGGCGCGCGCCGGGGTCGAACGTCATCGCCTTTGCCCACCAGTGTTTCCTGCACGAGTTGTCCCATGCCGCGGAACGAGACCATGTGGAGTTTCTGCTGGAACTGCTGGGGGAGCCACGCTGGCTCGAGGAAGGCAACGAATACGCGCTGCACACCGGACGCGCCGCCGGCGTGATCCGCCGCGCGGCGGAAGCCGCCGGCTGGGGCGGGCCGCTGGCGGAAGGGCACGGCCTGGGCATCGCTTTCTACTTCAGCCATGCCGGGCACGTCGCCGAGGTGGCGGAAGTCAGCGTCTCCGCTGACAAACGGATCGACGTGCACCGGGTCACCGTGGCCGCGGACGTGGGCCCCATCGTCAACCTGTCCGGCGCCGAAAACCAGGTCAAAGGGTCGGTGGTCGACGGCCTGTCCGCCATGCTGGGCCAGCGCGTGACGTTCGAGAACGGCCGTGCCCGGGAGCTCAACTTCCACCAGTACCCGTTGCTGCGGATGCCACGCGCGCCAGCCGTGGACGTGCATTTCATCCAGAGCGACTTTCCGCCCACCGGACTGGGTGAACCTGCCCTGCCGCCGCTGGCGCCGGCGGTAGGCAACGCCCTTTTCGCGGCCACGGGTGAGCGGGTCCGGCGCCTGCCCCTGACGGCCGCGGGGTGGACTTGACCGGGCCGCGGCATGGCGCTGTTCCTGACTTCCCTGACCTTCGACGGGCTCGATGCCTGGCTGGCCGGCCTGGAGGTTGCTCCGGAACCAGGCACCCGGGTGGCGCTCATCGGCAACGCCAGCCACGGGCTGCCCGATGCCGAAGCCATCGTCGCACCGGCACGAGCGGCGCTGAGTGAATTCGACGTTCAGGTGCTGGACGCGGCGGATCCGTCGGCCGATCTGCGCGCGGCCCGGGCGGTAGTGCTGACGGGCGGTGACCCGTTCCGGCTGCTGGCCGACCTGAAACACGCTGGCGCCGATCAGGTTCTGCAGCAACTGCATGCCCGGGGTACGCCCATCGCCGGTCAGAGTGCGGGCGCCATGGTCTGCGCCCGGCATATCGAACCGGTCCGGCACACCAGCCCGTTCACCGCGCCCGCGGATCAGGACCTCAGCGCCCTGGGCATCGCCAACGGCCTGGTCCTGCCGCATCACGACCGCCCCGGAAGAGCGGCCTGGCACCGCCAGGCGGCCCTGACACAGCAGTCCGCGCAGCGCCTGATGGCCCTGTGGGACGACGAGGTGCTGCTGCAGTCCGATTCCGGCTGGCAGATCGTGAGCGGCGGCCGGCGAACCCGCCGCGCGCGTCACGACGATGCCGCCGCCATCGAAGAGATCTTCAGCCTGGCCACCCGGACCGGCTGGCGCGACTTCATCGATGCCGAGGCGCTGGCCCGGGTCGCCCCTGACCTGGAACGATGGCGCGCCCGCATCGCCAGCCGGGACGGACTGTTTCTGGTCTGCGAAGACGCCGCCGGCCTGCTGGGGTTCGTTTACGCGCAGCCCTACGAACCCGGACTGCCGGACCGGGCCGAGCCGGTGGCGGAACTGGACCTGCTCTACAGCCACCCGCGGGCCTGGGGCCAGGGCGTCGGCCGGCGCCTGCTGGCCCGGGCCACCTGGGATCTGCTTTGCCAGGGCTATCGGCAGGCCGTACTCTGGACCGAAGCGCGCAACGCCCGGGCGCTGGCGGTGTACCACGCAGCGGGCTGGCGCAACGACGGCGCCGTAGACGAACGGGCGTACCTGGGCACGGCGATACGCAACCTGCGCCACCGCCTGGACCTGACCCGGTCCGCGGGCGAACCGTTCTGACTGGAGGTGTGTTATGACCGATCCGACCCCCGACCACGCTCAGGTCACCCGGGACCGGGACATCGTCAACCAGGGTTTCTGGCCCAAATTCCAGCGGGTGGCAGCGTCCCTGCCGTTCGCCGAGGACCTGCTGACCGCCTACTACGCGGCTACCGACGCCGCCACGCCATGGCACGTGCAGGCGACCCTGCTGGGGGCACTGGCCTACTTCGTGCTGCCGGCGGATCTGGTGCCGGACTTCATTCTGGGGCTGGGTTTCACCGACGATGCCGCGGTCCTGGCGGTCGCCCTGAAGAGCCTGACCGGCCAGGTCCGGCCGGGACATCGGGAACGGGCCCGCCGCAAGCTGATCGACACCCTGGTCGCCACCGAGGACGATCGCGACCTCAGATCGATGGGGTAGACTGTTGCCGTAGACTGCCGGAAAGGTCGACAGGGAGAGGCCGATGACCCGTCGTGTTGCCGCACTGCTGAGTCTGCTGTCCGCGCTGGCCGCCTGCGGGCCGGAACCCGAGCCGCCTGCGGCGACGCCGGAGTCGCCGCCGCCCGAACCGGCCGCGGCGCCGGAACGCCTGGTCACCTACACCGAAGAGCGCGAGCCCTGCGCCAACTACACGCCGACACGCATGCCACTGTTCGGCGACGTCCACGTCCACACCAGCTTTTCCTTCGACGCCGCCGCCAACAGCACCGGCGCCACCCCCACCGACGCCCACCGATTCGCTCAGGGCGAGCCGATCCGGTTCTGGCCGCTGGACGACGAAGGCAATCCCACCGGCAGCATCACCATCGACCGGCCGCTGGACTTCCTGGCGGTTACCGACCATGGCGAGTTCCTGGGCGAGCGGGCCCTGTGCCGAAGCCTGGGATCGCCCACCTATGCGCTGGAATACTGCCGGCTCTACCGCTCGGATCAGCGCCTGGGCATGCGCATGCTGGGCACGGTGATCACCACCGAGAACCCGCAGCGGGTCCCCGAGTTGTGCGGCGAGGACGGCGCCCTGTGCCGGGAGTGGGCAGGCGGGCCCTGGGAGCGGATCGTCCACGCGGCGGAGGCAGCCTACGATCGCACCAGCGCCTGCACCTTCACCAGCTTCGTCGGTTACGAGTACACCGGCACACCGGGCACCTCGAACCTGCACCGCAACGTGATTTTCCGCAACGGCAACACCCCGGAACGCCCGGTTTCCTACATCGACGCACCGGCGGACAGCCTGCTGTGGGACCAGCTCGATGCGGCCTGCAGCGACGGGTGTGACTACCTGACCATTCCCCACAACTCGAACCTGGCCAACGGCCGGATGGCGCCTTACACGGCCATCGATCCAAGCCTGGCAAGCCGCCGCGACTACGCCGAGCAGCGCCAGCGGCGCGAACCCATCATGGAGATCTTCCAGCACAAGGGCGGCAGCGAGTGCATCAACGGCCTGACTTCGATCCTCAGCGAACCGGACGAACTGTGCGACGTGGAGCAGGTGCGTTTCATGGGCCGCGAAGAGACCTACATCGTTGCCGGCGAGGATGAAGACGGCAATCTCACCCAGTCCCCGGCCACGGAAGTGACCGCGGAATGTGAGCCGGGCAGCGTCGGCAGCAACGGCATGCTCGGCGCCGGCTGCGTGGACCCCACCGACTTCATGCGTTCGGGCCTGCTGGTCGGCCTGGAGCAGGAAGCCCAGACCGGCGTCAATCCGGTCAAGCTCGGGATCATCGCGTCTACGGATACCCATGCGGCCACTCCGGGCGCGGTAGCGGAGGCTGACTGGGGCGGCCACGTGACCGGCGAATCGACGCCCGAGGAGCGGCTGCAGCCGGGCCTGCTGACCAGCGGCATCGACGGCAACCCCGGCGGCCTGGCCGGCGTCTGGGCGGTGGAGAACTCCCGCGACGCCATCTTCGAGGCCATGCAGCGGCGGGAAGTGTTCGGCACCTCGGGGCCGCGCATCGTACCCCGCCTGTTCGGCGGCTGGGATTACCCCGACAGTCTCTGCGACGACCCCGCCCTGGCGGAACGCGGCTATGCCGGCGGCGTACCCATGGGCGGCGACCTGGCAACGGCGCCGGTGGACGGCGCGCCGCGATTCCTGGCGCAGGCGGCGCGCGATCCTCGCGGGGCGCCGCTGGCCCGGCTGCAGTTGATCAAGGGCTGGATCGGCGCCGACGGCGCCCGCCATGCCGAAGTCATCGACATCGCCGGCGGCGACGTGGAGGCGGGTGTGGACCTGGCCACCGGGGAACGCACCGGCAGCGGCGGCCACGACACCCTCTGCACCGTCTACACCGACAACGACTTCGATCCGGCTGAACCCGCCTATTACTACCTGCGCGCGGTGGAGGTGCCGTCGGCACGCTGGAGCGTGCACGATTGCCTGCGCATTCCGGAAGCCGACCGCCCCGCAGTCTGCAGCGACGGTTCCTATCCCGAGGTCATCCACGAGATGGCCTGGACCTCGCCCATCTGGTACCAACCGGAGCACTGAGCCGCGGTGGCAGGACTACCGAAAACGGCGTTCGCCATGGTGCAGACCGGGGTGCGGACCCTGGAGCCGCGGGACGTGCCCATTCCCGACATCGACGATGACGGCGCCATCCTGCGCCTGGAAGCCTGTGGCATCTGCGGCAGCGACCACGAACAGTTCCAGGGTCTGCTGCGCACGCCGATGCCGGTCATTCCGGGTCACGAGCCGGTGGGTGTGATCGACAAGATCGGCGACCGGGCGGCGGCCCGCTGGGGGGTCGATGAAGGTGACCGGGTCGCGGTCGAGACCATGATCTCCTGCCGCCACTGCAGTCCGTGCCTGACCGGCAGTTATCACCTGTGCGAGTCGCGGCGCATCTACTCCTACATCCCGCTATCCGACGCACCCGGCCTGTGGGGCGGCTACGCCCAGTACATGTATCTGCACCCGAACTCGGTGCTGCACCGGATGAACCCGGCACTGCCGGCGTCCCAGGCGGCGCTGTTCAATCCCCTGGGAGCAGGTTTCCGCTGGGCCGTGGAACTGCCGGCCACCCAACCGGGGGATACCGTGGTGATTCTCGGCCCCGGCCAGCGCGGCCTGGCCAGTGTCATCGCCTGCCGCGAAGTGGGCGCCGGCACCATCATCGTCACGGGCCTGGCGGCCGACGCCAACAAGCTGTCACTGGCGCGCGGATTCGGCGCCGACCACACCATCGACGTGGACAACGAAGACGCGGTTCGGCGGGTCAAGGAACTCACCGGCGGCCGCGGCGCCGATGTGGCGGTGGACGTAAGCGCCTATGCCACCCGACCGGTGACCGACGCGCTGGCCATGGTGCGCCCCGGCGGCACCGTGGTGCTGGCCGGGGTCAAAGGGTTCAAGGCCGTGGATAATTTCGTCTCGGACCTGGTGGTGCTGAAGGAAATCAACATCCGCGGCGCCATCGGCGTTACCTCCACCGGCTACAAGAGCGCCATCCGCCTGATCGAATCCGGCCGGGTGCCGGTGGAACGCATGCACACCCATGACTTCGCGCTGGCCGACGCAGCCCTGGCCATCCGCACCCTGGGCCGCGAGATCCCCGGCGAAGCATCCATACACAGTTGCCTGATACCACCCCGATAACTTTTGTGGCGCCGGTTGTCATGGCCGCCGGCGTGGAGGATACATCATGAGATACGGCCTGATCCTGGCCGCACCAGGCATCGATGCGCAGATCGCCACCGCCCGCCGGGCCGACGCCGCCGGCTTCGACTCGGTTTGGACCACGGAGTTCTTCAACGCCAATGGTCTGGTGCGCCTGGCCGCGGTGGCGTCGGCCACCGAGAGAGTTCAGCTCGGCACCGCCATTGCCTATGCCTTCATGCGCACCCCGATGCTGGCGGCCTCGGCGGCGATGGACATCGACGAACTGTCCGGCGGGCGCATGATCCTCGGCCTCGGCAGCGGCACCGAGCGCATGAACCGCGAGTGGTACAGCATGCCATTCGACGACCCGCCGGCGCCGCGCATCAAGGACGCGGTGGGTCTGGTGCGGGCCGCCATCGATGCTCAGGACGGCGGCGGCCTGACCTACGAAGGGCCTCATTATCAGGTGAAGATTCCGGCCTACAGCCGACCGCGGGCGGCGCGCAAAACCATCCCAATCGGCATCGCGGCGGTGAACCGCGGCATGATCCGCGCTGCCGCCGCCTGCGCCGACGGGCTGATCGGCCATCCGGTGTTCACCCGCAAGTACATTCGCGAGACCGTGCTGCCGGAGCTGGACGACACGCCCTGCGCTCTGTGGCCTTACGTGGTCACGGCCATCGCCGACAGCACCGAACAGGCGCGCGAGGAAGCCCGCCGGCAGATTGCCTTCTACTACACTACCCGCCTGTACCACTCGATCCTGGAACCCCACGGCTGGCGTGAGATCGGTGAGACGATTGCCAGCGCCTTCCGGCGCACCGATTTCCAGGCCATGACCGAAGCGGTCACCGACGAGATGGTGGACGAGATCGCCATCGCCGGAAAACCCGACGAAGTGCGCGACCAGCTCACCCAGTGGGGGCCACTGGCGGACCGCGTGCTGCTGTACAGCCCCAGCGTCGGCCTGAAACCCGAGCGGGTGCAGGAGAACCTGGACGCCATCATCGACACCTTCCGGATCAGCCAATGAGCCAGACCGACCTGCCTTTCAACGCCGATATCGCAAAACGGTTTCTCGGTTCCGCCAAAGGCGGTGGCGGACTGGCCGAGTACCTGGGCTTCGAACTTACCGACGCCGGCCCCGGCTTCATGACCGGGCGTCTGACGGTACGCGACGAACTGCTCACCCCGTTCGGCAACATGCACGGCGGCGTGTTGTCGGCCTTCTGCGACCACATGCTGGGCTGCGTGTGTTATCCGGCCATGCAGAAGGGTCAGTGGGCGGCCACTACCGAGTTCAAGATCAACCTCACCGCACCGGTGAGCAAAGGCGCCCTGGAAGCCCGGGCCGAAATAGTGAACCTGACCCGGACCCAGGCCATCGTGCGCATCGACGTCCGCAACGAGGGCCGGCTGTGCGCGGTTGCGCAGGGTACGGTGACCATCCGTGACCCCCGGTGAGGGCACCGGACTGACCAATCCGGTCTGACCAGAGCCACAGCGAAAACCCGTTCACTGACGCTTGGAGCCGCCGCGCCCGAGTGCTAACCTCAGTCGTCCGCAACGTCATCAAAAGGGGAGATGGCGATGGCAGACGACCCATCCAAGTCCGGTTCCGGAAATCCGTTCGGCTGGCCCGATTTCGACCTGGCGAAGATGCTGGAGAACTACCGCGTTCCCGGCCTCGACGTCAGCGCCATGCTGGAACGTGAGCAGCGCAACATTCAGGCCTTTCAGCAGGCCAGCGAGACCATGGCGGAAGGCTGGCGCAAGCTGGCGGAACGTCAGGGTGAGATCTTTCGCGAATCCATGGACCAATGGCGGCAGGCCATGGAACGCGGACTGTCGGGTGGCCAGCTCGACCCGGAGCAGCAGGCCGACATGATGCGCAAAGGCTTCGAACAGGCCCTGGCCAACATGCGGGAACTGGCCGACATGGCCAACCAGTCCCAGGCCGAGGCCTACGACATCGTACGCAAGCGCATGGAAGAGAACGTGGGCGAACTGTTCGCCGGCGGGGATCCGCAGAAGGAATAGCCCAACGGGACAACTCAGGGGAGGCAGCGGGATGGAACAACTCAGTGCCCAGGACGCGTCTTTCTACTACCAGGAAAGCCCGGAGACACCGATGCACGTCGGCTCCGTGGCCATACTCGATCCGTCGACTTCACCTTACGGACCGCTGGACCTGGAGACCCTGACCAGTTTCTACGCCTCACGCCTGCACCTGATGCCCATGGCGCGCCGGCGCCTGGTCCACGTGCCGTTCAACGCCGACCATCCCTACTGGATCGAAGACGAGAACTTCGACCTGGAGTTCCACCTGCACGAACTGGCCATGCCGGAGCCCGCCGACTGGACCCGTTTCTACCGCCTGTGCGCGCGCATCCTGTCGCGCCCGCTGGACATGGAGCGGCCACCCTGGGAGGTGTACCTGATCCACAACCTGCGCGGCCTCGAAGGGCTGCCGCAGCACGCCGTGGCGCTCATCACCAAGATGCACCACGCGGCCGTGGACGGCCGCTCGGGCACGGACATGGCCATCGCCATGGCCGACCTGCAGCCCGAGATGATGACCTCGGAGCCCAACGAACCGTGGAAGGGCGAGCGGGTGCCCACGGAGGCGGAACTGATGGCGCGCACGGCCATCGGCAACCTGTTCCGGCCCACCCATGCGGCGGAACTGTTCGCCGAATCCCTGGGCAGCGGCCAACGGGTCACGGCGCTGATGCGCCAGAGCCTGCCGCCGCCTCAGGTTCCGGTTCCCCAGACCCGTTTCAACCGCAAGGTGTCGGCCCATCGCAGCATCGGCTTCGAGCGCTTTCTGCTGGATGAAGTGCGGGCCATGAAGAACGCCGTGGAAGGCGCCACGGTGAACGACGTGGCACTGGCCATCTGCGGAGGCGCCCTGCGCAGCTACCTCGAGGACAAAAACGAGCTGCCGGCCGAGCCGATGATGGCCATGGCGCCCATCAGCACCCGCAAGGAAGGCAAGACCTACAAGATGGGCAATCAGGTCTCGGCCATGTTCGTGCCCATCGGCACCCACATCCAGGACCCGGTAGAGCGGCTGAACACGGTGCGCGAAGCGACCCACAACGCCAAGCAGATGACCAACGCCGTGGGCGCCGAGTTGATGACCCGCTACGGCGATTTCGTGCCGGCGGCGCTGTTCAACCTGGCCCAGCGCCTGACCGCCGAATACACCCGGGCCAACCGGGTGGCGCCGGCGTTCAACTGCTCCATCACCAACGTACCCGGCCCGCAGGTGCCCCTGTACATGATGGGCTGCCGGCTGGTCACCACCCTGGGCTACGGGCCGGTGATGCACAACATGGGACTGATCGTGCCCATCGGCAGCTATTGCGGCGAGTTCACCATCAGCTTCACCGCCTGCCGCGACATGGTGCCGGACCCCCAGTTCTTCAATCGCTGCGTGCGCGACAGTTTCTCCGCCATGCGCCGGGCGGTGCTGGGCAGCAACGCCAAGGCCAAGGTCGACGCAGTGACCCGCGACTACGCGCAGATGGCCAAGGACGCAGCCGCCGGTACGCGCGAAGCCGCCCACGAGGCATCGGCTCCGTAGCCACTCCACCACCAGGAGACAGGACATGGCGAATCTCGAGGAAACGGCGCAGCCTTCACCCGTCGGAGCCGGCGGCCCCTACGAGATGGGGGTGGCCAGGGTGGGTAACACGTCTTTCAACGTATTCCTGAACGCGCCGCGCAACCTCTGCCAGCTTTACCAGGAAGCAGTCACCAGCTCCGGTAGCAAGGACTTCTACGTCTTCGACGACGAACGCTTCAGCTATGCCGAAGCCTGGCGCCAGTCGCGCCGGGTGGCTGCGTCGCTGGCCGCCATGGGCGTCGAAAAAGGCGATCGGGTCGGCATCTCGATGCGCAACTACCCGGAGTGGATCCTGGCCTTCATGGGCATCAGCAGCCTGGGCGCGGTGACGGTGGCCATGAACGCCTGGTGGTCCGGCGAAGAGATGCTCTACGCCATCGAGGACAGCGGCCTGAGCACGCTGTTCGTGGACCACGAACGCCTGGAGCATCTGGGCCCCTACCTGGACGAAATCGACCTGAACGTGGTGGCGGTACGCACCGACCACACCAGCGGCCACGGCGTGGTGGGCTGGCAGCGTTTCCTGGACATCGGGGACGGCATTCCGCCGCAGACCGACGTGGCGCCGGACGATCCGGCGACCATCCTCTACACCTCCGGCTCCACTGCCCACCCGAAAGGCGTGGTGTCCTCGCACCGGGCCATCCTGCACTCAATCCTGGGTCTGGAAGCGTCCGCCGAACTCCGCCGCACCGCCAGCAACCGGCCGCAGCGGCTGCAGCCGCACCCGCCGGCCATGATCCTGACGGTGCCGCTGTTCCACGTGACCGGTCTGAACGTGCAGATGCTGTCGAGCTTCCGCCGCGGCCGCAAGCTGGTGGGCATGTACAAGTGGGACGCGGAGAAAGCGCTGGCGATCATCGAACGGGAGCGCATCACCCAGTTCAACGGGGTGCCCACCATGGCCTGGGAAATGGTCAACTCCCCGGCCTTCGACCGCTACGACACCTCGAGCCTGAAGATCATGGGCGGCGGCGGCGCCGCCATGGCCCCGGAACACAGCCGCCAGATCAGCCGCCGCACCGGCGGCTCGGTGGCCCCGGGCGCCGGTTACGGCATGACCGAAACCAACGGTCTGGGCACTGCCATCTCCGGCCCGGAACTGCTGGATCGGCCGAAAAGCTGCGGCCGCCCGGTGCCGCCGCTGGTGGAAATCAAGGTGGTCGACGCCGACGGCCACCCCCAGCCCTCCGAGGTCACCGGCGAAATCTGGATCCGCGGCCCCATGAACTTCTCCGGCTACTGGAACCGCCCCGCCGACACCGCCGCCACCCTGACCGACGGCTGGGTACACACTGGCGACCTGGGCCATCTGGACCCGGACGGCTACCTGCACATCACCGACCGCGCCAAGGACCTGGTCATCCGCGGCGGTGAGAACATCGGCTGCCAGGAAGTGGAAGCGGTGATCTACGAACACCCCCAGGTGGCGGAATGTGTGGTGTTCGGCGTCCCGGACCCGCGCCTCGGCGAAACCGTGGCCACGGTGATCTCCATGCGCCCCGGCGCCACCCTGACCGCCGGCGACATCCGCTCCCACGTGGGCGAGCACATGGCCCGCTTCAAGGTCCCCGAACACATCTGGATCCGCGCCGAGCCGCTGCCGCGCACGGCCTCGGGCAAACTGTTCAAACGCGCGCTCCGCGACGAGGCCGTCACCCTGCTGGCCGAACAGCGGGTAGCGAGTTGAGCCGCCGCGGCCACGGCCCGAAGCGCTGGAGTTAGCCGCCGCGAGTCCGTAGAATTGCCCGCCCGGCGCCCCGTGGCGCCCGGGCTTCCTCTATGCGCCCGTAGCTCAGCTGGATAGAGCGTTGGCCTCCGGAGCCAAAGGTCACAGGTTCGAATCCTGTCGGGCGCGCCATTCAATCCGGGTCCGTTCTGGGCACATGGTCTACAGAACGTACCGAGGGATTGGAGGCCGATCGTTCTACCCGGCCTTCGACATGAGCTGACCCGCCAGTCGTCGCAGGCAGCTCTACGCGTGTCCCGCACAGGCCCTCAAGGTTTCCGGCCCTACTACTAGCTCGCTCGAGAGACGAGCCATTCCCTGATCGCCTGAGTGAAAGCGAGAGGCTTCTTCGCGTTCGCTGCCAGCTCAAGACATTGCGTTGGAAATGCTCCTGCCGGAGCAGATCGAGTATTCTGGGATACAGGCGCCTTGGAGGGCGACGTGTCCGCAGAACTCAGCCACGACTCCGATACGGTCAGTCGCCCGGCAACCGATCAGTGGCTCTACGTGGCAATGGCAGTTGTCTTCCTGATCGTCGCCCTGCTGGGCTTTCTTCCAACGTCCACAGAGTTGATCGCGCAGGTACGGTCAGGTGATGTGCCGCCTCCGCCACTCATCCTGCACGCCCATGCGGTCCTCATGTCCGCCTGGCTGGTGCTGCTGCTCGTCCAGGCGATGTTGATGGCGCAGGGGCATGCCCGAGTGCATCGCAGGTTGGGTGTTACGTCGATGGTCCTGGCATCGATGATGGTTGCTACCATGATCGCCGTCGTCATGCATCGCTTTGAGTTGCTGGCGTTGCTGCCCGCGGACCTCAACGCCACGGAAGTCGCACAAGCGAATCAGATGGCTTTCAACCTGACTCTCATCAACGCGGGCAGCGTCCTGCTGTTTCCGGTTCTCTACCTGTGGGCAGTCTTCGCCCGCAGACGCGATCCGGAGGCGCATAAGCGCCTCATGATCCTCGCCACCGTGGTCCTGATGAGTCCGGCAATCGGCCGCATGGTTGCCGTGCATCCGGTGTTACCCGATTTCGGACTCAATGGCGCCGACGCACGGCACCTTTATCTGATACTTCTGCTGGTGCCCGTTCTCGCCCGCGACACCATTCGTTCGGGTTCGCCGCACCGTGCGTACTGGCTCGGCTTTGTTCCGGTTGTCGTCTATATGACCGTTGCCCATTTCCTCTGGCAGGTGTAAGCCGGGCGGGTCCGGCTCATAGCGTCAGCCCCGGTAGGGCGTCATGTCCATTCCCGGGTAACGCGCCGCAACCCCGGCCAACGTCTCTTCAGTCCAGTAAGGATCACCCGGCGCCGGGAACCCCAGCAGCGCCTTTTCCTCCAGCGTCGCCTGCTCCACCCAGTTCCGGAAACTCGGGTAGAGGGCCTGTTCGGACCAGCCGACGATCCCCATCCACGGACAACCCGCCGGGGCGTAGGAGATGAACTGCGCGACCCGCGCGGCTTCCCGGGTGAATGCCGTGCCGCGGTGGTAGGTACGCACGCTGTAGGCGAGCAGGCTTCCGGCTGGCACCGTGGCGAGCGTCTCGTGGCGGTACAGATCGGGCCGTTCCTCCGGCGCGTGCATGGCCGGCCACAGCAGTTCGTCCGGGTAGTGAGTTCGTGAGCAGACCGCCGTCGGCGCCGCGCCCGCGTCCACGTCCGTGTAATAGAGCAGATAGGTGGTCTGCCAGTAGGCCGGGTCATCGGGCGGGTACACCAGGGTGTGGTTGGCGTAGTCCACGTGCATGTGCTGGTCCATGTCCGCCGGGTGGCCGGTGCACTTGAAGCTCAGGTCCGACTGTTCGCAGAACAGGGGTCGGCCGCCGGCCATCAGGGCAGCGAAGCGCCGCAGTTCGGGATGTAGCGTGATGGCGTTCAGGGCGCTGCCCGGAAATGGAAAGCGCTGGGTGCGGCGCGAGCGCGGCGGCGCATCCCAGCCGGCTGGGCGGTTGCCGTCCGGGTTGGCGGCGTAGCCGAGCCAGCCGGGCTGGAACTCCTCGATCTCCCGGCGCGCCGCGGCCAGTTCGTCGGCGGTCAGGAAGTTCTCCACCACCACGTAACCGTGAGTGCGGTAGTGATCGACATGCGCCGCGGTGATGCGCTCGCTGGACATCCGTTCTCTCCCCCGGGCAGTTCGGCAACGGCTCATTGGCCCGCCACCCACACGGTAGCACCGGTGCCGATGACGACCAATTCCCTGCCCGGATGGATCCGGCCGACCGCGTCGAGGAACCTCGACAGGAAGCGCTACGTGCGTATCCGGCACCCGGCAGCGCGGGCGCAGGCCGAGCCCGAGTTCGAAAGGCGCCGGTCCGGTCAGGCCGCCCGTCGCCGCGGTGGCGGCGCGTTACGGCGTGCTGGGTATGGACATGACGCCCTACCGGATCACGCCGTGATGTAGCCGCTGGCGTTCAGGGTCGTGTCGGCGTTCCGGTAGTCGCCGATCTCCAGTAACGCAGCGCCGGACTGGCCGGCGGGCAGGGCTGTACCAGCCGGGACGTTGACGCAGTCTTCGGCGTGGCAGCCGAAGGTCAGGCTCAAAGCGAAACCGCTGCTGGTGAAGGTCCGGCCCTGGCGCGCCAGCACGGCGCCGTGCAGGTCCGTCGTGAGCGGGTGATCGACGTTGAGGCCGACTCCGGTCGGCTTCAGGGCGCCTCGCCAGGTTCTGGCCGGCATTGATGCCGGACACGACCAGTTCCGGTGCGGCGCCGATGGCGGCCTCGACCAGACCGATGCCCACTGCGGCGCACGTGGCCGGCTCTGCGCCGGAGACGCCGTCGGCCAGCGCCAGCGAGTATTCCAGCGCGCCGTCGCTCGAATTCTGCTTGACCAGTTGCAGCGCTTCGAAGTTCAAGGCCGCGCTGCTGCCACTCTGCTGGCCGGTCAGCGACCCCACAGGGTCACGTCATGGCCGTAGGCCACCAGCGCGGCTTTCATGGCCTGGGTGCCGCGGGCGTCCCAGCCGCCGTCACTGGTCAGCAGGATGGTGAGTCCGTGACTCCCAAATATCGGACAGCAGCTAGGCACAGAACCTCTGCACCCCCCCCCCCCCCCCCCTCCCCCCCCCCCCCCTCCCCCCCCCCCTCCCCCTCCCCCCCCCCCCCCCCCCCCCCCCAAGCACTGCGGGTTCTCCCGGCGGCTGTCCGCGCGGCGGCCGTCGAGGGGCTAGCCACGGATGCAGCCACCGCCGTTCACCCGCGCCGGCGTGCCGCGCCGCGGGCGCGCCCCCGGGCGGTGGCCCCGGGGGTCCGCGCCCGCGGCCCCGGCCGCGGGCGAGCCCCCGAGCCGCACCCGGGCGCGGGCGGGGCCGCCCCCCCGCCCCGGGGCCGGGTGCCCGCGTGCACTCCGGTCGCCCCACCCCCCGCCCCCCAGGCGCGGCTCCCCACGACCCGTGCCACGCCGCCCGGGGCCGGGCTCGCCCGGCCGAGGCCCGCCGAGGCGCCGATGCTGCGGCGGCGCCGGCACCTGGAAGCGCATACGCTCCCCCGGCGCGTTTTACCACGGGGCGCCGCGCGCGGGGGCGCGTTCGCTGGTGAAGGCGGCGCCGTCGTCGACGCCACGTCAGTGGCTGCGCCGCCCGCGGCGCCGGCCGGTCGACGAGGACCAAAAAGCCCGCGCCGGAGATGCGCCAGGCAGAGGGCAAAGAGTGGCCTTCGGGATGAAGGCCCACGTCGGCACGGATCGGCGTGGCATCGTCCACAGCCTGACCACGACCCATGCGGGTGCTGCGGACATCAGTCAGATGCCGGAGCTGCTGCACGGAGAAGAGCGAGAGATCTTTGGCGATCAGGCGTACTGGAAGGAGGCGGATCGGCAGGCGGCTCTCGAGCGGGGTATCCGCTATCGGGTCAACCGTCGCGGCACCAAGCAGCGACCGTTGACCGAGCACCAGCGCTACATCAACCGATGCCGCTCGAAGGCGCGAGCGCGAGGCGAGCACGCGTTCCACGTCGTCAAACGGCTGTGGGGCTTCAGCAAGGTCCGCTATCGCGGCCTGGCGAAGAACACGGCCCGGCTCTACACCGCGTTTGCGCTGGCGAACCTGTACATGCTCCGACGCAGGTTGTTACCACGAGAGTGGTGTCTCTCGTGGACGGGATGATGGCCCGGAAGCGGCCGAAAATGGCCGCTACTGGCGCTCAATCGCTGGTTTTCCGCCCAAATCTCTGATGTTTCGAGCCATATCCATAGATCCGGCCCTCTACACAGCTGCCTGTGCAGAGGTTCCCTAGGCACAGAACCGGCAACAGAAAAGCCGACGATAACTTTCTGGTCAGCGCCGGCCCGGCAGGGCGGCGCCAATCTGATATCGTTCCAGCAATGACGGTGGCGAACCTGTTTGTGCGGCATCGAGCGGCGCCGGCGCTGCTGGCGCTGGCCCTGCTGGTGGTGATACTTGCGAGCCTGCTGGTGGTGGGCGCGTTCTCGAGCGGCCCTTTGCCCAGCGGCTTCAGCTCCCGCCGGCAGCTTCTCGGCGCCGATATGCTGCTGGTACTCATGCCGCCCTATCTGCTGTTCGCCTGGGGAACGTTGCAGCGCCGCTCTCATGTCCATCTCGGCCAGATCGACCGGCTCGTTGCGGGCATTACCCATCAGGCGCGGGCGCTGCCGTCCTTCCGGGTGCTGCTCGCCGGCGCGCTGGCCGGCATGGCCTACGCCATTGCGTTCAATCTGCCGGTGGCGTCCCTGGCCGCGCTGCTCGACGGCGATGCGCTGCTGCTGGTCCTGGTGGCCTGCATGATTCTGGTCTGGGTCTCGGCCGGCGTGGCGCTGGCGGCCCGGATTCATACGTCAGGTACGTTTCTGGCGGCAGGCCGCGACGTACCGCTGGACCTGTTCGATCGGGAACCGCTGGAGCCGTTCGCCCGGGAAGGTATGGGCGATACGCTGATGGTGGCCGGCGCCCTGGTGCTCACCACAGTGCAATCCATCGACGCCATGTTCCGCTACCAGAACTACGTCTACGCGCTGCTGGTGGCCGTGCCAGCGGCGACGGTACTCCTGATCCGGCCCATGTGGTCGGTACACCGGCGGCTGCTCGCGCTGAAGGCACGGGAACTGGCCGCGGTGAACGAACGGATCCGGGTCTCGCCCCGGCAACTGGAGATGCCGGCCATGACGCAACTCGAGACCCTGCTGCAGCGCCGCCACCGCCTCCAGGAGGCCTCCACCTGGCCGATCAATGTCGCCATGGTCTCGCGCATGGTTCTGTACGGCGTCATCCCGCCCCTGGCCTGGATCGCGGCGGCACTGGTGGAGCGCACCCTCGAGGGCCTGCTCGGTGGTTGACTCGGCAACCGGGTCCAAGGCCGACCGCATTGACTGACGGCCTGCACCCTGGGCGCGCTGCTCATCTTCGTATTCGGCGCCCCCACCGTCATCACCCGCTCCCTGGGCGGGACCCTGGGCGGGAAAGATCCCCATGCTGGACGTGCTGTTCGTGCCGCTGGCAGCCATTGCCACCGCGGTGTCGCTGGTCTCGCTGGCACTGCTCAGGACGTTGCCGGCGATGGACGAGGCGCACTGACCCGGGCGGTCAGCCGAACCCGCCGATGCGCTCGAGCGCGCGCGCGAAGGCCGGCCGCGCTTCCATCTGCGCCAGGTAGCGGCCGAGTTCCGATTGCGCGTCCACCAGCCCCAGCAGGCGCGCCGCCAGCAGGGTGAATCCGAGCATGATGTCGGCGGCGCTGAAGCGCTCGCCCAGTACCCATTGCCGGCCGGCCAGGTGCCGCGACAACACGCCGAACGCGGTACCCGCCCGGCGCCGGGCATCCTCGATCAGCGCGCCGTGACGGTCGGCGTCGTCGCGATAGACCGCCAGCCAGATTACGATCCCCAGGGGCGGGAACGCGGTGGAGTCCGCAAAGTGCATCCACTGCAGGTACTCCCCCTTCTGCCGGGTGCCGGCCGGGGGCACCAGAGGGGACTCCGGGTGCCGCTCCAGCAGGTACTCGAGAATTGCCCCCGACTCGAACATCACGAATCCGTCGTCGTCGATGGTCGGGTACTTGCCGGTCGGGGTGTTCTGAATGAAGAACTCGGACCGGGTGGGCTGAAACTCCGACAGGATCACCTCGTAGTCGACGCCCAGTTCCTCGAGCAGCCAGGCCACCCGCAGGCTCCGGGTGCGCGGCGCGGCATACAGCTTCAGCGTCATGGGTCTGCTCCGTACTTTGAGACCCGGCGGAGCTTACCGGTACTGCACCACCGGGCCGATGACCCGGCAGGTAATCGCGCGGCCCCTCGGGCCGCGACCGGCGCGCTCAGTCCGGCCCGGCAACCTCGAGGACAATGGCGCCGACCCGGCGCTCGGCCTCTACCCGCCGGTGCGCCTCGGCCGCATCCGCCAGGGGATACACGGTATCGACGATGGAGCCGATGCGGCCCGCCTCGATCATGGCGACCAGAGCCTGAAGGCCGTGCCGGTCCTCCGGGGCGAACCGGAAGCGGGCGCTGCGGCCCGACAACCGGGTGGTCAGAACACCGCGCAACATGGCCGACAGCCGTGGGTTGCCGCACAGGTAACGCCCATCGGGTTTCAGCACCGCAACGACGCGCGAGTAGGGACTGCCGGGCACCATGTCGAACACCACGTCGTAGCGGGCGCCGTCCCGGGTGAAGTCCCGGCGGGTGTAATCGATGAAGTCGTCGGCGCCGAGGCGGCGCAGGCCTGCTTCCTTGTCACCCCGGTCCACGGCGGTGACCCGTCCGCCCATGGCCTTGGCGATCTGCACGCCATAGCTGCCGATACTGCCGCCGGCGCCGTTGATCAGCACCTCGTCACCCGGGCGGACCCCGGCCAGTTGCAGGAAATGCAGCGCGTTCAGCCCGCCCAGCGGTACCGCCGCCGCCTCGGCGAAGGTCATTCCCTCGGGCATGGCGGCCAGCGCGGCGCCGGCCGGCACGCGGGCGAACTCCGCGTAGCTGCCGCGGCCCAGCCCGGTGGACCCGAACACCCGATCGCCGGGGCGGAACCCCTCCACCGCCGCGCCTGCCGCTTCCACCTCACCGGCAAAGTAAAAGCCGGGCACCAGCCGCCGTGGCCGCCGCACACCCAGAGCCAGGCGCAGCGGCAGCCAGAACCATTTGACCCCGAACCGGAAGGCACGCATCTCGCAGTCGGCTTTGGTCGCTTCGGTGGCGCGGATTCGTACCAGCAGGTCACCATCGCCGCAGACGGGCTTCTCCACCTCCTCCAGGCGCAGGACCTCGGGTGGCCCATAACGGGCGCAGGTGATGGCCTTCAACCGGTCTCCTTCGGCCGCAAACTGCGGACCATGGTAGCAGCCGGCCGAGCGCTACCTGATCGTATTTTCTGCACCCCCTTGAACCCGGCAAATGCGTCCCCAATAAGCGTTGGCTTTGCCATCGTCAACCACCAGGAACCGTTACCCATGACTGCCAAGAAGGTTGTGTTCGATGACTCGGCGCGCAAGCGTCTGGCCCGCGGCGTGGACGTGCTGGCCAATGCGGTCAAGGTCACGCTCGGGCCCAAGGGCCGCCACGTGGTGATCGACAAGAGCTGGGGCGCCCCGCTCATCACCAAAGACGGGGTCACCGTCGCCAAAGAGATCGAACTGCCCGACAAGTTCGAGAACATGGGCGCCCAACTGGTGAAACAGGTGGCCAGCAGGACCGCCGACGAAGCCGGCGACGGCACCACCACCGCCACCGTGATTGCCCAGGCCATCACCCGCGAGGGCCTCAAGGCGGTGGCCGCCGGGCTCAACCCCATGGATCTGAAGCGCGGCATCGACGCCGGCGTCAAGGCCGTGGCGCAGGCCCTGAACGACCTGTCCACCCCTTGCAGCGGGTCAAAGTCCATTGCCCAGGTGGCTTCCATCTCAGCCAACTCCGACACCGCCATCGGCGCCATCATGGCGCAAGCCATGGACAAAGTGGGTAAGGAAGGCGTCATCACCGTAGAGGACGGCTCCGGCCTCGACGACGAACTCGAAGTCGTGGAGGGCATGCAGTTCGATCGCGGCTATCTGTCCCCCTACTTCATCACCAATGGCGAACGGCACGTGGTGGAACTGGCCGAGCCCTACGTGCTGCTGCGGGACAAGAAGATCAGCACCATCCGCGAGCTGCTGCCGGTGCTGGAGGCCGTATCCCGCTCCGGCCGGCCGCTGCTGGTGATTGCCGAGGACATCGAAGGCGAGGCCCTGGCGACGCTGGTGGTGAACAAACTGCGCGGCGTGCTCAACGTAGCGGCCTGCAAAGCGCCCGGCTTCGGCGACCGGCGTAAAGCGATGCTCACCGACATGGCGGTGCTGACCGGCGCCAGGGTCATCTCCGACGATCTGGGACTGACCCTCGAGAAGGTGACCCTGGATGACCTTGGCACTGCCAAACGGGTCGAGCTGACCAAGGAGCACACGGTGATCGTCGGCGGCGCCGGCGACCACCAGGCCATCGAAGGCCGGGTCCGGCAGATCCGCCAGGAAATCGAGGACACCTCCTCTGACTATGACCGGGAGAAGCTGCAGGAGCGGCTCGCCAAGCTGGCCGGCGGCGTGGCGGTGATCAAAGTCGGCGCCGCCACAGAAATGGCCATGAAGGAGAAGAAAGCCCGCATCGACGATGCCCTGCACGCCACCCGTGCGGCGGTGGAAGAAGGCGTGGTCCCCGGCGGCGGGGTGGCCCTGCTGCGCGCCGGCCAGGTGCTGGAGACGCTGCAAGTCGCCAATGACGACCAGCGCGCCGGGATTGCGATCCTGGCTCGCGCCATCCAGGAACCGCTGCGTCAGATTGTTGCCAACGCCGGCCTGCAACCGTCGGTGGTGGCGGACAAGGTACTGGCCGGCAAGGGTAACCACGGCTTCAACGCCGCCACCGGCGAATACGGCGATCTGGTCACAATGGGGGTCATCGATCCGACAAAAGTCGTGCGCCTGGCGCTGCAGAATGCGGCCAGCGTAGCCACCCTGCTGGTCACCACCGAGGCGCTGGTTTCCGAGGTTCCGAAGCAGAAAATCCGCGGTCATGCTCACGGGCACGATCACGGCTCCTGACCCTGCGGCTGGCCATTACCCCTGAAGGTAATGGCCGGCCAGCCCCGGAACCGGCAGCATGGTGAACGCCGCCGTTGTGAATCGGCGGCGCCGTTTCCGAATCAGCGAGGTTCACACATGCTGCCGTTTCGCGTGCTGCTTGCCGCCATTCTCATCGTCATCGTCGTCTACACCGTGTTCGTGGTGGCCGAACACGGCTTCAACCTGGTCCCCGTGTTCTTCGGCGACATTGCCCGCATGGGTTGGCCCGGACAGTTCAACCTGGACTTCCTGGGCATGCTGATGCTGTCCGGTCTGTACCTGGCGTGGCGCCACCACTTCACCGCGCCGGGATTGGCCCTGGGCCTGCTGGGCCTGGTCGGCGGCGCGCCGGTGTTGACAGCGTACCTGCTGGTGGCGAGCCTCCAGGCCAGGGGTGACGTAGCCGTACTGCTGCTCGGCCCGGAACGGGCGCAGGCACTGCGCGGAGCGCCCCGGTAACAGCCGGAATTCCGGCGGAGGCATGTGATGGCCGGTCCCATCAGAATCCTGCTGGTCGGCGGGACCTCTCACGTGGGCAAGACCACCCTGGCCATGGACTTGGCGCGCCGGCTCGGCTGGCAGCATCTGTCGACGGATCAGTTGGCCCGGCACCCGGGCCGGCCCTGGCGCAACGACGGCAGCAAACTGCCGGCGGATGTCATCGACTACTACCGATCGGCGGCGGCGCCGGACCTGCTCGATTCGGTGGTGCGTCACTACCAGCAGAACGTCTGGCCCATTACCGACGCCATCGTGCGCAGCCGCGCCGCCAACCCGTACGATCCGCCATTGATCCTGGAAGGCTCGGCGCTGCTGCCGGGCCCGGTTGGTCAAGCGCAACTGCCCGCCACCCGCGCCGTCTGGCTGACCGCGCCAGAAGCGGTGATCGTCGAGCGGATCCAGACGGCCAGCAACCTGTCCAGCCGGAGCGAGCAGGATCGGCGCCTGATCGAGGCGTTTCTCGAACGCGCCTTACAGTTCGACCAGCGGGTCCGCGCCGGCGCCGAAACCGCCGGACTGCCGTGCCTCGATTCAACAGACTCGCGAACGTCGGCAACAATCGCGGACCTGACGTCAGGGTCCTGACCGGTCTCCTGTGCGCAGCAATCCCGCTCTCGACCGGGCAGCCCTTGTCGATTTCACGAGCCGTGGTTCGACCAACGGATGAGCAACAACAGGAGACGACACATGAAGCAGTTCCTCGCGGTTTACAAAGGCACGGCGGAATCCCGGGCCGCCACCGGCTGGGACAGCATGGACGCCGCCGAGCGCGAAAAGCTGGAGATGCGCGGCATGCAGGCCTGGACCGACTGGATGACGACCCATGAATCCGTCATCACCGTGACCGGCGGCCCGCTCGGCAAGACCAAACGCGCCGACCGGAACGGCCTGTCCGACACCGTGAACGACCTGGCCGGGTTCGTGGTGGTGCAGGCCGAAAGCCACGCCGACGCGATCAAGCTGTTCGAGAACCACCCGCACTTCAGCATCTTTCCCGGCGAGTGCGTCGAGGTGATGGAGTGCATGCCGATTCCGGAGATGTAATGACGGGTACGAGCCGGCTGCATGGGCCCGACAGCCTGAGAAACCGGATCTGGGGCATACTCCTGTCCGAGCAACGGACGGATGGGGGAACCGATGCCGGAGATGGAACCCGGGACACGAGCCGGCGCCGGGATCAACTATCCGACCAGCACACCGAAAGTCACGGACCGGGATCCGCTGACCGACTTCGACGGCCGGGAACTCGAGTTCCTGGGCCAGAGAAAACGGGTCTATGTGTCCGGTGACGGGCCCGGCGTCATCGTCATGGCCGAGATGCCCGGCATCTATGCCCACGTGGCCCGCTTCGCGCGCATGGTGCGCGACGCCGGTTTCACGGTGTGGATGCCGGCTCTGTTCGGGACCGAAGGCGGGCCGGTAACCCGCGCCGGCGGGCTCGGGACCCTGGTCCGGGCCTGCATCAGCCGCGAGTTCCGGGCCTTTGCCGCCAACCAATCGAGTCCCGTGACCCAATGGCTGCGGCAGCTTGCCGCTCACGCCCACGCAGCCTGTGGCGGCAAGGGGGTCGGCGCCATCGGCATGTGTTTTACCGGCAATTTTGCGCTGTCCATGATGCTCGAGCCCGCGATGCTGGCCCCGGTGCTGTCCCAGCCGTCACTGCCGCTGTTCAAGGAAGACGGGCTGCACATCGCGCCGGACGAACTGGCGGCGGTCAAAGCCCGGATGGAGGCGGAAGACCTGACGGTGCTCGCTTACCGGTTCGAGGGTGACCCATTCTGCAAGGCCGCGCGCTTCGCCGCCTACGAGCAGGCGCTGGGCGAGCGTTTTCAGGGCCGCGTGCTGGCCGACGATAGCGCCCTGCCGGGCACACCCATGCGTCCCCACAGCGTCGTCACCCTGCATCTGGTGGACCGCGAGGGGGAGCCCACTCGCGCCGCTGTAGACGAAATCCTCGGCTTCTTCGCCCAACGCCTGCGGGATGGCTGACCGTGACCCGCGAACTGGATGCTGCCGACCGGGTGTCCGGGTTCGAACGTGATCCGGCGACTCTGGCACGCAAATTTCACGTGTTCGGCCGGGTCGAAGCGCCCCAGCTCGATTCGCCCATGTACGCGGAGCTGTCCTACGGAGTCAGCAACGATCCCGACCTGATAGCCCTCGCGGGCCGCACCCGGCTCGGCCAGCCTCCGCCGAATATGCTGTTCGCAGCGGTCCAGTACCTGCTGCAGGACGACACCGGGCATGAATTGCGCCGCCACTATCCGGCCATCAGCGGGCAACCCCGTCCGCCCGAAGCGGCTTTTCCGGCGTTCCGCGATTTCTGTCTGCAACATGCCGACCGTATTGCCGAGTTACTGGCGACGCGGCGCACCCAGACTAACGTGATCCTGCGCTGCGCCTGTCTGCTCCCGGCGTTTTCCGCCATTGCCCGGGTCACCGGGCGGCCACTGGCGCTGATCGAGATCGGACCGAGCGCGGGCCTCAACCTGAACTGGGACCGGTTCCGCTACTGCTACCGGGACGCAGACGGTGAACCGGCCCTGCACTGGGGCCCGGACCCGTCACCGGTGCTGCTCGACAGTGTTCTGCGCGGCCGTGAACGGCCGGACCTGCAGGAGCGGATCGCGGCGCCATCGAGATCGCCCGCCGCCATCCGCCCGAAATTCTGCGGGGCGACGCCGTGGAGCGGCTCCCGGCGCTGCTACCGGCCGCACCCGGCGATGCCAGCCTGGTGGTGTTCGCCACTCACGTGCTCTATCAGTTCACCCGCGACGCTCAGGTGGCCCTGCTCAAGTCGCTGGCGGCCGCTGCCACCCGCCTGAACCGCGATGTGTTTTTCCTGTCCATGGAATCCACCGGCGGAACCGACTCGGCGCTGACCCTGCATCGTTATCGGCCGGGATCGCGGGAGGGGATTCACCTGGCGCGCGTCAACCCGCACGGGGTCTGGTTGCAGTGGCAGGCCGCGCCCGACCTGGCGACCCCCGCCAGCTAGCCACGCAAAGTGCTCAGGTGGAAACGGGCGGCGCGGTCAGCACCGAGTTGGCCAGGGCCGCGCTGGTGCCTGCCGGGCGGCCGCGCGCCGCATCGATCCAGGCGCCCGCCCCTTCGATGCTGGGAAACGCCTGCAGGGCCTCGTCCTCGCCGGCAAACGCATGCGCGCCATAAAGCCGGGTGAGACCGACGCCGAGCCGGGTATCCGTGACCACGGCGGCCATGTTCGGCGGCGCGCCTTCGTGCCCCGGCCGTGGCAACAGCTTTGCCAACGCCCTGAGCCCGTCTGCCGTCACGTGAACTTTCCGGGTGTGCAGAAAGGAACTGATCTCGTCCATGCCGGGGATATAGTCGGGGTCGTCGTACACGGACAGCAGATGATCTCGCAGCCCGTCGTCGTCGAGCAGCGCCCCGTATTCGATCACCACCAGGTTGGCCTCCCGGAACAGCACGTAGTTATGCACGGCTGGCTCATCCCCTGTTCCCTGTCGTCAGACTAACCGCCACCGCACGCAAACCGCAAGGCGCTTACCCTTACAGCGTCAAGACCGGACCGGCATGCCGCCGCTGTATCGCGGCTCACCTAAGTCGTTGTAAGGCTCCCGTCCTGATGCGCTTCCGCCACGAAATCGAACAGAGCACGGACCCGTCCGGCACGGCGCAGGTCCGGATGGGTCAGCAGCCAGACCCCGAAGGACTCCTGGGGTTCCGCCAGCGCCAGGCGCGCCAGACCGGGATGGTCGCCGTCGCGCAGCAACCCGGCGCCGATCCCGGCGCGCACCGCCAGAATGGCGTCGGCATGCTTGTCACACCGGAACACGATCTCGGGCCGGGCGGTCAGACGCCGCAGGCTGTCCTCGTGCCAGGCATCATCCAGCACGCCGGCTTCGCCGCTCTGCCAGACCACCCAGCGCAAGGTGTCGGCCGGTGGCGGCGCCTCATCGGGCTCCACAGCCGCAGCCCCGGCGCAGAACCAGGCCAGCCGCAGCCGTGCCAGTTGCCGTCCGACCAGGTCTTCGGGCGGCGCATTGGTCACCATCAGCGCCGCATCGCAGCGCAACTGGGCCAGGCTCTGTTCGGCGCCGCCGCGGGCATCTTCCAGGGCCAGCACAACCCGCGGATAGCGGTCCCGGAACCGCTGCAGCATGGGCATGGGGTCGAACAGGGTAGGGTCGGCGATGGCCAGTTTGAGGGTCCCTTCGGGACTGGGATTCTTGCCCCGGGCGCGCCGCAGCAGCGCCTCCGCGTGGGCTTCCATGGCGGCTGCGGCGGCCAGCACCTCTTCGCCGTCCGCGGTGATGCGATAGCCGGAGCGCACCCGATCGAACAGGCGCACTCCCAGCGCCGCCTCCAGGCGGGTCACATTGCGCAGGACCGTGGCATGGCTGACCCCCAGGCGCCGCGCCGCACCCACCACCGACCCGGCACGGGCGACGGCCACGAAGTGACGGACCTGATCCCAGTTGAGCATTTCGTTGCTCATGTTCGAGTTGTTCATAAACGAACAATATGTCTACGTGTTCTTATATTTGTGAACAATAAGACCCCGACTAAGATGGGTCAATCGAGATACCAGGACCGCTGCAATGAGCGACTTCTCTTCCGTCAGCGACGCCGTCAGCCAGATTGCGCGCGGTGGGTTCGTGATCGTGGTGGACGACGAGGACCGCGAAAACGAGGGCGACCTGATCATCGCCGCCGAGCACGCCAGCCAGTCGAACATGGCCTTCATGATCCGCCACACCAGTGGCGTGATCTGCGCGCCCTGCGAGCCGGAGCGGCTGGCGCGGCTGGAACTGCCGCCCATGGTGGAGCGCAACCAGGAGCCGCACCGCTGCATGTTCACCGTGTCGGTGGACTATCTGCCGGGGATGACCACCGGCATTTCGGCCGCGGAGCGGGCCCGCACCCTGAATGCCCTGGCCGACCCGGATACCGGCGCCCGGGATTTCCTGCGGCCCGGCCACATCTTTCCCCTCAAGTACCAGCCGGGCGGGGTGCTGGTACGCTCCGGACATACGGAAGCGGCCCTGGATCTTGCGCGCCTGGCCGGTTGCCGGCCGGCGGCGGCGCTGTGCGAACTGGTCAACGACGACGGCACCATGCAGCGGGTACCGGATCTGATGCGATTTGCCGCCGCCCACGACCTGCCGATCATTTCCATCGACGCCCTCATCCGCTACCGGGCCCGGCACGACGTGCTGGTAGAGGAAGTGGCGGTCACGCCCATCACCCTGTACGGCGAACCGCTGTCGGTACACGTCTATCGCACGGTGTTCGACGACCGGCAGATCACCGCCGTGGTCAAAGGCACCATCGACGGTTGCCAGCCCACCCTGGTGCGGGTGGTCAAAGGCGCGCCGGAACGGGATTTCCTGGCCAGCGCCGTGGCGCCCGACAACGTCATCTCGCGCTCCCTGCAGATGATTACCCAGGCGCCTCAGGGCGTGTTCATCTACCTGCCCGCGGCAGCCGCCGACGATGACGACCAGGGCGGCGCCGTGTGGCGCGAGGTCGGCCTCGGCAGCTACGTGCTGGGGGCGCTGGGGGTGCGGCGCATTCACCTGCTGGCCAGCCGCGAACTGTCGTTTCCCGGCATCGCCAGCTTCGGCCTCACCATCGAAACGGTCATCAAGGAGGTCTGATACCAATGACCATCGAGATCACCGCCAGCACCCATCTGCCCACGGCCCACGGGTCGTTTCTGATGGAGTCGTTCCGGTTCGGTTCCGATCCTGGCCGCGGCGAGCCCCACCTGGCCCTGTCGGTCGGCCTGGATCGTCCGGCCCGGCCGTTCACTGCCCCGCTTCTGCGCATCCACTCGGAATGCCTGACCAGCGAAGTCTTCGGCTCGCTCAAGTGTGACTGCGCCGAGCAGCTCGACAGCGCCCTGGCGGCAATCCAGCAAGCCGGCCACGGCGCCGTCATCTATCTGCGCCAGGAAGGCCGCGGTATCGGCCTCGAGAACAAGCTCAAGGCCTATGCCCTGCAGCAGCACGGACTGGACACCGTGGAAGCCAATCTGGCCCTGGGGCTGCCCATCGACGCCCGCCGCTACGACGCCGCCATCGCCTACCTGAACCATCGCGCCATCAAGCGCTGCGCGCTCCTGACCAACAACCCGGACAAAGTGCGGGCCCTGCAGGACGCCGGCATCGACGTGGTCCGGCAGCCGCTGCGGGCCGGGCCTTCCCATCCGGTCAGCGCCGGATACCTCGAGACCAAACGCGTGCGCCTGGGCCAGGATTGTTGAACCCCGGGTTCGCGCCGGCCACCGCGTCGCCTATATCGCACGTCCACTGATCAGAAGGTGGTGTCCGACTTCGGCGTATTCAATCAGACCATGGCCGCGAGCCCGGATCTGCTGAACCTGTTCGTGGAGGGCATGGAGCTGTACCAGGATCGCACCCCCGAGGAGAAAGCGCGCCTGTCGCAGATGTTGAGCAGGATGTCTGGATGGGCTGGAAGCGCCTGATGCTGGCCTATTTTGCCCGCCCGGGCTTCCAGCAGCGGGCCGCGCCCCCCGGCGTCAGCGCAGATCCAGGCCTTCCAGGCGCCCGTCGTTGCGCCAGGCAGCCAGCTTGTCGTAGAACTTCAGCGGCCCGGCGCCGTACATGTCGGAGAAGAACCCGCGGCGGTTTCCGGGCGCGCCCTCGCTGTTGTAATACCCTGGGGTGCATTCGGCGTAGAAGCGCTCGCCGAGGCGCGCCAGATGCTGGATCTCCGCCACGTATTCCTGCTCGCCGGCGCGGGTTGCTTCCACCACCCGTTTGCCGCGACGGCCAGCTTCGTCGATGACGTAGGCCACGTGCCGGGCCTGCTCTTCGAGCGCGTGGGGTACGTTCACGGTGATGGCGGTCTGGGTGAAGCCGAGAAAAAAACAGTTGGGAAAGCCGTGGCTGTGCAGACCATGCAGGGTACGCAGCCCTTCGGACCAGTGCTGGCTCAGGGTCACACCGCCGCGGCCGGTGATGTCGTAACCGGCACGCCGGGTGAACGCCGTACCCACCTCGAAGCCGGTGGCGAAGATCAGGCAGTCCACCGGGTACTCGCGGCCGCCCACCACCACCGCGTCGCGGGTGAGGCGCTCAACGCCCCGTCCATCGGTATCCACCAGCGTCACATTGGGCCGGTTGAAGGTCTGCAGGTACTCGTCGTGAAAGCACGGGCGTTTGCAGAACTGGCGATACCAGGGCTTGAGCGCCTCGGCGGTAACAGGATCGTCCACCAGCGCGTCTACCCGGGCCCGCACCTGATTCATCTTGCGGTAATCCGCCAGTTCCATCAGTTCGTCGCGTTCGGCGCTGGTGAGCGGCCGCCCCAGCTTGCGCGCTGCCAGCTTGGCGGCGGTGCCGGTGAGGTTGCGGAAGATGTCGGTCCAGCCGTCGCCCACCAGGTCTTCGTCGGCATCGCCCCCAGACACCAGGGTGTTGAAGTTGTCCATGCGGGCCTTCTGCCAGCCGGGGCCGAGCGACGCCGCCCACGCCGGATCGGTCGCGGCGTTGTTGCGCACGTCCACCGACGATGGCGTGCGCTGGAACACGGTCAGCGCCTGCGCCCACTCGCCGAGGTGCGGAATGCACTGAATGGCGGTGGCGCCGGTACCGATGATGCCAACCCGCTTGTCCGCGAGCCCGGTCAGGTTGCCGCTGGAATCACCGCCGGTGTAGGTGTAGTCCCAGCGGCTGGTATGGAAGGTATGGCCGGCAAACTCGTTGATGCCCGGAATGCCCGGCAGCTTGGGCCGGGACAGCGGCCCGTTGGCCATGGCCACGTACTGGGCGGTGAAGCGGTCGCCGCGGTCCGTTTCAACCACCCAGCGGGCGTCAGCCTCGTTCCAGGTGAGCCCGGTGATGCCGGTCTGCAGCAGCGCATCGTCGTACAGGTCGTAGCGGCGCGCGATGCGGCGGCTGTGTTCGAGGATTTCCGGCGCGAAGGCGTACTTGTGCTTCGGTACGTAACCCAGCTCCTCGAGCAGGGGCAGGTAACAGTAGGACTCCACGTCGCACATGGCGCCCGGGTAACGGTTCCAGTACCAGGTGCCACCGAAGTCGCCGGCCTTGTCCACCATACGGATGCGGGAAACGCCGCGCTCCCGCAGCCGGGCCGCCATCAGCAGGCCGCCGAAGCCGCCGCCGATGACCGCCACGTCGACATGATCGAACACCGGCTCACGGCTGAACCCGGGTTCCACGTAGGGATCGTCCACGTAGCGCGAGAATTCCGCGGTGACCTCGACGTACTGACCAATGCCGTCCGGGCGGATGCGTTTGTCGCGCTCGGCCAGGTAGCGGGCCTTGAGCGCTTCCGGTTCGAAATCGATACCGCCGATGAGGTCGGCCAGGGTCGCATTCATCCTCGAGCCTCCAATCAGATGGTGTCGCTGACGCCGCGCACGAACAGCGGCTCCACGTCCTGGGCTGCCGCGTCGGCGGCCACGGCAGCCGCCAGGTCGCCGCTGACCGCCGGGTCGAAATCCCGGGCCGCCTCCAGGGTGGCGCGCAGCAGCGTGGCGTCGCTGGAGGTGTTCAGGAACACGCCAGGCCGGGCCAGCACCCAGTGCACCGCGCGCCGCAATGCCTCCGGGTCGCGAAGCGGTTCGTACCAGCTGAAGCGCCGGCTGTCGTCGTCCTCGCGCCAGCGCCGGCGGGCGATGGCTTTGATGCACTGCACCGCCACGTTGCGTTCGCGGCACACGGCGAGCAGCCGTTCGAAAGATGCCGCGTACTGCGCGTCCTGCATCATGGAGTGGTTGTAAGGCAGCAGCACCGAGTCGAAATCGAAGGCTTCCAGGCTCTTCAGGTGCATGTCGGGAATCTGCGTGCCGTGGCCGGTGACCCCGATGAATCGCACCAGGCCCTGCTCCCGGGCCTGCACCGCAGCTTCCAGCGCGCCGGCCGGGCCCATGGCCGTGGCCCAGCCATCCTCGTCAGCCAGATTGTGGAACTGGATCAGGTCGATGACGTCCACCTGAAGCCGTTCCAGGGACTGTTCGATGCCCGCCTTGGCGCCATCGTAGGTGCGCTCGCCGGTTTTGCTGGCCAGAAAACAGTCGCTGCGGTGATCGGCCAGCCAGGGCGCCAGGCGCAGCTCCGAGTCGCCGTAGCTGGCGGCGGTGTCGATGTGATTGACCCCGAACTCCGACAACATCTCCAGCACCGTGTCGGCCCGGTCCTGACGCATGGCGCCGAGGGCGGCGGCGCCGAACAGGGTGCGCGTGCTCAGATGTCCCGTGCGGCCGAAGGGCAGACGCTCGATCATCACCATACTCCCCAGGGATCGACCTTCGACTGTACCCGGCGGTTGGCTCGCTCGCCACGCCCGTGTACCGTCGTCCATCCACAGAGGGAGGACACCCGGGTGAACACAAGGGCTGCGCCATGCGCTGGCTGATCCTGGCCTTTGCCGCCATTCCGGCCCTGGCCGCCTGGGCCACGATCGCGTTTCTGGGCACGGCGCGCGGCTGGTGGACCGAGGAACTGGCGCCGGCCGGCGACCACCCGGCCATGATCGCGGCGCTCAAGGCACGTCTGGCGGCGGAGAGCCGCGGGGCCGCGGCCCTGCAGGTCCTGGCCGGTGGCCAGCCGGTAGAAGCATCCTATCTGTCCAGCGGCGCGCCGGTGGGCCCGGACAGCCGCTTTCAGATGGCCTCGGTCAGCAAATGGTTCACCGCCTGGGGTGTCATGACGCTGGTCGAAGACGGCCGCGTCGATCTGGACGCGCCGGTATCCACGTATCTCAGCCGCTGGCGGCTGCCGGACGGGCCGTTCGACAACGATGAAGTCACCGTGCGGCGGCTGCTCAGTCACAGCGCCGGTCTGACCGATGGCCTGGGGTATCTCGGTTTCGAGCCCGGGCAGCCGGTACAGCCGCTGGAAGCGTCGCTGACCCGGGCCAGCGACGCCATGCCCGGCGCCGACGGCCGGGTCCAGGTCGGCATCGAGCCCGGTACCGAATGGCGCTACTCCGGCGGCGGCTACGCGCTGCTGCAACTGCTGATCGAGGAAGTCTCCGGCCAGCCGTTCGCCCGCTTCATGCGCCAGCAGGTCCTGCAACCGCTGAATCTGCAGAATTCGGCCTTCGACGATCCCGACCCGGTCGGGCTTGCACCCAACTACGCCAGCGACGGTTCGCCCCTGCGGTACCGGCGCTTTGCCGCGCCGGCGGCGGCCGGTCTGTTCGCCAGCCCAGCCGACCTGGCCACCTTCGTGGCCGCCCAGCTACCCGGCGCGGACGGGGCGCCGGCGGGACGCGGGGTACTGCGGCCCGAGACCCTGCGGGCCATGAACGAGCCCCAGGCCTCGGTCATGGGTACCGACGTGTGGGGCCTGGGCGTGGTCCTCTACGCCGGCAATGGCCGGGGCGGACACGTCATCGGCCACGACGGCTCCAACGACCCGGCCATCAACACCACCGTGCGCTTCGACCCCGCCACGGGCGACGGCATCGTGCTGCTGGTCACCGGCCATCCCACCCTGGCCAGCGACCTGGGGGGCGACTGGGTGCTCTGGCACACGGGCACCATGGACGTGGCGACGTTTTACGCCAGCATCGGCGACGTGATCCGGCGGGTCGCCATCGGCTGGCTGGTCATCGCGGCGCTGGTGGTGATCATCGGCTGGCGGGTCAATCGCGGCCAAGCGGGCCGACCGCCGGCGCGGACCATCAACGGAGAACAGACATGAGCGGACGGGTTGCGGGCAAAGTGGCGTTGATCACCGGGGGTGCTTCGGGCATCGGCAGGGCCTGCGCCCGGCGTCTGGCGGAAGAAGGCGCCAGCGTGGTGATCAGCGACGTGCAGGAGGCAATGGGCGCCGAGGCCCTGGCGGAAATCGAGCAGGCCGGTGCAGCGGCTGCGCCGGCCGGGGCACCGTGCTTTCTGGTTCACGACGTGACCCGTGAGGATGCCTGGATCCAGGTGATCGAAACCGTGCGTGACCGCTACGGCCGCCTCGATATCCTGGTCAACAACGCCGGCATCGGCATCGCCTCGAGCATCGTCGAGCTGTCGCTGGCGGACTGGCAGCGCCAGCAGGCCATCAACCTGGATGGCGTGTTCCTGGGCATCAAACACTCGATTCCTCTGCTGCGCGACAGCGGCGGCGGTTCCATCATCAACATGTCATCGGTGGCCGGCCTCAAGGGCAGCGCCCGGCTGTCAGCCTACAACGCCACCAAGGGCGGCGTGCGCCTGCTCACCAAGGGCGTGGCGCTGGAATGCGCTCAGGAGCGCTGGAACATCCGGGTCAACTCCGTGCATCCCGGCATCATCGATACGCCCATCTGGACCAAGGTCGGTGGTGACGCGCTGCAGCCCGGCAGCAACGAAGCCACCCCCGATGTCGAGGAAATGGCTGCCAGCGCGGTGCCAACCGGGGTCCTGGGTCAACCGCTGGACATCGCCAACGGGGTGCTGTTCCTGGCCAGCGACGAGTCCGCCTACGTCACCGGCACCGAACTGGTCATCGACGCCGGCCTGTCGGCCTGACCGATATTCGGCCGGGTAGCCAGCGTTTGTCGGGGGGCGCATACTGTCCGCGGGCGCATGGACGGGCGCCCAGGTAGAGACTGACGTCCAGGCGTGCGACGTCCCGGCCTCCGGGCGCGCCGCGCAGGCAGTACCTTCCCGCCAGCCTCCTGTCGTTCGCATTCTCTGCAACCAGGAGAAACCCCATGACTTCCCATTCCGCAACCGAATCCGGCGCGGTCCGCCGGCTGACCCTGTGTCTGATCGTCGGCCTGCTGTTGTTGCCGATCGTGGCCTGGTCCGAGGTGGTGCTGCGTATCGAGTGGCAGTTGGACGGGCCGCCCAGCGCGCTTCAGGACACCATTCGACAAGGTGTAGCGCTGCAGAAACGTATCAATCCGGAGGTGCGCCACGAGCTGTGGTTCGACGAGGTCCACGGCCAGTCCACGCCGTCCGCATCCCTGCTGGTGTACTTCCGCGACATGGCTCACTACGGCGAAAGCGCCGAGCGGGAGGAGGCGGACGACGAGTGGAACGCGTTCATCCAGGGCTTTCCCGCGGAGTCCTTTCCCACGACGTTCGTCGGCTTGTCGAATACGATAATCGGCGACAGCGGTACGGCGGGCGCCGGCGAAGTGATGGACATCTACGTGTTTCAGCCGGCCGGCAGCATCGATGCGCTGGCGGATCAGGTGCGCCAGGCAATCACGGTTCTGGAGGCCCTGGACATCGACGCCCACCAGCGGCTGTCCACCACCATGATCGCCGGCAGCGGTCAGGGCGCGGTAGTCACCGTCCGCTATCCGTCCATCGGCGCCTACGGCAGGAGCATCAGCACCCTCGAGCAAAGTGCCGAATGGCAGGCGTTTCTGACCGCGTTTCCGAGCGATGAGTACCCGCTCGTGTACCGGGGCCTGTCGCGCTCGGTTGCCATTCAGTAGCGACCAGTAGTGACCGGCCGGCGCCCCGATGCGCCGGCCCGGCTACCCCTGCAGCAGCCGCAGCAGCGCAAACAGCTCCACTGATTGCGCCTCGTCGATCAGCGCCTCCAGCGGCTCGGCGCCCGGGGCGCCGGCCCGGGCCCTGGCGGCGCGGATGAACAGGTTGGCAAACGGCAGCGGTTCCGCCGCCGTGTACCCGGCGAGCTGCTCGGCATAACCGAGTGCGGCGCGGAATTCACCATGGGCCAGGCAGGCTTCGATGGCGGCGGCGCGGAAGTACACGTGACAGTGGCTGACCGCCGCACCGGCCAGCAGCCGTTCTCCCGCCGCCAGGTGGGCGCGCCGCTCATCGGTGCGGGCCGCGCACAACGCCTGCAGCCCGCGCACATAGGCGCCGGCGAACGGCATCAGGCTGGCATCCAGGTGTTCCAGCACCTGCGCCAGCGCTTGCCGCGCGTCCTCCACCCGGCCGGCCGACCACAACAGATGGGCGATCTGGCCAAGCCCGTCGACCACGAACCGGCGCGAACCGATGCGCTGGCCGAGTTCCACCGTGCGCAGGGCATGGTTCAGGCCGGTATCCACGCCGCCGTGGAACGACTCGATGGATGCCAGCACGTTGTGCGCCAGCAACTGATGCCGCAGATTGGTGGAAGCTTGCGCCCGCGCCAGCGCCCCCTCGCCATCCGCCAGCGCCTCCACCAGCCGGTTCTGATACATGAGCGTGAGCGCCCGCATGGCCTGATTGGCAGGCACCACGGCCGGATGGCCATGGTCTTCTCCCAGGGTCACGCAGCGGTCGAAGTGCCGGTAAGCGGTCAGCATGGCGCCCTGCTGGTAGTAGGCGTCGCCCAATCCGCCTTCGGCGCGGGCCTGGGACAGGGTGCTGTCGGCCCGCTCGGCATGTTTCAGGGCGGTCTGATGAGCCTCCAGGCATTGCCCGGTCAGGCCCTGGGGAAACAGCGCGTTCCCGAGTTGCAGCCAGGCATCCGCCTGATACGCCGCATCGTCCTGGTTCAGACTCACCGCTTCCCGCAGCGCCTCCACCGCGCCGGCAAAATCGTCCAGCTGATTGAGGGCCATGCCCAGGCCTACCAGGGCCCGGGCCTGCACGTCGGTCTGGCGGGCGGCGGCCCGGCAGACCCGGAACGCCTCCGCCGCCCGCGCGCTGCTGCCCAGCATCAGTTCGAGTTCTGCCCGCCTCAACAGGGCGGGTCCGTTGCCGGCATCCCGCGCCAGCACCCGTTCCACCAGTTCCCGGGCCCGGGCCAGCCGGTGGTGAAGGATCTCGTCGTCGGCCGCCCGCAGCAGCGCCGGGATCGCGTCCTCGGCATCGGCCAGGTCCAGGTGCACGGCGCACAGCGACAGGCTGCTGGACTCGAAGTAACGGCCAGCCCGCTGGTGCAGGGCGCGCCGCTCGCTGGGCAGGATATTGTGATAAATGCCGTCCCGGATCAGCGCATGGTGGAACCCCCATTCACCGTCCCGGGCCCCGTCGCGCTCGCCCAGACGCTCGATCAGCCCGGCCTCCGCGGCTTCGCTCAGCGCCGGCGGCGCGCCGAACACCTGGGTCAGGGCCGGCACCTCGAAGCGCTGGCCCAGCACGCTGGCGGCGCGCACCGCCTGTTGCGCACTGTCGGGCAGCGCTTCGAGTTGCGCCACCGCCAGGCTCTGAATGGTGATCGGCAGCTCACCGGCACGGCCCGGAATCCGCGACCCGGGCGCGGCAGAACGGCGCCGCTCGCTGCGCACCAGTTGCTCGATGAACAGCGGATTGCCGCCGGCCCGCGCCAGCAGTTCGGCCAGGCTGGCCTGGTGTGCGCCAAGGGCGCTGGCCAGACGTCCGGCATCGGTCTGACGCAGCGGCTGCAGATCCACCGTCACCAGAGCGGCCCCGCCCATGGCGGCCCGCCAGTCCGGGTCCAACGCCTCGCCCGCCACCCGCGAGGTCAGCAGGACCACCACCGGAAGCTCGCTCACCGCCCGCGCCAGCCGCGGCACCAGATACAGGGTCAGGCGATCCGCCCAGTGCAGATCTTCGACAATCAGCACCAGGGCGTTTTCCCGGGCGGCGCCGCGCACCAGATCGATCACCGCCTCGGCGGACCGTTCCAGCCGCTCGGCCGCCGACAGGCTGGCGATCTGCTGGGCGGCCTCCGGGCCCGGATCGGCATCCAGAATGGCCTGCAGGAACGGCAGGTGGAGTGGTTCGAACTGGCCGTCCCCGGCCGCCTGTTCCGGCGTCGCGGCGCCAAGCAGCGAGCGGATCAGCTGGGCCGTCGCATCCTGGCCGCGGGCACTGCCAAAATCGAAAACCCGTCCGGTGTGTACCGCGAAACGCTCCTGAGCGGCCAGTTTGCCGAACTCGGCCACCAGCCGGGTTTTGCCGATCCCGGCCTCGCCGCGAATGAGCATGGCCCCGCCGTAGCCGCCGTCGCGGCTGGCGTCGAGCAAGGCCACGAACTGACCGATCTCGAGGTTACGTCCAACCAGAGGCGCCCGCTCTCCGGAATCGTCTCCGGGAACCAGCCGCAGCCGCCCGTCAGTGCCGGGCAACGCCGTGCCGCTGGCCCGCTGGGCGCTGGCGACAGCCTCGCTGAGCAGCACTTCGCCAGCCTGCGCGAAACTGCACAACGCCTGCGCCTCACTGGTTGCCTGACCGATCAGCGAACCGTCCTCGGGCCGGTAGATCACCTGGCCGGACGACATCCCGGCGCGCACCGCGGGTAACCGCTCCACCAGTTCCGCGGCCGCCAGACAGGCCCGGTCCGCTTCGCTGCCGCGCACCCGGCCCAACCCGAATCCGCACAGCGCCTGACGACCAACCCGGGCAACCACCCGGCCCCCGAAGCGCCGCACCACCCGGGACAGCACGGCAAGCTGTTCCTGCCAGAGAAGATCCGCCTGCTCCGGGTCCGTCTCGTCGACGTCGAGCTGCAGGCTGGCCACCACGGCGGGCCGCAGGCGCCGGCTGCCCTCGGTTGGCCCTGCCGAGGGTCCGGGCGCGGCCTGCGCCATGGTTTCGGGCACGGGCTCGACCCGCGCTGGCGCCTGGGCGCGATGGGTCAGCAGGCTCTCGTAGAGCGACGTGGTCTCGGCTTCCGGCTGAATGTCCAGTTCCCGGGCCAGCAGCGAGCGGCAATGCAGGTACTGGCGGATGGCGGCGCCATCCTGGCCGGCCGCGATCAGCAGCCGCATGAGCTCGCGATGGGCCGGCTCGTCCAGGGGGTCCAGGGTCAGCAGCCGCTTGAACCAGGCAGCGGCCGGTCCGCTGTCGTCTTCGTGGTGATCCGCCAGCGCCCGGCACAGCCCGAGCGCGATGTCCGCCAGTTCCAGGCGGCTGTCTGCCAGCCAGGCGTCGTAGCTGTCCAGCCCCAGATCGAACCCCTCCAGCAGCGCGCCGTGGTACAGGTTCATGGCCCGTTCCCAGTCCGCGGGCGTTTCGCTCTGGGCCAGGCTCAGAAATTCCCGGGTGTCGATCCGGCCGGAGTCCGGATGCAGCGCCACCTCGTCGGCGGTGACGATCAGTGACAGTCCGCCGTCGGCCAGCACCCGGCGTACCTCACTGAGCGCCTGCCGCAGGCTGTGGCGGGCCGCGGCCGTGGGACTGTCGGGCCACAACAGGGCGGCGAGCTGATCCCGCGGCAGGGTCGCCTCCTTCATGGCCAGCCGCGCCAGCAGCGCTTTGACCTTGCGGGCGGACACGGCGCGGCGCTCACCGTGCACGGTGAGAGAGAAGCCGCCAAGTAACTGCAATGTGGTCGAACCCGCGCTCATGGCCCCAGCCTACAACAGTCCTGCGGAATCGCGGATCTCTCGGGTAAACTCGATGGTTTTGTGCGCCCGAATCCGGCCCGCGACATCGGCATCGGGCCGCCGCACCGTGGCGCCGAAGGAACCCCGACAAGCATGGCCGAATTCTCACAAGCCTACGCCCGACGCACGCTGCTCAGCTCGCTGGTGATCGTCGGCATGGGATTCACCGTGCTGTTTCCGATCCTGGCGCCCCTGGGGCGGGAGATCGGCCTGTCGGAAATGCAGATCACGGGCATCATCGGCGCCTCCTCCCTGACCGTGTTCCTGTCCTCGCCCATCTGGGGCCGGGTCAGCGACCGCTGGGGGCGTAAACGGGTCATGCTGGTGGGCCTGTTCGGGTTCTCCGCCGGCACGGTGCTGTTCAACTCGGTGCTTTACGCCGGCCTGGCCGGGGCGCTGACCGGCACCCTGCTGTTCGTTGCCCTGGTGCTGGCGCGCATGACCCACGCCTCGGTCATGGCAGCCTCGATGCCGGCGGCCAATGCCTACATGGCGGACATCACCGATGCCGCCAACCGCACCAAGGGTATGGGCGCGGCGGGCGCCGCCAACAACGTGGGCGCCATCATGGGCCCAGCGGTGGCGGCACTGGCTTTCGTTTCCCTGCTGACCCCGCTCTGGGTAATGGCCGCGCTGGCCTTTCTGAATGGCCTGTTCGTGTGGCGCTTCCTGCCGGAGCCGCCCCGCCACAGCGCGCCGCGCCGGGCGTCGCGCATGCGTTACACCGACCCGCGCATCCTGCCGTTCGTCATCGTCGGGGTGACCATGTTCACCGGCATGGCGCTGGTGCAGCAGACCATGGGATTCCGGTTTCAGGACGCGCTGGGCCTGGGCGCCGCCGAAACGGCCCAGACCTTCGGGCTGGCCATGATGCTGTCGGCGGCCAGTTCGCTCACCGCCCAGGGCTTCGTGGTGCAGCGGTTGAATCTGCCGCCGTTCACCCTGCTGCGACTGGCGCTGCCGGTGCTGGCGGTGGCCTTCATGCTGATGGCGGCCCTGGACTCTCAGCTCGGGCTGACCGTGGCCATGATGATTCAGGGATTCGGGATGGGTCTGGCGGGCCCGGCCTTCATGGCCGGCGCGTCCCTGGCGGTGTCCGCCGAGGAGCAGGGCGCCGTGGCCGGGGTGGCCGGATCCTGCGGCCCCCTGGGCTTCACCATCGGGCCGCTGATCGGCGGAGCCCTGTACCAGATCGGGGCCGCGCTGCCTTACGCCGTGGCCGCCGCCATGTACCTGGTGCTCATTGCCTGCATGGGCTGGCTCGGCCGGCGCATCCGCACCCACGCCGATTCAGAGTGATCAGGCCGAGCGCGGTCAGGCGTCCGGATCGGACTGCGCCGGCTCGGCGCCCTCATCCGCCTCGCGCCGTTCCCACTCCCGGTCGCCGTAACTCTCCTCGAACATCTCCCACAGGGTGATGAACAGCGCCGCGATCAGCGGCCCGATGACCAGGCCGGTGATGCCGAACAGGGCCAACCCCCCCAGGGTCGCCAGCAGCACCAGATAGTCCGGCATCCGGGTGTCCCGGCCAACGAGCACGGGTCGCAACAGGTTGTCGGCGAGTCCGATCACAACCACCCCAACCACCACCAGCACCGCGGCCGCGATCGGCTGGTCGGTGGTCGCCAGCATGATGGCCGCCGGAGCCCAGACCAGGGCCGGGCCCACCACCGGCAGCAGCGATGTGATGGCCATCATGACGCCCCACAGCACCGCGCCGCTGATACCGAGCAGGGCGAAGGCGACACCGCCGATGGCCCCCTGCACCGCGGCGATCACGAAGGTGCCCTTGATCGTGGCCCGTACCACCTCGGCGAAACGCTGGAACAGGTGCCGTTCCCGGGCGTCACCCAGGGGCAGAATACGCACCAGCCGGTCCACCACCACGTGGCCGTCGCGCAGGAAGAAGAACAGCAGATACAGCATCAGGGTCATGCCGACCACAAACTGCAGGGCGTTCTGGCCAATCTGCAGGGCGTTGCCCGCCATCCACTGGCCGGCCACCAGGGCGAAGCTGGAAATCCGGCTCTTCAGACCGTCTACGTCCAGGCCCACGTCCTGGGAGTACTGGAACAGCAACGGCACGTTTTCCCGCACCCAGCGCACCGGCGCGCCGAGGTCGACCTCGCCACCCTCGATGGCTTCCATCAGCGACGAGACTTCCCGCGCCACCGCCACCCCGAGCAGCAGCAACGGCACCAGCACCAGCAGCACGATGCCCACCAGGGTGATGGCCGAGGCCAGGGCGCCGCGGCCGCCGAGGGCTTCGGCGGAGCGGTGATTCAGCGGCTCGAAGACGATGGCAAAGGCCACCGCCCAGAAGATCGGGATCAGAAACACGTTCAGCAAGCCGAAAAAGGCCAGGGTGGCGACGATCAGCAGCGTGAAGAAAAAGGCACGCTCAATGGTGCGATTCATATCCCGGGATCCGCCTTTGACGTTGGATTGACGCCGCCCCTCGCGGTGCGCTGACGATGCGCTGACGGCCGGTCACTAGAGTAGCGGCCGCGTTCACAGAGGAACAACCATCATGTTTCAGTATCTGGATCTAATTGCCCTGGCCCTGATTCCGGGCTTCATGCTCCTCGACCTCGTCTACGGCGCCCGGCGCTACCGAACCACCCGCCTGTGGCGCCTGAACGGGCTGCTGGTGAGCGCCGTCACGGTCTACCTGTCGTTCCAGATTCCGCTGTTCTGGGACTCGATGTGGGGCACGGCCACCCTCTTCGACACCACGGGCCTCGGCCCCTGGGTGTCGGCGGCCATCGGCGTACTGGTCTACGAGACCGGGCACTACCTGTATCACCGTGCCGCGCACCGCTTCAACTGGCTGTGGCGCGCCGGCCATCAGATGCACCATGCCCCGGAATCGCTGGATGCCTTCGGCGCTTACTTCCTGCATCCGCTGGACGCGTTCATCTTCACGTCCATCGGCACGCTGGTCAGCGTCAACCTGCTCGGCATGGGGCTGGAAGGCGCGCTACTGCTGAACTTCTGGCTGGTCTTCAACGCCATGTTCCAGCACGCCAACCTCCATACGCCGCGCTGGCTCGGCTATCTGATTCAGCGCCCGGAGAGCCACGCGCTGCATCATGCGCGCGGCGTGCACCGGTACAACTATTCGGACCTGCCCGTCACCGACATGCTGTTCGGGACGTTCCGCAACCCGGAGAGCCAGGACGGACCGGTGGGTTTTTATCAGGGCGCCTCGTCACGCTGGTTCGACATGCTGGTGGGCCAGGATGTCAGCCGGCCCGAATCGAGCGAAGATCGGATTCAATTCAACAACGAACACGCCATGCCGGCCCCGGCACTGGCTCGAGTGGAGGGCAAGCAATGAATGCCACGACAGCAACTTTCGATGTCAGCGTTCGCCACGAATCCGCGCAGCGGCACTACGCCGCTGCGCTGGAGGCGATGCAGACCTACCTCGGCGACCCGGTCGCCCATATCGAACAGGCCCTGAGCGCCGAACCGGAGTTCGTCATGGGCCACCTGCTGCGGGCCACGGCGTTGATGCTGACCTCGGAGCAACGCTTCGTGCACGCCGCCGCCGCCAGCCTCGAGGTCGCCGAGTCCCTGGTGGGGCAGGCCAACCCGCGCGAGAAAGGCATCAGCCAGGCGGTGCGCGCGCTGGTCAGCGGCGACTGGGACACGGCGTGCCGGCGCTTCGATCTGGTACTGGCCGACTACCCCACCGACGCATTCAGCCTGCAGGCCGCCCACCTGCTGGACTTCCTGCGCGGCGACGCCTTGAACCTGCGCAACCGGGTGGCCCGGGTGCTGCCGCGCTGGAGCCCGTCGATGCCCGGCTACTCGTTCGTTCTGGGCATGTACGCGTTCGGGCTGGAGGAGTGCAACCAGTATCCGGAAGCCGAGGACGCCGGCCGCCGGGCCCTGGACATGGATCCGCGGGACGCCTGGGCGGTACACGCGGTGACCCACGTCATGGAGATGCAGGGCCGGGTGGCGGAAGGCATCGAATGGCTGGAGCGGCGCCGCGAAGACTGGGCGCCGAGCAGCGGCACCGGCAACGAACTGGCCTACCACAACTGGTGGCACCTGGGCCTGTTCCATCTGGACCGGGGCGAGCCGGAGCGGGCGCTGGCGATTCTGGACCAGCACATCCTGCCCGGGGTGGGCGACCTGTCCATGGGCCTGCTGGACGTGACCGCCATGCTCTGGCGCCTGCGCCTGCTCGGCCTGGACGTAACGGGGCGCCTGCGCACCGTGGCGGACACCTGGTGGGGTAAACAGGACCAGGAAGCCGGCCACTACCCGTTCAACGACTTCCATGCCGCACTGGCCTTCGCCGCCACCGGCGAACGTGAACGCCTGGCGGCGGTGCGCGAGGGCCTGGTCCGGGCCAGCCGGGACGGCGCGCCCACCAGCCGTTACATGGCCGCCACGGTGGGTCTGCCGCTGGTCACGGCGATCGAGGACTATGCCGGCGGGCGCTACAGCCTGGCGACGGAACGGCTGGCCGCGGTGCGCGACGTCGCTCAGCGCTTCGGCGGCAGTCATGCCCAGCGTGACCTCATCACCCTGACCCTGGTGGACGCGGCCCGCCAGGCCGGCGAGCGCAGTCTGGCCCGGCACGTGCTCAACGAGCGGCTGGCCAGCAAGCCGTCCAGCGGCCTTGGCTGGCGGCTGCTCGCCGAGGTGCTCTGACTCCCCGGCCGAGGAGCACGATGCGAGTGCGCGTGGGAATACCGCCGGCTCTGAGCGAGCCGCCGGTGTTCCCCGCTTCGAAACGAAATATGTAACCTTCTGCGCCGGCGCTCCGAATTACCTGGATACCTGATCACGACCTGAAGGAGTCGCCAGTGTCCAGAAACCCCCTGTGTTCATCGCGGATTCGAGTTCTTTCCCGCGCCCTCGGCGCCGCGGCCCTTGTGCTGCTGACAGGCCCCGGCTGGGCCGACGGCGGGCCTCGGTACGAGGTCACCATCGTCAACATCACCAAAGGCCAGACCTTCACTCCGCAACTGGTGGCCACCCACGCCCGTCAGGTCTCGGCCTTCACCCTCGGCGAGCCGGCCAGCCTTGGCCTGGAAATCCTGGCCGAAGGCGGCGACACCAGCATGCTGGCGGCAGAGCTGTCGACCCGGCCCCACGCAGTCGGTGACCTGCAGACCCTGCCGGACCTGTTGGGACCCGGCGAAAGCGTCTCGGTGGAGGTTGCCGCCAGCGCCCGGCATCGCTACCTCACCGTGGCCGCCATGCTGATTCCCACCAACGACACGTTCGTGGCGCTCAACGGGGTGCCGCTGCCGAAGCGGTACACCACGGTGACCGCCCTGGCCTACGATGCGGGTACAGAATTCAACGACCAGAACTGTCTGAACATTCCCGGCCCGCGCTGCGGCGGCGAAGGCCACTCGCCCGGCCCCAACGACCGTGACGAAGGCTTCGTCTACGTCAGCAACGGCTTTCACGAAATGCCGGCGGCGGAGTCCGGCGAGGTGCTGGGGCCGCTGACCTACGACTGGCGGAACCCGATCGCCCGCGTCGTTGTCGAACGCGTTCACTGACCGTCACGGAGACAGAGGCGGGCCGCTCCAGCGGCCCGCCTTCCAACCGGGTGAGCCAACGCGAGGTCGAGCACAGTCACGAAGACGCGCGTTGGTCGCGGTGGCTGGCCGACGCCCAGCAGGGGGATCGGCAGGCCTACGAGTGTCTGCTGCGTGAACTCGCGGGCGCCACCTGATCCACCGCTTCGGCCTCAGCCGCTTCACCGACCTGGCGTTGCTGGACGACTGTGTTCAGGAAAGCCTGCTGGCCGTGCACCAGGCCCGCCACAGCTACGATCCGGGCCGGCCCTTCCGTCCGTGGCTGCTGGCCATCGTGCGCCACCGCACCATCGACCTGCTGCGCCGCCAGGCACCGGCCGCGGACTCACTGGAGGGCCACGGGCAGACTGCCGCCGGACCGGAACGGGACGTGGTTGCGCGCATCGACAGCGCCCGGCTGCTGTCGGTACTTTCCGCGAAGCTGCGCGAGCCGTTGATCCTGACCAAGTTCTTTGGCCTCAGTACCCGGGAATGCGCCACCCACCTCGGCATCTCTGAAAGCGTGGTGAAGGTCCGGGTGCATCGCGCCATCAGTCAGCTACGCAACCGCTGGGCTCGGGAAGCTCAGGATTACGAATGAACACCAACGACCTGATCGACAAGCTGAGTAGTGACCTGAAGCCGGTGGGCCGGCCGCCGGCCCTGTGGCCGCAGTTCCTGGCCTGGCTGGTCTTCAGCGTAGCCGGCGTCGCGGCCATCAGCCTGTTGCTCGGTCCGTGGCGTCCGGGCGTTGCCGATCAACTGCTCGGCACGCCGCGCTTCACCCTGGAAGTGCTGACCGGCGTGCTGGCGCTGACCTGTCTGTCGCTGTCCGCGTTGCTCGACAGCGTGCCCGGCCGGGCATCGCGGCGTCTGCGCAGGACCGGATGGGTGCTGTTCGGCGTCTGGGTCGGCTACTTTCTCGTCGGTCTGGCCCAACCGGTGTTCGAGCCCAGCATGGCCGGCAAACGGGAGCACTGCACGCTGGAGGCCTATCTGATGAGCGCGTTACCGGTCCTGGCCCTGGTGTGGCTGCAGAACCGCCGCTATCCGCTGGACCGGATCCGCGCGGTGGCCCACGCCGCCGCGGCCGGCGCCATGATCCCCGCTCTGCTGATGCAGTTCGCCTGCATGTACGACGCCCGCCACATCCTGGAATTCCATGTGGCTCCGATCGCCGTGGTAATGGCCGTGGCCATGGGCGCCGCCTGGCTGTGGACCCGCCGGGGCAACTGAACACCAGTTCTGGTTCTGTCGTTCGAAAAACTGTTCCGGGCGGATCTGGTGCCGCGCCACGGTTGACCTTTCGGAACGCGAATCTGGCGATTACACACACCCGGAATGGCTCTCGGGCGCCGTGCCACACTCGGCTGCTCGGTGTCGCCGTTAACCGCGACCCACCGGCCGCGCCTGCGCACGACCCCCTGGCGATGGTGAACCGGGCTCGGCACGACATCCGTCCAGACCAGTCTTTTGAACTCCAGAACAGAGGCCATCGCCACCGAGCCATCGGCGCCCCTTCATCAAGCGATTCGATGTTGACTCGCTCATAACATAGCCCTATTCCAGTGCGCATGCCTGTTGAAAAGTCACCAGAACAACTGTCGCTTTCGATGGAACAACCGCGTTCCTATCGAGGGGCTGGCGGAGGCACGGACTGATCGACCCCACCGAGGTGCCGGGATAATCAGATGCAGGGACGGCCACAGCGCCAGGACGGGCGCTGCCATCCAGGTTCTACGCCTATAGCAGCATCAGGGTGCGGATCAGCAGGCCCAGCAGGACCAGACTGCCCACGGCGAAGATCATGAACCGCAGCATGATGATGTTGACCGTGGCCTGAATCAGTGAGTGCACCACCCGCAGTGCCACGAACGTCCACGCCAGCCCCACGCTGATCGCATCCACCGCCCCGGCCATCTGCGCGGCCAGCGCCAACGCATAGAACAGGGTCGGCTGCTCGTGCAGGTGGTTGTAGTTGTCCGCCACTCGCGCCACCTTGGCCGGCAGAACCAGCGGCGCGCCGGTCCGCGCCAACTCCACCACATCGACGTTGGCGCGGCGCATGGCCGGAATGCGCGTGGCGTACAGCCACACCCACATCACGAAGGTCCAGGACACCAGCGCCAGCACCGGGCCGATCATGCCGTTGTCGTACACGTTGAGCTCCTCCCCCTGGTAGGCCAGAGCGTGCGTGGGTCTGTGAGCCGATGCAAGGACGAATGTCCCGCCGATTCGGCCCGACGTGTTCCCTGCGCCCCCGCCAGCGGCTACAGTCGGGCCTGACAGGCCAGGGGAGAAGGGCATGGAACGTCGCCGCAACGGGCTGAGACACGCACTGACATTCGCCGCCATCGCGCTGCTCGGCGCCTGTAGCCCGCCGCCCGAGGATGCCGGTAGTGCCGAGGCCGCGGATCCCGAGCCACCGCCCCCCGATGCAAGAGCTGACGGAACGTCCGGTACCGGCCAGGTACCGCCGCGCAACCCCTTGCGCAACGCCTACTTCGGCGATCTGCACGTGCACACCCACCTGTCGTTCGACGCCTATCTGTTCGGCACCCGCCGCACCCCGGACGACGCCTACGAGTTCGCCAAAGGCGGCGCCATCGAACACGCCTCCGGGCTGCGCATGCAGATGAAGAAGCCGCTGGATTTCCTGGGGGTCACCGACCATGCCTTTCTGCTCGGCATGATGCGCAACATCGGTGAAGACCCGGACAGCCCTTACGCCGATCATGCCGTCGCCCCGGCGGTGCGCGGCGCCACCGACGCCGCCGGTTCCGGGGCCGCGTTTCAGGCGGTGCTGGGCTACCTGATGCCGCTGGCCCGTTCCGGGGCGCCAGTGGACCTGGACGATCGCGACGTCATGCGCAGTGCCTGGCAGGAAGTCATCGAGGCCGCCGAACGGCACAACGACCCCGGCCGCTTCACCGCCTTCATCGGCTACGAGTACACCAGTTCCGGGCCGGAATCCCAGAACCTGCACCGTAACGTGATATTCCGCGGCAGCCAGGTCCCGGACACGCCGTTCAGCCGCTTCGATTCCCTGAATCCGGAAGACCTGTGGGCGTGGATGGACGAGCAGCGTGCCAGTGGCCGGGAAGCGGTGGCCATTCCCCACAATTCCAACGGTTCCGATGGCTGGATGTTCCAGACCACCAACTTCGCCGGCGACCCCATCGACGCCGCCTACGCCGAAATCCGCATGCGCAACGAACCGCTGGTGGAGAACACCCAGGTCAAGGGCACCTCCGACACCCACCCGCTGCTGTCGCCCAACGACGAGTGGGCGGATTTCGAGATCATGCCGATCCGCGTCGCCAGCACCCTGCCCTCCCGGCCCCAGGGCAGTTACGTGCGGGAAGCCTATCTGAACGGCCTGCTGATGGAGCAGGAAGACGGCGTCAATCCGTACCGGTTCGGTGTGATCGGCAGTTCCGACACCCACAACGCCGCCGGCTCCTTCGAGGAAGACAACTACTGGAGCAAAACCGGCATGACCGACATCGAGCCCTGGCAGCGCGGTTCGGTGCCGCTGCCTGACTCGCCGCCGGACGACCCGCAGTTCGAAGGCAGCAGCAGTTCGGAGTACTGGGGCGCCTCCGGCCTGGCCGGGGTCTGGGCGGAGTCCAACACCCGCGAGGACATCTTCGACGCCTTCCGGCGCAAGGAAACCTTCGCCACCAGCGGCCCCCACATCCAGGTCCGGTTCTTCGCCGGCTACGGCCTCGACGCCGGCGTGGTCGATGCACCGGATGCCATCGGCCGCGCCTATGCCGGCGGCGTGCCCATGGGCGCGGACCTGACGACCCAGGGTTCCGGCAGTCCACGGTTTTTCCTGTGGGCCAGCCGCGATCCGGACAGCGCGCCCCTGCAGCGGGTGCAGATCATCAAGGGCTGGATCGAAGACGGCGAAGCTCGCGAGGCGGTGATTGACGTCGCCTGTTCCGACGGGGTCGTGGACCCGCAGACCGGTCGCTGCCCGGACAACGGCGCCGGTGTCGATCTGGCCACCTGCGCGCGCACCGGTGACGGCGGCGCCAGTGAAATCGCCAGTGTCTGGCGCGACCCCGAGTTCGACCCGAACCAACGCGCCTTCTACTACGTCCGGGTGCTGGAAAACCCGAAATGCCGCTGGTCCACCTGGGACGCGGTGCGCGCAGGCACCCCGCCCAACCCGGACATGCACGCCACCATCCAGGACCGGGCCTGGTCATCACCAATCTGGCTGCGCGCCGGGGGCGGCTGACACATGGAACGCGGAATCAGCGAACTGTCTCAGGATCCGGAGAGATCCGCGGCCCTGCTCTGGTCCCGGCGCGGTTTTCTGCGCCGCGGCGCTGGCCTTGGCGGCGGCGCGATGCTCTGGGGCGGCAGAACCCTGGCAATTCCCTTTGCCGGCCTCATGCCCGCGGGCCTGGCGCCGGTCGCCTTCGCCCAGGCGCCCGCGGGCACGCTGCTTGCGGAAAAGCCCGGCCTGCGGCTGCTCAGCGACCGGCCCCTGAATGCCGAGACCCCGGCCCACCTGCTGGACGATCCCATCACTCCGGCGGCGCGCCTGTTCGTGCGCAACAACGGGCTGCCGCCGGCCAGCACCGAGGCCACGACCTGGCGCTTCACGGTGTCCGGCGAGGCCGTGCCGCAGGCCGTCACCTTCGACATTGCCGAACTGCAGCGCCGGTTCGACCATCACAGCTACGTGCTGCAGCTCGAATGCGGCGGCAACGGGCGGGCCGAGTTCCGGCCGCGGGTGCCGGGTAATCAGTGGACCACCGGCGCCATCGGTTGTCCGTCGTGGACCGGAGTCCGGCTACGCGACGTGCTCGGCGCCTGCGGCATTACCGATGCCGCCGTTTACGTGGGGTACCGGGGCGCGGACACCCACCTGTCGGGAGATCCGGCCAAAACCGTGATCTCCCGCGGCGTGCCGGTGCGCAAGGCCATGGAAGACGAATCCCTGATCGCCTGGGCCATGAACGGTGAGCCGATTCCGGCGCTGCACGGTGGACCGCTGCGCCTGGTCTGCGGCGGCTGGCCGGGCTCGGTGTGCGGCAAGTGGCTCACGGAACTGCTGGTCCGGGACCGGGTTCACGACGGCGCCAAGATGCTGGGCGATTCCTATCGTGTCCCCTGCCGCCCGGTGGCGGCTGGCGCCGAGGTCGACGACGAGGACCTGTGCATCATCGAATCCATGCCCGTGAAATCGCTGATCACCGCACCGGAATCCGGCGCCCGGGTCGCCGCCGGCCGGGCCCTGGAAGTTCGCGGTCACGCCTGGGCCGGGGACCGGGCGGTCACCGGGGTGCAGGTGTCCACCGATTTTGGCGCCACCTGGCAATCGGCGCGGCTGGATGCCCCACCCAACCGGCTGGCCTGGCAGCGCTGGCGCGCCCGGGTCAGCCTGCCGGTACCCGGCTACTATGAGGTCTGGGCCCGCGCCACCGACAGTGCCGGGGTCAGTCAACCCATGCTGGTGCCGGGCTGGAACCCCAAGGGTTACCTGAACAACGCCACCCATCGCATCGCCCTTGCGGCCACGGCATGAGGGCCCTGCGGGCCTGGGTGATGGCCGCGCTCCTGGCGCCCGGGCTGCCGGCCGGCGCCGCTGCCGCTCCAGCCGGCACCGACCCCGATACCGGCCTGATCATCGCGCCGGGCTGGCAACTGGTCAGAGCCCATTGCGGCGCCTGTCACTCACACCGCCTGGTGACCGCACAGCGCGGCGACCGGGATTTCTGGCTGCAAACCATCCGCTGGATGCAGCGCACCCAGAACCTGTGGGAACTGCCTGCGGAGCAGGAAACGGCCATCCTGGATTATCTGGCCGGCGCCTACGCCGAAACCGAGTGGGGGCGGCGGCCACCGCTCTCGCCGCAGTTGCTGCCGCCGGCGGCTGCCGCGGCCGGACCCTGACCGGGATTTCAGTCGCGCAGGATCGCCGCGCTCCGTGGATCGCGGCCGCGATGGCGGTTGCCGCCCAGGATCCGGTGTTCGACCTTGTGCATGAGCACGTCTGCGCCGGTTTTCAGCAGTGCAAACAACCACAGCGCCGAATCACCCATGGATACGCCCAGAATGATGGTCAGATGCATGGGCACCACCCGCGCGTAGGGCAGGAACATCAGGGTGCCCAGGTTCGGACAGCCGCAGAGATCCGCTGCTACGTGTTCCCGGTGGGACGCGCGATGAGACAACCAGAAACCGATGACCAGCAGGGCGAACGCCAGATAGTCGAGCGGGTGCAGGTGACCGATATGAACCTCGGAACTGCCGCCGCTGTCGTGGTGCACGGTGACGAATCCCGCGCCATCCGCGGTGGCGGAGAACATCACCAGGAACGCCAGGTAGCCGAGGTGGAAGAACCCGTAGTGCAGGGCAAAGAAGTTCGCGACCTGGCGTTGAGTCTCCGGTGTGGGCGACACCGCGCGATCGTTGATGCGCAGCCCTTCGGTGCTGAACTCGCGCAGCTTCAGAATCCGCTGCCGTGCGTACCAACCGATGATCACGCTCTGCATCCAGTACGGCCACATGAGCTCGAGCAGGCTCCACTGCTGCCACCAGGCCAATGCCAGGGTGGCGGCGTTGGCCAGCAGGATACCTTTCAGGGCGTGATCGGTGGGTTGCGCCGGGTCCATGCTTCAAGCATAGACCCGGCTCGCAGAATCACTCGTCCGCGTTGGCCATCAGGAGACGCGCCGGTGGCGGCAGCCCCTCTTTCGGCTCGCCGAAATAGACGGTGGTATGGGGGAATGGAATCTCGATGCCACGCTCGTCGAAACACCTTTTCATGCGTCGGTTGAACTCACGGCCCACCCGCCACTGCTGACCGGGCTGGGTCTTGAGCCGGGCCCGGATCAGCACCGCACTGTCGGCGAACTTGTCGACGCCGAGGATCTCCAGATCCTCCAGGATCTCGGCCCGGTAGTCCGCATCCTGGCGTAACTCGGCAGCAACCTCCCCGAGCACTTCGAACACCTGATCGGTGTCCTCACGGTAGGCGACCCCGACATCGGTCAGGAAGTAGGAGTAGTCCTGGGTGTAATTGATGATGGTGGTGACTTCACTGTAGGGCACCAGGTGCACGGCGCCCGCCAGGTCCCGCAGGCGCATGGTGCGGATACTCATCTCCTCCACCACACCGATATGCCCGGCCACCTCTACCACGTCGCCGATGGTAGCGCCGTCCTCCAGCAGAATGGTCACGCCGGTGAGCAGATCCTTGACCAGGGTCTGGGCGCCAAAGCCTACAGCCAGGCCCAGAATACCCGCGCCGGCCAGCAGCGGGCCGATATCGATGCCGAGCTCCGACAGGATGAGCAGGCCGGCGAGTACGCCGATGATCCCCTGCAGTACGCTGCGCAACAGCGGGACCAGGGTATCCAGACGCCGGGCCGTGCGCTCGGCGTCGCTGCTGCCGCTGGCCAGGGTCAGCAGGCGCGCCACCACAATGCCGGCCACGTGCCAGGCAATCAGGGTGAAAACCAGAATCACGCCAATGGCGAGGCCGGCTTGAACAATGCGCGCGCCCAGGTCGGTCTGCAGCAACTCGCCGAAGCCGGCGCCCCAGGTTTCGGCAATGAGCGCCACAGTCAGCACGCCGACGGTCAGATTGACCACGCGGACCACTGCCCGGGGCAGTTCTCCGCGCCGTTCCTCCTCGCTCTGATAGTCGTACTCGTAATCCGATTCGGCGACCGCGCCGGCGGTACCGGGCTCCGCCGACCATTCCCCGTCCTGGTCGTCTCGGCCGGTGAGCCGCCCGTAAAGCCTGCGCAGCAGCCGCACCGCCAGCCAGCGGATCAGCAGCGCCACCACCACGATGACCAGCGAGATGCCGATCGACGTCAGCAGCTCCACGGGATCGACCTCGACGATGGTGCGCCAGGCATTCTCCAGCAGTTCGGTCACGCCGCTCAGGAGATCACCGCCATCGGGCAGTTCGTTGGCCTCGCCGGCGGTGGCCCGATTGGCCTCGATCAGGGCTTTCAGATCGGTGATCAGGGCGCTGCGGGCGTCGGGATCCTCCAGGGTGGCGATCAGCCGCTCCACGTCCTGCTCGTCGGCGACCGCCTCGCCGTCTCCCTCGCCGGCCGGGTTCGCGGCACCGAGCGCCGGCGCCGGCAGGGTCACACCCAACGCCAGAAGCAGCGCCAGAAGCAGCCAGCGGTTCCTCGGGACAATGCGCATCTCGACCAGAGCTTAACGGAACCGGGCGATGACGTTTTCCGCCAGGGCCTGAATGCCAGCCGCCGGGTCGGCGCCCAGCGCCATGACCGGCACCACCACCCGGTGCACGCCGGCGTCCGCCAGCGCCTGCACCGCCTCCGCGCCGCCCTGGCCGGGCCACATGCAGGTGATCTCGATTTCCGCCGGATCGCGTCCTTCCGCCTCGCACGCGGCAGCCAGTTCGGCAAGCTGATCGCGCAGCGCCGCCGGATCGCTGCCGGGTACGAACCAGCCGTTGCCGAGACGCGCAATACGCTGATAGATCCTGCCTTTGCTGCCGCCCATGATCACCGGCATAGGGTTCTGTACCGGCAACGGATAACTCTTGAAGCCGCTCCAGGTCAGAAACTCGCTCTGATGCTCCACCACGTCGCCGGACCAGATCTTGCGCATGGCCGCCACGTAGTCATCGAAGCGGGCGCCGCGGCGCTCGAACGGCGTGCCCATGGCCACGAACTCTTCCTCCAGCCAGCCGATGCCGACCCCGAGCATGAAGCGCCCCCCGGACACGGCATCCAGGCTGGCCGTCTGTTTGGCCAGCAGCAGAGGATTGGTCTGGGACAGGATGTTGACCCCGGTGCCGAGGCGGATGGTCCGGGTCGCGGCGGCGATGGCCGTCAGCGCGATCAGCGGATCGATGAACGGCGTCTCCGGCTCGGCGCCCATCTTGCCGCTGTCGTTGTAGGGGTATTTCGACTGGTAGTCCATGGGCACGATGACGTGCTCGAAGGTCCAGACCGATTCGTAGCCGAGCCCTTCGGCAAGCTGCGCCATGCCGATCATCTGAGCCGGGTCGGCGATGCCGATGTTGACGGGGATGAGTCCGAATTTCATGAATCCTCCGTTAGGTTTCCGAGTGTCGAAGCACCTGCTTCGTCGGGGGGATCGCCGCGCAGATCGTCGAGCAACCCGGCCACCGCGTCGATGACGATACCCGGTTGCTCGATTTGAATCATGTGGCCGCTCCGGGCAGCAACGACCCGGCGTCCGTTGCTGGACAGCGCCGTCAGCTCTTCCTGCAGTTCGTCCCACGCCAGCCGTTGTGCCCGGGCCTGCTCGGCACTCAGACCAAAAGCCGCGTTAGCCTCGGGCTCGTTGCCCTGGGACAACACCACCAGCGGCAGAGCGCCCAGCGATTCCGGGGCAGCGGCATCGTAGACCTCACCATTGAAACTGCGAGACTCGGCGAGCATGGAGGCGCAGTAGTGACTCTGATTCAAGCGGCTCAGCAGCAGTGGCTTGGCCGATTCGTCCAGGCCGGGAACCTGAGCGAACACCGCTTCCATGGCGCCGGTGGCGCGGATGACACCCAGCGGTTGCAGCCAGCTGCACATCGCCACGGTCCGCTCCATGTCAGCCTGACCCTCGAACGGCGGCAGCCGGTCGCCCTGCTGTTCGTGGCTGGAATCCACCAGCACCATGCCCACCACCCCCTGGGGATGGCGCCGATAGTACTCGCGCACGTACACGCCGCCGGCGGACATGCCGAGCAGTACGTAAGGGCCCTCGATGCCACCAGCGGCCAGCGTGGCGTGCAGCCGGTCCGCCACCTCGGCGGCGTCGGCAACCCGGTTGATGGGTTCGCTCCAGCCCATGCCGGGTCGGTCGTAGGCGCACACTTCGGTGCGGGTGGCGACGGCATCGAATACCTGTCCCCAGCTCCACGAGCCGGTGGTCAGACCCGCTTCCATCACGACGACCGGGCGGCCGCTGCCGCGGCAATCCAGGTGCATCTCCAGCCCGTCGACGGTGAGCATCCGCCCTGGGGGCGGGAACCGGTCCGCGTCAGCCCGCTGAGACAGCCACTGATACGCCGCGCCGGCCGCCAGCACCGCGGCCAGCAGTGCCACCAGTCCGACCAGCCCCTTCTTCACCATGATTCTGCTTTCGCCCCCACCCTGAAGCCGGCATGTTATCGCCATCGGCGGCAGCCCGCCCAGGCACCGACGGTTGATGCCGGTTGTTCCGGCAATCCGGCACCGGCATGCTGCTACCGATGCCGCGAGGGATGCCGGGAGAGGCACGCTGAACACGTCGACGGGCCGCGACCGCGGCTTCTGGTCCTATCTCGGCCAGCGCGAAATCCATCATCTGCCGGCCGGGCGGCTGCGCTGGTGGCTGCTGGGCCTGATCGTGCTCGGCTGGGCAGTGAAGCAATACGAGGCGCTCAAGGTCGGTCCGGTGCTGGTCTACGTGCTGGCGGACTTCGACCGGACCCTGGTGGAATGGGGCCGGGTGGCGGCGGTGGTGGGGATTGCCTACAGCGTCGGCGCGGTGGTTCTGTCCCGGGTGGCGGACCGATTCGGCCGCCGGCCGCTGATGATCTGGCCGGTATTCGCCTACGCGGTGATCTCGGTGGCCGGCGCCCTGGCGCCCAACTTCTACACCCTCGCGGCCCTGCTCATGACCGGCACCTTCCTGATGGCCGGCATGAACCCGGCGGTGCACGCCGCCTCCCGGGATCTGACCCCACGCATGGGCCGGGCCATGGTGTACGCCTGGGTGTCGCTGGCGTTCACCATCGGCGCCCTGATGTCCACCGGAGTGGCGGCCCAGACCCTGCCCATCTGGCCCGGCTGGCGCTCCCAGTTCTGGATTGCCGCCGGCCTGGGCGCGGTCACGGCGGCGGTCATTTTCCTGTTCTATCGCGATCTGGCGCCCGCCGTGCGCGGACAGATCCTGCGGGAAAGCGCCGACGCGGTACCGGAACGGGAAATGCTCACGGACCTCACCGACCAGGACCGCTACCTGGACGGCCGCGCCGTCTACCGCAGCCCGCGCCTGTGGCTGCTGTCGACGGTGGTCGTGTTCTGGTCGCTGGCTTACGTCACGGTGTCGGCCTACGTGCCCACCTACCTGGTGCAGCACTTCGACCTGGAACCGGCCCGCGCCGCCGCGGTCACCAGCACTTTCTGGATCGTGTTCACCGGCAGCGTGTTCCTGTCCGGCTGGCTGTCCGACCGGCTGGGAGTGCGCAAGACCATCACCGCCTTCGGCGGCGTCACCACCGGCGTCTGCTTTCTGGTCGGCGCCAATCTCCCCGCCGGCACCCCGGAGCCGCTGCTCATGCTGGTGTGGTCGGCCACCGGCTTCTTCGCCGGCTTCATCTATCCGGCCTGGTGCGCCATCTATTCCGAGACCGCCGAGAGCATCTCGCCCCACGGGGTCGGCCGCGCCTTCGGCATCACGGCCACCCTGGCGCCGTTGTCCGGATTGACCCTGAATCTGGGTCTGCCGCAGGTGGTGGCGATCTGGGGCTGGCCGGCCTGGATGGGTTTTGCCGGCGTCTGCTGTTTCTGCGTATCGCTGCTGGTGGCGTTCGGGCAGGGACCGTGGTGGGTACGCACTGGCGTCCGCGAGCCGCGCCCCGCCTGACCGTCAGGCGTCGTCCGGCGTGAGCGGCTTACCCCAGTCCAGACGCAGGGCGTTGCGCAGCTGCCCGTAGCGGCCCTTACCGACCCGGCGCTCGAGATGATCCTCCAGCCGGTGCAGGGCGCGCAGCGCGTCGTCGCGCATGTCGATGCCCCGTGGATCATCGGAAAAGTGCACCTGCTTGGCCCGGCGGTCGTCGGGATCCGGCTCCATCCGCACCAGGCCTTCCTGCTCCAGTTCCGCCAGCGCCAGGTGCACGGCCTGCCGGCTGATGCCGAGGTTGGCGGCAATCTGAATGGGCCGGGTCACGCCGTCGGCGATGTTGATCAGGATCATCGACTTGGTCCGCGACATGCGCGGCCAGCCGGCACGCTCCAGATGGTTCTGCAGGCTTTCGTCGAACCAGTAGACGGCGTGCAGCAGGTCCTTGAGCAGAAACTCGTGGGATTGTTCGGTCACCGCGCACCCGTCGGATTCAGGAGCCGCCATGCTAACCCCGCGAGCGACCGGACGCCCGCCCCGGTTGCCGTCGCGCTCAGGCGAAACCCTTGCGCGACAACCAGTCCTGTACCACGGCAACCGCTTCGTGAACCTTGTCACGGCTCACGGTGTAATAGTGGTCGGCCCCTTTGATCTGGTGCAGCTCCTTGTCATCGTGGCCGATGGCGTCGTACAGACGCTGGCCGTGGCTGGGCGTGCAGGCCAGATCCGCGGTGTTGTTCACCACCAGCACCGGACAGGAAATGCGTGAGGCGTTGCCCAGCCCATCGGCGCGGGTTTCGTCGTAGCTCCACTGGGACAGCCAGGACCGCAGTGTGGTGAAGCGCGCCAGGCCCACGGGGCCGTCGTTGACGGTTTTCGGATCGCCCAGGTAACAGGTGCCGGTGGGCCGGTCCGAAGGGTCCTGAGCCGGATCCAGCCAGCGCACGTCGGCCATGGTGCCGTAGACGATGAACGGCCGTTCCGGCACGCCGTCGGGATCCGCCTTGAGATCCGCCAGGGTGTCTTTGACCCAGGCGGTGATGCGCCGGTTGCGCGCGAGCTGGGCCGCCCGGAAGCGCTCGACGAACGCGTCGCTGTAGGGCGGCTGATTGGGGTTGGCCGGGTCGTAGAGGTTCAATTCCACATCCCGCTCGAACGGCCGCGACTCATCCGTGATGGACGGGTCCAGCCACTCCGTGGAGGTCACCGCCCGGCTGATGTGGGCGGCCAATAGCATGATGCCGTCGGCCGGAATCAGATCCACGGCGGTCAGGTCCAGCGGATCGCCGGCCGGGGTCTCGGTGATGGTCGGATGCTCCGCCTGATCCTGATAGAACAGCGACAGGCTGCCGCCCCCGGACCAGCCGCCCAATACCACCTTCGAATAACCGAACCGCTCCTTCAGGTCGCGGATGCAGGCGCCGAGGTCGAGCAGGCACTTCTCCATGATCAGCGCCGAATCGTTGCCCCGGTAACGCGGGTTGCAGTAGATGATGTGGGTGCCGGCCCGGGCCAGGGCATTGACCATGGGCAGGAACGCGCCGCCGCCCACCGGATGCGAGAACACCACCACCGTATCGGAATCGCCGTGCTCCGGCCGGATGCGCATGCACTCGACGAAAACCACGCCCGTGGAGCCGCCGTAGGTGTCCTTCATGGGATCCGGGTCGGTGTGCACCACGCCATAAGGCTCGCGGACGATGTTGGGGCGGGTGGCTTTGCTCATAGGTCTACTCCGATTACTGCCTCAGAACCGGTACCCGGCCTGGACCGCCAGCGTGCGGCCCGGATCCAGCAACTGGGTCGCCGTGTTGTAGTCCGGCGTGGCCCCCGGGGGCGCCGACACCGGCGTCTCGAAGGCCTGACTGAAGGTCTCTTCGTCGGTCAGATTGCGCCCCATCAGCGCCAGCGTCCAGCCGGCCGCGTCACTCGCGAGTTCGACCCGCAGATCGAATTTGGTGTAACCATCCTGACGGGCTTCGGCGAACCGGGCCGGATGTACAAAATAGTCGTCCCGATAGGACATCCCCGCATCCACCGACAAGGTCAGGTTGCCCACCGGGCGCTGGTAGCGGACATCCACCCGCCCGCTCCACTCCGGCGCGAACGGCAGGCCGGTACCGGACAGATCCTCCACACAACCCGGAATGACGTTGTCGGGCGCGATGCAGGCGCCGTTGGGATAGTCCTCGTACTCCGCGTCCAGATAAGCCAGTGCCCCTTTCAACTCCCAGTGCTCGTCGATCACCCAGACCGCGTCGAGTTCCACACCCCGGGAACGGGCCTCCGCCGCGTTGGCGAAATCGAAGGCGACCCCGTTGAACGCCGCGGTCTGCAGGTCCTCGTAGTCGGTGGTGAACACGGCAATGCCGACGAAGGCCCGCTGGTCCAGCAGATCGAGCTTGGCGCCGGCCTCGTAGGAGGTGGAGGACTCGGGACCGAAGCGGAAGTTCTCGGCCAGCACGGACGCGGAGGCGCCGGCAAAGCCGCCACCCTTGGAACCTTCCGCGTAGCTGAGGTAGAGCATCATGCCCTCCGTGACCTGCCACTGCAGCTTGGCCGACAGATCGGATTCGTCCTCGGACAGGCTGTCGGATAGCGGCGTTGTCAGCTGGCTCGGCGGCACCAGCCCGTCGTTGTAGCGGTTCAGGTCGGCGTCCTTGTCCTCGTCCGTGTAGCGCGCACTGAAAACGGCGGTCCAGACGTCGGCGAGCCGGTATTCGGCCTGGCCGTACAGGGAGTAGAGTTCGGATTTCTCCGAGTAGTCGCGGTTGGACGTGCCCACGAACGGGCCGAGGTTCCAGAAGGTCTGGCGGAAGATGTCCACGTCGCGATCCAGGTAGTAGACGCCCAGCACGTAGCTCAGGCGATCCTCCGCCGGCGACAGCAGCCGGAATTCCTGAGAGAACTGCTTGAGGTCGTCGAAGAACGACGCGCCGAGGATGGGCGCGGCGGTGAAATCCGCGTCGACGAAGTTCTCGCTGTCCAGGTCCACATAGCCGGTGATGGAGGTCAGGGTGAACGCCCCCAGCGCCGCGTCGATGGTCAGCGAAGCGTTGACCGTCTCCTGCTGGTCGTACTCCTCGGCATCGGACTGACGTTCCCAGCGGTAGCTGCCGCCCAGGGGAATGGTGGCGAAGGTGTGACCGTCGATGTCGGTCTCGGCGTACTCCAGCCGGGCGATGGCAGTGACCGTGTCGCTGAGGTCGACCTCGCCGGTGCCGCGCAGCAGTACACGATCGCCTTCCGTCTCGTCGCGATCCTTGGCGGTGTTTTCCACATAACCGCCCACGTCTTCGTATTTCGCCACCAGGCGGCCGCGAAACGAGTCGCTCAGCGGACCGGAGGCGATGGCCGTGGTGGTGTAGCTGTCGTACTCGAATTCGTATTCGCCCTCGATCTCGATTTCGACTTCGTCGGAGGGGCGACGCGAGACGATACTGACCGCGCCGGCCGAGGTGTTCTTGCCCACCAGCGCACCTTGGGGACCACGCAGCACTTCCACCCGTTCAACGTCCAGGAAAGGTTCCTGAAACTGCCGCGCGCGGCCGGCGTAGATGCCATCGACGAACAACGACACCGATTGCTCCAGCGCCAGGCTGCCGGACTCGGTGCCGATGCCGCGCACGTAGATCTGGTTGTTGCCGGGCGAGTCGGCGATGACCATGTTCGGCACGTATTCGTCGATTTCCTCGAAGGTGGCGATGTTGAACCGGTCGATCTGGCTGCCGCTGACCACGTTGATGGAGATGGGCACGTCGGCGAGGCTCTGCTCGCGCTTCTGGGCAGTGACCACAATTTCTTCGATGAGGCCGGACTGGGCCCCGCTCTCCGCTGCAATGGCCCCGCCGCTCAGCAGCGGCGTCAGCGCCGCCAGGGCGATGGCGGCTCTGTCGAATTTCTTCAAACGCATGGTTGGTCTCCCCTGTTACAGGCAAGCTGACGGTGCGAAACCCGCCGGCCGATCACAAATTGTTAAATCCTTGACATTCGATTGTCAAGGTCTGGACAATATTCGAAGAAATCGGAGCACTACCGCCGTATTCTTCAGGGGAGACCGTCATGACCGAGGCAGCACTTGAGCCGAGCCGCGCCGACCTGGTCGAGCGGGTTCGCGCCCTCACCGGACTGATTGCCGACCACGCCGACCAGGCCGAGCGCGAGCGCAAACCGGTGGACGCGGTGATTGCCGCGCTGGCCGACACCGGCGTATTCCGCTCGTTCGTACCGAAACGTTTTGGCGGCTACGAGATCGATACCGACACCTACATCGATATCGGTCTCGCGGTGAGCGAGGCCTGCACTTCCACCGGCTGGGTCACCACGTTCTACATGGAACACAACTGGATGCTGGCTCAGTTCCCGGCCGCCACCCAGCAGGCCATCTTCGGCCAAAAGCCGTTCATCCTGGCGCCGGCCAGCATCAGTCCCAACGGCCGCGCCAGCGCCGTCGACGGCGGCTACCGAATCTCCGGCCAGTGGGCCTGGGGCACCGGCGTGATGCACGCCGATTGGGTGATCCTCAATGGTCTGGTGGATACCGGCGCCGCACCGGATCCGCGTCTGTTCATCGTGCCGCGGGAGCAGATCGAGGTGGCCGACACCTGGTACTGCGATGGCATGGAAGGCACCGGCAGCAACGACATGATCGCCGACGACGTGTTCGTACCCGCGGACTACAGCGAATCATTGGTCGGCATGGCGCTCGGCCGCGGCCGCGGCGCCGACTGGCATCAATCACCCAGTTACCGGCACCCCATGCTGCCGCTGCTGTCCATCGCGGCGGCCACCCCGGCGGTGGGGGCGGCGCGGCGGGCCCTCGATCTGTTCAAGGATCGCCTGGGCGCGCGCACCCTGTACGGCACCGGCAGCAAACAGGCCCAGCGTCAGGTTGCCCAGGTGCGCCTCGGCGACGTGGCGGCGCGCATCGACGGCGCCGAAATGGTGCTGCGTCAGGTGGGCCGCGAGCTCACGGTGTGGGGTGAGCGCGACGACGTGTGCCCGGCGTCGGAACGCGCCCGCATGCGCCTGCTGGTGGCGCAGGTGGTGCGCACCTGCCGCGACGCCGTGATCCAGGTCATGGAAGCCAGCGGCGCCAGCGCACACCTGAAGCCCCACCCGATGCAGCGCATCCACCGCGACATCAACACCCTGTCGTGCCATACCGTATTCGATCTGGAGATCGGCGCGGAAAACTACGGCCGCCTGCTGCTGGGTATGGATTCGGCGTCGCCGGTCTGAACCGCGTGGCCCAGCCGAACCCGGAGCTTCAGCCATGACCCGCCTGCTCTACATCGAAGCCAGCCCGCGCGGCGCCGCGTCGTTCTCGTCCAGGGCGGCAGCCAGCTTCGTCGAGGCCTACCGGAGCGCCAACCCGGATCACGAGATCGAACACCTGCCCCTGTTCGACGCCGACCTGCCGGCCTTCGGCGATCAGGGGGCGAATCAGAAGATGGACCAGATTGCCGACATGGTGCGTGGCGGCGACGGCATCGAAGCCCGCGGGGAATGGGCCGGCGTGGTGGCCGAGATCGAGCGCCTGAAAGCGGCGGACAAGGTGCTCATCTCTGCACCCATGTGGAACTTCTCGATTCCCTACCGGCTCAAGCACTGGATCGATCTGGTCTGCCAGCCTGGCCTCACCTTCATCGTCAATCGCCAGGGCAAATACGTCGGGCTGGTCCGTGACCGGCCGCTGCAGCTGATCCTGGCCAGTGGCAGTCCCTACGCACCCCGCTTCCCCAGCCCCGAAGACGGCACCAAGTCCGACTTTCAGCGCTGGTATCTGGAGCACATCGGACGTTTCCTCGGCTTCGAGGACATCCGCGTCATGAAGATCGAACCCACGGGTATGCTCGGGCCAGAGCAACTGGAGGAACTGCTCGACGCGAAGTGCGCCGAAGCGGTCCGCGCAGCGGCGTCGTTCTGAGTGAAACACCCTCGTGATCACTGACAAACCGTTGCACGCCGCCGCTTCGAGCGACACATCCGCGACCGGCACTTTTGCCCTGTCCCGGCTGCTGACCGCCGCCAGTGCGCTCACCCCGGACGCAGTGGCGGTACGCCAGTGCGGCCGGGTCAGCACCTGGCAGGAACTGGCGGATCGGGTCGCCCGCTACGCCGCGGCGCTGCGCAACGCCGGCATCCAACCCGGTGACCGGGTTGCGGCGCTGGCCGGCAACAGCGACGCGCTGTACACGCTGCTGCTCGCCATACCCTGGGCCGGCGCCATCCTGGTCCCGCTGAATACCCGCCTGGCCGGACCGGAACTGGCCCAGTGCCTGGAGGAATGTGCGCCGCGGCTGCTGCTCACCGACGCCGCTCACGCCGCCCGCGCCGAGGAACTGGCCCGAGCCGGCGGGATGGAACGGATCGTGCGCATGGACCTGGCGGCGGACGACCCGGCCGGACTGGCCGGAATGGCGGCGGCGTGTGAACCGCTGCCCGACCAGGGCCGCGGCGGCGAGGATCCGGCGGTGCTGTGTTTCACCGGCGGCACCACCGGCCGCGCCAAGGCCGTGGTCCTGACCCATCGCAGCCTGATCGCCGGCGCGCAGCAATGGCATAGCGTGGCCCGGCTGGATCGTGGCGACAGCCTGCTCATCGCCGCGCCGATGTTTCACCTGGCGGCCCTCAGCAACTGCTACGGCGCGCTGCTGATCGGCGCCGCCTGCGAAATCATGGAGCGTTTCGAAGCCGAGGAGGCGCTGGCCACCATCGCCCGGGAACGGGTCAGCTACGCGGTGCTGGTGCCGGTCATGATCCGCGCGCTGATCGAGCATCCCGCCATCGGCGCTCACGACCTCGGCTGCCTGCGGCGCATCACCTACGGCGGTTCGCCCATCAGCGAGCCGCTGCTGCGGCAGGCCCTCGCCCATCTACCCGCTACGGAGTTCGTGCAGATCTACGGCCAGACCGAATCCGGGGTCACCACCGCCCTGCTGCCTGCCGAGCACGACCCGGCCCAGGGTCACCTGACCTCTGCTGGCCGTCCGGTGGCCGGCGTGGAACTGCGCATCGCCGGCGACGGCGCCGAAGCCGCCGCCAACGGCGACTGGGGCGAAATCTGCGTGCGCTCCCCCGGGGTTGCCGCCGGCTACTGGAACCGCCCGGAGGAAACCGCCGACAGCTTCCGCGGCGGCTGGCTGCATACCGGCGACATCGGTTTCCTGGACGCCGCCGGTTATCTGCACGTGGTGGATCGCGCCAAGGACATGATCATCAGCGGCGGTGAGAACGTTTATTCCGCCGAGGTGGAGCGGGTGCTGGAATCTCATCCCGCGGTGACCGAATGTGCCGTGATCGGCCAGCGCTCGGAACGCTGGGGCGAAGAAGTGTGCGCGCTGGTGCGCCTGCACTCCGATTCCGGCGGCACCACAGCCTCGCTGGAGGATCTGGAGCAGGATCTGACGCGACACTGCCGCGAATCCCTGGCAGCCTACAAGTGCCCACGCTCGTTCCAGTTCCGGCAGCAGCCGTTTCCACGCAGCGCCACCGGCAAGATACTCAAACGCGCGCTGCGGGAAGGGGAACGGGATGCCTGACCAGTCACCACGATCAGCCACACTGGGGGTCGTGATGCTGCTGAGCGGGCTCCTGGCTTCGGCGGCCGGCGCCGCCTGTTCCGGAGACGACGGCAAACGCCTGCTCTGGGGCGACCTGCACGTGCACACCAGCTACTCCCTGGACGCCTACCTGCTGGGCGTGCGCCGCACGCCCCAGGACGCTTTCGCGTTCGCCCGCGGCGCCCCGGAGCGGCTGCCCGACGGCAGCGAGATCCGCCTCGAGCGGCCGCTCGACTTCGTCGCCGTCACCGACCACGGCGAATACCTGGCGGCGACCACCCTGTGCGGCAGCGGCGAGCCCAGCGCATACTGCGATGCCATCCACAACCTGGACGGCGCCAGCTTCCGGGGCGCCTTCCGCACCCTGTTCGCCGATCACCTGGGCCGCGCCGAACCCATCTGCCCGGCGGATGCCGAGCGCTGCGCCCGCGCCGCCGCCGACACCTGGCAGCGCCTGCAGGACGCCGCCAACCAGGCCGACGAGCCGTGCCGCTTCACGGCCCTGATCGGCAGCGAGTGGAGCGCGACACCCGACGACCTGCACTGGCACCGCAACCTGATCTACCGCACCGAGAAGGTGCCTCACAGCCCGCCGAACGTGGTCGACCAGCCGACCCAGGAGCAACTGTGGCGCACCCTGGACGCTACCTGCCGGCGCGCCGATGGCTGCGAGGTGCTGGCCATTCCCCACAACACCAACCTGGGCATGGGCGGCACCTTCCGCATCGACGGTCACGATGCAGGCACCCTGGCGCTGCGGCGGCGTTACGAGCGCCTCGCCGAGGTGGTGCAGCACAAGGGCCAGAGCGAGTGTTTTCCCGGCTCGCCGCTGGCCGACGACGAATGCGCTTTCGAGGTTGCGCTGCCGGTGCCGGTGCTACGGCGCCAGGCCACCGCGCCCGGACCGCCCAGCGAGGCGGAAAACCAGACGGTGAGCAGCGGCTATCTGCGCGACGCCCTGGGTGAAGGACTGGCGGTGGGCGCCCGCACCGGGATCAATCCCTTCCGCTACGGACTCATCGGTTCCACTGATACCCACGCCGCGCGGCCGGGATACGTGGAGGAGTCGGACTGGCAAGGCACGTTCGGGCGCTTCGACGCCACTCCGGAGGCACGGCTGGCGCTGCGCCACTACAACCCCGGCGGCCTCACCGCCGTATGGGCCACGGAGAATACCCGGGACGGAGTGTTCCGGGCCCTCGCCCGGCGCGAAGCCTATGGGACTTCCGGCCCGCGCATTGCGCTGCGTTTTCTGCAGAGCTTCGACGGCGCCGTGGATCTGTGCGCCTCGCAGCCGTCCCAGGGACCCGCCCGGGAGCAAATCACCGTAATGGGCGGTACCCTGACGCCGGATGCCGAGCGCAAGCCGCGCTTTGCGGTGCACGCCGCCATGGACCAGCGGCCACTGGCCCGCCTGGAACTGATCAAGCTGACCTACCGGGACGGCGCCGTGGTGCAGCAGATCCGGTCGGTGAGCGCGGCGGGTTCCGAAGGACGCGCCCAGTGGTGCAGCGAATGGCGCGACGACGACTATCAGCCCCGCGAGCCCGCGCTGTGGTATGCCCGGGTGCTGGAAGTGCCCGGCCCGCGCTGGAGCATGGCGGACGGCGGCGCCGAACAGATGATCCGGGAGCGGGCCTGGTCGTCGCCGATCTGGGCGCTTCCGCAGTTCAACGAGTCCGAGGTAAATCAGCCCGAGGAGTGACGAGCATGAGCAATTCCCTGAAAGCCAACGGCATTCATCACCTGGCAATCTCCACCAGCGACATCAAGCAGCAGATCGAGTTTTTTTCCGACGTCCTCGGCATGGAACTGGTGGCGCTGTACTGGATGCACGGGGTCGACGGCGCCTGGCACGGCTTCATGAAAGCCAACGACCACTGTTACATCGCCTTCGTGCAGATGGACGCCATCAAGGACATCCCCATCGAATACGGCAAGTCCCACGCCGGGTCGGGCGCCATGCCGTCGGCGCCTGGCACCATGCAGCACGTGGCATTCAACGTGGACACCGTGGACGATCTCAAGAACATCCGCGACCGCATCCGCACCCGCGGCGTCAACGTGCTCGGCCCCATCGATCACGGCATGTGCCAGTCCATCTACTTCGCCGGCCCCGAGGGCCTGACCCTGGAGGTTGCCACCTCCGAGGTGGCCATCGACGCCCGGGCCTGGATCGATCCGGAGGTGGTCAAACTGGCCGGCATCGAAGCGGCGGATCTGGAGCGCTTCAAGGCGCCGGCCCGCTACGACGGCGAGGGCGGCGCGGTGCCGCAGCCGCCCATCGATCCGGACAAGCCGCACATGCAGTATCCTCCCAAGGTCTACCAGGCCATCATGGCCATGAGCGATCAGGAGGTCTTCGAGCGCTCCAGCGTTCCGGAGCCGCCGGTCACCGTGACGGACTGAACCTTCGTCGGCCGCGAGCCCGCGGATACGGCAATCGCGCCGAAGTGAGCTGCGGTTGGGGCTCAGCCTTCGCCGAAGAAGGCGCCCAGCGAGGACATGAACGAATCCCGCAGAACCTCGACGGTCGCCGCCGGGGCATTCTTGCGCGCCTCACGCACTGCCGCCAGATTACGATGCGCCTGCTGATGAAACGTCGGCGACAGCCTGATGGCTTCCGCCAGCAGTGCCTCCGCCTCGTCGTAATCGCCCATGCGGAATGCCAGATAGCCGACGTCGGCGTGCGCGTCACTCTGTCCACCCACCCGCGAAAGCACGCCAATGGCATCCTGGTAACGTCCCTGTCTGGCCAGGACCAGAGCGATGTTGTTGCGCGCAGGAGGATAGTCGCCCTTCAATGCCAGCGCCTTGCGCATGGCAACCAGCGCTTCATCATCGTTGCCGGCCAGGTAGTGCGAGTAGCCGAGGTTGTTCCACAGCTTGGCGGAGTCGGGCAGCAGCGCCAGGGCCTCGGAGTACTGAGCCTGCGCGTCTCTGAACCGGCCTTCGAGATCGGCGACGATGCCCAGCGCGTTGTGCACCCGCCAGTTCCCGGGGGTGAGGGACTCGAGTCGGCGCAGATGCACGGCGGCCTCCGCCACCTCGCCGCGTGACGTCAGATCGAGGCCAAGCCGCTCTAGCGAACCCGTATGATCCGCGTTCAGAGACAACGCGCTACGGAACGCCTGAATGGCGCCATCCGACCGGCCCATGTGCCTGAGCGACAGTCCCAGGCGGTAGAAGGCTTCCGCGCTCGGCTCCTGGGAAAGGGCCTGCTGATAGAGAATGGCGGCCGCGCGGAAGTCCCCGCTTCGAGCCGACCCGTCGGCCCGCGCCATGACGGCATCCAATGTGGCCTCACCGCTAAGTACGTGGGGCGGCTCGCCCTTCGTGGCGCAACCCGTCAGGCTCGCGGCAAACAGGGCCGGCAGAATCAGAATACGCCATCGCATGGGTGGTTCCCCTCAGAAGTTCCCGAAAACACTGATCAACCGAACCGCCGCCGGGCCGACGGCCACGACGAAGAACCCGGGAAACAGAAACACGATCAACGGGAAGATCATCTTGGTGCCGATCTTGGCCGCCTGCTCCTCCGCTCGCTGCATGCGCTTGTCCCGGAACTCCGCGGAATACACGCGCAGGGATTCGGCGACTCCCGTACCGAACTTCAACGTCTGAACCAGCAGGCTTACGAGGCCGCGAATGTCGTCGAGACCGGTCCGTTCCGCCAGGTTCTTCAGAGCCATGACGCTGTCGACACCGGCCCGGATCTCGGCATTGACCACCGAGAGTTCCAGCGCCAGGTCCGGATGGCTGACCACCAGTTCGTCGGCGACCCGCTGGATGGCCTGACTGAGGCCGAGACCGGCCTCGACACAGACCACCAGCAGATCCAGAGCATCCGGGAAGCCGTCGCGCAGTTTCTTCAGACGCCGGCTCACCAGCTTGGCCAGCACCACCGACGGTGCGATGAGGCCGAAGGCCGCCGCGCCCAATCCGTAAGTCAGCACCATGGTCGTGGACAGACTCGGAAAGAACTGGGTCGCGGTCAGAACGATGACCGGTAACACGATGGCCAGCAGGGCCTTGATCGAGTAGAACACCTGAAAGGCACTGGGAGACCGGAAGCCGGCGTGGGCGAGCTTGCCGACGATCCGGCTGCGCTCGATCTCGTCGCTCGGCAGCACGTACTGGGTCACGGGACCAAGGACGGTCTCGATGCTGAACACCTTCCGACCACCCTCCAGCGTCTCACTGCCGCGGAAGTGACTGAGACGCCGGCGCACCGGGTCAGCCGCGCCCAGGCCGATGAAGATCAGACCCAGGGCAAGCACCGTCGCCGCAAGGCCGGCCAGTAACACCACAACGAGTTGAATGGAGGCGGGGTCGTCGGCGATGCCGATGGCGATGTCATAGAGCCACTGCATAACGGTACCTAGACGTCGATCCGGATGATCCGGCGGATGAAGAAGATGCCGATGCCACCCCAGACGAACGCAAAGGCGAACAACTTCCGGCCCGCGGGCTCGTCGAACATCATGGGAATATAGTCGGGGTTCAGTACCATCATCAGCGCGAACAGGCCGAGCGGCACGAGTCCCAGGACCCAGGCCGACATCCGGCCCTCGGCGGACAGGGTACGGACTCTCCGATGGAGGTGAAACCGCCCTCGAATAACCCCGGAAATCTGCTTGAGGATCTCCGCCAGGTTGCCACCGGTCTCCTTCTGCACGAGCACGGAGGTCACCAGCGCCATCATGGTCACACTGGGCACCCGCGACAGCAGACCGAGCATCGCGCGGCGCGTGTCGTTGCCATAGTTCATGTCCGCGAATGCCATCTCGAATTCGCGCGCAATGGGCTGATCCATGTCCTCCGAGACCAGCTTCAGCGACGCATTGAACGGATGGCCGGCCTTGAGCGCCCGCTGCATCACGTCGATGGCGTCGGGGAGCTGCTCATCCAGCTTCTGGAAGCGCTGTTGACGGTCCCGCGAGATCTTGAGAAACGGTAACGCGACCCCCACCGCGGTACCCAGCGCCAGGGCCGGAACGGAGTTGCCGAACTCCCAGCCGAGCAGCGCACCCGCCAGTCCCAGTCCCGCGGCCAGCAGGACCAACCGAAACGCCATCACGGGATGGCCGGATTGGGCGATCCAGGCCGACAGTCTCGTCATGCTGGGCAGCCGCTCGATGCGTCGTTCCAACGGTGACAAACGGTCCAGGGCCTTTTCCCGCAGCAGCGAGGCGAAGTCGTCGCCCTCACTCCGTTCCACCTGAGCCAGCCGCTCCCGCAATCGTTTCGCCGTGCGCCGGCTCTCGCCGAATACGGGGACGGTCATGCCGTGGGCGAGCAGAAACACCGCGGCGAACACCAGCGCCGCGAACAGGACCAGGCCGTCTTCCATCTCAGTTCCTCCCGCCGAACATGCCGCCGAACAGTTCGACCGGAAGGTCGATTCCCCGCGCCGTCAGGCTCTTCTGGAACGCCGGGATGATTCCGGTAGGCTGCAGCTCGCCAAGCACACTGCCGTCGGCGCCACGGCCCTGGCGTTTGAATGCGAAGAGTTCGGACATGGTCACCACGTCGCCTTCCATGCCGTTGATCTCGCACAGGCTGACAATGCGGCGGCAGCCGTCCTCGTGGCGCTCCACCTGCAGCACCAGGTCGATGGCCGAGGCGATCTGTTCCCGCAGCGTCTTGGTGGGAAAGGAAATCCCGCTCATGGACACCATGTTTTCCAGCCGGCTCAGGGCGTCGCGCGGGGAGTTCGCGTGCACCGTGGTCAGCGACCCGTCGTGACCGGTATTCATGGCCTGGAGCATGTCCAGGGCCTCCTGGCCACGCACCTCGCCGACGATAATGCGCTCCGGGCGCATCCGCAGACTGTTGATCACCAGGTCGCGGGCAGTGACCGAGCCCTTACCTTCGATGTTCGGCGGCCGCGTTTCCAGCCGTACCACATGGGGCTGCTGGAGCTGCAGTTCCGCCGAATCCTCGATGGTGACGATACGTTCGTCCTCCGGAATGTAGCCGGATAGAAGATTCAGCATGGTGGTCTTGCCCGCGCCCGTTCCGCCGGAAACCAGTACGTTCAGCCGGCCCTCGACCGATGCGGCCAGCACCCGTGCCAGCGCCTCGGTCAGGGTTCCGATCTCGATCAGGTCGTTGACCGTCAGCAACTCCCGGGCGAACCGCCGGATGGACAATGCCGGGCCGTCTAAGGCCAGCGGCGGAATGATCGCGTTGACGCGGGATCCGTCAGCCAGGCGGGCGTCCACCATGGGCGATGACTCGTCTACCCGGCGCCCGATGGCGGAAACGATGCGGTCGATGATGTTCATCAGGTGGCGGTTGCTGCTGAACGTCACGTCAGTCAGCTGGAGTTTGCCTCGGCGCTCCACGTACACCTGATCCGGCCCATTGACCAGAATGTCGGAGATGGTGGCGTCCTGCAGCAGCGGTTCGAGCGGGCCCAGGCCGAGAATCTCGTCCTCGATGCTCTGAATCACCCGCGCCCGGGCGTCCGCGGTCAGCGGCGCCCCCTGCTCGTGCAGGATCGTTCGCGCCGCGTCGCGGATCTGCTGGCTGGCCCGCTCCCGCGGCACGGTGTGAATGAGCGACAGATCGAGGCGGTCCAGCAGTTCGGCATGCGCCTGATCCTTGGCCGTCCGCTCCGCGACCGTCAGCGATCGGGCCGGCCGTGGTGCCTGCGGGTCGATGGAATCACCAGGCCTGTTACCGAGTACCGCCGACATCTTCAACCCCTCAAGCCGATTCGAGACAGCAGGCTGCGCTCACGTTGCAGCGGCACCCCCATGACGCGCGCCTGCAGTGCCGCCAGGGCCTTGCTGATCGGCGCATTTGGCGCACGCTCCGCCAGAAAGACACCCAGTTCGGCGCATTCCGACGCAATCTGATACTGATTCGGGATCAACGCCGGCTCCGAGCCGCCCATGGCTTCCGTGAGATCCCGCATCTCCAGCATGGATCGCTTGCTGTGGCGATTCACCACACTGATGAGGCTCGCCGACGGCATGCCGACTTCGTCGATCAGAATACTCTTCAGGCGCACGGCGTCGTTGACGGCGAGCAGCGACTGCTGGAGCACCAGCAGCACGACATCCGCACGCCGCAACACTTCGATTCCGGCACGGTCGATATGTCGCGGTACGTCGACCACCACACGACGATAGCGCTCGCCGAGAATCTCCAGCAGTGTTGCCACGCCCTCGCCGCCGTCGACCGAAAGGCATCCGGTGTTGGCGGTGGATGCAAGCAGGTCGACACCGCTCTCATGACTCGACACGTACGCCGAGACCGCCGTCGCGTCCAGTTCGTCGACGTGCCTGAGCGCGTCGACGAGACTGCGCCGCGGTTTGAGATCGAGATAGTGGGCCAGCGATCCGTACTGAAAGTCGAGATCGATGAGGACCGTGTCGTCGCCCGAGCCGACCGCCAGATGGGCCAGGTTGGCCGCAATGAAAGAGGCGCCCGCGCCACCTTTGGCATTGATGACGGCAACGACCTGGGATCGGCCGCTACTGGATTCGATCTCGGCGTCGAGGCGGGCCAAGGCCTCCGGCAGTTCTTCCGAGGCGAGATCGGCCACGAAATCCCGGGCCCCGGCGCGCATGGCGAACTTCATGGCTTCCGTGGGCAGGTGCTCGCCAACGACGATGAGGGCCGGGCGCTGGTCCCCGCTGCGTTCGGCCAGAGCACTCAAATGCTGGGCGATGTGCTCGCCGGCATGCAGGACCAGGACATCCGGCGGCCGCGACCCGACACTCACCGGATCCCGGTCACCGTTGACCAGCAATCGAGTATCCGGATTCCCGTAGCCTGCTTGCCGGACCCTTTGGCTTATCGACGCCAGCGCTTCGTCCGATCGGCTTGATATCAGTATCTTCATGGTCATTCGACCGTCGAGTTCAGCATGTTCTGCAAGGTCCAGCATACGTGGCCCGCGCCGCCGTTCTGTTCGCTCAGTTTCAGCATGTTGTGAATCCTTCCCGGCTCACGCCGAGGCTTTCCCGCGGGAGGACGGTGCGAAACGCAGGCATATTGATCGTTCGCACGAACAGTGGGATGAGCAACTGGTGCTGATAGCCGGTGATCCCGACCCGGACATAGGAAATAGCGCCAAAGTTGCCGATCGGATCGCCGACCGCATTGCCGCCGTCGTCCAGGTAGTCCACTGCCACATTGGCCGGGCTCAGCCCGTAGATGACCGGACTCGGCCCCGTGTTGCCGGACGCGTTGAAGACCGTGATCTGGGCGATTGCCGAATCGTTGACCCGGCAGACCGCGGCCACCCGGGCCCCGCGGCGCGTTGCCTCTTCCATGGCATTCATAACGAAGAAGGCCCGACCCACCTCGATGACGGCAAACAGCACCATCATCGCTAGCATGCCGACGATGGCGGTCTCCACCGCTGCCAGACCTTTCTGCTTGCTCGCATTCACAGCGCCCGCATCCTCACCACCGCCTCGAAGTCGTAGATCGTCGCCAGACTGGAGCCGTCGAAACTCGGAATGAAGCCGAAGATGGGCTCGTACGTGTACTGGGTGCGGACCAGTATGTCCCCGTCTCCCGGGGACTCCAGGGTCACACCGCTGGTGGTCAGTCCCGCGAGAATGGGCGCACCGGAACCTGCGGTGTTGCCGTAGACCGTCAGGTTGGCCACCTCCGAACGCAACTGGTCGGTCACGATGACGACGCCGGTGGAGCCGAACAGGCCCCGTCCGGCTGCATGACGCGCGGCGTCCTGAACCGATTTGGTCAGCGCGTTGTACTGCCAGAACGCACGGCCAAATTCGGCGCTGGCGAAGATCAGCATCAGCAACACAGGCAGGACGATGGCCATTTCCGTCATGGCCAACCCCTGCTGTCGCTTGCGGCCAGTGACCGTCATGACGCCGCCCCATCGGGGTCTTTGTACAGCTGAATGCGATAAGGGCCCGGGCCGGCAGTGGGCAGAGGCCCTGGTTTGCCCGTGACGGGGCAGGTACCGTCCGCGCCCATGAACTGACCGAAGATCTCGGCATCGTTACCCTTCTGCGCCACCTGCTGCAGCATGAAAAAGCACAGCACGCCGAGCATGGGCACGTCGCCCTGACCGTTCACCGTGCCGTCGCAGTCCCCCACCGGCAGCCGCAACACGCGCCTGAACGCCTGACCGTCCGCGGCATAGCTGCTCCACGCGCCGGGGTTCAGCGAGTCGGAGACGTAATCCTGATAGTCGAAGGGAAGATCCGCAGGCTCGGGGTCCGGCTCGCCATCGTAGTAGACGGTGCCGTCTTCGTAGGTCAGCGGCGAGATCTGATCCAATACCAGATCCGGCGGATAGAGGTCGCGCTGACCGCTCACCGGTCCGTTGTAGATGCCGAGCCGGGTGTTGATCCCCTGGGCCACGGGCCCGATGGTGTTACCGGGCTCCGTCGGAATCGAGCCGCCGCTTGGCGTTATACAGGCGTTGTAGCTGCCCGCCAGCGCCTCCCGGATATCGGCGCCGCCGGACGCACCATCCAGCCGGACCAGCTGAAAGTTGCCGGGGCCAACAGCAAAGTCGCCGTTGTTGCCGGAAGACGTCTTCAGCACCGTGATGTCACCGGGGGCGTATCCATGGAACGGATCCGTGGGGTCGCTGGCATCGCCGCACGCCATGATCGGCGCGACATTGCAGACCTCGCCCAGGGTGGGGCTGGGGCCGGCGACCGCCGTTGCGCCGACGTTCAATTCGTTCACCCCCATGACCGGGATGAACCAGCCCTGCTGAACCAGGCCTTGGGCAATGACCCGCACGTACTCAGCAGGCGTGGTCCCTGGAACGAAAGGATCCAGGGTCGCCGAGAACTGTACGGTGACGGACAGTTCGCTGGCCGCGTAGGAGGCGGCAATCTCGCTGTGACCAGACTCCACCGCGTTGTCGCCGAACATGTCCAGCGCCTCCACCGTCGCCAGGGTCACATCGCCACCGCTGATGTCCAGGGTCTTGGCGGCGCTCAACGCCGAAGCATCCACCACGTTCTGCAGCCGGGTCTTGTTGAGCATGCCGTGGCCGCCATCGATGGCCAGACCCGTAACGCCGACCAGCAGGATCATGGCGACGGCAAACAACACCGCAACAACGCCGCGCTGCCGGTGAGGCGCTCCCCGCAGAGGCTGTCGCGGCAAGCGTTTCACTGCCCTTCCACCGGACGCTGTTTGACTACCGGCTGCGGGTCACCAACCCAGGTCCGATAGATCGTCATGACACCCTCCAGGCGAGCGCCATCCGTGGTCAGTTCCGGCTCGCGCGGCTGTGGCTCGATACGCTGCGCGGCGACCACGCTGCGCACCGAGTCGCCGTAGGCGTCCTCCACCGGACTCGAGGCGCAGCCAGCGAGCGTCAGCCCAGTCGTCAGCAGCAGAAAAGGTCGAATAGACATGGGGCTCTCCTCAATCGATCTGGTGGCCGAAACGGGCAATCGTCGCCGAGTCCGCGGCGTCGCTGCGAGAAGACGAAGGCTCACCCGACCCGGTTTCCGGGCTGACGGCAGCCGACGTCTGCTCCGCTGCCGCGCGTCGGCGCCCCTCGAGCCGGCCGAAGAGATAGAAATCGACGTCGGAAGGCTCGATGAAGTTGTCCGTCGGCAGCTTGATGTTCTCCGGCCGCAGCGGCTGAGCGAGATGCGGCGTCACCGTGATAACCAGCTCGGTTTCGTTGTTGATGAACTCCTGACTGCGGAACAACGCGCCCAGCACGGGGACATCTCCCAGCCCCGGAAACTTGGTGACGATCTCGCGCAGGTTGTCATTGATCAGGCCGGCGATGGCGATGGTCTGACCTTCCCGCAATTCTACGGTCGCCATAGCGCTGCGTTTGACCAGCGACGGTACGATGAACGAAGACGTTACTTCCGGCGTCGACACTCCGATGGTGTTGGAGTTGCGCAGCTCGCTGACGCTGATGTTCAACTTGACGTTGATGTTGCCGGAGCCCAGCACTACGGGCAGGAAACCGAGGCCCACACCGAACTCACGGAACTCGATGGTGATGCCATCGTCGCCCCGTGGCACTGGAATCGGGAACTCGCCGCCAGACAGGAACTCGGCTTCCTCGCCGGTGAGCGTAGTCAGCGTCGGCTCGGCCAGAATCTTCGCCAGTCCGCGTTCCTTGGCGGCGTCGATGGCGAGGTTGAACAGCGTGTTGTCGGTCAGAAAGCTGGCAAACAGCCCCTGGTTCTGAATGGACATGGGATTCGGGGCGAACTCGTCGATGGCCGGCCCCCACGGCGCGCTCTGGTTGAACACCGGCAGACGGCCGCGGATCGGATCCACGAACTCCACATCGGGGAAGGTGGCGCCACCATTGACGCCCCCGATGTTCCAGTTACCGTCGCCGATGCCGATGGCGTTGAACTGCGCATCGAGGCGCTTGAGTTCCGTGCGGGAGATTTCCGCAACCTTGACTTCCAGCATCACCTGCTGAGCGCCACCGACCTGCATCATGTTGATCACCCGACCAACGGTTTTGTCCTCGCGCCGCGACTGCGTGTCCTGCTCGAACACCTGCGCCTCGGTGCCGGTCTGGATCTGCGCCAGGTAGCCGTTGGCGATGTCCATGGCCGCCTGCATGGATGAGGGACTGGAAACCACCCCGCGCAACGCGATCGATCGCTGCACCGAGTGAGCCTCGATGGGCTCTCCGGGCAGCAGCGCGTGCAGCTTCTCCTTCAGACTGCTCAGGTCGTGGGTGACTTCCACGCTGACCGTTCCCACCAGCTCGTCGCGGTCGTCCCAGAGGATGACGTTGGTGGTCCCGAGATCCTTGCCGAGGACGTAGACCTGGCTGGCACGCAGAATCAGAATGTCGGCAACGTCCGGGTTACCGATGGAAACCCGGTTGACGGGGCTGTCCAGGTCCAACACGGTGGACTTGAACAGGGGGACGACGACTTGATTCTCGCCAAATCGATCGACAGTCTGAGCCATGGTCATCATGCTGACCATCAGCAGCGCCAGCATGAGCCAGACGCAGGACGGCATCAGCCAGGATATTGCAAACCTCTTCATGATCGCCTCCATCAGATCCTGGTCCGAGTCTTGTCGACCCGGGTGCCGCGAATGACCTGCACCTCGGCCGAGGTCGGCCGCGGGGCCGGTCGGGTCACCGGCGCCGGCGCCGCCGGCCGCGGTGCCGCCTTCGGCGCCTGTGCAACCTGCTGCGGCTCATCCGGGTTGCGCAGGGTGAGCTGGATCGTTCCTTCTTCCTTGGCCTTCACCAGGACTTCCGACTGACCCGGCGTGACCTCGAGGGTTACCGCCCGCACAATGACCGGCTCGTTCTTGTCCGTTGCCGCGGTCTGATCCACGGCGAGCACCTTGATGTTGTTCAGGATGGTCTCCGTGGTCGCGCGCCGGGTCTTCAACTCGATGCGCGAGGAAACCACGTCCACGAAATTGCCGGGCAGCAGGAAGCCGGCAACGCCCACGACGTCGTCGACCCGGACCGTGATGGCGCGCATGGACTTGCCCACCAGCGCGGCGAGGGTACTGCCACCGTTATGATCCGCGAGACGGCTTCCGATCAGCAGCTCACCACGCTCGATGTCCAGCGTTGCAACCCGGCCGATGGCCGCGTCGGTGTCGACCACCGCGGCGTCCGGAATGCTGTCCACGGGGTAGTCGATCGCCCGGACGTGGCGGTCCTCGATCTTGGTGCCGTAGGGAATGGAGATGGCGGCGACGATCACCCGCGCCGTGGACCCATCGTCGGATCCAGCGGCCAATCGACCCTGCACCCATTGGTTTGCACCCCAGGCCGCGCCGACGCCGAGCAGCAGCGAGAACAGCACGAGGACGGTGCCTCTTCGTTTCATCATGATATGTCTCCGGTTTCAGGACTCCGGTCCTCGGCGCGGTGCGTCTGGACGAAGTAGTTCTCCCATGCCCAGTCGAGAATCTCCCGGGTGATGTATTTCGGCTGGCTCGTGTAGATCGCCCTGTCCATGCCCAGGCCCAGCAGGTCTCTGGGATGACAGGGCAGCAGGGGAACGCCGCGGCGCCCATGCAGGTCTTTCAACGCGTACTCCAGCACGTCCGCGTCGAATGGAATTCCGAGTGTCTGACAACGGTCTTTCCACACCCGCCGGTACTGATTGGGGTCCAGATGAGGCAACCGGATCTTGTAGCCGATGCGGCGCAGAAACGCCTCGTCCGCCAGATCCGCCGGGCTCAAGTTGGTGGAAAACACCAGGACCATGTCGAACGGCGAGGCAAAGTGGCGCCCGGCACCGAGGCTCAGGTAATCCACCTTCTCTTCCAGAGGGACGATCCAGCGGTTGAAGACGGCCTTCGGCGACACCCTCTGACGCCCCATGTCGTCGATCACGAACACACCATTGTTGGCCTTGAGCTGCAACGGCGCGCGATACTCCCTGGCATGGACGTCGTAGTGAACATCAAGCATGTCCTGGGTCAGTTCGCCGCCAACGATCACGGCCGGGCGCTCGCACTCGATGTAGCGCTCGTCGTGACGGCCCTCCAGCGATATCCCCCGGTCAGCGTGACGATCAATGGCCTTGTGCATGATCGGATCGAAAAGGCTGACCACCGCGTCGCCGATGGCCACCGCGTGGGGCACCAGAACCGGCTCGCGGAACACACGGGCCAGACGCTGAGCCACATAGGTCTTACCGGTGCCGGCCGGCCCGTACAGGAAGATCGCCCGGCCGGAGTTGAGCGACGGTCCGATCCGGTCCATCAGCGATTCGTACATCTCGACGTCATGAAAAGCCCGGTGAACGTCGTCGCTGGTGACCCGGCGGCGGTGAACCGTCTGCGCCCGCACGACAGAGGCGTACTGCGTCAGGGGCACCGGCGCCGGGCCGGTGTAACCGCTCACGGAAAGCGCCTGGGTTGCCACTGACCGGCCGAAATGCGTCAACGCGAAACGCACCGCGCCAACCCCATCGGCGTTACCCTGCACCTCTACACAAGCCTCCTGGCGCATGCCATTCAGTAGTTCCTCCAGCACCCGTGCCGGAAGCCGAAGGCGGACGACGAGGTCCGTCATGGCAAGGGTCCCGGCAGCCAGCAGGTGTTTCGCGAGCAGATCGGTCAGCAGTGTGGCGGACAGCCCAGTATCGGCGACTCGCTTCGGCCGGGGCGCCAGGGCCGTGTGATCCGGCACCAGAACGCTGACTTCATCAGATGCTGCGCTCAGAGCATCCATGGATTCTCCTTGGCGATGAGGGTCACGGAAACGCCGATCGCGATGGCGGCGGCGTAAGGAAACCGTGACGCAAGCAGTTCGTCCGCGCCGGCGGACGAACGATAGAAGCGATAGGTGAGCACAGCGAGTCCGAATCCCGCGCCAACGACCAGTGTCACCAGACTGGCCGCCGCGGCCGCGGCCGGCCCAAGCCAGGCGCCGGCGGCTGCCATGAGCTTCACGTCACCGGCACCGAGCGCGCGCATCAGATACGGGACGATCAAGACCCCTAATCCCACGGCCATCCCGGAAAGGGCGGTGAGCGCGCCATTGCTACCGCCAACTGACGTCTGCACCGCAAAGCCGCCAGCGGCGATCAGGGCGGTGAGCACGTTGGGCACCCGGTGCTGCCGCTGGTCGATCAGAACTGCAATCAGCAATGCGACGAGTAGCATCAGGTCAGCGAGTTGGTTGGTCGTCATCACGGTGGCTCGACTCGAGTCAGGAAAAGGCTCGGCAGACGACACGTGTCGTCTGCCGAAGCCCCCAGAACGATCGATTAAGGCAGAGCGCCGTCGATCGTGTTGATGACGCCAGCAACGCTGCCGCCCAGGGCCTGAAAAGCACCGACCACGGCCAGCGTGATCAGGCCGCCGGCAACGGCGTACTCGACGGTCGTCAGACCTTCTTCGTCACGGAGGAAAGAAAGGATGAAGTTCTTCATATCGTAGATTCCTGTTTTCAGATCGATCTCTGGTGACCGAACCGGATCTGCCGCCTCGGTCACCCTCCAGTGGGGGAGTCAGGCTCCACCATGGCACCCATTCAAGAGCAGTCCGGCAGTAACACGTTAGAACTTTGCCGACGAACGCTGGTAGTTTTCCTATCTACCGGCCTGTGGCAGCGCGAGTTCCAGTTCCGGCTCTCCGAGTGCTGCCGAAGGCGTCCTTCCAATCAGCTTCTTGAACATCCGCGTAAAGTACGACGGCTCGCTGAATCCCACGGAGAAGCCGATCTCTGTGACGGAAGCGTTGGGGTTGCGAAGAAGCCGGCAGGCCTCACGGATCCGGTAACGCAGGACGTACTCACGGAAGTCCACGCCGAAGGATTCCTTGAACTCGCGGCCGAATCGCAGCGGCGTCATGGCGCAGGCGGTGGCGGCATCGGCAACGTTCAGACGATCGTGGTACCGCTGCTCGATCAGAGTTAACGCCGGTCTGAGCTGCGCCGGACCTGTCCGCAGCGAGCAGGCTTCCCGCGGCACGGGCTGGTGAACCTCCACGGACTCGCGCTGAGGCTGCGCAGCGGACAATGCCGGAATTGCCTCAAGGCGCGCCAGACACTTGGACACTTCGATCCGGCTCAGGGGCTGCACCAGGTAGTCATAGAAGCGTTCTCGAAAGAACCAGACTGCCAGCGCCTCGGAGTGCTGCACGGTAACGACGACCATGGGCACGCGGGCGTGAATCGACTTGAATTCGGCGGCTCTGGCCAGGTCCGAACGGCTTGGAAAATCGAACTCGACGACCACGAAGTCGGGAACGGCTCGGGCCAGCGCCATTCCATCGAACCCGGACGTGCGCACCACGTCGCAGTCCACCGCGAATGCGGTCGGAGTTTCCGCTACGTGAATCGATGTTTTGAGGTCCATCCATAGACACTGCAAACGTCGTCGTTCGCGTGTCGCCATTCCTGTACACGTTCCAGATCAGACCGCACCAATCTACGTGTCGTGGAAGTGCTTGTTGGACTGATCGGTTGCCGGAAATGTAAACGGCCGCCCAAAGGCGGCCGTTTATGTAAGCAACACTTGGGTGAATACCCTCATGCGGGGGAACAGCGCAGCCGGTCGATCGGGGGCGAAAGCCCCTGGTCATCGGTTTGCGAGAAGTCATGCACCCACGCCTCGCCATCGGCTTCGAGCAGGATGCCATACCGATAGTAGCCGGCGCCGGTGTTGCTCCAGTACCAGGCCCGAGCGTCGTCCGCATCCTCGTAGGCGGCCGCGAATCGCGTGTGCGTGAATTTGACGTAGCTGCGCGAGCCCCAGTCGACCAGGTGGATCATCGGCTCGGCCTGAGGATTCAAGGTCCGGCACGCCCAGATTTCCTTCTCGGACTCCGATGCCCAGGTAAGCGATGCAGCCGCGAGCAGCAGGACTGCCAGTGAAGTTCGCATGACCGGTGATCTCTGATTTGCCATGGCACAAGTCTGCCAGGCTGAGGCACTGGCTCTGTATCCGCGATGTTGGCGAGATTTGACGCATTTGCGAATGGAGCCCGCCCCGTGAGCTTCGTCAGTCGCCCTATGACGCTGCCGCTCCGGGGACCGCTGGCCGCCGGGTGCTCCACCAGATCAGACCGATGAGCACCACCTGAAACACCAGCCGCAGAGTCAACGCCGTTTCCGTGCTGCCCGGGTACAGATCGGGATGCAGCCACATGTGCACGTTGGCCGGGGTTACGGCGATGGTCAGCAGTACCAGCAGCAGCCCGGCCCGCTCGCGGGTCAGCGGCACCAGAATGCCGATGGCGAGCAGGATCTCCAGCACTCCGGTGAGGTAGACCACCGGGCGGTGAAACGGGACGTAGGGCGGCATGATCGAGACGAAGAAGTCGGTACTGGTGAAGTGAGCGATACCGCCCAGCATGAACCAGAAGAATACGATGCCGAGGGCCGGGTAACGCAGCCAGTTCAGCACCCGGGTCATGCGCCCGGCTGATTGCGGCGCTTCCTGCATCGACTGCTTCACCCCGGCCGGATGGTCTTACGCAGTTCGAATTTCAGAACCTTGCCGGTGGCGTTGCGCGGCAGCGCTTCGACGAACACCACGTGGGCGGGCTGCTTGAACCGGGCCAGCCTGGGCCGGCAGTGCGCCAGGATCGCCTCCGCCTGGAGGCTGCCATCCTCCTTCAGCGCCACCACCGCACAACCCACCTCGCCCCAACGTTCGTCGGGCACGCCGATGACGGCGACCTCGCGGATCGCTTCCATTTCGTAGAGCACGTTCTCGATCTCCGCCGGATAGACGTTCTCGCCGCCGGAGATGTACATGTCCTTGAGCCGGTCCTCGACATAAAAGAACCCTTCCTCGTCCGTGGAGCCGATGTCGCCGGTACGGAACCAGCCGTCCACGAAGGCCTCGGCGTTGGCGTCGTCGCGTTTCCAGTATCCGGGGGTGACCACCGGGCCACGGCACCAGATCTCACCGGACTCGCCGGGGCCCGCATCCGTGCCGTCCTCGCGCACCACCTTGAGGGCGATGTGGCGCAACGGCTTGCCCGCCGACCCGGGTTTGCGCGGCACGTCGTCGCGGCCGAGCACGCAGCAACTCGCGACGTTCTCGGTCATGCCGTATCCCTCCTGAATGACCACCCCGCGCTGGCCCCACCATGCGACCAGCGCTTCGGGAACGGCTTCCGCGCCAGCCAGCACCAGTTGCAGCCGCGACAGGTCGGCGCCCGGGTTTTTCGGATGGTCACGCAAGGCGTTGAAGATGGCGGGCACGCCCAGAAAGTGGGTGACTCCGAGCTGCCGGTCACTCATGGCGTCCAGGGTCAGGCCGGGATCGAAGCTGCGCATGATGACGGCGGTTCCGCCGGCGAACAGCGCCGGCGCCGTGAACACCTGCAGGCCGCCGATGTGGAACAGCGGCATCACCGCCAGGCTGACCATGTCCTCGGTACAGCGCATGGGCGCACCAGCGTTGATCTGGGCGTAGAGCATCATGCCGTGGGTGATCATCACGCCTTTGGGACGCCCCGTGGTCCCGGAGGAGTACATCAGCATGCACAGGTCCTCGGGTTCCAGCTCGACCATGGCCGGCGTGGGCTCGGCGCTGGCACAGGCCGATTCGAACTCGCACTGCCCGCCCTGACCGTCCATCTCGAACGCGTACGCGACCGGCGCGGTGAGCGCGCCCGCCGTTGCCGCCAGGTCCTTGTCGTAGATGAGTACCTTCGGCTCGGCATTGCCCACGATGAAATCCAGCTCACCCGCGGTCAGGCGGAAGTTCAGCGCCAGATGGACGGCGCCGATACGCCAGGTGGCGAAGATGATCTCCACGGTATCGATGGAGTTCAGAGCCAGCACGCCAACCCGGTCGCCGCGCCCCACCCCCAGGCTGGTCAGCCAGGTCGCGATACGGCCCACCCGCTGATGCATCTCGCCATAACTGCGGCGCCGCTGGCTGGGCAATTCGACGGTTGCGGTGCGGTCCGGCAGATTTCGCGCGTTGTGCGCGATCCAGTCGACGATCATTCCGTGCACGGCCGTTCTCCCCTCCCGGTCACCGGCCCATCATACCGCGCTCAAGGCGCCGGAGGTTGGGCCGGTTCCCAGAGCTGAATGGGATTACCCTCCGGGTCCGTCAGCCGGGCAAATCGGCCATTGGGATAGTCCGTGGGATCGACCGTCACCGCCACACCGCGCGCTTCGAGGGCCGCTACCAGCGCCGCCAGATCGCGCACCCGGAAGTTGATCATCCACTGTCGGGCGGGGTCGCCGAAATAATCGGTATCGCTGTGAAAAGGCGCGAACACCGTCGGCCCCGCCTGTTGCTGCCAGGGCTGCTGCTCATAGGCCGTAGGCACCGGATCGATGCCCAGGTGGTCCTGGTACCAGGCCGCCAGGGCATCCGGATCCCGCGCCCGGAAGAAGAACCCGCCAATACCGCTGATCAATCCGGCAACCGGTGGCGCGGCGTCACCCCCGACGGGGCTCTGAGATTGATCCGTTTGACCGTGGGCGGTCAGCGCCATGGCCAAGCCCATCGCCGCCCATCCGAGCTGCCAGCCGACGCCTCTGGTCATTGCGACTGCTCCGCAAGCTCCGCGATGGCGGCCTGGCGTTCGTCCTCGAACTCATCGCCCGGCACCCAGCTCGGCATGGCGTCCTGATTGGCGATCATGAGCGTGACCAGGAACCCGAAGCGCGCGTCCTGGACCAAACCGGCGAAGTTCCAGTCCTCGGTCAGCTCGTCACTGACCTGGTGGTAGTCGTGCTCGGTGTAGGCGTCGATCCGCGCTTTTCCCCAGCCTTCCGGCTGCCCGACGATCCGGCTGCCGGCCCGCGGGAACATGCCGGGTACGCCGATACGGGCAAAGCTGAACTGATCGGAGCGGTAGTAGAAGCCCTTGCTCGGGTCCTGATCGCCGGTAAGGGCACGGCCCTGGTGCGCGGCGACGGCCCGGGCCACTTGATCCAGATCCGACTTGCCGAGACCGACCAGACCCAGGTCCGAGGTTTCACCCCAGATCCCGGCGCCATCGAAGTTCACGTTCGCAGCGATGCGGCCCGCGGGGAAGGTCGGATTGCGGACATAGTAAAGCGATCCCAGCAGGCCCTGCTCTTCGGCGCCCACGAAGTTGATCAGCACAGAACGGCGTGGCGCGACGGGCAGTGCCGCCAGCGCCTCGGCGATCTCGAGGGCGATGGCAACACCGGCGGCATTGTCCCGGGCGCCGTTGTAGATGCCGTCGCCTTCAGCATCGGGGTCCGTGCCGAGGTGATCGTGATGGGCCGTGATCACAACCACTTCGTCGGCCAGTACCGGGTCGCTGCCGCGCAGCAGGCCCAGAACGTTGGCGGACCCGGTGCGGGTGAGATCGTTACGCAGGGTCAGGCTCGTCGTCAGACCCAGCGGCACCGGCTCGAAATCCCGGCTGGAGGCCGCTTCCACCAGCGCCGCCAGGTCCTGACCAGCCTCGGCCAGCAGCCGGGCGGCGGCGCCTTCGGTGAGCCATCCTCTGGCCTGCAGCCGCGGTTCGTCGCCCGCCAGCAGTTCGAACTGCGTGCCCGACCACGAGGTCTGCACCACCTGCCACGGATATCCGGCCGACGGTGTGGTGTGAATGATGATGGCGCCGGCGGCCCCCTGGCGCGCGGCGCTTTCGTACTTGTAGGTCCAACGTCCGTAGTAGAGACGGCGCTCACCCTCGAACAGATCCGGATCCCAGTGCGGATCGTTGTTGAGCATGAGCAGGACCTTGCCGGAAAGATCGGCCTCCGCGAAGTCGTTCCATTGGTATTCGGGCGCCTCGATGCCGTAACCCACGAACACCACTTCCGCGTCGTTCAGCGCCGCCTCCGGCTGCTGCACGCCGCTGGCCACAATGAACTCCGAACCCTGCTGAAAACGCACCGGATCCGCATCGCCTTCGCCTGGCGCGAAGAACTCCCAGGTCGCCGGCTGCTCGGTGGTGATGCCCACCAGATCGAACCGCTGGCGATAGCCATCCGCCGCGCCGGGGGCGTAGCCCAGCGACGCCAGACGCCGTTCCAGCCAGGCCTGGGTCATGGCGTCGCCTTCACTGCCGGGCCCGCGGCCGCCATAGGCGTCGCTGGCCAGTTCCGCCACCACCGCTTTCAGATCGTCGCCGTCTATGACCCCGGCCGCCTTCAGCACCTCTGAGCCGAACGGGTCCGGTGGCGCCGGCGGGTCAGTCTGCGCGTCCGCGCCGGACTCCGGCTCCGAGCACCCCGGCAGCAAAAGCGCACAGACGATGACTGCGGTGGCGGTGATCCGGCTCGGCATGGTGGCCTCCTCGTCGATGAAGCCAGCAGACAGTACACTGCGCCGGGTCGACCTGTCAGGAGTGCACCCATGATCCGTCCATTCCGCGGCATTACCACCGCCATGCTGTTGGGCGCGCTTGCCGTCAGTCCGGGCGCCTGGGGCGCCGGTCCCGAGATCGAACACCTGAACTCGGGGCGCACTCTGCCGGCCGACCTGCCGTTCTCCGAAGCCGTGCGCCTCGGCGATACGCTGTACCTGTCCGGCCAGGTGGGGGTCAAACCCGGCACCCTGGATCTGGTACCGGGCGGCATGGCGGCCGAGGCGCGACAGGTCCTCGAAAACATCAGCGCTGCGCTGGACGCCCACGGCCAGAGCCTGGACGACGTGGTCAAGTGCACGGTGATGCTGGCCGACATGAACGACTGGCCGGCTTTCAACGAGGTTTACCAGCGCTATTTTTCGGCGCCCTATCCGGCCCGCAGCGCCTTCGGCGCCAACGGGCTGGCGCTCGGTGCACGGGTCGAACTGGAGTGCATCGCTGCCTGGCGGGATTGAGCCTGCCGACCCGCAGTACACCCGCGAACCGACTGTAAGACAGACTTACCGAATCGTTTCCGATCTCGCGCCGCTGAGGTAACCTGCGCCACGAGCCACCGCACGGAGGCCCCACCCAGCTCTATTCCTTCATTCCTTTCTTTCAACAAGACCACCAACCGTCTGTCATCGACGCGTTAACCGTCGGATCCGCCTGAAGAGCAATCGAGGGGAGACATCATGAATGACACGAGTCGGTCGAGTTCGAATCCAACCGTTCTACTGAGTCTGTGCGCTGCCGTTGCAGCCCTTCCCGTTGCACCCGCCGTCAGTGCCCAGAGCGGCGCCGCCCCCCTGGAAGAAGTCGTCGTCGTCGGCAGCCGGCGCGAAGGCCGGTCCGCGGCCGATTCCCCAGTCCCCGTGGACGTGATCGGCGGCGATGACTTCACGAGCCAGGGCAACACGGACATGGACGCGCTGCTGCGCAACCTGGTGCCATCCTACAACGTCAACCAACAGGCCATCAGCGACGCCGCGACCCTGGTGCGGCCCGCCAAACTGCGGGGGCTGCCGCCCGACAGCACCCTGGTGCTGGTCAATGGCAAACGCCGCCACCGGGCCGCGGTGATCGCCTTCCTGGGCGACGGCACCGCCGACGGGTCCCAGGGCCCGGACGTGTCGGTGATTCCCGGCATTGCGCTCAAGCAGGTCGAGGTCCTGCGCGACGGCGCGGCGGCCCAGTACGGTTCCGACGCCATCGCCGGGGTGATCAACTTCGTGCTCAAGGACGACCCCAGTGGCGGACAGGTGGAAGCGCGCTACGGCGAGTACTACGACGGCGACGGTGAGACGGTTCAGCTGGCGGCCAACGTGGGACTGCCACTGACCGACGCCGGCTTCTTCAATCTGTCCGCCGAGGTCAAGGAGGTGGATCCCAGCAGCCGCAGCGTCCAGCGTGACGACGCCGCGGCGCTGATTGCCGCCGGCAATTCGGAGGTACGCAACCCGGCCCAGATCTGGGGCCAGCCGGAGGTGCGCGACGACTTCAAACTGTTCGCCAACCTGGGCCTGGACCTGGGCAACGGCAGTGAGGTCTACGCCTTCGGCAACTGGGCCCAGCGCACGGTGGAAGGCGGGTTCTTCTTCCGCAATCCCAATACCCGCCCCGGGGTCTTCAACCTGGACGGTGACCAGAGTGAACTGCTGATAGCGGACCTGACCGCCGGCACCGAAGACGATGGCGTGGCCTGCCCGGTGGTGCCCATCGTCGACAACGTACCGGACGCTGCCGGGCTGGCGGCGGTGGGCACTGACCCCAACTGTTACGCCTTCAATCTGCGCTTCCCCGGCGGGTTCACCCCCAGTTTCGGCGGCGACATCGACGACAGCAGCCTGACCGGAGGCTGGCGCGGTACCCTGGACAACGGCATGAGCTGGGACCTGAGCGCCAGCGTCGGGCGCAGTGAGGCGGAGTTCTTCATCAACAACACGGTCAACCCGCAACTCGCCGGCCTGCAGGACAACGTGCCCACCAACTACCAACCGGGCACCTACATCGAAACCGACCGGGTGTTCAACGCGGACATCGTCTACCCGGTGAACGTGGACATGTTCTACTCCGATCTGAACGTGGCCGCCGGCGCCGAGTACCGCTCCGAGATCTTTCAGATCCTCAACGGCGATGCCAATTCGTTCGCCATCGACCCCAACCTGTCGGTGCAGGGCTTCGGCATCGGCTCCAACGGTTTCCCCGGCTTTCAGCCCCAGGACGCCGGCAAGAACAAGCGCGACAGCTACGCGTTCTACGTCGACCTGGAAGCGGACGTGACCGCCCAGCTACTGCTCGGCGTGGCGGTCCGCTACGAGGACTACGACGACTTCGGAGACACCACCAACGGCAAGATCGCGGCGCGCTTCCAGGTCACCGACGCCTTCGCCCTGCGCGCCGCCGCCAGCACCGGCTTCCGGGCGCCGACGGTGGGCCAGGCCAACGTACGCAACGTAACTACGGCCTTCACCAACGGTCAGCTCCAGGACGAGGCCACCCTGCCGCCCACCAACCCCATCGCCGTGGCCCTGGGCGCCACCCCGCTGGACCCCGAGGAGTCCACCAACCTGACCGCCGGCGTGGTGTTCAACATCGGCGATCTCGAAGTGACCCTGGACTACTTCAACATCGAGGTGACCGACCGGATCGCGTTGACTTCGACCCTGCCGCTCAGCGACGAGTTGCGCCAGGCTCTGTTCGAAGCCGGCATCACCGATGCGTTGAGCATTTCCGGCGCACGTTTCTTCACCAACGATTTCGACACCACCACCGAAGGCCTGGATCTGGTCGCAACCTATCCGTTGGATCTGTTCGGGGGCAGCACCGACTTGAACCTGATCGCCAACTGGACCGAGACCACGGTGGACGACTTCAACCCGGACATCATCAGCGACACCCGGGTGCGTCAGCTCGAAGAGAGCCTGCCGGAAACCCGTTTCGCCATCAGCGCCAGCCATGCCCAGGGCCCGTTCCTGGCCACGCTGCGGCTGAGCTGGTACGACGAGTACTACGAAGCGCACCTGGACGACGGTTCGTTGCCCATCAACGGCGACGATGCCTACCTGGTGGACCTGGAACTCGGCTACGACATCACCGCAAACGTCACGGTGATCGCTGGCGCCCAGAACCTGTTCGACGAAAAAGGCACGAAAAACCCCTGGTCCGGCATTGCCGGCGCCGAATACGCGGTGATCTCACCGTTCGGCTTCAACGGCGGGTTCTACTACCTGCGCGGTCTGTTCAGTTTCTGACCGCGCCGCCGGTTGCCACGTGAATCCGGATTCACTATGCTCCGCCAAGCGATGTGAATCCGGATTCACACTCCTTGGAGCGAGTAGGGAGAGACCATGGCAACCTCCAGTCCAGACCGTAAGGTCACCACCGAATCCCAGGGCGCGGTGCGCATCGTTCGCATCAACCGCCCCGAGCAGCGCAACTGCGTGGACGCCGAGACCGCCGCCGGCCTCGGTCAGGCCATCGAAGCCTTCGCCGCCGACGACACGGCGCGGGTGCTGGTAGTGACCGGCGCCGGCGACAAGGCATTCTGCGCTGGCGCCGACCTCAAGGCCGCCGACGGTCTGTTCGATCATCCGTACGCGGATAAGGCCGGACCCATGGGGTTTGCCCGGCTCGATCCCGGCAAACCCACCATCGCGGCGGTGAACGGCTTCTGTTTCGCCGGCGGCGGTGAGCTGGCGGCCTGGTGCGATTTCCGCATCGGCGCCGAGAATGCCGAGTTCGGCTGCCTGTCGCGGCGCTGGGGCGTGCCTTACACCGACGGCGGAACCCAGCGTTTCGGGCGCATTCTGGGCACCGGCAATGCCCTCTATTACCTGCTCACCGGGGTCCGCTTCGACGCGCGCCATGCCTTCGAGATCGGCTTTCTGCAGGAGGTGGTACCTGCAGGCCAGGCCCTTGAGCGCGCCCTGGAACTGGCCCGGATCATCGCCGACTATCCCAACTTCGGCGGCCTGTGCGCCGACCGCCGGGCGCTGCTGGAAGGTCAGCATCTGGCCCTGGACGAGGCCCTGCTGCTGGAGGCCGAACGGGTGCGTCCGGCCTGCCGCTCGGATGAACTGCTGGAAGGCCTCGAGCGCTTCGCCGGCGGCGCCCGGGACACCTCGCCGCGGCCGCGGGTGCCGGCGCCCAGGGAGGTCTGACATGCCTGACACATTCGCCGACGACGCCACCGTGGTGGCCCGCATTCTCGACCACATCGACCGGCGCACCACGGACGTGGCCGAGGCCGGCTGGCGCGAGCCGGTGGCCAACTACCGCAACGACGCCCGCTTTCAGGCGGAGCTGACGCTGCTGCGCCGTTATCCGGTGCCGTTCTGCCCGTCCGCCGCGCTGCCCGAACCCGGCAGCTACGTTGCCCGTGAAGCCGCCGGAGTACCGCTGGTGGCAGTTCGCGGCGACGACGGCCAGGTGCGAGCGTTCCGCAACGCCTGCCGCCACCGCGGCGCCCGGGTGGTGACCGGATCAGGCTGCGCCAGGGCCTGACCTGCCCGTATCACGCCTGGACCTACGCCCTGGACGGGGGGCTGCGCGCCATTCCCCACGAACACGGTTTCCCTGGCTTCGACAAGGCGACCAACGGCCTGCCGGCGGTGGCGGCGACGGAGCGCCAGGGACTGGTCTACGTGACCCAGGAAGCGCCCGTCGAGGCCCTGCCGGAACCGGTGCCGGCGCCCATCCCGGACGGCTACCGGCTGCTGTCCCAGAGTGAGCAGATCGTCGAGGCCAACTGGAAGATCTTCGCCGAGGGTTTCCTGGAGGGCTATCACATCCGCGCCACCCATCCGGAAACGTTCTACCCGGTGCAGTTCGACAACCTGAACGTCATCGAGCGCGTCGGTCGCAACAGCCGGGTGACCTTCCCCTACCGCTCCGTGCACAAGCTGCGTGACCGCCCGGCCGGCGAACGCCACGCCGACGGCACCCTGACCTACGTCTATCACCTGTTCCCCAACGTCATGGTGGCGACCTTCCCCGGCCGGCTGGTGGTAGTGGTGCTGGAGCCCCTGGACATCGGCCGCACCCGCCAGATCAGCTACACCCTGAGCGACCGCGAGCCCGAAGCGCGCGTCGCCGGGCCCACCGTCGCGGAAGGACTCGACTTCGTCGACGCCGGCGCCCGGGAAGACCGGGAGGTGGTCGCCTCCATTCAGCGCGGGCTTGCCAGCAATGCCAACGATCACTTCGAGTTCGGTCTGTTCGAAGGGGCCATCAGCCACTTTCACCGCAACCTGCACGCGCTGATCGACCGATGAACCGGCCGGCGGACGCCGCGGCCGGGAACCCGCCGACCACCCGGCAACGCCTGGTTACCGCGGCCCGGGAGCTGATGGAAGAGGGCGGCTACCAGGCCGCTTCCGTGGCGGCTATCGCCGACCGGGTCGGGCTATCCACCGGGGCCCTGTACCGCCACTTCGCCTCCAAGGCGGAACTGTTCGTTGAGGTGTATCGCCACTGCGCGGCCCGGGATCTGGCGGCCATCGACAGCGCCGCGGCCAGCGGCACTTGCAGTGCCCGCTTCGACGCCGCCATCGCAACCCATGCGCGGCGGGCCCTGGCCAACCGGCGCCTGGCCTGGGCGCTCATGTACGAACCCGTGGACCCCCTGGTCAATGCCGAACGGCTGATCTTCCGCCGCCGCCTGTGCCGGCACATGGCCGGACTGCTGCGACAGGGGATTACCAGCGGTGAGTTTCCGGGCCAGGACGTGGAGCTGAGCGCGGCGGCGCTGATCGGCGCCATCGCCGAATCCCTGGTCGGGCCACTGTCGCCGGTAGGCGGTCAGGTCACCGCCCCGGACGACGTGATCGCCAGCCTGCTGGCGTTCTGCCGGCGCGGGGTCGGCATCGGCTGATACACTGGCGCCTTCTCGACCGGCAGGAGGTGACGATGAAGGCATACTTCCACGAGAAGCAGAACCTGCACATTCCGCAGACCTACCTCTCGCGCGGCCAGATGCGCACGCCGCTGGAAGTGCCCGGCCGCACGGACCACATTCTGAGCGGCCTGCGCGCCCTGGGTCACGATGTTCTGGAGCCCGCCGACTACGGCCGCGAACCCCTGGAGCGGGTGCACGACGGCGGCTATCTGAACTTTCTGGAGACCTGCCACCGGCGCTGGCACGAGGTGCCCGAGGACTGGGGCGACGAGGTCATGTCCAACGTGTTCGTGCGTTATCCCGACCGGCCGCCCCGGGGCATTCTGGCCGAGGCGGCATACTACCTGGCCGACGGCAGTTGCCCGGTCGGCGCCCATACCTGGGAAGCCGCCTACTGGGCCGCCCAATGTGCGGTCGGCGCGGCCCGGGCGCTGATCGACGGCGATACCTGTGCCTACGCAGTCTGCCGGCCCCCGGGGCACCATGCCCGGCCCGCCGCCGCCGGCGGCTTCTGCTACCTCAACAATGCCGCCATCGCCGCCGAGGTGCTGCGCGAGCGCTTTCCCCGCATCGCCATCCTCGATCCGGACATGCACCACGGCCAGGGGGTGCAGGAGATCTTCTGGACCCGCGGCGACGTGCTGTACGTGTCCATCCACGGCGATCCGACCAACTTCTATCCGGTGGTCACCGGGCACGAAGACGAAAGAGGCGCCGGCGACGGCGAAGGCTGCAACATCAACCTGCCCATGCCCCACGGCTCCAGTGAGGCGACGTTCTTCTCGCGCCTTGATGAAGCCGTTGGCGCCATCAACGCCTTTGCCCCGGATGCCCTGGTGCTGACCCTGGGCTACGACGTCTACGAGAAAGACCCCCAGGCCAAGGTCGCGGTGACCGGCAACGGCTTCCGGCGCCTCGGCGAAACCGTCGCAGGGCTCGGCCTGCCCCTGCTGGTGGTCCAGGAAGGCGGCTACTATCTGGAAGGGCTCGAAGACAACACCCGGCAGTTTTTTACCGGGCTCAGCCCGGCTTGAGCGCCGCCGGCCCGACCACGACACGGAGACACCGGCCATGACGGTTTATGCCATCGCGCTGCTGAAGATCCACGACCGGGACGGTTACCGCCAGTACGAGCAGGGCTTCATGGAAATCTTCTCCCGCTCACCGGGGCGCCTGCTGGCGGTGGACGACGTCCCCAACGTGGTCGAGGGCGAATGGCCCTGGACGCGCACGGTGCTGCTGGAGTTTCCCGACCAGGACGCCCTGGATACCTGGTACCGGTCAGACGACTACCAGGCATTGGTTCAGCACCGGTTTCGGAGCAGCGACGGCGCCCTGGCCGTCATCTCGGCACTGCCCTGACCGGGCAGCGCGTCAGGCCGCGCTGCTGGGCCGCGCACTGACCTCGCGGTGCCAGCGCTGCAGGTTCTCGAGACCGGGATCCGGCGCCAGGTTCACCAGACTGCCGGCAAAATCAATGATGCACAGCGCGGTGATATCCGCCACGCTGAAGGACTTACCGGCCATGTACGGCTGATCAGCCAGGGCCCCGTCCAGACGCTGGTAGAAGCGCCGGGCGGCGCGTTCGCCTTCGTCCTTGGACTGCAGGTTGGGCGTGCGCTGGGGCATCATCTTCGACACGATGGGGCCGTTGACCCAGGCCTGGCCAACCGCATTGAACAGTTCCAGATCGAGCTGACGGTTGATCATGTCGATGCGGCCGATCTCGCTCGGGGTGGCGCCGAACAGCGGCGGCTGCGGGTGCAGCGCCTCGAAGTAACGGCAGATGGACACCGACTCGCCGATGCAGGTGCCGTCCGCCAGCTCCAGGATCGGCACTTTGCCGCTCGGATTCTTCCGCAGAAACTCCGGACTCTTCTGTTCGCCTTTGCGCAGGTCTACCTGAACCAGCGGCACTTCCACGCCCTTTTCCGCCAGAAAGATCCGTACCCGCCGCGGGTTGGGCGCCTCGGTCACGTCGTAGAGTTTCATGAGTAGTGTCGGGTTCCTCGGCCGATGAGGCGTCAGGGTAGCGTTGCGCGGCGCTACCCGACAAGCTGCGCGCCGCAGCTGCGAAGTTGCGTGGTACCCTGCGGTTTTTTCTGCACTGGTAGCCGCACCATGATCCGTCCCGCCGCCGTCACGCTGATCCTGTGTTCCGGTCTTGCCCTGGCGCCGTCAGCTACGGCGGCATCCGGTCTGCCCCCGGCCTGGACGGCCCCCACCGAGCCATTCGAGATCTTCGACGACGTGTACTGGGTCGGCACCGAGGGCCTGGCCGCGTACCTGTTCACCTCACCGGACGGGCACATCCTGCTGGACGTGGGCATGCCCGAGAACGCGGCGCTGGTACAGCGCAACATCGAGCAGCTCGGGTTCGCGGTGACCGACGTGCGTTACCTGCTCAATACCCAGGCGCACTTCGACCACTCCGGCGGTCTGGCGGCGTTCAAGGCCGCCAGCGGCGCCTCCATGGTGGCCAGCGAAGGCGACCGCTACTCGCTGGAACAGGGTGTTTACGAAGGCTGGGAGGACCGTCCGGAACTGAACGCGCCGCCGGTGGCCGTCGACCGGGTCATCGAAGACGGCGACACCGTGACCGTGGGGTCTGTGACCCTCACCGCTCGCCTGACGCCCGGTCACTCCCCGGGTTGCACGAGCTGGGCGTTCGACGCCCGCGAGAACGGCAACCAGCATCGCGCTCTGGTGTTCTGCTCGGGTTCCGTGGCCGCCAACCGCCTGGCGCCGGACCCGCAGTATCCCGGGATCGTCGACGATTACCGCAACACCTTCGCCCGTATGCGGGAACTGCCCGTGGACGCTTACCTGGCACCCCATGCCGAACAGTTCGACCTGGCGGCCAAACGCAGCCGGCTGAGTGAGGAAGCCGAAGGTCAGCCGCACCCCTTCGTCGACCCGGCGGAGAAGGACCGCCACATGGCTGCCTTCGAACGGGACTTCGAACAGGCCCTGGCCGAGCAGCAAGCGGCTGCGGCCGCGGCAGGAACCGCGGCTGAGGCCGCGCCGTAGCGGCCATTACCGCGTTCAGCCAACGTAGCGTTTACCGCCAGTCGGCAACTCTTGCCGCTGCAGGCCCCGCCGAAGCAGGGCCCATGGCGTCCCGCGCGCTACGCGCCGAAGCACTCGACGGTGAACTCGCTGTCGTCCTCGTCGCGGGTAACCCGGATGTAACCGGTCTCGTCAGGGCAGCTCACTTCCGCCCGGTCAGGAGTGCCGGACAGGCAGCGCCACTCGATGTCTTCGTCGGCGACCTGGATGGTCACGTCCTCACCTTCGTCGACGACGATGCCCGGCTCACCTTCGAACTCGATGGGCCCGTCGCACACACCCTGATTAGATTCCAGCAGGGTAACGCCGGTCGGCAGTTCATCGGTCTGACGCTTGTCGACGACGATACAACCCGCTGCCAGGGCGGGCAGCAGCAGGGCCATCAGCAGGCCGCGGGTTACCTGGCGGCCGGGGTTCTCCGGTCTGGTCGTTGATTGGTTCATGTCGTTCTCCTGATCGTGGTCTCCGTTGAATCCAGAGGCGGCTTGCCGGCCCGCCTGTTCCGGAGCGCGCGATGCAAGCACCGGGCCAGCGCACAGTCGCGGCAGTGGCCCGTTGTTTGCATAGCGTCTCGTCATGTCACGACCAAACACTGCTCTGTTACGACGTAACCACGCCGGGCGCGCCCTCGGCGTGCTGTTACTGCTGTGGGCGCCCGCTGTCCTGGCCCAGGACCAGACCGAGGATCAGTCCGAAGACGAGATCGAAGTCGAGGACCAGACCAAAAAGATCGACGATTCCGGCACCCTCAACCTGCTGGTGGAGAACGACATCTTCGCCGCCACGGACAAGCACTACACCAACGGACTGGAGCTCTCCTACCTGTCGGCGCCCCGTGCCGGGGACAGCGCCCTGGCCCGGGCCGCGGCCTGGCTGCCGGGCATCAGCGAGGGCGGTCAGGTGCGTTTCGGCTGGCACTTCGGCCAGACCATCTTCACGCCGCAGGACACCGAGGCCGAGGACTATCTACCGGACCAGCGCCCTTACGCGGCCTGGCTCTATGGCGGTTTTTCCATCGTCAACGCCACCCCATCGCACCTGGATACCTGGATGCTTACCGTCGGCACTACGGGCCCGGACGCTCACGGGGAAACAGTACAGAACAACGTCCACGAGTGGATCAATGACGAGCCGGCCAACGGCTGGGACAATCAGATCGGCAATCAGATAGGCGGCCAGCTCATCGTCGAGCGCAAGTGGCGCGCCCTGGCCCAGACCGACATGTGGCGCCTCGGCGTGGACGCCATGCCCAACCTTGGCATCGCCGCCGGCAACCTGGAGTCGTACGTCAACGCGGGCTTCACCTTGCGGCTGGGCAACGATCTGGACAACGACTTCGGCCCGCCGCGCATCCGCCCGAGTCTCCCGGGCAGCCACTACTTCGTTCCACACGACAACTGGGCCTGGTACCTGTTCGTCGGCGTGGACGGCCGCTACGTGGCCCGCAATGATTTCGTCGAAGGCACCGACGACGACGTCGGCATCCAGACCACCAAAGAAGACTGGGTGGGCGAAGCCCAGGCCGGGCTGGTGCTTACCCGGCGCCACTTCCGGCTGGCTTACACCCACGTGTTCCGGACCGAGGAGTTCGAGCAGCAGCTCGAACCCGACCGATTCGGTTCGCTGGCGCTGACGTTGCGATTCTGACGGGGACGCGCCGCGCCCTCAGGAGGCCGTCTGCAGTCGCTCCGGTTCCACGGTGACGCTGAGCCGGCCATTGCCGAGGACCACCTGACCGTCCTGAATCACGCACTGGAGTTGTACGTTCCGGCCCGCCAGCGCGGCCATGGCGGTCATCGGCTGGTCCGGTACGAACCACACGTCGAGGGTGGTCAGCCGGTTCAACGCAGCCTGGTGCTTTCGCCACCAGACATCGAACGCCCGCCGCCCGTACGCCACCAGTGTGACCTGGCGGGCCCGCCCGGCCGCGCGCCGCAGACGGCGCTCGTCGGGCAGACCGAGTTCGATCCAGTGCACAATGGTGCCGGTGTCGTCTCGCAGCCACAGATCGGGCTCGTCGTCGGTGGAGATGCCGCGGCCGAACGACAGCCCGTCGTCCGCGAACAGGGCGAAAGCCAGCACCCGCAGCATCAACCGCTCCTCGGTCTCTGACGGGTGGCGGGCCAGGGTCAACGGGTGAGTCGCATAATATCCCCGATCGATGTCGGAGACCTCGAGCTCGGCCTTGTAGACCGTGGCCTTGAGCGCCATGAAACCGGCCCCGCCCGCGGTCAGGCGTCTTTGATGTCGGCCGCGCTGTGGCGCTCGGGCACCTGCAGTTCCTCCGGGCCCCACGGACGATTGACCCGCCGGCCGCGCTGCACCGCCGGGCGCGCATTGAACTCGTCGGCCCAGCGGCGTACGTGGGTGTAGCTCTCGACGTCCAGAAACTCCGCGGAGTCGTAGAGCTTGCCCTGGGCCAGGGCCCCGTACCACGGACAGGTGGCCATGTCGGCGATGGAGTACTCGGCGCCCGCCAGCCACTGATTGTCCGCCAGATGCTTGTCCAGCACGTCGAGCTGGCGTTTGGCTTCCATGGTGTAACGATCGATGGGGTAACGCATCTTGCTAGGCGCGTAGGCATAAAAATGTCCGAACCCGCCGCCCAGGTAGGGCGCGCTGCCCATCAGCCACATCAGCCACGAGTAACACTCCGACCGGGCCTTGCCGGCGGCCGGCAGGAAGGCACCGAACTTCTCCGCCAGGTGCAGCAGAATGGCCCCGGATTCGAACACCCGGACCGGCTCGGGCCCGCTGCGGTCGAGCAACGCCGGGATTTTCGAGTTGGGATTGATGGCGACGAACCCACTGCCGAACTGATCACCTTCGTTGATGCGGATCAGCCAGGCGTCGTATTCGGCGCCGCCGTGGCCGGCCGCCAGCAGTTCCTCGAACATGACCGTGACCTTGACCCCGTTGGGGGTAGCCAGCGAGTAGAGCTGAAACGGGTGCTCGCCGACGGGCAGCTCCTTGTCATGAGTGGCGCCGGACACGGGACGATTGATGTTGGCAAAACGCCCGCCGTTGTCGGCGTCCCACTTCCAGACCCGGGGCGGCTGGTACTCGGCATCGCTGCTGGACTCTGTCACGGATGATCTCTCCTGGTTCGGGGTGACCCGACACTTTCTTGGCCGGCCCGCCGCACGTCAACCCGCAGACGTCGGACAAGGGCGAATTGACATCCGGTTGCGCCGGACCCAAAATTGACATAAGGTTGACATCCGCAACCAGCAGGCCAGGCGGTCATGGCGGAGGCAGCAGTCCTCATCGAAGAAATCACCCGGCTCGATCCCCGCACCGCGGCGGAGCGTCTGCTCGCCGCCCGGCGGGACCACGAGGGCTGGCTGAACGCCTTCACCGAACATCTGGATCGCCAGCGCAACGCGGAGGCACTCAGCCGGGTGTTGCGGGTGTGGGGGCTCAATCAATCGGACCTGGCGCGGATCTTCGGCGTCAGCCGCCAGGCGATCAGCAAGTGGCTGGCCCAGGGCGTGCCGCCGGAACGCGCCGCGGCGGCCGCCGACCTCGCTGCCAGCACCGATCTGCTGACCCATCACCTGAAGCGGGACCGCATCCCGGCGGTGGTACGGCGCCCGGCCCCAGCCCTGGGCGGCGCATCCCTGCTGCAACTGGCGGAGCGGCAGCAATTCCACCAGGTGCTCAGTGCCTGCCGCGACATGTTCGCGTTCGGCGAGGCTCACCGCTGACTCCGGTCACCGAATCGCTGCAGGACGGCTGGCGCTGGTGGCGCATCGCCGAAGCCCGGTGGGCCAATCCCCTGGATCCCGCCTTCGCCCAGTCCGCCGGCGGCCGCTGGAACCCGCCGGCCAGCTTTCCCACCCTGTACCTGAACGAAGACCCGGTCACGGCACGGCTGAACCTGCGCCGCTTCATCGCCGACTGGCCCTACGAACCCGAAGATCTGCGCGCCGACACCGGCCCGGTGCTGGTGGGCGCCACCCTGCCCCGCAACCAGACGGTGGCGGACGCCCACAGTCCCGCCGGGATCAAGGCCCTGGGACTCCCCGCCGCCTTTCCCAGTGACGGTCGCGGTGGCCGGGTCGGCCACGGTCCCTGCCAGGTCCTGGGCGCCGCCATTCAGGCCCTGTCCCTGCGCGGGGTACGCGCGCGCTCGGCGCAGAGCCGCGACGGCAGTGGCCGCGAGCTGGCCTGGTTTCCGGCCACGGCGCGCAGCCGCGCCCAGCCGGTGGCGCGATTGGATTTCGACGCCTGGTACTGGGGCTGACCGGACCCCCAGAACCCATCTTCCCTCCAGGTCCACGTGGGCATGTTGCCCTGGCTGTGGCAATCTTGAGGTTGTCGAATCTCACGCCGGTCGAACGACTATCCCGTACCCACACCCAATCGGGCATCCATTCGGGAGGACATCATGAGCGGAGTCAGGGTTCTGGTCGGCACCCGCAAGGGCGCTTTCATCCTCAGCGCCGACGGCAAACGCGACAAGTGGACCGTGGAAGGCCCCCACTTCGCGGGCTGGGAGGTCTATCACATGCACGGCTCACCGGCGGATCCGGACCGGCTGTATGCCTCTCAGACCAGTAGCTGGTTCGGCCAGATCATCCAGCGCTCCAGCGACGGCGGAAAGACCTGGGAACAACCCGGCATCGATCCAGGCGAAATCCCGAAGTTCGACGAGCCCCCGGACGACCCCAGCGGCATGCCGGCGCCGGCGCCGAGCCGCTTCGCCTACGACACCTCCGAGGCGACCGGCAGACCGCTGACCACCCACCAGTGGTACGACGGCACCCAGCACCCGTGGGAGTTCGCCCGGGTCTGGCATCTGGAACCGTCCCCGGACGACCCGGACCTGGTCTATGCCGGCGTCGAGGACGCGGCCCTGTTCCGTTCCAGCGACGGCGGCATGAACTGGCAGGAACTGGCCGGCCTGCGCGGCCACGGCACCGGCCCGGACTGGCAGCCGGGCGCCGGCGGCATGTGTCTGCACACCATCCTGCTGGACCCGACCAACAAGGATCGGATCTACGTCGCCATCTCGTCCGCCGGCGCGTTCCGCACCGACGACGGCGGCGTCACCTGGAAACCCATCAACAACGGACTGGTGTCGGAGTTCATGCCCGACCCCACCGCCCAGATCGGCCACTGCGTGCACAACCTGGCCATGCATCCCAGCCGCCCCAATGTGTTGTTCATGCAGAAGCACTGGGACGTGATGCGCAGCGACGACGGCGGCGACAACTGGCACGAAGTGAGCGGCAATCTGCCCACGGACTTCGGCTTCCCCATTGGCGTGCACGCCCACGAACCCGAGACCATCTACGTGGTGCCCATCGAGAGCGACTCCCTGCACTACCCGCCGGAAGGCAAACTGCGCGTCTACCGCAGCAGGAGCGGCGGCAACGAGTGGGAGGCTCTCACCAACGGCCTGCCCCAGCAGAACTGCTACGTGAACATCCTGCGCGACGCCATGGCGGTAGATACCCTGGACGACTGCGGCATCTATTTCGGCACCACCGGCGGCCAGGTCTACGTCTCCCCCGACGGCGGCGACCACTGGCAGGCCATCGTTCAGAACCTGCCGCCGGTGTTGTCGGTGGAAGTGCAGACCCTGTCATGAGTAATCAGGCCCAGGGCCACCCGGCGCCCGCCCAAGCACGGATCCGGGTGATCCTGCCGCATCAGCTTCAGACCCTCGCGCAACTGGGCCGGGAAGCCCGGGTTTCCGTTCGCGGACCTGTTACCCAGCGCGCTGTCCTCGAAGCGCTGGAGGCCGCCCATCCGGCGCTGCGCGGCACGATCCGCGATCACGACGGCAAACGCCGGCCCAAGGTACGCATATTCGCCTGCAACGAGGACATCTCCCACGACAGCGTCGATGAAGAGCTGCCGGACGCCATCGCTTCCGGCCGGGAGCCGTTGTTCGTACTCGGGGCAATCTCCGGGGGCTGAACGGAAACTGGAAGTGCGACGGCGGATTTCGACCGGAAGCCGAAAGGGCTATCTCTGAAGGAACGACTGCACCGCCTGGTTGAAGGCCGCGGGATTGTCTTCGTGCATGATGTGCGATGCGCCCGGGATCTCTGTCCGCTCCGCGCGCGGCATCAGTTGCTCCAACCGATCGGTCAAGCGATGTAGAAACGTGGGGCTCTTTTCGCCGGTCACCAGCAGTGTCCGCGCCTCGATATCAGCCACTTCGCGTTCCTTCAGCGGCACCATGAACGATTCGCTCAGGAGTTCCGCCTTACTGAGGTTCTCTCGAACTTGTTCCAATCGAGCTGGCGAAAGCGCGGCAAAAGCCTCGTGACCCAGGACTGCCCTGCCGAAGTACGCCATCGCTGCAGCCATGTCGTCTTTGTTCGCGGCGGAGGTCGCGGGACCCAGGCCCGTTGCTGCGAACCTGATGATCGGCACCGCTGTTCTCGGCCGGGTTACGAGCAGGGCCAGGATTTCTCGGGCTTTAGGGGGGAAGCTGGTAAAAAGCGGCACGACCGGCGCCTCCGCAAGGACGAGTCTTGCCACCAGGCCCGGCTCTCGTATCGCGGCCATCAACGCAAGGTACGCGCCGTAGGAATGCCCGACCAGATGCGCGTCCTCGCCCAACGACCGTAGCAACCGCAGTAGATCCTCTACTTGCTCGGCCATCGAGTATTCTGCGCCGTCGGAGATCTTTGCGTTGGGCCAATGGTAGCGACGACTGTACGTAACCACGTGGAAATGGCCCGCAAACGCCTCGATCTGGTGTTCCCAGGTTCGATAGTCACTGGCGGAACCATGGATCAGAACCACGGCGTGACCGCTACCCCGTTCGATCCGCCGCAGAGCTTCCCGGTGCGACTCGTTCATATGCGCCTTACCAATGCCGGGATTTCGATTCCAACCCAACCGGACGCGACCACTGCGAGTCGATCACGTCGCGATTCAACGCCGGCGCCTTGGCTCTGGCGCCGGTCTTGTTGAAGGGATGCCAGCGGCCAACAACCCACACGGATTGACGCTGACCGACGCTCAGTTTCCCGCCGCTGCGCGAAGCTGTTTCGCAACCGTGAAGTAGTAGTTACGTCCAGTCGCTGTGAGCAGTTGACGACCTAATCGCTCCAAGGCATCGGCTTTCAGATGCTTCACTTCATCAACCTCATAGTCCAACGCCAGCATGTGATCGCACAACTGCGCAGTCCATTGGGGGCTATCGAGAAGCGAGTCTCGAGCCTGCTCGAGCAGCGCCTCGTTCCCACCGGCAAGATCAGCAAGGCGCGAGGCTTCTTCACGGTTGGAAAGCGGGAACAGGTTGGTCGGGTTTCCATCGAACCAGCCCAGATAGCCGGAGAAAATCGCGCGTACGCCCCATTCGATGTTGCCGTAGTACTCTTTCAGGTAATCCAGCCCAGCGTATTTCTCAGGAAGCTTCACCACTTCCACCAACTCGTCAGGCGTAAGGCCGTCATTCATGCCGGCGATTGTCTGGTCGAAAACCGACTCAATCGCGTCCCGGTAGTTGGTCAGCGTCTCAACGGCTTGTTTTTTGCCCAGGATCGGTCGCGTATGGCCAGCTACCAGATGATCGGGGCTCTCGTTGATCATTGAAGAAAGACTGCCAATCCACGCCAACACATCACGGTATGGAGTGCCTCGGATTGCGTATAGATTCGGCCAGGACTTGTAGAAATTGTCACCCGCGAATACCACCCCCTCTTGTGGATACCAGATGTAAAGCCCGTCATAGGCTTCGCCCGTCGCTGCTACCAGATCGAGCTCAACGCCTGCGATAGACACCCGTTCTCTGGCACTATCGAGTGTGTGAGTGGGTTCTGCATCCTGGGCTGCAAACACCTCCCCGCCGCGACCGGGAAAATAGGCCTTCGCGACCCCATTGTTGATTCGCTGTTCGGGTTCGAGCAGAAAGCCGCCCTGTCGGGCGCCCCGCACTCGTTGAATTGTCAAGCCCGCATCAGCGAGCGTGCGGGTCTCTTGATTGAATCCCTCGCGCGTCCAGATCTGAACGTCGTTTCCGGCAGCGGCGAAGACACCGATGCCACCCGCGTGATCGCCGTGCCCGTGCGTCAGTATGATGCCACTGACAGGCTTATCAGTGATTTTCCTGAACTCTGACCAGACCGCTTGCGCTGTGTTCGCATCGATCTGCGTGTCGATGATGACGACACCACTTTCGCCGACGATCATCGATGTTGGTGAGACGCCGAATCCAACAGCGGTATAGACACCTGAGGCGACCTCAATGACGTCCTGCTCGAATTCTGCGTTTCTCGATTCGAGAAGCCTCTCCGCATCGTTGGCTGCGAAGCATGAAAGGCAACAGGCAAACCCAATTGCGCCGGTCATGACGCTGAGCAGATGTCTCAAGATGATCCCCATATTTTCACTGGATTCGAGTATATAGACAGTCAGCAACGACCGCTTCGGGTCGAAACCGGAAGTCGCGCGATGCTCGATGAACCGAACGCCAGCCGCCACGGAATTGCGCACCCGGCAAACGCCCGACCATACTAGCGGGTCAACCGGCTGCACGATCGGGGGAATCTCGTGAGCAAAACGTTCGCCGACCAGGAAATCACCTTCGCCAGCGGTGTCCGCGGAGAACCCGTGGAGATCGCCAGCGCCGATCCGCGCAACTACTTCGAGGCCATCTCGCGGCCCGACGCCATGCAGCGAACATCCATCCACGGCAAGCTGTTCCGGCCGCCGTCGGGCCGCGCCAAGCAGCCGGTGGTCATCGTGGTGCCCGGCAGCCTGGGTGTCGCACCTTCCCACCTGGCGCATGCGGAACGACTGGTGGAAGCTGGCATCGCGGCCTGTCTGATCGATCCGTTCGGTGCCCGCAGCGTCACCTCCACGGTCGCCAATCAGACCCAGTACTCGTTCGCCGCCAGCGCCTGGGACGTGTGCGCCACCGTTGCCATGCTCGCGGCGCGGACCGACATCGACCTCGGGAGTATCGGCGCCCAGGGTCACAGCCGCGGCGGCAGTGCGGTGCTGACCGCGGCGACCAGGCGTTTCGCCACGGCGACCGGAGCGCCGCCCCTGGCGGCGGTGTACGCCGCGTACCCGTGGTGCGGACAGCAGTTCCTCGACCCAGCGGTGGGCGACACCGTGGTCCGCGCCGTCATCGGCGATCGCGACGAATGGTGCCTGCCTCAGCAGGTTCAGGGGCACATCCAGGCCATCCGGCTGAGTGGCGGCAACGCGAGCGTTCGGATATTCGCCGGCGCTCAGCACAGTTTCGATCGCGGCACGGACATCGAGGTCGTCGCGGACGCATCCGTGTCGCCGGGTGCCCCCACCAGTTACATTGCCGATGACGGCGCGTTCCTGCACCCGCTCGGCGGGGAAGCCGACCCGGCGCTCGCTGACCGGGACCTGATGATTTACGGAGTGAAGGCCGGCTACGGCCGGAAAGGCGCGCGGATCGGCAGCGAACCCGGGGATGCCGAGGCCTTCGCCCAGGACATGATGGGGTTCTGGCGCGGCCGCTTCGGACCAGCTCAGTAGTAACGCTGTTCCCGTTCCCGGGGCGCGGGGTCCGGCCGGGCTTGCAGCCGCGTCGGATCGTCGGCCACCGCCACCAGCGTCTTGCCGAAGTTGCCGCCCTGCAGCATGGCGGCGAAGGCGTCCGGCGCTACCTCGAGGCCAGGCCAGACGTCTTCCTGATAGTGAACCTGGCCATCGCGCAGCCAATCGGCCATCTCACCGAGAAACCGGTCCTGGTAGTCGGCCACGAAGTTGCCGACGAACAGGGTGTGGGCCGTTATGTCGAGCCGCTCGAAGTAGGGTTGTCCCGTCGCCCGCCAGACGGCCGCTGGATCGTCGCCATCGGTGTTGCCGTACTGAGAGATCATCCCGCAGATGGGAATCCGGCCGCGCCGGTTCATCAGCGGCAGCACCGCCTCGTAGACCGCGCCGCCGACGTTCTCGAAGTAGATGTCCACGCCATCCGGACAGGCGCTGCGAAGCTGCTGCGGGAAGTCCTCGGCCAGATGAGACACCACCGCGTCGAAGCCCAGTTCATCACGCAGGTAAGCGCGCTTGCGCTCGGTGCTGGTCACGCCGACCACCCGGCAGCCGCGGATCTTCGCGAGCTGACCCACCACCTGGCCGACGCCCCCGGACGCCGCGGAGACGACCACCGTTTCCCCCGGCTGCGGATCGCACTGCACGATCAAGCCGGAGTAGGCGGTAAGGCCGAGCATACCCAGCACGCCAACGGCGGCGGAGATGGGCGCAAGGGCCGGGTCCAGGCGCCGGGGGAACATGTAGCCGAATACGTCGACATCTGCGCCCAGCAACCCGAACCGCTGCCAGCCGAGCGGGGCGAATACGTAGTCGCCTTCGGCGAAATCCGCCATCCGGCTGGCGACGATCTGACCGACGGCACGGCCGTGGCAGACATCGCCCGGCCGTTCCACGCCGCGCCGGCGGCGGCCCCACTGATAGGGGTCCAGGGACAGGTACAGTGTCCGCGCCATGGCCTGGCCCTGGCCCGGTTCCGGCATTGTCTCCTGGTTCCAGGAGAAATCACCCGGCTCAGGCCAGCCGCCCGCCGGGAGCCGGGCCAGGCGCCACTGCTCGTTCACTCGGCGACCCGGACGATGCGGGTTCCCACGTTACCGCCCGACAACAGATCGACGAACGCTTCCGGGGCGCGTTCCAGGCCCTGGAATTCGTCCATACGGGGGCGCAGTTCGCCGGATTCCACCCAGCCGCGCATCGCAGTCCGCGCTTCGGCATAACGGTCGGCGTAATCGAAGACCAGAAAGCCCTGCATCCGCACCCGGTTGTTGACCAGCAGTCCCGGGATGCCGCGCGGCCCCGGCTGCGGGTCGCTGGTGTCGTACTGCGATACTACGCCGCAGCAGACGATGCGCCCATGGGGGTTCATGCGCCGCAGCGCGGCGCCCAGGATGTCGCCGCCGGTATTGTCGAAATAGACGTCGATGCCTTTGTCGCAAGCCGCCTTGAAGGCGTCGCGGAAGTTGCCGTCCTTGTAATTGACGGCGGCATCGAAGCCGAACTCCTGTTTCAACAGTTCGCACTTCTCGTCGCTGCCCGCGATGCCAACGGTGCGGCAGCCGGCGATCTTCGCCATCTGCCCCACCAGGTGTCCTACCGAGCCGGCCGCGGCCGATACCACCACCGTTTCGCCTGCGCGCGGCTGGCCTACCTCGAACAGTCCGAAGTAGGCGGTGAGTCCGTTGGTGCCGTAGACCCCCAGGTGATCGGCAGGATCGCCGCGGCTTTCCACCACCGTCACCTTGTTACCCGGATGCACCGAGTAGTCCTGCCAGCCGCTGGCGCAGACCACCAGGTCGCCCGGTTGGATGGCGGAGTAATGCGAGGCTTCCACCCGGGCCACCGCAGTGCCGCCCATGACGATTCCGGTCTGCGGCGCGCCGGCGTAACTGGCGCTGCCCTGCAGACCGGCGCGCTGGCCGGCGCCGATGGTCAGAACCAGGGTCCGGCACAATACCTCACCTTCGCCCGGCGTCGGCGCGTCACCGGTCTTCAGTTCGAAATCCTTGGCCTGCAGCCGGCCGCTCGGCAACGCGGCAATGACCATCTGTCGGTTTTCCATCAGGGCTCCCAGGGATCGTTGTAGTTTTCGGCGCCGGACTTGCGGATGTCGCTCAGCCAGTCGCCCTCGTAGGGCCAGTCTTCGGGGCGGTCCGGGGCCGGCCCCTGCCAGAACCGCGCCAGCGGCCCGTCCACCGGCTTTTCCAGCGACCAGGCCTGGCGCCGGAACGTCCAGCTGTCGGGTACCAGCGCGTGGGCCTCGCGGAAGTGACGCACCGCGGCCTGGTGATGGCCGCGCCGCTCCAGTTCGCAGGCCAGTTCGAAGTGGGCGTGGCCGCGGGCCACGTCGGCGTTGCGGGGCCGCGATCGCGCGATTACCGCGTCGGGCGACAGGGCGAAGCGGCTGGCGGCGCCGTTCTCGACCCAGTCGCGCAGCGCTGCGTGATAGCTCTCGGCGTCCTGGGTGATCTTGACCGCTTCGGCCATGATCTCCTGGAAGCGTCGCGGCATTTCCGCCGGCATCTCTACCCGCGGCGCCACCGGATCGTCCCGGGGCGGCGCCGGCGCGGTTTCCGCCGGGCGCACGATCATGCCTGCTTCGTCGATCCAGATGCTCTGCGGGATGTTGATCACGCCGAAGGCTTCCGCCAGCACGTGGTGCGCGTCGATGAGCGACGGATGGGTCGGCGCCGCCGCTTCAATGAACGGCCGGCAGCCGGCATCGCCCAGTGCGTCGAGGCCCACGGTCACCAGTTCGAATCCTCGCGGGTGCAGCTCCTCACGTAATGCCTGCCACACGGGCAGGTCGCGGGAGCAGCCTCAGTAGGGCGCCCAGGCATAGACCAGCACCTTCTGCCCGCGCAGGCTCGAGAGCCGGAACTCCCGGCCGGTGAGGTCCGGCAGGCGCAGATCCGGCGCCTCGGCCGTAGTCAGTGCCCGGCCGCCGATGCTTTCCGGGCCGAGGGCCCAGAGACTGTGCGCCGGTTCCGCAACCAGCGGCAGGCCCATCTGTTCCGCCAGCGACTGAACCGCCACGGTTTCATCGCTTTGATCCTGCCGGTATTTCTCTACGGGAATACAGACGTCGCCCTTACAGGCGCCTTTCGGCTTCAACTGCCAGCCGGTGCCCGCTTCGAAGGCGGCACGGTCGATGGTGAGTTCCTCCAGCAGCATGGTCGGTCTTCTCCTCTTTTTGGCGAATGCGCTGCGCCAACCCTACACCGATGCCGGACGCTCGGTCAGCCCGTTCTGGCGCAGCCGCCACAACAGCACGTCGAGGCGATCCTGGCCGAAAAACGGTTCCCCCTGGAACGCGCAGGTGGGCACTCCCCAGTGCCCGGCCGCGGCATGATCCGCCTCGTTGCCTTCGATGACGGTTTCCAGCCGTTCGGCTTCGGATTCCGTGATCGGGTCCAGGTCCGCCAGATTCAGGCCGGCCCGGGCGGTAGCCTGGGCCAGGTGCTCACCGTCGTTCCAGCCGGTGGTGGTCCAGATCAGACCGGCGACCTGCTCGGCGAACTCGATACCCCGGCCCCGCTCCTCGGCGAGCACGCCGAGACGGGTGAGGCGCGCAATGTAAGGTTGCTCGTCGGCGGTGCGCGGCCGGCCGTCGTCACCCGGAACCTGCACGATCGGATCGGGGTTGGCCCACTGGAACGGCAGTTCCAGAAACTCCGCTACCCGGAACACGTCCTTCATGAAGTACGAAAACCAGAGCGGATTGACCTGGCGGAAGAAGTCCGGCGTGCGCACCGCGATGGGATAAACGGGGCGGAAGCGCACCTCGAGATCGTAACGGCGCTTCCAGTCGGCCAGGCGCGGCGTCGCAAGATACGACCAGGGACTGCGGAACGACCAGAACACGTCGATGCTGACTGACATGAGCCGCGCCCTCAAGAGTACCGACCGTACACTCTAACGCACGGTGATGGGTGCTGCGACGGCTGGTTGCAGCTGGTTGCAGCTGGTTGCAACGTGGGGCTGCTCGTTTAGCATGGGTGCCATCACATGTGGGTACCGCGTCATGGCTGATGTGTTCGTCAGCTACGCCAGGTCCGATCGTCATCGAGTGGAGCCGCTGGTCCGGCTGCTCGAAGAGCGGGGATGGTCGGTGTGGTGGGACAAGACACTGGCCCCCGGCGACTACTTCGAGCGACTCATCGACACCGAGATTCAATCCGCCCGGTGCGTAGTCGCCGTGTGGACGGAACACGCCGTCACTTCCGACTGGGTTCAAGCGGAGGCCGGAGAAGGACTCGATCGCGGCATTCTGATCCCGGTGATGATGGATCCGGTTCGCATTCCCATTTCGTTTCGCCGCCTGGACGCTGCGACGCTACTCGGCTGGCCCAGCCAGCGCTCAGAGGAAGAAGTGGAACGGTTCCTCGCGGCAGTCGAAAGAACCATCGGTGGCCATCACAATGAGCCTTCCCGGCCTCTCGAGACTCCAGAACCTCCCGAGCCATCGCGGCGGCGGCGCGTTCGCGGATTCATTGCGGCAGCGGTGGCCGTCGGGGCGCTCGCCATGCCCGTCTACCTGCTGCTTGTCGACGGCCTCCGGGCGCCAGCCAGCGGCGTCGCAGCCGATGCCGTGACCGTGCTGGTGCGACCGTTCGCCACGATTGGCGACGGCGCCGCCGACATCGAATACGAGGTGGAGCGCCGCGTCGGGGCGGCGGCGAACCTTGCAGTGCGTTACAGCGAAGACGCCACGGTCACCGGCGACTACCAGGTCACGGCGTCACAGCGCGGCAACCTTCTCACCGTCGCCCTGAGCGACCGCAATGGTGTCCGGCTGATGTCACGCACCGTCGACCTGAGCACTGATCTGGCTGCGCTTGCCAGCGGCCTGTCCCGCGACATTCTGACGCGCCTGGGCCAGCCCACCGAAGCCGCCGGGTCCCCTGATGAGTCCATTCCAGCCGACGTGTTCCGTACCTTCCTGAAGGCCAACGGTCTGCTGCGCAGCGCATCCACCGGCACGCTGGAAGAAGCCAGGCAACTCTATGCCGGTGTCGTAGCGGCGGCGCCGCGATTCGCCGGCGGCCACGCTGGCCTGTGCCGAGCCAATCTGTTCGTTTACATGGAGTCCCGCGACGAGGACTTCGTCGACCTGGCGGAGCACCATTGTCACCGCGCGATGACGCTCGACGACCGCAATGCCGACGTTCACGCAGCACTCGGCCTGCTGTACAAGGAGACGGGTAACTACGGCCGCTCCGTGGACAGTTTCCGCCGCGCCCTGGAACTGGCTCCATACGACACGGACGCCCTGCGCGGACTTGCCGAAACGCTGACGGCGACCGGCGCCTTCGAGGACGCCGAAGCCACCGTGCTGCGAGCCATCGCCGTGGAACCCAGTTACTGGGAGAACTACCACGCCCTGGCCAACGCACGCTATCAGGCTGGGCGGTTCGATGACGCCGTTGCCGCCTACCAGGACGCCCTGGCGCTGGCACCGAATGAGAGTCGCGTGCTCAACAACCTCGGCACCGCCAGTTTCATGGCGAACGATTTCGAGCGCGCGGTCACGTTCTGGCGCCGCGCCGCCCAGGCGCAGCCGAGCACGCCGACCTATCTGAACCTTGGCGCCGCCTACTTTCTGCTGCGCGATTTCGATGCGGCAATCGACGTGTATCAGGAAGCTCAGCGGCTGTCGCCGGAAGACCACTTCACCTCGGGTCACGTCGGCGAAGCCATGTTTGCCGCAGGCAGGACCGCGTTCGGCGAGCAATTCATTCATGCCATCGGGCTGGCCAACCGCCGCCTTGCCATCGATCCCAACGATCGCTGGACCCGAGCGGCGCTCGGCGCGTACCACGCGGCGATCGGGGATCGCGAGCAGGCCCTACGCCTGGTCGAAGCGACCACATCGGAGGCGCCGGACGACGTGGACGTGGTGTACAACGCCGCCGTCGCCTTGGCCCGTCTCGGCGAGCCGGATCAGGCGGCGCACTATCTGACTGCACTGGTCGACCTCGGCTATCCCGTCGAGCATCTCGGCCGCGACGCCAATTTCGATCGCGTACCGAACACGTGGGGCCGCGCAAGCGGCGGGAGGATACCTTGATCAGAACCATCACCTCTGGCGCGGCCATGCTGCTGGCCGTCGCGACGCTGGCGCAACCGGCCGTCGCGCAGCCAACTTGGGCTGGACCGCCGGTAGACGCCATCGTAGACGTAACCGTCGAGGGCAGCGGCACGCAGTGTCAGATCTTTGCGGTATCCCGAGCACGCACCTGCAGCGCCCAGCAGGACGATCCGGAAGGACAAGTCTGTCAATGGCGCACTCACGGCAACCAGCCCGCACGCATCACCTGGTTCAGCGCCACGGCCTTCGCCCTGGTGTTCCAGGACGACATCTTCGTGCCGAACCGGCACTGTGACCTGGGCACCCTGAGCAACGAGAAGACCTGCCAGATTCGGCAGAACGCGCCCATGCCGCCAGAGGGATACAAATACGACGTCGTCATCGACGACGACTGCAGTCGCGATCCGCGCGTGTTCCTGACCCGGTAGGTGCCGTGCCGCCGCCGCGGGCTCAGCTCGCCCGCGCGCGGACGATCCAGGTGGCGCTGCCCAGGTTCAGCCCGTCCGCCGTCACGTGAGGCTCCAGCGCCGCACGGGCGGCCGCGATGGCCTGGTCCCGATCCGCGCCCTCCAGTTCCGCCAGCGCCCGGGACAGCGGGCCGACCTGTTGCAGCAGCGCGATGGCGCTGTCCAGGCTATCGCCCACGTGCAGGGACGGGGTGAACGACTCGATCTCGATGGCGGCGAAACCCGCGCCTTCGAGTATGTCGCGCACGTAGTCCCGATCAGCAAAGGCAAAGGGCCCGGGCGCCCGCGGGTCCGGCTGCTCCGCCGGCTCGGGCAGGAACGGCTGCACCGCGGCCCCGGCCACCGCCATCCACGGATTGCGCCGCGGCGGCTGCCAGCAGGCGAAGCACAGCCGGCCCACGTCACGCAACGCGCTGCGCAGATTGCGGAAGGCCGCATGGGGATCGGCAAAGAACATCACGCCGAAGCGGGAAAACACCAGATCGTGGTCGGGGGTGAAAGCCTGGCTGGCCGCATCGGTGCACGCAAACGCCACCTCCGCGCCCGCCGGGCTCCGCGCCCTCGCGCGGGCCAGCATGGGCTCGGAAATGTCCACTCCCCAGACCGCCGCGCCGCGGGCCGCCAGCGCCAGGGTCGTGTCGCCACAACCGCAGCCCACGTCCACCACCCGCTCGCCGGGGTCCACCGCCGCCCGTTCCACCAGCATGTCGCTGATGGGAGCCAGCAGCGCATCCAGAATGTCCTGCTGCTCGGTCCAGGTCGTCCCGGCCTTGCCGTTCCAGTACTCGATCTGCTCCTGGTTGTTGGCAGCCATTTGTCACCTCAGGCCAGTGACGCGTAGGCCGCGCCGAGCAGACTGAAGCCCCGCATGTCGCCCAGCAGATCGGCGGCCATGCGGTTCATGACGTACGACACACACAGGCGGGCGTCCTGATCCACCACCACCGTGGACCCGCCCCAGCCGCCCCAGTAGGCGATGTGCTCGTTAGGCCCCATGGGCATGACCTGGCTGCTCAGGCCGTAGCCCATGCCGAATCGCAGTGGCACCCCGAGCACCAGATCCTGGCCATTGGTCTGTTCATCGAACACGCGGCGCGCCCCGGCCTCGCTCATGAGGTTCACGCCGAACGCGCTGCCCAGGTTTGCCACTGCGGTCTGCACGCGCACGATGGCGCGGGCGTTACCGTGGCCGTTGGCGGCCGGAATCTCTGCCAGGCGCCAGCCGTCGGTAGCGGCGGCATGCGCGCTGACCGCCGGGTTCCGGAAGGTGCGGGCGGCAATGGAGTCCTCCGCCGCTTCCCCGGCAGGGCTGGTTTTTGGCGGATCCAACTCGGCGATCCGCGGGAAGTGTTCGCGCGGGGTGCCGATGTGGAAATCGGCGCCCAATGGCTCCGCGATCTCGGTGCGGAAGAAGGTGCCCAGGCTCTGGCCGGTAACCCGGCGCACCACTTCGCCGATCAGGTGGCCCTGGGTCAACGCGTGATAGCCGCTGGCGGTTCCCGGCTCCCACCACGGCGCCTGGCGGGCCAGCGCGTCCACCATCTTGTCCCAGTCGTAGACGTCGTCGCCGGCCATGGGTTCATCCATGCCCGAGAGCCCCGCGCTGTGGCTCAGGAAGTGGCGCACTTCCGTCGCTTCCTTGCCGTTCTGGGCGTACTCCGGCCAGTACCTGGCCACCTTCTCGTAGAGGTCCACTTCGCCGCGATCCGCCAGTACCAGCAGACACAGGGCCGCCATGGTCTTGGTCGAGGAGTAGACGTTGGCAATGGTGTCTTCCTGCCACGGCTCGCTGGCCGCGCGGTCGCGGTGGCCACCCCAAAGGTCGACGACGATCTCGCCCTGGTAGCTCACCGCGACGCTTGCGCCCAGGTCGCCGCGCTCGCTGAAGTTGCTCTCGAAGGCGGCGCGCACCGGCGCGAAACGCTCGTGACAGTTGCCGTGGATCTCGGTCATGGCTGCAATCTCTCCTCTGCTGAGACGCTCACTTTATCCCATGAACGCCCCGCGGCTCGATATCAAAGCTCACCCACGCTTGCCCCCTGCCCACCCAGCCGGCAGTCTTTGCGCCACGTCAGCGGAGCGCAAGCGATGAGCCAGTGCATCGCCATGGTCGTGGATCCCTGGGACCACCCCTTCAACGGAACCGTGGTCTCGACCCGGCGCTTCGTCAGTGCCCTGGCGGATCGGGGGTACCCGGTGCGGGTGCTGACCATCGGCAACGGTGACGGACAACACCCCTGGCAGCGCGTCGGCTTCGACGAACTGCGCATACCCGGGGTACGGCACATCATCGAGGCCATGCGCTCGCCACTGGCGCGGCCCGACCGCCGGTGCCTGGACGAAGCCCTGCGCGACTGCGGCCTGGTGCACGTGCAGTACCCGTTCTTTCTGGGCCACAGCGCCATTACGGCGGCTCGCGCCCGTTCGATTCCCGTGTTGTGTTCGTTTCACGTTCAGCCGGAGAACATCCTCAGCAACCTGGGCCTCGGCAGCGCCGGGGTCGGCGTGCTGTACCGGCTGTTCCGCTCACGATTTTTCGATCGCGCCGACCGGGTGATCGCGCCGTCAGAGTTCGCCGCCGATCTGTTACGGCGGCACGGCGTGCGCACGCCCATCCGGGTGGTCTCCAACGGTGTGCCGCAGCGCTTCTTCGACCTGCACCACGCAGCGCCGACCGCCCAGGGACCCTGGCGCATTCTCTCCGTCGGGCGGCTGGCCCGGGAGAAGGACCAGGCCACCCTGATCCAGGCCGTTGCCGCCTGCCGCCAGCGGCAACAGGTGACTGTGCACCTGGCCGGCGCCGGGCCACGGCAGGCTGCCCTGGCAGCGCTGGCCCGGCGTCTGGGCGTCGAGGCCGGGATCGGTCCGGTGGACGACACCACGCTCGACCGCCGCTACCGCGAAGCGGACCTGTTCGTGCACTGCGGCGGGGTGGAACTGGAAGGCATGTCAGTCATGGAGGCCATGGCCAGCGGCAATGCCGTGCTGGTTTCCAACGCCGCCGAAAGCGCCACTTCGAACCTCATCCGCGGCACCGACACCCATTTTCGCGCCGGCGACGTGCGCGCCCTGGCTGAACTGCTGGAACGCTGGCTGGCCGATCCCGAGCGCCGCGCCCGCCAGGGCCAGGCCAATCGCGAGCGGGCTCGAACCCTGCATCACGAGCGCAGCGTCAGCGCGTTACTGGGCGTCTATGCTGAGGTCCGGGGCAGCCCGCCGGACGCCGCGGTGTGCGCCGCGTCGTGACCCGACTGGAAGCCGTGCTGTCCCGGTGGGTGTCCGGGTGCCGACAGCGGCCCTGGCCGGTACTGATCGCGGTCACCGTGGCCGCTCTGGCAAGCGGCCTTGCAACCTGGCAATACGCGCACATCGACTCCGACCTCAGCAAGCTGATCCGCCCACCCGACGACCTGGAATGGTTCCGGTTCGACGAGGCCTTCAAAACGTCGTTCCCGATGCTGCAGCAGACCGCCGTCGTGGTGGTTTCCGGCGCCGACGCGGACGCGGTGGACCAGACCATGCTACGGCTCACGGGGCACCTGCGCGAAGACCCGGCCTTCGAACAGGTCTTTGCCCCCGGGGCGGATCCGTTCCTGAGAACGCACCGCCTCTACTACCTCGAGCGAGACGAACTCGAACGGTGGCTGGGCGGGCTCGGCATCGACTACGGCGCGCTCCTGCGGCTGTCCGAGGATGCTTCCCTGGCCAATGCCGCCGTTGTGTTTGCCGATCAGGTTTCCGCCGCTACCGGTCTGCCGCTGCCGGATCCCCTGTCCTCGCTGGCGCATTCCCTCAGCGCCGGAGACCCTGCGGCCCTGCGTCTGCAGGCACACCCGCCGCTGGCCGACCCCGATGCCGAAAGGCACTACGGGTTCATCCAGGTCAAGGGGCCGCAGCAGCATGATCGGGCGCTGTCCGGCGCCGAACTGGTAGCGGCGTTGCGGGCGGCGGTGGACGCCACCGCTCACGATCCCGGCACGACGGTGCGGTTGACCGGCGAGGTGGTGCTGGCCCACGAGGAGATCGGCATGGCGCTCACGGGGATCGGCATCGCCGGATCGGTGTCGCTGACGCTGCTGGCCGTAATCCTGGGGGTCGGTATCGGCTCGGTTCGGGTCATCGCCGGGATCTTCGCCATGCTCGCGCTCGGTACCGCATTGACCCTGGGATTCGCGACCGTGGCCGTGGGAACCTTCAACACCCTGGCGCTCATGTTCGTGATCATGTTCTTCGGACTCGGGGTCGACTTCGCGGTGCACTACGTGTTGCGTGTCCGCGAGGCACGCACAGGGCCCGCCCCGGCGCCCGACCCCTGCGAAGCCGCTGTGCGTGACGTGGGTCCGGCCCTGGCCCTGTGCATGGCCACCTCGGCCATCGCTTTCCTGTCCTTCGCGCCCACCGCTTACCGGGGCCTGGCGGAACTCGGCATCATCTCCGCCGGCGGCATGGTGATCGCCGTTGCGTTGACCCTGACCGTAATACCCGCCCTGTTTGCGGTGTTCGGCGCGCCGTCGCCAGCAGTACCACCACGAACCCCGAGCCGGACACGCCGGCCGCAGCCCTGGACCGTGCTGGCCTTGACCGGGGTGCTCGCGCTGACCGCCTTCTGGTGGGCTCGCGAACTGCGCTTCGACTACAGCGTACTGGCGCTGCGTGACTCGGCCACCGAAGGCATGAGCACCCTGCTGGAACTGCAGGACGCCGGCGCGGCCACCGACTACAGCATCTCGGTGCTCGCCCAGCCTTCAGAAGCAGCCGAACTGTCCCGGCGCCTGGCGCAACTGACAGAGGTCGCCACTGTGAGCGGCCCGGAGGACTGGGTTCCGGAGGACCAGCCAGCCAAACAACGGATGCTGCAGCGCGCGGCACCGCCGTTCATCCGTCTCGACGACGTTCAGCCCGGTTCCGGCGACATCGATCTGGCCGACGCCATCACCTATCTGGAGGAGGTGGGCGATGCCGTGGCCGACGAGCACCGCGCCGCCTATCAGGCGCTGCTGGCTGCGCTGCGAGAGATCTCGGCCGCGCCTGCCGGCGTGGCGCAACAGGACCGCGCGTTGCAGCGTGCTCTGGAACGATCACGGTTCGAACTGAACGCCATGCTGCTGGCACAACCGTTCGACCGTGCCGCCCTTCCAGCCGACATCCGCCAGCGGCTGATTACGGCCGACGGCCGCTGGCGCCTCAGCGTGGAACCCGCCGGCGCCCTGGACAGCCGCACGGCTACCGCCGCCTTCATCGATGCGGTGGCCAACGTAGCACCCAACTACGCGGGACGCGCGGTGATCGAATGGGGCGTCGGTGACGTGGTGGTGACGTCGTTCCTGCAGGCCGCCGCCCTGGCGGCCGGAGCCATCATGCTGCTGTTGCTGGCGTACTTCCGCAGCGTCAGCCTGGCCATGCTGGTTCTGACCCCGCTGCTGTTGACCCTTCTGTTCACGTTCGCCATCGCGCAGGCGTTCGGACTCAGCCTCAACATGGCCAACATTCTGGTGGTGCCGCTGATCTTCGGACTGGGCGTCGACACGGGGATTCACGTCGTCCACCGCTTCACCCGCAGCCCCGACCTGACGGCGCTGCTGCACTCCAGCACCACCCGGGCGGTGATCATCAGCGGACTCACCACGATCGGCACCTTTCTGTCCCTGTCGTTCAGCCCCCACAAAGGTGCTGCGTCCGTCGGACTGTTGCTGGCGCTGGCCATCACAGTGATGCTGCTGGTCACCTACCTGGTGTTGCCCGCTCTCCTGCAGCTGACGAGACGCCATCAAGCGGCCGGCAACACAGCCGCGTGACTCAGACTACCCGGGCACCTCGAATCCGAAGAAGCGGGCCGCGTTCAATCCCAGGATCTTCGCCCGCTCGTCGTCGGTCAGAAAACTCATCGTGCGTTCTATGGCGGCGGCCGAGTGCGGCCAGGTGCCTTCGTGGTGCGGGTAGTCGTTGGCCCACATGAAGTTGTCGGCCAGACCGTGCAGCTGGGCGTCGCGCAGACCCGGCTCGTCCTCCTGAAAGCTGGCGTAGCCGTGGGCCTTGAAGTAGTCCGAGGGCAGGCCCTGCAGCTTCGGCTGCACCCACATGTGATGTTTGCGGTAAGCCTCGTCCATGGCTTCCAGCACCCAGGCCACCCAGCCGATGCCGGCTTCGATGGTGGCGAAGCGCAGCTTCGGAAAACGCTCCAGCACACCGGATGCGCACAGGTTGGCCAACGGCTCGATAGTGGGCGACAGCGAGTGCGAGACGTAGTTGATCACGGCGCCGCCGTTGCCCTTGGCGGCGCGCGGGTCACGGCCGGTGGAGACGTGAAAAGTGATGGGCAGGTTGGCGTCGGAGATGGCCGCCCATAGCGGATCGAACATGGGCAGGTTGTAGTTCGGCTGCTGGGCGTCGTGGGGTCCCCAGATGGGTTTGCTGGGCAGGGTCAAACCGCGGAAGCCCAGTTTGGCGACCCGCTGGATCTCGGCGATGGAGCCGTCCAGATCGCCGGTGGCCAGGCACGCCATGGGCGACATCCGGTGGTTGTAAGGACCGAACGTTTCCCAGGCCCAGTCGTTCCAGCAGCGGCACTGGGCCATGGCGAACTCGGGATCCGGCGTGGCCCACATGGCCAGCCCCTTGTTGGGGAAAATCACCTCGGCGTCGACCCCGTCCAGGTCCATGTCACGCAGGCGTTCCTCCGGGGTGGCGCCGGACGCGTTGCGGCGCCCATCCTCGCCCTCCAGCGGCTGTTTGAAGCGCAGCCGCACCGGCCGGTAGCCCTCGGTGATCTGCCACTTCTCGCCATTTTCGTCGGTTTCTACCCGCGGCAGGCGCGACTTGTACGCCTCGGCGATGCGGCTCGACAGAAAGTCGTAGGGTTCGTTGGCGTGGCAGTCGGCGGACACCATGAAATACTTGTTGGCGGCGCCCGGCCTCGGCGAGCGCGGCCAGCCGGTGCTGCCCGGCGTTTCCTGGCGCCAGCGGTTGGCTTCGTCGATGGTTGCTTCCGACATGTCGGTTCCTCCCGGGTTGCGGCTATGCCGCCCGCCATTGCAGCAGAGTGAACGGCGGCTCGGCGTCGTGATGGTGTTCGAACACCGCAGTCACCGGCGCGCCGATGACCACGTCCTGATGCGGATCGCCCAGCAGATTGCCCACCAGACGCACGTTACCGGCGTGGGGCAGTTCCACCAGAACGATGAGATAGGGGCCCTGGTCCACGAGCGCCGGATGCACCGGGTGCCAGACCCGTTCGAAGCTGTAAATTACGCCGTCGCCGGCGACCGGCTCGAAGCCGAGGTCGTCCGAGCGGCAGGCGTGACAGATCCACTCCGGTCCCCATTGCCAGGTGCCGCAGACCCGGCAGCACTGCAGCAGAATCTGCTCCTGTGCCAGACCCGCCCAGAACGGTGCATCGAGGCCGTCGGGCGACGGCACCGGCTGCGGCAACCCGGGTTGCAGATACGGCGCGCTCACAGTGTTGCCTCGGCACCGAAGACACACGCACTGACGGGCGTGACCATGGGCCCGGAGATGACCATGGAGACCTCGGCGTTGTCGACCTGGCTGGTAGAGGTGCCACGGATCTGCCGCACCGCCTCGACGTTCAGACCCAGACCGTGCATGTAGCATTCGGCCAGGTTGCCGCCACTGGTGTTGAGCGGCAGATCGCCGCCCGGCGCCAGGAAACGCTCGGGGACGAAGTATTCGTTGCACGCCTGTGGCGTGCAGAACCCGTGTTCTACCAGACTCATCAACACCCCGCCGGTGAAGTTCTCGTAGCTCTGCAGCACGTCCACGTCCTGGGGCCCGATGCCGCTCATCTCATAGAGCCGCGGCGCCAGGCTGGTGAACGACGAGGTGGCGTACAGCGGCGCGTTGTGCACTGGCGCGCCGGCCCGATGCTGGGAGCCGGCCACGGCGCCGAGCAGGTAGCACGGCGGATGGCGGAACTCGGCCGCCCGCTCCGCCGCCACCAGCACCATGGCGGCGGCGCCGTCATTCTCCAGGCAGCAGTCGTAGAGGTGGAACGGCTCGACGATCCAGCGCGAGGCGTCGTAGGCCGCTGCGTCCAGCGGTCGCCCATGCATGACGGCTCGTGGGTTGTTCTGGGCATGGTGGTAGGAAGCCAGCGCGATGGAACGAAGCGCCGCCTGCCCGACCCCGTGCTCGTGCATGAAGCGGGTCACCTTCATGGCGAACATCTGGGCTGGCGACATCAGACCGTAAGGCACGGTGTGCGCGAACTCGCCCGCGATGGTATTGCGCCGCGGGCCCTGACCGAAGCGGCCGAACTGGCCCTGGGCCAGAGCCCGGAACACCACCACGCAGTCCGCCAGACCACCGGCGATGGCGGCGGCTGCGTTGGCAATGGCCGCCGATCCGCCACCCCCGCCGCCGCCCCACTGCATGCTGGCGAAGCGCAGTTCGCCACAGCCCAGGGCCGCCGAGAGCCGCGACGGATCGCTGCGGTCGTTGCTGTAGGAAGAGAATCCGTCGATGGCCGTGGGGTCGATACCGGCATCTTCGCAGGCGGCCAGAATGGCCTTCAGCGCCAGTTTGAACTCGGCGTCCGGCGCCTGACCGCGCTTGTAGTAGTCCGTCTCGCCGACACCGGCGACCGCCACGGAACCGCGAAGCGTTCGGGTCATGCCACTCTCCCCGAGGCTGACCAGCCTTTCACCTCAGAGCATACCGCACGCCCACTGGCCTGCGTTAACCGCGCTTTCCGGTCATCGTACCGGCGCCCGGGCCCAGGGTGGTTTTGACCGCCGAAAGCCCGCAGGATTGAGGCCTCGGATCAGGGGGAGATTGCACTGTGAAACGCCTGCTGCTGGCCATCGCCATCCTGCTGGTGCTGGCCATCGTCGCGGTATTCGCCTTCGGGCCCGGCTATCTGGAGCGCAGCTTCAACCAGGTGATTCCGCATGAGCCCTATGTGCTCCAGGAACGGGCCCGGACCCTGCACGAGGACCTGATCATCGCCGACCTGCACAGCGACACCCTGCTGTGGCGCCGCGACCCGCTGCAACGAGCGGACCGTGGCCATGTGGACGTACCGCGCCTGGTGGCGGGAAACGTCGCGGTACAGGTGTTCGCCGCCGTGACCAAGGTGCCCCAGGGGCTCAACTACGAGGAGAACACCGCCGAATCGGATCAGATCACCGGCGCCGCCATTCTGCAGCGCTGGCCGGTTGCGGCGTGGACCAGCCTGTTCGAACGGGCGCGCTATCAAGCCGGCCGGCTGGACACCGCCGCCGCCGACGCACCCGACGAGCTGCGGGTGATCCGCAATCGAGCCGACCTGCAAGCGGTACTGGCGGCCCGAGCCGGCGGCAGCCGGCAGGTGGGAGGACTGCTGGCCACCGAGGGCCTGCACCCGCTGGAAGGCGATCTCGGCAATATCGCCCGTCTGTACGACGCCGGCTACCGGATGATGGGCCTGCACCACTTCTTCGACAACGAACTCGGCGGTTCGCTGCACGGCCGGAGTCAGGCCGGGCTGACGGACTTCGGCCGGGCGGTCGTGGCGGAGCTGTCGCGGCGCGGCATTCTGATCGATGTGGCGCATTCATCGCCGGCCGTCGTGGCAGACGTACTCGCGCTCACGGACGCGCCGATCGTCGTCTCGCACACGGGTATCAAGGGCGTGTGCGATACCCCGCGCAATCTGCCCGACCCGTTGATGCAGCGCATCGCCGCCCGGGGCGGCGTGATCGGTGTGGGCTACTGGGACGGCGCCGTGTGCGACCCGCGCCCGGAGTCGGTGGTGGCGGCGCTGCGCTACGCCATCGGCTTGCTCGGCGTCGATCATGTGGGCCTGGGCTCCGACTACGACGGCGCCACGACGGTGGCGTTCGACACTTCGGAGCTCGCAGTGCTGACCCACCTCATGCTGGAGACCGGCTTCACCGAGGCCGAGATCCGCGCGGTGATGGGTGGTAACGTAGTGCGGCTGTTGCAGGAACGACTGCCGGCGAACTGAGCCATGGATCTGAACGATCGAATCCCCGACGTACGCGACGGTCTGACCCGCCTGGAACGAACGGTGCTGCACGTGCTGCGCGACGCTCAGGCCGAATTCGGCGGACGCAACGTACCCACGGCCACACTCTATGGCCGGGTGCTGGAATACGTCGATCTGAGCCAGGAGGAACTGCAGCGCTGCCTGCAACGGCTCGGCGCGGGACCGGGCCGCCCGGACCGGCCGATCAGGTAGCGGCAACCATGACCTGCCGGGTCCTGCACTGTCATTCCATCACCCCCGAGCCTGCCGTGCACGCGATGCACGTGCGGATCGAACGGTCTGCCCCGGAACGCGTGGGTCTGCGCTACCGGCTGGAAGGCGCGGTCGAGGCGCTGCAATTGCCCGAACCGGCGCCATCCGTGCACACGGACGAGCTCTGGCGCGGCACCTGTTTCGAGGCGTTCCTGCGTGGCGCCGGCGCCGCAGCCTATCTGGAAGCCAATGCCTCGCCTTCCGGGGCGTGGGCGCTCTATGCCTTCGACGGCTACCGCCACGGCATGCAGAACCTGACGCCGGCAACGGCTCCCGGCATCGCCTGCCGCGTTGGCGCCGGCCACCTGCAGTTCGACCTGGAGATCGACCTGACCGGGCTTGCGATCGCCGGCGCCGAACTGGAACTCGCGGTCGCCGCGGTGCTGAAACGTCGCGCCGGGACCATGAGCTACTGGGCGCTCACGCATCCCGGCAAAAAGCCGGACTTCCATCATCCCGACAGCTTCACGGAGAGGCTATCGCCATGAATGTCATGTCATACGAACTCGCGTTCGCCCGCACCATGGCGCAGCAGAACCACGCTGCGTTCATCACGTTCCTGGCCGACGACGCCATCTTTTTCAACGGCAACGAACCGATCCGCGGTGTGTCCACCCTGCGAAGCAGCCGCAACACCCTCCGTGGACTGAAGCCCGCCGGCCCGGCGCCTCAGAACGTCCTGCGCAACTCCAGGCGCGCTGCGCCGTCCACGTGGCTGCCACGCAGCGACGCACCCAGTCGGGTATTGAGCGTGAACGAATCGCCGATTTCTAGTTGACCGTCCCAGGCGGCTTCGAGCGCACCCGCCGCCCGTTTCCGGGCGCCCAGCAGATAGCCGTGCGCCGGCGCGTCATCGAAGGACACCCAGGTACCGCCGGGCCGGTAGTCCAGATCGTGGCTGTAGGCGACTTCCACGATCGACCGGGCCGACCCGGCTCGCCACACCGGTGCGAAGGCGGCGCGAATGCCGAACCTGCCCTCTGCGGCGCTCGCGCTGGCGGCCCGCAGGGTCTGAGGATGGCGCGCAGACTGGACCCGGGCGTCGGCATCGGCGCCCGCCTGCCAGTAGGTCAGGTTGGAGAACACTTCCAGTTCCCGGCCGCCGAATCGCAGCGGCAATGCGTAGCCCAGCCGCACCGAGGCCACGTCCAGCCTGTCGTTGCTGAAGTCCGCATCGCGGCCGGACCCGCGGGTCGACCCCAGGCGCAGGCGCTCGGGGCGCAGGTCACCGACCACCAGGTAGGCTTCCAGGCTGCCGCCCGCCAGACCCGTGCCGGCGTACGCCGTGAGCGTTCGATCCCAGCTCGTGGAGTGCAGCCCGGTTTCGTCCCAGGCGAGGCGGGTCCTGCCGACCACGCCGAAGCCGGCGACCATGCGCTCCCCGACGGCGAAGTCCAATCCCGCGGCCACGGCCCGGCGCGGGTCGCCTTGCGCGTACCCGAGCGGCAACGCCGACAGCCGGTACGCAGAATCGGCGAACCACAGTCCAGCGCCATCGCTGCCGCCGAGCGCGTCGGCGAAGCCATTGGCCAGAAAACTGTCGTGCTCGCCGCGCTGACTGCGGGCGAAACGGAGCCGGTCCCGGGTGACGGCGGCCAGGCCCAGGGTCTGCGCGGCGCCGGTCTGGAACGCAGCCGGTGCCACGCTCGGCATCAGGCTCGCATACGCCGCCCGGACGTCCGCGACACCGCCCATCTGCTGAATGGACCCCAGGGTCAACGCGAGGTCACCGGAGACGGCGCCGAGCATGGCGTCCAGGCTTCTGGCCAGCGCCGTCTGATCCACCCCCTGCGCCGCGGATGCAAACGGCAGCACGTCTACGTCGACGAACACGGTGGTGGCGTCAACCCGGGTCGAAAAGTCGAGCAGCTCGCTGTCCGGGAGCGTCTCGGAAGCAGGCTGGTACACGAACCGCGAGAACGGCAGCGTGAGGTCGGCCTGGACAATGGCGAAGCTCTGGTCATCCATGAAAGGCAGGGTGCCGGTGATGACCTCGAGCCGGCCCTGAAAACGGTCGCCCGTGAACCCGGAGGTCAGTTGGCCCGCGGTGCCGTCGCCGTTGACGTAGGTCGAGAAGGCAAGAGCACTGTTGACCCCAACGCCGCCCATCAGGGCCAGGTCACCACCGGAGATGTCTACCCGAGCGAGGCTGCTCAAGTCACCATTCAGCGTGGCCACGCCCGACCCGGCTTTCCCGATGACCTCGAAGGCGCCCACCGACAGGGCCCTGTCCACCCGGCCGCTCAGCGCCAGCGTATCGAAGCCGTCGTCACCGCTCACGGTACCCTCGATCACCGCGGTCGATGCCAGATTGACGCGGTCATCGCCTTCACCGGCCAGCACACGGGCATTCGTGAAGGATCCTTCGAGCAGGTCGATGACGTCGTTGCCGCTACCGCTCGAGATAGCGGTTTCGTCGCCGGGAGTTCCGCTCACCGCCACCTCGATTCTGCCGCCCTGGACGATGTAGTCGTCGCCGGCGCCGGACTGAATCCCGATTGCCCGACTGCCGGAAATATTGCTGTCGCGGTTCTCGACCGGCTCCCCACAGTCGATCCGGGCGGTCGAGCAGCCCGGGTTCGCATCCACGGTCAGGGCGGTGCTCGGCATGACCCGCACACCGATCGTTCCGAAGTTGCGGATTGTGTCCGCGCCGGCCCCGGTGCGGACCCCATAGCCTGTCGCGCCTTCGATTGTCGCCGTGACCTCGGCTTCGGCGTCCCCGTCGATTCCGAATCCGTCCGCATCGCTGTGCAATTCAAGGTACGGATCCACCAGTACGTCGACGGTGCCGGAATTCCTGATGGTGTTGGCGCCGGACTCGGCGAACACGCCAACGGCCCTGGGGTTGCGGATCTCGGCGGTTGCCGTCGCGAACGCATCGACACCGCCCCCGGTCTGGTTGAAATCCGCTTCCGCCAGACCGCGCGTGATCTGGGCGCCGTTGCGAGCCTGCACGGTGCCTTCGTTGATGATCCTGGCATCGCCTTCCGGCGTCCAGATGCCGTAGACGTCGTTGTCGTTGATCTCGATGCGAACGGTGGCGGTCGCATCCGGCTGGGACGCCAGGTTGTTGCCCGCGCCACGAGCCGTGGCGTGCGCCGCGGCCGTCGGCACGAACTGCGCAACGATGGCTTCATCGTTGGTGATCCTGCCGTCCCGGCCGCGCAGCACCACCCCTGCGACGCTTGCCCCGCGTGACCGGATGACCGCTTCACCCCTGCCGTCGGAACCGGACACGCCACCGCCATTGCCATCGGCCCGTGCGCTGAAGAGCGGGTTCATGCCCACCACGACGACCCCACGGTTGACCACCCGGTTCCCGACGGCGCTCTCGTCGCCCGTCAGGATGCCGACGGCACGCCAGCCGTTGGCCGAGGTGTTGGCTACGGCCTCGGGATCCACGTCCGCCGACAGGAAACTGACGTTTGAGTAGGACTCGGTCCGGATGGTGTCGCTTTCGAGACTCACCCGAATCTCGCCGTGCCGCGCGTTGCTGATCCGGTTCCGGCCGGCACCGCCCGAGACACCGGCAACGTCCTGGTAGGCAAAGGCATGACTGACCGAGCGCGAGTCGCTGAACAGGCCGGCGCTCGATTCGGCTGCATTCACCACGCTGCTCCCGACCGTCGACTGCACCTCGATCCGGCCGCGGTTGTCGATGGTGTCGTCGCCAGCGCCGCCGGAAACGCCCACAGAATCCGCGTAGCCACGGGTCCGAATGCTGGTGACCGGATCGCTGGCGCCGGCGACCAATGTGCGGCTGGCCGCTCCGTTGGCCCGGGCCTGGCCCTCGACCGTGACGGTCACTTCACCCGCGTTGCGGATGTCGTCCGCACCGTCCCCGCCGCCGATGCCGAACCCCGCAGCCCGACCCGCGACGGCGAGTTCGAGGCTCGAGCCGCCGACACCCGAGAAGGTAGCGCCGCTCGCGGAGGCCAACGTGTGCGCCAGGACTTCGATCAGACCCTCGTTGTCGAGAACGTCGTCTTCATCGCCACCCGTGATCCCTCGGGCAGTGGACGTCGCATCGGCGACGCTGCGGACCGACGATTCACCAATGGACACGACGGCGCCGCTCTGCACCCGCAGGTCGGCAGAAGCGGCACTGCGTACCGTGCCCGACTGACGGATCTCATCGGCACCGCTGCCCCCCGCGATCCCGGCAGCATTCGAATAGGCGGAGAGCCGGCGCGCCTGATTGCGTGCAGCGCCCACCCCCGAGAACGTCGAGTTGGCCAGCAGCGTCCGTGCGCTGCTGTCCGATGCCGCAACACCCGCAAACCCGATGCGGTCGCGCCCCATACCTCCGTCCACAGCCACGGAGTCCGCCCGCGAGGTCAGCTCCGCGCGGTCGCTGGCGCCGCCGAAGACCACGCTGCTGTTGCCCTCGGTCAGGGTCCCCGCACTGGCACTGGCGCTGACCGAACCGGTAGCGAAGTCGATGCGGTCGCTGCCCCGCCCCCCGGACAGACCGGTGGCCGCTGCCACGGCACCGAGTTCGGCGCCGGCGGTGGACGAGCCCGCGTAGCTGAAGTCGAGCCGCGAAGGCGCCACGCGGGTGGCCGACCGAGCCGCCACGGAACCACTCAGCGCCAGCGTGTCGCGTCCACTTCCGCCGTCGACTCCAGTGGCCCTTGCGGACGATCCGGTAACGTTGGCGTCGAAATCCAGACCCAGCCCGCGGTAGTCGACCGCGGCCCCGGTAATGGCTCCGTCCGCCTCGACGCGGACATCGCCGATGCCGCTCACTTCGTCGTTCCCCGCGCCGCCTGCAACGCCGACACCGCTCGCGCGCAGCGCGATCCGTCTGTCGACCCCACTCAAACTCGCCACGGCGAGATCGATGGACGACCCGTCGTTCGACGTAGCGGCTTCCACCTCGACGCGGGACCCCTCACGAAGCCGCACCCGGTCGTCGCCCGTGCCGCCATCCAGGCCGCCGGCGACCGAGTCGGCAATCAGTTCGTGGCGGCCGAAGCCGAGGTTGCCGCCGTCGACCTCGAAACGGGTGCTCTGCAGGCTCGCGACCGAAGCCGCCGTAGCGGTACCCCGCAGAGTCAGCGTGTCGGCTCCGGCGCCGCCGTCAACCGCGCCGGCGTCCGCCAGAGCCTGGCGCGAAGAGTTCAGAACCCCTGCGTCCAGCGCCGCCACCGAGACGTCCCGCGCCTCGGTATGGGCGCTGGCGTGCGCACTGGCCGCACCATTGACGGAAACCAGATCGTTGTCGTCACCCGCGGAGATGGCAACGCTGCGCACTCGTGCGGTACTGCCCGCGTCGGTCACGGACGTGCCGGCAAACCGTACGCTGACACCGCGATCGCGCATTGCTCCGTCCGCACGACTGGCGACGGCGCCGTTCGACAGTACACGGATGTCATCGGCGCCTGCCCCGCCTTCCAGTGTGATGGCACTGGCGCCGGCCGTCTGGGCCCCGAACTCGCCATCGAACGCCAGACCCCGTACGTCCACGGACCCGGTTTCAACGACGGCACTGGCGCCGCTCCGGGTCTCGCCTGCGATGATCCTTACGAGGTCCGAACCATTGCCCGAATCGATCCCGAAGGCCTGCGCACCCGCGCCAATCGAGGTATTGGTTGCTTCGACGCCGGCCAGACTGACGTCGACACTGTGGCCCCGGACTGCGGCCGCGGCAGTGGCCGCGAGCCCAGCCGCCACGCGGATTTCGTCCGCCCCGTCGCGGCCGTCGAAACCTCGCGCGTCCGCGTCCGACCTGACCGTCGATTCGCCCACATGAACACTGCCTGCGGACACTGATACGGATCCGCCGCTGCTCATCGCGTCGGCCCGGGCCTGCGTGGTTCCGCCGTCGATTCGGACGACGTCCCGCTGGTTTCCACCGGCAACTGCCGCAGCAGACGATCGTGTGCGTGTCTGCGGGCTCTCTGCCCGGCCATCAGAAAGTGCGACGGCGACGGAACTGGCGCGCGTGAGCGCGATCGCCGCGGCCGACACCCCGCCCTGGATGAGCAACGTGTTGTTGCCGCGGCCCAGGTTCACCCCCTCGGCCCGCGCCTCCGACTTCTGTGACGATTCCACCAGACGGGTCGAGGAGCCGGCCACGGCGACCCGGTTCTGCTCCAGGCTCGACGTCGCCGTCGCGGCCACTTGCGCCGCATCGCCGACCACCACCGTATCGGCGCCGCGCCCGGCTGACACGCCGGTGGCGGCAGCGGCGAAGCGGCTGGAAAAGTCCGCACCGCCGACACCGACCATCATCAGATCGACATCCTGCTGCCCCGGAGTAACCGGGCCAGCGAGTTCGTCTTCATCGCTCGCCGAGTGGATCCCGGCCCGCGCGGCTGCCTGCAGATCGCCAGCGGCGATCACGGTATCGGCGCCATGACCTGCTCGCACGGAAACCGCAGAAGCGGTCGCCTCGGCGTCAGCGACCGACCGACTGCCGCCGACCAGGGTACCCGTGAGGGAACGGGCGGACAGCGTGGCGATGGCGTCTGTCACGCTAAGGCCGTCGACTGACAAGGCATCGCTGCCGCGGCCCCCGTCGACCCCCGACGCAGATGCATCGGCGTGTGCCTCCAGCGCACCGAGACCGGCCCCGGTAACCACGGAGCGCTCGCTGCTGCCTGCCGCCGTCGCCCGTGCGTAGGTCTCGGTATGGCTGCCCGCAAAGCTCGAGAGCCGATCGTTGCCCAGGTTGCCGGCGATACCTGTGGCCCGGGCAGCAGCCCGGGTGGTTGCGTCGGCGACGGCTACGCCTACCGGCAGCGCGGCCAGATTGCCGGCAAAGGCACTGGACTGCGCAGCGGCGACAGCCACGGCCTGTACTGTCTGGTGACCCCGGTTGCTGGCGGTTTCGTCCAGGCGCTGCTGACCGTCCGGGGACATGACGTCCAGGCCCACGGCCATCGCGTCAGCGAGCGTCTGGTTGTCGGCAAGCGCACCGCTCAGGGAAGCGGCGCCGCCAGCCCCGATATTGGCGACCAGGGTCGTGCCTCGTGACTCGGCAACCGCGCGAACGGTGGCGGGGGCACCATTGCGCTCCAGCGAGTCCTGTCCTCTGCCGCCCTGCAGACCCGCCGCCGACGCTTCGGCACGCTGTGACAGATCCGCCAACCCGGCGCTCAAGGTCGCAGCGGTCCCGACGTCGAGACGCACGTCAGCACGATTACCCCGGCTTGCGGCCGTCGCGATCACGCTGGAACCGGCACCATCCGTCAGCGTGTCGTCGCCGTCGCCACCCGACAGCCCGAGGGCTCGAGCCACGGACATGAGGCCCGCTTCGATGACGTTCACCGCGGCGCTGATCCCCTGGCTGGCGAAGCCAACGCCGATTGACGCGCCATCGGAGGTCGACGTCGCGTTCGCGGAGACGCTGAGGTCGCCCTCATTGTTCAGCGCGTCGGCGCCGGATCCGCCGATCAGGCCAGCGGCCTCGGCACGGCTGGTAGACCGGGATTCCAGGGCGGCGCCGTCGAGTGCCAGTCCCGCGCCGACCAGGTTGACCGAGCCATCCACCGCTACGCTTCCGGCCAACGCACTCGAGTGCACCGAGAGCCCCCCGCCGGACTCGATCGCGCCTGCGCCCTTGTCGATCCGCAGGCCATCGGCGCGAGCCACGGCAACACCACTGACGTCCACCCCGTCGCCGCTGAGCGCGGCGCCGCTCTGAGTTGCCGTCACGCTGAGCGAGCCCGACGCCATCTGTGCCCCGGCGTCGGCGGCCACCACCACCTCACCGGCGTTCTCGATGCGTCCGTCGGCTGCACTGTTCAGAATGCCGCTCGCCTGTGCCGTGGCGGCACCCCTGCTGTCGACCAGACCGGCGTCGAGGGCCAGGCCCTGCGCGACGAGATCGAGGCCGGCGTTGACCGCGCCTGCGGCCACGGCCGCCGTCGAATCGGCCTCGATGACGCCCGGATTGCGGGCCCGGGACTGATCGCCGCGCAGCCGCCAGCCGGTCGCCGTGCTGTCCGCGGTGAGCGCCGCGTTGTGCAGCGCGGCGCCACCCGCTACGCCCCCGGAGCCGACGAAAGCGATGTCGGCAACGGTCCGAGTGGACGTTGCGCTCGCCTCTGCATCGGCGTCCAGCAGTCCTTCGTTGGCCAGTGTCCCTGCACTGCGGCTGTCCAGTGCGGCAGCGGCGGCACGCGCGTCCAGCCGCGCGTCGATCGCGGTGACGTCGAACTGCAGCCCGGAGCCGGCCGTAACGCTGAGATCCGGCGCGACCGCGATGCTGGTAGCCGTGGCCATGGCGTCCGCGGCCAGCGTGCCCCGCTGGAGCAGTTCCGCCCCCAGCCCGTTCAGGACCCCGCCGGCGGCGTTGGCGGCAACGTCCACAGAGGCATCGAAGAGGGTCTCCCCGAGGTCCAGCGCAGCGTTGCCGGATTCGGCTTGGTAGGCAACGTCCGCATCCACCTGCAGGGTGGACCCCGTGGCCACGGCCGTACCGGCGATACGTCCCCGGTTCTCCAGACGATCGCTGCCGCCATCGCCCGTGTAACCCACGCCTTTCGCGCGGGCGTTGACGGCGTTCGTTGCGGCCGCGATGCCGGGCGCGGCATTGAGCGTCACGGCATAGGCGTTGCTGGATGCGCCGGCTTCGGCAATCGCGTCGACCTGACCGGCATTCTGGACCCTGTCCCGGTGTCTGCCGGTGGATATGCCGATAGCGTCGCTGCGCGCGGCCGCGCGGCTGTCCAGGCCCGTCAGGGTCAGGTTCAGAGATGGGTCGGTGGAGGAATCGAAGGACGCCTGCCCCTGAACGCCGTCAGTGCGGGCGTGCGACCGCGCAACGACGTCCACGTCGGCCTCGGAACCGATCACGACGGAATCTTCGCCGGCGCCTCCGAGCAGACCGACCGCCGTGCTGACGGCATTCGAAACCATATCGAACAACGAGACCGCGATGCTTACCGGGGGACTCGGACCGTCCATGGCGCCGGAATCCGCGCTGAAACTCAGTTCCAGCGAGCCCAGGGTCGATCCGGCTTCGCCCGAGGCCTCCACCACGAGCGCGCCGTCGACCTGCAACGTATCCGAATCGTCACCGCCATCGATGCCGCGGGCTGCCGCGCTGGCGCGCGCCCCGTTGCTGGTGCGACTGACGTCGACGGCATCGCGGAGTCGAGGCAACCTGCCGCTGCCGAGGTCCACGCCCAGGGTCGCGGAGACAATCTGGCTCTGCGCGGTGGCGACGGCCACCGTGTCGCTGTCGCCCCGGCTGACCAGGCCATCGCGGCCCGAGTCACCGCGGATGCCCGTCGCGTCGGCAATGGCGCTGACGTCTGCAGCCACCTCTGTCTCCAGCAACGCCGCAAAGTCCGGCGCACTGCGGGCGTTCAGCGAATGATCGAGCTTGCGGCTGGTCGCGGCGGCCCGGGTGTTCAGATCTCCGTCGCCGGCGAAGCTGTCGTCGCCGGCGTTTCCGCCGACACCGACCGCCACGGACCGGCTGAGCATGTCCATGCGGACCTCGTCGCCCCCGGAGGTCGCCAGCGAAACCGAGTTCTGCAGGCCGTTGCTGGTACTGGACACGCTGAGCGTGCCGCCCGAGAGCGTCAGTTGATCCGCGCCGGCGCCGCCGCGCACGCCGTCGACGATGGCACGGACTCTCGATTCGATGTCGAGGGCCTCGGACAAGGGTCCCAGCAGATCGGGGCCGATGTCGATGTCATCGAAGCGGCCAGCGGCGGTCGCCGCCACACTGCCGCCAGCCCGCAGATCGATGCTGTCCATGCCGCCCCCGGCACTGACGCCGGTCGACTTGGACCGCGCGTCCACCCCGGCATCCGCCGGGTCGGTCACCAGCGGCAGCTCCAGCAGCGCGACGTCGAACTCCACCGCCAGCGCCAGCGGCCCGGTGCCGGTGACCCGGTCGTCGCCGGATCGCGCGTTGACCCCGGTCAGGGTCCGGCGATGCGACACCGCCGCCCGCTGCATGATGGAATCGATGATCGACGCCGTCAGACCCTCGAAATCGATGGTGTCCGCGTCTCCGGTCCCGACAATGGGTTCCGCCCGTGCACCGCCACCGGCCAGACCCGCCAGAAGCATGGCCATGAGTCGAAGTTTCTGGTTTCCACCGGCCATCGCATGCTCCCGATTCATCTCCGCCTACCTGCATAGGCGCAGAAACCCGGGATTCATTCGGAATCGGTCCGCGCTCGGGGATCAGGGCTCGGGGGGCCGGCCACTGCCACCCCGGGCCGCGTCCGGATCGTCAATCCAGTCGAGGGCCCGCACCCGCGCATCGTCCGGCCCGAACACGGCCGCCAGATCACCGCGGGCGGCGTGGCCAATGCCCACCGCCGTCGTCCCGTCGCCGAGCGCGCGCAGCACCTGCGCGTACTCGGCGCTGCCCAGCGCGGCGATCCAGTTGCCGATGGGGGTGATGCCCTGGCCGATTTCGTAGGCCAGACGGGCGTGGCCGAGGGCCTGATCCGGCCTGCCGATGCGGCGGTAGTGGGCCGACGCCGCCCGCAGCGATGGCAGCATGGCAACGCTGCGCCGGCCGCTGTACTCAGCGCGTTCGCGCAGAATCTCCTCGAACGCCGCGCTGGCCTCTCTCTCCTGCCCGAGCAGACTCGAACTGATGGCGAGTTCCAGCCGCAGCGACAAGAGAGTAAAAGGCCTCGACCGGTTTGCCGCCGCCAGGCCCTCGGCCGCCATGGCATGCGCCGCACCGGCATGCCCCAGACGGTTGCTCGCCTGGGCGTGCCGATGGGCGACCCGGCTGCCTTCGTAGCTCGTTTGTGCGCCCAATGCGACCACGGTGGCCCAGGCCTCGACGTAACGCGCCAGCGCCTGCCGGTACTGGCCCTGCTCGAAGTGCCACATGCCGACCTGGCGCAGGCTCTTGGCCCGGCTCAGGTGATCGGGGCCGTGGATGTCGAGGTTGTACCCCAGCAGCGACGCATACATGGCTCCCGATTCCTCGAAGCGGCCCAGTTGCCGCAACGCGCCGCCCCGAATCGTGGTGGCCCAGTCGATCTGAACGGCGTTGTCCGGCCACACGTCGCGAATCACCCGGTAGCCCTCGTCGATGTTCCGGTACGACAGGTCATAGCGACCCTGGCGGCCTTGAATCAGCCCGAGATTGGCCGTGCGAACCGCCGTGTTGGGATGCCTTTCGCCCTCCGTGCGGCGCGACGCTTCCACGACCCGCGCGGCAACGTCCGCCGCCTCGTCCAGACGTCCGAGCTGGTCGTAGGTGATGGCGAGCAGACCCAGCAGGTCGATCATGTCCAGATCGTCGGACTCGCCCAGCGATTCCTTCATGGCGATGGCCCGCTCCAGGACCCGTAACGCATCGTCGGTCAGCGATTGCTCCCGCAGCACGTCGGCGAGGCGTCCCGACGCGTACGCGATTCGGGCGTGACGGGCGCCATGGGCTCGCTGCAGTTGCGCCAGCGAGTCTTCCAGAACCCGGGTCGCCGTTACGAAATCCCGTTTGCCTTTGAATCCGCTGGACAACTCCAGGAGCGTGTTGCCGATGGCCGCAGGATCGTCGTCCAGGCGGTTGCGCCGAACGTCGAGAGCGCGTTCGAGCAACGCGATCCCCTGATCGTACGCACCGATCCACACATAGCTCGCGCCCATGATGTCGAGCAGGCGGGCCTGCACGGCTGGCTGGTCGCCGAGCTGCTCGATGCTGTCCACGCCCGCGGCCAGCAGGTCGCTCGCCGTCATGTCCCGGCCCTGCGCACGATCCGGCGAAGCGCTGGCGAACAGGTCTGACAGAAAGTCCGCAATCTGATCCGATTGCGCGGCCGATACCGCCGCCTGACGCTGCTGTTCGACGACCTGCAGCGCCGCGGCGGCCAGCACCGACGCCACCAACGCGGTGATCGCCACCCCCACCCGATGGCGGCGCAGAAATTTGCTGGTCCGGTAGGCGACACTGTCGCGGCGTGCGTCTACCGTGCGGTGCGTCAGATGCCGGTCAATGTCCTCGGACATCGCCAATGCGGACGAATAACGTCGCTCCGGCTCCTTGCGCAGGGCCATCAGAACGATGTTGTCGAGATCGCCTTCCAGGGCAGCTTCGATCTGGCGGACGGAGCCGCGCCGGCATCTGGCGGCCGCTTCGGCGTCGCCGCGTTCCACCGTCGCTCCGCTGGTCAGCGCTACGCTCGGCGGCTGCGGCTCCACTTCCACCACCGCGCGCGCCAGATCGACCGGCCCGGTCCGGCCGGCGAAAGGCATGGACCCGCACAGCAAGCGATAGAACAGCACACCCAGGGAATAGATGTCGGCCGCGGTGGACACGGGATCGCCTCGAACCTGCTCGGGGCTCGCGTACTCGAGGGTCATGAGTTCCCGCCCGGCAACGGTCAGAGCCGCATGCGTGTCTGTCGCTTCATCGAGTGCCTTGGCGATCCCGAAGTCCAGCAGCTTGGGCTCGCCGGACTCGTCCACCAGGATGTTGGATGGCTTGATGTCCCGATGAACGATCAGGTTCCGGTGCGCATAGGCCACGGCCTCGCAGACCTTCTGGAACAACCGGGCACGGTCGCGAACGGACAGGCGTTCGCGGTCACAGTACGCATCGATGGGAACCCCCTCGACGTATTCCATGACCAGGTAGGGCACCCCATCGTCGGTCTGGCCGCCGTCGAGAAGCTGCGCGATGTGGGCATGGCGCAGATGCGCCAGGGTCTGCCGCTCGGACTGAAAGCGCCGGACCAGCGCTGGGTCCGCAATGCCGTACGGCAGCAGCTTGACCGCCACGCGCTGCTCGAACTGATCATCATCGCGAGCCGCGAGGTAGACGTTGCCCATCCCACCGGAACCGATCAACTCGGTGAGTCGATACCTGCCGATGCGCTGGTCCAGGCGAGCGGTGGCCGCTGATCGAACCACATCGTAAGACGCCTCGTTGACGATCCGGCGAATGTCCTGGTCGCCAGCCATCGAATCGAGCAGTGCCTCGACTTCGCTGCGCAAGTCCATGTCATGGCCGCACTGCGAATCCAGATAGGCATCGCGCTCGGAAGGGCTCATGCTGGCGGCCGTTGCGAACAGGACTCTGATGCGCTGCCAGCGTTCGTCCGCCGAATCGTTGCCGTGAGGCATTCAGACTACCCGGGCGTGATTCGTCACCGGTTCCTCCCGGCGTCAATCGCCATGGGCAACCGGGCCCTGGGGGTCCGGCATCTGGCGCCGCAACCAGGCCTTCGCGAGCTGCATGTCGTCGGAAAACGCGGTCTTCGACATGCCGAGCAGCGCCGCGGCCTCGCCATAGGCGAGCCCGCCGAAGAACACCAGTTCCACGCCGTGGGCCAGCCGCTGGTCGGTCGAGGCAAGCCGGGTGAGCGCCACGTCCAGATCGAGAATCGCGGCGTTGTCGGGACCGGCCACCACGCTCTCGTCCAGAGTGACATCACGTGCGCTACCGCCGCGTTTGGCACTCTTCTTGCGGCGCGCGTGGTCGACCAGCACCCGGCGCATGGCTCGGGAGGCCATGGCGAGAAAGTGCGCCCGGTCCTGATAAGGGAGCTTGACGTCGGAAAGGCGGATGAAAGCCTCGTTGACCAGGGCCGTCGCCTGCAGCGTGTGGGTGCTGGACTCGCCGCGCATGTGTTGACGCGCGACCCGCAGCAACTCGTCGTGCATCAGGGGCATCAGCAGGTCGAGCGCGTTTGCATCCCCCTTCTGCCAGGCTTCGATCAGTTCTGTTGGCGATCCCGATGGCGAGCTCATGACCCGGTCCAGTCGAGTAGCTTGTCATACGACTATAGCAAAAAAAGCCGGACCAACCGCGCCTGCAGACTACCGGCCAGCGCGCACCATCAGCGCGGTGTCGAGCCGCCGCGCAGCCGTTCGGCAATGCCGCTCAAGGTGTCTGCCAGCGCCGTCTGCCGTTTCTGCTGGGTCGCATCGTCATCGATCCGGGGCAGCGATTCAGCCAGGTCCTCCAGCCGCCTGGCAACGCGGCGGTCGCGGCCGCCTTGGGCGAGGCGTTCCGTGGCGGCTTCCAGCGCGGCATCCAGATCGGCCCGGTCGGCTGTGGTCAACGCCCCGCCCCGCTCGAGCTGATCGAGATAGGCCGACGCCACCACCGGATCGGCCGGCCAGGTCACCGGAAACTGCTGTTGCGGGTTGAAGGCCCGGCCCTGATCCGCCAGTTCTGCCGCCGCAATCTCGTTGGCGGACAGATGTTCACTGGGCAGCAGCTCGAACACGTCCAGGCCGCGCACGATCTCGGTAGCGTAGATCTTCCCGCGATACCAGTACACCGACCAGTAACCGCCCAGCACCAGCCGTTCCTTGTCGATGGGCCCGCGGTCGAAGTAGGCGATCTCCACGGGATGCGCCGAATCGGTGAAGTCGATCACCGAGATGCCGCCCTGATACCAGGCCTGCACGAACACATCGCGGCCCGGCACCGGCACGATGGAGCCGTTGTGGGCGACGCAGTTCTCCTGCTCCACCTGGGGCGCCGGCATCTTGAAGTGGCTGCGGAACTCGAGCGTGCCGTCCACGATGTCGTAGATGGCATTGGCGCCCCAGTCCAGCGGATCGTAGGCCCGGCAGCGCGGCCGGCTGCCGCCGCCCCATTCGTCGGTGAACAGCACCTTGGTGCCGTCGTTGTTGAAGGTGGCGGAATGCCAGTAGGCGAAACCCTTGTCCACCACCGCATCGATCCGTTTCGGGGCGCGCGGCTCGGAGATGTCGAAGATGATGCCGTTGCCCGAACAGGCGCCGGCCGCGATGCCGCCGGACGGAAACACCGTGATGTCGTGGCACTGATCGGTCTGGTAGGTGTCCTGCGTGTCATCGCCGTGATCGCCGCCGCGCCACAGACCCGCCAGCACGCCGGTTTCGGGATCGGCGAACACCGCCGGACTGTCGACGATGCGCGCCCTACCGGGATCGTCCACCGGAATCTCGATTACGTCGATACGGAACAGCGCCGTCCGCTCATCGCCCGGTGACTCGTCGTAGCAGCCTGCCAGCTCCTCTTCTTCGCGCACGCCCGAGGTTCCGGAGTTGTAGACGATGATGGTGCCGTCCGGCTCCGGTCCGGACACCACCGAGTGGGTGTGCGAGCCGCGACAGGTCTGCACCGCGCCGACTTGAACCGGGCGCTTCAGATCGCTGATGTCGAAGATGCGCAGGCCCCGGAAACGTTCGTTGCTCACATCCTTGGAAACACCCTGGAGGCCGCAGTCGAGTCGGCCCCGCTCCTCCTCCACCGACATGATGAGCAGATCGCCGACGATGGACACGTCACCCTGGCCGCCGGGACAGACGATGGACGCCATCAGTTCGGGCAAGCCGCCGCCACCGAGCTGATAAACGTTGAACCCGTGATAGCTGCCGGCCACCAGCACGTCGCCGGAAAACGCCATGTCGGTGTTGGAGAAGCTGAGCAGCGGGTAACGCTCCTGCTCCGCGGTGGGCGCGGCGTCCACCTGGTCGTCCGTAGCATCCGCCGCGTCGTCCTCCGGTTCCTGAGGTTTGCGGGGCGGTAGATCGCCGGGGTTAGCCGGGTCGAAGAAACCTGCCGGACGTGCCAGCGACGTCACCAGTTCCAGGTTGAGAATGGCCTGCTCCGCATCGTCGAGGCCCGCCGCGAGGCCCGCCCTCGGGTCATCGGAGAGGGTCACCAGAATGGCGTGCATCCGCTCGATCTCGACGGCCTGGTCGTTGCTGACGTCGGTGGTGAACTCGAACAGCACCGGATCGTAGGCAGAACCCGGCTGCTCGATGAGTTCCTCCACCATGGTCAGCGCCCCTTCGTGGTGGGTGATCATGAGGGTCAGGAACAAGCGATCGAACGCAGCGCCCTGGCTCGCCGCCAGCTCGGCCATCTGCTCGGGGCTCGCCATGCCGGCCATGGCGTGGGACGTGTGCATACCGGCGTACGCCTGCGGGTCCGGGACCGGTTCACCGCGGCTGCGCAACCAGTCCTGCATGAAGGCGATCTCGTCACCCTGGGACGCGTTGATCCGTCCGGCCACGTCTACGATCTCCGGCCGGTTGGTGCGTTCCGCCACCAGCTCGGCCATTTCTATGGCCTGACGGTGGTGGGGAATCATGTCCTGCATGAAGCGGACGTCGTCCGGGGAGTAGCCGGAAACGGCGATGGCGACGGCCTGATCGGCATCCAGATCCCGCGCCGGCTCACCCGGCGCGCCGGGCTGCACGATGGGAGCGGCGCCCGCGTCGCCCGGGGCTGCCGCCGACGCTGCACCCCCGCCAATGGACAGCAGCAGAACCGTCAGAGTCCGGAAACGGCACATTCGAGCTACTCCCACATGTCCAGCAGTTGTGATGAAGCATCGATGCGTACGCGCCCCGACGCCGGCCGCTCCGCGGCGATGGCGCTGCCCGCCGGCCAGGCCCGGGGTTCGAAGGCGGACAGCACCGCCTCCGTCATGAAGCGGCTGCGGGCGCCGTAGAGGTGCTTGTCACCCCAGCGGTGCTGCTGGGTGACGTAGAAGCGCAGCGGCGCGATCAGATGCAGGTCGCGCTTCGCCCGGGTCATGGCGACGTACAGCAGGCGCCGCTCCTCTTCCACCTGCTCCGGCTTGCCGGCCGCAAACTCGTTGGGAAAGCTGCCGTCGGTCACGTTCAGCACATACACCGAGTCCCACTCCTGACCCTTGGCCGAGTGCACCGTGGACAGGATCAGGTAGTCCTCGTCCTTGAGCGGCGGACCGGTTTGGTCGCCGGTGGCCTGGGGCGGGTCCAGGGTCAGTTCGGTCAGGAAGCGCTCGCGGCTGGGGGCCTGCAGCGCAATGGCTTCGAGTTGCTCGAGGTCGCCCTTGCGCACGTGGGCGGCCTCGTAGAGGCGTTCCATGTGCGGCTCGTACCACTGCCGCACCCGCGCCATCTGGCCGGGCCAGTCGCGCATGGCCGTCAGCTCGACGAGCAGCGTGATCAGTTCGTCGAAGCCGGTCCGGGCCGCCGCAGGTACCTGGAATTCGCGCAGCGACGGCAGCGCGAATGCCGCACTTTCCAGCGCGTTCAGGCAGCGGTCGGCAATGGCGGGACCCACCCCGCCGAGCAGCTGCAGCGTGCGGAAACCGGCCAGGCGGTTCTGCGGGTTGTCGACCCAACGCAGCAGCGCCAGTACGTCCTTCACATGGCCGGCCTCCAGGAACTTGAGGCCGCCGTACTTCACGTACGGAATGTTGTGCCGGGTCAGTTCCACCTCCAGCGCGTCGCTGTGGTGGCTGCTGCGCATCAGCACCGCCTGGTGCTTGAGCGGCGTCCCATCCTCGCGCTGTTCGAGCACCCGTTCGATCACGTAACCGCTCTGCTGGTACTCGTCCTCCACCGTGACGTACCAGGGTTTCTGCGCCGACGGACGGCCGGATTCCAGGCGCTTCGGAAAGCCGCGGTCGCTTTCGCCCATGAGCGCGTTTGCGGCATCCAGGATCGGCTGTAGCGAGCGGTAGTTGTGATCCAGGGTCACCACCTGCGCGGCGCGGCTGAACTGGCGCGGGAAGCCGAGGATGTTCTCCACCGTGGCGGCGCGGAACGAGTAGATGGACTGGGCGTCGTCGCCCACCACGCAGAGGCCGGCCCCGTCCGGCTTCATGGCCAGCAGGATCTCCGCCTGGAGCGTGTTGGTGTCCTGATACTCGTCGACCAGAACGTGCTCGAAGCGCGCGCCCAGCTCGCCGGCGACGGACGGTTCCTGACACAGGAGGTGCCAGTAGAGCAGCAGATCGTCGTAGTCGAGCAGCTGCTGAGCCTGCTTCGCCTGCACGTAGGCGCGCAGCAGCCGGGTGAGTTCGTCCTGCCACTCGGCGCACCAGGGGTATTCCGCTGCCAGGGTGTCGGCCAGGCTGCCGCGGGTGTTGACCCGGTGCGAGTAGATGGCGAGGCAGGTGTCCTTGCGGGGAAAGCGCCTGGCCTGCTTCGCCAGGCCCAGTTCCTGACGCTTCAGGTCGATCAGGTCGGCCGAGTCGCCGCGGTCGATGACCGAGAACGCCGGGTCGAGACCCAGCACGTGGGCGTACTCGCGCAGCAGCCGGTTACCCACCGCATGAAAGGTGCCGGACCAGAGCAGGCGCGCGGCGTTGGGGTGAAACGCCGGGCGCCGGCCGATGCCGCCGGCCGTTCGCACTGCGTTCAGTTCGGCCCGGGCGATACGCTCGGCCCGGGTGACGAGTTCCTGAGCGGCGCGCCGGGTGAACGTCAGCAGAGCGATCCGTTCCGGCGCCACCCGCTGCAGCAGCAGCCAGGCCACCCGGTGCGCCAGCGTGTTGGTCTTGCCGGTGCCGGCACCGGCGATGATCAGCAACGGCTCGGCCTCGACCCCGGGGGCGGCGCCCGCCGGTCGCACGGCGCCGAAGGTGGCGGCCTGGCGCTGCGCCGGGTTGAGCTCGGCGGCGAACGAAGTGGGGCTCTTGGCGGCGACGCTCATGTGCGCCATCATGCCGCACGCCTGTATGGAAATACAGGCGGCACCACCGTCGGGGACCCTGGGGAACGCAGATGACACCCGAAGACTCGCTCTTCGCGATCGCCGAGATCAGCATCGGGCTGGCCGGCTTTTCCGGTCTGGTGGCGGCCTTCGTGCAGCACTCCGGCGACGCCTGGCGGCCCGATCAGAAGGCGCGCATCGTGCTGCTGATCCTGCTCTCGTTCGGCATGATCGTCGGCGCCCTCGCACCGTTCGCCCTGTCCGGCATCAGCCAGTCTCCGGCCCTGGTCTGGGGCCTGCCGATGATCGCCTTCAGCGCGCTGTGCATTACGCTGCTCGGCTACTGGGTGCGGGTCTCGCGCCGGCACGGCTTCAAGCTGCTGTTTCCGCGTGTTTCCATACCGGTGCTGACCGTGTCCACGCTGCTGCAGGTGCTGGTGCTGCTGAGCGGGCTGGGATTGTTCCTGCCGTACTCGCCGGCGCTGTTCGTGCTGGGCTTCCTTACGGTCATCATATTCGGCGCCAACATGTTCCTGGCGCTGCTGCACTCCATCTGGACCAGCCACGAAGCCGAGGTGGAAAGGGCCCACCGCAGGGAGCGCCTCGAGAGCCGGGAAAATCGCCATGATGACCCATGACCCGACGCCCGGGTCCGGCGCCATCGACTGGCTGCTCGACGCCGACCCTTCCATACGCTGGCAGGTACTGCGCGACCTGACGGGTACCGGCGCGGCCGACGTGGCGGCTGAACGGGCACGGGTCGCGACGGAAGGCTGGGGCGCCCGCCTGCTCGCCCTCCAGCAACCCGACGGCAACTGGGGCGGCGGCGCGTTCGTGCCACGCAGCTGGGCGTCGACCCTGGAAACCCTGATGCTGCTCCGCGAATTCGGCCTGGACCCGCAATCACCGCAGGCCCGGGCGGCCATCGACCGGGTGCGCGCAGGCAGTGACTGGGGGCCGGAGTGGGGCCACGCTCCGTTCTTCGAAGGCGAGGTGGAGCCGTGCATCAACGGCCGGGTCCTGGCCTGCGGCGCCTACTTCGGCGTGGCCAGCGACCGCCTGCTCGACCGGCTCCTCGGCGAGCAGCTCGGCGACGGCGGCTGGAACTGCGACGCACCGCCCAGCGCGCGGTCTTCGTTCAACACCGTCATATGCGTGCTGGAAGGGTTGCTGGAGTACGAACGCAGCCACGGCGCCTCGAGTGCCGTCGGCACGGCCCGGCTGCGCGGCCAGGAATACCTGCTGGAACGCGGCCTGTTCCGCGCCCTGGGCAGCGGCCGGGCCATCACCCGGGACCGCAAGGGCGGCCGCGACTGGCGTCAGTTCGCCTTTCCGAATCACTGGCACTACGACGTGCTATGGGCCCTGGACTACCTGCGCCGGTCCGGCGCCCGTCCGGACGAACGTGTGGACGATGCCATCGATCTCGTGGCCGGCAAAAGACGCCGCAGCGGGCGCTGGCTCCTGGAGCAGCGCTACCCGGGCAACGTGCACTTCTCTCTGGGCGGGCGCGTGGGCCGCGCCAGCCGCTGGATTACCCTGCGCGCGCTGCGGGTGCTGGCCTGGCATCGCGGCGCCGCCTGAAGTCTCCGTGAGCGTGCCGTTGCGATGGGCGCCGCCTCCGGGTGTACCATCGAAGCGGAGACACCGGGGAGCAACCATGGCCATCGACCACTACTCGAGCGCCGGCGCCATGCTGGCAGCATTGCGCGACCGCGAGATTTCCGCGGCCGAACTGACCGAACTGCACATCGCCCGCATCGAGGCCCATGACGGGGAGATCAACGCCATACCGGTGCGTACCTTCGACCGGGCCCGGGCCGAAGCCGAAGCGGCGGATGCCCGGCTGGCCGCCGGCGAGTCCGCGCCACTGCTCGGCCTGCCCATGACGCTCAAGGAATCCACCCAGACCGGCGGGCTGCCGCAGAGTGCAGGCATTCCGGACTTCAAGGACTACGCACCGCAGCACGATGGGCTGCTGGCGGGCGCGGTGTTCGACGCCGGCGCCGGCCTGCTCGGCAAGACCAACATTCCGGTGGCCCTCGGCGACTGGCAGGCCGACAGCCCGGTCTACGGGCGCACCAACAACCCCTGGGACCTGACCCGCACCCCGGGCGGCAGCACCGGCGGCGGTGGCGCGGCGCTCGCTACCGGCATGACCCCGCTGGAAGTGGGCAGCGACATCGGCGGCTCGATCCGCGTACCTGCCGCCTACTGCGGCGTGTTCGGGCATCGGCCCTCGGAGACGGCGATCCCGCGCAGCGGCGCGTTCCCGCTGGCCGACCTGCCCAACCCGGCCTTTTTCATGGGGGTACAGGGGCCGCTGGCGCGCACCGCTGCGGACCTCACGCTGCTGTTCGACGTACTGCGCGGGCCGGACATCGGCGACGAGATCGGCTGGCAACAGGCGCTGCCGCCGGCGCGCCACGACAAACTCGGCGACTTCCGGGTCGCGGTCATCGACTCGGTGATCGGCGCCCGCGCCTCCAGTCAGATGCAGGCGCGCCTGGACGAGCTGGCCAGTCTCCTGTCGCGCGAAGGCGCCACGGTGCAGGCGGCGGCGCCCGCCATCGACATGCAGGCCTACTTCGACGACTACGCCAGCCTGCTGCAGACCATGATCACCCAGGCCATGCCGCGCGACGAGCGGGAGGCGCGCGCCGCCGAGCTCGAGGCCAGCGGTGACCCGGCCAACGCGGCCCAGGCCCGCGGCCTGGTGATCGACGCCCACGATTACCTGGCGCTGATCCGGCGCCGGGAAGAAGCGCGCCTGGCCTGGCGGGAATTCTTCTCGGACTGGGACGTGGTGATCGCGCCCATGACCCTGGATTCCGCGTTCCCGCACCAGACCGAAGCGTTCGACGAACGCACCCTGACCGTGGACAACCAGACGGTGCCGTACTTCTCCAACATTCTGTTTCCGATGCTGGCGATCTTCACCGGGCTGCCGTCCACGGCGTTTCCGGCGGGGCGCGACAGCCAGGGCCTGCCGCTCGGACTGCAGGCCATCGGGCCGAGCCTGGAGGACTACACGCCGCTGAAGTTCGCTGAGCTGGTGGAACGGGACTGGCACCGGTTCGAAGCGCCGCCGCGCTATCCGTAGCGTTCGGATGAGTGCGGACACGCCAGGACCGGCGGACCTCAAGCACCTGGAAGCGCCGCTGCGCGACGACGTGCGCCGGCTCGGCCAGCTGCTCGGCCGGGTCATCGCGGACGCTCGCGGCGAGGCGTTCCTGGAACGCATCGAAACCATCCGGGCTCTGGCCAAGGACGCGCGCCAGGGCGATGCCGGCGACTGGGACCGGCTGAGCCGCTACCTCGCCGACGTACCTGCCGACGACATGGCGGACGTGGCCCGGGCCTTCAATCAGTTCCTGAACCTGGCCAACATCGCCGAGCAGCACCATCTGACCCGGCCGCACCGGGACGGCGCGGTGCGCCTGACCCTGCCGGACGACGAACGACTGGCAGCGACTCTCGCCGGGCTCGACATCGAGCTGGTGCTCACCGCGCACCCGACGGAAGTGCTGCGCCGCACGCTGATCCAGAAATACGACGCCATCGCCGAAGCCCTGGAAGCCCTGGAAGCCCACGATCAGGACCGCGGCCACACGGAGCGCGTGCTCGAGCGGCTGATCGCCGAGGCCTGGCACACCGACGAGATCCGCCAGACCCGGCCGAGTCCCCAGGACGAAGCGCGCTGGGGCTTTGCGGTGGTCGAGAACTCGCTCTGGCGCGCGCTGCCCCAGGTCATCCGGGAGCTGGACCATGCGCTGATCGAACGCGGCCTCGAACGCCTCGCCATCGACGCCGCGCCGATCCGCTTCGCCACCTGGATGGGCGGCGACCGCGACGGCAATCCGAACGTCACGGCGGCGGTGACGCGTGAGGTGCTGATGCTGGCGCGCTGGATGGCCGCGGATCTGTTTCTGCGCGACGTCGACGCCCTGCAGGCGTCGCTGTCGATGCGCCGCTGCAGCGAAGCATTGCGCCAGCGGGTGGGTGAGGCGCCCGAGCCCTACCGCGCTCTGCTCAAGGAGGTGCGCGAGCGCCTGCACCGCACCCGCGAGTGGGCCGCACGACTCGACCCGGAACCGCCTGCCGGCGCAGAGGCCGTGTACCTCTCCGGGGCGGCGCTGATGGAGCCGCTGGCGCTGTGTCACCAATCGCTGGTCGAGTCCGGCATGGCGACCATCGCCAACGGTCCGCTGCTGGACACGCTGCGCCGCGCCGCCACGTTCGGCGTGCACCTGGTGCGCCTGGACGTGCGTCAGGACGCGGCCCGCCACGAAGCGGTGCTGGACGAGCTGACCCGCTATCTCAACGTCTTCCGCGACGGCGCCAGCTACGCGGACTGGCCGGAGGCGGAACGGCAGCGGTTTCTGCTGGCCGAACTGGAAAACCGCCGGCCTCTGTTCCCGGCGCGCTGGCCGGTCAGCGACGACGGCGCCGAGGTGCTGGCCACCTGCCGGACCATCGCCCACGGCGACGCCGCCGGCATTGCGGAATATGTCATCTCCATGGCCACGGCGCCCAGCGACGTGCTGGCGGTGATCCTGCTGCTGAAGGAAGCGGGTCTCGAGCGCAACCTGCCGGTGGTGCCCCTGTTCGAGACCTTGTCCGACCTGGAAGGCGCTTCCGCCTCCATCGACGCGCTGCTGTCGCTGCCGTGGTACCGCGACTACACCGGCGGCTATCAGCAGGTGATGATCGGCTACTCCGACTCCGCCAAGGACGCCGGCCAGTTCGCCGCCGCCTGGGCCCAATACCAGGCCCAGGAGCAGCTCGTGGCCGTCGCCCACAAGCACGGCGTAAGACTGACCCTGTTCCATGGCCGCGGTGGTGCCGTGGGCCGCGGCGGCGGCCCGGCTCAGGCCGCGATCCTGTCCCAGCCACCCGGATCAGTGGCCGGGTCACTGCGGGTGACCGAGCAAGGCGAGATGATCCGCTGGAAGCTCGGCATGCCCGCCCTGGCCCGGCAGACACTGCGGCGCTACCTCAGCGCGACCCTGGAAGCCACGCTGAACCCGCCGCCGGCCCCCTCGCAGGCCTGGCGCGACCGGATCGCCGCCATGTCCACTTCAGCCCTGGCCTCGTACCGGGCCGTGGTGCGCGAGGACGATCGCTTCGTCGACCTGTTCCGCGCGCTGACCCCGGAGCAGGAGCTCGGCATTCTGGCACTCGGCAGCCGCCCGGCGCGGCGCAAGCCCAGCGCCGGCATCGAAAGCCTGCGCGCCATTCCCTGGGTGTTCGCCTGGACCCAGGTGCGACTCATGCTGCCGGCCTGGCTCGGCACCGACACGGCCCTGCACGAGGCGCTGGCCGACGATCAGCGCGAGGTGCTGCACGACATGCTGACCTGGCCGTTCTTCCGCATGCAGTCCGACATGCTCGAGATGGTTCTGGCCAAGGCCGACGCGATGCTGGCGCGCTACTACGCCGAGCGGCTGACCGACGCGCAACAGCAGCAGACAGTGGACGGGCTGTGCCGGCGGCTGAACGGTCTGACCGACGATCTGCTGCAGGCCACGGGCGAACCGCACCTGCTGGCCAGCGATCCGGAGTTGGCCGAGTCGCTGTACGTGCGCAACACCTACCTCGACCCCCTGCACCTGCTGCAGGCGGAGCTGCTGGCGCGCCGGCGCCAGGGCAGCTCGGACCGGGCGGCGGTGGAGCAGGCGCTGCAGGTGACCATGGCCGGAATCGCGAGCGGACTGCGCAACACGGGCTGACTCTTCTTCCTGCCGGAGAGCCCACCACCGTCACACGGCAGCCATGGCGAATGGCCCGTGGCGTGCGCTGCCGGATTCGATGTAGTATTTCGTTCGGTAATACGAATTTGCGCAATTGCCGCGGAGCAGGGGCCGCGCGAAGACATCGATGAAAACCATCACGCTGAAGGCCGACGACGAGTTCGATGCCCTGCTGGCCAGACTGGCTGCCAGAAGCCACTCAACCCGAAGTGCCGTCATTCGAGAGGCCGTTCGACGCTACGAAAAGGCTCTGGAACGTGAGGCGCTCGCCGATCAGGTTCTGGAGGCGTCGCGGCGTACGCGCAGCCAGTACCGGCGTGAGTCCAGGCAGCTCGACGCAGCCACCGACGACGGTCTCTAGTGGGCCGCGTCCGTGGCGACGTCGTAGTCGCCAACTTCAATCCATCAAGAGGTACGGAGGCCGGCAAGCTCCGTCCGTGCCTGATCGTACAGAGCGATCTGCTCAATACGGCCGGCCACCCGAGCACGACGGTGCTGCCATTGACGACGCAGACCATCGACGATGCCGAGCCGTTGCGCTTCCGTATCCTGGCCAGAGATGCGTTGCGCCAGGACTCGGACGTGATGCTCGATCAGATTCGCACCATCGACAACCGACGCTTTCGGGGCGATGCGCTTACCGGCCTGTCCAGCGGCGAAATGCGGGAGATCGAGCTCCGATTGAAGATACTGCTCGGTTTCGACTGACCCGAAGCAGGCGCCCTTGCCGATGTGACAACATGGGTCGCTCCCCAGACAGGATGATCCGACGGCTGGCTCAGGTATCCTGCCGCCATCGCGACTGAACGAGACCGTTCGTGCCGACCCGAATCGCGCTTCCCTTCCTGCTGCTGACGATCGCGGTGTGCCATCCGGCTGCCGCCAACCCGGACCGCCAGCTACTGTGGGGCGACACCCACCTGCACACCTCGTACTCGTTCGACGCCTTCCTGAACGGCAACCATACCGCCGGCCCGGATGTCGCCTACCGCTGGGCACGCGGTCTGCCGGTGATTCACCCGCAGCATCGTGCGCGGGTGCGCATCGGCACGCCGCTGGATTTCCTGGTGGTGTCGGACCATGCCGAGTTTCTCGGCGGCGTGCGCGACATCTACTACGACGGCATCCAGGCACCGGATCCCGGGCCGCTCGACCGGGTGCTGTACTGGTTCGGCGAGTGGCGTCTGCGCAGTGTCATCGACGCCGGCGAAGGCGCCGGATTCTTCCGTGACCTCCTGCCCGACGGCGGCGAAGATCCGCGCCAGCCGGATCTGCTACTGAACGAATTCAATCCGCCGCCCGGCGCCGAAGTGTCCCGGGCCAACGCCTGGCAGCGCCTGATCGAGATCGCGGACCGGCACAACGACCCCGGCCGCTTCACCGCACTGATCGGCTGGGAGTGGAGCTCCAATCCCGGCGGCGCCAACCTGCACCGGGTGGTGGTGAGCGACGCGGACGCCGAGCGGGCGGCGGCCTTTCTGCCGTTCGGTTTCACCGACAGCCCCGACCCGAAGGATCTGTGGGCCTGGCTCGAGCGCACGTCGGCCGCCACCGGCACCCGCTTCGTCGCCATTCCCCACAACTCAAACATCAGCAAGGGCCTGATGTTCGACGACCGCGCACTGACCGGCGAGCGTATGGACGCCGCTTACGCCGAACTCCGCGCACGCTGGGAGCCGGTGGCGGAGATCACCCAGATCAAAGGGGACTCCGAGACCCACCCGGCCCTGTCGCCGGATGATCCGTTCGCCGACTTCGAGCCCTACGAGCACTACATCCAGCAGTCGCCCGAGGCCTACCAGGCGCAACCCGGCGACTACGTCCGTTCGGCCTTGAAAACCGGGCTTCAGATCGAACGCGACGTCGGTGTGAATCCTTACCGCTTCGGCGTCATCGGCTCCACCGATGCGCACACCGGCCTGTCGTCCGCCGAGGAGCCCAACTTCTGGGGCAAGATGGCCTGGGACTCGATCCCGGCCAACAAGCAGGGCGACGCGCTGACGGCGGGCACCACCGGCTGGGACATGGCCGCCGCGGGTCTGGCCGCGGCGTGGGCGGACGACAACACCCGGGGTGGCATCCTCGACGCCTTTGCCCGGCGCGAGGTGTACGCCACCACCGGCTCGCGCATCCGTCTGCGGGTCTTCGGCGGCTGGGACTTCGCCGCCGCGGACTTCGAAAGCGCGGATTGGGTGGCCCAGGGGTATGCCAGAGGCGTGGCCATGGGTTCGGCGCTGCCGCCGGCGGCCGGCGCCGAAATCGACACCGCGCCGAGTTTTCTGATCATGGCCGGCGCCGATCCCAAGTCGGCCAACCTGGACCGCATTCAGGTGGTCAAAGGCTGGCTCGACGCCACCGGCGCGGCCCATGAGCGGGTGTTCGACGTCGCCTGGTCCGGGGACCGGACGATCGGCGCGGACGGTGTGCTGCCGGCGGTAGGCGATACCGTCGATCGGGCCAGCGGCACGTTCGAGAACGCCATCGGCGCACCGGAACTTCAAGCTGCCTGGTCCGACCCCGATTATCAGCCGGGCCAGTCGGCGTTCTACTACGTGCGGGTGCTGGAGATCCCCACGCCGCGGCATTCGCTGCTGGACGCCCTGGCGCTGGAGCAGGAATTGCCCGCGGGCGTGCCCGCGGTGATCCAGGAGCGCGCCTACAGTTCCCCCATCTGGGTGCGCGGCGCGGGCGGCTGAGGCCCCCGATCAACCGACGAACATGCCACCGTTCGGATACAGGGTGTGCCCGGTGGTGTAGGACGACTCGTCACAGGCCAGATACAGAGCGGTATTGGCAATCTCCCGCGGGGTACCAAGCCGGCCCATGGGGGTCATACCGATCATCATGTCCCGGGACTCCGGGTTGTCCTGCATGGCCTGGGTCATGGGCGTCTCGATGAACCCCGGACCGATGGCATTGACCCGGATGCCGTGCTCCAGCAACTCCAGGGCCAGAACCTGGGTGAGCATCACCACGCCGGCCTTGGACACGCAGTAATCGGCCGCCCCCGGCAGCGCGATGCGCGCGGCCGTGGACGCAATGTTGACGATGCTGCCGCGCACCTGGCCTTCGATCATGGTCCGCGCCACCAGCCGGTCGGTGAGCATCACCCCGGTCAGATTGATGTCGAGCACCCGCTGCCAGTCGGCGACAGGGACGCTGAGCAGATCCCGCGCCGGTACGTCCTCACTCTGGGGCTCGCCGCTGACGTAATGTGCGCCCGAGACCCCGGCTCCGGCGAGGACCGTGTCGATCCGGCCGAACTCGGCCATGGCACCATCCACCAGGGCTTCCACGCTGGCCTCGTCGGTGACATCCACTTCTACGAACACGGCCCGGCTGTTGGCCGTGCTGCGCAGGCCCTCTACCACTGCCTGGCCGCGGCCGGCATCCCGGTCGGCGATCACCACATCCGCCCCTTCCTCCGCGTAGCGCACCGCGCAGGCGTGGCCGATACCGCTGGCGCCGCCGGTAATCAACGCCACCTTGCCGCTCAGTCGTCCTTCGCTCATCGAATGTCTCCCGTTTTCATTCCAACCCGAACACGAACAGCGTGCGCCCGCCGGTTATCGCGATCCGCTGCCTGCCGTCCACGGCGAACGCCATGGGATTGGTGCGGATGTGGGCGCCGGTGTTGAAGCGCCACAGCGGTTCTCCCGTGGCGGCATCCAGGGCCAGGAAGTAGCCTTCGTTGGTGGATCCGAACACCAGCGCGCCGGCTGTCGCCATGACCCCGGACCAGGGCGGCGACTGCAACGGAAACTCCCACTGCTGCTGGCCGGTGGCGGCGTCCAGAGCCAGCACCGCGCCGGAGGCGTCGTCGCCGGACAGGGCCTGTTCGCCCCCGCCAAGAAACGGCATACCCGCTTCGTACTCGGCATCGGCCTTGTAGTAGATGGCGCCCATGCGCCGGTTGGCGACGAAGAACTGGCCGGTGTCCGGGTTGTAGGACGGCGAAAACCAGTTGGTGGCGCCCTGCAGGCTGGGCCACACCAGCGTGCCCTCCTCGCTCGGCTCCTTGTCCGGCAGCAGAATCGGCCGACCGGTGTCGTCGATGCCGGCAGCCCAGGTCTGCTTGGAGTATTCCTCAGCCAGCACGAACTCGCCGGTGGCACGGTCGATCAGGTAGTAGAAGGCATTGCGGTTGGCCACCGCGATCAGTTTGCGCGGTTCCCCGTCCACCGTCAGATCCACCAGCACCGGAATCTGATTGGCGTCCCAGTCGTGGGTATCGTGGGGGGTGAACTGGAAGTGCCAGCGCATTGCGCCGGTGTCCGGGTCCAGGGCCAGCAGCGCGCAGGTGTAAAGGTTGTCCCCCGGGCGCAGGTCACCGTTCCAGTCCGGGGCGGGATTGCCCGTGGTCCAGTACAGAAGGTTCAGTTCCGGGTCGAAGCTGCCGGTGAGCCAGGTGGAGCCGCCGCCGGTGCGCCACGATTCCCCGCCCCAGGTGTCGCCCCCGGGCTGTCCCGGTTCCGGTACCGTGTAGCTACGCCAGAGGCGCTCGCCGCTGGCGGCGTCGTAGGCGTCCAGATAGCCCCGCACCCCGGCCTCGCCGCCGCTGATGCCGACGATGACCTTGCCGTCCAGGGCCAGTGGCGCCAGGGTCAGGGAAACCCCGCGGGCATTGTCGTCCACCCGGGTCTGCCAGCGCTCTGCGCCGGTACCGGCGTCGAGGGCCACCAGGCGCGCGTCCAGGGTCGCCACGTACAGCGTCTCGCCGAGCAGGGCGACACCGCGGTTGACCCGCGGAAAGCCGATGTTCAACACGTCGTGGGCAATCTCCGGCGCCCAGTGCCAGAGCAGGCGTCCGGTGCGCGCGTCCAGGGCCGAGACGCTGCTCGGTGACTCGGTCAGGTACAGGATGCCGTCCGCTACCAGCGGCGTGGATTCCTGCAGACCGGCGCCGGGCACGTCCGTGGGTTGCATCTGGTAGGCCCAGATCACTTTCAGACGCGCCACGTTGTCGCGATCGACCTGGGACAGCGGCGAGAACCGTTCGCTGCGGTAGCCGCCGGAGTAGCTGAGCCAGTCGTCGCCATTGGCTTCGTCGGCGCGCAGGCGATCGAAGCCGATGGCGCTGCCGGCGGCATCGGCCGCACCGGCGGGCAGGCTGGCGATACCGGCAACGATCACGGCGCCCAGGAGATTGACGGACGGATTCACGGCGGCCCCCTCAGACTCATGAGATACGAGACCACGTCGTCCACGTCCCGCGGCGCCAGCACCGCGTCATAGCCGGGCATCAGGCTGTGTCCGAAGGCCTTTTCGAAGCTCGACAACTGGTGCTTGTCGAAGGAATGGATGCCGCCGGCCAGATCGCGAAGCTGGATGGAGAATTCGTCCTCGCTGATGCGCAGGCCCTCGTACTCGCCGTCGGCGGCGGTCAGACGCACCGTCAGAAACGCGTTGCGGCGCCCGTCCATGCGATTGAACTGCACGGGCTGTTCCGCGTCCGGATCCATGAGCGAGCGCCGCAGGTAGGCCGCGTTGCGCCGCAGGCCGACGTCACTCAGTTCCGGCCCCACTCCGCGCCCCTGACCCTGCACGATGTGGCAGGCAGGACACCCGCCTGCGGTCCGATACACGTCGGCCCCACGTTCCGCGTCGCCAGGCGGCGTTTCTTCCGGCAGCTTGCCGAGCGACCGGACGTAACCGGCGATGCGAATCCGCTCGTCGTCGTTGGGTCCCATGGTGGCGGGCATGCCGGTATCCGGGATGCCCTCGGAAATCACCTGCAGCAGGGCCTCGTCGTCGCCCGCATGGCGCAGCCGGGGGCGCTTGAGGCTCGGCCCCTCGCCGCCTTCCCCGAGCATGCCGTGACATCGGGCGCAATGGACCTGAAACAGCGCCCGGCCGTTCGCCAGATCCGCTTCGGTCAGGTCCGACAGGGGCGACGCGACGGCGGGCGTTGCCGGCCGCAGGTCCGCGCCGGCAGCCACCGGCAGCAACCCCAGCGACAGAGCGATGAGCCGCGGCCAGCAACTGGCCGCCGTGAATCGCTTCATGGTTTCCTCCCGAGCCGAAGCGCCCAGCATAGACGCATCGCCCGCTGGGCGTACACTGCGCGGCGGCGCGCCGGCCCGGACGGATGCCGCCGAAACCATTGAAACCACCGGCCGAAGGCCCCATGTTTGGCCCATGAATACCCAAACCGCACTCCCCTCCCACGTCTTCGACGCCACCGCCGCCACCTTCGAGCAGGACGTGATCCTGAAGTCGAAGGAAGTGCCGGTGCTGGTGGATTTCTGGGCCACCTGGTGTGGGCCCTGCAAATCCCTCGGACCCATCCTGGAAAAGCTGGCCGACGACTACGGCGGCGGCTTCCTGCTGGCCAAGGTCGATGTCGACCAGGAGCAGGAACTGGCCTCGTACTTCCAGATCCGGTCGGTTCCCACGGTGATGCTGCTGAAGGACGCCCAGGTGCTCGGCGGCTTTCCCGGCGCCCTGCCGGAAGGCCAGATCCGGCAGTTCCTGGAGCAGCACGGGGTGGTGGCCGTGGAAGGCAGCGCGCCGGAGGCCGGCGAGCCCGAGCCGGTGGCGGCCCTGGACGTCGGGTCGTTGCGCGCGGCGGCATCGGCCGAGCCCGACAACCACCAGGCCCGGCTGGAACTGGCCCTCGGGCTGGTAGAAACCGGCGAGCTCACCGAGGCCGGCACGTTGCTCGATGCGCTGCCGGCAGAACTGCGCAGCGATCCGCGTGCGGCCCGGGCAGCCTCCCGGGTGCGTTTCGAACAGGCGGTGGCCGGGGCGCCGGCGCCGCAAGAACTGGAGCGCACCATCGCCGCCAACCCCGATGACCCGCAAGCCCGCTACCAGCTCGGCGCAAGCCTGATCCTGGGCGGCGCGGCGGAAGCCGGTCTGGAACACCTTCTGGAGTTGCTCCGGAAGAACAAAGACCCGGAGGGCCTGCCGCGCCAGGCGCTGCTGGACGGGTTCAATCTGGTGGAAGACCCGGACCTGGTCCGGGCCTTCCGGCGGCGCATGACGGCCCTGCTTTACTGAAGTCCCCGCCGCGCCATCAGAACACTCGCACCAGATCGTAGCGATGTTTGGCATGAGCGTTGCCGACCAGGGGGTGCACCCGCAGGTCGGTGACGCCGCGGACCGACATGATCCGGTCGTCGCACAGCGCCGCCAGATCGTCGATGGTCGAGCACTGTATGGCGACCGTGATGTTGTACTCCCCGGAAGTCGCCGCCAGGAATGCCACCGCCTCGATGTCGGCCAACGCCGCCAGCACGGCATCCGTCCGCCCCGGGCTGGAGGCGATTCGGGCCATCGCCACCGCGCCCATGCCAAGACTGGCGGCATCACACACCACCCCCAGCCGCATCACCTTGGCCTCGGCCATCTTGCGCAGCCGGTTGCGCACGTTGCCTTCCGAGACCCCGATGCGGCGCGCGATCTCGCGGTTGCTCATGCGCCCGTCCCCCAGCAGCAGCGCGACGATCCGGTCATCGGTGTCGGCGCCGGGGCCTGGATCCGAAATCTCCAGGCCGCCGGACAGGTCCCCGAAGCCGGAGATGAACTTGACGATGTCCAGGCACAACTCGGTGCGCACCCGGGCCACGCCGCGAATGCCCCCGATGCGCTCCTTGATCAGGTGACCGAGGTGGGCCGAATCCACGGCCCGCATGTTCACGAACAGCTCCGGACTGCCGATGCCCTGGGACACACTGGTGACCTCGTCGATCCGGGCAAGGTCGCGGGCAATGCCGGAAACGGCGCGCCGAGCGGTATCGATGTAGGCGAAGCACATCAGCGTGTAGCCGCCGGCGAAGATGTCACGCTGTGCCACGACCCGCATGACATGGTCGTCGGCCATGGCCCGGATACGGTTGGCCACGGTGCTCTCGGCGATGCCGCTGCGCGCCGCGATGGCCTTGTTGGTCATCTGCGGCTGCTCGCGGAGCAATGCAATGATGTCGAGGTCGACCGCGTCCGGCCGGCGTATCGGGTTCATCGCCATAGCGTACGACAGATGCGCTGGCGTCGCCGGCTTCAGCGGGTGGCGCCGGTAGGATCCGGACTGTAGGTGTGGTCGGACTGGATCAGACCCTGATCGTCGAAGGTCAGAATCACGCAGGCGGCGAACCGGTGTTCGCCGAACGTGCCCTCGGCTTCCACCGCGACCCGATTGCCGCTGGCGAATTTGCTCACTACCTTCATGCGCCGGTCCACCTGCCGGCTCTGGACCAACCGCTCGATCTCGCGCAGGCCCTCGCGCCCGTGATACACCGCGTCGGGGCCTGCCAGCATGTTGTGTACCGCGCAGTCCGGCGCATAACACTCGTCCACCATGCGCTCCACGTCGTCGTTGTAGGTCGCCTCCCAGTGATCCACCGCGGCCAGATTGCGGGCTTCCTCATCGGTCATGACGTTCTCCGTTGGGTTCGTCGGTCTGGTCAGCGGCGGCCGCGTACGAGCCGGCCCGGCCGGGCGCCGGTGTCGTGGTCGTGATCGCGGGTAACGGCGCCGTTTACCAGCGTGGCGAGATAACCCCGCGCACCCTGGAGGAAGCGCCGGCCGCCGGCGGGCAGATCGTTGACCATGCGCGGCGCTTCCAGCGCCAGATTGGCAAAGTCGATCACGTTGATGTCGGCACGCTTGCCGGGCGCCAGCAGACCGCGGTCGCCAAGGCCGTACAGCGCCGCCGTGTCCGCGCATTGCTTCTTCACCGCGTACTCCAGCGCCAGCCGCGGCCCGGGCCGGTCACGCACCCACCAGGTCAAGAGGTGCGTGGTGCTGGACGCATCGCAGATCAATCCGCAGTGGGCACCGCCGTCCGCCAGACCGATGACCGAGTGCGGATCCGCCATCATCTGGTGGATCGCCGTACAGTCGCCGCGAGCGAAGTTGAGGCCCGGCATCATCAGCATGGCGCGGCCGTCCTGCTCGAGCAGCAGATCGTAGAACAGGGCTTGCGGAGTGACGCCGTCACGGGCGGCACGAACGGCCACGGCGCTTTCCGGCAGCGGCTCGTAGTTCACCGGATCGCCCAGCGGAAACACGTTGGCCAGGTTCTGGCCGATGATCAGATGCATGGCGTCGTTGATCGACTCCGACCTGGGCGGTGCATCCTCCTCGCCGAGGATGGCGGCGCGGACCTCGGGTTTGCGCAGCTCCGCCAGGCGTGACTCGAGGTCGCGGTCCGCCAGGGCCAGGTACGTGGGACGCCGCTGGAACAGATGATTGGACTGCCAGGACAGCAGCACGCCCGCCGGCCGCGATGCAGTCTGCGGGTACAGGCGGGCGCCGGCCGCGGCGGCGTCGGCAACGAACGCCATGACCCGTTTCCAGACCTCCGGATCCTCGGCGAACTCGACGATCAGGAACGTGATCGGCAGACCCGTCTCGAGGGACAGGCGGCGCATCCACGTCAGTTCCGCATCGATACCGGCTTCGTTGGCGCCCAGGCTGAGGCCGCCCTGCCCGACCGAGCCGCCAGGCACCAGCTCGAATACGCTGCCGAAAGGCGCCATGGCGGCGCCCAGGGCGAACAGCTCGTCTTCGCCCGCGAAGGTACCGGGCACCGGATCGCCGTGCAGCGACTGGTGGCCGAGAATGCGGGAGGTAGAGAAACCCAGGGCGCCCGCCGACAGGGCCTCGGCGGTCAGACGCGCCATGGCCTCGATGTCGTCGCCGCTGGCCGCCTCGTTGCGAATGCCGCGCTCCCCCATGACGTAGGCGCGCAGCGGCCCGTGCGCGATCTGGGTGCCGACGTCCATGGACCAGGCGCGCCGCTCCAGCACCTCGAGGTAGTCGGGAAAGCTCTCCCAGTTCCAGGCCATCCCCTCGTGCAGGGCGATGCCGGGAATGTCCTCGACGCCTTCCATCAACTCGACGAGTTCGTTCTGATGGCCCGGCCGCAGCGGCGCAAAGCCGACCCCGCAGTTGCCCGTGATCACGGTGGTGGTGCCGTGGCTGGCGGAGGGCTCCAGCAGATCGTCCCAGGTGGCCTGACCATCGTAGTGGGTGTGCAGGTCGACGAACCCGGGAATCACCAGCGCGCCGTCGGCGTCGAGGACACGCCGGACGCGGCCACCCAGACGGTGGCCCACGGCGCTGATGCTGCCGGCGTCGATCAGGACGTCGGCGGTGCGTGCCGGCGCGCCGGTACCGTCGACCACCGTACCGCCGCGTATCAGCAGGTCGTGCACCTTACTCTCCCATTGATCCAGCAGGTGAGTACGCTATATGTATGTGATAACTCTTTCAACGATGATTTGCGTTGTTAAATCGACAATACATTGCGTATTATCTGGCCGTCTGCCGATCGTGTGGGAGAGCGCGACGATGAATCCGAGCCTCAGCCGCCCCGGCGGCCAGCGTTGAAATGGCGGCCACGCCCCGTCGGGTGACCATCGTCGGCGCCGGTATCGGCGGACTGATGAGTGCGCTGGCATTGCAGCGCGTGGGTATCGAAACCATCGTGCTGGAACGTGATCCGGCGCCACCGACCGGCGTGACCCCGGCCGACTCCATGGCCTGGCTGCGCGCCGGCGTCCCGCAATCGCGGCATCCGCACTTCTTCATGGGTCGGCTGCGTCTGCTGCTGGAACGGCACTATCCCGACCTGGTGGCGCGCCTGTTCGAGGCCGGTGCCGGCGAGAACGCTCTGCCGGACTACCTGCATCCCGCCTTCCGGCGCCGCTACCGGGCCCGGCCCCAGGATGACCGTTTGCGCTCACTGAACCTGCGGCGCACCACGTTCGAGATGGTGGTGCGCGATTACGTCTGCGAGCAGCCTGGTGTCACGGTGCGCAACGGGGTACGCGCCACCGGTCTCGAGGCCAGCGCGACCGGCATGCCCATCGAGGTGACCGGGGTCCGCTGCGACAATGACGAGATCGTCAGCGCCGATGCGGTCATCGACGCCTCGGGGCGGTTCAGCGCCCTGGCAGACGATCTGCAGCGCCTCGGGGTTGCGTTCGACCGCGACCAGCGGGATTCCGGGATCTGCTATCTGACCCGCCACTACCGGCTCAACCCTGGGGCCAGCTATCCGGCCGCCTTCGGTCTGCCCGGCGCCCCTTTCGATGACTTCGTGGTGGGCGCCCTGCCCGCAGACAACGGCGCGTTCACGGTGACGTTTCAGGTGTACCGCGAGGATCGCCAGGTGCTGCGGGCGCTGCGCGACCCGGACCACTTCCAGGCCATGTGCCGCGCGGTAGGCGTGCTCGAACCCTGGGTCGCAGCGCAGCGGTCCCACCCCACCAGCGGGGTCTACGGCTTCGGTCACATGGACAGCTTCTGGCAGCGCAGCGTCAGCAACGGCACACCCCAGGTGCTCGGTTTCTTCAGCGTGGGCGACAGCGCGGTGCGCAGCAATCCCAAGTTCGGCCGCGGCTGCACGTGGTCGACCCTGGCGGCACACGAACTCGCCAGGCTGCTGGCCACGGACCTGTCGCCAGCGGCGCGGGTCCGGGCCTACGAAGCGTTTCTGGAAACCGAGTTCCGTGCCGACTGGCAGACCATGCGCGCGATCGATCGCGGCGCCGAGGCGGCGTTCGAGGTCGCCACGGGCAGGCGCGCCCCTCGCCTGGCTGAGCGAACGCGCCTGGCAGTGGATCGGCACGTCAACGCGGCCCTGCTCAGCGAGCCCGGGCTGTTCCGCGATGTCTGGGCCGGTTACCACGGATTCAGCCGCATGTCGGCCTGGCTACGCCGGCCGTCGAACTGGCTGGCGCTGGTGCGCGCCGGACTCGAGTCGCGCCGTCATGGATCGCTCGTTGCCACGGCGCGCACCCGGCCACCTCGCGCCGCCCTGGCCGGCGCAACCCCGTCCAACCCGGCGGCGGTTGCCACGCCGCTGAACCAAGGAGGCTGATTCATGGCGCTGTTCGACCTGCTCATCCGCAATGCCCATCTCGTGGACGGTACCGGCGCGCCGGCACGAAGTGCCGACATTGCCATAGACAACGGGCGTATTGCCCGTATCGAGCACGATCTCGGCGGGGCTCGCGGCCGGCACGAGATCGATGCCGCCGGACGCACCGTCGCCCCGGGGGTGATCGACCCCCACACCCACTACGACGCGCAGATCCACTGGGACCCGTACTGCACCAACTCGAGCTGGCATGGCGCCACAACCGTGGTGGTCGGGAATTGCGGATTCGGCTTCTCGCCCTGCCGCGCAGACGCCCGCGAGCGCTACATGGCCATGATGGAGAACACCGAACAGGTGCCGCTGCCAGCCATGCGCAGCGCGCTGGGCTGGGACTGGGAAAGCTTTCCCGAGTGGATCGGGCACATGCAGCGACTGCGCAAAGGCATCAATCTGGCCAGCTACCTGCCGCTCAACTCGCTGATGATGTTCGTCATGGGCTATCCCGACGCCAAGCGCCGCGGCGCCACGGCCGCAGAGCGCGGGCGCATGCGGGACCTGCTGCATCAGGCGATGGATGCCGGCGCCATCGGTTTCGCCCTTTCGCACCTGAACGACTTCAACACCCACAAGGATTGCGACGGCTCGGCCATGCCGACCGACCAGATGGTGGTCGACGACGCCTTTCATCTTGCCGAGGTGTTGCGTGAGCGCGACCAGGGCGTGATTCAGTGCCTGTGCGAACTGCCGGGCGGCATCGGCAATCGGGCTACCGCGGAGACCCTGGCACGCGTCGCGCAGCGGCCGGTTCTGCACAACGTGGTGGCGCCCTTCGACGCCATGCCGGAGTTTCATACCGACGTGCTGTCCTGGCTAGACCGGATGGCAGCCGAGGGGCTGGAAGTCTACAGCCAGGCCTTCGCGTTCCGCGCCTGGAACGAATTCACCGTCGTGGACTTCAACGCCTGGGGCAACGTGCCCCTGTTCGCCACTCTGGACCTTGCGTCCGGCGCCGAGGCCAAGGCCCGCCTGGCAGCCGATGCCGGCTATCGTGCGCGCGCGCGCCGCGAGTATGACCCGGCAACCATGGTCGCCGCCGGGGGAACCCTCGAGTCCTTCATTCTGCACGCCACTCACGGCGCGGACGGATACGACCGGTTCGTCGGCCGTCCGGTGGGGGAGATCGCCGAAGCCATGGGAAGCCCGGTCACGGACGTGTTCTTCGACGTCATTGCCCGCTCCGGCGCACAGGCGGAGTTCCGGACCTCCAACGCAACCAGCACCGACCCCGACAAGATCGCCACGGTGCTGCGCCACCCGAGAACGGTACCCGGCACGTCCGACGGCGGCGCTCACGTCAAGTTCCACAGCGGCGGCCAGTATCCGACGGACAATCTGATGTGCATGGTGCGCGAAGAGCAGCGCATGACGATCGAGGAGATGCACGCGAAGCTCAGCCATCTGCCGGCTCGGCTGCTTGGCCTGCATCAGCGCGGCGCCCTGCTCGAAGGCTATGCCGCGGACCTGTACATCTACGACCTCGACCGGCTCGGCTATGCGCGCGGCCGTTACGACGTGGTGCACGACCTGCCGGACGGGGACTGGCGCCGGGTGTGCCGGTCCGAAGGGATCGACTGGGTGGTCTGCAATGGCAATCCGATCTTTCGAGGTGGCGAGGCCACCGGGGCGTTTCCGGGACGCCTGCTCGGAAACGGCGGGCCAGCGGTCGACGCAGCGTTGCGGCGCGACGTGGCCTGACGTCGCATCCTGGCCAGGCGCCACGGCGTCCGGCTCTTTGTCACTACCTCGGGGGAGAGAAACTCGTGTTGAATTCATGCAACCAAAGCTCCAGACGATCCGCTGGGGGGCTGACGCTGTTGCTCGGCGCCTGGCTGGCCCTGCCGCTGCAGGCCGCGGAGATCGAAGAGATCCTGGTCACCGCGGAGAAGCGCGAGTCCGCGCTCCAGGACACCCCGATCGCCGTTACCGCGGTGACCCGGGAAGAGATCGAGATCCGCGGGCTCAAGGATTTCTTCAGTTCGCGGTACCCGCTCTGGTGTTCTCCGAGATCGCGGACATGGCGCAGATCACCATGCGCGGGGTCGGGGTCGACATCTCCACCATGGACGCGGAGCCGGGGGTCGCCGTCTACGCCGACGGCGTCTATCGCGGCGGGCTCACCTCGTCGTCGTCGCTCATGTTCGACCTGGAGCGGATCGAAGTGCTGCGCGGACCCCAGGGCACGCTCTACGGCCGCAACTCCACCGGCGGCAGCCTCAACGTGATCTCGCGCCTGCCGGGCGATGCGCCGGCGCTGGAAGCCGCGTTCCTGTACGGCGACTACAACCGCACCCGGGTGGAGCTGTCCGGCGACCTGCCAGTGGCCGAAGGTCGCCTGGCGTTGCGCGGAGCGGTGGCCCACGACCAGCACGATGGCTACGCCGACAACCACTTCACCGGCCGCGAGGAGGACGACGCCGAGTCGACCTTCGCCAAAGTCGCCGCCGTATTCGCTGCCAGCGACGCCGTGGAACTGACCCTGCGCGGCGAGTACACCGACAGCACCATCGGCGGTCCGCCGTTCATCGCCACCGACGACCACCCGGTACCGCCGCTGCTCCTCAGCACCGGCAACCCGGGCGGCATCCTGAGCATTCCCGGAACGATCTGCGGGCCGGTGAGCTGCGCTGATCTGTTCGGTCTGAGCCTGAGCCCGCCCGGCGTCGGCAGCGACGACCCGCGCAATCTTTACTCCGACGGCGACACCGAGTTCGACCGCGAGTCCTACGGCGGCAGCCTTACCGTCGACTGGGACATCGGCGAGACCATGTCCCTCAAGTCCATCACCTCGTACTTCGAGATCGAGCACATCGGCGATCAGAGCAACAACGATGGCGTGGACATCACCTACCTGACCGACAACTTCGACCAGCAGAACGAAGAGTGGTCACAGGAATTCACGTTGAGCGGTACGGCCGGACGGCTCGACTGGATCGGTGGGCTCTACTACTACCAGTCCGAGATCGACGAGGCGTTTCAGTTCACCCTGCCGGCGCTGCAGGCGAGCTTCGAGGCCCTGTTCGGGCTGTTCGCCGGAGGCGGGCCGCTGCCCCCTGGTTCGCTGGCCGGATTCGGCACACGCCTCGACGGAACCCCGTCCGCGATTCCGTTCCTGGACTTCCAGCTCATACAGGATCTGGAATCGGTGGCCGTCTACGGCCAGGGCACCTACAACTTCAGCGACCGCCTGCGGGCGACCGCCGGGGTGCGCTGGACCCGGGACGAAAAGGACGTGACCCAGACGGTAGTGAACAACATCGGCGGCGACTTCTGCCGTGACGTTCAACTCGAGGACGACTGGAGCGAAGTGACCGGCAAGGTCGGCCTGGACGCGGACGTGGGCGCCAATCACCTGGTCTACGGCTCGATCTCGCGCGGCTTCAAGGCCGGCGGCTTCAACGGCGGTCAGTGCAGCAATCCCTACGACCCGGAAACGCTCTGGTCCCTCGAGGTCGGCAGCAAGTCGCGTCTGCTGGACAACACCCTGCAGATCAATCTGGCCGCGTTCTACTATGACTACGAGGACCTGCAGGCCCGACTGTTCATCAACAATGCATCCATCGTGCAGAACGCGGCCGATGCGGAAACCTACGGTATGGAGATGGAGTGGCAGTGGCTGGCTGGAAGCAACTTCCGCCTCGACGGTTCCGTGTCGCTGCTGCACACCGAATTCAAGGAGTTCCTGGCCACCGACCCGCTGAACCCCCAACTCGGCATCAACTGCGACGCCACGGGACTCGGCTGCGAACAGGACCTGTCCGGCAACGATCTGCTGCGCTCGCCGCCGCTCAAGGTCTCCGTGGCGGCGGAGTACGACTTCGGCCTGGGTAGCGCCGGCACGCTCACGGCGCGGGGTGAGTACGCCTACACCGACTCGATGTACCACACGGTCTTCAACAACGATTTCGCGGAGCAGGACGCCTATTCCCTGTGGAACGCCCGGTTGATCTGGCAGCCGGCGCCGGGCTCGCTGGAGGGGGTGAGCGCCATCGCCTTCGTCGAGAACGTCGGCGACGAGGAGTTCGTCATGATCCACGCGCCGAACGCGACCACGGGCGGCACGCTGAGCCAGTACGGGCCGCCGCGGACCTGGGGCGTACAGCTTCGCTACGCCATGTGATCAGGACAAGGCGCTGGACCACCGCCCTGCGGCGTGCCGACGCCGCCGGGCAGCGCCCTGGTCATCGCGATCCCGGCCCCAGCGCCCGCTTCGCTACCGCCAGGGTGGCCGCCGCGCTGACCCGGGTCTGGTAGCCATCCACGAACACCTTGGCCCGCACCGTGCCGGCGCGATCGATCACCAGCACGCCGGGGTACGGAATGCCGTAGCTGCCGTCACCAGGCTGGTACTCCTGGTTCAGAATGCCGAGCGCGGTGAAGGTCTCCGTGTCGATGTCCGATAGCAGCGGGAATTCGGCGCCCGTGCGCTCGACGAAAGCCTGCTGCAGTTCCGGGTCGTCATAGGTGATGACCACCACGCCGAGCCCGGCGTCGCGATAGCTCTGCATCTGCTCCTGCAGCTGCACGAGCTGCTTGATGCAGAAGGGTCACCAGTCGACGGAGCGGTTGGCGAACAGCACCAGCCCGTTGTCGCCCTGGAACTCCGCCAGATCCTGCACGGTGCGGCCGTCGTAGCGGGCATTGATGTCCGGCATCTGCGACCCAACCGGGATACCGGGGTCGAAGTCGTCGGTGTCGGCGGCGATGAACATGTCGGCGGTCAGGCGTTCCGCCACGGCCTTCAGCAGCGGCTCGCGGAACAGATAACCCGCCACCGCCACAATGGCCAGCACCCCCAGGGTGCCGATCAGCACTTTCTTCATGGCGTGGTCTCCCTTGCCTGGCCGATTCAAAACCTCCCCGGGGAGGCAATCAACCGTTCCCTTGCCACGGCCGCCGACCTGCGCTATATACGTAAGCGCTTACGTATATAGGAGCGGCGCATTGGACTTCTACGACGAGGTCGGCACGGTAGCGCTGGGCAGCCGGCTGCGACGTCTCAGCGAAACGGTCACGGCGGACGCGGCGCGCAACTTCGAGCTGTACCGGGTGGGCCTCGATCCGCGCTGGTTTCCGGTGTTCCATCTGCTGGCCGAACGTGGTCCCACGCCGGTTACCCGGATCGCCCGGGCCATCGGCCACTCCCACGCCTCGGTCAGCCAGATCATTGCCGCCATGAAAGCGCGGCGCCTGGTCCTGACCGGTAAAGACAAGACCGACGGCCGGGTGACGGTGGTGCGGCTGTCGGCCGCCGGCCAACGGCTGGTGGCGCCGCTGGCCGTTCAATGCGGCGATGTGCGCGAGGCGGTGGACGAACTGCTGGCCGAGTCCACCTGCAACCTGTGGCAGGCCATCGCCGAAACCGAACGTCTGCTGGCGCAGCGTGCCCTCTTCGACCGGGTTCGCGACGTGCGTAAACGGCGCCAGCGGCTGGCGGTGCATATCGCCGACTTCCGCCCCGGCGACCAGGGCGATTACGAGCGCCTGAACCGGGAGTGGATCGAGCAGCACTGGCCGCTGGAGGAAGCCGACCGGAGCATGCTCGAAGATCCCGAGGGGCGCGTGCTGGCGCCCGGCGGGGCCATTCTGATGGCGCACCGCGACGGCATCGCCATCGGCACCTGCACACTGCTCAAGCGCCCCCATGGCACCTTCGAACTGGCGAAGATGGCGGTGACCGCCAGCGAGAAGGGTAAGGGAATCGGCGAGCTACTCGCTCACGCCGTCATCGATCGGGCCCGCACCCTCGGCGCCCGGCGGGTCTACCTGGAGAGCAACAGCCGGCTGCAGCCGGCCCTTCACCTGTACCGCAAGCTTGGTTTCCGCGACTGTCAGGGCGGACCGTCACCCTACGAGCGGTGTGACGTTCAGATGGAACTGCTGCTGGAATCCGGCTGATCGCCAGCCGGGCGCCCGCTGGCCCTATACTGAGCGCCCCTCAGGCGACGGAGGCGCCCATGCGACTCGGCATCAACGGCACGGGACTGGTACAGAAGGCCTCGGTGGACGCCGTGGCCGCCCACGCCCGGGCGGCGGCGGACGACGGGTTCACCAGCTACTGGCTGGCCGAACATCCCACCGGCGGCTTCGACGCCCTCACGGTGCTGGCCCTGGTCGGCCAGCAGGTGCCGGGCATCGAGCTCGGCACGGCCATCGTTCCCACCATGCCGCGTCATCCCATGGTGCTGGCGGGCCAGACCCTGACCACGGCCGACGCCATCGACCACCGGCTGACCCTGGGCATCGGCCTTTCCCACGAGCCGATGATGGCGCAGCTCGGCATCGGCTTCGACAAACCGATCCGGCACCTGCGCGAGTACCTGTCGATCCTGATGCCCCTGCTGCGCACCGGCAGCGTGGACTTCCGCGGCGAGACCCTGGCCTGCCAGGCGAAGCTGTTTCGCGCGCCGGAACCGGCTACACCGGTGATGGTCGCGGCCCTCGGCCCGCAGGCCCTCAAGGTGGCCGGCACCCTGGCCGACGGCACCACCCTGGCCTGGGTGGGCCCGAAGACCGTGCGCGAGCACATCGCGCCGCGCATCCGCGACGCGGCCGCGGCCGCCGGCCGGCCCGACCCGCGCATCATCGCAACCCTACCGGTGTGCGTGACCGGCGATCCCGACTCGGTACGCGCCGCCATCGCCGGCGGGTTGTCGATGTACGGCGAGCTGCCCTCCTACCGCGCCATGTTCGAGCGGGAAGGGGCCAGCGGTCCGGCCGACGTCGCCATCGTCGGAAGCGCATCGGAGGTGCGCGAACGCCTGGCCGAACTGGCGGACGCCGGGGTGACCGATTTTGCCGCCTCGGAGTTCACCCGTACCCCCGAGGAACGGCAGGCGACCCGGGATTTGCTCAAGTCGCTGATGGCTTGAGCTGATGGCCTGAACGGCGCCAGGCAATCATTGACTCCGGTTCCATTCTGGCGCCAAATCGGAGCCATAGAGAAAGCGCCGGGAGTGATTTTCATGCCGACCCTGTCGATCAAGAACGTCCCCCAGGAGGTGGTCGACCGGCTGCACGCGCGCGCAACGGCCAATCATCGTTCCCTGCAGGGGGAATTGATGGCCCTGGTCTCTCAGGCGGTCGCACCGGCACCGTCTCCGGTGGCCGAGCCGCGACAGCGCAGCGGCGGTACCGTGCCGATCGAATCCATCGCGGCCGAGCATCGACAGCGCTGGCCTGAGCCGTTCGCCGAGGGCCCCCGCGCGGTCGACATCATCCGCGGCGAACGCGATGCCCGATAGCGCGGTCACGGGGCGCGGCAGCGCTCTGATCGTGGCGCAACCGCGCGGGCGCTACGCCCCACGGATCCCGCTGGTCGCGGATTGCAGTGTGCTGGCCAGCGTGCTGTTCGACGAACCCGAGCGCGACGCCGCTCTGGCCGCGCTTCAGAGGTGCGATCTGTTCGCGCCCGATCTGGTGGACCACGAACTGGTCAGCGTGGCGGTGAAGAAGGCCCGCCTGGGACTGGAGGAAACCGCCCGGCAGGGCCTGGCGGACCTCAACCGTCTGGACCTGACCCGCCGCGCGGTAGACGCCGCCGCACAGTGGCAACTGGCCCTGCAGTTCGACCTCTCCGCCTACGACGCTGCCTACCTGTGGCTCGCGGCCGAAATCGGCGCGCCGCTGGCGACCTTCGACAGCCGCCTGGGCGACGCGGCGCGACGCCACCTCGGGGACGGCTGACGGATCGAACCGGCGTCGCACCAGCCGGGTCCGCCCGCTAGTATTCCCGCTCCACAGCATTCAGGGAAACTGACAGCCATGACGACAGTGACCGTAACGGAGACCATCAACGGCCCGGCCGGCAAGGTGTGGGAATCACTCAGCGACTTCGGCGGCATCAAGGTGGGCGGACCGATCACGTCCTTCACCACCGAGGGTGAAGGGGTCGGCATGACCCGCAGCATCGGCATGGGCGGCGGCCAGGTCGTCGAGCGCCTCGACGAGCATGACGCCGCCGCCATGGTGTTCGCCTACTGCATCATCAATGACGACCCGCCGCTGCCGGTATCGAACTACTCGGCCCGGGTGGAGGTCAACGACAACGGTGACGGAAGCTGCCAGGTGAACTGGACCGGCACCTTCGAACCCCGGGGCGCATCCGAAGCCGACGCCTCGAAGGTGGTCGAAGGCATCTATCGCGGCGGAATCGCCCGGGCCCGGGCCGCGGCCGAAGGCTAACCCCCCGGGGTGATCTGCAGCAGACGGCCGGCGCCCCCGCGGCGGCCGTCCTGCAGCAGCCACAGACTGCCGTCCGGCCCTTCCTCCACCTCGCGGATACGCGCACCCATCGCGAAGCGCTCGGTGCCGAGCGCCGTGTCGCCATCGAGCATGACCCGGATCAAAGCCTGGGACGACAACCCGCCGATGAAGGCACTGCCCTGCCACTCGGGAAAGCGCTCGCCGCCATAAATGATCAGCCCCGCGGGCGAAATCACCGGATTCCACACCACCACCGGCTCCCGGTACTGATCGTGGCCGGCGTGGGACGGAATGGCCGTGCCGTCGTAGTGGTTGCCTTCCGACACCTCGGGCCAGCCGTAGTTGGCGCGGGGCTCGATCAGGTTCAGTTCGTCACCGCCCGCCGGCCCCATCTCGTGGGCCCAGAGGCGGCCGTCGGCGTCGAACGCGATGCCCAGCATGTTGCGGTGACCGAGACTCCAGATCTCGGCGCTGACTCCGCCGGCGTCGGCGAAGGGGTTGTCAGCGGGCACGCTGCCGTCGTCGTTCAGACGCACGATCTTGCCCAGGGTCTGGGTCATGTCCTGGGCCGGGCTCATCTTCTGGCGGTCGCTGGCGGTGATCCACAGGTAGCCGTCTGCGTCGAACGCAAGGCGGTGGCCGAAGTGGCCGTCGCCCGTGACTTTGGGTGACTGACGCCAGATGACTTCCAGGTCGTCGAGCCGTCCGCGGCCCTCATTCAGCCTGGCACGGGCCACGGCCGCGCCTTTGCTGCCATCGCTGCCCGGCTCCGCGTAGCTCAGGTACAGCAGCCGGTTGCGGGCGAAATCCGGATGCAGCACCACGTCGCCAAATCCGCCCTGGCCGCCAAACGCCACCTCCGGCACGCCATCGATCTCGCGGGTCTGCCCGTGGTGATAGCGCACCAGGGTGCCGCGCATCTCGGTCACCAGCAACGCGCCGTCCGGCAGGAACGTCATGGCCCAGGGCTGTTCGAAGTCGGCGTGCTCGGTGACGGAGAACGGCAGATCGGACGGAGTTGCCGAACAGGCGCTGGCAGCCAGCGCGGCGGCGAACAGGACGATCCAGCGGTTTCGGCGGTTGGCACGCAGCATGACATCTCCTGGTTGTGAGCCCGGCATCGGGCTGGCGGCCCCCAATGGTACGCTGGGCCCAACCCCGATGCCGATGCCCGTCCGACATGCAGACACTTGCCGAACTGATGCGCTTCCTGCCCCAGCACGGCGCCGTGACCTGGATCGGCCTGCGCCCGGGCAAACGGCAGCCGATGGTGTCCGTCGACCGGGTGGTGGCGCGCACGGACCAGGGCCTGCTGGGCGACCGCTACGCCAGGGACGGCGGCAAACGCCAGGTCACCCTGATCCAGGCCGAGCACGTGGAGATGCTGGGCAGCCTGCTCGGGCGCGGCCCGATCGAGCCCCACATGCTGCGCCGCAACCTGGTGGTGCGCGGGATCAACCTGCTGGCGCTCAAGGACCGGCGCTTTCGCGCCGGCGAAGCGGTGCTGGAATTCACCGGTCTTGCCCATCCCTGCTCGCGCATGGAGGAAGCCCTGGGACCCGGTGGCTACAACGCCATGCGCGGCCACGGCGGTATCACGGCGCGGGTGGTGGCCGACGGGGAGATTCGGGTATCCAGTGCCGTCGTGGCCGTGGACTTGACGGAACCTGACCCGTCAATCTAAGGCTCCCACAATGGGTTCGATCAGGATCAGTTCCAGAGACGACGAGCAGGTGGGGGCGGAACTCCGCGCCATGGCGGACGAGACCCACCAGAGCGTCTCCGGGTTGCTGGAGCGGCGCCAAGCCGACCTGGCGCACCTGCTCCCCTGGTATCTGATCATCGGGTAGAGACCTGACGGCAGAAGCGCCTCAGCGCTCGTCCAGCAACGGCTGCTGCTTCTGGCGCCGCGACATGGCCCGCTCGCCGATTCGCAGCATCTCCTCCTGGGCGTTCTCGTCGGGGTCGTAGCCGCGAGACACGTCGCGCAGCCCGCCGTCCATGATCACGTAGCTGCCGGTCATGAACTCTCCGTCCGGGCCAGCCATGAAGTTCACCAGGCCGGCGATGTCCGCGGGCCGGCCGACCCGCTTGACCGGGGTGCGGCTCTCCAGCCGGTTGCGGATGGTGCCGCCGGGCTCACCGGCCAGGCCCTCGGCGAGCGGGGTCTCGATCACCCCGGGGCCAATGGCGTTCACCGTGATGCCATGCTCGCCGAGTTCCTGCGCCCAGCCGCGCACCATGATGCGCACCCCGGCCTTGGTGGCGGAATAGGCCCAGATCCCGGGTCCCGTGGACTCCGCGGCGAGGGAGGAGATGCAGATAATGCGTCCGCCATGACCGAGCCTGGCCATCTGCTGTCCGCAGGCCTGCACGGTCAGGAACACCCCGGTCAGGTTCACATCGAGCTGGTCCTGCCAGTCCTTGAGTGACAGCTCCAGTACCGGTCCGCCGCGGGCGATGCCGGCGTTGGCGACGGCTATGTCGAGGCGCCCGAGCTTGTCGACGCACTCCGCCGCGGCCTTCTGCATCTGCACTTGGGAGGCCGTGTTGGCTTTCACAACGTGGGCGCGGCGGCCGAGCTGGGTGACCAGGTTGGCGGTCTGCTCCGCGCCGTCGCTGTCGATGTCCGGTATGCAGACATCGGCGCCTTCCCGGGCCAGCCGTTCGGCGATGCCCCGGCCGATGCCCGACCCGCCCCCGGTCACGAACGCCACCTTACCCGTCAATGCCGCCATGCTTGATGCTCCCCTACAGATTGAAGTCTGAACAAAGGGACATCATACGGCAGCGCCTCGCGCCGGATCAGTCCACCGGTATAACCTCGATCAGGAGGGACCGCCGACCATGGTCAGCCACCAACGACGGTATGCCGCGGTCCAGCGTCGCCAGCTTGCCCTCATAGGCCTGGGCCAGCGCCAGGAGGTAGGCGTCCGTCACCTGGCGGTGACCAACGAGACTCAAGGACCGGAACTGTGAAGCCTTTGTCACCGACACGTCGTCCTTCCAGAACCGATGCCCGGGCAAAGCGGTCAGGCGCTGCAGCACGGCGACAGCTTCCTGGGGGTCAACAGCGTCCGAAATGGCCCTGGGGTTTGAGGAAACCCTGACGAATCCAAGCTCGGTGATCGGGCACGTGGCCCAGCCGCCAGCGGCTGAATGATCAAACCAGGACCGCGCCGCGGCATGATGGACATGAGTTGGCCAAGTCAACGCCACCAACACGTTCACGTCGAGCAGGTGGACGGTCAATCTGTTTCGTCCTCGTCGCGCTTGACGTCCTCCAGGGTAATGGGCGAACTGTCCTCGCGTACCTGGAAGGTGGGAAACCGGCCATCGCCGGCCGGATACTCGGTGCGAACCCGAAGCCCCCGACGCATGAGGTCCGACACGACCTTGCCGAGAGATTGATCCCGAGCCGCCGCTAACTTGCGGGCCGCTTCAAGCACGTCGTCATCGATGGCAACGGTGGTTCGCATTGGACAGAAAATGATGCTGTGATGCGGCGTCATCATCGCATCGTCCCAGCGTCGATGCAAAGGCTGGCTCTTATACTGTCCGGCCAACTTGCAGGGGAACGCGATGCCCGACTCCGAAAGTCCCGAGACCCGGCCCGCGGGTTCAGCAACCCTGGACGCGCTGATCATCGGCGCCGGGTTCCACGGCCTGTACCAGCTCTACCGCCTGCGCGAGCGCGGCTTTGCCGTGCAGGTGGTGGAGGCCGGTGCAGACCTCGGCGGCATCTGGTACTGGAACTGTTACCCCGGCGCCCGGGTCGACTCCCACGTGCCCAACTACGAGTACTCCATGGCGTCCGTATGGCGCGACTGGAACTGGTCGGAACGTTTTCCCGGCCGCGACGAGCTGTGCCGCTACTTCCAGCACGTGGACGCGACCCTGAACCTGAGCCCGGACGTGCGCCTCGAAACCCGGCTCACGGCGGCCGAGTTCGACGGCGCGCGGGATGAATGGCGCGTGGTCCTCGAGCACGGCGCTTCCGCGGAAACGCTTTCGGCCCGGCACCTGATTTTCTGCACCGGTTTCGCATCCAAGGCCTACGTGCCGGAGCTGCCGGGCCTCGAGCTTTTTGCCGGCCCCTGCCATCACACCGCTCACTGGCCGCAGCAGGGGGTCGAGTTCGCGGGTAAGCGGGTGGGCATCATCGGCACCGGGGCCAGCGGGGTGCAGGTCATCCAGGAGGCCGGCAAGGTCGCCGCTCATACGACGGTGTTCCAGCGCACGCCCATGCTGGCGCTGCCCATGCAGCAACAGCGGTTCGATGCTGCCACCCAGGCGCGCATGAAGGCGCATTACCCGGCGCTGTTCGAGCAGCGCCGCGTCACCCAGTCGAGCTTCTGCGACGTGGTCGCCGACCGGCGCTCGGCGCGCGAGGTGCCCGACGCGGAACGCACCGCCATCTTCGAAGCAGCCTGGCAGAAAGGCGGCTTTCACTTCTGGGCCGGCACCTTCAGCGACATCCTGACCGACGCGGTCTCCAACCGCCTGGCCTACGACTTCTGGCGCGACAAGACCCGCGCCCGGCTGACGGACCCTGCCATGGCCGACAAACTCGCGCCCCGGGAACCGCCGCACCCCTTCGGCACCAAGCGGCCGTCGCTGGAGCAGTGGTACTACGAGGTGTTCAATCAGCACAACGTGACGCTGGTGGACGTGAACGAGACGCCGATCGACGAGGTGCTGCCGGGCGGCGTGCGCACCGCTGAGCACGTTCACGAACTCGACGTACTGGTGCTGGCCACCGGCTTCGACGCCAGCACCGGCGGACTCACCCAGATCGATCTGCGCGACACCGGCGGCCGGCCGCTCGCCGAGATCTGGGCTCAGGGAGTGAAGACCCACCTCGGCCTCGCGATCCCCGGGTTTCCGAATCTGCTGATGCTTTATGGCCCCCAGAGCCCGACGGCGTTCTGCAACGGGCCCACCTGCGCCGAGCTGCAGGGTGACTGGGTGGTCGACTGCCTCACGCATCTGCGCGAGCATGGGCACAGGCGGATCGAGGCCACCGCCGAAGCGGCCGACGCCTGGACCCGGCACATGGACGAGGTGGCGGCACGTTCGCTGCTGCCGCTGGCGGACTCGTGGTACATGGGGGCCAACATCCCGGGCAAACCGCGCCAGCTTCTGCACCATCCGGGGGTGCAGGAGTATCTGTCCTACTGCCGGGCATCCGCGGCGGCGGGGTACTCCGGGTTCGTTCTTGCCGGAGCAGACAAGGGCTGAGGGAAATGGGAGCCAGACATGCAGGTCAAGCGAATGGCAGCGCCGCTCGGAGCGGTGATCACGGGGGTGGACGTACGCGAACTGGACGACGCCGCGTGGCACGATCTGAATGCCTTGTTCATCGAGCATCACGTGCTGGCGTTTCCCGGCCAGCAATTGACCCCGGCACAGCAGATGGCGTTCGCTGGCCGCTGGGGTGAGCTGATCCGGCATCCCTACAACGGCCTGCCGGAACACCCGGAGATCATCGAGCTATACAACCCCGGCAAACGCCGCGACGTGAATCAGCACTGGCACACGGACATGAGTTACGAGCCGTTGCCGCCCAAGCTGACCATGCTCTATGCCCTGGAAGCGCCGGACCTCGGCGGCGACACCGCCTTCGCCAACCAGCATCTGGCGTACGAAGACCTCTCGGACGGTCTGCGCCACGTGCTCGACGGCCTGCAGGCGGTGCACTCGGCGGAAGGCCTGGCCCGGATCTACGGCCAGGACCCGAAGGACGCACCGCGCGCCGAACATCCCGTGGTGCGCACCCACGACGAAAACGGCCGTCGCGCACTGTACGTGTGCAAGGCCTTCACCCAGCGCTTCGCCGGCTGGAGCCGGGAGGAAAGCGCCAGTCTGCTGGCGTATCTGTTCGAGCACACCGTGCGCCCCGAGTTTCAGGCGCGCCACACCTGGCGCGCCGGTGATCTGCTGATGTGGGACAACCGGTCGCTGCTGCACTTCGCGGTGCACGACCATGGCGATGCACCGCGGCGCATTCACCGGGTGCAGGTGGCCGGCGCCCGGCCGTCATGAGCAGGACGATGACGAGGACCCCATGACCCTGGAAATACGCGCCGCCCGGCAGGCGGAGATGACGCAGTTCGGCGCCATCGCCAGCTATGTCTACGCCGGTAACTACGGCGAGGGCGAGGACAACCGCGTCGCCCGCCTGAACCGGCCGGAGTGGACGCTGTGCGCTTTCGACGGGCCGCGCATGGTGGCCAGCTACTCGGCGATCCCGTTCACCATCCGCGCCAACGGGCGGGCCATGGCGTTTGCCGGCGTAACCGCGGTGGGCACACTGCCCGAGTATCGCCGCCGCGGGCTGCTGCGGCGGATCACCACCGAGTCGTTCGCGCACATGCGTGATCAGGGTCAGACCGTTGCCGGGTTGTGGGCCTCTCAGGCCGCCATCTACCAGCGCTACGGTTATGCCCTGGCGTCCGTGCGGCGCCGTTACGAGATCGACAGCACAGACGTTGCGCTGCTGCGGGAGCCGGACCCGGCGCTCGAGGTGGTACGCGTGCCCAGGGCCGAAGCTCTGGAAGTGTTGAAGAGCACTTATCGAGCGTTCGTCGCGCGCCGCAGCGGTTACCTGCACCGCTCCCAGGTGCTGTGGCGGGAGACCGTGCTGTCCGAGGAGCAGGGCACACGTCACGTGGCCCTGTGCCGCGACGGCGGCGGCACCTGCCTCGGCTATCTGGTCTACACGTTGTCGTCGGGCGCCCGGGAACACCCCACCCGGTCTCAGGGTATCGTGGTGTACGACTCGGCCTGGCTGACCCTGGATGCCTACCGGGCTCTGTGGGCCTTCCTCGCCCGCCACGATCTGGTCGGGCGCATCCGCTTCGACTGGACCTCGGTGGACGACCCGAGCCCCGAGCTGCTGCAGGAACCAAGGCTCCTGAACGCCAGCGACGCGGACGGCGGCTGGTTCCGCCTGATCGACGTGGAAGCCGCCCTGGCCGAACGCGGCTACGACCAGGACGGCAGCATCACGCTGAAGATTCCGGCCGATGACCTGGCGCCCTGGAACGCCGGCACCTACCGGCTGACGGTGGAGGGCGGCGAGGCGCACGCGGAACGGGTCACCACCCAGCCGGACGTCACCCTGGACATCAAATCGCTGGCCTCGGCCTTCAGCGGCTTTCGCACCGTGCGGGAGCTGGCCCACTGGTCCCTGGCCGCGGGCAACGAGCCCGCCCTGGAGCGGGCAAGCCGTCTGCTCGAGACCCGGTTCAAACCCCACTGGCCCGACATGTTCTGATCCCTGCATCTGCCGCCAGCAGCGGCTGGTCTCACTGGGGATTCCCGCCTATCCTCGCCGGACCCGTATGTTCTACCTGTACCACCACCACGACCTGGAGCGGCTGGCGGACGTGCTCACCGCCCTGCGCCGCACTCATCTGCCTTCGCCCCTGGCCACGGATCGGATTCTGGTGCCCAACCCGGGCCTCGGCCGCTGGCTGAAGATGCACATCGCCGAGCGCGACGGCATTGCCGCCAACATCCACACCGCATTGCCGGCGCCCTTCTTCTGGGACCTGATCGCCGGCAGCCTGCCGGGGCATCCGGACAGCTCCGCCTATACCCGGGAGAACCTGCGCTGGCACCTGTACGCGCACCTGCCGGACCTGGCCGGCGAGGTGCCGGCGGTGGCGCGCTATCTGGACGAGCAGCCGGCGGAGCTCTTGCGCTGGCAGCTCGCCGAACGCCTGGCAGAGCTGTTCGACGAGTACCTGATCTACCGGCGGTCCATGCTGCTGGCCTGGGAGCGCGGCGAGGACGAGTCAGGCCCGCCAGGTAACTGGCAGGCGCCGCTGTGGCGGGCCCTTGTGGCCCGGCTCGGCCCCGACCATCGGGCACAGCTCCTCGGTAAACTGATCCGACGCGTCGAACGCGGCGAGGGCCTGGACACGGCCCACTGGCCGGAACGGCTCTACGCCTTCGGCCTCGGCAACCTGCCGCCCGACTACCTGCGGCTGCTGTACGCCCTGGGCCGTCATGCCGACGTCCACTTCCTCATGCACAACCCCAGCAACGGCTACTGGGGTGACATCGAAAAGCGCCCCATGGGGCTGGCGGCATTGGACGGCGACGTCACGGGCTTGCCCGGCGAAGCGCAGGTTTCCGGCGACCATCCGCTGCTCGCCAGCCTGGGTTACGCGGCCCGGGACTTCCTGCGGCTGATCTACTCCGACGAATTCGCGGAGATCCGCGAGTTGGAACTCGGCGAGGTGCTCGAGTATCAGCCTCCCGGCGACGACACTCTGCTGCACCGGTTGCAGTCCGGCGTAATCGAGATGGACGCGAGCCCCACCGACATCGGCCTGACCGCGGGCGACGTGTCCCTGCAGGTTCACTCCTGCCACGGCACCCTGCGGGAAGTCCAGGTGCTGCACGATCAGCTTCTGGATCTGCTGGCCGCCGACGATTCCCTTCAGCCGCGGGACATCATCGTCATGACCCCCAACGTGGCGGCATTCGCGCCCGCCATCGAAGCAGTGTTTGGTGCGGCCGCAGGTGCGGCTGCAGGTGCGGCCGCAGGTGCGGCTGACGCACGCCTGCACATCCCTTTCAATCTGTCGGACCGGCCGCGCCGCGGCACCCATCCCATCGTGCTGACGTTCCGCACCCTGCTCGACCTGCCGCTGTGGCGCTGGACGGCCAGCGAGGTCATGGACCTGATCGCGGTACCGGCAGTGATGCGCCGTTACAACCTGGGCGATGCGGACCTGGAGAACATCCGCCGCTGGATCGAGGCCGCCGGCATTCGCTGGGGTCTGGACGGCGCCCACCGCGAGCAGACCGGCGCCGGCCACTGGGAGCAGAACGCCTGGGCGTTCGGCCTGGACCGGCTGCTGGCGGGGGTGTTCGTGGCGGATCCCAACACTCTGGTGGACGGCATCGCGCCCATGGTGGACCTGGAAGGCAGCGCGGCGGCGGCACTCGGCGAACTGTGGCTGCTGGTGAACCGGCTGCGTCAGTGGCGCGGCCGGCTGCCCGCGCCCGCCACGGCCGGGCAATGGCAGGAGCGCCTCAACGGTCTGTGCGCCGACCTGTTCGACGTCGACTTCCGGGACCGGGACGAACAAGCGGCGCTGGATACGGTAAACGAAGCCGTGGCCGTGCTGGCCGGCGCCGCCGAGCACCTGGGCGAGACCACCCTGTCCTGGGAAGCGGTGCGGGAAATTCTCGACGGCGAGCTCGACGCCAGTGGCAATCGCCAGCCATTCCTCGCCGGCGGCGTGACCTTCTGCGGCCTGGTGCCGCTGCGCCCCGTGCCGTTCCGGGTGGTATGCCTGATCGGCATGAACGACGGCGAGTTCCCGCGCCGGGATCGCAACCGGGCGATCAACCTGATCCGCCGCCAGCCGCGGCTCGGTGACGCCAGCGTGCGCGACGACGACCGGCTGCTGCTGCTGCAGTGGCTGCTGGCGGCCCGGGAAGTGTTCTACCTGAGTTACACGGGCCTCGACACCATGACCGGCGAGCCGCTGGAGCCGTCCATGACGGTTGCTGAACTGCTGGACTTCGTCGCCCGGAACCAGTTCCAGGGGTCGACGCGGGAACAGGCCATGGGCCGGCTGGTGACGGTCCAGCCCATGCAGCCCTTCAGCCCGCGTTACTTCCGCACGGACCCGGCGCCAGCGGCCGCGCCCCAAGCGAGCGCGGCCCCGGCATCGCGCAACTACGATCTGTTCGATTCGCCCGAGCCGCCCGCCGCTCCGCCGCGGCTGGCCGGCCGGGTGTTCACCTTCCGCCAGGCCTGGCAGCCGGGCGCACGGGCCCTGTTTCAGACCCGCAGCGTGCTGGCCCCGCTGGTGGACGACAGCGAGGCCCCGGCGCCGGACCCGGAGCAGGTCACCGTCGACGAGCTCAAACGCTTCTTCAAACACCCGGCGCGCTACTTCCTGCGCGAGGTGCTGCAGGTGGCCCTGGACACCGACGTCGAGACCGACCCCGACGAGGAACCGCTCACGGTTTCCGGGCTCGACGAATACGATCTGCGCCAACGCCTGTTCGACGCGGTGCGGGCCGGCGGCCCGCTGCCCGAGCAGCCGCCAGCGGTGATCCGCGCCCAGGGTCTGTTGCCGCCGCCGCCAATGGACACGGCGCCGTACCAGAAGGCCCGGGATGAGCTGAACGCGCTGCTGCCGGTCTGGCAGCATCTGCGCGATACCGCCGCGTCCGACAGCATCGCCGTCGACCTGCGCCTGGGGTCCGGGGTCCGCCTGACGGGCCGCCTCGGTGATGCCGGCGCCGAGGGCCTGCTGCGGGTCGAAGCGCGCAGGATCAACGCCTCGTTTCTGCTGCCCCACTGGATCGACCTGCTGGCGCTGGCGGTGACGGGCCGGACGGCGACCCTGGCGTGCTGCGGCCTGGACGGCGACGGCGGGCTGGATCTGCGCGTCGGGTCCGTGAGCGCGGCGCAAGCGCGCGAGCACCTCGAGACCCTGAGCGGCATCTACCTGGCAGGGCAACGGCGGCCGCTGTGTTTTCTGCCGAACCTGTCCCTCGAGTACGTGACCCTCGTCAACGGCGCGAAGGCGAAAACGCCCGATGACGCCCTGGCTAACCTGAACGGCAAGCTGGCCAACGATTTCCAGCCGCGCTGGGAAGCCCGGGACCCCTGGTTCAGACACGTGCTCGACCCCTCCGGCCCGCCTCTCGGCCGGTCGGCGGAAACCAGCGAGTTCTGCCGCCTGGCGAGTGCGGTGCTCACGCCCATGGCTCACACGCTCACTGCCCAGGACGTGGACCAGTGGCTCGGCAACCGAACCGGCAGCGCCGTCCGATGACCCGCGAGCTGACCGGCGAGATGACCCGCGAACCCTTCGATCTGCTGACCTTCCCCCTCGACGGCCTGCGCCTGATCGAGGCCAGCGCCGGCACCGGCAAAACCTTCAGCCTGGCGGGACTGTATCTGCGCCTGCTGCTGGAAAAGCAGGTGGCGGTACGCGACATCCTGGTGATGACCTTCACCAAAGCCGCCACCCAGGAACTGCGCGAACGCATCCGTGCGCGCATCACGGTGGCCGCTCAGATCGCCGCGGACCCCGGCCGCGCCGAGGCGGGCAACGCCGAGCACGACATTGCGGTACGCCTGATCGCCGCCGCAGAGCAGCAGGAAAGCCGCGAACGAATCACCCATCGGCTGCGCGATGCCGCCGCCCGCATGGACGACGCCACCATCGCCACCATCCATGGCTTCGCCCAGCAGGCGGCGCAGGAAAACGCCTTCGATTCCGCCCTGCCGTTCGACCGCGGCACCCAGGTGGACGATCCGGGCCTGCATCTGCAAGCGGTCACCGACTACTGGCGCAGCCAGGTGCTGGGCCAGGCCCCGGCGCGGGCCCGGGCGTTTGCCGACCTGTGGCCGAAACCCGGCGCGCTGTACGACGACCTGCAACCCGGACTGGAGCGGCCGTATCTGGAGATCCGCCAGGGTGCTCCCGGCAAGCTGGCAGCGCTCCGCGAGCGGGCCGGTATGCTCTGGGACCGTGAGCACGACGCCCTGGGCGCGCTGCTGGCGGCTGCCGTCGACGGCGGCCACCTGCTCAAGAACAAGCCGTTGCTCGAAGCCATCAACGCCAGCGGCGGCGTCGACGCCCTGATGGCACAACTGGCCGCCGCTCTGGCGGGCACCGCCGCCGGGCATCCGGCATTGCCGGCGTGGGTCGCGGATCTGGCCAGCGACGACGGCGTGGCCAGAAGCGTCAGGAAGGCCAGCCTCAAGAAGATCCGCCCCCAGGATCTGGACCTTGTGCAAGCGCTGGCGGCACTGGCGCCGGCCGGCCGCATCGCCGCCCTGGAACACGCCTTCAGTACCGTGCGCGGCAGCATCGAACGGCGTAAGCGCGACGGCCGCCTGTTCAGCTTCGCCGACATGATCGAGATGCTGCACAGCGCCGTCACCCATCCCGACCGGGGGCCGGGCCTGGCCCACGCCCTGCGCCGCGCCTGGCCCTACGCGTTGGTGGATGAGTTCCAGGACACCGACCCCCTGCAGTACGAGATACTGCGGGCCATCTACCGCAGCCCGGAAGGGAGCGAAACGCCCGGATCGCTGATCATGATCGGGGATCCCAAACAGGCCATCTTCGCGTTCCGCGGCGGCGACGTGTTCGCCTATCTGCAGGCCGCCCGGGATGCGGACGGGCGCTACGACCTGGCAGTCAACTACCGCTCCAGCCAGGGCGTGCTGGACGGCATCGATGCCCTGTTCCGCGGCCCCGCCGCGGCCACCGCGCCGGGTGAATTCCTGGTGCCGGACATCCGCTTCCATCCGGTCAAAAGCGGGCGCCCGGCAGACGATCCGTCGCTGATCCGCGGCGGCCAGTCCCTGCCGCCGGTGACGGTGTGGGCCGTGCCCGCCGACCTCAACAAGTCAGACGACGTTCGCACGCGGCTGGTGGAAGCCACGGTGGCCGAGATCCACGCTCTGTTGGACCCTGACCATGGCGCGCGTTCGCGGGACCGTGATGGCAACGAGACGCCGGTGCGCCCCAACGACATCGCGGTGCTGGTCAGCCGCAATCGCGATGCCGCCGAAGTCCAGCGCGCCCTGGCCCGGCGCGGCATCGGCGCCGTATGCCTGCAGCCGGACAGCGTGTTCGCCAGCGCCGAAGCCACCGACCTGCTCTACCTGCTGCGCGCCGCCGACAGCTCGGCACGGCCGGAGGCGGTGCGCGCGGCGCTGACCACGCCGCTGTTCGGCCTGCGCATGGCGGAGCTGGTGACCCTCAGCGAAGACGAAGCGGCCTGGCACCGGCACGCCGGGGTGTTTCAGGATGCCCACGAGATCTGGCGCACCCGCGGCGTGCTGGCCATGCTGGAACCCGCCTTCCAGGCCGCCGCGCCGCGGGTGCTGGGTCTGGAAGACGGCGAGCGGCGCATGACCAACTACCTGCAACTGGCCGAACTGCTGGCCCAGGCCGAGACCGAGACCTTCGGCTTTGGCGGCCTGATTCATTGGCTGGCCCATCAGATCGCCCATCCCGAGCCTTATGCTGAAGTGGACGCTCAGCAGCTCAAGCTCGAATCCGACGACGAACTGGTGCGCATCACCACCGTGCACCGGGCCAAGGGCCTCGAGTATTCCATCGTGTTTGCGCCGTTCACCCCGTTCCTGGGCGCCAGGGATCAGAAGCCGCCGCTGATCTATCACGATGATTCCGGTCAGGCGTGGCTCGACTTCAGCCTCGACTTCAGCCTCGACTTCAGTCAGGCCGGCGGTGGCAAACCGTTGGCCAACCAGGAATCCCGGGCCGAGTCGCTGCGCCTGTTGTACGTGGCGCTGACCCGCGCCAGACAGGCCTGCTATTTCGGCTGGGGTGCGGTCAACGGCGCCCAGAACTCGGCGCTCGGGTGGCTGCTGCACGCCGGTGACGGGGTGCAGCCGGGTGTGGTGGAAAGCGCGCGCTCGTCCGGGGCGGTGACGAACGACAACGTTCAGGCGCGCCTGCAGGACTACGCCGCGCGGGCCGGCGCCGCGGTACACATCTCCGAGCCGCCGGAACCGCTGGCGCCCGGACTGCGGGTGTCGCCGGGCACCGTACCTCGAGGCAACGCACGGACCGACCTGCCGCGGCGCCGCGCCGACTGGTCGGTCACCAGCTTTTCCCGCCTGGTGGCCGGAGGCAAGCACCGGGCCGCGGACAGCGGCGCCGACGATGAAGTACTGGAACTGCCGGCCACGGTCGTCCCCACCCCCGCGGAGCCGATACCGGTCGAGCATCCCATCGCGCTGCGCGGTCCGGCTTTCGGCACCGCGGTTCACCAGATCCTGGAGCGGATCGACGATCCGGCCGCCTGGCCGGCCCCCGGCGAGCCTCCGCAACCGTTTCATCTGGACCGCGCCGCCCGCTGTCTGCTGAGCGCCGGCCTGCCACTCGGCGACGGCCCCGATCGCAGCGCGCTGCTCGATGCCGTATGCCGGCTGGTTGCGCGCACCTTGCACACGCCGTTGCCGCAGATCGGAGCGCTGGCCGCAGTCCCGGCGTCACGGCGCCTGGTGGAGATGGAATTCTTCCTGGCCCTCGGCGGCGAGGGAATCGGCGACCTGATCGAAGTGCTGAACGCGCACGGTTATCCCATCAACCTGGGCAGCGACCGCGCGCAGCAGACCCTGAACGGTCTGATGCAGGGTTATATCGACTTGACCGTGGAAGCCGACGGCCGTTATTGGGTGGTGGACTACAAAACCAACGATCTGGGTAAAAACCGCTCGGACTACGAAGGCGACGCGCTCGCCCGGGCGGTGCGCTACGGACACTACGACCTGCAGTACCTGATCTACCTGGTGGCCCTGCACCGGCATCTGCGCCACACCCTGCCCGGCTACGACCCCGAACAACACCTGGGCGGCGCCCAGTACCTGTTCCTGCGCGGCCTGGACGGCAGCGGCAGCCGCGGCGTGTTCGTCGACACGCCGCCGGCCGCGCTCATCGACGCACTCGACGCGCTGTTCGGCGGCCTGCCGGCCGCACAGGCCGCGGGCGCATGAAGGCACTGGCCGAACAGCTCCAGCAAGCCCTGGCCGAAGCGCGCATCGAACCTTTGGAACGGGCCGTCGCCGACTGGGCTCTGAACCACGGCGCCGCGGAACCAGTGGCACTCGCCATGGCCCTGACCGTGCGTGCAGTGAACGAGGGTCATAGCGCTCTGGTGCTGCCCGCCGACGGCCCGGCACTGCCCGGCGAGGCGCCGCTGTGCAGCGCCGCGGACCTGGACTCGGCCTTGCGGGCGAGCGAACTCGTTGGCGACCCCGGCACCGACGCCGGCAAGGCGCTTTTGCTGGACGGCCAGCGGCTCTATCTGCACCGCTACTGGCATTACGAAGCGCGCCTGGCCGAACGCCTGCGGGATCTGTTGCAGCAACCGCCGGCGCCGGTGGATACCCATCGCCTCGGCGCGGACGGCGAGCTGTTCGACTACGGCTGGGTCGGCGCCGGCGAGACCAACTGGCAGGCCATCGCCGCTGCCGCGGCCCTGCGCCACCGCTTCACGGTGATTTCCGGCGGCCCCGGCACCGGCAAGACCTACACCGTTCTGCGCTTGATCCGTCTGCTGCTGGAATCCGCCGAAGCAGCCGGCACCCCGTCGCCGGTGATCCGCTTGGCCGCGCCCACCGGCAAGGCGGCGGCGCGCATGATGGAATCCATCCGCGCCGGCCTCACCGGCCTGCCGGCAGGTGATGCCCTGCGCGCTCATCTGCCGGAGAAGGCCTCGACCCTGCACCGGTTACTGGGCCTGCACTGGGGCACGGTGCTGCCGCGTTACCACCGGGACAACCCGCTGGCCGCCGACGTGGTGATCGTCGACGAAGCCTCCATGATCGACCTGCCGCTCATGGCCAAGCTGGCCGACGCCCTGCCGGATCACGGCCGCCTGGTGCTCCTGGGGGATCGGTATCAACTCGCCTCGGTGGAATCCGGTTCGGTGCTGGCGGAACTGTGCGCGGCCGCCGGCGTGAATGATTTCTCTGTGGCGCAGCGGACGGCACTGGGTCCACTGATGGTCTCCGACCCGTCCCCGCCAGACGATTCCGCGGAATCGTCTACGGAATACTCCGCCGCGGCGCTGGCGGATCACGTGGTGACCCTGCAGACCAGCCACCGCTTCAAACCGGAAAGCCCCATCGGCCGGCTGGCCGCGGCGTTGAACGGCGGCGATGCCGATGCCGCCCTGGCGGTCGGCGGCGAGGCGGATCCGACGGTGGCTCTTAATCTGCAGGACGAACCGGACCTGGAGGCCTTGTCAGCGACCCTGGCGGACGCCTACCTGCCGCTGTTCGACGTAGCGACGCCGGAGGACGCGCTCGCTGCCCTGGATCGGGTGCGTCTGTTGACCGCCACCCGGGTCGGCCCCGCCGGCGCGGTGGCCATGAACCAGCGCATCTTCGAGCGGCTGGCGGCGCGCCGCAGCCTCGACCCGCAGCAGCCCTGGTACCACGGCCGGCCGGTCATCGTGCTGCACAACGACTACCGGGTGGGTCTGTTCAACGGCGACACCGGCGTGTGCCTGGCCGGCGACGACGGCCACCTGCGCGTCTGGTTCCGAACCGAGTCCGGCCTGCAGATGCTGCTGCCTGCCGCCATGCCGGTGCACGAAACCGCCTATGCCATGACGGTGCACAAGAGCCAGGGCTCGGAGTTCGAATCGGTGTGGCTGCTGCTGCCGGCGGAGGACAATCCGGTGCTGTCGCGGGAACTCATCTACACCGGCATCACCCGGGCCCGGGAACGGCTCACGGTGGTCGGGCCGGAGGCCGTGCTGCGAGTGGCGGTGGATCGGGTGATCAGCCGGGATTCGGGGTTGCGGGAGCGATTGGGCTGAGGCTATCCGCACTCGTCGTGGAGAAATGCGCCATGGTCGCGGGAGTCCTGCCGACCGTAGCCGGCACACCGCCGGCCGATCTCGAGCAAGTCAGCCGTGAGCGAAGATCGCTCCGTCTCCTGACGTTGCCGTTCCAGCCGCTCGCGGAGCGCATTGATCACTGCCTGCGTCTTACTCTCCCCGGTGAGGTTCGCCAATGCTTCGGCCAGCCTGTCAGCTTCCGGATTATTGAAGTTCAAAGGCATCGAACCTCCATCGCGACCTTTGGGCTACCTTCGTACCACTCGGTCGCGGCAACTTCAATCCATGCTAGCTCGGCCAAGGGTCGATGCGGATCGACCCCACCCCCATCCGGATCACGCCGCCAGCGGCATAGTGATCAATCACCGCCTGACGCAGTTGCGAATCTCGGGGCAGCGTCGACAGATCCGGCGCGCCGACACGGTCCAGATCCGGCCGGTCGAACAGGAACTCGAAGACGCTCGATGGGCCTTCGCGCAGCGTGTGCAGTTCGAAGCGCTGCTGGAAGCGGACGATGTTGGCGGTTGCCGGCAGAAATCTGCCCAGGGCCGGATCGAGCAACCACGAGGTGCAGACGAAATGACGCGGTTGCTCGCCGGGAAAATGCCGGGCAAAGAACGCTCGGGCCTCCTCGAAGGCGCTGTCGCAGGCCGCTGGGTCCAGCGCTCCATCCTCCGGGATGTGCACGTCAAGGAACGGCTCCCCCGCCGCGACCGGACCACAAGCTCGCGGTAATCGGACGCGCCCGAACTGCAGCCGGCCGAGGCGGTACAGGTGGTGGCTCAGATGATGGGACAGCCACCAGCCTTTGTTCATGCCAATCGAGCCGTGGACACGATGGTGCAGGTAGACCTGCTGGCCGATGTCCCAGAGGGTGGCGCGGGTAACTGCCGGATCGATACCGCTGTGCGCCTGAGCCGCGGCCACCTGACGCGCCAGCCCCAACGCCCCGTATGCATAGAACAACGGACAACGGGAGAACACCACCGGCCAGCCGAGTCCGTGGTAGCCCGCGGGCGTGTAGCGGTTGGCAATCAGCCACTGCACGTGGGCGCCAAGACGACGGATGGCCGGTTCGTCCCAGGTGCTGCGCTCGCTGACGAGCTGGCCCACGGCAACGTCGGGAAATCCATGCCCGTGGCAAAGCGCTTCCAGCGCTGAACCCCGGGGAAGCTGCACTTCGTCGCGATGAACCCACGCCGCGGACGCCGCGAATTCCTCGCGCCACGGTTCACATTGAACAGGATCGTCCGTGACGGCGATGGCTTCGTCGAAACCCAGCGCCGCCGGATCCGCGGACGCCGTCATGCCAGGTCGGCGACCGACACCAGTTCGATGCCGCGGGCCTCAACGGCGGCGCGTACGTCCGGATCGGTCAACACTTCCAGGTCGCTGACCCGGAAACGATCGGCCCAGTCGGCGTTGTGCGCGTCCGGCTTTGCGATGGCGCTCAGTTCCGGGCTCGCCACCGCGGGATGGGTACACAGGTAGTGCAGACCCGGGCCAAGGTTGTCGATGTGATGCAACAGCCAGGACTTCTTGTCGGCGTGGTTCCGGTTACCCATGTACTCGCTGATCATCACCGCCGACGCCAGTGGCACGTGGAGCTGCACCACCGGATACAGAAACGGCACCTCGAGTTCGGCGCACAACCGTTCGAACGCCGGCGGACAGACCGGCCCCATGTGGTTGTCGCAGCAGATCAGTTCGATGCCAGCCGCCTGGGCCCGGTTGGCTTGGCCGCGCACCTCGGCAAACGCTTCCTCCGGATCGATGCTGGCCTGAGCCCCGGCCAGCGTGCGGTGCTGGGTGCCGTCGGCTTCCATCAGCGACGCGCCGTCGGTCAGCGGCCGCCAGCGCAGATGGTCCCACTCGCAGGTGAGGGTGCAGTGCAGGCCGATCGGGATGTGATGCTCGAGGGCCAGCACCGCCGCCTCGTGGAACCAGGGGCACGGCGCCATGATGGCCGACTGGGTGACGATGCCGTCGTGGAAGGCGCGCACGATGCCCTCGTTCACGGCATGACACATGCCGAAATCGTCGGCCTGGACGATGAGTTGGATGGCGCTCATGGGCGGCGGTGTCCTCTTTCCCGGCGAGACCAGAAAGATAATCAATTGATCCGGACAATGCCGAACGCACGTTTGAAGGCATTGCTAGCAATGCCTTCATAGAATGAACTAGGATTCGAAATGCACCGCACCGCTGAGGCCTCAACCATGGCTGCGCTGACCATCAGAAACCTGCCAGATGAAGTTCGAGACCGGCTCCGCCAGCGGGCCGCCAGGGCTGGCCGCAGCATGGAGGCGGAGATTCGCGCCATCCTCACCCAGGCGAGTCTCGAAGACAGCCAGAGAGAGTCGGCCGAGGCTCTCCAGTTCTGGGTTTCCGCTCTGTACGGCCCGAACAAGCCAGATGGCGTGGTCGATGACCTCATCGCAGAACGGCGGCGGGAGGCCAACTCGGATTGATCGCTCTGGATGCATCGGCGCTGTTGGCGTTTCTGTTCAGGGAGCCTGGTGCTGAACGGATCGCGGCTGTGTTGGATCAGTGCTGCCTGTCTACGGTCAATCTTGCGGAAGTCATCGGCCGCTTCGCCCGTGATGGACACAACCCCAGCGAGGTACTCCAGCGCCTGTCACGAACGTCCATAGAACTGGTCCCGTTTCTCGCCGAGGATGCCGCCCTTACCGCGTTACTGATGAGGTCGACCCACGAATTCGGACTGTCGCTGGGCGACCGGGCCTGCTTAGCGCTTGGGCTGGCGCGTCGCATTCCGGTCTACACCGCCGATCGCGCGTGGCACAACGTGCAGATCGACGTGGAGATAGCGGTCATTCGCTGACGGCCGCAGCGGCCGCGGATCAGCTGATGTTCCACGCCAGGTGCCGCGCGGCGCCCGCATCCTGACCGAGCAGCGACACCAAAGAATCCAGCGCCGGCGTCAGCGCTTCCGGCAGCGTGTAGGGCGGGTTGATCACGAACAGTCCGCAGCCGTACATGCCGGGGCCGGGGCTGCGGACCTGCAGCCGCGCGTGCAGCCAGTCGCGTACTCCCAGCCGTCCCACTACCTCGGGCAGTTCCCGCGCCGCGCCCTGATCGAGCAGCGGATACCAGAGCACGTAGGTGCCGATGGCAAAACGCTGCAGGGCTTCGCGCAGCGCCGTGACCACACCGCGGTAGTCGGCCTTCACTTCATAAGACGGGTCGATCAGCACCAGCGCCCGCTTCGGTTCCGGCGGCAGCAGCGCGCGCAGGGCCTGCAGCCCGTCCGCCTGCTTGACCTTGACCCGTCTGCCCCGCAGGTGGCGACCGATGGCGGCAAAGTCTGCCGGATGCAGTTCGTGCAGCCACAAGCGGTCGTCGGCGCGGGTCAGGTGATGCGCAAACCAGGGCGAGCCGGGGTAACGGGTCAGGCGGCCGTCCGGATTCAAGGCCCGCACCAGGGCCACGTAGCGCGCCAGCGCCGCGGGCAGCCCGGACTCGTTCCAGAGCCGGCCGATGCCGCCCTTGTACTCGGCAAGCTGGGTCGCAAAGCCCCGTTTCAACTCGTAGGCGCCGGCGCCGGCGTGGGTATCGATCACCCATAGCGGTTTCGGCTTCGCCGTCAGGTAATCGAGGATCGACACCAGCACCACGTGCTTCAACACGTCGGCGTGATTACCGGCGTGATACCCATGGCGGTAGCTCAGCATCGAAGCCCCTCAACCCGCCGCCGACGCGCCGGCGCGCATCTGCTCGGGGCTGACCCCGGTCCACCGCTTGAAGGCGCGGGTGAACGAACTGGACTCGTTGTAGCCGAGGATCATGGCGACATCGGTGAGGCGGTGATCGCTGTTGCGCACGTAATCCAGGGCAATGTCGCGGCGGACCCGGTCGACCAGTTCGCTGAAGGTCACGTTGAGGGTGCCGAGCTTGCGTTGCAGCGAACGGCTGCTGAGGCCGAGCCGGCTGGCCAGGTCGGCAATGGCGGGCGGCCCGGCGTGCAGCGAGGTGGTGATGAGGTGATTGAGCTTGGGCAGCACGTCGTCGTCCTGGGCCCGCACCTTGAGCCGGTCGGCCAGATAGAACTCCAGGGCCTCGAACAGCCGCCGGTCGGCGGTGCGCAGCGGTACGCCCAACAGACGGCGGTCATAGTGCAGCCGGTTGCCGCCGGCCGCGAAGTGCACGGCACAACCGAACTGTCTGCGGTAGGCCTCGCGATAGTCGGGCGCCTGATGTTCGAACTCCACGGACCGGGGCGCGCCATGGGCGCCGAGGGCCAGACTGACCAGGCGGGCGATGGCGGCCACCGCAAAATCGGCGTCGCGCTGACTGCCGGCGCCATCCTTGGAGTAGAACTGATAGCTGACGATGGCACGCTCCCGGGTCACGTCCAGACGGATCACGTTGTCGTGGGCGAACACGTACAGGTAGCGCGAGATGGTCTCGAAGAGTTGATGCAGATCGCGGGCCGCGGCTGCCGCATGGCCGAGGACACCGAGGTCACCGGGCTCCAGCGAGGCACCCATGTCGAGCCCGACCGCCGGACGCCCACCCGCCGCCACGCACTCGAGCAGCGCAATATACTGGGCAATGGGCACCTCGCGCTCCGGATGGTCGAAGATACCGCCGTCCAGGCCGACATCCGCCAGGTGCGGGGTGAACGCGTCACGATGGCGCAGAAAGATCCGCTCCGAGTAAATGGTGGGTCCGGGATCGGCCACGGTGGCTCCGTTTCCGTTCGATGCCCGCTAACCCTGCCGGCCCAGCCAGCAGATCAGCGCCGCGCGTTCGTCGTCGCGGCGCAGCCCGCCGAAGGCCATGGTGGTACCCGGCAGCAGGGTCATGGGCTGCTTCAGGAACTCGTCCAGCGCCGGTTCGCTCCAGGCGAAACCGGCGCTTTCCATGACGGGAGAATAAAGGTAGTCGGGCGACGATCCCACTGCCCGGCCCATTACGCCGGCCAGGCTCGGACCCACTCCGTGCACCCCTTCGCTGACGGAGTGGCAGGCGGCGCACTTGGCGGCGAAGAGGCGCTGGCCATCGGGATCGCACGCCGGCTCATCCGCGGCCGCCAGTGGCGCCGCCGCCACGGCCAGCAACGTCAGTAACGCCGCCGTCGGACAGTTGATCGACCTCATGCCAGGCGCTCCCGGATGCGTTCGGCGGCGCGGATGCCGGCGCCGATGGCGCCGTCGATGAAGCCGCGCCAGCCCTCACCGTGGTCACCCATGGCGAAGTAGATGCGGTCCATGTCCTGCTGGAACGCCGGCAGGTAATCCTCTGCCCAGCCCGGCCGGTAGCTGGCATAGGTGCCCTTGGAGTACGGGTCCAGGTTCCAGTCATAGGCCATGGAACTCTCGACCTCGAGGTCCGGCAGATAGCGCCGCAGCGCCGCCTGAACGGCCCGGTCGTCGTTGACGTCGAAGCCGTCCTGCACGCCGAACGCCACCAGCAGTGTGTGATCCGCGGCCTCGTGGTAGGTCAGGGCGAAGTTGATGGGTTCGGAAGCCGGCGCAATGATCTGCACGTTGCCGACCCGGCCCCGGGCCCGAACGTAAAGCTTGTAGCCGCAGCCGGTGTGCCGCTCCCGCGCCGCCGCCACCAGGCGCGGGTCCAGCGCCGGCGAGAACGCCACGTCGGGCAGCGTGTTCATGGGCAGCGCCACCACGGCCACCGCCGCCGTCAGCATCTCGCCGCGCGCCGTATGCACGTTTACGGCGGAGCCGCGCTGCTCGATGCGCGTGACCGGGGTCGCCAGGCGTACCTCGGGCCGGCCGTCCTCGACCATCTTCTCGATCAGCGCACCGGTGCCGTCGCGCAGGGCGTAGCGGCCAACCGCGTCCAGGAACGGCTGAAACGAGTAGCCGGGAATGCCGAACCAGCGCAGCGTGTCCAGATAGGACATGGTCTCCGGCCGGTTGTGGGCCATGGTGCAGAGCACGCCGTCCAGGGCCGCCCGCGGCACCGGCGGCAGGTCGAGAGCGGCCAGTCGATCGGCTGCCGACAGTTCGTCCGCGGCGAGCGCCGCCTCTTTCCGGTACAACAGATCATAAGGCCGGTCGACGATCTGCCTCGCATCCGCCACGTAGGCATCGAAGGCGCCGACCAGCGCCATCTGGTCTTCCAGGCTCAGATCCACCGGCTTCTCGCCGTCGAACACCACCAGCCGGTCGGGCACCGCGCCCGGCGTCTCCACGATGTCGAGGCCATAGCGTTCCTTCTCGGCCCACACGAACGGCTGACTCCAGTGAATCCAGAACCCGCCCAGCTCCACCGGGTGGCCTTCGAACTCGCTAGTGAAGGTGCGCCCGCCCAGGCGGGTGCGGGCCTCCACGATCAAGGTGCGGTAGCCGTTGGCGCCCAGCTCCCGGGCCGCCGTGACGCCGGCGAAACCGCCGCCGATGACCACCGCGTGGTAGTCGCAGCCCTCTGGCGGGCAAGCCTGTGGGCCTGCTTGTTCCTCGGCGCCAGCCCGGGCGCCGAAGGCCAGCGCGCCGGAAGCGGCCATGGCCCCGAACCCGGCGCGGCGTAGAAACCGGCGCCGGTCCAGGCGCCCCCAACGGTCATGATCGGACTTGCTCATCGCCTCTCCTCAGAACCGGTACGTGAACTCGGCGCCCCAGGTGCGCGGCGCGCCGATGTGGCTGTAGTCGTAACCGAAGGCAGCCAGGTCGATGGCCGAGGTGCGGTATTCCTCGTCGGCCAGGTTCTTCATCCACACCGCAACCTCCCAGGCGGCGTCGTGAGCGCCCAGCGCCAGGCGCGCGTTGGCGACCCAGTAGCTGTCCTGGCGCAGCCGCTCCAGGTTGAAGATCTCGAAGTAGTGATCGTCCAGGTAAGTGGCGTCCAGATGGGCGGTCAGCACCCCGATCCCCAGGCTCAGCACGTCCCAGTCGGCGGCCAGGTTGAGGTTGAACTCCGGCGCCAGCAGGAGCTGATTGCCGTCGAGGTCGACGCCGCTCAGGGTGCCGTCGGTGACCTCGGAGTCGAGCCAGCCGAGGCCGGCGCTCAGGAGCAGCGTGCCCGCCGGCTGCCACAGCACTTCGAGCTCGGCGCCCAGCACCTCCGAGGCATCGATGTTGACCAGGGTCTGGGCCGCGGTGGCGGCGTCGACGTTCAGGAACTGCTGGTTCTCGTAGTCGTAGAAGAACGCGGCGCCGTTCAGCCGCAACGTGCGCTCGAACCACTCGGACTTCACCCCCACCTCGTAACTGTTGAGAGTCTCCGGCTCGACCCGGGTCAGCTCGGCGGGATCGAAGAACGCCTGGGCGTTGTAGGCGCCCGAGCGGTAGCCGCGGCTGTAGCTGGCGTAGAGCAGGGTGCCGGCATCGGTCAGGTAGTCGATGCCGAAGCGGCCGGACCACTCGTTGTCGGTGAACGCCTGGTCCGCCTGAGTCGCGAACGGATCCGCCGGATCGCCGGGGATGGTGTTCACCAGGGCCACGCCGTCGTTGCCGAGCAGCCGTGCGGAGAAGCCTTCGAGCTTGGCATCGTCCTCGGTGTAACGCAGCCCGAAGCGCAGGGTGAAGGCGCGGTTCAATTCCAGGCTGCCGTCGAAGTAGCCGGCCAGGGTCGTGCGCTGCTGATCGAACTCGTTGGCGGCCTGACAGCCGGCCGGAAAGAAGTCGGCAAGGCTCAGTCCGAAACCGTTCAGGATCGACTCCGTCGCTGCGCCGGACGCGGTGGCCTGACCCAGGCCGAACAGGGTGTAGGTCGGGTCGAGGCAGTCGTTGAAGTCCAGCGCGCCGTCGGTGTTCAGGTCCAGATCCTGCCAGAAGCCGATGCGGGTGCTGTTATGAACGTCCTCGTCGGACCAGTACGCGCCCAGGATGAAGTTGAACGGGCCGTCGTAGGACGAGGTGATGCGCAGATCCTGGGTCACCTGCTCGGCGCTGCCCGAGTAGTACGGCCGCACCACCACGTTGGGCGAGCCGTCGGCGTCCTCGGGGTTGAAGATCTCGCCGTCGTCCCAGGAGGTGATGGAGGTGAGGGTCAGCGCCTCGGACACATCCCAGTTCACGGTAAGCGCCACGGCGTCGTTCTCGATCCGGCGCCGGGCATCCTGATCGGAGTCGAACTCGAAGAAGTCACGGCCCTCGCGGGTGTAATCCGTGGCCGTGCTGGCGCCGAGCAGCCCATACAGTCCGTACAACCCGCCGCCTACCCCGTCCGGCGAGATGTTGAAGGGTTGGATGCCGTAATTGACCTCGTCCTGCTTACCGGTGCTGGCGCGCAGCAGCACGTCCACCCCTTCGGTGGGCAACCACAGCACCGAGAGGCGCGCGCCGTATTCGTCGATGGCATTGCCGTCCTCCACCCCTGGCTGTTCGTTCTGAAACCAGCCGTCGGCCTCGGTCCAGGTGCCGGCGGCGCGCACGGTGAGCTTGTCATCGATCAGCGGCAGCTCGTAGGCGCCGTGGGATTCCAGCCGTCCGTAGGAGCCGGCGCCAGCGAACAGGTAACCGCCACGCTCGAACTCCGGGCGCCGGGTGATGAAGTTCACCGCGCCGCCGGTGGTGTTCTTGCCATACAGGGTGCCCTGGGGGCCGCGCAGCACCTCGATGCGCTCCAGGTCGTAGAGCTGCACACCCTGGATCGCCGGGTTGCCCTTGTAGACCTCGTCCACGTAGCTGGCCACCGGGCTCGACTGGTTGAAGCTGAAGTCGCTCATGGACACACCGCGCAGTGAGAAGATCGGAAAGCCGTCCCCCACGGTACTGGCCGCCTGCAGGTTCGGCACCTGGGCGGCAATGGCGGTGGCGTCGCGGTACTTGAAGGCTTCGAGATCGGTGCCGGACAGCGCCGTCACCGAAACCGGCACGTCCTGCAGGCTCTGGGCCCGCTTCTGGGCGGTGACGACAATTTCTTCGATGGCCCGCGGCGGCTCCGCGGTGGCGGCCCAGGCCGGGCCCGTACCAATGACCAGGACGATGAACAGAACAGATAGAATCAGCAGCAGGCGCATGTGGCAGGCTCCCCAGGATCAGAGAGCGTCGACCATAGAGACCCGAGCCCGATCATCTTGTCCTGGCGCGCCAGATGTTTTGACAACGCGCGCCAAGGGGCTGAATCCACCCGGGCCGATGGACTAGAGTGGGTCACCCGCTGCCGCCAAAGAGGTCCGCCTTGCCATTTTCCATCCCCCGCGCCACCGCCGCCCTGTGTTCATCGTGTCTTCTGATCGCAATGTCTTTGGTGGCGTCGGCCGCCGAACTCACCGCCACCGAGCAGCGCCTGGTGGACGCCGTGGATGCCCGCCAGGCCGAGGCCCTGGACCTGCTGGAGCGTTCGGTGAACATCAACAGCGGCTCCTTCAACCTGGCGGGAGTACGCGAGGTGGGCGCGCTGTTCGCCGAAGCCTTCCGCGACGCAGGCCTGACCACCGAGTGGGTGGACGGCGCCGACTTCGGCCGCGCCGGCCATCTGGTGGCCCGCTATGGCGAGCGCGGCCCGCACGTCGTGATGATCGGACACCTCGACACCGTGTTCGAACCGGACAGCCCCTTTCAGCGTTTCGAACGGATCGATGGCGACCGGGCCCGCGGCCCCGGGGTGATCGACATGAAAGGCGGCAGCGTGATCATCCTGGAAACGCTGCATGCCTTGAAGGCGGTGGGCGCGCTGGACCACATCCAGGTCACCGTGGTGCTGATCGGCGACGAGGAGTCCTCCGGCCGGCCGCTGCACGTGGCCCGGGCCGCGCTCACGGACGCGGCGCGCGCCGCCGACATCGCCCTCGGCTTCGAGAACGGCGACAGCAACCCGGCCACGGCCGTGATCGCCCGCCGCGGTTACACCGGCTGGCAACTGGACGTGACCGGCACCCCGGCGCACTCGTCGCAGATCTTCCGCGACGACATCGGCTACGGCGCCAGCTACGAGCTGGCGCGCATCCTGGACGGTTTCCGCCAGACCCTGGCCGGGGAAACCAATCTGACCTTCAACCCGGGGTTGGTGCTGGGCGGCACCACGCTCGAACACGACGCGGCCAATGCCGCCGGCCGCGCCTTCGGCAAACCCAACGTCATCGCCGAGCATGCGGTGGCCAGCGGCGACCTGCGTACCCTGTCCGCGGAACAGGAAGCCTCGGCCCGGGAGCGTATGCTGGCCATCGTGCAGGATCATTTACCGGGGACGAACGCGACGCTCACGTTCACGGACGGTTATCCGCCGCTCGCCCCCACCGACGGCAATCGCCAACTGTTGTCGCTCTATGACCAGGCGAGTCGCGATCTGGGATTCGGGGCGGTCAGCGCGGTGGATCCGGCCGCCGCCGGCGCCGCCGACATTTCGTTCACCGCGGGCCTGGTGGACATGGCCCTGGACGGCCTCGGGCTCATGGGCAGCGGCGGGCACACCGTGGACGAAACGGCGGACCTCAAGACCCTGCCGTCCCAGACCAAACGCGCGGCGCTGCTGATGTATCGGTTGTCCCGGGACGCGGCGGAACGTTAGCCGCCGGCAGGGCTCAGCGCGTCGGCTTCGGCGGCGCAGTCCCGCTGCGGGGCCGGGCCATCGGCGAGCAGCCCGGCAACTTCCTCCCGCGCCAAGTCGAGCTGGGCCTGGAACACCGGGTCGGCATGCAACCGCGCCAGGGCGGCCGCGCCCATGCTGCGGCCGGCTTCTACGTCACTCTGCCAGTGCACGTTGCAGATCATGCGGCTTTCGCTGAAGGCGCGGCCCCGGGCCAGCAGTTGGTTCTGCCGGGCCGGCGCCAGTTCCGCCAGGATCAGCGCCCAGCCCCAGCCGATGGCGGAATGCCCCGAGGGATACGAGCCGTCACCGCGGAGCATTTCTTCCTCCTGCGGCGTGCAGATGGGTTGACCATTGAGCATGAACGGGCGCGGGCGCACGTAGCGGTTCTTGGCGCCGTAGGTGGAGAGGCCGAGGTCGGCCAGGGTGCGGCGCAGCAGCAGATAGGTGTTGGGCGCATCGGCTTCGGTGACTTCGGCGCCCAAGGCGCAGGCGAAGGTGCCGGCGGCGGCGGGGAACATCAGTTCCGCATCCGCGGTGGCCAGGTCCCAGCGCGGGGTGTCGTGCAGCGCCAACGCCGCTTTCGCGGCTTCCATGTCCCGGGCCATGGCCGCGGAGCCTTCCGCGGGCGGCGGCGGCAGGATGGCGGCGCTGTCGGGCATGGCCTCCGGCTTCAGGTAGCCGGCGAGGATACCGGGGCGGAGCTCCGGGACGTCGTCGGGGATCTCAGCGGTGTCGTGGCTGGCGCAGCCGGCGGTGGTCAGTGCGATGCAAAGGGCCCAGAGTGCCAGCCTCATGGAAACTCCTTCTCCAACAGTGGGACATTGCGGGAGGGTAGGTTAAGCCGCGTCCACCTCGATCATCTCACCTTGAGACGATGGCCGCGGCGGACGTTCGCCACGGGCACGCATATCACCCAGGTGAAGGTCGATGGCTTCGCGGATCAGTTCCACCACCTCCTCGCGTGTGTCCCCTGCTGCGGCACATCCGGGAAGATCCGGCACGTGCGCGCCCCAGCTGGATTCGCCCTCTTCGATTACGACCAGAAACTTCATTGCCTCAACTCGTCAGCTGCGCTTGCTTCAGAATGCTTTTCAGCGTCCCGGGAGGCAGATCCAGCCCAGGCCTTCCCGCGATCGTCACTGTACCGGCTTTGGCCGGGTGGTGAAATTGACGATGGCTGCCCTTCGTCCGGACCAGGTACCAACCATCCAGCTCGATGAGTCTGATCGCCTCGCGCACCTTCACCACGCCATAGTGATTAACTCAGGTGCTGCGTCCAGCCCGCGGAGGCTATGACGCACGACAGAGGGAGACTATGACCGCGCCGGATGTTGCCGCTATCGGCCAGTTCGTCTGCGTGCCAGACGTCTGAGCCGCTCGAAGTAGCGGCCGTCTACTACTCCTTCGAGTGGTGAGTTGGTCCCTTGGAGCAACCTGACGCGAAGCGATTGCCGGTCCTGATCCTGGCGGAGGAGATCCCGCACGTAATCACCGGCGGTCGCATAGCCTCGCTCGGCGACCTGCTGGTCGACGTGAGCTTTGAGAGATGCCGGAATGGAGATGTTCATCATGGCCATTGGATCAGCACACTCCACCTACCGATTCAACGTTCCATTGTGCCAACCACGGCGTAGACAATCATCCGCTCAATCTCCCTGAAACGCCTCGTCCCGCACCGGCTCGCTGCGCGCCGCGCGGCGGATGTTGCCTGCCTCGTCCCGCTCCCAGCCCGGGTAGATCTCGAGGAAGGTGGCGAAGATCTCGTCCAGCGGCAGGTCGTCGTAACTGCCACGCTGACGGATGTACTCCATGTGCTGGCGGCCGTTCTGGTCGAACGGATGCATGAGGGTGTCCTGGTCCGGGTCGAACTCCAGCACCTTGACCCCGAACTTCTCGCACAGCTCGATGTTGAAGGCGGTGCTGAGCTTGCGCCACTGACCGTTCAGCTTGAGCTCCGCGTAGCCGTGCCAGGCGAACACGTCGGTGCCCATGCTGGCGGAGAGCTTTTCGCTGGTGAGGTGATTCTTCACGTCGGCGAAGCCGAGCCGGGCCGGGATGCCTTTGTGGCGCGCGGCGGCGGCGAGCAGCACGGACTTGGGGATGCACCAGTTGCTGCTCGACCCGGCCACGGCACTGGCCCGGTAGGCTTCCGGTTCCGCCGCGGTCTGGTAGGGGTCGTAGCGGATACCGTCACGCACGGCATAGAAAAGCCGGCGCGCCACCTCCACCGGCTCGGTGGCATCACCCACCGCGGCGTCCGCGAACCGGGCCACCGCCTCGCTGTCGCTGTCGATGAACCAGGTGGGCTCCAGCCATTGCGGGTCGCTCATACCTCAGTCTCCCCGATTTTCGTCAAGCCGCCGAGCATATCACCCCGGTTCCCTCACCGTTGTGGGCTTCCCGGGGTTGACCTGGGAGCGGCCATGTGGAATGAATACTAGAACATGTTCTAATCCACCCTGAAGACCCGTCTTCAGACCACTATTCAGACCCAGAGGGAGAGAAATCGATGGCCAGCGAGCGCGATCGCCTCCACAACATGTTTCCGGACCTGGACTTCGATCCCGACGAACTCCGCGCCAAGTACCGCTACGAGCGCGACAAGCGCATCCGCGAGGACGGCGAGGCCCAGTACATCGAGGCCGCCGAGGAGTTTGCCCACTACGCCGACGACGACCCCTACGCGGAGCCCATCGAGCGCGACCCGCTCAACCTCGAGATCAACGTCGCCGTGATCGGCGGCGGCTTCAGCGGCCTGATGGCGGCGGCGCGGCTGAAGGAGCGCGGGGTGACCGATTTCCGGCTGATCGAGGCCGGCGCGGACCTGGGCGGCACCTGGTACTGGAACCGCTACCCGGGCGCCCAGTGCGACATCGAGTCGTACTGCTACCTGCCGCTGCTGGAAGAGACCGGCTACATGCCGAAGGAGAAGTACTCCTACGCACCGGAGATCTTCGAGCACACCCGCCGCGTCGGCGAGTACTTCGGCATCTACGACAACGCCCTGTTCCAGACTCGGGTGAAGGAGATCCGCTGGCTGGAGGACGAACACCGCTGGAAGATCGAGACCAACCACGGCGACGACATCCGCGCGCGTTTCGTCATTCAGGCGACGGGGCCGGCCAACCGGCCGAAGCTGCCCGGTATTCCCGGCATCAAGGACTTCAAGGGCCACACGTTCCACACCTCGCGCTGGGATTACGAGTACACGGGCGGCGATCACAACGGCGGCCTGACCAAACTCGCCGACAAGCGGGTGGCCGTGATCGGTACCGGCGCCACCGCCATCCAATGCGTGCCGTTCCTGGGCAAGCACGCCAAGCAGCTCTACGTGTTCCAGCGCACGCCGTCGTCCGTGGACCTGCGCGGTAACAAACCGACGGACCCAGAGTGGTACGAGAGCCAGGGGCCCGGCTGGCAGCGCGAGCGGCGCGAGAACTTCGCCGCCACCCTGCTCGGCCAGAACTTCGGGGAGGACCTGGTGGCGGACGGCTGGACCGACATCGCCCGGCGCATCGGTATCTCGTTGATGAACCGGCGTCAGGACCAGGGCGACCTGGATATGGAAGAGGTTGCGCTGCGATCGGAGATCGCCGACTTCCAGAAGATGAACGAGATCCGCGCGCGCTGCGACGAAGAGGTGGAGGACCCGGACGCGGCCGACGCGCTGAAGCCCTGGTACCGCCAGTTCTGCAAGCGGCCGACCTTCAACGACGAGTACCTGGCAACCTTCAGCCGCGACAACGTGGAACTGGTGGACGTCTCCGACGCCAAGGGCGTGGAGCGCATTGCCGAGAACGGCGTGGTGGCGAACGGTCAGCTCTACGAGGTGGACTGCATCATCTACGCCACCGGCTTCGAAATCACCACCTCGGCCCATCGGCGGGTGGACTTCGACACCATCGGCAAGGGCGGCGTGTCGCTTTACGACCACTGGAAGGACGGGTTCCGCACCCTGCACGGCCTCTCCGCCCACGGTTTCCCGAACTGGTTCACCATCGGCATCAACCAGAACGGCCTGTCACCGAACATGACGTCCATGTTCGACGACCAGGCGGTGCACGTGGCCTACGTGATCGACGAGGTGACGAAGCGCGGCAAGCAGGAGGTGGAGGTCACCGCAGAGGCCGAGCAGGCCTGGGTGGACGAGATCATCCGGCTGGCCGGCACCGGCGCCCAGGCGTTCCTGATGGAATGTACGCCCGGCTACTACAACCGCGAGGGCAAGGGCACCGGCGGCAACATGCAGAGCTCACCGTATGCGCCGGGGATCAATGCGTTCAACGCGTTGCTCAAGGAATGGCGGGAGAAGGGTGAGCTGGAAGGGATGGCGTTGCGCTGAGCGATTGCCCCGCCCCGCGCCTCAGGGTTTCGTGACCCCGGTCACGAAGCCCGACTCCCAACCGCCCGCCTGAGACCCAGCTAACTGAATTTCCCGGAGCGCGGTCAGAGACTCGTGCGGAGTTCCCTGGGTCTTCATCCCATGCCCATCGAGTCGAGCCTGCTGGCGCTTCCGGTCACGGACCTTGCCCTTCTCGGCGGGGCCGCCGTGTTCTGTGCCATGCTCGGCTGGCAGGGGCGGCGGATGGCGAGCCGTGGCGGCGAGGAAGCACTCAAGCGCAGCCTGTTCGAAGCCAAGGGTGCGGTTCCCCAGCTCGAGTCCGCCGCGCGCCTGCAGACCCAGCGTGCCGAGACCCTGACCCTCGAAATCCGCAATCTGAAGGAGCGACTCGCCGAGTACGACGCCGCCGCGCGGCAGAAGGACAACGAGATCATCAAGCGCGACCGGGAGATCCACCGGCGCGACTCCGAACTGCGCGCGCTCAAGGATGGCACGGGCAGCGCCGGCGAGGTGCTGCTGGACGGCGACTCCGTGGAGATGGAACCAGCCTCGGCCGGTCCGGAGACGGACAAGCGCTACGCGGCGCTGCAGGCCCGTTACGACGCCCTGGCCCAGAGCCTGTTCCAGCGCGACGACCGCATCGCCGAACTCGAAGAGCAGCTCAAGAACCCGGACAGTCAGGTGCCGACCCGCACCCTGGAACAGCACATCACCAAGCTGGAACAGAACGCGACGCAGCTTCGCGAAACGCTCCAGGAACGGGAGCAGCAACTCGAAGACCTGCAGTCCCGTCTGCAGGACGAAGTGGACCAGCGCACCGCCTTCGAGGACCTGGCGCGGCGGCGCAGCGAGGGCAACCGGGCGCTCAAAACGGCAGCCTCGCAGTTCGAGCAGAAGATTCCGGCCCTCGAGGAAACGATCAAGGCTCGCGATGCGGAGCTCGCCGAGCGCGAGGAAAAGCTGGTGTCGTTCAATCGCATGTTCCGGGACGAGCGGGCGCTGCGCGAGACGCGTGACGGTGAGATCACGGATCTGCAGGTGCAGGTGACGACCCTGCAGGCGCAGCTCGGCGAACTGCAACAAGGTCTGCAGCGGGGCGAGGCGGCGCTGCGGACGCTGCAGGCCGAACAGCGCCAGACCCGCGAGGCGCTGCAGGCGACCGAGGCCACGGTGCGCGAGCGGGAGGCCACCATCGCCAGGGCCGAGGAGCAGCTCGCCGCCGCCAACGAGGCCGTGGCAGCCGGCGAACGGGCGGCTGCCGCGCTGCAGAATGCCATCAAGGACCGCGACTTCAAAATCACCGAACTGGAGTCGGACGCTGGCCGGCAGAGCGCCAAGCTGGAGATGCTGCGCGGCACGCTTCAGGAAGCAAAAGCCTCCCACGAACAGCAGCTCACCGAACTGGTGGCGCGCCACGACGCGCAGCGCGACGCCATGCAGACGAAGATCTCCGAGCAGCTCGGCACGATTGCGGATCGCGAAGTGGAACTCACCGAGTTGAGCAGCGCCAACGCGGAACTGGCGCCGCTCAAGGACCAGGTAGCCGCTCTGGGGCAACAAGTCGAACAGCTCGGCCACGCGCTGGCCGCTACCGACACGGCGCTGCGGCAGAAGCAATGGACGATTCTGTCGCTGGCCACGCGAATGGGCACGCCGCAGCTGCTGTTGCCCGCGCCCTCGACAGGCAGCGCCGCCGAGATGGTCGACTTGGCCTCTGAGCCCCAGGAGGCCATCGCGCAGCAGCATTGAGTGTCGCCAGGCGCGAGTGCTTAAATCACCCTCCCATCCCGGGAGGTGCCGCATGCCAACAGCCACCGTTGCCGACCCCAAGGCCGATGCCGCGCTGGGCGAAGCCGAGCAACACCTCATGCGCGTGTGCAAAGGCATGCGCCGTCACGTGCCGACGCAGGCGCCCTACCCCGGCACCTTCAAACGCTTCAAGGACCCGTACAAGGCGCTCATCCGCGCCGTGGTCTTCCAGCAGCTTTCCGGCAAGGCCGCCACCACCATCTACGGCCGGGTGATGGGGCTGTACGGGCGGCGCCACCCCACGCCGGCCGACATCGCGGCCACGTCCGACGAGCAACTACGTGCCGCCGGCCTGTCGCGGCAGAAGATCGCGGCCATCCGCGACATCGCCCAGAAGCGCCTGGACGGCGTGATTCCCCAGCAGCGCTCGATCATGCGCCTGGACGACGAGGAGATCATTGAGCGGCTCACGGTGGCGCGCGGCGTGGGGCGTTGGACCGTGGAGATGTACCTGATCTTCTCCCTGGCGCGGCCCGACGTGTTGCCGGTGGACGATCTGGGGGTACGCAAGGGCGCGGAGAAGATCCTCGGAAAGCCACTTACGCCTCAGGAACTGGGTGAGTACGGGGAGCGCTGGGCACCGTGGCGGTCGGCGGCGGCGTGGCATTGCTGGCGGGCGACGGACACGGTGTTGATGGCGTCGTGAAAAAGAGTTCCATGCGCAGGTCTCCCACGAAGCCGCGTTCCAGAACGCGCAAACCCCGCCGGCCTCAGCACAAAGACCGTGCGTCCGCGGGAAGCGAGTGGGTGGGCGGCCGGGTGCGCGGGCCCTTCGTCATCGGCGAGCAAGACCCGTACCAGCCGGTGCTGGAGCTGTGGGTGGCGGACGACTACATCGTCCACTTCGAGATCCATGATCCGAACGAGCCCATGGCGCCGGTGTCGCAGGATCTGCGCCAAAAAATGCTCAACCCGCCGTTCGGCGGCAGGCCGGGACGGATTCGGCTCAGCGATCCCGGCTGGGCCGCCGAGGTGCGGCGGGCGTTGCCGGGGCTCGACGTGGTGTCCGGGCCGACGCCGGAGCTGAACGAGCCGTTGAACCAGCTCATCGCGCACCTGGAAGAGACCAGTCCGGCGTCGTATCTGGAGGATCACCTGTCGGCCGAGGACATGGCCGCTCTGTTCACCGCGGCCGCGGCGCTTCACCGCGCCGCGCCCTGGGAGATGCTGGACGACGACCAGCTCATCGAGGTGGACATTCCGGAGCTGGGCGTTCAGGGGGCTTGCCTGTCGGTCATCGGCGCTCTGGGTGAAAGCTTCGGGATGATCCTGTTCCCTTCCCGGGCCGACTACCAGCGCATGCTGGAGGTATCGGACGAGTTCGATCAGACCGGCCACATCGACGAAATGAATTTCGTCATGACCTCGCTCAACTACGAGCGCGGCGCGGACCTGCCCCAGAGCCTGCGGCGGGAGGTGGAACGGTACGGCTGGCCCGTCGCCGCCGCCACCGCCTACCCGGTCGTCGAGTACCGGGGCCGGAACGGCGTCGCGCGCTCGGTCACTCAGAACGAACTTCGGATCATCACCGCCTGCGCGGAGGCACTGGCCGCGGCAATCGAAACGCATGCCGACGCCATGGATGCCGACTCACTCCCTTCATCCCCTCTGACCCACGTCGACCGGCAAGGCATCGAGGTGCACCTGACAATGCGGCCCACCGGCCGGACAGCCGGCGGCATCGACGATTGGCCGTCCGAGGTCGAGACTCTGGACGACACGCTCCTCGTCCGCCTGTTCGACTATGGCTACGCGTGCTGGGGAAAGCGATTCACCGACCGGGTCGAGCGGCTGATCCGCGATCCGGCCGAAGCACACCTCATGTTCCGAGTGGGCGCGTTTCATCTGGCGGTGGACGGTGAAAACACCCTGGCGGAGTGCTTCCTGGACGAGTACCTCGAAACCCTGGACGATCCGCTGCGGCGACTGCTTGTCGCGCACCAGACGGCCTGGCTGTCCCTGTGGGCGGTGCAGCGCGTCGTTACCGGGAAAGGTGTCGAGCTGCACGACCTGCTCACCGGCGAAACGCTCTGGGTGGCGAATGCGCCGGGTTTCCATGGCGCGCCGGACGGCGGCGTGCTGCTGGCGCGCGTGGTGCGCGGCGACGGCGAGAACCTCTTGAGCGCCCACCCGACAATGCTGTCGCTCGGGGCCGCGGTGGATGTCGCCGAGCGCATGCGCAGATACCTGCGGACACGCTCGGACGTCGCGCCTGAGCGGCTGCGGCATCCGAACAGCGTGCGTTATCTGCTGCGGCGCTGGCAGGACAGGATCGAGCAGATCCACGAGGCGGTGCGGGACGGCGATCGCTGAAAGCGGGCGTCGTCGCGGGTCGCGCCACTGACGGATTCGCGAACATTGTCGATCATACTCGACAGTTTACAACCCGTCGACTATAGTCGACGGTATCGACACCGTCGGGTACGTTCGACAGTTGGACGACCTCCTCTCCATCGCCGAAACCTGGAGCTTCTGGGACCGCCCGGTACCGGACTCGATTCCCCGCGACGTCGATCTGCCCGCCGAACTGCGCGACTCCCTCGCCCTGGTCGTGGTCGGTGTGCGGCGCGCCGGCAAATCGACCCTGATGCGCCAGATGATCGCGCGCTACAGGCTCAACCCCAGACACTGCGCGTTCGTGAACTTCGAGGATCCGCGGCTGGCAGGCGCACTGGATCATCGCACGCTGCAGACATTGGTCGATGCGTTCCGTCAGCGCCATCCGCGCGCGCGCAAACTGTACTTCTTCCTCGACGAGATCCAGTGGGTCGACGGCTGGGAGCGCTGGCTGCGCAGTCAGCTCGACCGGCCCTCGGACAACCATTTCGTCGTGAGCGGCTCGAACGGACAGTTGCTGGCCGGCGAACTGGGCACGTCGCTCACCGGGCGTCATTGGATGAGCGAGGTTTTCCCCTTCGGGCTGACCGAGGCGCAGCGGATGGTGCCCACGATGACGGTCGAGACGTATCTCGAGACGGGCGGCTTTCCCGAGCCGCTGCAGATGGCGGAAGGCGATCGCCTCTTGCGCCAGTACTTCGAAGACATCGTCGAGCGCGACATCCGCGAACGTATCGGGGCCCGATCGGCGCGGCCGATTCGCCAGGTGGTGCAGATGGTGTTCGAATCGGCAGGCTCGGAACTCAGCTTGCGCCGCCTCGCATCCGCCACCGGGCTCGCCGTGGAAACGGTCGGCGGCTACCTGCAGGCATGCGAGGCCGCGCATCTGATCTTCGCCTGCCCGTTCTACGCCCATTCGGAGCGCAAGCGCGCCTCCATGAACCGGAAGTACTATCCCGTCGATCCGGGCCTGCGCCGGATTGCCGTTTCACCCACCGGGCGAGACCGCGGCAAGTCCCTCGAGTGCGCCACGTACATCGCGCTCAGGCGCCGGTTTGGCGAGGTGTACTACTGGCGAGGCCGGGGAGAAGTCGATTTCGTGTTTACGCGGGACGGGGTGGTCGTGCCTTGTCAGGTGACGTGGGAGCAGCCGGCTGCGCAGCATGAACGTGCGCTCGAGAATTTCTACGAAGCGTTCCCGCAGGCGGGGGAGTGCGTGTACGTGACGTGCGATGAGTTCGAGTCTTTCGTCGAAGGGCTTGGGTGATCGGCCATCTTTTTAGGCCTGGCCTTCGAGCACCCTGTGCCCATGAACCGCGAAACAGCGAAGAACGCTGCTGGCAGTGCCTTTGAAGAGTTCGCATCTCGGCGTGAAGCGCCGAGCACTGCTGGTTCACTTACGCAACCGTAGCCGCGACTGCTTCTTCCATCGCGTCAACCCGCCTACGCACTGGATGGCCAATGGACTGAAGCCCAACGCTCCCCGCGTATGTGAGGATCAGTGCAACCCCACGACATCCGGAACCCTGATTGGACTCGCCCGGGATCCAGCATGCAGGCCTCCACCTTGCGAGCTATACGCCACTGGCGTATCTTCCGCCAGTGACCGTGAATGTTCACGTTCATTGAGGCAACGGCCTTCGAACGGTTCCGCCCGATGTACCTGGACGACGACGAGTACGCTGCCCTGCAGCAGTTCATGATTGCGTCGCCGCATGCAGGCGATCTCGTCCCCGGTTCGAGTGGCGTTCGCAAACTGCGATGGCGAATGCGGAGCAGGGGCAAGCGAGGCGGTCTTCGAGTCGTCTACTACGTCCGATACCGCCCCAACGAATTCTGGATGCTCACGATTTATTCGAAGGCAGCCCTGGACGATGTGCCTGGCCACATTCTTCGAAGGTTGAAGGAAGCTTTTCGCGATGGCTAGAAGGAAGCAGCAGCAATCTCTCACCCAGATCGAGGCGCAGCGCGACGTCTGGCAGGAAGTACTGGCCGGTGTGCGTGAAATCAAGGCCGGCGGCGGTAAGTCAATCCGCGTGGAGCCGCACTCTCCAGTCGCGCGCATACGCGAAAGAACCGGACTGTCTCAGGCCGACTTTGCGGCTGCACTGGGCGTATCGAAACGGACGATAGAACAGTGGGAGCAAGGCCGTCGACAGCCGTCTGGTGCGGCGAAGACGCTATTGAAGATCGTCGATCGCCACCCGGAGGTGCTGCTCGAGTTGGCAGCTTGAGGCAGGCATCCGGCGCGAGGTTACTTTTGGCACACAACGCATACTTCGATCGAGACTTCGAGCCATGAAGGTCAAATACATCCATCGAGCATGCAGGGCGAAACTCCGAGCTACCGGAAGTGCTGGTTCAGGAGTTCGATCAACGAACCGCGTGACGCGCCGGTTGATCCGACGCTGATACGTGGCGTCAGAACGGCAGCGGCTTGTCCGTCGCCCAGGTGCGGCCGATGCCGGCTTCTTCGACTGGCAGGCAGGCCTGCCAGGCACCAGGCACGGCCTGGTACTGGAGCACCTGGGTCGCGCCCTCCTTGGAGGTGAAGTAGCCGAGCAGGGTGAGTTCCCGGGTCATCAGAATGAACGGGCGCTGGTCGTCGGGCGGCTCGAGCGCGAGCGCGTCGTCCAGGACACGTCGGACTTGGGCCTCGCGCTTGTCGGGGGAGAGTTCGAGAAACGTCCGGCCGGCCCGCTTCTTCACGTCGTTGTCGAAGTCCATCAGCCCGGTGAGGAATCGCTTCTGGTCCACCTCTGGATACACGTTGGCTAACATGTCATCGATGAACGCGGGCACCCCGACGTCCCGCGCGCCCGGGGTGTCGGTGCGCGGGATCATGATCTCCGCCACCTCGGCCACCAGGGCGAACTGAGGCCCCCAGAGTAACTGGCCGCCCGTCGCCGTGGACGCGTGCGCCGTGCGACCGGCCAGCACGCCCAGCACCGCCGGTGCCGACAGGCTCGCGCCCAGCAGCACGGCCGCGCGCCGCAACAGCATGCGCCGGCTGAGGCAGGCCGGCTCCGCGGCGCCGGCTTCGATGGCGGACGGTTCGTCGTCTTGCTTCATCGCCCTCTCCACTCTCTCCGGCTGGGCTACAGGTTCCCGAGCTTCATCTCGTCGATGGCGTGCTTCGCGGCCCTTGCCGTCAGCGCCATGTAGGTGAGCGACGGGTTCTGGCACGCCGCCGACGTCATGCAGGATCCATCGGTGACGAACACGTTGGGCGCCGCGTGCACCTGGTTCCAGCCGTTCAGCACCGAGGTCTTGGGATCCCGGCCCATGCGCGCGGTGCCCATCTCGTGGATACCGAGGCCCATGCCGTAGCCGCGGTCCTGGGCCTGGACGTTCTTGAACCCCGCCACTTCCAGCATATTGGCGCCTTCGTCGGCGATGTCGCGGCGCATGCGTTTTTCGTTGTCGCCGATGTCGCAGTCGAAAGCGAGGAGCGGCAGGCCGTCCACGTCCTTCTTACTGCGATCGAGCGTCACCCGGTTGTCGTGCGCCGGCAGGATCTCGCCGAAGCCCATCATGCCGAACACCCAGGGTCCCGGGGTGGCGGCGGCGTCCTTCAGCTCCGCGCCGACGCTGGCGTCGTCCATGAGCCGGGTCCAGTCCAGGCGCGAGGCGCTGCCCTGGTAGCCGAAACCGCGCAGGTAGTCGCGCTTGTCGTCGCCCAGGTTCACGAAGCGCGGGATATAGATGCCGTTGGGGCGCCGCCCGGAGTAGTAGCGGTCCAGGTAGCCGTCCACCTGGGCGGTGACCACCACCCCCAGGTGGTGATCCATGATGTTGCAGCCGAGCTCGCCGCTGTCGTTGCCGAAGCCATCGGGGAAGCGCGACGAGATCGAGTTCAGCAGGATGTGGGTCGAGCCCATGGTGGACGCGCACAGGAACACCACCCGGGCCGAGTACTCCAGGTGCTCGCCGCTCTCGGTGTCGATCAGGCGCACGCCGGACGCGCGGCCGCTGGTCTCGTCCCACACCAGCTCGTACACGGCCGAATTCGGCCGCAGGGACATGTTGCCGGTCTTCTCCGCCGCGGGCAGGGTGCTGGAATTGCTGCTGAAGTAGGCGCCGTAGGGGCAGCCGCGCATGCACTGGTTGCGGAACTTGCAGGTGCCGCGCTGGGGGCTGTGGGCCAGCGGCGCGGTCAGGTGGGCGGCGCGGCCGATGGTCACGGTGCGGCCGAGTTTGCTGCCGACCCGCTCGCGGAGCTGCCGCTCCACGCAGTTCAACTCCATGGGCGGCAGAAAGTGGCTGTCCGGCAACTGCGGCAGGCCGAGGGCCTCGCCGGACACGCCGATGAAGCGCTCCACGTAGTCGTACCAGGGCTCCACGTCCGCGTAGCGGATGGGCCAGTCGACGGCGATGCCTTCCTTCGCATTGGCCTCGAAATCCATCTCGGACCAGCGGTAGCTCTGCCGGCCCCAGACCAGCGAGCGGCCGCCCACGTGATAGCCGCGGATCCAGTCGAAGCGGCGCGGCTCCTCGTAGGGGTGCTCGGTGTCGTCCACGAACCAGTGCTGGGTGGCCTGGGTGACCGCGTAGCCGGAGCGGGCGGCGGTCTCGCGCCGGGCCAGTTCCTCCGGGGTCGCGCGGCCGCGATACTTCAGATCCCAGGGGTCCGCGGTGGCGGTGGGATACTCCCCGTGCCGGACCATGCGGCCGCGGTCCAGCACCAGGGTCTTGAGCCCGCCTTCGGTCAGTTCCTTGGCGGCCCAGCCGCCGGTGATGCCGGTGCCGACCACAATGGCATCGAAGGTGTGCGAGTCGTTCTGCGAGTCGTTCATGGCCCATCCTCTCCCTGGGCCGACTATACGACGGGTTGCGCCGGTTGCCCATGCGGGCGGGCATCGTGTAGCTTCCGGTCGACAGGAGGAGGGGCCGATGATCACGCCTTGGGTCCGCCGCGCCGCGATCGCGTGGGTCGTTCTGAGCGCCATGGCACCGGCCGCCGTGGCGGCGGAGGATGCCGAGTGGGTGTCCCTGTTCGACGGCGAGAGCCTAGCCGGCTGGACGGCCAAGATCCGCGGCCACGAACTCGGCGACAACTTTGCCGACACGTTCCGGGTGCGCGACGGCCTGCTGGTGGTGTCCTACGACGGCTACGATGAGTTCGACAACCAGTTCGGTCACCTCTTCTACCAGACCCCCTACGCCTACTACCGCCTGCGCATCGAGTACCGGTTCGTCGGCGAGCAGGCCCCTGGCGGCCCCGGCGACTGGGCGCTGCGCAACAGCGGGGTGATGGTGCACTCGCAGGCGCCCGAGACGATGACCTTGGATCAGGCGTTTCCGGTCTCCATCGAGGCACAGTTCCTGGGCGGCCTCGGCGACGGCCAACCGCGGCCGACCGCCAACGTCTGCACCCCGGGCACCGAGATCGTGGTGGACGAGGGGCTCTATCCCGAGCACTGCCTGAACGCCGACGCGCCCACCATCGATGGCGATGCCTGGGTGACGGTGGAAGTGGAGGTGCTGGGCGGCGCCCGGATCCGCCATTTCGTAGACGGGGAGGAAGTGATCCGCTATGCCCTGCCCCAGCTCGGCGGCTGGGGCGGTGAGACCCTGGACCCCGCCCGCCGCGGCGAGTTGCTCGGCAGCGGCTACCTGGCCCTGCAGAGCGAATCCCATCCCATCGAGTTTCGCCGCGTCGAGATCCTGGATCTCGAAGGCTGTCTGGATCCGGAAGCCAGCAACTATCAGGATTATGTGGTGCGGGCGCGTCCCGGGGCGTGCCGTTATGCCGACGCGGCGGAAGCCCCCTCACCCCCGACAATATCCGCAAGCACGGAGCGCGATCCATGATGTCCAGGCGCCGATTCACCCAGACCGCCGTCACCGCCGCCGGGCTCGCCCTGGGCGCTACCGGGGCCCGCGCTGCCAGCGAAGCAAAGCGGCCGCGCGGCCCCTTAAGCCGCCCCATCGGGCTGCAGCTCTACACCGTGCGGGAGCAGGCCGCGGCGGATCTGGACGGCACCCTGGAGGTGATCGCGAGCCTCGGCTACGAGGAGGTGGAGACCGCGGGCTTTCACGGTCTGAGTGGCGCCGAGTTCGCCGAGCGCCTCGCCACCCATGGCCTCCGCCCCACCGCGTCCCATGTGTCGATGTTCGAACTGGCGCCGAACCTGGATGCCAAGATCAAGGAGGTTCAGGCCGTCGGCGCCGGGTATCTGGTGTGCTCGTTCCCTGCCACCCCGGACCCGGCGCGCCTCGGCGCCTCGCCCGCCGAGATCGGCGGCGCCATCATGGGCGGCAAGCTGACCCTGGACGACTGGCGCTGGAACATCGAACAGCTCCAGCGCATCGGCGAGGCAGCAACCAAGGCGGGTCTCACCTTCGCCTACCACAACCACGCCATGGAATTCGTCGACTACGACGGCACCGTGGCGTTCGACGAGATCCTGCGCCTCACCGACCCCGAGCACGTGCAGCTCGAGGTGGACTGCGCCTGGGTGCTCATGGGCGGCCGGGCGCCGGCGGACTTCATCCGCGCGCACCAGGCCCGGGTACGGCTGCTGCACATCAAGGACGTGCCCGCGGATGTCGAACTCTTCACCACCGTACCCGTGGGCAGCGGCGTGATCGACTGGCCGAGCGTGTTCGCCGCCGTCGACCCCGCGCGGCTCGATCACTACTACGTGGAGCAGGAGCACTTCACCCAGCCGCCGCTGGAAGCCGTGGCCGAGAGCATCCGTTACCTCGCCGGACTCGGTGGGGAGGCCGCATGAAGACCCTGAAGGGACCGGCCATCTTCCTGGCCCAGTTCGTCGGCGACGAGGCGCCCTACAACGACCTCGCCTCCATCGCCGAATGGGCCGGGGGCCTCGGCTACCAGGGCGTGCAGATGCCCACGGGGACCCGCCTGTTCAATCTGGACAAAGCCGCCGAGAGCCGCACCTACTGCGACGAGGTGAAGGGCGTGCTCGCCGGCTACGGTCTCGAGATCACCGAGCTCTCGACCCACCTGCAGGGTCAGCTCGTGGCCGTGCATCCCACCTATGACGCGCAGTTCGACGCCTTCGCGCCCGCGCACGTGCGCGGCAATCCCGAAGCGCGCCAGCGCTGGGCCGTGGAGCAGCTCCACAAAGCGGCCCGCGCCTCCGCAAACCTGGGCATTTCCGCCCACGCCACCTTCTCCGGCGCGCTCGCCTGGCCGTTCCTGTACCCGTGGCCGCAGCGCCCGCCAGGCTTGATCGAGACCGCCTTCGAGGAACTGGCGCGGCGCTGGCGGCCGATCCTGGACGTGTTCGACGAGGCCGGGGTCGACCTCTGCTACGAGATCCACCCCGGCGAGGACCTGTTCGACGGCGCCACCTTCGAGCGTTTCCTGGACGCTGTGGACGGCCACCCGCGCTGCAACATGCTCTACGACCCGAGCCACCTGTTGCTGCAGCAGCTCGACTACCTCGGCTTCATCGATCTGTACCACGAGCGCATCCGCGCCTTTCACGTGAAGGACGCGGAGTTCCAGCCGTCGGCGCGGCAGGGCGTTTACTCGGGCTACGCGCCGTGGATCGAGCGGGCCGGCCGCTTCCGCTCGCTTGGGGACGGCCAGATCAACTTCGGCGGCATCTTCTCGCGGCTCGCGCAATACGACTTCCCGGGCTGGGCGGTGCTGGAGTGGGAGTGCTGCATCAAGTCGCCCGAACAGGGCGCGGCCGAGGGCGCCCCGTTCATCGCGCGCCACATCATCGAGGTGACGGGGCGCGCGTTCGACGACTTCGCCGGCGGCGCCGACCCCGCCGCCAACCAACGCCTGCTCGGGCTGTAGCGTGGCGGACGCCCCGGCCCAGACTCCCATCAGTGAACGGCGCCTGCGCCTCGGCATGATCGGGGGCGGGCGCGGCGCGTTCATCGGCGCCGTGCATCGCATGGCCGCGCGGCTGGACGACCGCTACGAACTGGTAGCCGGGGCGCTGTCTTCCGATCCCGAGCGGGCCCGGGCCAGCGGTCAGGATCTGCGCCTCGATCCCGCGCGCGCCTACCCCGACATCGACGCGCTGATCGCGGGCGAACGCGCCCGCCCCGACCCGGTGGACGTAGTCGCCATCGTCACCCCCAACCATCTGCATCATCCCGCGGCGCGGGCGTGCCTGGACGCGGGCTTTCACGTGATCTGCGACAAGCCGCTGACCACCACCGTGGCGGATGCCGAGGACCTGTGCGCGGCGGCCTCGCGAAACGGCCGCATCCTGGCGGTGACCTACAACTACAGCGGCTACCCGCTGGTGCGGGCGGCCCGGGAACTCATCGCCGCGGGCGAGCTCGGCCGGGTGCACCGGGTGCAGGTTGAGTACCTGCAGGACTGGCTCCTGAAGCCGGTGGAAGCGGACGGCAACAAGCAGGCCGACTGGCGCACCGACCCGGCCCGAAGTGGCGCGGGCTGCCTGGGCGACATCGGCACGCACGCGTTTCAGCTCGCCGAGTTCGTGACCGGTCTGCGGGTGACCCGCCTCGCCGGCCGGCTCGACACCGTGGTGCCCGGCCGCCGGGTGGACGACGATGCCCAGGCGTGGCTCGAGTTCGAGGGCGGCGCCCGCGGCACGCTGTGGGCCAGCCAGGTGGCCACCGGCCACGAGAACGGGCTGCGCCTTCGCGTGTACGGCGATCGCGCCAGCCTCGAGTGGCATCAGGAATCGCCCAACGAGCTGCTGCTCACCCATTTTGGTGAAGCGCCGCGCCGTATCACCCGGGGCAGCGCCGCCGCCGGCGAGCGCGCGGCGGCCGCGACGCGCATTCCGCCCGGCCATCCGGAGGGCTATCTGGAAGCGTTCGCGCAGCTCTACCGGGATATCGCGGATCGCATCGTGGCGCACGACACCGGCGAGCAGCCGTCCGTCGATGCCCTGCTCGCCCCGGACGGCCGCGAGGGCCTGCGCGGGGTGCGGTTCGTGCACGCGGTCATCGATTCAGATCGCGCCGCGTCCGGCTGGGTGGAGCTGCCAGCGCCATGATCATCTGCAGACCATTCCGGAGGACCGACCCGTCATGAACTCGATCGTTGCCCGGGTCGACCGCCTGTTCGTCACTTGCTTTCTCGCCCTGGTGGCCACCTCGTTCTGCTTCGTGCTGCGCGCGTTCGTCATCGACGACTGGGGTCGGGAGTTCCAGCTCAGCGCCACCCAGAAAGGCGAACTCCTGGGAGTGGGCCTCTGGCCGTTCGCCATCAGCATCGTGCTGCTCGGCCTCTTCATCGACCGGCTCGGCTACCGGCTGGCGCTGTGGGGCGCGGTGGCGCTGCACCTGTTCGGCATCGGCGCGACCCTCACCGCCAGCGGCTACTGGTCGCTGTACGTGGGCACCTTTGCCCTGGCGCTCGGCAACGGCGCCGTGGAAGCCGCCATCAACCCGATCATCGCCACCGCCCATCGCCACGACAAAACCACCTGGCTGAACATGCTGCACGCCGGCTGGCCCGGCGGCCTGGTGCTGGGGGGGCTCTTGGCCATCACCCTGGGCGACGCCGTGGGCTGGCGCTGGAAGATCGCCCTGCTGCTGGGACCGGTGGTGATTTACGCAGTGCTGCTGCTGCGTCAGGCGCTGCCCGTACACGAACGGGTGAGCGCCGGGGTGTCCTACCGCACCATGCTGGCCGAGGCCGGTTGGATCAGCGCGCTCCTGGTCTCCGCCCTGGTGGTGGTGGAAATCGGCCGGGTGTTCCTGCTGCCAGTATGGCTGCAGGTCAGCCTGATCGCCGCGGCAACCGGCGTCTACGCCGCGTACACGCGCTCCGCCGGACGGTTCCTGTTCATCCTGCTGCTGCTGGTGATGGTGCCGCTCGCCACCACCGAGCTCGGTACCGATAGCTGGATCACCTCGCTGCTGGAGCCTGCGATGTCGGCGCTCGGCCTGCACCCCGGCTGGGTGCTGGTCTACACCTCGGCGCTGATGCTGGTGCTGCGCCTGTCCGCCGGCCCCCTGGTGCACCGGTTCTCGCCGCTGGGGCTGCTGGCTATCTGTTCGGCGATTGCGGCGGTGGGGCTGTACGGCCTCTCGACGGTGAGCGGAGCGGCGCTTTTGATTGCCGCGACGGTGTACGGGCTCGGCAAGAGCTTTCTGTGGCCGACGTCGCTGGGGCTGGTGGCCGAGCAGTTCCCCAAATCCGGCGCGCTCGGCATCAACGTGATCGCCGGGGTGGGCATGCTGGCGGTGGGCATCCTCGGTTCCGTGTTCCTGGGCGCGGTGCAGGATCGCGCCGTCGGCGAGGCGCTGACCCGGTACGACCAGGCCAGCGGCACCGAGCTGCATGCGCGGTTCTTCACCCTGGAGCGGCGCGGGCTGTTCGGGCAGTACCGGTCGCTGGATGAAGCAGGGGTGGCCGCGGCCGATGCGGAGTCGCAGGCTTCGGTGAGTCACGCGGTAGCCGCGAGCAAGCGCGAGGCGCTACGGTCCGTGGCGGTGTTGCCGCTGATCATGCTGGGGGTGTATCTGGTGCTGATCGTGTGGTTCCGGGGGCGCGGGGGTTACGCAGCGGAGGAGTTGCCCGCGAGGGGGTCGTCGTGAGGGGGTGGTTGGGATGGCGCGTCTGGAAAGCTATGCGGTTGGGATCCTCGGCCCGGTTCCTGATGCTAGCCGCCCTGGTCTGGCCGGCCATGTCGTCCGCCGCTGAGCCGGAGTGGCGGTCGCTGTTCGACGGCGAGAGCCTGGAGGGCTGGGAGCAGGTCGGACCCGGACGCTTCGTGGTGGAGGACGGGATGCTCCGCACCGAGGGCGGCATGGGGCTGCTCTGGTACACGAAGGAGAAGTTCGCGGACGTGGAGATTCGCGTGGAGTTCAAGCTCGGGAGGCCGACGGCGAACTCCGGGGTGTTCGTGCGGATACCGGAGCCGCCGGAGTCACCGTGGGACGCGGTGCATGGCGGCTACGAGGTGCAGATCGACGAGTCCGGGGATGCGTACCATCGGACCGGGGTGTTGTATTCGCTTACGGAGGCGCTGGCGGAGCCGGAGCTTGAGGAGTGGAATGAGCTGTTGATCACGCTCGACGGGGATGAGACGCGGGTGGCGGTGAATGGGGTTGAGGTGACGCGGTTCAAGGAGGGGGATGCGGTGCCGGAGAGGGAGGAGGAATGGGAGCCGGAGCGGGGTCCCAGGCCGGCGGCCGGGTATATTGGGTTGCAGAATCATGGATCGCACGACGTTGTCTACTTCCGGGAGGTCCGAATCAGGAGTCTCAGGAATGCACGACCGCCCCAGAACCTAGACTAAGGCAGAGATTTAGGAGCCAGCATGCCGGTGGACATCGAGAACTACTTCAAAGCTACGGCTCAAAGCAGCTGGAACTTTCTCATTACTAACGGCCAGGGCTGCTACATCCCTGGCTACCAGCGTCCGTACTCTTGGGATAGCGACAACGTTGATCGACTCTTTGAAGATGCGATCCACGGGTTGGCACAGCTAGAGCATCGACCCGATACGATCAGTTTCTTGGGAAGCGTTATCGCGATTCACGATACGCGATACAAGACCGTTAAACCAATCTTTCGCCAAGAAGTTGCGTCCAGAGTCATGACTATCATTGATGGGCAGCAACGAATCTGCACATTCGTTATGGCAAACGTAGCAATCCACAATGAGTTGCTGCGCTTCAAACGGAAGTTTGATGGCAAGGATCAAACTCACTTCTCTTGGCTCGCGGACCAAGCGGCCCAGCTTGCAGCAGCCTTACAGGATTCGTTCGTAATCGACATGCGAACGGGAGAGGCAAACTACCAATTTTATCCGAGAGTTATCCGAGCATTTGAAGACGTTTGGTCCAGGAAGGCGTCGCAGGCCGTGTATACCAGCCCAATCGCACGATTAGCCTGGGATTACTTTGTATTTGCCCGCGAAGAGAGCAAGAAGACTTTCCGCTTCAATCCATTGGCTCCGGACGGGAAGGTTCCCGTGCACTACAAGCCAATGTCTGACGTCTTTCGGCACATTCAGCGCAAGCTAAAACAGATCATCGATGAGCAGAGTGCGGAGCTTGGTTTTCCGTCATTAAGGTCAGCCGTGCGTTCCGTCAGCTTCAACGAGGCTATCTGGGGCTTTGAGCTGCCTGACGAAGTTCGTGGATTTGTTCTGGAATCTGGAGATCAAGCACTCTACAAGGACTACACAAGACTACTGCGTCTTCTGATCTTTTCGCGATATCTGAACGACCGAATGGCCTTTACTGTCGTCACAACGGAGAGCGAGGACGACGCCTTTGATATGTTTGAGGCCCTCAACACCACAGGCGAGCCTTTGACAGCCTTTGAGACCTTCAAGCCAAAGGTACTTGAGACAGAGGGAATCACGCAATACGAAGGGTCGCCGTCCTTCAAACTGGTACGCGATATTGAGGGCTATCTGGAGAGGTTCAAAAAAGCCGAGCAGAAGCAGAGAGCGACCTCCGAGATGCTGATTCCCTTCGCTTTGGCGGAAACGGGCGAGAGGCTCCCGAAGAAGCTGAATGACCAGAGACGCTACTTGAGGGAGCAATACGATGGCTCGGTTCTCGCTGACCTCCCCGCAAAGAGAGCGTTCTTAGCTCGTATAGCTGATACGGCGAACTATCTGAACTACGCATGGGACGCAGAGTCCGACGCTTCGCCAAGCATATTGTTCAAACCTCTGCCGGATGGCCCAACAGCAGTTGGGTTCGCTGCACTGATCGATATGAAGCACGATATGACTATCGCTCCAATCATCCGGTTCATCGAGAGAGCGCGTCTGGCGACTGAAAGGGATAAAGAACAGAAGTTCAACGACCTAGTCGACGCCATCCGGGCTACAGTGGCGTTCTCGGTGATCTGGCGTGCGGCAAAAGGGACAACCGCGAACATCGACTCGATCTTTCGAGAAATCGTGCGTGCCGGATTGGGTAACGCATTGCCTTTAGCCGAGCGACCCAAAGACTCCGAGTGCTTAGTGACACTCGACAACTATCGCAGATCGCTAACATCGGCACTCTCACAAGCACGCCTAGACTCAAAAGAGCAATGGGTCCGTTTCACCGCGAAGACTCCGATATACACAGCGTCGAAGCCTGTCGCGCGCTACTTGCTCTTTCTCGCGTCGCATGACGCGGATCTCGATCCAAATTTTCCGGGCCTGATCATTCGAGGACGCAGTGGGCTTTGTCCGCTACTTGACCTCACCAGGTGGAAGGACCGCAATTACCTCACCGTTGAGCACATTGCGCCTCAGGCAATCTCTGAGAGCTGGCCAGAAGAACTGTACGAAGACCCCGATGTCGTCCACAGATTGGGTAATCTAATCCTTCTCCCAGCTGAGGAGAACGCGATGATTGCCAATAGATCTTGGCTCCACAAGCGGGCCTTGTATAAGCTGCTAGCCGCTGGGAATGAAACAATCTTTGAGCAAGCAAAGGCGGATTGCTCTGAAATCGGATTGACACTCAGCCACAAGGCGACCGAAGTCCTGAACAATGCGAGTTACCTCGGGTTGTGCAATAGCTTGGCCAGAAAGCCCGATGATTGGTCTGCGGAGTTCATCGAACTACGTTCAGAGCGAATTGCCTCGCTGGCATGGGACCGACTCGCACCATGGTTGAATCTGTTGGAGTAGCTAGCTCATGCCTCAACGGTGCTAGATGCTCAATCCGACGAAAATATGAGACTTTCGGCGGGGTACGAACTGCTTGAGCTCCGGAACTCCTACGCCAGGCCCCGCCGTAAATCTACTTCCAGTGATGGAACGCCTACTCCGGGAGCTCGCGCTGCAGACGAGCCGATACGCCGGCATCCTGGAGAATTCCTCAATCTTCTAGGGGTAGGTCAGGCTGAATCAACTAGACGCACCAGAGGATTCCCGACTAAGTAGTGCTTCAAGAGCCGATTCGAGATCATCGTAGTTGGAGTCCGCCACTTCCCTTATCATGTCAAAGTGCTTCCGCCGCGCAGGGTGTTTATGAGACTCGACCAAAATGACCTCTTTGCCCAAAGCCTTTGCGTACCCTATCTCCAAGGCCAGCGCGTAGCCCCCGGGATTGGACGCCTCCATGTTCGCCAGCACCAAGTCAGACCGACGAATGGCAGCAAGGTCCCACTCTGTGTACGCGGTCACGTCCTCAAGGCCATGACGGCTGGGATCCAGAAGCTCATACGAAGCGCCAAGCTTGCCAACTACCAGATCCTGCCAGCGGGACCGGAATCCACCGGCCAGATAGATCCTTTTTGTCCTCAACTGGACTTGTCCACTGGCCGCGCAAGCTTATGCAATGCTGCCACTGCAACGGTGAATGGGGTCCTGTGCGCTCTATGGGTGAAGGATCGACCTCGTGACCACATAACACAACTAAGCAAGATCAATCCGACACTGATCGCGAGGTTACCCTTTACTAAGCCGAGCACAGCCAAGAAACAAGCCGCCCATCCGGTACCAAAGCAGAACAGGGCAATAAATCTGAAGCGTCGCCCTAGTTCAGCAGCCTCTGAACTCAGCGACATCGCGACACTCCTAGCATTGTTCGGAAGTACTGCCGTGCCATCTTGCTCGCTTAGCAAGCCTACTGCCCGGGCACGTTCGACGAACAACCTGTAGGCCTCCTCTCCTGCACGCTTATCTGTATCCGACACTTGCAAGAATGAGGGTAGAGGAAACCGACCCAACAAGGAGTCCGCCAACTCATGTATGGCCAACAGACCATGGCCGGCGACAAAGCTTGCCAACAAAAACCCCCATGGGGATGCCGCGACCGGATCAGTGACCACGTTTAAAGGGATCGCGCCCAGTACAGTCAAGCCTCCAACAAAAAAACAGCCCGGCAGCAACGTTCCAACAATGTCGTTGAAGAGGTGGACCAGCACAGCAAGAGCATCGGATAGGCTCATTTCTGCTCCTATGCCACGACTAGCCTTCAGGGTTCAGTGATCGGGGTTTACGGGAACCAAGCACAAACGAGGTCGTTCGACGATGCTTGACCACCTCAAACGTATCCGTATCGCATTTCGCGACCCAATCAAAGAGACATGCGACATAGTGCTTTACATCTCGCCTCTGCGGTGGAGGCTCATCCAACAATGCCGAATGCAGCTTGGCAGTCACCCATCCAAAACTCGCGAACGCGCCCGGCTCCTGCAACATTTGTTGCAGGAGCCAATTGCGCACGCGGGAAGCCCTGAACCTTGCGGCAATGCCATCGGCCGTGCATGTTGCATCTCCTTCAAGGCCAAAAAGAGTGATATCTGCCCGGGCGTCGCTGTTCGGGTCTTCCGCTACAACGTCGTCTAGCGTTGATCTGGGCAGTTCTGAAACCCAGAGTACCGAGACAGGCTTCTCAATCTGGTCCAGTATTTCGTTGGAGAAGCCCATTTGGGAGTGACTACTCATGTGGGGAGAGACCTCCTTTCTTATGCGACCAAACAGCTCATCGTTGAGCCATCGACACGATCTCTCCAGCAAACTAAGCCGGTCCAGATCTCGAAGGGTCGGGACAACTACCGCAGAGAGCTCAATGTTCCCATCCCCACCGATTCCTAGGCCATTCGATGTCAGGTTGGAGCTTCCGACTAGGACGTGGCGGCCATCTACGACGTAAGCCTTCGTATGCAGATGGGGATCTATTCCAAAATGCCAGCCTCTATCCCGAGCGAATGGATAGGCCTCGAGATCTGAAGCCCTGCTCGTCAGGTCAGAAAACTGCCATCGGGCGATGATCTTGACTCCCGGACCCTCTGGAACGTTCTCCGCCAGCCAACGCACACCAGGCATAGTCACATACGCTGAGTAGACCGTTACGGTTGAGACCGCTTTGTGGCAAATACTTGCTATGTACTGCCGCGCTTCAGCTCCAGATAGAATCTGACGATCGGCGTCAAGATTCTGCATGCGTGATAAGTTCCTCAACCCAGTGACCCCATCGCTCTCTGAGCTTCTCAAACTGGGATGGCCCATATTGTTTTGCAAGCTCATCCTCAGTACGGATGAACGCAAGAATGATAGTTTCTAAGGCAAGAGCGCCTTTCGAGTCCCCCGCTTGGTGCAAGAACTCCCAAAAGAGCTCATAGAACTTGGTCTCGCGATTTATGATGCCAACGGATCCGTTTCCAGCGACCTTGCGCGAGAGGAACATGCTCCCTGGCCAATCATCGAACTGAAGGTCCACTAAGAGATCCAACGAACTCTTGGCCCTCTCCTTGGCCTCTTCTTCGCTCAGATCCGGCATTGAACGCCGCAGCAGAGACATGCGCTCGAGCAGCTTCTGCTCCGGAGGTTTCTTGACAGAAACCTCCCGAGACTCTGTGGGAGTGCTATCTCTCTCAACGCTCCGGCTGACCTTGCTTGATATGCTCTGGTCGTTGCCGGACTTCCCTTTCTGTCTCGCACCCTCATGTCGCGCAGTAATAATTCTCATCATCTCTGAAATCTTTGCTCGGACGAGATCCGTGAGCTCTTGGTTCAATCGAGAGACGTCCGTAATCTCGTCGCCTTCCTCTCGAAGCAGCCGAAGCTCTTCCTGATCCAAACAACGAATGTTTCTGGCTCTCTGCTTGTTTGCATCAACACCAAAGACGTCGTCCAACACAGGCTCAAACCTAACTTCACAGCCCCACCACCTTTGCCGCTCGTCCTGCGGGTTGTAGAACCCAAACTCCCCCATCTCGATCTCTCTGCATGCGCGCACGACCGACACTCCGGTATTGGAGCGATAATGACGCCCGACTGCGCTTGCACCTCCTAGACTTTGGATTTCTGGTTTCGCCACCGTAAAGCGAAACTCAATGTCGGAAGATCTCCCATCACTGGTAGTAAAGGTCCGAACGATCGGCTCCTCAAACAGCTGGTTTGTTGCTTCGCTTACGTACTGCTCGGGGAGATTGTTGGGAGTCAGGAGATACAAAGGATCATTTGCTCGGAGAGGAATCGGAGGCAACACTTTGCCATCCTCAACTTCGACCATAGAGATATGGACACGGGGTCCATACTGTTCGTCGTCATCAAGGAAGTGCCGATAGATTCGGCAGAGCTCGTGATTCATTTGGCGAAGTAGCGTAGACGCCCGTGACATAGACAAGCGATCGCACTTCTTCCAGATCACCAGCGTTCCAGACGAACCTATTGTCTCGGCCAGCGCAGAGCAATAGGGTTCCGGAATACTGACACTCTCAACGGGCGGCAAATCCTCGATATCGTTATCAATGATCTCGTCAAAGTCCAGATACACGCGGCTGGCCGGTCTACCATCCCGCCAGGAGTAGACCTCCACCCTGCGGGCCTGAGAGAGGGAGGACCCCTTTAGGCCAAATCCAAACTTTCCAATGCCAGTCTGTGCGTTCAAGCGTGTTCCGTATCCAAACTGCAGGCAGTGGGCCAACGTCTCGTGGTCCATACCATCGCCGTTGTCCATCACCGCAACTTCTTTGACTCGGGTCGAACGTCTCCTTCTAACAAACTCGGTCGTCGCGTTGGCCACAATTGCAATTTGGCCAGCCCCCGCTTGGATTCCGTTGTCCACAAGCTCGGCTACAGCATTTCCTGTTTGTTTGTAGCCACCCGAATCCCGAAGCGCCCTAAGCGTCAACGCAGAAGAAGCAATCTTGACCACTAGCCCACCCCATCCCAGCTTTGATCGAAGAATGTGTACGCTGACGGCAGGCCCGGCAACCCGGAGATGTTGTCTCTAACATCCACCAGCAAGCATGCCTCACTGCCGCCCATAAGCGGGCCTCGGATACCCCGGCCAATCATCTGCGAATAAAGGACGATTGATGTCGTCGGCCTAGCTATCACTACGCAGGTCGTGTTCGGAGCATCGAATCCTGTCGTAAGAACGCCATAGTTGACCAATACGCGGACTGCACCGTTTCTAAATCCGCTCGTAGCCTCAGACCTAGCAGAGCTCGGCGTAGAACTAGTAACAGATCGCGTCTCGCACCCGCTCAGCTGCAGAAGCATCGCAAGCTCGTCGCTGTGATCCTTGGATGTTGCAAACACGATCGTCTGGTGACCCAACTCGATCGCGACATGCTGAATTTGCCCCACTATCGCCGCTGTACGTTGCCGTTGTCCGGCCAACTTCTTGAGGAAGGTCGCCGGAATGTCAAGCTGACTCGCTATAGCAAGCCGTTCGGCGTCAGTCAGCGATAGGTTCGGGTCGTGATGGAGCTCGACTATCTCAAGCTTGGAAAGTACACCAAGCTCCTGAAGGTAGTCGACCACGCTACCCTCCGGTCTCGGAGACCTGATTCCGACCCGGTTACCGTGAAAGAACTTCGCGAGCGCATCGCTCTCTAGCGGGTTTCCGCCAATATGATGACGCCCAGGAGTAGCCGTGAGGCCAACTATCCTAGTAGATTCGTTTGCCAACAGGTCAATTGCCGCACTATACGTTGGCGCCGTAGCTTGGTGGGCTTCGTCAACTACCAAACAAGAGCACGCTCGCCTCAGCTTCAGAAACAGTTCCGAGCGTCTATTGGCCTTTGATCGCAGCATCTCGTATGCCGTCTGAAAACTGGTCACAACAAAGGCCTCGCTCGGAACTTCATCAACCGTTCGGCCGCCCCAAAGTCGGATCACACTTACGTCGTGGGTACCCTTAGATTGCCAAACTGAGCTAAACCCCTCTACGGCTTGTTCACAGAGCTCATCGCTATGCGCCAACCAAACGACCACCCCAAAACCATTCTGATTGCGTCGGACCAAGTCAGTGATGAGTTCCATTGTCGTTCGGGTCTTACCCGAACCGGTGGGCATCTGCGCTACAAGGCGCCGCTCACCGGACTCGAAGACCGCCAATGCATCTCTACGGACCTGATCCTGGTAGCGAAAGAGCGCGTTAGTCGAGTGAATTCGAAGGCTCGCCTCAGGTTGGGCTTTGGGACTAGGAATCAACTCCTCAGCAGGAACGCCCGATCGCTCAGACAATGCTTCCACTAGAACCCGCGTCTTTCGATTGTCACCCCAGTGAAAACTGGCAAGGCGATTGAGCCAACGCTGGGTGTCCTCGTCGTTGGCCGGTGGGGGCTCATTAAAGGCTTCAGCTATGACTTCCGGTCCTAGATATTCCATCGCGGCCAACCGAAGGTCCTGAGACCGCAACGCGTCCCCTCCTTTGGTAACGGCCAAGGCAATCGCCAGCTCAGTCGCGGTAACCGGTCTCCCAATGATCTCCAAAGCCTCTGTAAGCTCTCTACCGAGAGCTTTGGCGAGGCAAGGAACACCAAACGACGAGAGCAGCCTCGCGAAGGGTAGCGCCTCTAGAGCGTGCAAATCAGACATGCAGGGTCATCATCCGAATCATCTAGGCGTAAACGATCCTGCCAGCTCAATCCTGCTGTATCGCGCCGAGATGCAGATGCACGCTTTTTTATCTCTTCCTTTTGTTCCAAAAGCTCTCCAAGGGTAGCGCCCTGAACCCAGGTGAACTGTTTGCCGGTTGTAGGATCAATTTTCTCGTACTGCTTCGCTTTCTCGAACAGCTCTGGATGGTTCTCGGCCAAACCGATCCACTCGTCACGCCGTTGAAAGAAGCAGAAGTAGCATCCTGAACGACTACGCCACTTGTAGTACTCTGGAATGCCAACCGACTCCTCTAGCAGTCTAAGGACATCGGACTTGACCAATCCATCTTCGATAAATGGATAGACTGCCTTGATGTTCGGCTTGCGGCTTATGTACCCTTCTCTGTGTTCGTCGGCTCGAATCGCAATATAGCTGACGCAGGGATCACTTCCGACGAACTCTTCGAATGGCTCAAGCTTCATGACTCGCGTGCACCATCGCGCATGAGGAGCCGGAAGAAAATTGTTGAATCGCTTCAAGTGGTGGTCAAAATCTCGACCGCTGCTCAGCCTTACAATCTCTCTACCAAGGAAATCCTCGAGTTTGTCCAGAAACTCATATACCTCTTTCAGCTCAGAACCCGTATCGGAGAAGAAATACTCAATCTCCTTATCCAACCCCTTGCGATTCAGATAGATCGCTAAAGCCGCACTGTCTTTTCCTCCCGACAGCCCAAGCACATGACGAGTTGGCCTGAGATTGACTACTTGAAGGTCATCCGCCGACATCAAACGCTCCCTCTTCTCGCGCTTCCATTTCGCTGTTCAATTGAGCCTCGTGATACCGCTGCAGGAACTCATATGCAATCTCTGAAACCACAGATAGTCGAAGCTCATTGTCGCCCAGCTGGTCCAACGCCTCCCGGATAACACGACGCGACTCTTTGGTCGCGGATCGCGCCTTATCCGTTATCGATACAATCTGTTCTAACTCCCGGCCGCCACTACGCATGGTCTTGATCATCACCACGTCTAGATCAGACGCCCGACGCCCAAGGCCATCGTAGTGAAGCCTGAGCTTCTCTAGGTCTAGTAATCGCCGAGCGAACTCTGCGAGTCGATATGTAGCGGCATCTCGATCTTGATCGTGCCACTTGATTGAAGGTTTGTGCCCCAAGAACAGGAGTAAGCCACGAATCCACGATTCATCGTCAGAGTCTCGTTCGCAGACTCTGCGAATAAAGCTTTTGAGGCCCTTTACGTCTACTGTGAATTGGTCAAGACCGTGACACCTGCCGCGGAGCACGTGCCTCAATTCCTCCACGGACATACTCTTTGCGAGCCCGAATGCTTCGCAGATCGCTTGTCGCATTGAATCCAGCAAATCTGCGTATGCCCCCTTCAGCTCACGAAGGGCCCCAAGAAGCGTTTCGGCGAAGCCATCAGTATCCTCCGACGTATCGACACCACATGCCTTCGGCAGCTCTTCGAGCAGAAGCTTCTCTGGCGACTTGGACAGAAAGAACGCGTCTCTCACACCAAGTGTTGTCCGGGATAGAGTCCGGGTCTTCTTTGTGTAGTCTTCCAAGCCCAACATAAAGCTGCTCAGGGGTCGCGCGATCCCGAGAACGTCTACAGCTCCACCAGAATCTCCGAACAACGCTTTGCGGTACTCGCTGAAAAGGGAAGCCCGGATACCTTCAATACGGAATCGCTGAAACTCGAATGTGTGAGGCTGGCGAATCAGCCGCTCTACGTGGTCGAAGGAGAGCCCCGGTACGTATGCACCCTCCTCGTAGAGGGCAATCTCATGACCATTCACCAGCAGGTAGTGGACGAGAAGTATGGGAAGAACTCCCAACTTTAGTCCGTAGGGAGGCTCCGCCAGCCACTCCTGCAGGTCTACGACGGATCGTCTTTGAGTCTCCGTGCTCGCAAAGAACTCATCTAGCCGGCTCCAGGTAGGAGACAAATTGAGCGGGCAGGCTGAGCCAGGTGCGCGAAACTCCCACGCCCCATCTTGGCGACCATGCATGGCGCCCTTCTCGAAGATGGAGCGGTAGATTGCTCTCTCAGGAGGATACTTCTGAATTCCCAATCCCGGTTCTGCCGCCCTTTCGAGCATGCCTTGGAGCAATTTGTTCCGAGCGGCCGCAGCTTGTGATGACAATCGGTCTCGATTGATCATCTCGTTGTGAATAATCGGAGACAACGAATAAACCGAATCCATAACGCGGGAGGCAAGCTCCTGGAGCTCACGAGGAGAAGAGACCTCCAATTTTTGATCTCGCCAGAACCACTCAGAGCGCGCCGGTGAACCGACGATCGTTTGCGCCACGCGCCATTCAGAGAGAAGCGCCGCATTGAGTCGCTCCTTGAGCTCACGCGCCGCTACGGGATCAGATGCAAGCTCTTGGGCGCCACGCTGAACGCCCTCAAGCGCGAGCACTTCTTCAATGCATGCTCGGATCTCTCCGCCGTTCTTGTAGAGCGCAACCAAGTCGTTGTCGCTCAGCGCGGGCTGAAGCTTGGCATGAAACAGCCGCTCGTCTTCCTGACCCTCCGCCAGGAACACAACAATCCTCGGCGCAGACTCCGCCGGGGAATACCGCACATATGAACGGGCGTCATAGAACTCAACCTCAAAATATCGCACCAGTCCATACTGGATCGAGTGACGTCGCGCCAACACTGGCTCGATCGAGGTCCGCTCAGCTAGCTTTGGCGCCAAGTCAAACTTTCCGAGCTTCTGACGCTCCTGCTCGACGTGCTCGTCTAGATCGAAGTCCGTTCCCTGCCAAACACGATACTCGTTGCTGAACCTTCGGAACTGCACTACCGAAGCGCTAGCAAGTGCTTTCAGGCCCTTCTTGCACTTCGACTCAGTGGAATACAACGACGCGAGAACTGGCAGGGAAGCCCGAAGCCCCTCATTGCCAGAGACAAGATTGAGTAAACCAATCGACTTCGAGAGCTGTCGAGCCTCCTCTGGGAGCTGCTGAGCTCTTTCTACGGCTGTCACGACCTCGGCCCAACGCCGATGAGCGAGCGGGTCTGCAAGGATCGCTGGTTGGTTCTGAATGAAATAATCGAACACGGCGCTGGGATGAACCCACGCTCCGACCTCGACGTTCTCGGCCAACCAGCTCTGAAGTCCGTGTGGCTCCTGGCTGCCCAAGTAACTGAACAGAGTCCGCTCATTCTGAGCGTACTTCTGACAAAGGGAGGGCAATGCGAGTAAGGCAACGGGATGGAGCGGATAGCATCCAGCAAACAGCTCAGCTGCTTGGTCCGTGTCCAGCATCCCTGGCAGCGCACCGGCCTCGTTCAATTTCGCCGCTATCCGTTGAGCGTCACGACGAATGCCATCGCACTGCGGCGATGTGAGCTTCTGGCTGATCGCTGCGTCTACGACGCGAAGGGTCTGCTCTGTGGACTCAAGGAACGGAACGTTCTGGAAGCGCCCCTGAACCTTTGCCCAGTCATTCTTCAAGCTCTCGCCCAGGCCTCGCGCGTATAGATCGAAGCTGGTGAGTACATCGGCCAGAAGATCGCCGATCTGCTCGTAGGCGAGTACCCGCGGTTTCTGGAGCAAGAAAATGTCATTCGCGCCATAGTGGCGAGCCTCGAACTCCAGGAACTTGCCGAGCTCATCGATTACGAACAGGAGACCGCCGGATCCCGTCTTCGCCAATGCCTCCTGCAGTGAAGAGACCAGAGCTAAGATCTCACTCGTTGTTACATCGGCTCTTCCGCAGGCCTCTTCAAGTTCTTTCAGAACTCTCGGTTTCCTACCCTTGCGACCATCCCAGTGCTGTTGCGCAGCATCAAACGTGGCACCCAGCAGTCTTGAGCCCAGCGGCTCCGCACTGCCCGTGAGGGTGACCCGACACCACCGCCCCTCTCGCGCAAAAGACTTCGCCCGAGCGCGATCTTCTTTGCGCAATACGGAAAGCGCCGCTTTCCTCGCGGACGAGGATTGGTCTCCGAGCAATTCACTGAGGAAAAGAGCGAAGGTCGACTTACCCGATCCATAAGGGCCGATCAGACTCCAGGCCCTTGGGATGTCTTCCGCGCCGAAGCTATCTTCGACTGAATTGAGGAGCTTTTGGCCGCGAGAGGTAAGGACGTAGCCCTTTATGACTTGCTCTGAGCCTCGATCGCGCTCCAGATTCGTTGAGCGCGTACTTGGTGTTGACCTGAACGTAGTCGCGTAGACTCACGCGGCCTCCTCGTGTCTGGTGGCGTAGTACGCGTCGAGAAGGTCAGAGGACGCAAGCTCACTCAGCCTATAAAGCTGATGCACCCCAGCAGTGTGGTCAAGACGCAGATCGTCCGGGTAAAGCGCACAGAGTTCCTCAAGCTTGCGAATGAGCGCATTCTCGGAGAGACGAAATACAGCACCTGGACCGCAGTGCTGATGGCTGCTGTACATCAGTTGGTCAATGGCGAGCTGACCTTCACCCACCGCATCAAACAGCTGAAGAACTGCGTACCCAAATATGTAGGTTGGAAGATCAAAGCGGTCACCCGGAATGGCGCGGAACGTCTTTCCATCTAAACGTTCGATCAGGTTCAGCAGAGACAATGGAGAATCCAGCGCCTCTTCAAGTGACACACGAGCATTCCCACGGGAGCGCACATACATGCGGAGTATCAGCGCAGCGTCGCTCTTGACGGTCGATGCTGCCACCTTGGATTCGATACTCTGATTCGCGAAATCTCGAAGTCCGACAGCAACCTCTTGGCTCGAAAACTCAGTCTTGTGGAAGTGATTGAAGAACCAATAGATCGCTGTGGCTCCAATGGGGTTAGTTGCAAGCAGCCAGTGAAGCAGCCAGACAGTACCTTCATCCTCCAGATAAGGGTCACCTGCCTCTGAGAAAACGCGCTCGCCAATCGGTGTGAGCGTCAACGCGCGCTTTTCGTCCCTGGCTAGCACTTGAGTCGCCTGAAGCCAATAACGCATTGCGGCAACCATGTTCTTGCCAACGCCAAGTACGACGGTGGCATCTTCGCGCTCAAAGACCTTCGGGTCATCAAACAACGCGCTAAGCCCCTTGGTTAACCACCCATAGCGCAGGGGGAAGGACTCGTGGCGACCAAATGAAGTCTGGCTACTGTTGAGTCTCATCCGGCGCGCTCCCCCCTCAGGCTGGTTGTTCGGTCTTCCGCGAAGAATTCGAGCTGCTTCTGGTCAGCCTGGAGGTAAGCCTCGGCCTGTTCAATGAACCAGTCCTTCAAGCTCGAACCATTCTGCTTCAACGCCCTATGCAGGGCTCTCTTCAGATCGGGCTCAACATCAATGACGATCCTTCCGCTGGACCCTACTGCCATGGGGGACTCTGCATGTAACGTGACGTTACATGCATCGTACTACGCGGCCGGCGACGCGAGCAATTGATACTGTATGTTCAAACAGCTCTGTCCGAAAAGGTCCCAGCGAAGAGAGGTCCTGCGCGTAGGAGTTACGCCAATAACTGCTCGAGCTCGCCTAAGCTGGGCCCGAGCCCGTTCTCATCGAGCTCCACGACAGTCTTCAACCTGCGATCGAACTCAACTTGTTCTGAATCTTGACGGTCTCTTAGGTCGAAGTCCGACTTGAAATAGAGAAGCTGACTCTGCTCACCTTCATAACCGTCAAAGAAATCAATCCTTTGGGTCGCTAGGTTCACCTTCACGCGCTCCACTAGCACAGGGAGCCGAGAGGTTTCGAAATCTTCGTAGATTAGAAACGTGACCTTTGGCGAGGTGTAGTGGATCTTGATCAGGTCAACGGAATCCAAGTCGCCATACAAGGCGGCCGCGCAGCCAACATAGACCCGGAGTAAGGGGGGAAGCCTCTCGAGCAGGCTTCGATGCACCGTTAGAGAGTGCCCGGGCAGCACACGGCCACAACGCAGTTCCTTGACGGCCTCAATGCAGGCGCTCTTCACGGAATCGGATCTTGCGATCGAATGGAGAAGCTCACCACCTTCACCGCGAGCATTCGAATAGCTACCAAAGAATGTGCTTATATCCCGCTTGAGGCGAGGAGAGAATCGAGCGTAGGCGACCCGACGATCGAACGCTGCCAGCGCGAAGAAGACCAAGAGATCCTGACGTCTTCTCGCCGAAGCGTCCTCCAGTTCGGAGGTATCAAACCTCTCCTTCAGAGACTCAAACGCCCGCTTGTGCGAGCCCGCTACGCCTCGCAGGTGATCGCTGAAGTCGAACTCGTCATTCGCGGGAATACGACCTAGATCGAGAGCCGTCTGCCAGAAGTCCTCAAACAGCGGGAGGTTCTGATCGATCTTCTCTTTAGGGATCAGATACTCTCGAACCATTGGCGGTCTAGCTGTTAGCTGCCGCCACTCCCTTCTGACGTGCTGCCGTTCGAGCAAGAAGTCTTGCTCCTCGACTTTATCGCGGAACACCAGAAAGACGCCTGGCCTGGCCGCGACAGGGCCTTCGCCGAGGACTTGCTCAATGTATGAGCGCAGCTCCTGCTGAGAGAAGTACTTCTGGAACGTGTTGCGCGAGGTTCGAACCCCATCTCCGCATTGGGCAAAACGTCCGCTAGTGGCCTCGCCACCTATCATTACTGACACCACGAGCAACTTCTTCGCGTGCTCAAATGCACGCGACAGCGCTTGAGAGCGCTCCTTCGGATCCTCGATGACGTTGAGAACAAACCCGAGGTTAACCAGATCAGCCGGTCGCGGAGGCGCCTCATTGGCATAAACAGGGTCCCAACCCACGACGTCTATACCGTGCGCCTCGAGTTCCCGAACGTCATCTCCTTTCCCGCATCCATAGTCGAGAACTGAATAGCGGCCATCGAGATAGCCGTGCTGAGCCAGGATCTGCATTGGCGCAGACAACTGCGACCTGTCGATCGCCGTCAGATGACGTTCGATCGGCGCGAGATCGTCAGAGACCGAGACCGCTTGCTCTATGGCTGGCCGGAATTCGCCATCTACGAGAGCAAGGCCTTTGTTCTTGATCAAGCGATGCCACTGCTTGCGGAACCCAATCTTCTTTGAGTCGGCGAAGAGTCCGGCCGCCTCCGCCGACTCGGTCAGCCGTTGGTACTCGGGGACTCGTTTGTGCGTTGGACTGAGCAGTAGTTCTTTTCGATGGAGAATCGGCGGATTGTCGCTTCGGCTGTAGTCCGTCGAACGTGCTTGGCCATTCGCCAGATCAACAATATGACTTCTGCTCAGCTCCGGGAACGGCGACTCGAAGAAGTTCTTGTAGTGGAGTAATGAGACTCTTTGGTCTCTGGTAGAGAGCTTCACGACATTCCATTGTCGCGGACCAATACCCGCATGACTTGCTGCCGACTCGACCAAGTCGTAGATTGGGGCCGATACTTCTCTAAGCGCGCTGCGGTGAACATAGGTCGCACCGGGTAGACGCTTTCCCAGCCGTAGGTCAGATACGAGGGAAAAGTACTGGTCCTTATCCATGTCCACCTGAAAGATCGTCTGTCTTTAGGGTTAGGGCACTACACTCGATATGTAGCCCGAGACGCCGAGTGCAATATCTGCTCGCCCCAGTGACTTCTCAGATTCTGTAGTGGAATAAACCCACAGCCGATGCGGAATAGTGTTTCACTTGCGCAGGTCCATATCTATACATAGACAACCGACTGCGATCCCTCTTGGCCAATTTCTTCCGCATCCAGTAGTCCTTATCGTAGTGCATGTCGAATCGCACCTTTCGAAGCCTTCTTGGAGCGCGCTGATCGCGTGAAGGAACCTGTAAGTTCGCTCCAGGCTAGGCCTCATCAGAGCACGTTCCGGTAGGCTGAGGTCGCCCTATTCCAGTTCGACAATATCGCGCACACTGGCCCCGCCCCGTAGCGCAGGAGTAGCTGTAGTACTTCGGCCCTTCTCTCTTGGCCGCCTAGCGGCGAAGCGAACTGCCGAGCAGCTATGCGCATCGTTCAAAAAAGAAGGCGCCACCATTTCAAAGGACATTACTGCAGCTTGTCGGGAGCACAACACATCGGGATGTCATGTAAGGGCGAGTCCGCCCAATCAAGAACGCACCCATGGCAGCCTTCCATCAACCCGAACTAGTCACGGAACTTGAATAGCGCAACGAAACCCCTTTCACTCGAAGTCCGCGTGCGGCCCCTCGACCTGACTGACTACATAGCAAAGGCAATATGGCAATCTCACCACCATGCTGTTAGCCCAAAAAAACCGCAACCAAAGCCTTCTCCATGCAATGACCAAATGAGCAGGCTCTTCCGAGAGCCGCAGAAGCGCCTCACATTCCCTATCCAGCCGAATCGACCACTTAGCCCGTCGGCAAGAATCGGAAACCCTGCTCGCCCTTCGTAACGAGCTGAAATCGATCCCTGAACTGTTCGCTATATGGGTTTGGAAGGAGCAGGGGTCTCGTCGACTTCGGCGTCAGCACATTCAGTACGAACAGAACTCGGTATCGATGCCTTGAATCTGACCGAAATCGCAACGCAGCCTCAACCTCTGTCGGCCCCAGCGAGAAGAAGAAATCATCACTCGAGGTCGACTTGACTTCGAAGTAGAGGCTATAGCTAGGCAGGTCTATAACGAAATCGTACCCAAGGCCGTCATCTCCACCAGGAAGCTGGAGCGCTCGCTCTCGGTTGGTCGAAACCCAGCAATCCTCGTTGACCAAGGCCGGGTATTGAAGCCTCAGCCATTCAAACGCAAATCGCTCACCCAGAAGACCAATGATCCTCCTCTTACTCTCCGAGAGGCGCCGAGAAGGCAAAGGTTTCTTGGACTTCTGTCGTGACCCCGCCGCTCCGTGTTTCGGGGGCGCCTCAAGCGCTTCGAGTGAGATAACCCTAGCTGGAAGCTTAAGGCTCGATCCGCTAGTCGCATAGCTTTCCATCAGGAGAGCCAAGGAGTCCGGCAGATCCACCTTATCTTCAGATAGCTCCTGGTCGCCAACAACAACGATCCTCTCGAGACGATTACGTTCAGCATTTTCATGGCGAGCCTTCTCCAGGGCCTCGTCAACCGATTCCCTGTCGACACCAAGGGCATTGGGGTCGAGGGTTTCCGGCATTCCTTCGGGCCAGTCGCTCAAGGCAGCCAGGACACCGATCAGACTGGCTTGTTCGAGAACCTCGAAATCGAGCAGCCCACTTGCGAGCGCTTGAGTTACCAAAGCTCGTGGCGCCTCATCGCGTATTCGCCATCGTTCTGGCATCTGACGCCCATTCTTTCGGCACCAGACGCTTACGGTTGCCCAGAGCTCGGACGCGAGTTTCCGAAGAGCATCTCGATTAGCTGTACGACAGTCGGAGACCGTCGGACTAGACGAAGACCCGCCGCTTTGGAGCGGACCCGCTTCGAAACGACCGAGCCAATGATTGACTCTCTCCAGCATCATAGGTTCCGGCAACTCGTCGTACATGGTTGCCCAGCCCGGTTCGGGACCTAGACCTTCGAGCCGTGAAGCAGCGACATAATCAGACAGGTCGCCTCTGGCCGTGAAGGTGCTTAGAAAGGCGGACCGCAACTCGTTCTGAATTTCGCCGCGTCGAATCGCCACATACGCCTTGAACTGTTGCACATGGTCTTCAGCGAAGTCGAGCTCCGAGTAAGGCGGCCCAAGATCTCGGATAGCTGAGTTGAAAGTTGCCAAATCAAGCCTCAGGTATCGTCGAAGCCCGTCAAGATGGTCGCTTTGCATACATGCAGAAAACAACACGTCCGGCGCGACGTGCCAGCTCGCGCCGATTGTATTCAACGTGTTCCGAAGGTCCGACTCTGTTTCGAGAGAACTGACAGACTTCTCGAATCGACCTACAGCGTCCTTACCTCCCACCGCGAGGATAGCTGGCCTCAACAACTGAACGAGCGAGTCAACCATGTGCCGCAGTCCCCGCAATGAGTCGTGGACAGCCTGAGCGCCCTTTCTGCAGACGGCTTGAAGATCCGAGTTACTTGGCTGGATGAGAGCGCCTGGACCGTGGCGCTGGGACAGCTGCCCAAAAGCGGAGCTGAGGACTGACGAAAGCTGCACCGGGTAGCCAAGGGCCTCAGCGAGCGTATGAGATGCTTGCTGCAGGACTGCCCACGAAAGCTCACTATCTGGTGTCCTTATCAACAGCGTGGGTCGGTGTTGGTCGTTAACGAACAGACATCCTTGAGTAAACTCTGGCAGTTGAACAACTCGGCCATCGATTCTGAGATGAATGTCGTCCACGAGTCGGTACCTCAGGCGAGACATAAGCGCTCTGAGTCGATCGAAGGCCTCCACGCCCAGATTGAGAAACCCACCAGATGCCAGGTCGCAAACGACCAGGATCGTATCCTGGAGCCAGCGCCGATCAATTGGACACAAGAATCGATCTTCGCCCCGTGTCTTGAACGTTGAGTCTCCGAGGATGATCTCCAGCCGCACATTGGACACACACTCGACTCGCGGGTATATCTCCCGAATCTTCGCGCAAACGCTTGCACGCCCGGGGAACTTAAAGTCGAAGACGTCACGACCGAGCTCCTTGAGTAGCTCACGGGTCGTGGGTGTTTGATCGTCCGCGAGGTAGGCAAGAGGCGTGCCGTATGAGCCTTCGGGGATTTCGTCACCGTCTGCTGAATCAAGCCTGTGGCCAACAACCGCGCTGCCCGCATGGGCGGCGATAAAAAACGGCGCCGAGTTCAGGAAGCCCTCCAGGACATTGGGATCTTCGGAGACACGTCTCCACCCCTCAGCGTAGAGGGTGTCAAATGCGGACACGAGCCCGGATGGAACCTGGCTATTTGTGGCAATTTGACCTAACAGACGAAGCTGGGCTGCGCAGGAGGCTATCGAGTTGACGATGTTGAGATTACAGCACTCCTGAAGGACTTCTTGTACCTCCGGATGGGCATCAAGGTAGGAACGACAGTCCCCGGCCACGGTGATCAGGAAGTCAGGGCGCACGTTCGTGGCATGCAAGGGCAGATGCCACGCCTCTGCGGGACGAGCAAAGCGCCAGTTCTGCAGAGCAGACTGAACGGGCAACCATTCTGCATTGCGTAGGAAGCTACCTAATGGGGAGGGCCAGACGGTTTCATTCGGCGAATGTCGGTGCTGCGGACGAAACAAATGGATACTTAGCGCAGCGGCGCCAACCTCCCGCAAAGCTGCGAGTATTTCGCGGGCGTAAACAGCCTTAGAGGAAGGAGTGAAGTCTTGAAAGTCACCCTGCCCAGGTAACGCCGGTACAAGACCTCGCACTGTGTAAGGGGTGTATGGATTAGGAAGGTCGTTGGGCAATTCTTGCTTCCAGAAGGCACGAGCTTCGTCCGATAATCTGCACCGCTCGAGTAGTCTCGTCTGAAACAGGTAGCCTTGTTCCTGAAGCGCTCCGGGTGGCCTTACGTTTGTGAGCTGAAGAACCTGCTGGACTCCAATCTGGCTGAGAAACCGCACCCAGTTTCTGCCATCCGTCTTGCTAAGACGATTCCATTCCCGGAGATCAATCAGCATGTTCTCTCCGACGGATCGAAGGTCCGCGGAGGTTTGCTTAGTTGCTTCGACCAGTTCTCCTAGTTCCTTTCCTCTAGTGCTCGGCCAGGTGGCGCCGAAGAAGGCTCTAGTGGCCCGAACCCACCGCTTGCTTTGCGTTGGCACATGGAATGGCATCTCTCCAAGCTCGGCGGTCTTGGTACCCTGCGCCGAGAGATCAAACGCGAACCGCAATGCCTCCATCCGACGCATGTTCGGGTTCTTCCCAGGGCCGGGATTCGCGGTCAGATTCGCCAGCAGCCGTTGGATGTCTTCTGTCAGGAACTGGTTAACTAGGCGATTCTCGATCAGGAATCGACGGACACCGGATTCATCCGATCTCGATGCACACGCCAGGTTGGTGTTTAGAATTCGGATGAAGCGCTCAAGCGACTTCGGGATCCGGCTCGCCAGGTATTCCTCGTTGGCTGCCTCGCTCTCATCATCAGTGACCTCACCGTCGACAACCCCGATCGGCTTCACTTGGGTGTTCGGTAGAAAGACGGTTTGATTAATGTGAGCCTGCCTCCGTGGAGTCTGACTATCCGTCCCCTGGGCTGTCGCCTCTTTCAAAGTCGGCGCGAGCTTGTTGTGGTCAGTTAGAAGGAGCGTTCGACCCTTTAGCGCTTCTGGGGCGTCGGAGAACAATGTGATGAGATCTGCGTAGAAACTGTTCCAGGGCTCGATCGCCACTGCTCGGGCTTGGAGTTCGTGGGCAAACCTCTCTGCCCACTTGGCTGCCAATTCGGGCGAAGGCTCCAACTCGTATCCCGCGCATCTCGCAACGCTAATGAGTCGATTCAATCGCTGGGAGTTGATTCGTGAGTCCAGTAGGTCAACCTGCGCGACTGAGGCGATGGCCCCCGGCGTAAGCTCTGTTAGGCCTAGCCTAGCACCCGGCCAGTCAAAAACTGCGCTGAGACTGGACCAAGGGGATCGGGGGCTACCTGGACATGATGGGACCAGCAGGAGATCCTCCAGCGGATCTCCGGTTAGCTTCTCAGAGACCTGCGCCACAACTCCAGCAGCGTCGCCCTCCCACATTGTCAGGTCCAACACCACCTCAGGCGCCAGATCGGGCCTTAGCTCCTTGAGTATTTTCGCAGTTCGCAGGCATAGCGCGGCAATCGCATCAAGGAAGTAGTCATTGAGCGGGACATTTTCAACCAGCTTTTTCCGATCGATGTCGCTGTAGAAGGGTGCGTTCAAATGTGCCGCGCAGGGAGACTTAGCAATCGCTTCCATTGGCAGAAAGTTGTACAGGCGCCCACGTGTTCCCGGACCGCCCAGTCCGACCGCGACTGAAACCTCAGGGGGATCTCTCCAATCACTCCAGGACTCGGGGACCGTACCTGACGCGAGCCCTGCATCTAGGACCGGTCGAAACTCCTCGTCAGGTAGACGATAGTTGCCAACCACGTACTCGGCGTCATCGTCAGTCTTGACGATTTCTAAGCGGATGTCCTCTAGCTGCCATGACTCTCGAACTCTCCGAGGAAGAACGCGGCAGAAGGACTTCGCGTCATTCGACGCGCCTTGGCCTCGAACCTCGATGCGAATCTGAAAGATCCTGTCAAGGAACAGATGGATGGGCAACTGATGGTCGCACAGCGCCTCGATTTGGTTCTGGACGTCGATCGATGCTTCATTGCGATCCAGCGGCATTCGAACGACCGTTGCAAATCCTTGTAGAGCGAAGTCATCGACGTGACCCGGACGATCATGCAGGAACACAGGAAGTAGTGATCTCGGCATCGTGCGCACCACCTCGTCGAGGTATGACGAATGCGAAGACCCCACCAAGAGGGACCGTAGTTGGCTATCGGTTGGAAACCCAAAGCAGAAGCCTGTAAAGCCCGGGCCTGGGGCAGCTAAGGGGTCAGACGAATAGACCTCGGGGTGCTTTGAGATCTGCGCGACGCTACGGAACCCGAGGCCCTTGTTTCCGATTCCTTCATTGACCACCTTGGAGCTAGATGCAACGTCGCAGAGACCCTCAAAGTTCTTCTTCGTAAATCCCACGCCGCGATTGGCGACATAAAGGCACCCAAATTCAGTTTCTGATGGATCAAAGAGAATCGAGATTTCTCCATCGGCGCAAGAAGCTGGGTGGGGATCGTAGGCGTTCTGAATGAGCTCGACGAGCGTGCGTCCTTTGTAGCTGACAGAAACGTGTTCGATTAAGTGCGAAATGCTCGTGTGGGCCTTAGACCTGCCTCTTCCGTAGGCAAAAAATTCAAGTTCGTCTCTGAACTTCTGCTCAACTATAGCCTGGTAGCTCAACCCCTCTGTCCGAATCACTCACCTGACTCCTAGAATTCGAATTGCTACTGCTCGCCAGAAAGGAGGCACAGCTATTCGGACGGTCTTCGTGTTCGATCGAAACAGTTTCTCATCGCTTAACTTTCCCAAAGCTAACAAAGGAGCGACCAATCGATGTCAACGCATCATTGCTTACGACGTTGCTCATTCGTCTTGCGAGCGCCTCGTCAAAACGTTCGTCCGATCGGCAGCACGTCGCTCACTTCAGGCGGAGACCAGTAATCGGGAAATGCGACACGCAACACATCATGTGATAGATAAACGAGGCCGACATAGATGCATCCGATCAGGTAATGCCAACTGAGCGCCTCGGTAGTTCCAGATGACTCTGCCCCATCTGCGGGCGTTAGTATGGCGCTCCTTCTACTCTGCTTGCTGCTTATGAAGCCGATTCTTAGGAAGAGCCGAGGGTGGAAGACCGCCTCCAATAGTGCTCGACGAGTGTCCGCTAAATCGATAGGGATCGAGTTTTCGACAACGATGCATCCCATTTGCTTGGCAAAGAACAATTGCACATGGACCAGGGCTTCACTAGGACTTGTATCGAATACGTCTTCTAGCTTGATCTGTCGTACAGAAGTAGGCTGAGCTGCGAGATGCTCGGACAGCGCACTCCATGCCGCGTCGTATGGTTGCGTCAGGGCTCCATTGCAGTAAGCACACATCTTAGCGGCGAAGTGGAGCTTCTTGGATGAGTTACTTCCTATGGGGGCCTTAGTTCTATTACCTTGCCGCCAATAGATCGGTTGTTTCTGACTTGTCCGTGGATACAAGCGATTGAGATCTGAACGCTTGATTCGGTGCTCTCCCGAGTTCGCGCGGTTCGTTTCGCAGATCCAGCAAAGTCTCGAAGGGGTAATGTTCACGACGACGGCCTTTCCAAGAACTCCAGCGTTTTGGGTGATGACCATGATGACCATGTGAGGTCGTCTCGGGCTCCAGCCGAACTGCGACTAAGTTGTTCGGGAACATGCCTCACAATACTATTCGAGTGGCAAGTTCATCGAAACGGCAGATGCAGTTCGCCATCTTCATCTACAAAGGCGTCTTGCAGGTAGGGTTCAACAGTCGCGGACTACCAACCAACAGGCAAAGCGCTTTGGCCCGTGACGTTGCGACATTGAACCGATTCGGGTTGTACAGGAATTCCATCCCCCGGGGCGCTTCCTCCGGGCTCGACGACGTCATAGAGTAGATCACGACTGCCGCCTCCTGACCCTGGAACTTGTCCACGGTGCCAATGCGATCCGCGAGCTCGGGGATTCTTTCTTTGAGAGCCGCCACTTGAGAGTTATAGGGCGCAACGATGAGGATTTCCTTCGCCGTCAGTCGGCTGGCTGCGCCGTGCTTGTCTACAAATGACCCCTCCGCAAGCAGCGCAGCGACTATTCGACCTATGGTATCGACTTCTTCCAGCGACCGGGCAGTGTTGCCGGCGTGCTCAACCGGCACGTACCGAAGACCGGCATTCCCTAAGTGGGCGACCCCAGCGATTGCTTGGCTGATCAGATCCGCGCGCGGCTTCAGCTTGCCCTCATAGTAGACCTCGGAGGTGAACTCGCAGATGTCAGGGTGAAGCCGCCAGGTCTCGTCCAGGAACAAGCCACGATCCGCTGGCATGGTCTCGTGGTCTCCGAGCCAATGCTTGAGGGCGGCTACCTCGCTGCCCTCCGGATGACTGCTCTGAATAGGTTGCTCAAGCTGTTGTGGATCACCGAGAAGGATCAAACTCTTGCCTGCTGGTGCCGCTGCCAGCACGTTGGAGAGAGACATCTGCCCGGCTTCGTCGACGATGAGCACGTCCACTTTATGCTCGAAATCCTGTCGCGCCCACATCCATTGGGTTCCACCAACGACGTTGATTGTACCGTCGGCGAGTCCCGCTAGAACCTTGTCGTAGCTCGAGATGTTGGTTATCGGCGCATCGCCGTCGTATTTTCCGTTGGAGCTATGTCGGTGAAACAGGGAGACGTTCAGACCGCTCTCACTCGCCGCCTTTGCCGCACTTTCGAGGAGATTGTGTATCACCTTATGTCCGACCGCGGTGATGCCGACAGTTTTTCCGGCGCCCACTAGGGCGCTGATGATATGCCCACCCGTGAACGTCTTCCCAGTGCCCGGAGGGCCTTGTATCGCCAACACGTCGCCTTCGAGCCGCAGCGCGATGCGGACGGCAGCGTCGACCACCTCCTCACCTGTCTCGCGGAGCGGCTGCTCGGGTTGACCGGGCTGGAACCTCCGCAGCAGTCGTAAGGCGGAGTCATAGGGTGCGGTTGGCCCAAGACCATGTGCCAGGACACGCTCACCTAAACGCATTAGAGACCGACGAATCTCTTCGGGGTTGACGTAGCTGTGAAAGAACACGGTGGCCGGACGGGCTTCGGCGGTAGCTTTGTGCTGCTTGATGTCGATGGTGCGGGCGCCGTGGTCTACGCTGACCACATCCCCCACCTTCGTACCATCGTTGTCATAGACCCCGTCGTCCTCTCGGGCATCGGCATCTTGCTCTGCGAACCGGTAACGAATGACCGGTGCCGCCTTGGGATCAACTATCTCCTGGAAGGCGAGACCACTCATGGCCTTGCGCTCGGTGGTTAATTCCTCCAGCGGGAGGTCTCTGAGCCGAAAATACTCCCACCAGGTCGCCTTCTCCTCACGACGATGAAACTCCATCATGTGGCCAAGCAAGAACTGAGCGTGTTGGTCGGCTGTGCGCTCCCGAGGGTCGATTGGAATTCCTTCGATGAGCCGGTCCCGGAGTTGCTGCAACTCTACATCCAATGGCTTAGGTTCCTTGGCGTCTTCAGCGTGCCCGGCAAGCCGCGGGATGGGTCCGTACTCGGATTCGGCGTCTGCACGAAGTTGCTCGAGCCACACGTGCAGCCGATGCGTGGATTCGCAGTCCTCGCGGTTGTAGTCGGTGACAATACGCTTGTCTTCATCGGCCGAGTCGTCAAGAGGTCCAAACTCCAGGGCTGCCTCGATCGTGCGTCGGCTTGCGCTCGCCTCACGCAAGTCCTGTTTGCGCTGGTAGTCGAAGAAGGGTTCCAGGTTCTTGATGGAGTAGGACTCTACACTCGCTATCAGGCTACGACGGACACTGGAGTGGAGATCTACAAAGGCCTCTTCGATGAGGAGGATGTCCAGCTCACGCTCCCGGGTGGCAAATCGTCCCATCAGGCGTTTCAATGCCGCAGGCTCGTATGGCGCAAAGTGGTAGATATGAGCTTTCGGATTCCGCTCGCGGATGGCCATTGCCGTATCGACGAAGACCTCGAAGTTGGCGCGCTCCGCGTCCAGGGTGTCAGCCCAGAGCGGCGTGTACTGATAGCCACCCTCTGAGTCGACGGTAACGTACCCGGTGAGGTACTCCTGTACGCCGACTTCGGAGAAGTGACTGCCCTCAAAGTCTAGGTAGATGTCATCGGACGTTGGTTCCGGAAGCCGTTGAAAGCCGTGCTCGGCGTCGAACGGCGTCTTCAGCTCAAACTCGTTCGTTTGGTTCGACCGCCCCTTTAGTTGGATGCGGGCCTGTTCGCGTAGTTTGAGCAAGGTCTCAAGACTGCCGCGAGAAGGCTTGGCGATTTCGTTCGCCTCAGCAAAGGCCTTGAGCGAGTTCAGGCCCGAGGCCCTAAGTTGCTCGATGTGGCCGGTTTGCATTCCGGCCACGTAGCAGAGGTGGTCGTCGCCTCTACGGACCTTCTCGCAACGCTCCCAATAGGCGCAGAGCTCACAATGACTAACGAGATCCGGGTAAGTCGCTTCCGGGTTCGCCGCGAACTGACCGATGCCGCGTTGCAGAAGTCGAAAGTAGGCACTGTACTCTTCGACCCGATAGGATTCGGGCTGCCAATTTCGACCCGGCGCCACGACGTGCATCAATTCCGGCTTTGCGCCCTGCATCTCCTCTAACAACAGTGTATAGACACATAGTTGCAGGATCGTGCCGGCGCGAGTACTTCGGGCAAGCTTGGTATCTTGGGCCTCGTATGACCACTCCCCAAGGCTGCTTGGCTTGTCTACCTTGACCAGGAAGTCGGCGTAACCAGACCAGGTGGCGTTCGAGAGGTTGGCCTGGTAGATCACGTCGGCGCCCGAGGCCATGGCAGCTCGGGTCTGCTCGACTGTTGGGTGTTCTTCCAGCTCAACCACGTTCTCATGCAGCGTCTTCAAATGGGCAAGGTAGCCCTGCTCGTGCTCGATACCTTTTTGCTGCAGCGTCTGAACGACCGGGCTGTTCGTCCTGGGGCGTTCGAACTCGCCTTTGGCTGCCCGTAGATCAAGGGAGGTCAAATGCCGGCAGTTCAGGTACCCGGAAAGGTCCGTGGGCGCCAGGGTCAGCTTGTCATTCTGAAGTCGCATGCCACCTCCTACTCTAACGATTACCTACCTGCTGTCGCATTCGTTTGGTACCAGGCGAAGATCAACGATTTCGCTGTCAATTTGCCGGGTCGCTGTGACCGTCAATGATCCGCGTCCGCTCCGATCGGGCGTATCACCCAAATGGGTGCAAACCCGCCCACCGCGAATCGCGATTTCTAGCTCCAAACAGCTCACCACGGCACAGGATCAGTTCTTGATCCACTCCCTGCCTATCGTTAGCGCGTCCATCATGGAGATCGATCACGTGCGCCGACTCAAAACGCCCCTGATAGTGGCATCTGCAGGCCTCACTTGCTGCATGGCGGCAACGCCTTGCCTTGCCGCCGAACCGACTTGGACGACCGAATCCCTCGGCACCGACCTCGTCCGCTACACAACCCACGGCACCAAGGTCTGGGGCCACAAGTTCGGCTTCATCAAGCTCACCAAGGCATGCGGCACGGACCTCTTGTGGCTGAGCCTATCCACCTACGAGGACGTCGACCCAATCTGGAAAGGCCGCAAGGTGCAGATCGCTCTGTCCGTCGCCGAGAACTCGATAGCGTTGGAGCCGGCCATCGTCACCATCAACTTGATGATTCCGCCCATGAAAATTCTGGCGCTCAGCAACACGCTGATGACCCCAAAAATCTACGAAGCCCTGACTGACTCCGACCAAATCGAGATTGCGGTGACCGGCCCCGACGATTTCGTCGAAATCATGGACGTCCCAACTGAAATCTTCACGACCACTGGCTTCTTCGAAGCCCGCGAGGAAGCGCTCCAGCAATGCAAGCGCCTGCGCGAGCCGGTAATCCCCGACCACCCTATTCCTCGCCTCTCCCACCAGACCACGAACTGATCCAGTCCACCGCCATCCTGTACTAAGCTACCCACCTGAATCCGCACGCCACGATTGGCGGGCGCCAACAACGCTCGTACCCTTTATCCCTTGGACCGCTTCGACCGCATCTACCAACTCCATCGCGCCCTCGCCGGGCGCCGGGTACCCGTCTCGCTGGAGGATCTGACCCGCGAGCTCGAGTGCTCCGCGCCCACGGTGAAGCGCTGCATCGCCTCCATGCGCAACCACCTGGACGCGCCCATAGAGTACGACCGGGAGCGCAACGGTTACCTATATGGGGGAGACGGCATCGGCGCCAACTGGGAGTTGCCGGGCCTGTGGTTCTCGGCCGGCGAGCTGCAGGCGCTGTTCGCCCTGGAGCACCTGCTCAGCAGCCTGTCGCCTGGCCTGCTGGCGGAGGAACTCAACCCGTTCCGCCAGCGCATCGAAGCGCTGCTCCAGCGCCAGCACGTCGGTACCCGGGAGCTGTACGAACGCCTGCGCATCCTCTCCATGGGCTCGCGCGAGGTCCGGCCGGTGCTGTTCCGCACCGTGGCCACGGCCCTTGGCAGCCGGCGCCGGCTCGACCTCGCCTACCGCGGCCGCAGTCGCAATGAATCCACGCGCCGCATCGTGTCGCCCCAGCGCCTGGTGCACTACCGCGACAACTGGTACCTGGACGCCTGGTGCCATCTGCGCAAGGGCCTGCGCATCTTCGCCCTGGACCGCATCGACGAAGCCGCGCTGCTGGACGAGCCCGCCGACGACCTCGCGTCCGGGGAACTCGACGAGCGCCTGGCCCGTTCCTACGGCATCTTCTCCGGCGTGCCCCGCGCCAGCGCGACCCTGCGCTTCAGCGCCCACATGGCGCGCTGGGTGGCGGACGAGGAATGGCATCCGGAGCAGCACGGCCAGTGGCTGACCGACGGCCGCTACGAGCTGACGGTGCCCTTCGCCGACCCCACCGAGCTGGTACGCGACATTCTGAAGTACGGCAAGGAAGTCGAGGTGGTGCGGCCCGAGACGCTGCGCCAGCTCGTGGCCAACGAGCTGCTCGCGGCCTTGGGGCTGTACAATACCGACCCGAGTTCCTGAACCAGGATCGGTGGCCCAGATTGCAGAACGCCTCCCTCGGGTGGATCACCCATTGATACACCGCCCCCGTACCTTGCAGGGTGACGCTCACACGACCCGCCCCAGGTCACCGAGCCCGGATCGAGGAAACGACCCATGAGAATCCTCCACACCGCCGACTGGCAGCTCGGCCTGCGGCTCAATTTCGTCGGCGCGGAAGCCGCCGCGCGCCTGCGCGCCCAGCGCTTCGACACGGTCCGCCGCCTGGCCGACCTGGCCCGGGAACACGCCGTGGACGCGGTGGTCGTGGCCGGCGACGTGTTCGACGACAACGGCGTCGGCGCCGACTGCATCCAGCAGGCTCGGGACGCCCTGGGCGCCTTCGGCGACATCCCCGTGATCCTGCTGCCCGGCAACCACGACCCGGCGACGCCCGACGCGGCCCTGGCCCACCTAGGCGAGCTGCCCGGTGACGTCCGCATTGCGGCGACGCGGAGCGTCATCGAACTGCCGGCCGGCGACATATACCCCTGCCCGCTCACCTCGCGGCACACCTTCGAGGACCCCGCCGCCTGGCTGCCGGCCGACCCCGACCCGGCCCGCATCCGCATCGTGCTGGCCCACGGCGGCGCCATCGAGTTCAGCGAGTCCACGGAGAGCCCGAACCGGCTGAACGTGGAAGCCATCCTCGCCCGCGGCTACGACTACGTGGCCCTCGGCGACTGGCACGGCACCTATCAGGTGAACGCGCGCGCCTGGTACGCCGGCGCGCCGGAGGCGACCCGCTTCAAGGAGAAGCGCCCGGGCAACGCCCTGCTGGTGGAGATCGCGGCGCCGGGCGCCGAACCGCGGGTAGAGGTCGTTCCCGTGGCGCGCACCCACTGGCTCGCCGAAGACGTGGTGTTCGCGGGCGACGCCGACATCGACCGCTTCGAAGCCCGCCTCGACGGCCTGCCGGAGAAGTCCTGGACCCTGCTGGAGGTGGCCCTGCGCGGCGAGCTCTCGCTTGCCGGCCGCGCCCGCCTCGACGATCTGCTCGCGGACTATGGCGAGCGCCTGGCGCTGCTGCGGGTCCGGGAGGATGCCGTCAGCGCCGCCCCCACCACGGCGGACCTGGCCGCGCTGCACGGCGAAGGCTACCTCGGCCGCGCCATCCAGACCCTGCGCGCAGGCCACGATCCAGCCGATTCCGATGCCCTGCGCTTGCTCTACCGCCTGAGTCAGGAGGCCGTCTGATGTGGATTCAACGCGTCACCGTCGCCCACTGGCGCGGCCTCGACTTCACCCTGGACGGGCTCGAACCGGGCCTGAACCTGATCGCCGGCCCCAACGAGTCCGGCAAAAGCCGCCTGGTCGAGGCGCTGCGCTTCGCGCTGTTCGAGAGCACCAGCGGCAAGGCCGCCCACAAGAAGGACCTGGAGACCTGGGGCGTCGCGCCCGAGAAGCCCCGCGTCACCGTCGACTTCGAGCTCGGCGGCACGCGCTGGCACCTCGAGAAGGTGTTCCTCGGCAGCGGCTGCAACACGCGCCTGCGCGGCGGCGGCGAGGAGCGCTCGGGCGAGGATGCCGAAGAGCGCCTGTCGGAGCTGCTCGGGGTCTCCGGCGGCAGCGGCCGCACCGAGGTGAAGGTGCAGGACCAGGGCATCTGGTCGCTGCTGTGGGTGGACCAGGGTGAGTCCCGGGCGCAGCCGGCGCACAACGCCGACGCCCAGAACCACATTCTGTCGCGCCTGACCGACGAGATCGGTGAGGTGGCGGCCGGCGAGTCCGGCAAACGCCTGCTGGCTCAGGCCGAAGCCGAGCGCAATCGCTACTACACCGCCCGGACCGGGGCCGAGAAGGACACGCTCACCATTCCGCGCGGTAAGGCCCGGGCGCTGGAGCAAACGCTGGCGGACGCCGTGGCGCGCCGGGACGCCGTGGCCCAGGCGGCCGATGATCTGGAGGCCGTCCGCAATCGCATCGCGGATCTGGAAGTCCGGCATCAGGAAGCCCAGGCGCGCCGGCAGGCGGCCAAGGCGAAGCACGACGAGGCCGAGAGCCTGCGCCGCGATCTGGCGCTGGCCAGCGAGCAGGTTCGAGGCGCGGAGCAGGCCCGGCTGCAGGCCGAGCAGCGGCTCGCCGACCGGAACCGCGAACAGGAAGAACTCGCCGGCCTCGCTCAGGCGGTCGAAGCCGCGGGTCGTGAGGTGGAACAGGCTCAGGCAGCACTGGCCCAGGCGCAGGCGTCGGATGGGTCCGCCCGCCACGAGTACGAAGCCCAGCAGCAGCGCCTCGAGTCTCTGGACCAACGCATCCGCACGCTCCGGCGCCAGGAGGTTCTGGCCCGCCAACGCCGCGACCTCGACGGCGTCGCCGAGCGCGTGGGTCGCGTCCGGAAGCTGGTCGAAGCGCAGACCGCCGCCCGGGAAGCGCTGGCTCGACTGCCGGAGATCGGCACCGAGGAGGTGAAGTGCCTGCGCGAGGCGGTCGAAGCGCAGCGTACGGCCGAGGCCACGCTCCAGGGCGCCGCGGTCTCGGTCGAGATCACGGCCGTGCGCACTGTGGTGGTCGAGGACGAGCCTCTGACCGCCGGCGAATCGCGGCGTTTCACCATCGACCAGGACTCGACCCTGAACCTGGAAGACCTCGCCACCATTCAGGTGAAGCCCGGTGGCGGCGAGATTAGGAAGCTGCGTGACGCCGCGCAGGAGGCACGCCAGCACCACCGCCGTCTGCTCCAGACCCTCGGCGTCACCAGCCTGGAGGCGGCCGAGCAGACCGCACGCCAGCGCCAGGCACACGAGGCGGACCTGAAGCGCGCCGGGGAGGCACTGGAGCAGTCCGCGCCCGAGGGCCTCCCGGCGCTCGAACAGCTCGAGGTCGAGCTCAAGGCGGCAGTGGACGCCGCGGCGGGCCAGCTCGCCGATGCGGAGCCATTCGACCCGGAGTTGCTCTCCCGGACGGAAGCCGAGTACGAAGGATTGTCGAAATCGACCCATCAGGCGCGGGTGCAGCGCGAAGCGGCGCTGGAGCGCCTGAACCAGATCGAGAAATCGCTCGCCGCCGCCACGTCAAGGCGCGACAGTTTCGTGGATCAGCGCGACAAGCTCGAAACTCGCCTGGCCGGTTTGACCGGCCTGGAGGAACTTCGCGCCAATCTCGAGACCGCCGACCGCGCCTACCGGGAACGCGTGGTCGCCCGCGATGCGATCCGCGCGCGCTACGACGCGACGGGCGGCGATGCCCTGACCGAGGACCTGGCACGCGCCATCAAAGCCGAGGATCAGTTGAGCGCGCAGCTCACCGAGCAGCACGAGCAGCGCATCCGGCTGGAGGAATCGCTCAAGAACAGCAGCGACGACGCCCGTCACGAGCGGGTGCTCGACCTGGAGGCGGAACTCTCCGAAGCCCGGGACGAACTGGCGCGCGTCGAGCGCCAGGCCGCCGCTGCACTGCGCCTCTTCGAGGTGCTGAACGCCGAGTACCGGGCCGCCCGGGAGCGCCTGATCCAACCGGTGATCCAGCGCATCGGGCCCTACCTCGACAAGCTCTTCCCCGGCAGCGAAGTGTGGCTCGACGAGGAGCTCAAGCTTCAGGGGCTGCGCGCCGAGTCCGGCCAGCAGGCGTTCGAGTTCCTGTCCGGCGGCGCCCGTGAGCAGCTCTCACTGCTCGTGCGCATCGGCCTCGCCGAGGTGGTCGGCGTGGGCGAGCCCTGGCCCCTGGTCCTCGACGACGTGCTGGTGAACACCGACGCCGACCGCATCCAGCAGATGCAGCGGGTGCTGTATCTGGCCGGCCAGAAGATGCAGATCCTGCTCTTCACCTGCCACGGCCCGATGTTCGATACCCTGGGGCCGGATCGGCTGATTCACCTGCCCGGCGATGCCCGTCATAGGGAGGACCGGATCAGCTACGTCGGCGATGCGAGCGGCGGCTACAGCGCCGCTTAGCCCGGGAGGCGCCATGGCTTCGGACCCGCAGACCCGCGAGCTGCGCTACGCCCCCCTCAAGGCACGGCACCGGGAGATCCGCGAGACCTTCCCGCCCAATCTGGATCTGCGGGTGCACCGCGCGCTGAGCTGGCTCGACCGCGCCGAGCAGGCGGGTGACGACCACGACGCCGCGTTCATCTTCTACTGGATCGCGTTCAACGCGGCCTATGCGGACGAGCTCACGGACAGGCATCAGGACAACGAGCGCTCGGTGTTCGACGCGTTCTTCCGCCAGCTCCAGGCGCTGGACGTGGAGCACCGCATCTACGACGTGATCTGGGAGCGGTTTCCCCAGGCCATCCGGCAGCTCCTGCACAACCGCTACGTGTTCGCGCCGTTCTGGAAGCATCACAACGGCGAATCGGGATATGCCGACTGGGAGGAGCGTTTCGCCCGCAGTCAACGGCGAACCGCCAAGGCCCTCGCCGACCAGGACACGCGGACGATCCTCAGCACCCTGTTCGACCGGCTGTACGTGCTGCGCAACCAGCTCGTCCACGGCGGCGCCACCTGGGGCAGCAAGGTGAATCGCGATCAGGTGCGCGACGGCGCCAGCATCATGTCGTTTCTGGTGCCGGTGTTCATCGAGCTGATGATGGCGCACCCGGAGGTGTCGTGGGGGGAGCCGTACTATCCGGTGGTGGAGTAACCTGACCTGCAAATGACTACGACTGACCGACTCGACATCATCGGCGACATTCACGGCTGCGCCGATTCGCTGCGCCGGCTTCTGCTGAAGCTGGGATACGAACTGCGTGCCGGGGTCTACACGCACCCAGACCGCACCGCCGTATTCCTGGGGGACTTCATCGACCGGGGGCCCTCCCAGCGGGAGGTCATCGGGATCGTTCGGCCCATGATCGAGAATGGATCGGCTCTCTCGGTGATGGGGAATCACGAGTTCAATGCGATTGCCTATGCGACGCCGGACCCGGAAACCGATGGCGAACATCTCAGGCCACACAACGAAAAGAACTCGGACCAGCACGAAGCCTTCCTGAAGGCTTATCCGGCCGGATCCAGCGACTATCTGGACGTCATCGACTGGTTCAAGACCCTACCGCTCTGGCTCGACCTCGGCGGCATCCGGATCATCCACGCATGCTGGGACCAGGATGCCATCGACCGCATCTCCCAACTCGTGGGCGGCAACCGCCTGGATGATTGCCTGGTTAAATCCGCCAGCCGAAAGGACAGCCAGGCGTACGAAGACATCGAGACTCTCCTCAAGGGCAAAGAGATCCTGCTACCGAACGGCGCCGAGTTCCACGACAAGAACGGACACCCACGGCAACACATCCGGATTCGCTGGTGGGAGTCGGCCGCCACGTATCGGTCGGCGTTCCTGGGGCCGGAGAGCGCTGTCGCCGACATCCCGGACGACGACATCCACGGCGACCATCTTATCGAGTACGCCCACGACGCCCCGCCCGTGGTGCTGGGCCACTACTGGCAGGAAGGCACGCCGGAACTGTTCGCCCCCAACATCGCTTGCGTGGATTACAGCGTCGCCAAACCGGGCGGAAAGCTCGTGGCATACAGCTGGGACGGCGAGCAGAAGTTGAGCGACGAGAAGTTCGCCTGGGTGCCCACGGAGCTCTAATCGGCTTTGAGTAGATGTTCCATGCGCCACGCCAGCGAATCCGCCGCCGGCCGATACCGCTCCTGGCCGAAGTAGAGAACCCGCTGGCCATCCAGGTCCAGCAACGGCTTGTAGTCGCTGATCCGTGAATCGAGCGCCTTGGACACGTGCCATTTGAAGTCCGGTCCCGGGGCAATGAGCCTTCGATCCAGCGCCCGGTGGAACGTCGGCGTGAGCGCGATCCCGTTGGTGGGTGAGTCGTTGCGTGACTCTGCGAAAGGAATCAGATGCGCCGCATCCATCAGCGCGCCGACGCCGGGAACGAACAGCCGCATGCCGGTGGCCGCACACCGGTAATCGTAGACTTCCAGCACTACGCGACGGAACGCGGAGTCACGCGCTGGCCTGTCGACCGTGGGCGCGATCTCTTCGCCGCAGCGGATGGCGCGTTCGGCATCGTTCTCAACCCCGCGCCGACCGATGACGGCTCGCACTTCGGCGTCACAACTCGGGAACCAGCGAGCGATCAGGACGTCCCGGAGTCGCTCGCGCGAGCCAGGCTGCTCCAGCAACCGGTGCAGCTCGTCATCCAGTCGGGCGTGGTCAACGTTCTCCTGGATGTCCCTGTGTCGCCGCGCCGAATTCAGCGCCGCCAGAAACGGCTCTCGTCCATCGATAGCCATAAGGTGCCAGAACGGCTCACCCTTCAGATGGAAGAACGGGAAGTAGCTGTTGGGGTGATCGGTCTCTGTCCGCACCGCGGCGAAGTACTCGTTGTAACGGTCGAGCAGTGCCGGCTCGTAGCGGATCCGGTTCGACTCCAGATCACCCGCTTCCGCCAGATCGATGACGGCGAGCAACATGCAGGCCTTGTGGGGGCTGATATGTCCGGCCCGGCGCGCGACGTTCAGCTTCGAGAACTGCAGCGCGTAGGACTCGAGCGATCCATCGTGCGCCGCGCTGTCCTCTGTCAGCCTGCTCATCGGAGCATGCTAACCCACTCGCCGGAGTCCGGACGTTCGTCGACGATCCGTTACCTGAGGCATCCGGCTGATTTCGTACAGAAGGTTCAGCACCGTGCGATTTTGCCGTCACCGTTTCGATGGAATCGTGCACCCTGATTTCCAAAAGAACCCACATCCAGACATCTTGACTGCAATATATGCGAGCATCATGATGCCTCTCATGCGCACCACAGTAACCCTCGAGCCCGATGTGGCCGCGAAGCTGAAGGAACTGGCGCACAAGCGGCGCGCATCGTTCAAGGCGACGCTCAATGACGTGCTGCGAAAAGGGCTCGCGCCACCGCATGATGCTCCCCGACCGCCGCGGTTCGTGGTGGAGCCGCACTCGGGCGGATTTCGCCCGGGCGTCGACCCCGGCAAACTCAATCAGCTCATCGACCAGCTCGAAGCCGAAGACTTCGTGGATGAGGCGGGTCACCGCCGCGAATGATCGTCCCGGACGTCAACCTGCTCGTGTACGCCTACAACCGCGACGCGCCGCATCACGCTGACGCAAAGAACTGGTGGGAGGATCTGCTCAACTCGGACACACCGGTGGCGCTTCCCTGGGTGTCGGTGCTCGGCTTCATCCGACTCATGACCCATCGTGCCGTGCTGACGACGCCGCTTGCTCCCTCCGAAGCTATCGACCATGCGAGCGCATGGATGACGCGGCCGAATGTGGAGTCCGTCGAGCCGGGTGAGCGACATCTGGAGATCCTCGACAGTCTCCTGAGCGAGGTCGGCGTCGGCGGCAATCTCACCACCGATGCGCATCTCGCCGCTCTCGCCATCGAATACCAGGCGGAGCTCTGCTCCAACGACGCCGACTTCGCTCGATTTCCCGGCCTGCGCTGGCGCAACCCGCTATGAGGCGGACCTGGCTCGCCTCTGTTGCCCACTCGGTCCCTGAAGTGCTTCAGGTAGCACAATGAATACCGTAGGAATCAGAGAGTTGCGCCAGCGGGCGAGCGAACTGCTCAGACTCGTAGCCGCGGGCGAGACCATCGAAATCACCGATCGCGGCCGGCCGGTAGCGCTCCTGACGCCGCTGCCGGATCAAGAGGGTCTGGATCTGTTACGGGCGTCTGGCGAGGTCATGGAGGCCGAAGGCGCGCTCGACGATCTGCCCGAGCCGCTCGATATTCCCCAGGGAGCCGAGGCACCTTCACAAACGCTGGAGAATCTTCGCGCCGGTGAGCGCTGAACGGGTGACCTACGTCGATTCATCCGCGATCGTCAGCACGGAAGTCCTTCGCGCACTGCTGCCGCTCGGCGACTCGGCGGTCCGTCGCGGGCACCTCGTTCTGTCGCGGTTCGAGAAGGATGTGGCTCGTTCCGCTGATCCGGCCCGCGACCGCCAACCTCACGAAACGTGTTAGTTTGGTGGCCGCTGCGCCGCCGGGACGGCCGCTATGAGCAAGGAAGACGATTCCCCTCCGGACATTGGCGTCCACACGCTGTGCCTGAGTGTGCAGGATCTGGCCGCATCCCGCGCGTTCTACGAAGCCCTCGGCCTCGAGGTCTACATCGATGAGCCGGAACACGTGAACCTCAACACCGGCACCACCAACGTGAGCCTGATGAAGTTCCTGGATGGCAACTGCCTGAACTTCCGGGGCGGCGACGTGAAAGCCATCCATGCCTGGCTGAAAGCACGATTTCCGGAACTGGAAGGCGAGCCGCAGACCTACGAAGACTCACCCGGCGGGGCCGGCGCATGCTGGATGACGCGCGACCCCGACGGCAATGCCGTGTTCTTCGATACCGCCGCAACCGACTCCCGCCGCCACCGCGTGGAACGTCTGCTCGCCGGCGTACAACGCGAACTCGATGCACTGGATGTCACGAGCACCCAATTCGCAGCGTTTCGGGACGAACTGCTCGAACGGGTACCCGATTGACTGCGTTCAGGTTGCGCGACGTGCATTGCGCGGCCTCTCCTCACCCGAACGGGTGATGGCCTGCCTGCACCATCCGGCGAGCCCCTCTGGCTGGACGACGCCACCTGGACGGTCCAGAAGGCGACCACCAGCGTGCCCGAGCCTGCCGTCTTCGGTCTGTTGCTGATCGGATTCTGCGCGCAGGCGACAGGCAGGGAGCAAACTGGGCTCTGCCCGCGGACCGGGTCAGACTGCCACGCGTTGATTCCAGCGGGGTGCACGGGCCGACGGTCTATGGCAGCGATCGCGCAGCCCCAAAGCAGATGATCTCCATAGCCCCAACTCACCACCATTGCCAGAGTGTATCTTTTGAGATACACGCGTATGATCGTCTCCCGGACCCGGGAATTCGATACCTGGCTGCAGGGACTGCGCGATCGGACGGCGAGAGCGCGTATTCAGGTTCGGCTCACGTCTGTTCCTGATTGGCGGCACTAAGAGCAGCCAGCGCTCCGATATCGGTGAGGCGATCACGATGGCGCGCGCTGTGAAAGGAAGTCTCGATGAGTAAGCTTGAAATCGAGCGATACGACGTCGCCGACTACCTGCATGACGAAGACGACATCCTTGCATACCTCAACGCCGCACTCGACGACGGAGCTGCCGACGTCGTGGCGCAGGCGATCGGCAACGTCGCCCGCATGCGCGGTATGAGTCGGATCGCAAAACAGTGCGGGCTCGGCCGTGAGAGCCTCTACAAGTCTTTATCCGACAAGGGCAACCCGGAGTTTCGGACAGTTCTCAGCGTCTTGAGAGCCATGGGCATCCGTCTGCAGGTAGAGGCAGATCCATCTCGAGAGTAAGGCGACACCGAGGCGCACTATCCTGAGCCCGAGTTCGCTAGAAGGTCCACCAGCGCCTTATCCGCCGGCGCTAGCGGCAGATCGCGCATGTCGGCCAGGGAAAACCATTCGACTTGCTGATGTTCATGAGCGAACGGCGCTCCCTCGATTTCAACTCGCAGAAAATGGATCAGGAACGGTGAGCCTTCGTCCTGAAAACGTCCGATCTCCGCGTGCACCGTCGTCGTCCGGACTCCGAGTTCTTCGACCAACTCCCTCCTGGTAGCCGCCTCGAACGTTTCGCTCTCCAGAACCTTGCCGCCTGGAAACTCCCATAGACCGCCGTGACGCTTATCAGCCGGGCGCTGGCAGAGCAGATACCGCTGCCCGTCCCGCACCACGGCTGCCACGACGTGGACAGGGAAGGCATGTGTCGCGACTTCGTTCATTCCCACATCATCCGAAGCCGCTCAGCCGGATCCATGAACACCACCGCCGATGCATCGAACTCGTCCGGGCGGTACGGGTGGTAATTCTTCGCGTGGTTCCTGAGCCAGCCGATCATTTGCGTCCGCTCGGGGTGCTTTGGTTTCGAGAGGACACTGAGCAGTTCCGCGTAGCCGCGCGGGCCACCGCAATCCTCGGGTGGACAGGCTCGTTCCCCGTCGGCGCACCGCGGGTACGCACGTTCCATGTCGGCGATCGCAATGGCTGTGAGCTGCACGTCGTGCTCCCAGCCGTCGCCGAAGTCGTAGAAGTATCGGGCGCGATGGCCGGGGCGCTTGAAGTAACGCGTGATCGGCACCTTCCAACCAGGGCGAAGCGGCGGATCCTCGTAGTCCTCCTCATCGGGTATGCCGATACGCACCAGACCGCCGCCTCGAAGGGCATTCAGCCGGTATTCGTGCAGGTGGTAATCGAGCCACCCCATGGCGTCCTGAATCGCAACGTGCAGATCCCAGAAAGAGAAGTGCTCAGGGACCTCGATGCGCCGCCAGATCGTGGGCTCGATCTTGAGCAACCGTACCGTGAAAGCGTAAATCAGCGGTGGCGACGAGTCCTGCAACCGGAGCCTTCCCTAGTCCGAAGAACTGGCAGAAGTGTACACGGCTACTATCGTGTCCGAGCATGCAACGTTCCGCCTGCTGCTGGGATTCGGGGCCCTGGCATTCATTCGTAGACAGCACGTAGGGAGCTGAGGAACGCTCCTTTTCTTTCAGGCGTTCCCACGAACTCCGCGAACGGCCCGATCTGCCCGCCCACGCTCGCTGCCTCCAAGGCCTGCATGTACTCGGTTCGTCTCTCGACCGGCATGACCGTCCATGGGTATCCACCCGAAGCGAGCATGACGTTCATCAGAAAGCGTCCCATTCTGCCGTTGCCGTCCATGTAGGGATGGATGTAAACGAACACCCAGTGTCCCAACACCGAGCGGACGGCGGCATGCTCTTCCTCTCGCAGGTGATCGAACAGAGCGGGCATGCAATCGAGGACCGCTTCCTTCGTCATCGGAACATGCCTGGAATTCCGGATATAGACCTGGTCGTTGCGGTAGCCGGCAAGATCCCGTGGTTCAAGCAGGCCGGATTCCACGCTGGGAGCGAACAGGGCACGGTACCAGTCGCCGTGGTTCTGGTCGGCAACGCTGCCGGCGTTTTCGTGGTTCAGAATCCGCTCGATGCTCTTCTTCACCACGCCCTCGATACTCAAAGAGCCACCAAGGACTACGACTTTGCCTTCGAAGTCGGAAACCTGTCGCAGTACCAGGATTTACGAGCGGCGCTGCTCGCCAAAGGCTTCCAGCCATCCAACCAGTCTCAGAGGCTGGTTTCGCCAAGCGGTGTCGATGTGGATCTTCTGCCCTTCGGAGAATTTCTGACCGAAAATCTGCAGGACGGGCAGAGAATCGAAGCGCTGGTCATCAGGAACCCGTTTCTGGGGTGATCGGCCGGGACATGAAGACGCGAACGTAGTCATCGATTCCTGTATAACTCAATGCGCAGCCAGACGAATCCGCCGACATGCGAACCACTCTCGACATCGACGACGAGTTGCTGGACCGGGCCAGGCGAATGACTGGCATCGAGGAAACGAGCTCCCTGATCCGGGAAGGTCTGCGCACGCTCATCGAGCGCGAGAGCGCGTGGCGCCTGGCCAAACTCGGAGGATCCGAGCCTGACCTTCACCCCGTGCCGAGGCGTCGCACCGACCCCGCATGATCGTCGCGGACACGTCCTGAACTCCGGGGGCGTATCCTGATCAAGGCATCAACGGCAAACCCAGGGAGAGCCAAACCGTTGCGGCGCAATTGAGGACCACCGCGCCCCAGAACGTCACCTGAAACGCCGTCTTCCTGGACTTGTGACGCAGCCATCGCTGGGCCACGAGCGCGCCCGGCCAGCCGCCCACCAGCGCGAGAAACTGCAGCGTATTCTCGCTGACCCGCCAGCTGCCTCGACGGGCCGCCGACTTGTCCTGGGCGTAGATCAGAAAGGTGACGAGGCTCGCCCCCGCATACAGCAAGACCACCCATACCGGCAGCCGACCCATCGCGACGGCAACGCCCACGCCCGCCAGTGCTGCCGCCGCTATCGCCAGCGCAAGAATCTGGTCCGGCCGGGCGGGCTCGGCATTCGCGAACGCCACCTGCGCCGCCTGGAGTCGCCCGTCGCGATCCCGTCGGACGAAGTAGCTGACGACATCCCCGGCAGATGGGCGTCGGCCACGCTTCGAGAACGACTTGATGTGGACGAACACGCGCTGGCCGCCATCATCCGGCGTGATGAATCCGAATCCGCGTTCGTCCTCCCACGTATCGATGCGGCCTTGCTGTCGCATTGACGGCCTTGTCACTCCAGCACCGACACCGGCGCCCGCGCGATCCGATCCCCCGCAAACGTCCCGAGCCAAAGCCACTCGCCGTGGGGCAACGCTACCGTCGCCCCGCCCATGGGCGGCCCGGCGTGATCGAGCACCACCCGCGTAGTCATGATCTCCGGGTCGATGGCCACCACCTGAAACCGGAACCCGCAGCTACCGGTCTCCAGTTCCTGACAGGACATCAGGTCGCCCAGCGGCGCCACGTGCGACGCCGCAATCAACGCGCCGTCCGGTGACCAGGCCAGATTATCGGGGCTCGACACCTCGGCGCTGCCGGCCACCTCGCCGGTGCGGACATCCACCTTCTTCACCGCATCGCCGAAGTACTCGTTCACGAACAGGTAGCGCTCGTCCGCCGATTTCTCGACGCCATTGGCGAAACGGCTCTCGCTGCCCGGGATCGGCTGGAACCCGCCATCCCCGGACCAGTGGTACGCGAAGCCGGGGCTGTGACCGGTGAACTGCATGCGCAGCGCCGTCCACAGCACGTTGGCGTCGCGGGGGTACATGTGCGAGACCCAGAGGCCGCCGTCGCGGAGTACCACCACGTCGTTGAAGAACCCCTGCTCCGGCGCGAGCACGCAGCCGCGCCAGGTGAGACTGACGTCGCCATCCTCGCGGACCTCGAACATCTCGATGGATTCCCGGCCGCCGTGGTTCACCACGTAGAGCGCGTGCGCGCCCGAGTCGAGCCGTTCGATGTCGATACCGTGAGGCGAGAACGACGCGACCGGCGGCGGCGGGCAATCGGGATCGCCCCAGGTTTCGCCGCCTGTCCCGGCGCTGGCGCCTTCGACAGGGAACAGCGTCTCCAGGCGAGTGGTCTCTGGTTCCAGCGCCACCAGGCTACCCGCCCTGCCCCCTTCCATGCTGCCGAACTGGCTGATGATCAGGAACCGCCCATCCGGGCTCGGTACCAGGTCTTCCGGGTTCTGGAAGCGGCAGTCAGGGATGATGCCGTCGCCGGGTTCGCAGGTTTCGATGGGCGGATGCTCAGCGGAGCAGGCGGCGAGGGCTGCGGTGAAGGCAATCAGGACGATGGCGAGGGGAAACTCGGGGCTTCGAGTCGTCGGGTTCAGCATATGTGTTGTCTGCAACAGCGGTCGGATGCGCGCACTCTAGCAGCCTCCCCGCGTCCGATGCCTGGACGCCGAGAGCCGCACGCCCTACCAACGCTCCACCCGAAGCGCCCGAACCCGTCCGAACTCCCGCTGATTCCTGGTAACCAGCGTCAGATCGAGCGCCAGCGCTTGAGCTGCGATGAGCAGATCGTTCGGGCCGATGAGCGCTCCGCGGCGGGTGAGATCGTGGCGGATGCGGGCATAGTGTTCCTCGGCCGGTGTCTCGAGCGGCAACACCTCCATGGCGGACAACATCAAGCTGATGCGATTGCGCAGCGCCGCCGAGGCAGCCTTCCGGCCGCCATAGTGCAGTTCCCCCGCCACCACGATACTGGTGCAGACCGTATCCTCCCCGGCGGCGGTGATCGAAGCGCCGACAGGACCGTGCGGGTCCCTGACGAGATCCGACAGGACGTCGGTATCGAGCAGATAGCGCAGCGGCACGATCAATCCGCCGGATCGTCCAGCCCCGGCAGATCCTCGTCCACGTCCGGGAACGGGACATCGAGCGGTTCGAGGGAGGCCAGCAGCGCGAGCAACTTGCCTTTGCGCACGGGCTCGACAATCAGCCGATCTCCCTCACGACGCAGGATCGCCTCGTCGCCCTCGAGCTCGAACTCGCGCGGAATGCGCAGCGCCTGGTTGCGGCCGTTTCGAAACAAGCGCACGCGGCGTTGGTCCGGATTGGCAATGCTCATGTCGTTCATGTCGTTTGGCATATGCCATAGCATATGCCATCCCGCCTCGGGCCACAATGTCATCAACCATTGAACATAAATGCACTCGCGCGGGTTGCGCGATATTGGCGGTCGCTTCGTTGCGTCAGCGACCGCCTTTGCGGCTACTTACTTCACCGCGTTCTTCAACGACACCGCCGTCGATCGAAACTTCCCGAGCATCTGCCGATCCGCCGTCACCAACCGCACGCCCAGAAACTCCGCCAGCGCGACGAACTCACAATCGCAGGCGGCGCACCCGCTGGATGCGGCCAGCCGCAGCACCTCCAGCGAACCCACGTCGTACTCGCGGCCGGCCAGCAACGATTCCGCCTCGGTCTGAATCGCATATCCAGCATCGAAATCGAGCAGTCCCTGACGCAGATAGAGCGCCATGACGTTTCTGAGTTCGCTGCGCCACAGCAACGGCGCCGCCCAGTCCGGATCTTTGACCAGCAGCGCTTCAGCTAGATCCGTGTGCTCTGTCGGCAGGTAAAGGTACGCAACGATGTTCGTGTCGACGACAATCACGCACGGCCTTGACGGATGGCGTCTGCAATCTCCTGCGGATCGAGTTGCGCTGCGGGGACGCCGGCACGCAGCTTTCTCGCCCGAACCAGCCGCTCATCGGTGCTCAGAACGTGCGGACTAAGCTGTCGTTCGAGGCACGCGATCACCTCGCTGTTCAGACTGCGATGATGGGCTTTGGCAGCCAGCTTGAGCCGTTGGTACAGGTCGTCGGGAATTCCCTTGAGCGTAATCGCAGCCATACGTGGCTCACTTTGAAACCATATTGGTGTCATTATGGTTGTAGCCGAGCTGTTTTCTCAAGCCAGAGTCGCGATAGATTGCCGCCAGTGCCAACCGTACCGGAATAGGCTCCCGCCTGATCGAGGCATAGGCCCAGGCGCACGCATCGGTGTTACTCTCCAACTCACCAGGCCAATAGGGAGAGGGTCATGAGCGAAGCCGTCGAGCTGCAGGGTGTGCCGGAAACCTTGAACCCGGCCGATCCCAAACGGTTCTCCGAAGCAACCATCCTGCCCATCTTCGAGCGCATGCGCGCCGAAGCGCCGGTGCACTACTGCGCGGCCAGTCCCTACGGGCCATTCTGGTCGCTCACCCGTTATCACGACATCATGGCCGTGGACAAAAACCACGAGGTGTTCTCCTCGGAGGCGAACCTCGGCGGCATCATGATCGACGACGGCATCGTCGGCGACGAAGGCTCGGACTTCTTCGTCAAGAGCTTCATCACCATGGACCCGCCCGAGCACGGGCGCCAGCGCAAAGCGGTGAACCGCATCGTGGCGCCGCCGAGCCTGGCCAACTTCGAGAAGCTGATCCGCACCCGCACCCGGACCCTGCTCGATTCCCTGCCCGTGGGCGAGGAGTTCGACTGGGTGGATTCGGTGTCCATCGAGCTGACCACCATGATGCTGGCGACCCTGTTCGATTTTCCGTTCGAGGACCGGCGCAAGCTCACCCGCTGGTCGGACGTGACCACCGCCGAGGCGGATTCGCCCATCGTCGGCAGCCAGGAGCAGCGGGTTGCCGAGTTGCGCGAGTGCCTGGAGTACTTCAAGCGGCTGAAGGCCGAACGCCGCGACGGCCCCGCCAACCTGGACCTGGTGACCATGCTGGCCCAGGACGCGGCCACCAGGGATCAGCCCGATTTCAACTTCCTCGGCAACCTGATGCTGCTGATCGTCGGCGGCAACGACACGACACGCAACACCATGAGCGGCAGCATCAACGCCTTCAACCAGTTCCCCGGTGAACTCGAGCGCCTCCGCGCCGACCCGAGCCTGCTCGACAACATGATCTCCGAGGTGGTGCGCTGGCAGACGCCGCTCGCCCACATGCGCCGCACCGCGGTGGCCGACTACGAAATCGGCGGACAGACCATCCGCAAGGGCGACAAGGTGGTGATGTGGTACTACTCGGGTAACCGGGACGAGGACGTCTTCCCCCACGGCGATACCTTCGACATCACCCGGAAGAACGCCCGCAGCACCATCTCGTTCGGCTTCGGTATCCACCGCTGCCTGGGCATGCGCCTGGCCGAAATGCAGATGCGCGTGCTGTGGCAGGAGATCCTGGCGCGCTGGCAGCGCATCGAGATCGTCGGCGATGTCGAGCGCGTGGAGTCGAACTTCGTGAACGGCTACGCGCGGATGCCGGTGCGCATCGTGGCCTGAAGCCAGTCGATGATGGCCGGGTTCGCGCGCTTGTCCTGAATCATGAACAGGTGCCCGCCATCGAATAGCTGGAGCTCGGCCCCGGCAATACGCCCGGCCAACGCCTGCTGATTGGCCACCGGGGCGATGCCGTCGTCGCGTCCCCCGGCGATCAGCACCGGCATGTGGAGCTGTGGCAGCCGTGACCAGGTGTCGTGTGCGGCCCTCGCTGCGAGCTGCAGAGCGGCGCCGGTTTCGTTCCGGTCGTCGCGCTCCCCGGCCCGGGCCATCTCCATCAGCTTTTCCCAGCGTTCGGGATTCGCGGCGCGCCACTCGGGGGTGCGGCGCAGGTCGGCGATTTCCAGGTGCCGGACCGTCCGTTCTTCCGCGGGCAGGTCCGCCAGCTCGTGAAGCGGGTAGGACGCACCACCCGCCCCGCCGGCACTGGTACAGCACAGCACCAGCGCACTGACGAGGTCGGGATACCGGAGCGCCAGCTCCTGCGCGACCATGCCGCCGAACGATACCCCGATGACGGGCAGCGGGCCCCAGCCTAGCGCCGTGATCAGAGCCGCGGCATCGTCGCCGTAGTCGGCCATGGTGTACGGGCCGGGCGGCACCGCGCTCTGGCCGAGTCCCCGCTGGTCGTAGCTGAGCAGTTCGAAGTGCTCGGCCAGTGGGCCGTCGAAGACGTTCGGCCGGTTGCGCAGGTCACCCCCGGTGCCGCTGATGAACAGCACCCGCGGTCCCTGCCCGGCGATCTCGTAGTACAGCTCGATGTCGTTGGCGATGATGCGTGGCATGGCGGCCGGCCTCCCCGTTGCGGCTGTCGGTAAGTCTCTCACAACGTCCACACCACAGCGGCTCGTGCCGCACGGATTGCCCGCCGCTGCCCGGCCATGCATAGTGGATAGAACGCGTATCAATTTGTTTCGGTCGAAGGGAGAGAACATGCCGTTTCACACCACTCGGGACGGCGCGCGCCTGCACTACCGCCTGCAGGGCGCGAAGGACGCGCCGGAGCCCGCGCTGCTGTTCATCCACGGCTGGTGCTCGAATCTCGATCACTGGTCGTTCCAGGTGAAACGCTTCTCGCGCAGCCACCGCATCCTGCGCATCGACCGCCGCGGCATGGGCCGCTCCGGCACGCCCGGCAGCGGACATCGCGCAGCCCAGCACGCCGCCGACATCGCTGAGGTGGCGCGGGCTGCCGGCGTGCAACGCGCCATTGCCATCGGCCACGCCGGCGGCGGGCCCTCGACCCTGGAGCTGACCCGGCGCCACCCCGAGCTCGTGCAAGCCGCGGTGCTCATCGACACCGGCCTCTACCCCGAACCGGGCCTGGAGGACGGCGGCAGCGGCTTCGGCGCGGTACTCGTGCCGATGATCGAGGCGCTGTCGGGGCCGGACGGCCGGGCCTCGTTCGAGCAGATGTACCGCGGCTTTTTCGCGCCGGCCTGCGACCCGCAGGTGTCGGAGAAGACCGTGCAGGACGCGATGCGCACCCCCCTCGACGTTGCCATCGCCGAGCTGCGCGGCATGGCGGTGAGCACCGAAGCCATGGCCCGCGACATCGCGCAGCCCGTGCTGTGGCTGACGGCCACGCGCGCCGATCAGGATTACGTGTCGCAGCAGTTCCGGGACGTCCGGTTCGGCCAGGTGGTCGGATCGGGGCATTTTCCCCAGGGCGAGGTGCCGGAGCAGACCAACGGGATGATCGCCACGTTCATCGCGCAGCTCGGCTGAGCCGGGCGGCCGACCTAATCCAACGAGACCTCGCCCTCCGCCCAGGCCCGGATCAGGTGATGGGCAATCGCAATTTCCCCCGGCACCTTGACCCCCACGTCCTCGCCGGCGAGCGCGGCGCGGATCGTGTCACGCTCGAACCAGCGCACGTCGTGCATCTCTGTCGTGTCGATGGAAATCTCGGTGCTCTCGGCGACGCCATGGCAGCCGATCATCAGTGACGACGGAAACGGCCATGGCTGGGACGAGTGGTAGCTCACCCGCCCGACGTGGATGCCCGCTTCTTCCAGGGTTTCGCGGCGCACCGCCTCCTCGATGGACTCGCCCTGCTCGATGAAGCCCGCCAGCGCCGAGAACATGCCGATGCGCACCAGCGGCCCATTGCTCTGGCCGAGCAGACAGCGGTCGCCGTCGACGATGAGCATGATTGCCACCGGGTCGGTGCGCGGGAAGTGATCGGCGCCGCAGTCCGGGCAGGAGCGGACCACGCCGCCCCTGCCCTGGTTGGTGCGTTCGCCGCACACGCTGCAGAACCGGTGACTCTTGTGCCAGCCGATCTGGGCACGGGCCTGGGCCAGAATGCCGGTTTCGGCCCCGGGCAGTGCCATGGCCGCGGTGCGCGACTCCTGGAACGAGATGCCGGTGGAAAGACTGAGCTCGTGGTTGGGGTCATGGACGGCGGAGACATCCTGGGCGAAGCAGGCGGCGCCGTTCTCGTCGAGGCCCAGGAACACCGGCGGCACGTCCACCTCGAGCCAGCGGATGTCCTCCTGCTTTACCCAGGCGAGGCGCGGTTCGCCGCCCAGGGCATCGACCAGCACATTGAGCTGGTGCATGAGCAGGTAGCGGGTCTCGGGCGCGCGGGCGGCAGCTTCCAGCCATTGCTCGTCGCGCCGCTGTGCGTCGCCGCGATCGAGCGGATTGCCGGCAAAGGTGTGAACGAAAGACAAAGGCAGCCTCCCTCAGACTTCGGAAACCAAAGATGCCAATTATACCCTTGCAGGCCGGCGGCCGAGTGAAGCGTCCCGACTTCCGAGGAAGTCACCCACGACGTCGCAGCCATCAAGTACGCCTTCGAGCAGATTCACTCGCCGAAAGGCGCCCCGATCTCGGTGCGGCTGCTGAACGACTGCCATCGCATCCTGATGCAGGCCGTGCGCGGTCACAGCAAGCAGCCGGGTGAACGCCGCCGATCGCAGAACTGGATTGGCGGCAGCCGGCCCGGCAACGCCGCGTTCGTACCGCCCCCACCAGAACAGGTGGGCGACCTGCCGGGCGCACTGTGGCGCGATCGGCTCTACCACTACCGGGACTACCTGGCGCTGCTCGAATGATCCTCCGGCGGCGCCGGGTTCAGTAGATCCTCCCCCGATTCCGGCAGGCGGGCGCGCCGCGCCTGCTCGTCGATTTCCTGCGACGTGCTGGTCAGGCCGCCTTCTGCGGAATGCACGTCTTCGGCATCCTCCGGGGCGGTCGCGGGCCGCGCAGGCCGCGGCTGGTGCACGTCGCCGGGGCGCTCCAGCGGCACCCCTTCCGGAAAGACGATCTCGCGCGCCTCGTCCGGCATGGAGATGCCGGCCGTGTCGAAGGCCCGTTTGATCTGCCGGATCACCGACGACTTCACCTTCGGCCCGTCGTGCTTCGAGATATCCACCCAGAAGTAGATGCGCAGGTTCACCGTGGAGGCGCCGAGTTCCTCGACCAGCACCAGGGATTCCGGGTCCGCCAGCACCGCCGGGTGGTCCCGCAGCACTTCGAGCGCCACCGACTGCGCCTGCCCCACCGAGTCGGAATAGCCGATGCCGGCCTGGAAGTCGAAGCGCTCGTTGGGGTTGGCGGTGTAGTTGACGATGGTTTCCTTGTAAATCGTGGCGTTGGGGATCTGCACGTGATTACCCTGCTGGGTCATCAGCAGGGTGGCGCGCGTGTTGACCCGCTGCACGAACCCCAGATGACCCGCCACCCGGATCAGATCGCCGGTGGCGAACGGTCGCTGCACGCTGATGAGCAGACTCGCCAGGAAGTTCTCGGCGATGTCGCGGAACGCGAACCCGATGATCAGACCCACCAGCCCGGTGCCGCCGAGCAGTGACAGCGCAAGGCCCGTGAGGCCGGAGATCTTCAGGACCACGTAGGCCCCGAGCAGGAACACGGGAACGGCGGCGACCCGGGCCACCACCTGGGTCAGCAATTCACTGTGGATGCGCCGGCGCAGCAGTGCGGCCGCGCCTCGCACCGACCAGCGGGCCAGCAGCCAGGTGGCCAGGATCATCGCCAGCGCAACCAGCGCCAGGGGAACGGCGCGCACCGCCTCGCCGGTCAGTTGGTAGAGCTTCTGCCAGGTGGGGGACAGATCCCAGATGGACCGGTCCGGAACGCCGAGGCGGTTTACGACCGCCAGCACGTCTTCGGTGTTACGCGCGAGCTGACCCGCCCACTCGCGATGCTCGCTGGTGTCGGCGACCCCTTCCAGGAACACGATGCCTTCCGCCACCCGGACGTCGGCGCGGAACCAGCCGGTGGCGGCGAGCACCCGCTCCAGCCGCGCGGCAATGGCTTCGTCGCTGGCCTGCGGGGTGACGGCAACCCGCTCGCTGACCTCGACCGCAGGCGCGTCGTCCGCCGCCGGCTGTTCCTGAGCGAGCGCAGGACCCGTCAGCCCCAGCAGCACAGCGGCGATCGCCAGCCGCCGGGCACCGCTGTTACGAATCAAGGTCCAGCGGTCGATAGTAGTCCTTGCCCTCGGCCTCGTACTCGACACGGCGCTTCATGAACGTCTCGCCCGCCGACCCTTCTTCCGACAGCGTCAGGTTCTGGCGGAAGAAGTTGATGCTGTCCGGGTTCAGGGTCTGGGCCAGGTTCCAGTAGTGCTCGGCCTTGTCCCGCTGGCCGTGACTGCGGAACAGGTTGGCGAGCCGGAACGCCGCATCGGCCTTCTGCTCGTCGGCACTGAACTGCCGGATGTTCCCGGTCACCGCTTCGGCAGACTGCACGTACCTGCTCGCCGCGCCGTTCGCGACCCAGTCCTTCACGGCCGGCGCATAGGCGTCGGTGCCGAAGGTGAACTTCTGATCGCCCGAGCCGATCTCATGGGTCCTGGCGTAAGTGCCTTCGTCGATACGCACGATCCGGCCGGTTTCGTCGATCCAGGCCGCCGAGGGTACGTTCACGAAGTTGAATGCACTGCTGACCAGGTGATCCTCGTCCACGATCTGAACATACGTGGGGTTGGCGGCATCGAAAATGGGGCCGGCCACGGCCTCACCGCCGGTGTCCTCCGCCACGCAGATGAGCACGAAGTCCGGGTCGTTGATCTCTTCATACAAACGTTGCCACACGGGCACGTCGAATTGGCAGCCTCACCACGAGGACCAGGTGACGATCAGGGCCTTCTTGCCGGCGTAGTCCGCGAGGCGGATGACGTTGCCCATCCGGTCCGGCACTTCCAGGTCCGGCGCCATGGCGTCGACCATCATGCTCTCGCGCTTGGCCGGCATCTCGGCGAAGCTCCAGACCCGGGCTTCCTGGTCCGCGACGTAGGGCTGCTCGAGCAGATCGGCGAAGGCGGTCAGATCGAACCACTGCCGGCCGTCCCGCTCCACCAGCAGGCGCTCGTTCATCGGGATGCACATGTCCTGATAACACGCGCCTTCCGGCTTCAGCTCGAAGCCGTTCACCCGGCCGAGATCCTCCGGCCGGATGAGCAGGCCGTCTGTGCCGCCGGTTTCGTCCAGGTGGATGATGCGGCCCTGATACAGAACGGTTGCCTGCCCCTCGGCGTGGATAGGGCTCTCATCGAACGGATACCGCAGCTCCGGATACGCCATGAAGTTTCTGGCCATGGTGCTCTCTCCTCGGGCGCGCACCTCGGGCGCGTTGCATTGCGCTTCATCCTAGCGGAGTTGCGGTGTGCGGAGAAGGCGCGTGATCATGTGGTCGATCCAGGTCCGGCCATGCACAATGCACAGTCATGGACGCCCCGAACCCCACCAATGCCGAGACCGCCCCGATCCCGCCGGAGGTACGCGAGTTCCTGACGTCGATGCAGGTACCTTGCGTGCTTTCCACCCTGCGCCGGGACGGCCACCCCATCACCTCCTCCACCTGGTACGGGTTCGCGCCGGAAGGTGATCTGATCATTGCGACCCCGGCCGCGCGCAACAAGGCACGCAACGTGGGGCGCGATCCGCGCATCTCGGTACTGGTCGACACCCGGGACATGCCGTACCGCGGCGTCGCCATCGAAGGCTTCGGCGAGATCCTGCCGGATCCGCAGAGCCGGTTTCTGCAGGTCATCGTCGAACGTTACCTCGGACCCGAGGAGGCGGCGCAGATGCGGACCCGGCTGGACACCCAGGACGAGCGGGTGATCATCCGGCTGCGGCCGCAGCGGGTGCGGCAGTGGGGGCTGACGGCGGGTTGATTCAGCGATGCGGCGCCCATGCAAAGGACACCGCAGCATCCGGCAACTGGCGTGGTGTGCGGCCACCGTTGCGCTCACAACCCTCGCCCGCGCCTCGGTGCCGGCACCGACCCCGGACTGGCAGGACGTCATCCGCCAGACCCCGTACTGGGAAAGCCAGGGCGTGCACGCCAACCTGGCAACCATCCGCCGCTGGGTGCTGAACAGCGAAGGGTTCTGCAGCGCCGACGAGCACCGGCACATCCTGTTCGACCGGCGCATGCGCTTCATCGGTTACCTGAGCGATCCCGGCGGATCCGACGCCAATCAGGCCAAACTCAACCGGGAACGGCAGCGCCTGGCCGCCGAGGGCAAGGTGAACGCCTGGAACGAAGGCGCCGATGGGCAACTCGGCTATCCGTTCGCCCTGAGCTGCCACCAGCCCCACGCGCGCCTGGCCGACGGCCTGGCCCGCTATACCGGTACCGACCCGGAGGCCCGCCTGTGGGGCACCTGGGACGGCATGCAGATCGGCAGCAGAGATCAACCGGTGTCGCTGAATCGAGCGCTGCGCCAGGTCTACGACGACCGCCGGGGGGCGGGACGGATCAGCCTGCAACCGGACCTGCTCAGCACCCTCGCCGGCAAAATCATCATCGAAAGCGGCGGCCAGGCGGAGGCGCGCTCGCCGGCCGGTGCGCTCGGCATCATGCAGCTCTCACCCGCCGTGCTGAAGGATTGCAGCCTGGAGCCGCGCTTCTACTATCACCGGCTGGCCCAGATCGACTGCGCACTCTACGTGCTGGAACAGAATCATCGGATTCTGGCCACGCCGTTCAGCGAGATGTTCGGCGAGCTGCCGGAGGAGAAAGCGTCGGCGCTCTATCAGCTGCTGTTGATCCAGGCCTACCACGGCGGGGTGGGCCGGGTGCGCGACCTGTTGACGGACGAAACCCTGAGCGCGCCGGCCCGTTACTTCGCCGAGTACCCGGAGAAGTTCAGCGCCGGCGACATCGCGCTGGGCATGGTGTTCCACAACCTGGGGCGACGTGGCTTCGGATTCGCGTCCCTCTACTACGTGACGGACGTGAGCATCGCGGCCGAGGCGGTGTGCCGGCGCGTGGATGCGCTGGCGGGATGCAGATCGGCCAACTATTGACCAGGTCACCGGGACACCAGACTCAACGGGTCATCGCAGCGATTGCCCGGCGCCGCACCGCTATGCATAGTCCGGTAAACCGCGATTGGACAAGGGAGGGGACGCCATGACCGTCGAATGGACCTCCGAGCACATGCGCTCGGTGTTCGAGTCCGTGAAGAACTGGGGACGCTGGGGCGAAGAGGACGAGGCTGGTGCGCTGAACCTCGTCACCCCGGCTAAGCAACTCGAAGCCGCGCGTGCCGTCCGGGTCGGCCGCAGCGTGAGCTGCGCCCGCCCGCTCGCCGTGCGCCCCGCGCCGGATAACCCGCACCCGGCCCTGCACATGATGATCCGCGGCGGCGACGACTGCGTGCTGCCGGGGGTCGGGCTCGAGACCACCATGGACTTCGTCGGGGTCGCCTTCCACGGCATGGCGACAACGCACATCGACGCGCTGTGCCACGTATTCGTTGACGGCCTGATGTACAACGGCTTCCCGGCCAGCGAAGTGAAGAGCACGGGCGCGCGGCGCGGCAGCATCATGTGCGCCCGGGACGGCATCGTTTCCCGCGGTGTACTGCTCGACGTTCCACGAACGAAGGGCGAGAAGTGGCTCGAGCCCGGGACCGCCATCACGGTCGCCGACCTCGAGGCAGCCGAGCAGGCTCAGGGTGTGACGGTCAGCGAGGGCGACATCCTGCTGGTCGCTACCGGCCGTGACGCGCGCCGCGCCGAACACGGTCCGTGGATTCCGTTCGCCGACGGCATGGCGGGCCTGCACCCTGAATGTGTGCCGTGGCTGCACGAGCGCGCAGTGGCGGTGCTCGGCTGCGACGGCGTATCGGACGTGTTTCCCGGGCTGCAGATCGACGGCTGGGCCATGCCCATCCACCAGTGCACGCTGGTGGCGATGGGTGTGCACCTGCTCGACAATCTGCGCCTCGACGGGCTGTGCGCGGCGTGCGCCGAACACGGGCAGTACGACTTTCAGTTCACCGTGGCGCCGCTGCAGGTGGAGCAGGGGACCGGGTCGCCGTGCAATCCGATTGCGCTGTTGTAGGTTCAGGAGGATCGCCTGCCGTCCTCACTCGCGACTAGATGTCGGAGAACGCCCGGAGCGGCGCCGGGGAACGGCCCAAGCCGGAATTCCGCTAGACTGTTAGCCCATGGGCCGCCTCACCATCAAGCTGAACGACGACCTGCATCGGGCTCTCGAGGAAACGGCCCTACGCGAGGGCCGCTCCGTCACGTCGATCATCGAAGAGTGCCTGCGCCAGCGCGGCATCCAGGATCCGCCAAGCGCCCGCTCGCTCGTCGCCCAAGCACGCGAACGCGCTGATCTGGATGCGCACGGGGCAATCGCTCTGGCGGTGGCGGAGACCCGTGCTACGCGAACGCAATGACCGCGCCCCGCCGTGCCTCCGGACTCGGAATCGAAGGAGAGAGACGCGATCACAACCCACCGCGAATGATGAACTCCCGCACCGGCCGCCGCTCGCGCGCTCGCTGATCGCGGGCGGCGAGTTCGGGATCGGCCTGCGCCGGGTCGCCCGGATAACCGATCGCCATGCCGGTGACCGCCTCCAGGTCGTCCGTCAGGTCGAACACCTCCCGGGCCTTGTCCGGCAGGATTCCGAGCATCTGATGCACGAACAGACCCCGGGACATGGCTTCCACCGTGAGGTTGGCGGAGGCGGCGCCGAGATCGTGGCGGGCCACCGGATTGTGCTCGCCGTTGCGTTTGAAGTGGGTCTGGATGACGCCCAGGGCCAGTACCGGGGCGTTTCTGGCCCAGGTCTGGTTACCTTCGACCAGGACGCTCAACACGTCCTGCCAGGTCTCCGGGTCCCGCGCCCGAACGCCGACGATGTAGCGCCACGGCTGCTCGTTGTAGCAGGACATGGTCCAGCGTGCCGCTTCGAACAGCGACGCCAGCTCGGCACGGTCGACGCCGCGGTCGGCATCGAAGACGTAGGGACTGTAGCGCTCCGCCAGCAAGGCGTTGATCGGGTGGTTGGCTGGGACGGTTCTCGACATGGCGTCTCCGGGGATCGAGGGGGCCTGTGAGTGCCGCGGCATCGCGGCGGCGTTTCGCGGGATTATACGTGCGCCGCCTTCGCAAGGCGTACACTGACCCCGAACACGGACTCGGAGACAGTCATGAGACGCTTACTCAGCACCCTCGCGCTTGCGCTGGTGGTCGTTGCCGCCGTGCCGGCCATCGCCGACGACAGCCCGGCCTCGACCCTGGCCGGCATTCTGATCGACATGAATCACTTCCCCAGCGAGGCGCAGAAGGAACAGCTCACCGCCATCAGCGACGATGCCGACGCGAGCGCCAACCTGCGTTCGATCGCGTCCGCGATCGCCGGCATCGAGCACACCCCGTCCGCCGAAGCCCAGGCGGAGCTGAACGGCATTCTGATCAGCGAGGCGGCCAGTCCCGAGGAGAAGACCCTGGCGGGCGCGGTGCTGAGATTCCAGCACGCGCTGTCCGTGGAGGACCGCGCGGCGCTCGAGGACCTGGCGTCGCGCTGACACCCCATCGCCTGAGACCGCTGGCGCAGAGAGGTCGGCCGTAGAGCGGCCGCTCCGGTGATCAGAAGAACACGAACGAGCGCACGACGACGTTCTTGCGGCACGGCGCATCCTCCGGCGCCGTCCAGTCGATGGCCGCGGAGTGGAACGACCAGCGCGACACCGAACCGTCGGTCACGGAATCGTAGCACTTCAGCATCGAGACCTCGTTCGGCTGCTGGCGCGGCACCCAGTACCACTCGTGCTCCGGGCGGTAGGTGAAGCGCGTGGTCTCGCCCACCCGATCGTCGTAAATACGGTAGTTGGTGACGTAGGGCTGATCGGCGAACGACGGCCAGGCGCACAGCACGAACGGATTCTGCTCCACCGTGTGCATGGGTTTCGCCAGGTTGATGGACATGAAGCGTCGCGCCATCCTGGCGTCGGCCTCGGCTTCCGTATAGTGCTGTGTGCGGCCGAAGTTGCGCAGGTTCCTGGTCAGCAGTTCGCGGCAGCGCACCCGGCCGCTGTTGTCGTTCAGGTCGTTGTGCACGAGGTTCGCGTAAGCTGCGTTCACCCCCGGGTTCTTGTTGTCCTGGTCCTCGGTGCGGTCGCCCTGATAGTCCTTGTCGAACACGTCGTGGTTGTACACCAGGGCGTCGGTCGCGCCGGGGAAAAACTCCAGCAGCAGCCGTTCCATCTCCGGGTAGAACACGCGCTCCACTTCTTCATGATCATAGAAGTTCCGGCACTCGGACTCGCAGTGGGCCAGTGACACGCCGAGCCGGTCCATGCTTTCGGGCGTGTAAGGCGAGAGCCCGGGGTGGTACTCGCCGATGCGGCGCGCGTCACGCAGCACCTGGGGGAAGTACAGGCAGCGCCGCAGGGTTTCCTGCTCCTCGCGGCGCAGCGCCTGCTGCTCGGCTTCGCGTGTCGGGTCGCGCCAGATCGCGTTCGACGACACCACGGAATAGGACGGCTGCTCGTCGATGCTGTAGCGCAGCGGCAGCACGATACCGCCCTCGGGCGCCTTCAGATCGCTGCTGCGGATGTAGTCCAGACACTCCGAGTAGCGCCGGAAGCCCGTGCCCCACTTCGTCTCGATGGGACCGGGCGGCGCGGTCTCGAGGCGCTCGTTCAGCGCCCGGCCGTGGCCCTCGGCGATCTGCGCCAGTGCGTCGCGGAGCGCGACGGCGGTGCCGGCGTCGCCGTTCCGGTCGAAAGACATGTAAGACAAACCGTCGTTCGCCGCGATGGGCGGCGGCTGGCCGGCGGTGCGCTCGAGCGGTGGGACGTAGGCCGAGTCCGTTCCATTGGGTGTGTCCATGGTGCTCTCCCCAGGTTGGACGCAGGACATCCTCGCACGAGCGGCGCGCGCTGGAAACTACTGCCCGATGAGGGCCAGGAGCGCGAAGTAGTCGAGCAGCGGGTCATCCGGGCTGCGGCCGTCGGGATCGACCAGGTGGGTTCGCACGATCTCGTGATTGGGGTTGTCCGGATCATAGAGGGGCGGCGCGCCAGGCTCGGTGAGATCGTCGCCGATGAACGTCGGATCGTAGGGCTCGATGGCGTGCGGCCGCGCCAGGTTGCCCTCGGCGGCGGCGCGCAGCAGCTCGAAGCCGCGCCGCGGATCGACGATGGTCGCGGCCCCGCCGGCGCCCAGGCGCAGATGCTCGCGCCATAGCTCTATGCGCAGATCCCGCGCGTACCGGCGCACGCCACGGGAGATGGCGCCGTCCAGTACATCGCAATTGATCTCCGTGTCGTAGGTCATGCTGCGGTAGCCGAGGTTGCTCGAGCCGATGCTGGCCCAGACATCGTCGACGATCATGTTCTTGGCGTGCACGTAGGTGAACTGACCGGATTGGTTGCGCAGGTGCATGACCAGCAGCCGCTCGCGTTTCTGCTCATCCGTGAGTCCGTGTGTCAGAAACTCGATGAAGCGTTTGCGCATTTCATACAGCACGCCGTCGGCGAAGCGTGGGTCTTCGCCGAGGCGCCGCGGCAGCAGTATCACCATGAACTCGAGCGGGTCGGAGCCGACCAGGCGCTCGCGCAAGGCCGCCGACACTGTTTCAGGGTCCGACGGCACGAACGTGAGCGGCGTGGCGCTGGTGATCAGCGCCGCGTGATCGTCGGCATTCACCATGGTCAGGTACTGTTCTTCGATATAGACGTAGCGGCGGGCGCGGCGAATGGCATTGACTCGCGCCCGGAGCGCGCTGGTGTCGCCGTGCGCCGGGTTCACGAACGAGAATGACGGTACGCCGGTGGGCACGGTGCGGTTGATCTGCACCATGTGGCTGGCATCTGGAATCGGGTCGATGACCTCGGCCGGGGGCCGCGCCGGCACCGGCGTGCGGCCGGCGCTCGTGGCGTCGGGGTGTGCATTCCAGCGTTGCCTGAAGTTGCTCTCCACGTCGTCCACCGCGGGGCCTTCAATCATCGTGTGGCTATCGTGAAACCCTTCGTTCGCCGGGTTGCGGCCCCCGCGGGCACGCTCGTCGTCGGGCAGGTGTTCGGGTGTGTCCCAGCGGCCGAGCGCCAGGTCCACGCCGCCGACGAACGCCAATCGGCCGTCGGCGTTCTGCACCACCACGGCCTTCTGGTGGTGGGACGCCACGGTACGGCCCTCGGCGTCGAGGATCGCCTGGCCGCGCAGCCCGCTGTCCGCCCTGTTGAAGAACCGCACGGCCGCCGTATTGTCGGTGCGGAAGTCCGGCGTCTCCTGCTGCTGCCGCCACAGCAGCGCGCGCACGTCGACCCCGTTCGAGATCGCCGCGCGCAGCATGCCCATCAGGTGTCCGCGCGGATCGAACGTCGCGCCACCCTCCATCTCCGCGTCGGCGTTGTACGTGGGGACCGGGTCGGCTTCCGGGGAGAAGTCCGGCAGCCACAGTTCCGGCGCCAGTTTCCAGCCCGCGATGTAGATGCGGTGGTCTTCCACGTCCGCGAGCGGAGCGCCTTCTACCGCCGGGCGCCCGCCTTCCGGCACGTCTTCGAAGTCGTCGTCACGAAACGTGCGGCGCATGGCGCGATACATCATCCAGTAGGTGCGGCGCCCATCCACCATGGCAGTGACCCGATTGCCATCGGTGAACCGGCGCAGCGGCTGCTGCCCTGCCGCCGGCTCGTCGCGCGCGGGAAACCAGCCATCGAGGTCGACGGCCGACACCACCAGGTAGTCGTCGGCCAGCATGTCGCGCTCGAGCGCCGCGTAGGACCGCGGTGCGTTGGGCAGGGTACCGAGCCGCAGGCTCGTCTGTTCGGCCACCAGCGTCGCGCGCTGTACGGACGTGGCGTCGTCGCCAGCCGCCAGGTCCAGCCCCATCCAGAGGCCGGCGCCATCCGTGGCCATGAAGTCGGTGGCCGCGCCGGTGACCGGCGGCAACGCGAAGCGCGCGTTCGCCACCGGCCGGCCGTTCTCGTCCCGCCAGTCGAGGATACGCCGCCGCGGCGTCAGCTTCGGCAGTGGATGGTCCAGTACCGCCTGCCGCGATGGAACCAGGACCTTGTCGATGATGGCCGGGATCTCGACGACGTGGCCCAGTTCCTGCACCTTGCGCAGAAAATAGCCCGGATCGAACAACTGGCCCAGCCGGTCGACGGCGCGCAGCGTCAGGCGCCGCCAGGTGGGACCGGCGCCCGCCGGTATGGGCAGCGGACCCGGATCCCCGGCCGCGGATTCACCGAGCACCCGGCCGGCGCGGGCCAGAATCTGAATCTCGCCGGCCCGGAACGACTGCACCATGGCGGCACGTTCGTTGGCCGTGAAGAACGGCTCCGGCCGGGCTTCCTTGATCAGCGCGTCGATGGCCGCGTCGAGGGTCAGCAGATCGACGTTCTCGTAGAGCAGATGCTCCAGCGCCGGGCGCCCGCCGCGGCCCTCTTCGGTCTGCGGCACCAGCACGCTGCCGTCCTCGGCCAGGCGCTCGAGGTTGTCGCGCAGGGTCGGCCACACCGCAAGCACCAGCGTGGGATCGGTCACCGTCAGCGGCGCGCCGGTGCGCGTGCGCAGGTCCGGTACTGCTTCGCCCGCGGCGACGAACCGCAACCAGCCATGAACGCAGGCGATGAGGGTGCGAATCGGCACGGTGACGGGGGCGCCGTCCGGCGGGTCGTAGGTGGTGTCGACGGTGTCGTCCACCCAGACGTCGAGCAGATCGTTCCCGTTGCCGAATGTGCGGCCGATGACGAAGCCGGGGGCGCCGCCCGAGGCCGGCGCCGGAAACGGCAGGGCCAGTTCCACATTGTGCACGTTGCCGGTGAACTCGGGCATGCCTCGAACCTCAGATCGCCGTCACACCAAGCACCGGTCCGTCGATAACCTGGCCGATGCGGTCCCGTACCCGAACGCGATATTCGTACCCGGTGCCGGACTCGATGCCTGAGTCGACCAGCCGGTAGTCGCCTGGCGGACCCCAGGGCCCCAGGGGGCGCCAGATGGTCGCGCCGCTACGTCGCAGAACCAGGCATTCCAGATCGTTTTCCGCCGCGCTCCACTCGAGCGAGATCTGACCCGGCGTCAGCGCCGGCGTTGCCCAGACCGGCGGTGTGGGCGGCGTCGTCCTGGGCGGTGTCAGCGCCAGCCGCTCCGATGCCGGCGAACGGCTGCCGCCGTGGTCTTCGGCAACCACACGGTAGTACACCGGCACCCCGGGCTCGGCCTCGCTGTCCACGTACTGCACCAGCCGATCGGCCGGACGATCGTCCGCATCCAGCTCGGTCACGGACGTGATGGCGCCACCGGCATCGCGCGTTACGGTGACGCCGGTCACCTGTCCTCCTCCTTCGTCCTGCGCCGCGTTGAACAGCGGCGTCATGGAGCGCACGTCCTCGGCCGCCGCGGCGTCGGTGGCGCGATACAATCGGTAACCGCGCAGCGCAGACCCGGCGTTCGGTATCCAGCGCAGCACCACCGCACCAGCCGGGTACGCGGCCCCGGCCCACAGCGGCGCCGGCGGCGGAACGCCCGGCAGGTCCACCACCACACAAGTCGCTTCGGCAGTCGGCGGCCAGGGCGCCAGGATGCCGCCCGGGTCCATCGCGCGAACGCGATAGACGAACCGGTTCTGCAACGTGCCCGGTAGCGCGTCGGCAAGCTCCATGGGGCCGTTCACCCCCGGCAGCGGCTCCGCCGTCACCAGCCGGAAGGCTTCCACATGCGCGGGATCGAGCGCCAGTTGCTGCAGTTCCAGGCGCTGTTCGTCCGCGCTGCGGCCGCGATGCACGGCCACGTCGATATCGCCCGCGGCCAGCAGATCGAGATCGCCCGCGCGATACACCAGGTAGTCGGTGCCCGCGGTGCCCGTCCACCTGACCCGGAACCAGGAGTCGCCGTGATAGTCGGCGCGGGTCGCGAAGTTCACCGGCGGATACACCAGCGGCGGCACAGCCGGAACAACGCGGCGGATCGCGAAGATCGACGCCGGCGGCGCGATCCGCCCCTCGTTGCCGGACCGGTCCACGGCGCCGATACCAAAGACGCCGACGGCGCGCGGACGCTCCGGAGTCGGTGCCAGCGTCAGGCCGCGCAGGCGCAGCACATAGTGCCAGTGAACGTCATCGCCCTCGGGCTCGAGCACCCGGGTCACGTCCACGTCGTCGGGGCCAAGTCCCACCGGCAACGGGCCGCGCAGGGTGCCGTCCGCCGCCACCCGCAGCGCCGGCGACGGCGCGGCCGGGTCGAGCAGAAAACCACCCCAGTGCGACGGCTGATCGAACGTTCTGAAGGCCGGGTACGGCGCGCGCGCCGCCTGAGTTGCCGTCGGCGCGGTGCCGCGGCCGAGGCGGAAGACACAGGTTCCGACCAGCGGCGGTGCCGCCGGGTTAGCGCGCACCCCGAAAACCAGACGCCCTGCGACGCTGGCAATGGTCTCGACGGGACACTCCTCACCCTCGCTGCGCAGGGCACCGGGGTCGACCGCACTCTGGGGCGCCGGAACGTCCGGGCCGACCGGCGCCATGTCCGTCGTCACCCGGTAACGGCCGGACCCGAGGTCTTCGACGCTGAGGATGCGCCCCGGCACGTGGTTGAGCGATCCGCTCCGATAGTAGATGCGGAATTCGTCGAGGTCCGGAAACCGAAGCTGCCGGCTCGCCGGCCATACCCAATGCAACAGGGTCGCGGCCCGGACCGGATCCGTTGCCGCCACGTCACGATTGGCCCAGGCGAGCAGCGCGCTGCCGGCGCGATCCGGATCGTCGGGGTCGGCGTACTCGGCGGCCAGATTCAGCGGCGGACCCGGCGCCACCTGGTCCGTCACGGTCACGGTTGCCGGAACCGACGGGGGGCTGGTGCGGCCGAACAGGTCGCGGCCGCGCACCCGGTAGTGAAAGACCCCATAGCCGGGGCCCCGGTCGACGAAATAGCCGGCCGCGAATCGCGACGGACCGGTTTCCGGATCGGCGATCATGGCCGGCACCACCTCCGGCTCGGCGCCTGCCTCGAACGCACGCCGGGTGGCGAAGTGGTAGGGGCCGCTGTCCGGCGCACCGGCATCGGTGCGTTCCACGAGATAGGCAATCGGGCTCAGAAGCGGATCGGTCTGCTCGCACAGCGACGGACGGCGCCAGTTCACGGTCACATCCATCTCGAAGGGATTGAGACCGCCGTCCGCATCGACGTGGGCGGCCCCTGGGATGGCGGAAGCCAGGGTCCCGGTGGGCGCCGGCAGCGGCGGCCGCGCGACAGCGCCGCGATCGAAAATCACCCAGCAGAAACGTCGCTTCTCGCCATCGATAGGCCATGCCGCCTCGATCCGGTAGTCGAAACGACCGGCCGGATCGCCTGGGCGGTGAACCCAGTACAAGCCCAGCACCCGCGCAAAGTACGGGTCCGCGGCCGCGGTCAGGGCATCGCGCACCACGTCGTAGCGCCAACTCGAGCCATCCTCGGGGTCGTCCGACGCCAGGCGGGTGACGAACTGTCCGCCACCGTCCAGCGCCTGGGCAAGGGCATCGACCAGCTCGTCGAAGTCCGCGCCGAGCAGCCGTTGCTCCAGCGCCTGGCGGCTCGGCGCGTCCACCGGTAACCGGGCCGCCGTGGGCAGTCGATCGGCAGCGATCTGACGCGGGTCGCCCGGCCCGGCACTGCAGGGGTAGCCGGGCACGCCCGCCACTGGCAGGCAGATCGGCCCGTGCAACGGCTTCCATCCCCGGGTGCATTCGTCGTCCGAGAACGGTGTCCACACCACGCCGAGCAACGTCGCATTGCAGCCGGAAACGTGCACCGCATCGAGCGCATCGGCCCGCACCGTGAGCTGAAAAGGCACGCAGGTCGTGGATGCGGCAAGGCGCAGTCCCAGGTCCGACAAGCCGGCCGACGCGGTACGGCGATCGTCCATTACCAGGGCCCGCCAGGGCGTCCGTTGCGCCGAGCGGCGCGCGCGCAGGTCATGTCCGGGCAGCAGCCGTTCGTCGCCGTCGAGGCGCGTGAGCCGGACCACCTCGCCCGGGTCGAGAATCTGCGTGAGGCAGGCATGCAGACCCATGGCCGCACAGTCCGCCGCGCGGCCACGATGCATACCGCGCACGAACACGCCGCCCTGCTGGGCCAGACCCAGCACCGTCACTTCGCGCACCAGGGACGGCAGGGCGCCGAAGTTCGGCCGGAAGTTCAGCACCAGCGCCGCGCCGTCGACACTCAGGCCCAGGCCGAGTTGACCGCAGCGGCTCTCGGCCATGAGCCGGTCGCCATCGTTGCGATGCACCGTCACTCCGCTATCCACGGCCGCGGGCGCTGCCTGCTGCTGCAACTGCCGGGCAAGGTCCGTGAAGGACGCCTTCAAGCGGGTCCCACGGGCTGGCGCGCGCACGGAAAGCTGGAAGCCTTCCGGCGGAAAGCCCAGGTCCGGGTCGAAGGACCAGCGTAGATGAACCCCGTCCTCGGCTTCCCGGTCATCGACGAAGCCGGCCCCGGTCAGGGTCAGTCGCGGATCCTGGATGAAATCCGCCACCTCAGGCCTCCGGGTCCACGATCGGCGCGGGTGCGGCGGGCACCGTGAAGCCCCAGGTATGAAACTCGTCCGTGCCGTCGCCCTGACGGCTCAGGTCGGGCAGCCCATCAACCCCGCTCAGCCGATAGGTGAACTCCAATCGGTAAGTGCCCGGCGCCAGGGGTACCGGCTGACCGGCGCTATCCACCGGAAACGCCAGCGCGAGCGTGCCGTCGAGTGAGCGGGCCAGCCGATGGCCGATCTGCCGCCAGGTCACCACCAATCGTGGCCCCGCCGGTGTGAGAACGAACTGGCTGACCTTGCGCTTCAGCACCATCCCCGTCCGGTCCGAGGCGAGTAGAGGCTCGGGGCTGGCAATGGCCCAGGCCCGGGCCGCGAAGTCGCCGGGCTGCTGCCAGAACAGCGTCACCTCCGGCCGTTCCGGGAGCGTGCGGATCGGCAGCCCGAACTCGCCCTGCCAGATGGCGCGCCACGCTTCGTCCTCGGCGGCCCGGTCGGTGCCCGGTTGAACGTGCAGCGCGACGGCCGCCATGCTGACGGTTCCGGAAAGGCGCTCGTGCCACGGCAGCGGCCGCAGGTCGGCGAGATGATCGGAGAACGTGCGATAACGGCTGGTCACGAAGTTCCAGCGGTACACGGGATCGGGCAGGCCGCCGCCGCGGATGCGCACTTCGTAGGCCGTCGAGGTGGCCAGCCGGGTCCGGTAGACGGTCTCGTCGTAGCCCGCCAGGGTGCTGAGATCCGCAGTCACGCAGTCAGCGGACTTCAATCTGTCGAGCAGCATCGCGGTTTCGCTCGATAGCGCCGGCACCACGGTGCGGCTGCGCACCACCTGGGGCTCCACCCGCTGGCCGGCGGCCGTATAGAGCTCGGCGCTCAGCAGCCCGCCGGCCTTCTGATACATCGCTTCCACGTAAGGCTGGTTGTAGGTGATGGACAGGTCGTAGTCGGCGTAGCAGGGTCTGGCCCCGTCGCCAGGTACCAGCGCCTGCACGTAGGGCGTGAGATCCGACGGCGCGCCGGCCGTGGAGACCGTGAGCGACTCGGTTACCGTGCCGTGATCCGTCCACTCTGCGTCGAGCGCTTCGGCACTCTCGGTGCGCACGTCCAGCTCGATGTGATACTCGGCAAACGGCTCGTGTATCAGATGTGCGCCAAAGCGTTCGTCGTCGGTCTCGGGCTGTTCGATGGTCAGCGGACCGAGGATTCGGGCCCAAAGCGCGCGCTGCTGCAGGGTCTCGTCCAGCCCGGTCACGGCCGCCTTCGTGGTGTAGCAGAAACGGCACAGAAAGTGATGCCGACCCGTGGGTCGGTGACGGCCGCGCGGATGCACACGAACCACCAGGCGATTGAACGCGGGTCTGTCCGTCGCCGCGATCTCGAAGTCGGCACCACTGGCCGCCACCGAGGCGACCGGCTCCTCGTCCATGAAGGCGAACACGAACAGAAACGTCAGATCGGTGTTGTGTTCGACCCGACCGCTCGCGCGAACGCTGGGCGGCAGATCGATGCCAACCCCCCACAACGTGATGCCGTCGGTCACTGGCCCGCTCGTTTGCTGCTGACCGTCCGCACCGCTGAGAACGGTCGTTCGCGCGAGGCGCAGACAACGGCCCTTTCGTGAATCATCGGGAGCGTCCAGAACGGCGAGCGGTACCTGAACGAAAGTCCCCACGGAACCGTCGGAATCGTCGGGCTGCTCCGGGGCGAAGACCACGGCACCGAAAGCCGGATCCGGACGGTAGCGCAGATCCGGTTCATGGACCCCGGCCGGGACGCTGTCGAAGTCGACGCAGCGTTCGGCCGGCGGCAACGTACCGCAGGGCCAGGCAGGATAGGTGTCGAACAGCAGATCGGCCCACGACCGGCGCTCCGTGCGGCCCGGCCAGGCGAGGTTGCCCGCAGCCGGAAACGGGGTCAGGCCCCAGAGCACCAGGCTCTCGGCCTGGGGACCGGCGGCATCGCCGTGACCGAGGGTCCATTGGCCGAAGACGTCCTCGCCCGCTTCGTGTGGCGAGCCCGCCGCGGGCGTCACCCGCACCCGCACGGCGGTGAGCGTGTAGCGGTAGAAAACGTCCCCCACCCGGTCCGGCTGGGCGAGATCCACGGGCGTCGGCGCGCCCGGCCAGGTCGACCGCAACGGTCGTTGGAAGGTGATGGTCACCCGCCCGTCCAGCGCCAGGGTGGCATCGGCCGTGACGCCGGTTTCCCGTTCGTAGAAGCGCTCACCCACCACTGAATAGCCGGGGCTGACCGTGGCGCCGTCCACCAGCGGCGTCACCGGCGGCGGCAACGCGCTGGCGTCGCCCCAACTGAACGGAATATCCTTTTTGATGTCCGGCAGCGGCCATGGCAGCCCCACCTTGATCCGCACCTTGCCGCCGAAGAACAGGTCGTCCCCATTCACGGGGGCTTCCAGCGCCAGCAGCGCATCGAGCATCAGTTCGAAACCGATACCGTAGACCTTGATGCTGGCCTCGCCGTGCAGCGAGACCTCGGCCAGGATGTAGAAGGGGTTGAAGGACAGCGCGACGTCACCGGCGATCCATACCGCCAACACGCCGCGCACCGGCCCCCATTTCCCGCGCTTGTCGATGCCCGTGCGATAGCCCACCGCGAGCGCGGTCCCCGGGAAAGTCCTATCCGCGATCTCGAGGTCGGAGCCGCTGATGACCAGGTAGGCGTCCCAGTCGAGCAGACGCAGCGCGGCCGCCTTGACCCGGCGGCTGACCGGTTCGGGAAAACCGATCGCCAGATGCCAGTCGCCGGGGCGGTGGCCGTAAAACACTTCCCCCGCCGCATGCACGTCGAGCAACAGGCCCGACTCGGGCAGCTTGTAGTCCACCTCCAACGCCAGCAGGAAATCGCCCTGATCGAAGTCGAGTACCAGCATGCCGCGGATCGTCGAAGCGCGCGGCGGGCCGCTGTGCGGCTCGCGCGTCTTCAGAATCCGCAGGCGCCCCTCGACGATCACCACCGGACCCGGCGAGATCAGCGCGAGCAACGCCCGCAGGCTCCAGGCCTTGCCGTCGCTGGAGCCTATCGTGACACCGGCGCCCGCGGCCCAGCCGTCGTCCGCCGGCGTCCACTTGCGCGCGCTCAGCACCGAAAACGGGGCGGGTGCCGGGGCATACCAGTGCTGATACCAGTTGAAGTCATCGCCCTGGTTGCCGGCCAACGTACGATTCGGGCTGACGTTCACCCCCGCGAGCAGCGCTGCCCCGAACCACGACACCGAAGAGAAGATGGGAATACCGCTGCCGAAGGTCGCATCCAGCGACACGTAACCGAAACGGGTACCGCTTCTGGTACCGAACAGCACCGATCCTTCCAACTCGACGCCCACGCCGCTCGCGATGGTGAGTTTCACGTCGCCAAGAAACGTCTTGTCGGAGGGGTCGGCGATGCCCTGCGGGTCCGCGCCCGTCTTCATGGCGACGAAGCCGCGGAAGCCAAAGCCGGCGCGCTGCAGGCGCAGCTCGATACCGTCGAACGAGAGGCGGGTGCCGTGCGGGCCATCGAAGAACACGCGCAACCCTTTGACCGACGCGGCGGGTCCGATGCCTTTGCCGAAGTCCACGGCGGCATCCAGGCCCACCCATTTTTCCTCGCCTTCCTTACCGAAACCGATGCGCGAGATCGAAACGGGGAATGCCGCCAGCCGGGTCAGCGCCGCTTCCGACAGCCCCAGCCACAAGCCATTGGGCAGAATCACGTCGAAGCGCGGCGCAAGCTGCAACGCCAGCCCGGCGAACTCGGCGCCGAACACGGAATCGGCGACCTGCGCCGCCACGCCGACTTCGGCCCGACCGTCGATCAGCAGATCCCAGAAGCGCGTGTCCGGTGGGAACTCGTTGCCGGCGCGTCCCGGATCCGGCCGGGCGCGGACGCCCAGCTTCTTCACGCCGAGCCGCAACACCGGGTCCAGCGGCAACACCAGGATCTCGTCCTGGCGCGGCGGCTGCTGATCGCCCGGCGGCTGCACCGCCGAGATGGCACCCATGAAGCCGATGGATTCGGGGAACTCGAGGGTCGGCTCGTGGGTGATCGCCAGATCCAGGTACACGACCTTGTCGTCGTAGAAGCCGAGCTTGAACGCACTCTGCACCAGGCCTTCCAGCAGCACGTTCTGGCGAAAGGCGAGCCGCAGCGCGCGCATGGCGAAGTTCCGCGACGTCATGTCGGGCTCGAGTTCGAATATCGCCGTCGCCTTGCCAGTGACCCCGCCGCGCCCGAAGAACCACTTCTCCAGGTCGAGCTGCGACGGCAGCCAGTCCACCAGCGCGTTCAGATTGAAAACCTGTACGCGACCCAGATAGACGCCCTTCCAGTCCGGCTCCAGGTCGAAAGCGTCGGGATCGATGCCTTCCGGGAACGGCTGCACGTCCGACAGCCGCAGCACTAGATCGCGAGCCGCAATGACGATGCCCGTCGAGCCGATCTGGCAGTACGGAAGATCCAGGTCCCCGGGCGCCTCCAGGCGCACGCCGGACTCTGTGTCGATTGCCAGGGCAGCGCGGAAGTTCAACTGCACGTACTCGGCGGCTGGATCGGGCTCGAAGCCTTTGCTCAGATCGGACGCATCCTTCGGGCGCATCGGCCGCAGCTTGTCCTTGTCGAAGCGCAGCCCCACATCCACTTCAGGAAGCAGCAGTTCGTAGGGGCCGGGACGGCCCTTCAGGAACAGGTTGAGGGCCCGGTCGGCAAGGTCACCGGGGGCATCGTCCGGCACCGGCGGCCCGAAATTGAGTTCGAATGGCAGCGCCGTGAGGTTGACCCCCGATTGCCCCAGGACCAGGGCCAGCCCGTCCACCAGCGGCAGGTCGAAGGCGAGTTGTTGCCACAGCGCCAGCGTGCCGAACAGAGTCAGCTCGCCCTGGTGTTCGACCAGATCGAACTCGGTCACTCCGAGGTACTGCGATAGGCGACCGAGCATGCCGACGTCGCTGGTCGCCAGGAGGTCATGGGGCCAGTAGGGAACGAGGTCTGCAGCGGGGACGAAGTATGGCGCGCTCACCTGGCGCTCCAGCAGCCCGCCTGGCTCCGGCGGCGGTTCTCAGCAGCACAGCAAACGGTGACCATCGAGCCAGACATCCCAGAACCTCTTGGAGATCGGATTGGGATCCGGCTTACTATCTACCAATCAGCCAGGGCGTCAAGGAAACCCCATGCCCGAGACCTACATCAATCCCTCCCGCAAGCAGATCGAAGCCTTTGCCAAGCTGGACCTGGATGGTCCGCTGGTCATGCTCAACCTGCTCAAGTTCAACCCGGACGGCGGCGCCGAAACCTACGCCCGCTACGGCCAGGCGGCGGCCCCTTTTCTCCAGGCGGCGGGCGCCACCGTCCGCTATCTGGGCAACGTGGCCGCCACGGTCATCGGCGGCGACGAGCAATGGGACGAGATCATTCTCGTCGAGTATCCGTCGCGGGCGGCGTTCTTCGAGATGACCCAGAATCCCGACTACCCGAGCGACGTGCGCGGCGACGCGTTGCTGGACTCGCGCCTGTACTGCACCCAGGAGGTCCCGGCGCCGAAGACGAGCTGGCGCTGACCAGGCCCCTGACCTGACCGCGACCCGATCCCGGCCGCGGGTCCCCGCCAGGTGGCGTGGACCCGCGGCCCGGCGACATCAGATCACTCGCCCCGCTGGAAGAACGCCACGCCAGGCGCCGGTTCGATGTGGCGATTGACGCGCTCGAAGGTAGTGGCGGAACCGAGAACGATCAGCCGGTTACCCACGCCCTGGTTCTCGAACCCGTGTACAGATTGTGCGTCGATCCCTGGGCCGCGTCCGGTCGGCCGACGCCAAAGGTGACCTTTACGATGGAACGGCGCAGTGTCAGGTTGAGTTCTGCCGCTGCTGATGCCGGCCCATCCGGCTCACGCATCGCGGCCACCTGGTTCGACGCGCAGCCCGATGCCGGCAAGGGGCTCACACTGCGCCTTCTCCGGGACTAACCGACTCAGCCCCTACACGACGTGGGTCGCCTGCCCCGCGACCACGTACCACGTCACCACCAGGCCGCTCAGGACAGCACCGGCCCACGCGTCGCCGGTGCGCCGCCAGGCGAACACGGACACGATGGCAGTGAACGCCAGTACCGGCACGAACTGGATGGCGACGATGGTGAACAGCGGATCGACACCGGGCAGATGGCCAGCGGCAAACAGGTAGACGTACATCGCCGCCACCATCAGCGCCAGCCCGCCAACCGTGCCCAGGATCGCCGCCCCGTACTGAACGCCGGCGGAACGCTGCAACGAAAGGCGCCGATGCCACTGCCGCTGGGTGAGCCAGAAGAACGCCGTTAAGGGGATCAGATAGGCCAGGAACGCCGGCACGTGGTGCAGCGCCATGGGTTTCAGCGCCACCACCCAGAATCGCATGTCGCTCAGGAACAGCCAGCCCGACGCCCATACCGCCAGGTACAGCGCGGCCACCGAGGCCGCAACCGCGGCGGCCACCGCACCCACCGCCGGCGCGGCCCCCGAGCCCTCCGCGGAGGGCTCGGAATGGGACCGCGACACTATCCTCATCAGCAGCCCCAGCAGCAGCGCAATCACCCCATTACCCACCGCCCACACCAGGATCTGGTTGGTCACCGCCTGGGGAAACAGTGGATTGGCCGCAAACCCCGCGCCGGCTCCGGTCAGCGGATAGAAGGTCAACGCCGGCACCGCGGCGGTCACCAGTACGCCCACCCACCAGGCGCCATCCGGCGCCGAAACCACTCCTGCCGCTGGCCGCTCCAGCCGCGCAAACCGGCGCAGAATCAGATCGAAGACGCCGAGCAGCAGGCACACCCCGCCGATCAACGCCATCAGCGTGCCGAGTTCCTTGTAGAGCCAGACCTGATCGCCCGCCGGCCGCGGGTCACCGCCCGGCAGGGTCCGTTGCATCCAGGTCACCATGTCGGCGACTGCTTCGTGGGACAGGTGATCGCCCGGATGGGTGGTGTCGGGCATGGTCAGCCAGCGCGCGTCACCGGCTTCCACGGAACCGTACATCCTTCGAAGCTCCACCGGCCCATCGGTTCCGAAAACCGCCTGCAGCTTGGGGCTCTGCGTGACATCGGCCGCGTCCTGCACGCCCCACATCAACGGACCGAACTCGTCGTAGCGGCTGAAGATCACCGCCAGGTTGCGCGGAAACGTGGTTGATCCCTCCGGCGCGAACGGCGCGCCCGTGGATGACCCGACCAGCACCAGTGCGCGATACCCGTCGGGCTGGTCCGCAGCCGCGGCCAGGGCCGTCCAGCCACCCATGCTGTGCCCGGACAGGCCGATGTTGCCGGCATCGACAAACGGCAGGCCGCGCAGATAACGCAATGCCGCCGGCCCGCCGAACCCGGCGCTGAACGCCGCACCGTCGCTGAAACCATGGCCCGTCTGGTCCAGGGCCAGCACCACGAAGCCGCGCCGCGCCAGCTCAATGGCGAACGGGCTCTGGGTCTCGCGGGAGTTGATGTAACCGTGTACCGCCAGCACCGCGGGCGCCGGAGTCCCAGCGCTCGCGGCCGCCGGTCTGTAGAGCAGCGCGGAAAGCTGCTGACCCGGCGCCAGCGGAATCCGGATGTCCTGAACCTGCACCCCGCCAGCGGTCTGCACCCAATGGGCCACAGCGCCCCCGGCCAGCACCAGCAGGATGCCGGTCGCTGCCAGCCACCCTTTCGAACGCAACATGAATGCTCTCCTCCCCCGACGCCGAGCACCCTACGTCGGACCACTGATACCGGCAAGGCCGGGACTGTGTTGAAATGCCGCCTCCAAGGAAGGAGGTATCTCATGGCCGAATACATCCCCCCCACACTCGACTGGGTGCGCAAGCAGGTCGAGGAATACGAAAGCAGCGGCGGCACCCGGGGCACCACGCTCCTGGACACCGGCCTGCCGTGCATCATCGTCACCCACCAGGGCAACAAGACCGGCGGCATCCGCAAGATCCCGCTGATGCGGGTCAAGGTGGACGATGGCTACGTGCTGGTGGGTTCCATGGGCGGCCAGCCGAAGAATCCGGTGTGGGTGTACAACCTGCGGGCCAATCCGGACGTGGAGATCCGCGATGCCACCGAGGTGTTCAAGATGCGGGCCCGCGAGGTCGAAGACGACGCCGAGCGCGAACGCCTGTGGGCGGCGGCGGCCGAAGCCTTCCCGACCTACAACGACTACAAGGCCAAGACGGAGCGCCGGATTCCGGTGTTTCTGGCGGAGCCGGTGTAGTGGCCGGCGCCAGGGCGGAACGCACCGCCACGGTCAGCGGCCCGGTCAGCGGCGGTAAGCGCGGCTGGCCGTTCGCCGCCGCGCTGCGCGACACCGAGGCCCTCGGCTACGACGAGGTGGAGTACTTTCTTGCCGGCACCGCCAAGAAGTACCGCGATGTAAACGGCTCCACCGCCAACCGCGACGGCCGCTGGGTGGCGGAGGAATCCGGCGAAGCCGCGTTCCGGACCCGCATGCTCGTGTACCGGCCCAGGGACCCGGCGCGCTTCAACGGCACCGTGATCCTGAACTGGAACAACGTAACCGCCGGCTACGATCTGTTCGGCGCCGAGAGCCTGGAACTGTTCGAGGGCGGCTTTGCCGTGGTGTTCCTGACCACCCAGAAGGTCGGCATCGACGGCCTGCCGCCGGTGCGCCAGGGGCTCGCCGACTGGGACCCGGAGCGCTACGGGGTGCTGTCCATCCCATCCGACGACTACTCCTACGACGTGTTCACCCAGGCGGCTCTTGCCATTGGCCCGGACCGGTCCCGCGATACGGATCCGTTGGCGGGCCTGGACGTGCAGCGCGTGATCGGCTGGGGGGCGTCCCAGTCCGCCGGGCGGCTGGCCACCTATCTGAACGCCATCCAGCCCCTCACCCGGGCCCTCGATGGCTGCATCCTGGCCATCTATTTCGGCCGCGGCACCCCGCTGGAAGTGGGCGAGACCGTGGTCAACATCAACGACCGGCCCGCCGGCGCCACCGAAAACCAGCTCGTCGGCGCCAATCTGATCCGCGATGACCTTGAGATTCCGGTGTTCGTGGTGAATTCCGAGCTGGAGGCCATCTCCTGTTACAGCGTGCGCCAGCCAGACACCGATACCTTCCGTTACTGGGAGGCGGCCGGTACCTGCCACGTGTCCCAGCAGGTGCAGACCACCCGTCAGGCCCTGCAGGACCGGGACGGCATCAAAGGCCGGCCCATGGACCCGAACGTCAACGCGGTGCCCATGGCGCTGCTCTACGACGCCGTGTTCCACCACATGCAGCGCTGGGCCGCCGACGGCGTGGCGCCGCCGCTGCAGCCGAAGATCGAATTTGCCGGCGACCCGCCCCAGGTGGTGCGGGACGAAAACGGGCTGGCGCGGGGCGGGATCCGTCTGCCCCAGGTGGAGGTGCCGCTGGCGAAAAACAGCGCCATCCCGCGGGGCGAAGGTATCTTCGCCCTGCTGGGCGGATCGTGCGATCCGTTCCCGGCGGCGAAGGTCAAAGCGCTCTACGGCGACCGGGCGACGTTTCTCGACCGGTTCGAAACCGCCGCCCGGCAGGCGGTGCAGGCCCAGGTGCTGATGCCGCGGGACGTGCCGGTGCTGATGGAGGAGGCCAGGGGCCTCTGGCCGGACGCCTGACGACCGCGCCATCGGTATGCAGCGCATCCTGACATGATCGCTCTGCTGGAAGCGCAGCGGGCGGGCCTGCTCGGCCGCCAGCAATGGCTGCGCAACACGATCGCCGGCGTCATTGTGGGCGTCGTTGCGCTGCCGCTGGCCATGGCCTTCGCCATCGCCTCGGGCGCCAAACCCGAGCAGGGGCTGTACACCGCCATCGTGGCCGGGGTGGCGGTTTCGCTCCTCGGCGGCAGCCGGGTGCAGATTGCCGGACCCACCGGCGCCTTTGTGGTGATTCTGGCCGGGGTCACCGCCGAGCACGGCGTCGCCGGCCTGCAGGTTGCCACCCTAATGGCCGGCGTCATGCTGCTGTTGCTCGGCATCACCCGGCTCGGCGCCATCATCAAGTTCATACCGGACCCGGTCATCGTCGGCTTCACCGCCGGCATTGCGGTGGTCATCTTTGTCGGCCAGTGGGGCTATTTCTTCGGGGTCGACGCCGAGTCCGGCGCTCATTTTCACGAAACAGTGTGGCATCTGCTGCAAGCGCTGCCCGGATTTCATGCCACCACCACGGCCCTGTCAGTGCTGACCCTGGCCCTGGTCGTCGGTACCCCGCGCATCCCGGGGCTGCGCCGGGTGCCGGGCCCGCTGGCCGGCCTGGTGGTCGTCACGGCGCTGCATGCCGCCGTCGGCTTCGACGGGGTGGCCACCATCGGTTCGCTGTTCGGCGGCATCCCCCAGGGTTTGCCGGCACCCAGCCTGCCGGACGTCAGCGTGCCCCAGGTCATTACCCTGATCGGTCCGGCTTTCACCATCGCCATGCTGGGCGCCATCGAGTCGCTGCTATCCGCAGTAGTGGCCGATGGCATGGCCGGCACCCGCCACGACTCCAATCAGGAACTGATCGGCCAGGGTATCGCCAACCTGGCCGCGCCCCTGTTCGGCGGCTTCGCCGCCACTGGCGCCATCGCCCGCACCGCCACCAACGTGCGCAATGGCGGCACCAGCCCCATCGCCGGCGTGGTACACGCCGCCACGCTCGTGGTGGTGCTGGTGCTGGCGGCGCCGCTGGCCGCCGACATTCCGCTGGCAGCGCTGGCGGCCATTCTGTTCGTGGTGGCCTGGAACATGAGCGAGGCCCGCCACTTCGCCAAGATGGTGCGCCGCGCGCCGCCGGCGGACGTAGTGATTCTGCTGGTCACCTTCGTCCTCACCGTGTTCGCCGACCTGGTGGTGGCGGTGAACATCGGCGTGATCCTGGCGATCCTGCAGTTCCTGCGGCGCATGGCCGGCAGCGTGCAGGTCCAGCAGATGACCCACGACCAGCTCGCCCGCGAGTTCTCGCACCAGGGTTTCACCGAGTTGCCGCCGGGAGTACTGGCGTACGCGGTGGAAGGACCGTTCTTCTTCGGCGCGGCAGAGACCTTCGAGCGCGCCCTCGCCGCCACCCACACCGACCCGAAGATCCTGATCGTGCGCCTGCGCTGGGTGCCGTTCATCGACGTCACCGGCCTGCAGACCCTGGAGGAAGTGATCCGCGACCTGCACCGGCGCCACGTGCGCGTGATGCTCACCGGCGCCAACCCCACCGTGTCCGGCAAGATCCGCCGGGCCGGCATCGTCGACCTGGTGGGAGCGGACAACGTGTTCGATGAGTTCGCGGACGCCCTGACCACCAGCCGCACCCTGGTCGAGGGCGCGTCACCGGCCCGCTCAGCAGCAATCCTGACGAGCGAGATGAGCGACGACGCCCCGGCGCCGCCGGCTTAAGCGGTTTCCTCCAGCCACCGGACCCGCGGCTCAACCCTCAGTTGCGGGGGCACGTTGGCGGCGCCGATGGTCTCGTCGAGATACTCGTGGAAGTGATAAATGCGCCGCTCCTGATAGCTGAGCGGCATACCCTCGATGGCGCCGGACTCCATGGAGCGCTGAATCCACGGCAGGTTTTCGTTGTCTTCGCCGAGGATCATGTTGAAGCCTGCAATCTGCTGTTGCCATTCGGGGCTGTCCGGGTCCGCATTGTCGCCGCGGGTGAAGAAGGCCACCTCGAGCTCCGTGCGGTCCACGGCCTGGGGCCAGAACACCAGAAACGGGAAGGACACAGCCGATGTCGGGGTAACGATATTGGGGAACAGGGTATAGGCGACCGACGCGCTGCGCACCACTTCCATGCGGGGATCGGCGTCAATGGCACCCGTGGGCGGGCTACTCACGTAGGCCGTCTGGTCGGTTCGGTGAGGCACTACCATGCGCGAATTACCGCCATCGTAGAGGGACATGGTGGCACCCCGGTGGTCAAGGGCCTGGTCCACGGTCTGAGGGTGGATGTGCTTCAGGTGATACACCTCCTGAAACGCGTCCATCATGATCTTCCAGTTCACCGGCAGGTCGAACGAGTAACGAGTGACGAAACGCAGACGCTCCGGCTCGTAGTCGGCCCACTCCGCTGCCAGCGGGCCGAGGGATTCCTTGAGGGGCGCCGCGTCCGCATCCTGGTTGACGAACACCCAGTTGCCGAAGGTCTCGCAACGCACCGGTTTCAGTCCCCGGCGGGCGCGGTCCACGGCAATGAACTCGTGCTCGTCCGGCACGTGGCTGAGGACACCGTCCAGGCCGAAGGCCCAGCAGTGGTACTTACACACGAACACCCGTTCGTTGCCTCGCGACTGGCGCACCAGCGGACCGCCGCGGTGACTGCAGGTATTGTAGAAGGCGCGGATGCGCTCATCGCGGCCGCGCACCAGCAGAATTGGCACGCCGCTGCGCTCCCACAGCACGTAGTCACCCACCTTTGGCAGCTCGTCGGTGTGAGCGGCAATGAGCCAGCGTTTACGCCACACGTGCTGGCGCTCCAGTTCGAAAAAGGCGGCGTCCAAATAGCGGCCCGTGGGCACGTCCGGCAACGGTTCGAACCCCTCCGGCGGGGCGCCCCGGCTGGCGAAGCGCGCGTACTCCGCGTCGATGCGCCGGCGGATGCGGTCGCTGGTCTGTGCGTCCATGGGCTCTCCCGTCTCCTCGGGAATATATGTAACATGCTACAAAAATGAAAATCGTCTGTATATACTCCGCGTCAGGCGCGTTTACGAAGGACCCGTACTGGATCCTGCCGGAATCGGTGCGGACCGACAGAGGCCGGCCTTCGGTGAAAGTGTAACAACGCGCAATGCCACCAGCGTTTTTTTTTTTTTTTTTTTTTTTTTTTTTTTTTTTTTTTTTTTTTTTTTTTTTTTTTTTTTTTTTTTTTTTTTTTTTTTTTTTTTTTTTTTTTTTTTTTTTTTTTTTTTTTTTTTTTTTTTTTTTTTTTTTTTTTTTTTTTTTTTTTTTTTTTTTTTTTTTTTTTTTTTTTTTTTTTTTTTTTTTTTTTTTTTTTTTTTTTTTTTTTTTTTTTTTTTTTTTTTTTTTTTTTTTTTTTTTTTTTTTTTTTTTTTTTTTTTTTTTTTTTTTTTTTTTTTTTTTTTTTTTTTTTTTTTTTTTTTTTTTTTTTTTTTTTTTTTTTTTTTTTTTTTTTTTTTTTTTTTTTTTTTTTTTTTTTTTTTTTTTTTTTTTTTTTTTTTTTTTTTTTTTTTTTTTTTTTTTTTTTTTTTTTTTTTTTTTTTTTTTTTTTTTTTTTTTTTTTTTTTTTTTTTTTTTTTGGAGGGGGTGAGGCCGTGGAGGAACGTTTCGACTTCTACAGCAAAGACTTTCAGAACGACCCTGGAGCCACATTCAACCGGATGCTGGAACGGTGTCCGTTCCATCATTCCGAAGATTACGGCTGGTACTCGGTGTTCCGCCACGAGGACATCGCTCGGATCGTCCGGGACAACGAGACCTATTCAGCCAGACACGGCCCCGGACCCACCTACGCCGCCGGGGAAGGCGCGCCGGTGCTGGTGAGCGCCGACCCGCCTCTTCACGGCAAACAGAAGCAGGCCATCATGCAGGGCTTCAATGCCGGCGTGATCGCCGCCATGGAAGAAGGTATCCGGGCATTCGTGAACCGCTGCATAGACGGCGTCATCGAGCGCGGCGAGTGCGACATCATCGACGACCTGGCGATTCCACTGCCTATGTGGGTGATCTGCCAGATGCTCGACCTGCCCTACGAGCGCGACAAGGACGTGCTGCGCGACTGGGTGGTGGTGATGGCCGGCGCCGTGTTCAGCCAGGACCGGCCCGAACTCGGCGAGGAGCGCGTACGCAAACTCACGGCCCTGTACGAGTACTTCGCACCGCACATCCAGGCCAAGGTGGACCAGGAGAAGGCGGGGCAGGATCCCGGCAACGATCTGCTCGGCCTGCTGGCCAAGGGCCGGGTGGACGGTGAGCCCATCAGCATGGCCGAGATGCTTGGATTCGCCCAGTTCCTGCTGGTAGCCGGCAGCGGCACCACCACCAACCTGATCGGCAATTTCTTCAAGCTGATGATGGACCACCCGGATCAGTTCGCGCACCTCGAGAACGATCCGGACCTGCTGGACCAGGCCATCGAGGAAGTCCTGCGTTATGACGCGCCGGTGCACGGGCTGTTCCGCACCAACAACGTCCCCGTGACCCTGGGCGACCTCGAGGTGCCCGCTGATTCGAAGATCTGTCTGATGTGGGGCGCCGCCAACCGAGACCCCGCGGTGTTCGAACGGCCCAACGAATTCGACATCACCCGCAGCATGCAGACCTTGCGCAAGAACATGACCTTCGGCCAGGGGTTGCACAAATGCCTGGGCGCGCCGCTGGCGCGGCTGGAATGTAAGGTGGTGGTGCAGGAGTTCACCCGGCGCATCGCCGACTTCGCGCCGAACGGGCCGGCCGTGCGATTCCCTTACGCCACCCTGAACGGGCTCGACAAGTTGCCTATTCGCTTCACTGCCCGACGGAACAACGAGGGACACGCGAAATGAACATCGAAAATCGAATCGCCGTGGTGACCGGGGCGGCGGCCGGGATCGGCCGGGCTACCGCGGTGGCACTGGCCCGCGAGGGCGCCCGTGGCGTGGTGCTGGCGGACGTGGACGAATCCGGGCTCGCCGGTACCGCGGAACTGGTCGAGCAACAGGGTGCAAGACCGCTGGTACTGCGAGTGGACGTCACCGACGCCGCCGCACTGGAAGATCTGTATGCCACCACCGAACGCACCTTCGACGGCCTGGACATCGTGTTCAACAATGCCGGCATCGTGTCCGGTCCGCCGCCGTTTCCCGATACCGACCTCGAACGCATCCGCCTGGTGCTGGATATCGACCTGGCCAGCGTGGTGCTGTCGTCGACTCTGGCGATCCGACGCATGCGCGAGGGGGGCGGCGGAGTGATCGTCAACACCGCTTCCACCGGCGGACTGACTCCGTACCTGGCGGACGCGCCCTACGCCGCGGCCAAGGCTGGCGTGATCATGTTCTCCCGGTCCTGTGGCGACCTGCACGCGCAATGCGGGATCCGGGTCAACGCGGTGTGCCCCGGGGTAACGGAGACGCCGATACTGGACAAAACCGGCGGCGGTAAACGGCCGGACTGGCTGGGACCGATCCTTGAGAACATTCAGATTCTGACCCCGGAAGACATTGCCACCGCCGTGCTGGACATCGTTCACGACGACGCCATGGCGGGGGAGTACGTGGTAGTGCAGAACCAGCCCAGGAACTGAGCCCGTGCGGCCGTTCACTCGCCGCGGCTCGCTGCCCGGGGCTCACTGCCCGGGGCTCACTGCCCGGGGCTCATTCCCCGATCAGGGCCCCGACCCGGTTCATACGGCGACGGTACTGCTGGCGTGCTTCCGGGGTCAGCAGCGGCGCCAGGGTCATGAGCAGGCGGCCGACGTATTCCCGCTGCAGATCCTGCAGCGCGATGAAGCCCTTCAGCCACAGCAGAATCGTGCCCCAGATGTCGATGGTGAGGCAGCGCGCCAGGGTTTCCACGTCGACGTCGGCACGGATCTCGCCCAGCTCGATCATCTCTTCCACCCGGGAATGATTCTGACGCATCACGTCACCGAGCAGGATCTGGCAGATGGGATCGCCGGGCTCGCCGCGGAACAACAGCTTGGTCATGGTCTCGGCGTAGCGCGGGGTCTTCACCACCTGCTCCGAAATGCCTTCCGCGGTGGTGATCAGGTAATCGAGGCCGCGCTTGTCCTGACCCCTGGCCAGCTCGGCAAGCTGGTCGAGCAGGTCTTCCTGTGCGGCCAGCACCAGGTTGTCCTTGTTCTGGAACAGGTTGTAGAGCGTGGTCGGCGACACCCCGGCGGCGTCCGCCACGTCGCGCATGCTCAGCCCCTCGTAGCCGAGCCGCGACAGGTGCTCGCGCACGGTGTCGAGGATGCGTTCCCGCCGCTCGGCCTGGCGGGGAGTGAGCTGAGCCGTTGCCATGGCGGCATTGTATCGCGTTTCAGTACGCGCGATTGACCGCGCGAGCCGGGCGCCTTCAGAACCGGTAGCGCACCGCCATGCCCAGTTCCCGCGCGCGGCGAATACCGCCGGCCAGGTCGGCCCAGGCGCCGGCGCCGGCCGCGCCCTCCGGCAGGCCCGCGGTGCCGCCGGTGCCGGGAGAGTCCACCCAACCCTCCAGGATCTCCTCGTCGGTCAGGTTCTTGCCGTAGGCGCGCACTTCCCAGGTGTCCGAGGGGCTGGTCCAGACCACGGACGCGTCGAAGCGGGTGAAGTCGTTGTACGTCGGATAGTTGCGCTCCGGCTGCAGCATCACTTCGTCCCGATAGCGCATGTACACCGAAGCATGCAGACCGGCGCCCGAGGCCAGCACCCGGTCGTAGCGCAGGCCCAGCATGGCTTCGAACTCCGGGGCCAGTTCGATGCCGGAGCGGTCCTGAGCGGCGCCGGGGGTGAACGGCAGCGAGCCGGACGGCGTGTTCGGGTCGTAGCCGACGTTGCAGCCCTGCTCCACGGTCTGCCCGGCGAAGCAGGTGCCGATGTAGTCCTCGATCTTGGAGTCGAGGAACACCAGCGAAGCGTCCAGGCCCAGGGTTTCGGTGAGCTGCCAGTTCAGGTCCAGGTCGAGGCCGGTGACCTCGTTGCTGCCGGCGTTGGCTACGGTGAACGAGGTGGTCTCGGAGTTGAACTGGCTCTGCTGCAGATCATCGAACTCGTTGTAGTAGGCGGCCGCCGACAGCACCAGGCGCCCATCCAGGAGCGTCGACTTCACGCCCAGGGTGTAGCCGGCGGCGGATTCCGCCGCGTAGGTGACGTCTTCCACCGTCGTGGTGGGCAGCAGGGTCGAACCGTGGGCAAATCCACCCGCTTTGAAGGCCTCGGTGTACGAGGCGTACACCATCAGGTTGTCACGGGGATGCCAGGACACGATCACCTGCGGTGAGAAGTCGTCGTCCTGGTAGTCGTCGGTCAGCGCCACTCCTTCCGGCAACAGGGGAAAGATCACCACACCGATGATCGGGTGTACGTAGGTATTGACCGCGCGGCTGTCCTTCGAGACGTCGGTGTAGCGGCCGCCGACGTCCACCTGCCAGCGTTCGCCCAGGTCGACGCTCACTTCCAGGTAGCCGCCCCAGGATTCACCGTCCTGGCTGTTGTCGCGATCCCACAGGAAGTTGCGCCCGGTCGCCGGATCGGTCAATGGGATCGTGCCGCCGGAGATGATGTCCAGGAACTCCTGATTGAACAGCACCGAGGAGTTGCGGAAGTGAAAGTCGGTGTCCTCGTAGAACACGCCGGCCAGAAAATTCACCGGGCCGTCGAACTGGCTGGCCAGCCGGAACTCCTGGTTGAATTGGTCGTTGCTCTCTTCCTCGTAGGCGTAGATGGACGGTGACGAAGCGTAGTCGTAGTCGTCCTGATACTTGGTGTCGTAGTCGCTGAACGCAGTGATCGAGGTGAGAGTGTAGGCGCCGAACTCCAGTTCCAGCCGGTTGCTCAGCAGCCACGATTCGTGGGTCCAGAAGCGGCCGTCGCCGTAGTCCGGTGGTACTTCATCGTCCAGGGTAGCGCGGTAATCGACCCGGCAATCCTCGCCCGGCGATGCCAGCAGGCCGAAGGTCGGCTGCACCGCACCGCCGGGGCCCTGACAGGACTGGCGCTGGGTACTGACGTTGATGGCGGCGTCGTCCCGGTCGTTGTACGTGAACTTGGTGACGTTGCTCACCGTGTCGCTGATGTCCCAGGCCACGGTCAGGCGGCCGATCAGTTCCTCGGTCTGGGGCGTGTCCTCATCGAGTTGCTCGAACCAGCCGTCCATCTGGGTCGCGCGCAGCGCCAGGCGGGCGCCGACCCGGTCGGTCAGCGGCCCCGAGGCGATCACTTCGCCCCAGTACTCCGATGCTTCGAACTCGGCGCCGCCCTCCACCAGGAACTCGGCTTCCGGGGTCGGGTCGTTGGAGCGCAGGTAGACCGCGCCGGCGGTAGCGTTCTTGCCGAGGTAGACGCCCTGGGGCCCCTTCAGCACCTCGACCCGTTCCACGTCCAGGTAGGCAGGATTGAGCCAGCGGCCGCGGCTGAACGGGACGTCGTCCACCACGATGCCCACCGACTGGTCGAAGCCGGTGTCGCCGCCGGAGCCGATACCGCGAATGAACAGGGCGTCGCTGCGGCCGGGGTTCATCTCCACCGACGGCACCACCCGGGAGATGTCCTCGAGGCTCAGCAGATTCAGGTTCGTCAGCTCTTCGCCCTGCAGCACCGAGACGGTGAGCGGGCTGTCCTGCAGGCTCTCCGTGCGCAGGCGGCTGGAGATGACGACGATTTCCTCCACCACGCCGGTCTCGGCATGCACGGTAGGCGGTGCGGCAAGGGTAACTAACAACAATCCGACGCCGGCCAGTCCGCGGCGGCATCGACGGTTCGTGTGCGGCATGAGGTTCTCCCCGATCTGCGGCCCGCCGTCGCGGACGACGCGGCCGTCTCTCCCAGAAACGATCACCAGTGATCGGAAATCTACGACCGGGGGCGTGATGGGTCAAGAAAAAATGTAACGCGCTACACGATTTCTATCTTGTCTGTCTCAATAAAATACCTAAATCCATACCCAATCAATCGAGAATAGTAGAACGCGTTACAGTCCTCATTGGGTCGGATCGGCAAGATCACCCACGGCGCGCCAATAGGTCTCCAGCGCGTCGACGTGAGCCCTTGGCGAGTCCAACCCCTCGCCCATACCGCGTAGGGCCATGCCCCGCATCGACACGTAGTCGGCGCCGGCCCCAACCCATTGTTCGATGTCGCGCCGCCAGCCGGACGGCCCGGACTGATAGTTCACCATCGCCTCGATGCCAAACGGTCGCTCGCGGCCGGCGAGGTGGGTGCGCAACCGGCCCAGCGCCGCCAGGTTGTCGTCCTGGCTGCCGCCGAAGATGAAACCGTCGCCGATTTCCGCCGCGCGCCGGAACACTACGTCGGTGAAGCCACCCAGCCAGATCGGAATGCGCCGCCCGGGCAACGGCTTGAGGCCGGCCCGGTCGATGCGGTGGTAGTCACCGGTAAAGTCCAGGAGCGATTCCCCCCACAGCGCGCGCAGCACCTCGATCTGCTCGGCCTGGCGTTTGCCCCGGTTGGTAAAGTCTTCGTTCAGCGACTCGTACTCGACGTAGTTCCAGCCGGTGCCGACTCCGAGCCGCAACCGGCCCCCGGACAACAAGTCGATCTCCGCCGCCTGCTTCGCCACCAGCACGGTCTGGCGCTGGGGCAGAATCAGGATTCCAGTGACCAGTTCCACCTGGCTGGTACAGGCGGCGAAGTAGCCGAGCAACACCAGCGCCTCGTGAAACGACGATTCTTCAGTGTAGGGCCCCCACAGTGGCGGATCGCGATTCTCGTGGGTGGCGCCAATCACGTGGTCGTAAACCAGGATGTGGGAGTAACCGAGCCCTTCGGCGGTCTGAGCCCAGTCCCGGACCACCACCGGATCTGAGCCGATCTCCAGATGCGGAAATACCGCTCCGATCCTCATGCATTGCCTCCTTTCGCCAGAGCCGCCGCGCCGCGCTGGGCGGCGAGTTCCATGATGTGGCGGTTGCCCTGGTTCCACAGCACTTTCAGGGTGACCGCCTCGATGCGCCAGCCATCACTGCCGCGAACCAGACGGTCGTCGTAGTAGCCGCCGAGGACGAAGCCGCTGCCACCTTGGTCGTTGCCCAGGAAATGTTCGGCCTGCATGTACATGCGGCAGCGTGCCCGGCCGCCGTCCTGGGACACCAGCGGGTTACTCATGGAGTGCTGGGTAGCGTCGAGCCCGGTGAACAGCACCCGGCAGTTCGCCACCCACTGATCCGCGGCCATGGAGGCCGACGGGGCGCCGTTGTAGGACGAGAAGTCCATCTCGATCTCGTCGGTGAAAATGCTGCGATAGAGCGGCCAGTCCCGGGTGTCGATGCCATAGGCATACTCGTAGACCCGCTGCACGATGGCCTGATAGTCGTCGAACGTCATCGTCCCTCCTTCATGACCCATGGGAGTCGAGCAGGTGCGGCGCCAGCAGCCGGTGCGAGCCCGGCACCAGCTCGGTGAGCTGCACCCGGTCGATGCCCATGCCGGCCAGCTCACTCAATGCCGCCGCCACTTCTGCCGGGGAGCCGACGAAACGCGACAGAAACCCGGAGCCCAGGCCGGCCTTGAGGGCCTGCACAGCCTCGCCGTCCCCTACCCCGATCAGCATGAAGGTGCCGATGGGCACGTCCGGGCTAACCGCGCGCACCCGTGCCACGTTGCCCCGCAGTTCGTCCTCGGTGACCGTAGCCATGGTCGCCAGGTCCAGCGACCCGCCGCGTGTGGCCCGGGCACTGGCCTTGATTTCCACCCGGTCGGCCAAAGGCGTCGCCTCGCGCAGCGCACGCGGACCGCCCGCCGAAGCCACCAGCGGCGGCGGCGCCACATCCATGGGCAGCAGTGCGCGCTCGCCGGTTACATCCACCTGATAGTAGGTACCGTCGAACCGACATTGACCGGTGGTGATCAGCGCCCGGGCCACGGTCAGCGCTTCCACGTAACGCGACACCCGAGCCGGCGGATCGGGATAGGTTTCACCCATGGCCAGCATTTCGTCCTCGGCCCAGCCGGCGCCAAGACCCGCTTCGAAGCGGCCGCCCGCTGCCGACTGCAGGCTGCGGGCTGCGAGCGCAAACTCTATCGGCGAGCGGAACAGGTTGTTACAGAACGAGGTGGTGATGCGCACCGTGTCGGTAGCGCACGCCATCTGAGTGGCGGCCACGAACACGTGCGGGTAACGCGTGGCGCCTACCCACAGGTGGTCGCTAGCGCAGATACCGTGCCAGCCTTCAGCCTCTTTTTCTCGCGCCCAGCGGGCCGGGTCGGCTTCGGACCCGGCCGGATAATTCGGGTAATACTCCATCAGAATCAGTCCTCGGGGAGGTCAGCGGCGCCCGCCGGCGCCGGAAATGGGGGAAGCCAGGGACCGCGCCGCGTCACTCGCGCCAGCCGTTCCAGTGCAGCACCTCGTCCAGCGGCCGGCGCCGCACCTTCGAAAACGACCGCTCGGGATAGCCGACCGCGACCATCACGCACAGGTACACGTCGTCGGGAATCTCGAGCAGTTCCCGCAGCAGGGGCTCCGCCGCCGACTGGAACGTGGTGAACGCGGTGCCGATGTTCATGGAGCGGGCCGCCACCACCAGGTTCTGGGCCGCCGGATAAATGGTGGAATACATGAACTCGTCCCGGGGCGCCTGGGGCGGGTAGATCTTGCGGGCGCAGCCGAGGATCCACGCCGGCACGTCGGCGAAATGCCCGGCCAGGTGCTCGGCGCCCTGGTACATGCGCTCGGCCACCCCTTCGAGTCCCGCTGGCTTGCTCTGGAACACCGGCGCCATGGCCTCGCGCACCGCCTCGCCGATGCGTGACTTGATGGCAGGATCGTCGATGACGATGAAGCCCCAGCCCTGGCTGTTGCCGGGGTTGGACGCGCGGGTCGCCGCATAGACCAGGCGTTCCAGGGTCTCCCGCGGCAGCGGATCGGGCTTCAGGTATCGCATGGCGATACAGGTTTCCATGGCTTCCACAACGTCCATTACTGACTCCGCAAGACTGAGTTCGATTCACACCGCCCGGCCGGCAGCATTCCCTTCCGCCACTGCCCGCGCCAGGAAGCGCGGCGTGTTGGCGTCGCCGACCAGGGTCACCGGCAGGCCGCGTTGCTCGATCCCTGCCAGCACGTCCAGCCGGGGGCGGTTGAGCGACACGAACACCACCAGATCCGCGTCCACGCGCCACGGCTCTCCGCCGACGACAGCCTGAAGCTGCGCCGACTGGCCGTCGATAGCGAGCACCCGGGTGCCTACCCGATACTGGAACTGCCGCGCTGCCAGCCGCTCCAGCGCAGGATCCACCATCAGTGCCGGACGCATCAGCGGCGCAACGGTGGGCAACCGGGTCACCAGGGTCACGGCCAGGCCTGCATCGGCCAGGTGCTCGGCGCAGGCCAGGCCCTCGTAATGTCCAACATCGTCCACCACCAGGGCGCGGGTGCCGGACACAGTGCCGCGGGTGAACAGATCATTCGACGACAACACGCAGTCGAGGTCCATGCCGCTGATGGGTTCCCCCGGGTGCGACAGTTGCACCCCGTCCAGGCGCGGCTCGGCGCCAGTGGCGACGATCACCTGGTCAACCTCGTCGAGTAGCGGATCATCCGCGGTCAGGTAGGTCGATAGACGTACGTCCACACCGGCGGCGTAGATTTCGGTTTCAAGCCAGCGCGCGAAGTCGGCAAACCCCTGTCGGCGCGGCGCCCGGGCCGCCAGCAGCAGGGTGCCGCCCAGTTCCGGGGTGGCTTCGGCGAGCGTTACCCGGTGGCCACGCCGGGCTGCCAGCCGCGCGGCTTCCATGCCGGCCGGACCCCCGCCGATCACCAACACCCGGCGCGGCGCCGCTGCAGGTTCCAGCACGTCGTCGCTGACTCGGCCCTCGAACCCAGCCGTGGCGTTGACCGCGCAGCCCACCCGGCGTTCCGGGCCCAGAAGCTGGCCCACACAGCCTTGATTGCAGGCGATACACGGGCGCACCCGGTCCAGTTCACCGCGCCGTGTCTTGACCACCAGCGCCGGGTCGGCGATGGAAGCCCGGGTCAGGCCCACCAGGTCGGCCTGGCCTAGGCGGATGACCTGGTCGGCCTCCTCCAGGGTCCGGAAGCGGCCGGTGACGATCACCGGGACCGGACTACGTTCGCCAACCGGCACGGCGCTTTCCAGTTCGTAGCCGCTCGGTTCGTGCATGCCGCCGATCATCTTCGGAAACGAGTGGTAGTTGCCGAGGGAGATGTTCACGAAGTCCGCCAGCCCTTCGGCGGCCAGCGCATCCACCACGGCCTGGTTCTCCGCCACCCCGATACCGCCTGTGGTCAGATCCGAGGCCAGCCGCACCCCGACAGCAAAACCCGGGCGCGCGGCCTCGGCCCGCACCGCCCGCATCACCTCCAACAGGAAACGCAGGCGGTTATCTAAACTGCCGCCGTACTCGTCGTCACGCTGGTTGGCGTTGGGCGACAGGAACTGCTGGATAAGGTAGCCGTGCGCCGCGTGGACCTCCACCCCGTCGAGCCCGGCGTCGCGGCAGACCCGCGCGGTCGTGGCGAAGGCGGCAACGATCTCGTCGATCTGGCCTCGGCTCATGGCCCGAGGCACGACCCCGACCTGGGGACTCGGAACGTCCGACGGCGACCAGGGCGGTGAGCCGTCCAACGGCATGGCGTTGTGGCCGGCATGCCAGATCTGCTGAAAGACCTTCATCCCATGTGGGCGGATCGATTCCAGCAGGCGGCCGTAGCCGTCGCCGAGGGTCGGGTCGAAGACGTTCAGCGTCCCCGGACTGGACGGATGCACCGCCAGGATCTCCAGCACCGTGAGGCCGAAGCCGCCGCGGGCCCGCGCCTCGTGGTAGGCAATCAGGTCATCGCTCAGGCGGCCGCCGCCAATGCCGGTGGCGTGCGCCGTACGCACCGTGCGGTTGGGCACCTCGACCCCGCCGATGTCGATGGGACTGAGCACGCGCTCGTACATTGACCTCTCCCTCACCAGATCAATATATGTAACGCGTTACACCTATCCTGGTCAAGCCAGGCACATAGAATTTACAGGTCCGGATCGCGGCGGACCCATGAGGAACCGAATAGTGTTACAGCAACCGGGGAGCACCGGCCGGCGGCCTGGCTCCCCGGCGTCCGGATGTCAGTTCCGCCAGGCGACGGTCAGCCCCCAGGTGCGGGGCCGGATTGCCACGTCTTCCCAGTCCTGCGGGTCGTAGTAGGAGCCGGCGACCTGCTCACGCCGCGGCGCCTCGTTGGTCAGGTTCAACACGAACAGCGAAAAGTCGTAGTTCTGGTAGCGCGCGCCCAGCCGCAGGTTCATCAGGTCGAAGGCCTCCTGTGGTCTCAGGCGCGGGTCGTAGAACGGGTCGGTGGCGACCTGGGAGCCGACCCGGCGCCATTCGTCGGACCAGGTGTAGTCGAAGCGGCCGTAGCCTTCCCAGGCGCCGAAGCTGTGGGCGTAGTCGGCGGCCAGGGACAGGGTCTTGGGCGGGCCGGCTTCGGCCACCGCGGCACCTTCGGCATGGATGACCACGCCGCCCGGTGAGGTGGCGTCGTCGTCGTAGCTGGGGTCGTTGTAGCCGTAGGCGCCGCTCAAGGAAAGGTCCTGAGTCACCAGGTACTGGAAGGCGATGTCGAAGCCTTCCGAGGTGGCGTTGCCCAGGTTGTCGACGAAGTTGTAGGCGCAGTTCGGCAGGCTGACGTTGGACTGAATGTCTTCCCACTCGATGCGGTAGATGCTGCCATCGAGCACCAGCCGGCCGCCGAGGAGTTGACTCTTCACCCCCACCTCGTAGCTCCACGCCGAGTCGCTGTCGAAGGTCTCCGGCTGTACCGGGTTGCCGTCGGAGTCCACGTAGCCGTTCTCGATCAGGTCGAAGTCGCAGATCGCCGGCGCCCGCAGGGATGCCCCGGCGGGACGGAAGCCCTGGGCCGCGTTGGCGTAGATCATATGATCGTCCGTGGGCCGCCAGGAGATGCCGAACTTCGGCGTGTAAGCGGTTTCGCTCGAGTCCGAGGCCGAGGTGGGGTAAACCGGCGCCATGGCGCCGCTGCCGAAGGTACAGTCGCTCGGGTCCGCGCAGGGGAAGCCGAACGGCGCGCTGGCATTGTTCTCCGGGGCCAGATAAGCGGCGTTGAAGTCCAGTTCGGTGCGCGAGGCGCGGATGCCGGCGGTCAGGGTGATGGAATCGGTCAGGTCGAAGTCGATCTGGGCGAAGCCGGCAAGCTGCTCTTCCTGCATGGCCCACTCACCGTAGAAGATCACCGCGTTGTCCAGGGTGTTGTCACCGAAGAAGTTCTGCAGCGCGGTGGAACCCGGGCCGAACGGTTCGCCATCGTCGGTGGCGTAATAACCCCAGCCGAAGGCCGTGGGATAGAAGCCGACCCAGGAGGCGTTGATCAGGAAGTTGTGGTTGATGGGCTGGTGGGCCTTCTGGTCCAGATCCGAGTAGAACACGCCCGCCACCCAGCGCAGGCGCTCGTCGTCCGCCGACTGCAGGCGGATTTCCTGAACGAAATTCTGCTGCTCGTTGTTGTACTGGGACATGCCCTTCCAGCCCTCCGGTACGTAGGTGCCGGTGGAGGTCACGCCGTCCGCTCCCACGAAGTACTCGGGCGCATAAAACGCCGCGTAACCTTTGGTGTAGTCGGCCCACTGGTACTGCTCGCGGTCGAAGTAGGAAGTGTTGGAGAACAGGGTTGCCCAGCCGAAATCCCAGTCCAGCGCCAGCGCGAACAGGGTGAACTCGTCCTCGCCCTTCTGATCCTCCGGCGCCGACATCTCGTTCAACGTCACCGTTTCCGCGGTGTTAGGGAAGGTGTAGAGCGTGCCGGCCGCGCCCTGGACGTGGTGCGGGCGCGCGTAGTCCGCGTCGTCCACGTCGGACATGGACAACTCGTAGGTGGAGGCGCCGTCATTGTTCTCCACCTTCTGATAGAAAACCGACGGGGTAATGGTCAGGTTGTCGGTGGCCGCGAACTTGAGCGCCAGCCGCAGGGCCTGGGTCTCGGCCCAGTTGATGTCCTCTTCATAGGTGGTGGTCGGGGTGAAATTCACCGAATCGCCGTAGCTCTCACCGCTGGGGTCGACAATGTCGTAGGTGCCTCCCAGGGCATCGATGTAACCACCGTCGCGCCGGTAATAGGCGCTGCCGCGCACCGCCACCCGCTCCGACAGGGGCATGCCGTAGGCCGCGCCGAGTTCGTAGGAGGTGTCGCCGTTCTCGATGGAGCCGAGTTCGGCGCGGACCGTGCCGCTGGCCTGCAGCAGATCCGGCTGGGTCTGGATGAAACGAACCGTGCCGCCTTCCGAGCCGGCACCGAACAGGGTGCCCTGGGGCCCGCGCAGCACTTCCACCCGTTCGATGTCGAACAGGCCCGGGAAGGCGTTGCCGGCGCCGAAGCCCATATTGCGAACCTGAATCGGCGTGTCGTCGATATACAGGCCCGTGGTACCGGAGCCGGCGTCCGACGAGATTCCGCGGATGGCGATCTGGCTCGAACCGGTGAAGGAACCCCGAGTCAGGTTCAGCCCCGGGGTCAGGCGAATCAGGTCGTCGAACTGGCGGGCGCCGCGCTGCTGCATCTCCTCGTCGCCGATCATGCTGACGCTGACCGGCACGTCGGTGACTGCCTCGCTGCGCCGCGTGGCGGTGACGATAACCTCTTCGATGACCCCACTCGAAGCCGCCTGGACGGCTGACACCGGCGCCGCTACGGCAGCCAGCGTCACGCCCGCCAGACCTGCCCGCCACCGCAACTGCGCAACACTTCGCGCCTTCGCACCGAACATCTCTACCTCCCTGGCCTAGCGGCCTCGTTTATGTACTTGTCAGAACCCCCACTGGCGCGGGATCGGCTCAGTCGGTTCGCCCCGCTTGGCGCAGGTTGGTGGTGGCCGCGCGCACCTTGGCGGCGACCAGCGCCAGCGCGCCGGACGCCGCATACAGCGCCTCGGTGCGGGCTGCTTCCAAGCCGCGGGCGATCCGGGCATCGGGACCCTCGCCGGTGAGCAGCGCCCGGCAGGCGGCATCGAATGCGGGCAGCGGCGGCGCTGCGCGGTGACCGAAACGGCTGGCCCAGCCGCCCTCTCCGGCCCAGAAATTTCGCTCGTAGGCGTAGCTGGCGGCGGAAAGCTGGGCGCAGCGCCGGCCTTCCGGCAGATCCGCGAGTGCCGACAGGGCGGCGCCGTGGGCACCCTGGTCGAGCGCCCGCCGGGCGGCATCCATGGCGACCATGCGGCTCACGTATTCGGCGGTCCGCACGGCCTGCAGGTATTCGCCACTGGCGGCGTACAGCCACGGCACCAGTTCGTGGCGGGTGGCCATCAGCAAGCGATCCGCGGCCGCACCATCCAGGCCCGGCACCGATCCGGTCTCGACTGCGACCGCCGCCGCGCGAAAATCGGAGAGGGCCGCATCGAGTTCGCCCAGTTCGAGTTCCGGCACCCGAGCCAGGTCGGATTGGTAGCGGGCGCGAACACTGTCGGCCAGGGCGCTGAGGGCCGGCGTCCAGCGCGGCGCCGTGGCGGCCCGGTGCAGACCGAGAGCCAGCACCTCGAGATCCCGCTCGAGGCGAGTGAAGTGCTCCGGCACCACTACGTCTTCCTGGGTGTGATAGATGGCGAAGTAGGCGGGATCCAGCGACGCCTGATGAATGGTGGCGGCGCCGCCCACAACACCGTAGTTCCAGGCATCGATGGCGCTGCTGGTTTCCGGGCGCAGACCTATGGCCTCGTCCAGACCCAGGTCCTCGAGTAGCCGCCGCTGCGCCGGCAGCACGTCCGGACTGGCGCTGATCCGCGACTCCTCGCCCGGCCAGCCGATGCCGTCCACATTGGCCACCAGAGCCGCATGGCGGAACACCTCCGGGTGTTCCAGCAGGAACGCATGGGACCCGGCCAGCCAGTCGCGCTCGAAATCGGCCAGCCCGGCTTCTTCGCTGCCTACGGCCAGGAACAGCATGGAGCGGCGGGGCTTTACGCCGCTCTCGCGGAAGATGCGGGCCATCTCCAGCACCGCCACGGTGCCGCTGACGTTGTCCACGCCACCCTGAAACCAGCGGTCGTAGTGGCCCGACACCATCACCCACTGATCGGGCAAATCACTGCCGCGAATGATGCCGAGCACGTTCTGGGAGTGGCCGTCGCGGATCTCAACCTGACTCTCCAGCATCACGGTGACCGGACCGGCCGCGAGCTTATCCTGCAGCCCACGGGCCGCTCTGATGCTGATCGCCACCGCGGGAATCTGCTCGTGCCCCCACATGCTGTCCTGGCGCAGCGCATCCAGGTGGTCGGCCGAGCCCGGATGATCGTAGAAGATCACCGCTGCGGCGCCCTGCTGGGCGGCCTCGGTGATCTGCGCCGGCGGCCAGTCCAGCAGGTCGCGGCGCACCAGCACCGCCTTGCCGCGCACGTCGCCAATGCCGGCGTAGTCCGCGGCGAAGCCGTCGCCGGCGCTGACCAGGGGCACCTGCAGGCGGGCGTTGCCGGGCCCGAATGGCACGCCATCGCGCAGGCCGCTGACGGCGCCGGCCGCGTGCAGGCTGATGGCCTCAACCGGTTCACCATCGACTTCGAGACGCGGCGGCGCGTAGCGGTACTCACGCACCGGAAACGTCTCGATGCGCACCTCGAGACCCAGCTTGCGGAAACGCTCCGCAATGGTCTCGGCCAGCGCCCGCTCTTCCGGGCTCCCGGCAACCACCGATCCGTCACCGACGCCCTGGGCGATACCGTCGGCGCTGCCGGCCATGCGGGTCATCTCTTCCAGCACACCGGGTGCATCCACGGCATCGAGCAGCCGTTGTTCCTGATCGCTCAGTGCCGCCAATCCGGCGGCCGGGATCGCGCAGATCAGCGCCAACATCAGAGCCGGCACGCACCGCCGCCCTCCGCGGCCGTTCGGCCGGGAGCTGGATGAATTGCGGTATGACGGGGCTATCGAGGCGCACATGACTGATGCATATGTATACCCACACCGCGCGCTCCGCAAGCACCGCCACGGCTGAAGATCATTCGGGCGACATTTGCCGGCCGACAGGACTATGATCGGCTCGAAGCCACCCAGGAGAGACGCCGTGGCCCGATCGTTCCCTCGACTCGTTGCCGGTCTCGCCTGTCTGACCGCTGCGGCCGAGTCCCTGCCCCAGACCCAGCCCAGCGGTCTGATCGAAGAAATCATCGTCACCGCTCAGCGCCGCGAAGAGAACCTGCAGGAGACCCCGGTCTCCGTCACCGCCTTCACCGCCGACGCCATCGTCGACCTCGGCTTCCGCCAATCGGTGGACATCACCGCCCAGACACCGAACTTCAGCGTCGGCTACCCCAACGGCGACACCGGGGTGCCGGCGCCGTTCATCCGCGGCGTCGGGCTCAATGACTTCGGCGTACTGAACCAGGGTCCGATCGCCGCCTACATGGACGAGACCTATATCTCCTCCAACGCGGCGCAGATCTTCCAGCTCCTGGACGTGGAGCGGGTGGAAGTGCTGCGCGGCCCCCAGGGCACGCTGTATGGACGCAACGCCACCGGCGGCGCCGTGAACTTCGTGTCCCAGAAGCCCACAGAGGAGTGGGACGGCTGGCTGCGCGCCGGCTACGGAAGCTGGGATCAGACCAGGTTCGAAGGTGCTTTCGGCGGCCCCCTGGGTGAGCGCATGGGCTTCCGTGCGGCCGCGCTCAAGAACGATTCCGATGGCTGGATGAAGAACCGGTTCACCGGCAACGATCAGCAGGGTATCGACGAACTGGCCTGGCGGGTGCTGCTGCAGGCAGATCCCACCGACAACCTGAGCCTGTTGCTGAATGGACACGGCGGCCGCACCCGTTCGGATTCCGTGCAGTACCGGCAACTGGGCGTCTGGGACGCGGACGGCAATCCCTGCGAGCTCGCCGCCATCCGCGCCGGCCAGTGCGTGGATATCTTCGGCTATTCCGAGGAGGCTCCCTACACCACCTTCGATGGCGTCGACGTGCCGGCGGTGCCCGGCTACCAGGAAGGCAACTACGACTTCGAGTCCACCAACGAAACCGACTTCTGGGGTGCTTCCCTGACCATCGACTGGACGGTGGGCGACTACGCCATCAAGTCCATTACCTCCTACGACGACATCGAAGACTTCCGCCCGGAGGAGACCGACGCCAGCCCCAACGACGCTCTGACCGGGGAACTGGCCGTCGACCAGGAGACTTTCTCCCAGGAACTGCGGGTGAGCTGGCAGGGCGCGCGCTGGTCGTGGATCGGCGGCGCCTACTATCTGAACGACGAGGCGACGGACCACACGTCCTTCGACATCCTGCGCCTGCTGCGGCCGCTGTTCGTGGGCGACGACGTCAACTGCTCGGCGCCGCCGGGCAACCCCAGCGGGTTCTGCCCGGAGCAGTTCGTGTTCAAGAACCAGTCCGGCACCGAGCAGGAGATCACCAGCATTGCCGTGTTCTTCGACACCGCCATCGACCTGACCGATTCCCTCAAACTGTCCGCCGGGCTGCGTTACACGGACGAGGAGATCAAACACCGGAGCTACTTCTTCTACGACGAACCCGAGGCCGGTAACCCGGCGCTGCCCGGTTACCCGTCCAACCAGAAGAACGACTTCGACAACGTCTCCGGACGCCTGGTGCTGGACTACCAGATCCACGACGATCTGATGCTTTACGGCAGCGTCACCACCGGCTTCAAGGCCGGCGGCATTCAGAGCACCAGCGACGGGGTGGCGCCTTACGACGAAGAGACCCTGATCAGCTACGAAGCCGGCTTCAAGTCGACCCTGGCCGGCGGGCGCATGCGCTTCAACGGTTCAGCCTTCTATTACGACTACAGCGACCTGCAGGTGTTCGCCTTCGTGATCGTGGACGGCATCGGCTTCTCCACCATCTCCAACGCCGCTGACGCGGAGATATACGGCGCCGAGTTCGAGCTGCAGTGGCTGCCCGTGGACAACCTGCTGGTGAACCTGGGCCTTGGCCTGCTCTCCACCGAGTATCAGGACTTCGTGATCCCCTCGGGCGATTACTCCGGCAACGAAATCACCATGGCCCCGGAACTCAACTTCAACGGGCTGGTGCAGTACGACATCCCGCTGGGGGGCCTGGGCACCCTGACCCTGCAGACCGACTTCAGTTATCAGGACGATGTGTGGTTCGACGCCCTCAACAACCCGCTGCTGAGCGAGGATGGCTACTGGCTATGGAATGCCCGGGCGAGCTGGGTGTCTCCCGACGAGCGCTGGGAAGTCGCCGCCTACGGGCGCAATCTGGGCGACGAGGAGTTCATGGTCTACGCCTTCGACCTGTCGTTCTTCGGATTCAACGAGGAGATGATCGGCACGCCGCGCGGCTACGCGCTGGAAGTGACCTACAGCTTCTGATCGTCAGAGCCGCGGCGGCCGGCACTGGGCCGGCCGCGCGGAAAACGGGTCAATGGGTCAATAGGTCCAGGTCAGCTCCAGTTCGAGCTGCCGGCCGCGGATGGCCCCACCGTTCAGGTCGCCGCGAAAGCCTTCGTCAGTGCCCGTGTTGCCGCCGGTACCCGGCACGTTGCCGGCGCCCCGGATGGCCAGTTTGTCGGTCAGGTTCTTACCGATGAAGGCGAGCTGCCAGCGGTTGTCGGGCGTGCGCAGCCGCACGTTCACGTCGTACACCTCGTAGGACGGGTAGGTGGCGTTGGGGTCCGAGGAGCTCAACGTCGTCTCGCTCTTGAACTGCATGTTGGCGGTGAAACCGAACATCAGTGAGCCGATGGGGCGCTCGTAGTTCAGGGCCAGGAACCCGCTCCACTCCGGCGCACCCGGACGGGTATTGCCGTCCAGGTTCTGGCGCAGGTCCGCCTCGTTCTGGCCCGGCTGCAGCGGACCGCAACCCTCGGCCGGCGTCTGGCCCACGTAGCAGAAGTTCTCGAAGTCGGTGAACTGGGACTTCAGGTAACCGAGCGAACCGGACACCATCAGACCCTCCACGGGGGTCGCCCAGTCGAACTGCACCTCGGCGCCGTAGGTCTCGGAACCGCCGGCATTCTCGGTGACATAGGCGAACTGCTGGGAGTTGAAGAAGTCCACCTGAAGGTCTTCGAACTCGTAGTAGAAGGTGTCGAAAGACAGGCGCAGCGAGCTGTCGAACAGGATCGCTTTGACCCCGAGCTCACCGCCCTGGACGTTCTCCGGGTCGAACACGAAGTCGAAGAAGCCCGGCGGCGACAGGTTGCTCAGGATGGCGCTGTTGGAGAAGCCGCCGGACTTGAAGCCTTCCTTGTAGGCGGCGTAGAAGGTCAGCTCGTCGGTAGCCTGCCAGCGCAGGGTGGCTTCCGGAATCCAGTCCTCGAAGGTCTGATCGAACGCCGGCCGGGTGCTGGGATCGCCTGGCACGTATTGAGTGAACAGTAAGGCCACGTCCGGGTTCACGTACGGCTGGATGAACCACGAGTCCTTGGTCTCGTGCAGGTAGCGTACGCCGGCGGTCAGTTCCAGGGCACTGGTAATGTCCCAGATCACTTCGGTGTAAACCGACTCGGTTTCGCCGTCGGTTTCCGACAGCTTGGTGTAAGCGTTGAACTCGTCCGCCGGATCGTCCAGCGGGCCGGTATTGCGCGGTCCCAGCACACCCACGCCGTCGACGGGAAAGAAGGCGAAGATCACGTCCTGATTGAAGTACAGGTTGCTGTCCTGGTAGTAGCCGCCGAGGACGAAGTTCAGCGGCCCATCCAGGCGGGTGATGGCCCGCACCTCGGCCGAGTAGTTCTCGAAGGCGTTCTTCTCGCCGGCGAAGATGCTGGTCACCTCGCCGCCGTCCTGATCTCCCACCCAGTGGGTCTCCTGGTCGTGGTAGTTCAGAATGGTCATCAGGTCGACCCGGTCGAAGGCATACTCGAAGGTACCGGTGACGATGTAGGAGCGGTACTTCTCACCGGCATCCCCGTCGCCGAACTTGTCCAGCAGCGGGTTCACCGCGGCAATGGCCGGCGGCACGTCGTTCCAGCCGCGCTCGCCATCGAAATTACAGTCCACGTTGGGCAGCGGCAGCGGCTCGTAGAGCGGCGTCTGGCGGCCGTCCGGCTGCGGAATCACGAGCTGACTGGTGTGGGCGACCCCGTTCAGGGTGGGGCAGTCGAACAGTTCGCCGCCACCGGTGTAACCCTGTTCGAAGTCCGAGTAGGACGCTTTGAGGTTGTAGCTGAAGCGTTCACTCAAGTCCCCGGCGGCGGTCAGCCGGGCGAAAAAGGTCTCCTCCTGCGGAAAGTAGTCGGCGGATCGCGGGTTGTCCCAGAAGTCGATGTTGCCGGTGGCGGCATCGATGGTGCCGTAGGAATCGCCGCCCGGTGGCGAGTTGTTCTCGATCCAGCCCTGATCCATTTCCGATGCCTGAACGGCCAGGCGCAGGCCCAGCTTCTCGTTCACCGGGATCGAGATCATGCCTTCCAGGGTCAGATCATCGGATTCGAACTCGTTGTTGACCCGCAGGCTGGCTTCGAACTCGTCACCGGGGTCGTTGGTGGTGACCGCAATCACCCCGGCCGTCGCATTCTTGCCGTAGTAGAGCGCCTGCGGACCCTTAAGAACGGATACCTGCTGGGTATCGTAGAGGCCCTCGTTGATGCTGCGCCCCTGGGGAAAATAAACCCCGTCGATCATGACCGCCACCGACTGCTCGATGCCGATGCTGGTGAACGGCGAGAAAATGCCGCGGATACCGATCGACGTGCCGCTGCCGCTGGTGCCGCGGGCGATGTCGAGCTGCGGAGTCATGGCCTCGAGATCGGACAGGCTCTCGATGCCGAATTGCTCCATGCGCTCTTCGGAGACCGCCGTGATGGCTACCGGAATGTCCCGTATCGACTCCTCGGTGGCCCGGGCTGTTACCACAATCTCTTCCACCACCGGCGCAGCCGCCAGGGCCGGCGGGGCCGCGGCGAGCAGGGCAATCGGCAGGGTCAACAGGATGGGTCCGGGTGCGAGTCGCCGCATGGACCCCGATCTGGAAATCTTCACGCTTTCTCCTCCCCAACGGTTGTCGGCGCCTCCAGCGCCGCGTCTGCGCACGGGACCGCGCGCAACCTCTCTCTCTGGCGAGACTAAAACTTCCCCACAATGGGGTAAAGAAAAACAATCAACCCTGACTGCATTTTTTCGAAACGTCCGTTTTTGTGCCTGGATGTGCGCCCTGGCCAAAACCAGCATCCTTGACGCTTTTCACGGATCGCGTGCTAGACTCCGGGGTTCCGCCGCGTCCGGAGTTGGGAATAGTGATCGTCGTCAATGCGATTCTGGAATCCACCGAGGAGCACGTCGAAGCGCTGAAAAGCGCCATCGCCGACATGGAGCGGCACAGCCGCGCCGAGGCCGGCTGTCTCGACTACGTGTTCTCCGTCGAACTCGGCCGCCCCCACGTGCTGCGAGTTACCGAGAGCTGGGAAAGCATGGAGGCGTTGTCGGCGCACTTCCAGCAGCCGCACATGGCCGCCTTCCGCGAAGCCATGCAGCGCCACCCGCCGACTGCTTCCACCGCGCACTTCTACGACGCCACGGAACTGCCGTCGCCCCTTGGCTGAACCGCGACCCGGCACCCGCGAAGGAGTAATCCCATGTCCAAGGTATCGTCCAAGGAACAGCTCATCGCCATCACCCGGCGCGAGGTCGAGAACCTGCGCAGCGACCGCATCGACCTGATGCCGGACGTGCTGCAGGTCCCGGCCGCCAGCTATTGCGATCCGGAGCGCTGGCAACTCGAAGTCGAGCGGATCTTCAAGCGCGTGCCGCTGGCGCTGGCGTTCAGCTCTGAACTGCGTGAGCCCGGCGCCTTCCGAACCATGGAGGTCGCGGGGGTTCCCATCCTGATTTCGCGCGACGGCGACGGCGCCGTCGGCGCCTTCGTCAACATGTGCAGCCACCGCGGCAACTACGTGGAAACCCGGGAGTCCGGCGTGGCGAAGAGCTTCCGTTGCGGCTATCACGCCTGGAACTACGGCCTGAACGGCGACCTGCGGAGCGTCTTCGACGAGAAGAACTTCGGCGACGTCGACAAATCCTGCCTGGGCCTGACCCGGTTGCCGGTGGCGGAGCGCGCCGGCCTGGTCTGGGTGACCCTCAACCCCCGCTCCAACGTCGACATCGACACGTTCCTGGCCGGCTATGGCGAGATGCTGGACCACCTCGGCTTTGCGGACACCTGGCTGGTCGGCCGCCAGACCCTGGACGGACCGAACTGGAAGGTGGCCTACGACGGCTACCGCGACTTCTATCACGTGCCGATCCTGCACCGGGAGACCTTCGGCGCCGACATGGCTTATCAGCCCGACTACTACACCTGGGGACCGCACGTGCGCATGACGGCGCCCGCCAATTACCAGGAGGCCGCCAACCTGCCGGAAGAGCGCTGGACCGACGTGGACCTGACCCCCGGGGTCTGGACCATTTTTCCCAACGTCTCCATCGCCGGCGGACCCTCCGGGCGCAGTTCGCCCGGCGGCATGTACATGGTGTCCCAGCTCTTCCCCGGCGCCTCTGCCGGCGAGTCGGTGACCGTTCAGAACTTCCTGTCGATGACGCCGCCGGAGTCGCTCGAGCCGGGCGCCGTGGACGCCTACATGGCGCGCATGGTGGACGTGGTCCGGGACGAGGATTACCGTACCGGTTTTCGCGTTCAGAAAGCGCTGGCGACGGGCGCCAAGTCCGTCTCGCTGTTCGGACGCAACGAGGGCGGCGGTCAGCTTTTCCATCGCTGGGTGGATGCACTGGTAGACACCGCCGATCAGGATCTGCCAGGGCTGCTGGAGGAAGGCATCGCCGTCTGATGGCAGCCCGTCAAGGGATGCCATGACACGCACGCTGTTTCTGACCCTCACTGCCATGGCCCTGGCTGGCGCCGGGGTATCCGCCGCGGCCCAGGAACCGTCACCTTCCGCCACCGACCCCGCGGTCATGACCCGCTGGGCGCACAGCTGCGCGCTGTGCCATCTGGACGGCAACGCCGGCGCACCGCGCGCAGGCCGCGAGGACGAATGGCAGCCGCGTCTGGCTCAGGGCATGGACGTTCTGCTGGATCACACTATCCGCGGCTTCAACAAGATGCCGCCGCTCGGCTACTGCATGGCGTGCGAAGAAGCGGACTTCCGGGCCATGATCGAGTTCATGGCGGGAGCGGCACCATGAGCGGCCTCAGCCGGCGCCAGTTCCTGGCCGCGGGTGCGTTGACCGCCCTTTATGGCGCGGTGGGCCCCGTGCGGGTGCGCGCGGACACCATTCCCTGGCACAACTGGTCGGGCGCGCTCACGGCGCACCCTTCGGCCCGGTTCTCGCCATCCTCCGAGGATGAACTGGCGACATTCCTTCGCCGCAGTAGCGGCCCCCTGCGTCCGGTCGGGTCCGGTCACAGTTTCTCGCCCCTGGTGCCCACGGACGGTCAGCTCGTGATCATCGATCAGCTCTCGGGCCTGCTCGATCACGATCCCGATGCGCACACCGCCACCTTTGCCGCCGGCACCCGGCTCGGCGACATGGGGGCGCCCCTTGCCGACGTGGATCAGGGCATGTTCATCCTGCCGGACATCGACCGGCAGACCCTGGCCGGGGCCACGGCCACCGCAACCCATGGCACCGGCATCGACTTCACCTGTCTGTCGGGATACGTGACCGCCCTGCGGCTGATCACCCCTGCCGGTAAGGTGCTGGACGTCGACGCGAAATCCCATCCGGATCTGTTCCACGCCGCGCGGGTGAGTCTCGGGGCGCTGGGGATCGTCACCCGCATGAAGCTGCAGAACCGCAGCGCCTACAGACTGAAGGCACGGGACTGGGTACAGCGTACGGAAGAGGTCCTGGAGGGGTTCGACGCCTCGGCCGCCGAACACCGTCACTTCGAGATGTTCCCGCTCACCCACTCGGACTACGCGCTGGTCCTGGCCATCGACGAAACCGACGAGCCCATCAACAACCCGACGCCGTCGCCGGAGGAAGCCGCCGCCTTCGACGAAGCGATGCGCGGCTGGATGGCGGTACCACCCGCCGAGCGCCGGCCGCTCATCAATGGCCTGGCGGAACAGATCGGACCCAGCGAACGGGTCGACGTCGGTTACCGGATCCTCAGCAACGTCCGCAACACCCGCTTCAACGAAATGGAGTACTCCGTGCCCCTGGAGGTTGGCGCCGATTGCCTGCGCGAGATACTGACGACGATTCGCGACCAGGAAATCGACGTGGTGTTTCCCCTGGAGTACCGCTACGTCAGCCGCGACGACACCTGGCTGGGCATGAGCTCGGGGGACGAGGACCACGCGTCCATTTCCATTCACCGCGACGCCGCCCACGACTACCGGCCGTACTTCGACCTGATCGAGCCGATCTTCTGGAAGTACGGCGGCCGCCCGCACTGGGGCAAGGTGCACTCCCTCGATGCCGCGGCGCTCGCCAAGCTGTATCCGCACTTCGCCGACTTCCAGGCCTTGCGGGAGGAACTGGACCCGGCCGGACGGCTGTTGAACGCGCACCTGCGCAAGGTGCTGGTGGGCTGAGGGGGCGACATGAAGCGACGGCACCTGTTGCAGGGGATGGCGGGAATCGGTGCGCTCGGAGCCGGCCGGGTGTTGTGGTCGCCGGCGTGGGCGGCGACCGGCGGCACACCCGGCGGCGACGGCACAGCGCCGGGCGCCGGCCACGACGCCTACTTCGACCGCCTCAATCAGATGCTCAAGCGCAGCGGCCCGGGCCGCCCGGTGATGCTGATCGACACCGCACGCATGCAGCACAACGTGGATGCCCTGGCCCGTTCGGTGGGTCCGGACAAAACCTACCGGGTGGTGGTGAAGTCGCTGCCGTCGGTGCCTCTGCTCGAGAGCGTCATGACCCGGGCGAAAACCCAGGCACTCATGGTGTTCCACCAGCCGTTCCTGAATGCCGTTGCCGACAACTTTCCGGCGTCGGACGCGCTGCTCGGCAAACCCATGCCGGTGGCCGCGGCCCGCACCTTTTATCGCCAGCTCGATCCTTCCCGCTACGACGCCGCGCAGCACGTGCAGTGGCTCATCGACACGCCGGAACGGCTGGCTCAGTACCAGGCCCTGGCCCGGGAACTCGGGGTGAAGATGCGGGTGAACATCGAGATCGACGTGGGCCTGCATCGCGGCGGCCTGGCCGAACCGGAGGCGCTGGCGGCGCTGCTGCCGGTCATTCAGGCCGACCCGGAACATCTGCAGTTTTCCGGGCTCATGGGCTACGAGCCGCACCTAACCGGGCTCGAAGCCGAACTCGACCACCCCGCCGTGCAGTCGGTGCTGGATATCTACCGCGGCTATCTCGATACGGTGCGCGGCGCCGGCATCGACCCGGCCGGGCTGACTTTGAACGGCGCCGGCAGCCACACCCTGCGCATCTACGAAAAAGACCGCACCATGAACGATCTGTCAGCGGGTTCCGGGGTGGTGATGCCCACCGACTTCGACACCTTTCATCTCCAGGGCAACCGCCCGGCACTGTTCATCGCCACCCCGATCCTGAAGCGCTACGACGGCAACCCGTTCTTCAGCGGCGACGACGAGGTGCCGGCGGACATGGCGCGCCTGTACTACATCTACGGCGGCTACTGGAAAGCCGACATGGTCTCGCCGCCCCACGTGGGCAAACCCATCTACCAGAGCACCAACCAGAGCCCCATCACCACCTCGCAGGACGTGAACCTGGCAGTGGACGACTACATGTTCCTGCGCCCGACCCAGAGCGAGTTCGTGATGCTGCAGTTCGGCGATCTGCTGGCGGTCACCGACGGCGAGATCAGCGATCGCTGGCCGGTGTTCCAGCAGACGGGTTGAGATCCGCCCCACCGCCCGGTCGGCGGGTCATTCGCGGATCACACAGAAGCCGTTGCCGAACGGGTCGGCGCAGTAGGCGATCTCTCCCGCGTCATCCTGCTCGCCGCCTTCGTGGGTACCACCGTGCGCGATTACCCGGGCGACGGGTTGCGATCGAATACGCAGCCCAGTGCGCGGGTGTAGAACGCCACCGCTTTCGGGACATCGGGCACGTCGATGCAGATCGTGACGGCGACCATCGGTTGTCTCCCGTTCCGGGTCAGGACGCGGCGGCGGAGCGCCGCAGCAGGCGCAGGATTTCGACGTTCTGCGCCCGGCGCTGCTGGTGCCGATCGTTGCGCAGCCGGTCGAGCCCGCCATCTGTTGCATATTCACCGCCGATCCCCAGGGCCTGGTGGAGTTCATCCGAGCCGTGTTCGATGCCAGAGGCGACTTTCACGAGCACCGGCCCTCGGACCTGCGCATTGGCGAGGACGCCATCATCATGATCAGTTGGGGCAACGAGCCGCCATGGCAGATCGCCGCGCCGACGTTACCTTCGAGCGGGCCGCGGCGGGGGGTCGGGTCCCGAGGGGCGCTCTCTCTCTCTCCTCCGGGGCGGCTCGCGGTTGGGGCGCTGGGGCAACGTCTGGCAGATCGCCCACGTGCTCGGCGAACCGCGCTCATGAACGCAACCGCGGGCTCCGGCGCAACCGATCGCTCGGAGATCGGCAAGGCGGCCTTCGCCAGCGCCATCGGCCGTGTGTACTCACCGGCGTGCCACGGGTAGAGTCGCGATGCTGTCATGGCGGCCCGGGGCCGCAACCGAGAAGGGGACCTTGCATGCAGAAATCCACGTTATCCCTCGCCAACGGCACCCGCCTTGCGTACCTGCAACGCCCGGGTGGAGAAGTGCCGCTGGTACTGCTGCACGGCATTACCGACAACGCCCTCACCTGGGTGCCGGTGCTGGAGCGCATCGACCCGCGCTGCCGGGTGGTGGCCGTGGATCTGCGTGGTCACGGCGAATCTGACAAGCCCGACGCGTTCTACGACACGGAATCCTATGCCGACGACGTGCGTCATCTGATCGATCAGGTGTTCGGCGAGCCGGCCCTGGTGCTGGGCCATTCTCTCGGTGGGGTGGTGGCGGTGCAGGTGGGGGTCACCGCGCCGGACAAGGTGCGCGGCCTGTTTCTGGAAGACCCGCCGCTGTATTTCGTGAACAACCTCAACGAGATCTACCAGATGCTGTTCCAGGGCATGGTCATGATGGCGACTACCCTGCAGGACGGCAGCCGGAGCCGTGCGGACTGGTTCAAGATCATGGCCGAGGCACCGGACCCGTACTCGGGCAAGCCCGGCATCGAGACCATGGGCGAAGCGAAGATCAACCTGCGTCTGGACTCCCTCGGCATGATGCGGCCCAAAGCCCTGGAGGATGGCCTGGCCGGTTCGCTGAAGTGGGACACGGCCCAGGTGCTCTCCGGACTGAAAGCGCCGGTGACCGTGATGACCGGCGACCCGACCCTCGGCGCCGTTATGACGCCGGAGGAAGTGGCCCACATGCGCGAGGCCGTAGCCCAGACCCGGCCTCTCCCGGTCGACGGCGTCGGACATCTGATTCACGATCAGAAGCCGGACGAGTGGGTGGCTGCGGTGAACGCGTGGATCGAGACCGTCGGCGCCTGAGTCGCGCCAGTTCGCCAGGGGTTACTGAGCCGCAGCCACCAGATGTTCAGCCAGCGGCCCCGGCTGAGCGAGAAACGGCGAGTGACTGCCGCCCATCGCCACGACCCGCTCGAAGCCGACCCGTTCCAGCATGCCGCGCTGGCCTTCCAGGGTCAGGGCCCGGTCGTCGGCGCAGGTGATGTAGGTTCGCGGTAGCCGGCCCCAGCGCTCTGGCGTGCAGGTGATGGGTTCAGCCATCACACCCGCTGCTTGAGTGACCAGGCAGGCTTGTGCCAGGGCAACGTCGGCGTCACTGCAATCGGCGTAGAACGCATCCTTGATACGGCCGTGGTCGAAGTTGATGCCGATGCCATCTTCGGTGCGTTGAAATCCCGCCATGAACTCCGGCGGTGACGCTTTCACCGGATTGTCCATCATCGACTCGCCGTTCTGCAGAACAATGGCGGTCAGATAGACCAGGCCCGCCACCTGGTCCGCAAAACGCTCCGCGGCCTCGGTGACGACCATGCCGCCCATGCTGTGCCCCACCAGCAGCGCCGGTTCCTCCAGCGCGTCGAGCGCCGCGCCGACCCGCTCGGCATAGGCATCGAGGCTGACCTCGGCCAGCGGCGTGCGGTCAACGCCGTGCCCGGGCAGATCGATGGCGAGCGCGTGATGACCGCGCCCGCGCAGTTCCGGCAGCACCTTGTGCCAGCACCAGGCGCCGTGCCAGGCACCGTGAATCAGCAGAAACGTCGCCATGGTCGTTTTCCTCCGTTACGTGTTTCGGGCCAGGAACCGATCCAGGGCATTGGCGAACGCCTGCACGTCCTGCTTCGCCAGCGCTTTGGGACCGCCGCTGACCATGCCGTTGCTGCGCAGTTCGTCCATCAGGTCGCGGCGCGACAGATGTTCCTTGATGTTCTCGCGGGTGTACAACGTACCCCGCGGATTGAGCGCGGTGCCGCCGCGGCCGATCACCGCATCCGCCAGCGGGATGTCCTGGGTGACCACCAGGTCGCCCTGCGCCATGCGCTCGAGGATCACGTTGTCCGCGACGTCGAAGCCGCCGGGGACCTGCACCGACGAGAGATAACGCGACGGTGGCACCCGCACCGCATGATTGGCGAACAGCGTGGTTTCGATGCCCCGCCGGTCGGCGGCGCGGAACAGCACTTCCTTGATGGGATTGGGACAGGCATCGGCATCGACCCAGATCTTCATCGATCAGGTTCCCGGCGCCAGCAACGACAACGCGTCGCCGCCATCCTCGCGCGCGGCATCGAACGGCATGACGATGACCCGATCCGCCCCGGCCTCCCGGTAGGCGTCCAGGCGGGCCCTGAGCGCCGCCGCATCGCCCCAGCCGACCAGCGCGTCGACCAGCCGATCGCTGCCGCCGTCCGCGAAGTCGGCATCGCCGAAGCCGAGCTTGCGCCACTCCCGATGGTAGTAGTCGAGCGTCAGGTAGTAGCGCAGGGCTTTGCGCGCCTTGCGACGCGCGGTTTCGGGATCGGCTTCGGCGAGGAACGGGCTCACCACGCTGAGTCCGGGGGCCGGACCGATCCGCGCGCGGGACTCGGCCGTGTGGGCCGGCGGCATGAGATAGGTGATGATGCCGTCGGCGCGCTCGGCGCCGAGCGCCTGCAGGCGCGGCCCGTGCGCGGCAATGTACAGCGGTGCCGGCGCGGCCGGCTCGGGACCTTCAATGGCCGCCGACGCCATGGCGTCGAGGTAGGTGCGCATCTTCGGCAGCGGCATCTCCCAGGCGTGCCCGCGGGCCGCGTTCAGCCCCGGATTGGACACCCCGAGCCCGACCATGAAGCGGCCGCCGGACAGCTCCGCCAGGGTGCGGCGCGTCTGCGCCATGGCATGGGCGTCGCGCACGTAAACGTTGGCGATGCCGGTCGCCAGCTTGAGGCGCTCCGTGCCAGCGAGCAGATAGCCGGCCGTTGCCACCGGTTCCCGGCCGGACAGCTCCGGCAGCCACAGGCTCTCGTAGCCGAGCGCTTCGAGCCGCGTGGCAAACGTACCGAGCGTGCGGCCAGGCAGATTCTCCGTGCTGACGATGACCCCGATCGTTTCGCTCACAAACGCCCTCCCGATCCAGCGGAACGGCGCCAGAATAGCACCTCTCCGCCCACCGCCGGAGCGCGGCCGGCGACGCGAGGCAATCTCCTGCGCGCCGTGGGTCCTGGGGTGCCGTGGGTCCTGGGGTTATAGTCGCAACCTCGTTCACGGCGGTCGACGGTTTGCGCTGGCTTCTCCTTTTCGGCGTCTGGTTCGCCTACTTTTCGTTCGGGGCCATCATCGCCTCCATCGCGCCGCTGGTGGTGCCGATTCAGGATGACCTGGGACTCTCCTACGCCGCTCTCGGCAGCGTCATGGGCGCGTGGCAACTCGTCTACATCTTCGCGGCCCTTCCCGGCGGCATGCTGCTGGACAAGCTGGGCGCGCGCGCCGCCCTGTGCCTCGGCATCGCGCTCATCGCCGCCTCGGCCCTGGGCCGCGCCTACGCCACCGGCTACTGGAGCCTGCTGGCCGCGGTGATGCTGTTCGGCGCCGGCGGCCCGATCATTTCCGCCGGCGCGCCGAAGGTGGTCACCGACGTTTTTCAGGGCAGCGTCCGCGGCCTGGCCATGGGCATCTACATGACCGGCCCCACCCTTGGCGGGGTAGCGGCGCTGACCCTCACCCATTCCGTGCTGATGCCGGCGTTCGACCAGGACTGGCGGGTCGTTCTGCGGCTGTGGGGCGCCGTGGCCGCGCTGGCGGCGGTGACGTGGCTGGTCCTGTCGACCGTGGCGGGGCCGCGCACTCCGGGATTCCAGCGCGAGGACGACGGCAGCGAACGGCCCGGCGGTGTGCCGGTGATCGGTGCCATCCTGCGTCTGCCGGCGGTGCGGCTGGTGCTGGTGATGAGCGTGGGGGTGTTTCTGCTCAATCACGGTCTCAGCAACTGGTTGCCGGAACTGCTGCGCAGCGGCGGCATGAGCCTCACCGCCGCCGGCAACTGGGCCGCGCTGCCGATGCTGGTGGGCGCCGTGGGTTCGCTGGTGATTCCGCGCCTGGCGACCCCGGAACGGCGTTACCGCATCCTGCTGCTGCTGTGCCTGGCAGCGGGCGCCGCCAGCCTGATGCTGACCGTGGTCGATCCGCGGGTGCTGCCGCTGGCCCTGGTGCTGCAAGGCCTGGTGCGGGCATCGCTCATGACCGTGCTGATCCTGACTCTGGTGGAACTGCCCGGGCTCGATGCCCGTTATGCCGGCACCGCCAGCGGCCTGTTCTTCACCGCCGCCGAGGTGGGCGGCGTGCTGGGGCCGCTGGGTCTCGGCCTGCTGTACGACGTGACCGGTGGTTTCGACGCCGGGCTCTACGCCCTGACCGCGGTGGCGGCGGCCATGGCACTGGGTAGCCTGCGTCTGGCCGCGCGGGTGCAGGCCGAGTGACGACGTGCGCGACGTCCGGCGTTATCCTCAACCCGGCCGCGATTCGAGTGGACGAAACGACATGAGCGCCTTCAATTATTCGGACGCCCCGGTGCCCATCCGCACGGACCTGCCCACTGCGCACCAGCGGTTCTGGCGCCGTCTGGCCCGGCCCGGCGCCTGGTGGACGGGCGCCGAGCGCGTGGCCATCGCCCGGGAGACCCGCCATGCGGTGGATTGCGCCTTGTGCCGGCAGCGCCGCGAGGCCCTGTCGCCGTATGGGGTAGCGGGCGTTCATGACCACGGCAGCGGCCTGCCGGAACGCGCAATCGACGCCGTGCATCGGGTCATCACCGATCAGGCCCGGATCGGCCGCACCTGGGTGGAGGACAACGCCGCCGCCGGGTTGTCCAAGGCCGCCTACGTGGAACTGGTGGGCGTCGCCGTGGCGGTGTTCAGCATCGACGAGTTCCACCGTGCGCTGGGCATGGATCTGGAACCGTTGCCGGAACCGCAGCCCGGCGCCATCAGCCGCTACCGGCCGGCGCGGCTGAGTGAAGACATCGGCTTCGTCCCCACGGTGCCGCCGGACGGTGCTGTCGGCGACGAATCGGATCTGTGGCCGGCCGGCCGCACCGCCAACGTGGTTCGCGCGCTCACGCTGGTGCCGGACGCGTTGCGCGACTGGCGCGATCTCGGCAACGCGCAGTACCTTTCGTTCAAGGAAATGGGCAACTTCGGGCCGAGCGAGCGGCGCGCGCTCGACCGCACGCAGATTGAGTTGATTGCGGCGCGGGTCTCGTCTATCAACGAGTGTTTTTACTGAACCCATGCACATGCCACGATGCTCCGTGCGAGCACGCAGACCAACCACACCGAACTCGAACTCGACGCGGTGAACGGCAATACCGAGAGCGCCAGCCACGTACCGTTCGGCGCCGAGCTGGTGCGTTTCGCCGAGGGCGTAGCGCGGCGTAACCCGGAACAACGGGACGCGGCACGTCAGGCATTGCTCGCGGCCGCCGGCCCGCAGGTACTGGTGGACGCGGCCGGAGTCGCCGCCAACTTTCAGCGCATGGTGCGCATCGCCGATGCCACCGGCATACCCGTGGACGACATCGGAACCGAGATGAGCCGACAGATTCGCGGCGATCTGAAACTCGAGCGTTTCGCCAGCGCCCACAACACGCCTGGCGCAGTAGGCTGAAGCCGGCACCTTGGCGGAAGAATCGGCATCAGTATCGGCGGCGGATCCCGGCACCGCCAGTTTCCGGGACAACACCCGACGCTGGGGGGTGCTGCGCGCGTTGCACATGAGCACCATGCGCCTGCTCGGCCGGCGCCTGGGTCTGCGTGTCGCCTGGATCAACGTCCGGACCATGGATCCCGATGTGCTCGTGCCCGAGCTGCCCCCCGGATATCACGTACGGCAATTGACCGATGCGGACTATCAGGCGGTCGTTGTGGACACCGACCTGGCTCTCGATGAGGACTTCGTGGCCCGTGCACGCGGCCAGGGGCATTTCTGCGTCGGCGTGTTTCACCATGCGCGATTGGTGAGCTACACGTGGCGAGCGTTCAGCGCCACCCCGATCAACGAGCGTTATTCGCTGGTGATCGAGAAACCGAACCGCTACGGATACAAGGCCCTGACGTTACCCGCATACCGCGGCAAGCACCTGCAGAACACCATCGCCCTGTTCTCGGACCGGCTGCTCTGCGAAATGGGCTACCGCTACGGGGTCTCTTACATCGAAACCCACAACTATCCGTCCATTCGTTCCGATGCACGGCGCGGTAACGTGCATGCAGGCTGGATCGCGTGGCTCGATCGGGGCCCGTGCCTGTGCTTCAGCAGCCCGGGCGCGCGGCGGGCGGGCGTTACCATTGCCCGCCGCAGCGGCTCGTCCGACGCCGGGACGGGACGACGGCGCTAACTCGCGCTGGCTCGGGGCGGCAGCTTCTGACCGCGCTCCAGGCGGAAGCGCACCTGGGGCACGGCATCGTCGGCGTTGAACGCCCGGGTCAGAAAGCAGCATTCGAGCTGCAGGCCGTTGGGGTCTTCGAAGTAGATCGACTGGGACCAGCCCTCGTGATCCACCGGGCCCCGCACCTCGACGCCGTGTTCCTGCAGGCGCGCCTTGGCCGCTTCCAGCGCCTCCTGGGATTCGGAGTTGAACGCGAAGTGATACACCCCCTGGCGCAGGCCCAGGCCGCGGTTGATGCCGGAATCGAAGTCGCGCGGATAACCCTCTACGTCTTCGCCGCTCATGAAGCCGAGCAACTGGCCGTTGCCGATGTCGAAGAAATAATGCTTCATGACCCCCTTGTCACCGAGCTCCACCAGGTCGGCGCGCACCAGCGGAAACCCCATCACGTCCTCGTAGAACGCCCGTGTGGCTTCCATGTCCTTGGTGCCGAGATCGATGTGATTGAAACCGGCCGGTGTCGTCATCTCCCCTCCCTGACCTTATATGCCTCCCAGACCTGGGCCCAAGGATAGTCCCCTCGCGCCGCGTCGTGCCAGCCGTCGGGCCGAGCGGCTGGCAAGGCTAGTTCCGTTCGCCAAGGCGCGCCCGACTCTCGATCATCCGCTCCAGCACATGGCTCTCGAACGGGTTGGTCAGAGTCCAGGCGCCTTCGAACTCGAACGCCCCCAGAGCGGCGCTGTCGATACCGGCCACCGGAAAGCTCTGCTCCTGCTCGTTGCCCAGGACCGTGGCGCCCGCTTCCACCGTGCCGGACACGGATACGATCTGCGCGAGTTCCAGGCCGTAGTCCAGAAACGAGAACAGATCGCCACGCAGCCGATCCGGCGCCACCACCGGCTGCGACATCATCCCGTGCACCCCGGCCAGGTGCGGAAAGTCGTAGTAGTGTCCCGGCGGCCGCGCCGACGCTGACAGGCGGGCCCGCAGCGCCAGGGCGCCGCTGGCACGATCCAGCACCTGCTGCTCGGCCGGTTCCCCGCTCACCCGGGCCAGGTTCTTGCGGTAGCCGTACATCACCCGGCCGAGCAGCGTCGGCACCAGCCGGTCCAGGTACAGCGCCGGCAGGAACAGGAACGGCCCGGGGGGCGCCTTGTCACCGGCTACCGCAACGAAGGGAATGGCGATGGCGCACTCGCGGTAACTCATGCCGCCCAGGGCCACGAAGCTGGGCCGCACCTTGGACTGATCGGCGAATATGAGGCCCACCGGGTGGGTACCCGGAGTCGTGGTCTGCTGGGCCATGAGCGACAGGCCGGACGGCAGCAGACGGGCCACCGCCTGGACCGGCAGCGCCAGGGTCACCACCGCGGCCCGGATGTTGCCGCGGGCGTAGGCCAGCGACCACGGCAGGTTGGCGTTCTGGGCCGCCAGCGGCGACGCCGGCAGGTCGCTCTCGCCGACGATGGGCACGTGCCGGCCGGAAATCGCCCGGGCCGCCTGCAGGCCGCCCATGGCGGCCGCCTCCACGCATCCGGCATTGAGTCCGGTGCGCAGCCAGTCGCCGGCCAGGAACAGATTGTCGAACCCGCTCTGGTCCGCGGCCAGGCGGTAACGGGTGCTGCCGGGCACCGATTGCACGTACAGCTCCGACGGGTCGATGTTGATCCGGTAGAACTGGTTGTCGAGCGCGTCCCCCGGGCCACACGGGTAGAGTGTCTCGGGGTCGAAGCGCCCGTAGTGCCCCTCGGTGTGGGGCAAAAGCTGGGTGAAGCGGCGGTTCAGCCAGGCATCGGCGGCGTCCCGCATGACGGCGAGCTGGCGCGCCGGGTAGTCGCTCGGGCCCGGCGGCGGCGGTGGCTCGCTGGGGTGAAAGACCGAGCACAGATAGGAAATCTGACCGGGGCCATCCGGGCCCCAGTCCTCGCGGTCGAGCAGGAACGACATGTCCGACCAGGTGTCGATGGGCTCGTAATAGCCGGTCAGCAACCCCGAGTCCGCCGGCCAGCCGAGTTGCCGCAAGGGTTTCTTGAACCACAGCTGGATGGCCTGGGTGGAGACCGTCTTCAGGTGGTCCATCATGTCCCGCCAGGCCGGACTGTGGTCCCGGAGTTCCCCGGCGATGTGCGGAAACGCGCCGAGGGAGATGCCGAGCACCACCAGATCGTAGTCCTGACCCTCCCTGAGGGTCAGCTTGGCGGCCGGTTTCCAGTCGGCCCAGGCGCTTTCCAGATCGATGCCCCGCGCCTTCAGGGTATCGCCATCCACGAGCTGCTCGTAACACGGGTTGGCCGGCCAGCAAGGCAGGCCGCCGACATCCACCAGCGGCTGGTACTCGGCGCCCGGCCGGTCGTCCTTGAGCTGCACCTGCTGGGCAATCTCGATGCGGCCGATGCGCTGGCCGTCGTCGCTCAGCCCCAGGTGGGTAACCTGGTGAAAGAACCGGAACTTCACTCCGCGCCGCGACAGCAGTTCGTAAAGCGGCGCGAACACGATGTCGCCCATGCCGGCCTGCAGTTTGAAGAACAGCGAGCCCTTGTAGGTGAACAACAGCCGCAGCAGCGCCCGCATGGCGGTACCGGCCGCCACCGCCCGGTTGTCGAACGTGGGTTCGCCGAAACGCGAGCCGAACACGTAGCAGTAGCAGCAGCGGCCGACGCTTGAGGTCATGGCGCGGCGCGAGGCGCCGTGTTTCATCACCCAGTCGGTCCACTCCAGATCGTCGATGTGATCGAAACCATGAGTCAGCACCCGGTCGGCGAGCATACCTTTGGCGCAGGCGGCGCCAAGTTCCAGGGCCGCCGCCACCGCCTGGAGCGGCGGATCCAGATTCCCCTGCCGGGCATGCTCAGCGGCGCGTTTCTGCAGACCGTGGAGCAGAGCGTGCAGCAGCCGGTGCACAGGCGTATCGGAACCGCCGCCGGGCAGCCCGCGGGCCAGCGCCGCGGCAGCGTGGGCGTGGGAGGCCCGTTCGCCTGGCAGCAGCCGCTCGAGCAGCGCGTGCAGCTCGGCGGGAACCGCACCGAGCAGCGCGCTGCCGGGGAACGATACGTCCAGCGGAAACCGGGTCACCAGTTCCTTGAGGCCCTCGATCAGCTCGATCAGATAGTCGCGGGCCCCGAGCAATTCGCCACCGGTGCCGGGCCGTTCGTCGTTGCTGGGGAAATCGACCCGCCAGAAATGCGGATGGTCCGCTTCGAATTCGGACAGGTAGACCTGGTCCACCCCCAGAAACGCCTGCTCCACGCTGCGGATGGGTACCTGCTCCGGCCGGTTCAACGCCTCGTAGCAGGCCCGCATCACCCGGAACGCGTTGTCGTAGTAGCCGGCCCAGACATGCAGTCCGTGCTCCTGGATGCGCGCGCCGCGGTCCAGGTCCCGGCCGCTGGCCCCCTTACCGCCCAGGCGCCAGCCGAGCTGATAGATGGTGATGTCGAACCGTTCGGCCCAATCCGGGGTCTCGGTCAGCTCGAAGGCGGCGGTCATGGCGCCGACGCCGCCACCGAGAATGGCCACCCGCGCGGGGCGGCCGGTTGCAGCCGGATCAGTCATGGTGCGACCTCCCTTTCGAACGTTCTGACCGCCGTTTCGAGTGGTCGCCTTCCAGCACTCCTTCGATGGCCGAGAAAACCAGGCGCGATGCCGCCAGCATCCCGCCCATCACCCGCGCCACCGCGCTGCCCAGCACTTCCAGCGGGGATGGGGCGGCGCCGAGCGCGTGACCCGGCCGCTGCAGGAAATCTTCTCCGAGCACCTGCGCCGGCTCACCGCTGATGGCCCGGGCCGCCTGCATGCCGCTCATCACCGCGGCTTCGATGCAGGTGGTGTTGAAGCCGGTGTCGATCCAGCAACCGGTCAGCTTGAGATTCTCGAAGCCGGAGTCTCCGGCGCGCAGCCGGTAGCGGGTGGTGCCGGCGCCGGAGCCCACGCAGCACTCCGTGGGACTGATGTTGGCGCGCAGGTACTGGGCATGCAGACGGGCCGGTCCCTCGGCGGGTGCAGCCGCCGGATCGAACAACACGTTCCAGTCGAAGCCGCCGTTGCTGACCGCGGCCGGCCACAGCCGCGGCCCCTGGCCCTCGAGCCAGTCCACGCTGATGTCGAACAGCTCCCGTTCGCCGGCCTGTTGAACGTGACGATCCCGGCGCGGGCGCCGGAAAGCCTGGCTCTTCATGACGCCGGTCAAGTAGTGCACCGATTGCGGCTGCTCGAGCCCGGTCCAGGCTTCGTAGTGCAGCGTCGGCGTCATGTCGGCCCAGATGTCCAGCGGCTCCACCCCGGCAACGGCGGCTGGCGGCTCCAGCTCCCAACCCAGTTCGTGAAGGCTCCGGGCAGACCAGAGCTGCACCGCCATGGACGGCACCAGGCCGAGCCGTTCGGTCATGGCCCGGAACGCCGCACTGGCGGCAATCAGTTCGTCCGCCAGGCCCGGATCGTCGTTCAGCTTCTTGAACGCGCCCAGCGAGATGCCCAGCACCACCTGGTCGAAATCGCTGCCCCGGTTGAGCACCAGCGGCTGGCCCGTTCCGCGGTCGCTCCAGGGCGATTCGAAATCGACGCCGGCGGCGCGCAACCGATCACCGTCCTCGAGCTGCGCCCAGAACGGCTCCGACGGCCAGCAGATCAGCCCGTTGATGTCGAACGTCGGGTGATAGTCGCCGTTGCGCACTTGTGCCTGCCGGGTGATGTGCACCCGCTCCACCCGGCGTCGTGACGGGTCCAGTTGCAGCCGGGTCACCTCGGAGAAGAACTCGAAGCGCACCCCGCGCGCTTTCAGCAATTCGTAGAGCGGGGCGATCACCACCTCGCCCATGCCGGCCTGCATCATGTACAGGGCCGCACCCTTGTAACCGCCGAACATCCGCAGGATCACCTGCAGCGCGGTACCGGCGGCGTAGTCCGGCGCAGCGCCATCACCCTCCCGGTACTGGAACATGGTGTCGTACAGGGCGCGGACGATGAACGACTCGCGCACTACCGCGGCGGTGCCGCCATGGCGCATCAGCCAATCGCGGAACTCCTCCCGGTCGAGCTCGCGCGCGGTGCGCCCCGCAATGAGCAGATCCTCGACCACACCACGGGCGAAAGCCTGGAACAGGTCCAGCAGGTCGGTTACCAGATCGTGCCCGTCGACCGCCGTTGCGGGCGTCGTCGCCGCCATGGCGCGATGGCCATGATGGGCCAGTGCAGCTAGCGCCCGGAGCGTTTCGTCCGACGTGCCGTGGTGGCTGGCGCCGATCCGGCTGGCGGCCTGGTGCGCCACCCTCAGCGCATGATGAGGGCCCTGGAACGAAGCGCCTCCGGAATCCACGGCGGCTGGCGCCAGGTCCGGGTGCACGCCAGCCAGTAGCGCCGTCAACGGCGCCGGCACCGTCACCGGCGCGAGGGCGAAGTCCGGACCATGCTTGCGTTTCTGCTCGTCGTGCCAGGATTCGACCACCGCCGCCACCAGCCCCAGCACCTCGGTGAAGGCCTGCCACGGGGTCCAGCGGATGTGGCCATCGCCGGGCACGCCATCGTTCTGCGGCCAGTTGAACGGCATCAGATCCGGGCCGATGGGGGTGAACGACTGGGGCTTGAAGGCGTCTCGCCAGTGTTTGAGCGGGTTCTCCGGCGCCCGCTGCCAGTCCCGGTAGACGTCGCGCAGCATGCGGAAGGCGTTGTCGTAGAAGCCGAACCAGACGTGCAGGCCATGCTCCTCGATGCGACCGTCCCGGCGCCCGGTGGCGCCTTTACCGCCCAGGCGCCAGCCGATCTGATACACGGTGACGTCGTGCTCGGCCCGCAACGCCTCGGTACGCGTAAGCTGATAGGCGGTGCTGAGCGCCGCCACGCCACCGCCCAGAATCGCCACCTTGCGTGGTTTCACGTCATCCCCCTGCTGCTTCGAGTCCCTGCTGACGGCGGAACAGGGCCGGCGCCGGCACGCCGAGCGCGGCGAACTCCTGTTCCACGGTCTGAGCCGATTCACCCGGCAGCGCGTGGCGTTCGGCCAGCGCCAGCCGCGCCACCGAGCGGTGGTACGGCATGCCGAGCTGTTCCGCGGCCTCCACCGCCTGGCGCCACAGCCGCTCGGCGCGACTGGCCTTGTGCTCCAGCGCCGCGCGTTGCCCGAGCAGGAACAACCCGCGCGGACGGGTGCTCGGCACCTGCCGGGTGTAGGCGGTCAGCCGGTCGCAGGCTTGTTTCAAGGCTTCGTCGGGGCGTCCGGTACACGCGGCCAGCAGCACCTCCACCACCCCCAGCGGGCCATGAATGTACCCGGCGCCGGCCACCGGCACGTTGCCGAGGAACAGCTCCAGGCCCTGGCGGGCGGCGGCCACCGCCCGCTGGCGCTCACCCAGACGCAGCCAGGCTGCCGCGGTGTTGCCGAAAGCCATCAGCCGATCCACCAGGGAGTCGAGATCCCGGGCCAGCTCGGCGCGGCGCTCCACGTCCGCTGCCGCAATCTGGTCGCGCGCCATGCCCAGTTGCAACCGGCTGTCGTAGTACCAGCCGGCAACCCGGGGTTGCGCGGCGTCCTCCAGCACCCGGGCCATGAGCGCCAGTCGCGCTTCCGCCCCGTCGTAGTCGCCGCGCAGCAGCAGACAGTCGGTCCACAACGCGTACACCGAGGCGCGCCGGAAATCGTCGCCGAGATCGCCGAACAGTTTCTCGGCACGCGGTGCGCTGTCATCCAGCAACGGCCAGTCGCAGCGCCCCGAGGCATACACCATGGCGATCAGGTGGGCATAGGCAATGTCGTGGGCGGCGCCGCCCGCTTCCGCCAGCGCCACCGCGTGACGGCTGTGACGGGCGGCAGCGGCGGCCAGACCGACCTGGCTCAGCGCCACCGCCAGGCCGCCATGACCGGCGGACAGATAGGCGACCGCGCCGGCCCGCTGGGCGTGACTCATGGACAGCAGGTTGAGGTGCAGCACCTCCACCGGCGCGTTGTCGTGATAGCTGATTTCGCTCAGGCGCTGATAAGCGTGAGACAGCATGCTGGCGGGCCCGTCCGGCGCCGCTGCGGTGGCGGCCGGCTGCGGCAGCGATCCCACCAGGTGGGTGGTCAGGCGCCGGGCGATGTCCAGTCCCCGGGCGGCCGTGCTGGGCGCATAAGGATGCCCCAGCAGTTCCAGCACCTTGTGAAAGTGGCGCTTGGCCTCGGCGTATTCCGAACGCTCGTGGTGGGCGTCGCCGAGCAGCGCGTGCCAGCGGGCCTGACGCTCCACGTCCGGCGCCAGGTCGTGCTCGGCGGCCAGCCGCTGTGCCGACCCGATGCCGGCGATGGCGTCCAGATACGCGGAATGTCGGATGGCAGTGGCGGCGCCGCCCTCCAGATGCCGGATGGCGCGGTCGTACTCCTCGGCGCGTACGCAGTGACTGGCCAGCACGTTGAACACGCCGTGCAGCGCATCGGCATAGCGGGCCTCCAGCCAGTCGGCGATGCGGCGGTGCAGGTGACGGCGCTGCACCAGTGGCAACAGCTCGTAAACAGCTTCCTGCAACAGGACGTGGCGGAACGCCAGGTCCCGCTCGCCGTCGCTGTCCGTCATCAGCAGATTGACCTGCTGCAGGCCGGCCAACAGCGCGCTGAGATCCGCGTCCGGGCGCTCGGCGGCGTACACCGCCCGCAGACCCTCGGCGCTGAACGCCCGGCCGAACACGCTGGCCACCTTGAGCACCAGTTGCGCTTCCTCACCGAGCCGGTCGATGCGGCTTTCGATCAGACCCCGCAGGGTGTCCGGCAGTACCTGATCGACGTGATGGGCCACGTCGTCGCGCAGCCGGCAGCGGCCACCGACAACCTCCACCTGTCCGGTCTCGCGCAACACCAGCGCCAGTTGCTCGATGTAGAACGGATTGCCCTCGGTGCGCTGGTGAACCTTGCTGCTGAGCGCAACCGGCACGTCGGCAACGCCATACAGGCGCGCCAGCATCTGGGCGGTCTGGGATTCGTCCAGGGCCTCCAGATCGACGATCTCCAGCCGCCCGACGCCATGCACGAATCCGCCATGGACCCCGGCTTCCATGGGGCGCGAGCCCATCACCGCCGGCAATTCGTCGAGCCGCGCCAGCACGGTTTCCAGCAGCGCCGCGGAGAGTTCGTCGATCCAGTGCTGGTCGTCCACCATGAGCAGCACCGGACCGGCGGCCATGGCCTGCCGCAACAGGTGCACCAGCAGCGCCTGAATGGACGCCGCCCGGGCCTGGCCGCGCATCTGCTCGACCAGCGCCGAGCCCGGCAACTCGAGCGGCAGTACGTCGTTGAGCAACGCCGCCCACTGCTCGAGCAGAGGCGCGCCCCGCCACTGGCGGGCCAGGGTCTGAGCCGCCGATTCGCCCGGCTGCGCCAGTCGTCCGATCAGCCGCCGCAGCAGCTCGCGCCACACGAAATAGGGGCTGTCCACTTCCAGCGCCCGGGCGCTTGCCGCCAGCACCAGCACGCCTCGCCGTTCCGACTCCGCGACCAGTTCACGCAGCAGGCGGGACTTGCCGATGCCGGGTTCGCCGCGCACCAGCAGCCGCGGCGCAGCCGGGCCGCTGGTGTCCAGCGCCGATTGCAGCCGGGCCAGTTCGTCGCGGCGCCCGACCAGGTCGCCGTCGCGGCCGGCCGGCGCTTCGTCCCGCCACTCCGGCCGGAACGCCAGCGCTGCCGCGTCTTCGTGCTTCAGCCTTACGTTGCGGGCAACGACAAAACTCAGGGCGTCGCCGGCCGCCCGCGCGGTCTCGTCGTCACAGAGCAGATCATCCGGCGCGGCGCCGGCCAGCCGGGCAGCAAAATTGATGGCTGGCCCGATCAGCGAGTACTGGCGCCGGTCCACGGCGCCACACTCCCCGCAGTACAGCACCCCGGTGCCGACCCCGATGGCCGGGCGCACGCCGAGTCCGGTCAGGGTCCGTTGGATCTCCAGCGCCGCGCGCAGGGCCCTCACCGCATCGTCCTCGTAGGCCGCGGTGGCAATGCCGAAGGCGATGATGAAGTTGAGCCCCTTGTCGTCCATCTGCAGGTACGGCATGGCGCCGCCGTAACGCTGCACCACGGCCTGCGTCGCGCAGGCGATATCCTGTAGCTGACCGAGCGGTGCGATGTCCGCGTGGTCGAGTTTGACGAACATGACCGAAACCCGGCGAAACTCCGCCAGCCACTCGGCGGTGCCGAGGCGCGCCCGGCGCACCAGCACCTGGGGGACGCAGGCCGCCAGCAGGGCAGGGTCGACGGCGGGTGATGGCTGTGGCGGCGGCTCCGGCAGCGCATCCCGGATCGCCTGCAGGCGCAGATAGCCCAACTCCGCGGTCGTCAGCGTCGCCCGGTCCTGCACCAGCGCGGCGGCCTCGGCCGTCACCAGCACCTGCCCGGCGGGGGCCACGTCGCAGGCGCGGCCGGCGCCGACGATGGTGTCTCCCGCCAGGACGTTCAGCCACTTGCCGCCGAGGCCACCCAGTTTGGCCACCGTCAGGTCACCGAACGCCACCGCAATGCGTTGGGTCAGCCGCACTTCGCGGCCGGGCAGCCAGGTTTCGGCCTGGGCCTGGATATCCAACGCACAGCGGCCGGCGCGCAGCACGGCCAGCGCCGGGTCATGGCCCCCCGGCCAGACGGCGATGACGGCATCGCCGGCGAAGGTCGAGATGTCGCCGCCATGCCGGGCGACCAGCGCACCCAGGGCGCCAAAATAGTCGTTGAGCACCTCCCGCAGATCTTCGGCGCCATGATCGGCATCCCGGGTCAGGCGCCGGGCCAGGGCCGAGAAGCCGGAGATGTCGGTCATCATGACCGCACCCTCGAGCGGCACGGAGAAGGGTTCCGCCTGGGGGTGCCGCGCGAGCTCCGCGAGGAACAAGCGCGGCAGATGCTTTTCCAGCGAGATCGAGGTCACGGTGGACGAAACTCCCCCTGCGGGCGCGGCCGGTGACGGTTCAGGTCGAGACGAGCCATCGGCGCGGGCGTCTCCGTGCGGGCAAGTTACTCTCCGGAGCCGCGCCGCTCAACTGCGGCGGCCCGCCGGATCAAGCGCTGATCGCCCATGCGCGCGGCCAGGGCGGCGAACGCCGGGGCCGGGCCAGGCCAGGCCAGCGCCTCCACGTCGGCAAACAGCGCCGCGTCGGTCCGCAAGGTCGCCAGGGTCTTGAACAGCAGCGCGTCGGCCCGGCGCTCACCGTCGAGCACGTCGGCGGGCATGGCCTCGATGGGCCCATGCTGGTTCAGAAGCCGGGCCGCGGTTTTGGCGCCGATGCCGCGAATTCCCGGAAACCCGTCCGCGGAATCACCCACCAGGGCCAGATAGTCGGGAATCAGCGTCGGCCCCACGCCGAACTTCTCCCTGACCCCTTCGGCATTGCGCACCACGTCGGCGCGGCGGTCCACCTGCACCACCCGGTCCCCGCGCACGCATTGGGCCAGGTCCTTGTCGACGGTCCAGATGCGTACCTGTTCGACCCGGGCATCCTCAGTGGCCAGGTGGGCGGCCGAAGCGAGCCCATCGTCGGCTTCCAGCTCGGTCATGGGCCATACCGCCACCCCCATGGCGGCCAGCGCTTCCTCGAGCTGATGGAACTGAACCCACAGCGCCGGCTCGATACCCTCTCCGGTCTTATAGCCGGGCCACAGCTCGTTGCGGAACGACTCCACTACATGATCGGTGGCCACCCCCAGGTGGCTGGCGCCCTGTTCGAGCATCTGCAGCACCGTATTCAGCACACCGATCACGGCGCCGAAGGGTTTGTCTTCACCCTTGTTGAAGCGGCGCTGGCCGTAGAAATGGCGGTACAGCTCGTAGGTGCCGTCGATGAGGTGCACGATCATGGGCTCAAGTGTACCGGCTTGAGGTAGTCTGCAGCGATTGGAGCCGGGACAGCCGAAGGGAGGATCCCGTGCGCACGGACCGACGTAACGATCTCGACACCTACTACCGCGATCACTGGCTGCACGTGGAGGCCGAGCGCATGACGCGCTACGAGTCCATGTTCCAGTGGCGCGACGGCCTGGAAGCCCTCATCGCGCCGGCCGACATCGGCGCCGGGCAGACCGTGGCCGACTACGGCTGCGGGCCGGGCGGACTCACCCTGGAACTGGCGCGCCGGGTCGGGGCGGCGGGCCAGGTGGTCGCGCTCGACATCAACGCCGATTTTCTGGACCGCACCCGAACCCTGGCTGCCGAGGCCGGCGTAGCCGACCGGGTGGATGCCCGCCTGATCCGGGACAACCGGATCCCGGCCGACGACGGCGCCTTCGACCGGCTGGTGTGCAAGAACGTCCTCGAATACGTGCCCGATCCCGCCGCCACCATCGCCGAGTTCCACCGGGTGTTGAAACCCGGCGCCCTGGCCCACGTGACCGACAGCGACTGGGCCGGCGCGTTCCTCGAGCCGCTGGGCGATCGTTTCGCGCGCCTGATGGATGCCGCTGCCATCGCCTTCCGCACCCCGCTGGTGGCCCGGCAGGCCTACGGGCTGTTCCGCCAGGCCGGTTTCCGCGAGGTCGAGGTCCGGATCCTGGCCAGCGCCGACACCCGCGGCAACATGGCCCCGGTGTGGCGCAACATGGCGGGTTACGCCCGCACCTCGGGGCAACTGGCAGAGGCGGAGATCGAGGCGTTCCTTGGCGCTCTGGATGAGGCCATCGAGGCGCAGCGTTATCTGGCGGTGCTGCCCCAGTTCCTGATCACCGGACGCCGCTGACCCGGTCAGCCGACACCGACGTCGAAGCGGAACGCCTTGCCGTCGCGGCGCACGTGGCCGGCGGTGGGCGCGGCGAAATGGGTTCCGATCACCAGCACCGGCGCATCGGCCACGTCTTCCATTACGGCCTGGCGCATGTGGGCGCCGCCGACGGGATCTTCGTCGAAGCTCGGCGACCACTCCGGATGGGCGAACTGGCACGGGTGGTGCAGCATGTCGCCGGTGATCATGGCGCGCTGCCCCTTCGATTCGATCAGCACGCTGACGTGGCCCGGGGTATGGCCGGGGGTCGGGGTCAGCCGGATCTCGTCGCTGATGCGGTGATTCATCTCCACCAGGGTGGCGAGCCCGGCATCGAATACGGGCTGCACCGAATCCCCCAGGATCGTCTGTTGATCGTCGTCCCCTTCGCGCTGCCAGTAGTCGAACTCGCGGCGGCCGATCAGGTAACTGGCATTGGGGAAGGTCGGCACCCACTGGCCGTCCACCTGCATGGTATTCCAGCCCACGTGGTCCACGTGCAGGTGGGTACAGACCACGGTATCGACGGCCTCCCTGGGGCAGCCGGCGGCCTCGAGGCTCGCGATGAAATCCGTCTGCAGCGGCTCCCCGCCGAGCATGGCGCGGGGTTTGTCGTTGCCGATACAGGTATCCACCACCAGGTTGACCCCCGGGGCCTGCACCAGCAGCGCGTGAATGGACAGGATGAGCGCCCCTTCGTCGGTAACGAAGTGGGGCCGAACCCAGGGAATGTCAGCCAGGGCATCCGGAGTGGCCTGTTTCAGGAACGCATGCTCCGGGTGGTAGGGCAGCGGAATTTCCAGTTCGACGATGCGGGTGATGGTGACGTCACCGATCTTCCAGGTGAGCATGGGCTTCCTCCGGGCACGTTGCGGACCGCGGCGAGTATGCGGCAATCGGTCAGCGTCGGCGAGGTGGTGCGCAAACGGCTTCAGCTTTCGGCCAATCTGCCGTATGATGCGCGCCCTTCTCACCTCCGCCGACCGTCGGCCAGCCCCATGCAAATCGAAAACGCCGCTGAACCGAAGTTCGGCGACCTGAATCTCGCGCCCGGTGTTCTGCGTGCCCTCGAGGGCGTGGGCTACGAGCACCCCACGCCCATCCAGGCCCGGACCATTCCGCCGCTGCTGGCCGGCCGCGACGTGCTCGGGCAGGCCCAGACCGGCACCGGCAAGACCGCGGCATTCGCTCTGCCGTTGCTGTCGCGCATCGACCCCGAGCGCCGCACGCCCCAGGTGCTGGTGCTGACCCCGACCCGGGAACTGGCCATTCAGGTTGCCGAGGCCTTTCAGCGTTATGCGGCGCATCTGCCGGCACTGCACGTGCTGCCCATGTACGGCGGTCAGAGCCTGTCCATTCAATGCCGGCAACTGCAGCGTGGCGCCCAGGTCGTGGTCGGCACCCCCGGCCGGGTCATGGATCATCTGCGGCGCGGCACCCTGAAGTTCGACCATCTTGCGGCCGTGGTGCTGGACGAGGCCGACGAGATGCTGCGCATGGGTTTCGTCGAAGACGTGGAGCACATCCTGGGCCAGACGCCCACCGGCCGTCAGCTCGCGCTGTTTTCGGCAACCATGCCGAAGGCGGTACAGGGCATCGCCCGGCGTCATCTGACCGACCCCGCCGAGATCCGCCTGGAGAACCGCAGCGCCACTGCCGCCAACGTGCGGCAGCGGTTGTGGATGGTGTCCGGGACTCACAAGCTGGATGCCCTGACCCGCATTCTGGAAGTGGAAACCTTCGACGCCATGATCGTGTTCGTGCGCACCAAGGTGGCCACCGCGGATCTGGCGGAACGGCTGAGTGCACGCGGCTTCGACGCCGCCGCCATCAACGGCGACCTGGCCCAGCCCCAGCGTGAGCGCCTGATAGCCGACCTGAGGAGCGGCGCCCTGGACATTCTGGTGGCCACCGACGTGGCGGCCCGCGGCCTGGACGTGGACCGGGTATCCCACGTGGTCAACTTCGACGTCCCTTACGACACCGAAGCCTACGTGCACCGCATCGGCCGTACCGGCCGGGCCGGCCGCACCGGCGAGGCCATCCTGTTCGTTGCGCCCCGCGAGCGGTATCTGCTCAAGGCCATCGAGCGCACCACCGGTCACCGCATCGAGACCATGGAACTGCCCAGCCACGAGACGGTGAAAGACGTCCGGGTGCGGCGCTTCTTCGACGGCATCACCCGCACCCTGGGCGACGACAATGGCGCCGAGGAACTGGCGGAACTGGTGGAACTCATGCAGCGCTACCAGCGTGAACACGGCGAAGATCCAATCCGCATCGCTGCCGCCCTGGCCCGCCAGTCCGCGGCCGGCGCCGCGGTGACGGTGAAACCCCGTCAGGCCCGACGCGCTACGGCGTCATCGGCGCAGCCGAAAAAAGGCCCCGCCACTGCCGCCAGCGCGGCGCCGGTGACGCCATCGAGCGCGCCTCAGACGCGGCCCCGGCCCAGAAAGGAGCGACCGGCCAGGGAAACTGACGCCGAAACCGAACTGTTCCGGGTGGAAGTGGGCCGCAGCCACGGCGCCGGGCCGGGCAACATCGTCGGCGCCATCATCAACGAGGCCGGGGTCTCCCGCCGCTACGTGGGCAAGGTCGACATTGCGGACGAACACAGCACCGTGGAACTCCCGGTGGGTATGCCGCGGGAGATCTTCGTGCACCTGAAAAAGGTCCGGGTAGCGGGCCGGCCGCTCAAGATCTCGCGGGTGTCCGGCGAGCGCCGCTGAAGCCGCCGGTCAGTCGCTGAGCAGCGCCTCCGCATCCTCCCAGGCTTCGCGCAGTTCGCCGTAGGCATCCGCGAAGCCTTCGCGCATACGCGCCCAGGCGTCTCCGGAGGCATCCCGCATGGCATGAAAGCGCTGCGCCAGTTCGGCCTGCTCGTCTTTCAGGTCTTCCAGCCGCTTTTCGGCTTCGCGGCGCGCCGACTCGTCCATCTGGTCCCAGCGATCGGCCATGCGCCCGCGCAGGTCCTCCAGTTCCCGGTCCAGATCCGCCAGCGCCTGACCCGCCGCCTCCACCGCCTGATCACGCTGCTCGGCCGAGTAGCTCTCCAGGGCTTCGGCCAGCTCCCGGGCTTCGCGCTTGACGGCGCCGGCGTCCGCATCCCGCTCACGCTGGTCGCTGCAGCCACCTGCGGTGGCCGTCAGCACGGCAATCACGATCCACTCTTTGCTGGGCATTTCGAGGATCCTCGTCCCGATCGGTGAGCGCGATGGTACGCTATGGGCGCCATGAGCGACGCCCCGTCCCTGACCATCCGCAGGCTCGAGCCCGGCGACGCGCCCCGGGTGGTCGACTGTTTCCGGCGGGTCTACGGCAACAGCTACGCCAACGAACTGTTCTACCAGCCGGACCGGCTCGCCGAGGCCATGCAGGACGGCCGGATCGGATCTGTGGGCGCCGTGTCGAGCGGCGGGGTCGTGCTCGGCCACATGGCCCTGACCCGCCATCCAGAGGCCCGCACGGTGGAACTCGGCAACACCGTGGTCGACCCGGACGCGCGCGGTCAGGGCCTGGCCTGGCGTATCGGCGACGCGCTGACCCGCTGGAGCCTGGAACTCGGCTACCGGGGCTACCTGCATTACCCCACCACCGATCATCAGGTGATGCAGCGTCAGTCCGTCAAAGCCGGTTTCGAGGTGGGGCTGATGCTCGGCTACATCCCGGTGGAGACCGATGCCGGTATGCCGGGCCATCACCACCGCGGCCGCCTGGCGGCCACCATCGTGTATCAGGCCCTTGGCCACCCCGACCCGGAACCGGCGCAGACCCTGTACCTGCCCCGCTACGGCGCCGAGCTGGTCCAGGCCTTCGCCCGCGACACCGGACTGGCCCGTGACTGGCGGCAATCGGAACCGGCCGCCGCTGCAACCAGCGTGGTGACCACGGCTCGATTCGAGAAACGCGGACTGCTGCGTACCCGGGTTACCCGGGCGGGCCGGGATCTGCCGGACCAACTGGCCGCGGCGCTGGAATCCGAGACATCCGTCTGGCCGTGCCGTCAGGTCGATTTCGTGATGAGCGATCCCGGCATCGACAGCGGAGTGGAGGCCGCGCGCCGGCTCGGCTACCGGTTCTGCGGCTGGCTGCCTGGCTTCGTCGACGGTGACGTGCTGCGGCTGCAGCAGGTGACGGCGGACTCGACGGACCTGAACCCGGATCTGGTCAACCCGACCGCCCGGGCGCTTCTGCGCTGGTGTCGGTGAGGCCATCCGGCAGCGGCTGCAAGGCCTCGTAACCCGGCGGAACCGATCCGGTCCCGGCACGGCTCGCCAGGGCGGCGCCGATGTCGGCTGTACTCCAGAGCGCGGACTGGGTCCTGGCCGACCACTCCAGGGCATCCGCCACGGAATGATCCCGGGCCCAGCTCAGGGCTGCCTTGGTGCCGGCCAGGGCCACCGGAGCCTTCTCGACGATGCGCCCCGCGACGGCTTCCGCGGCGACCAGCGCCTCCTCTACCGTGGTGTGAACCGATCTGACGAAGCCGGCCGCGTAGGCAGCCTCGGCATCCAGGGTCTCGCCCAGATAAGCCATGGACTTCATGACCTGATCCGGCAGCATCTTCGGCAGCCGCTGCAGAGCGCCCACGTCGGCCATGATGCCGACGTTGATCTCTTCGATGCGAAAACGCGCGTCGCGAGTGACGATGCGCAGATCGCAGGCGGCCGCCAGTTCCAGCCCGGCGCCCAGGCACGCGCCCTGTATCACCGCAATCACCGGCACCCGCATGCGCTCCAGAACCGTAAAGGTCTCCTGCAGCGTCACCGCCAGGTGATAGAAAGACAAGCGCGCCGACGGAGAGCACGGCTCCGGAATGCCGTGGCCGAACGCCGCCACGTCCATGCCGGCGCAGAAGTTCGGCCCCTCTGCGCTCAGGATCAGGGCCCGGACTTCCGCGCGCTGCGCGAGCTCACCGATGGTTCGGGGAAACTCGCGCCAGAACGCGGCCGACAGCGCATTGGAGCGCTCGGGACGATCGAGGTGCAGGCGCGCCAGCGCCCCGTCCAGGGTCAACCGAAATGCGGGGCGCCCGCCGGGGCGCCCGCCGGGGCGCCCGCCGGGGTTTCCGCTGTTGCCGGCCGTCACAGTCATCGCACCAGGTTCACCGGGCAGGACTCCAGCCCGTAGTTGAGCAGCCCGCCGGCCTGGCGCCTGGGCGCAGCAGTACCCGGCTCGATGCGCTGAAAACTGGCCAGCAGCCCCTCGATCAACTTCTGCGCTTCCAGCCGCGCGATGCGCGAGCCCAGGCAGTGATGAATGCCATGGCCGAATGTGAGGTGCCGGTTGACGTTGGGCCGTTTCAGGACGAACGCGTCCGGGTCCTCGAATACCGCCGGATCCCGGTTGGCGGCGGCGAAGAAGATGGCCACCCAGTCCCCCTGGCGGACCTCGGCGCCGCCCACCCTGGCATCCCGGGTGGCCACCCGGAACAGCCGCTGGGGCGGCCCGTCTCGGCGCAGACTCTCCTCCATGAAGTAGCGGATCAGGGCCGGGTCTTCGCGCAGGCGCTGGTACAACGACGGCTCTTCCAGAAACGTCGCGATCAGATTGCCCAGGAAATACACCGTGGTTTCCGCGCCCGCCACCACCAGAGTCACGCAGAACCGCTTCACCTCCTCGATGCTCAGGCGCCGGCCTTCGAATTCGGTGACGATCAGAGCCGTCATCAGATCGTCGCCAACGGCGCGGCCCGCCTGCAGATCCGCCACCCGCTGATCCACGGCATCGGCGTAGTAGGCGGCCACCTCCAGATTGCTCTGCTCCCGCTCCGCGGTGGTGTAGTTGGACGTCACCATGAAGGCGTTGCCCCAGTCCCGGAGGCGCCGCCAGTCACTCTCCGGCGTACCCAGGAGCCGGGTGATGAAGCGCGCGGGCAGCTCCACCGCATAAGTCTGCATGACGTCCTGCTGGCCGTCGCCCAGGCGCTCGATCATGTCGGCCACGGTACGCTCCGCCCAGGGCGCCACGTCCTCCAGCACCCGTTTCGGGGTGAACGCGTGCTGGGCCAGGCCGCGCAGAAACGTGTGCTGCGGCCGGTCGTGGTTCACCAGCATCAGGGTGGGGGCGGACGAGTTCTCCTGCATGTCGTCGCGGGAGGAGAAGGTTTCGTGGTCCTTGGCCACCGCCACCACGTCCGCGTACTTCAGGAACACCCACGCCGGCCGCGGTTCGTCACGTCCTGGCACCGTGCCGGGCGGGTAGTCCTTGAGGCCGAACTGCACCGGCTGCTCGCGCAGCCGGGCATAATACGGATAAGGATTGGCAATGACCTCCGGGCGGACCAGGTCGGCGACCCCGAACCGATCAGAGGAGCGCGGATCAGATGAGCGCGGGTCGGAGGCGCGCGGGTCGGTTGAACTGGGCATGCTGATTTACCTCACGTGACTGCCGGATACGATCAGAGAGACCAGCGGAACTCGAGGCCGTAGGTGCGCGGTGCACCCAGGGTGCCCACGAACTCGGCGCCGTAGTAGGTACCGGTCAGAATCTGGTTCAGGAAATAGGCTTCGTCGGTGAGGTTTTTGCCGTGCACGGCCACCGACCAGGGCGCGCCGCGGCGCTGGTATTCAATGCGCGCGTTCAACAGGCCAAAGGCATCTTCCGATGCGGCATCGATGTTGAACACGGTGTAGTAGATTTTGCTCTGCCAGGCGTAGTCGACCCGCACACTCAGATCACCGCCATTACCCACCGGGATGAACGTCTCGGCGCCGACGTTGTATTTCCATTCCGGCGCCCGGGGCAGGCTGAGACCGTCCAGGTCGCGCACCACGCTGCCGGCCGGCTGATCCAGCGGCGCCGGGCGCAGGGGTTCGGTGAGATCGCCCTCGGTGAAGCGCGCATCCAGATAACTCACCGAACCGTCGAGCTGCAGCCACTCGGTCACCAGGGCCAGGAACTCGAGCTCCATCCCGTCCACCCTGGCTTTGCCCACGTTGCGGATGATGGGCTGGTTCGCAATGCTGTCCTGCGCCTGCAGGTTGGTGTAGTCGTAGTGGAACAGGGCGCCGTTGAGGCGCACCCGGCCATCCGCCAGGCCGCTCTTGACCCCCACTTCGTAGGCCCAGATCTCCTCGGGCTCGAAGGGGTCGAGCTGGCTGCTGCCGATGTTGTAGCCGCCACTCTTGAAGCCCTCCTGAATGCTGGTGTAGAGCAGCAGCTCGTCGCTCAGGTGGTATTCCAGCCCGAACTTGGGGGTGAAGGCATCGAAATCGGCCGGCCCGTGCACGGGCGCCACGATGAACCCGAACGGATCCGGGGTGGCGTCGGCGCGGGAGTCGGTGACCGAGTCCGGGAACAGCATCTCGTTGGGGGCAAACCGCACCGCCGGTCCGCCGGTGGGGTCCTGCACGGTCAGTTCGAAGTCCTGGCGGCCATCCCGTTGCTCGTCGCTGTAGCGGCCGCCCACAACCAGCACCAGCCGGTCGGTCAGGTCGAACGAGGTTTCCAGGTACACGGCCCAGGCCTGGGTCTCCTGGGCGCCGTTCAGGTGCAGGTCGCAGCAGTAGGGAGTCTGCGGGATGTCCACCGGGAACGGCGGAATCACGCCCGCGTCCTGCAGATCCCGCAGCCCCTGCGCCAGAATCGGCTCCCAGAAGTCACCGAAGATGTTGTTGGTAATGTCGTTCTGCTCTTCGAAGTAGTAGCCGCCGGCTACCCAGCGCAGGCGCTGGTCCTGTGCGGACGTGAGCTGAAAGTCCACGCTCCACTGCTGGTGATCCTCTCCGCGCTGGTAGACGTTGATGAAGGCGTCCGACAGATCGAATTCGTTCTGCAGGGTCGGATTGGTGTCCTTGTAGTTGGCGGTGATGCTGGCATCCAGGCCGGCGACGGTGGTTTCCAGCCGGCCGGTCACGCCCCAGATCTCCACCTCGGTCCGGTACGCCACGTCGCTGTACAGGTCCCGGGAGCGGGCTTCACTGGCGCGGGCCGGTGTTTTCATGGCGAAGTACGGCAGGGTCGCCTGGCCTTCCCGGGTGCCGTACCAGCCGGGGATCTCGTCGGCGTAACCGGCGGACGCATACTGGAACACGTTGGCCTGATCGTCGCGGGTGTAGTAGTCGCCGGTCAGGGACAGCACCGTGTCCGGCCCCAGGTCGATCTCCAGCGCAGCGCGCAGGGACAGATCCTCCCGGTCTTCCACGGACTCGTCTTCCAGGTCCGAGCCGGCAGGGCGGGTGAGGTCCGTATAACCGTCGTGGCGTTCGTAACGGGCGGCCAGACGGCCCCGCAGGGTCTCGCCCAGGGGACCGCCGACAGCGCCCAGCAGCACGGCGCTGTCGTAGTTGCCGATGCTGGCCTGCACTTCGGTCTCGAGCCGGCCGGAAGGCTTGCGGGTTACCAGGTTCACCGCGCCGCCGGTGGCGTTGCGGCCGTACAGCGTACCCTGAGGACCTCGCAATACCTCCACCCGCTCGAGGTCGAAGAACGCCGGCCCCACGGCGGCGGCACGGGAGTAGTACACGCCGTCCACGTAGGTTGCGGTGGAACTGTCGTTGCCGGCGATGATGGCCGGCGTGCCGATGCCGCGAATGAAAATGCTGGTTTCGGTCTGGTAGTCGGCCACGTGCAGCCCGGGCGCCAGGTGGCCAACGTCCACCAGCGATTCTATGGAACGCTGCTGCATCTGGTCCGAGGTCATGGCCGTCATGGTGGCGCCGGTGTCCTGCAGCGACACGGCGCGGCGGGTGGCAGTGACCACGATCTCTTCCAGGACCTGCTCCTGCGCGAACGTGGCGCCAGGGACGGCGGCGGGTAGTGCCAGGCTCGAGGCCAGCAGCGGTAAGCTGAATGTGCGGATGCGCGTTCCGGTCCTCATGATCCTCTCCCATCCTGTCATGAGTTGATTGTGTCGTGGCGACACGATAATCACAGGACAGTATAATTTCAACACTCGCCATCCGCGGCGAGGTTTCGGAGCGCGCTACAATCCGGCAATCAAAGACGACCGGCGGAGTTCGATGAGCGGCAGAAAACCATCAGCGGCCCTGCGCAAGCGGGCGCCGGAGCTGTTTCTGGATCTCTTCTATCCCTTCCACTACAAGGTCGGGTTCGCTGTGGAAGACGCCCTGCGCGGAGAGACCCTGACCCAGCATCAGACGGTGATTCTGTGGCTGCTGCACTCCGAGGGAGCCGACGGGCCGGTGCCGCGCAAGGTGGTCGAACGACTCATCGGTAACTGGTTCGACGTCACCAGTTCAGCCATTTCGAAAGCGCTCCGGGCCATGGCCCGGCCGGACCTGGGTCTGCTGACCATCAGCGAAAACGAACAGTCCGGGCGTGAAAAGGTCATCGAGCTGACCCCCAAAGGGCATACTCACGTGGAACGCATGAAGGCGCGGGCGGAGGCGGTGATCGCTGAAATCGTGGATGAACTCTCAAACGATGACATCACCCAGGGGCTGAATTTCCTCGAGCGGGTGAGCCAGATCGTGGAAAACATGCGCTGACCGGCACTTGCCCATTCAGTGTTCTAGAGACATTATGTCCTGCATACACTATTTGGGAGAACGCCCGTGAGCCAGGATCCCGTGACCGTCACCCAGCAGGTTTTCGAACGTTTCGGCAACGCCGACGTACCCGCCATTCTGGAACTCCTGAGCGACGAGGTCCGCATCGAGTTCTACGGCCCAAAGGTCATCCCCTACGCCGGCAACTATGACGGCAAGGGTGAAGCCCGCCGTTTCTTCGAGACCGTGCTGACCAGCGTGGACATCCACCAGTTCGAGCCGCAGCAGTTCCTGTGCGATGGCGACATGGTTACGGTCACCGGCGACCTGCACCTGACCGCACGAGCTACCGGCCGCAGCTTCCGCTCCGCGTTTGCGCACGTGATTACCGTGGCCGACGGGCGCTGGGTGCGCTTCCGGGACTTCATGAACACCGCGGTCGCGGCCGAAGCCTTCAGCGCCTGAACGGAGCGAACTCCCGGCCGGAGCCTGACGCCCCCGCCAACGGCACAGCGCCTGCCGACGGCGCGGACTACAGGACGTCGAGCACCTTCAGCGTGTTGGTGCCGCCGGCGCGATGGCGGCGGTCACCCTTGGAAACGATCACCCGATCGCCGGCCTTGACCACCCCGGCTTCCCGCAGCCACTGCACCGCCGCCTGCTCCACCGGGCCCTGGGAGTCGTAGGTTTCGAACAGAGCTGGATGCACCCCGCGGAACAAGGCCACCCGGGCCAGGGTTCGCGGGTCATTGGCCAGGGCATAAATCGGCATGCGGGAGCGGCGCCGGGACATCAGCTTGGGGGTATTGCCGCTGGCGGTCAGACAGGCAACCGCCCGCACGCCTTCCAGGGTGTTGGCGACGGTCATGGCAGCCATGGCTACCGACTCGTCGACGTTGGCGCTGCGCACACTGTCCGGTGCGGCGTAGGTGTACTGGGCGGTGGCCTCGGCGCCTTCCACCACCCGGACCATGGTCTCCACCGTTTCCACCGGGTACCGGCCCACCGCCGTCTCGCCGGACAGCATCACCGCATCGGTGCCGTCCACCACCGCATTGGCCACGTCCATGACCTCGGCCCGGGTCGGGCGCGGGTTGCTGATCATGGACTCCATCATCTGGGTAGCGGTAATGACCGCCCGGTTCAGCTCCCGGGCCCGGCTGATGATGCGTTTCTGCAACCCCATGAGCGGTGCGTCGCCGACTTCGACCCCAAGATCGCCGCGGGCCACCATCACCGCGTCGGAGGCCAGGATGATGGCATCGAGCATGCGTTTGTCGGTGACCGCCTCAGCCCGCTCGAGTTTGGCCACCAGTCCGCAGTTGGCGCCGTGACCGGCGATCAGGTCCCGGGCCTGCTGCATGTCGGCATCGGAGGCGGGAAAAGAGACCGCCACCCAGTCCACTCCCTGGGCGCAGGCGAAGGCCAGGTCGGTGAGGTCCTTGTCGGTCAGGGCATCGGCGGAGAGGCCACCGCCGCGTTTGTTGATGCCTTTACCGGAACCCAGGGCGCCGCCGGCCAGGACCCGGGTCTGCACCGCGGTACCGGCCGCGGCAGTGACCTCCAGTTCGATCAGCCCGTCACCCAGGACCAGCACGTCGCCGACGGACACCTCGCCAGCCAGGGTCTGATGGCTGGTGCCTACCTGCTCCGGGGTGCCGTCACGCTCACCAAGGGCGCTGTCGACCGTAAACGGCGCGCCCCCGCGAAGCTCGACCTCGTCGCCGTCCCGAAAGCCGCGGATCCGGATCTTCGGACCCTGCAGATCCGCCAGAATGGCCACGAACCGGCCGAGGCGCGCCCCGGCGTCGCGGATCCTGCGGACCCGTTCGCCATGTTCGGCGTGGCTGCCGTGGGAGAAGTTGAGTCGAAACACGTCCACCCCGGCGGCCACCAGATCCTCGATCCTGGAATCGCTGGCTGGGCCCAGAGTGGCGACGATCTTGGTATTGCGAACCACGCGCTATCCTTCTGCTGCATCGCGTCTCCCCGTGGCACTACGGTAACGTCATCCGGACTCCGGCGCACGGTCGTCGACGTCGAGACTGCCGCAGGCATCGGACAGCGCCAGCAGGGCCGCCCTGGCCTTCTGGTACTCATCCTCGTTCATGGCGCCAACTTTGCGCGCGCTGTTCAGGTCCATGAGCTGCTGCCCCAGGGACACATCACCAAAGCGGATGTTGTTGACGTCACCGTTGTAACAGCCGGCGAGCAACAGGAGGGCCGTGAGAGGAAACAATCTGCGCATGGGGATTTCCTGTCTGGGTGGATTGTCTGAGCAGACGGTCTGGCTGGACAATGATGCCCCAGTCAGCTCACCACGACACGCCCCGGTAGAGAGTCAATGCATGTCGGATCACCCGGCCGGATGACCCTGTCTGACGACAACGGCGACCGTCTGCGCGCCGGCGCCGTGTTCATGTGCGTCGCCATGTTCATGGCGGCCGGCGTCGATGTGGCGGTCAAGGCCCTGGCCGGCTCGTATTCCACCGCGCAGATCGTTCTGCTGCGCATCCTGCTGTCGGTACCCCTGGTGCTGGCGTTCTGCCACCTGCAGGGCGGCCTGGGTTCGCTGCTGCGGCCGCGCTGGGGCTGGCAGGTCTATCGGGGCCTGCTGGCGGCCGGGGCCAACTTCGGGTTCTTCTTCTCTCTGGCCCACCTGCCGTTGATGACCGCGGTGCTGCTGGCCTACATCGCGCCGGTGCTCATCGTACTGCTGGCCCATCCGTTACTGGGAGAGCGCATCGGCCCCACACGCTGGCTGGGTATCACCGTGGCCGCCAGTGGCGTTGTGCTGATGCTAGGTCCGGGCGCACCGCGCATCGTTGCGGGCGAACCCTTGTCGGGTCCGGCGCTCGGCGTGCTGGCGGTGCTGGCATCGGCCCTGTGCTGGGCCCTGCTGTCGTTGTCCAACCGGCAACTCGCGACCCGTGAGTCACCGGCGGTGATGCTGTTCTACACCCTGCCGGTCAGCGGCCTGCTGGCGGCGCTCGGCACCATCGGCCACTGGACGCCGCCCACGGCCGTGGACTGGTGGTGGTTCCTGGCTGCCGGTTGCTGCGGCGGCGCCATTCACTTCAGCGTGGTCCTGGCCTACCGTTATGCGCCGGCCAGCGCCATTGCACCGCTCGAGTACACCAATCTGATCTGGGCCGCCCTGGCCGCCTTCATCCTGTTCGGCGAGGTACCCAACGTGTCGGCGTTGGCCGGCGGGATGGCCATCGTCGGCGGCGGCTATCTGGCCCTGCGCGGCCGCGGCTGAGGCACAGCGCCAACCGCATCGGGTGTATGCTGGCGATCGAGCTTCGCGGAGGAGACCCACCAATGCCAGCCGCTCCGCACCCGATCGGCTGCCGTTGCGGCACCCTGGCCGGCACTCTGGTCACGTCCGCCTGGACCAACCGGCTGGTCTGCTACTGCGACGATTGCCAGGCGTTTGCCCGCCACCTCGACCAGGAGGACGAGGTCCTGGACTTCCGCGGCGGATCGGACATCGTCCAGACCGCGCCGGGGTACCTGAGTTTCACCCAGGGGCAGGATCAGCTTGCCTGTCTGCGGCTGAGTCCCAAGGGCCTGCTGCGCTGGTACGCCACCTGCTGCAGTACACCCATCGGCAATACGCCCGCCAACCCGCGCTTCGCCTTCGTCGGCCTGCTGCACGTGGCGCTCGGCGACCCGGCCGGTCTCGAGCCGGCGTTCGGTCCGCCACGAATGTACGTACATACCCGCTTCGCCCGCGGCGAGCCGAAACCCGAGTCGGTGGTTTCCGTGCCGCGCATTGCCCTGATGATGGCCCGGGTCACCGCGGCCCGGCTGAGCGGGCGTTACCGGCAGTCGCCCTTCTTCGCGGCCGACGGCTCGCCGGTGGCTGCGCCGGCTGTGGTATCCGGTCCGCCGCCCGCGGGGTGATCTCCAACCAGACCGCCGCGGCGTCTGCAGTGGCTCAGCGCCGGGCCGCGCGCCAGCCGGCCTGCTCGGCTTCCGCCGCCGAACAGAACCAGCGCTCGTCCCGCGAGGTGTCGATGCGCGTCTGCTCATAGGCATCGTCGCCGGGCTGGTGGTAGATGCGGTCGCCGCGGCGGTTGATGTTGCCTTTGATCACACAGTCACCGGGTTCGGACGCCCGGGCGGCCGCGCGCTGGCGACCTTCGCGGCGCCATTCCCAGGGCGCCATCGGCTCCGGCAGACGCCACAGGCCGCGTTCCGCCTCCCGGGCCGCAGTCTCGTCGTCCAGCAGCGAGCGATCCTCGAGGTAATGGCGATAGACCCAGGCATGCCCTTCGCGCACCAGTTCGCGGTTGATGTCGCGCTCGCCGAGCCAGACCTTGCCCACCACCCGCCCGTAGTCGTCCACGGTCCGGATGTCGATGCGCACGTACTTGCCGTCGACCTTGCGCGCCAGGGCGGCGCGTGCCTCACTGCTGCCCGGCTGGTCGTGCTCGGGCGCGTCGATCTCGAACAGACGCACCCGTACCCGGCCGTCATCGGCGCTCAGACTCAGCGTGTCGCCGTCGGCCACGTGATCGACCCGGCCGAGCAGCCGTGACTCCCCCGCCGAGCACGACGCCATCGAGGCGCTCAGAAGCAACACCATCACCCGCGTGGTCCAGCGGGTACCGGCCGGCTGCGCGTTCAGAACAGCACCGGTTGCCAGCGGCCGTCGAACTCGCCCGTATCCCGCCACACCCGGCGGGCAGCGCCGGGATCGAGGGTATGCTCGGCGCTACGCTGGGGCCGGCCGTCGGCAAACGTGTAGGCCTCCAGCAGCCGCTGATCAAAATCCACCACGCTGAGACCGGCCCGTTCGCCTTTCAGGGTGCCGGCGTTCAGCAGCAGCAGATTCTCGAAGTCGATCAGCACCCGGTAGTGCAGATGGCCGTGAACCAGAAATCGGTGCTCTCCAGCGTGCAATATGCCATCCAGGGCCGCAGAGCGGCGGATGCTGGCAGTGCCGCGGGTTCCCGGCCAGACCTTGGCCATGTCGTGGTGACCGACTCCATGGCAGAGCATGAGACGACCCGCCCTGGTCTCCAGCTCCAGGGTCCGGGGCAGGCTCTCCATGAACGCCCGGCTGTCGTCGGCCAGTTCTTCGCGCCGGTGGGCTTCGGCCACGTGACGCACCTTGTCATTCAGCAGCCAGCGATCGTGGTTGCCGGCCACCGTGTGGACACCGGCGTCCCGCAGCAGCGCGCAGCAGCGGTTGATACAGCCGGGACCATCGGCCAGGTCGCCGGTGCACAGCACGGCGTCGAGGCACTGCCCGGCGAACCAGTCCAGAGCTGTCGCCAAGCGTTCGTGTTCGGCATGCACGTCGCCGAGGATTCCGAGCCGGGCCAGGGGCGCGCGGTCCGTCATCAGTCCGCCGCGTACACGCGCTGTCCCCGCGACCAGGTCTCTACCACCTGGAGCCCGAGCAGTTCCTCTGGCGGTGTTCCGACGGGGTCGGCGGACAGAATCACCAGGTCGGCAAGCTTGCCGGGCGCCAGGGTGCCCTTGATGGCTTCGTCGAAGGACTGATAGGCGGCTTCCCGGGTGACCGCCGCCAGGGCATCACGGACCGGGATCCGCTGGTCCGCGCCCAGCACCTGGCCGGATCGGGTCACCCGGTTGGTGGTGGCCCACAGCAGCCGGATCATGTCCGGCGGCACCACGGGCGAATCGTTGTGCACGGTAAAATGCAGACCCAGATCCCGGGCGCTGCGAGTCGGACTGATACGCGCCGCGCGCTCCGGGCCGAGCACCGAATCACGATGCCAGTCGCCCCAGTAGAACGTGTGCGCGGAGTAGAACGAGGGAATCATCCCCAGGTCGAGCATGCGCTGCAGTTGGTCCTCGCGCACCGTCTGGGCGTGAATCATCACCAGCCGGTGATCGCGGTCCGCTTCGCCACTGGCGGCCACCGCGTCGATGAGCATGTCGGCGGCGGCGTCGCCGTTGGCATGGGCCAGGACCGGAACGCCGGCCGCCAGGGGACGCGCCACCAGGGCATCGAGCACCGGCTGCTGGAAGATCGGATAACCCCGGTAGTCGGCGCCCTGGCCGCTCGGCGGAAGGGCGTAAGGCCGGGTCAGGTAGGCGGTCTTGCCCTGGGGCGAGCCATCGAGGATCAGCTTGATCCCACCCAGCTTCAAGCGGTTGTGGTAAGCGCCGAGTTCGCCCTGCCCGGGCAACGGCGCCTCGGGATCCGACACCACCGGATAGGCGATGACGTCGAGACTGAGTTGTCCGGCCGCCGCCAGGGCCCGCAGCAGGTCCAGGCCCGGTCCGCCAGTGGCGCCGTCCTGCACGGTGGTGATGCCATGGGATGCGTAGAGCTGCAGGGCCTTGAGGATGTTGTCCCGGGGGTCGGCGCCCTGGGTGCCGAGCAGCGCGCGCACCGGCGCGATGGCCGTTTCCTCCAGCACCCCGCTGGGTTCGCGGCTGTCCGGCCGTCGGCGGATGTGCCCGCCAGGCGGATCCGGGGTTTCCGCGTTGTAGCCGATCTGCGCCAGGGCCAGACTGTTGACCGTCGCCAGGTGGCCGGACACGTGCACCAGGGCGATGGGGTGCCGGGTCGAAATCGCGTCCAGATCCTCGCGGGTGGGATGGCGCCGTTCCGCCAGCAACGAGTCGTCGTAACCATTGCCCACCACCCACGCGCCGGGCGCGATGTTGCGCTGCTCCATGTAGGCGCGCAGCACCTCTCCCAGGGAATCCATGTCTTCCACCGGCCCCACCGGCGGCGACGCGACGTTGGCCAGGTCGATGATGGCGGCCTGGTAGGTCAGATGGCCGTGGGCATCGATGAATCCCGGCAGCAGGGCCCGCTCGCCCAGTTCGTGAACCCGGGTGTCGGGGCCGGTCCAGGCCGCGGCCTGGTCCCGCCCGCCGGTCCAGACGATGTCCTCGCCGCGGATGGCCAGGGCCGACACCGCCGGGCCCGGTTCCATGGTGACGATGTGGTCGCCCACGAACAGTACGTCGGCGGGTGCCGGCTCGGCGGTCTCGGCGCGGCCCGTCAGCACCAGCACCAGAGCCGGGGCCGCCAGTATCCAGGCCAGGTGGGCACGGATAACCATGTCCGATGCTCCTGTGCTGCGACAGGCCAAGCATACAGACCGGGCGCCCACCACGCAGTCCTCGCCGAACGGCGTTACACTGGCCCTGCCCCGAAGCGGAGAACGATGTGCTCGACTACGTGGCTCTCGGCATTCTCGTCGTCGTAGCGCTGGTGCTGTTCTACGGCATCATCGCCATCCACGACATCCCCTATCAGATCGCCCGGCGCCGGGGCCATCCGCATCAGGATGCCATCGAGGTCGCCGGCTGGATCAGCCTGCTGATGCTGCACCTGATCTGGCCGCTGCTGTGGATCTGGGCCACTCTGTACCGCCCCGGTCAGGGTTGGGGATTCTCGGGCGCCGCAGGTGACGGCGGCGACCTCGAGGCTCTGCAGAAAGAGATGGGCGAGCTGCGCCGCCGACTGGCGGCTCTGGAAGCGGACAGCGATCACACGGTCCTGCAGTCGGGAAACTGACCGGTGGAAACGCTTCTGCTGCTCACCTACGCCGCAATCTGTGTAGTCGTGTTCAAGGTCTTCCGTATTCCACTCAACAAGTGGACCGTGCCAACGGCGGTGCTGGGCGGGATCGTGCTGGTGGGCGCCATCGTCTTCGCCATGAACTACAACCATCCCTACTCCGGACTGACCCGGCAATATTTCTTCACCACACCCATCATTCCGGACGTGGCCGGCACCGTGATCAGCGTGGAAGCGCGGGGCAACGAGCCGCTCCAGCAGGGCGACGTCCTGTTCCGCATCGATCCGGCGCCGTTTCAGGACCGGGTTGCCGACTACCAGGCCCAACTGGTGTCCGCCAGCGAGGACCTGGCCCGGGCGCGAACCCTGGCCGAACGTCAGGTCGGCAACCAGCGCGACGTCGACCTGGCCCAGGCTCAGGTGGACGAGATCACCGCGCGACTCGCCGAAGCCCGATTCAAACTCGAACGCACCGTGGTGCGGGCGCCCACCGACGGCTTTCTGACCCAGTTCATGCTGCAACCGGGTATGCGGGCGTTGCCCATGCCGCTGCGACCGGTGGCCGTGTTCCTGCATCAGCGCGAACCGGTTTTTGTCGGCTGGTTCCGGCAGAACAGTCTGCTGCGGCTGGAGACCGGGAATGCCGCGGAAGTCGCCTTCGACGCCATTCCCGGCCGGGTGTTTCAGGCCACGGTTGAAGAGGTCCTGCCGGCGCTAAGGGAAGGCCAGCTTCAGCCCAGCGGCGACCTGATGGCGGAAGCACCGGCGGCCGGCATGCCAGGCCGGGTGCCCGTGGTCCTGCGGGTCACCGATCCCGACTTCGACGCCTACCACGACAGGCTGCCGGGCGGCTCCTTCGCACAGAGCGCCGTCTACAGTGACCACCTGGCAGCGCTGGCCGTCATCCGCAGGATTCTGCTGCGCATGTCGGCGTGGCTGAACTATCTGTTCCCGATTCACTGATCAGGGCCACCGGCGTCTGATCAGGTCCCGTCCCGCTCTGCATCCGCCAGCACCGCCCGGGCCATGGCCAGGCGGTCGCGGCAGCGCCCGGGCATGGACGACCAGTAGTAGGTGAAGGTCCCCAGCGCCAACGCCAGAGCCCAGGCCCGGCCGCGCAGCCATTCGCCGTTCTCGATCCCCAGGCGGCGCCGGAACAGGGCCCGGGCCGGCGCATCCAGCACCTCCCAGGCGCCATGCAGATCGACCGTGGGGTCGCCAATAGACAGGCATCCGAAGTCCAGGACGGCGGCCAGCCGTCCGTGCCGGAGCAGCAGGTTCTCGGCCACCAGGTCGCCGTGATACCAGCAGTCGGCGCCCGCCTGGTGGGCGCCGGGGAGATCCAGCGCCCGATTCCATACCGCCAATGCGGCATCCAGATCCAATGCCAGCCCCCCGATGGCCCGGCAGCGCTCCAGGTTGCGGCGCGTATGGGCATCGAACTCGGCCAGGGACCGGCCCCGATACCAGCGCAACTCGGGGTCCGCGGCCGCTTCGGCGGAGATGGCGCCGGCACGCAGCGCCAGGATCACGGCGGCCAGATCTTCGGCCAGGGCCGCCGTCGACGGCGCCCGGTCGGCGCCGGCGGACGGCTGTGGCGGCGGTACCGGCGGGTGTGCACCTTCCAGCCAGCGCACGATGGACCAGCGCTCCGGAAACTCCTCCGCCGGTTGCCCGACCGCCACGATCCCGGGTATCGCCACCGGCAGGCGGCGCCCCATCTCCGGCAGGTAGCGCCATTCCTTGTCGATGCCGGCGCCGCCACCGGGCTGCCGGGGCAGGCGCAGCAGCAGATTGTCACCAAGCCGGAACAGACGGTTGGTCGACCCGGTCGCTTTCAGTTCGCGCAGCGGCAATCCGGCATACTCGGGGAACTGCCCGGCCACCAGCCGGCGGGCCTGTTCGAGGCTGATGGATATCTCGTCCTGGTGAAGGCGCCGGGCCATGCTGTGCTGAGACCGCCCGCGCTCAGCGTCCGCCGGCATCCTGGCCCGGCGCCCCGAAATGCCGGTCCATGAACCGGGTCATGGCCTCGTAGTCCACCGGCAGCACGTTGTGGCCGCCGCTGTGCACCAGGAAGCCGGCATCGGTCCCAACAAGCTGATCGAGGGGTGGAAACGGACCCGACAGGCCCTCGAGTCCGTACAGTTCGAATACCGGTGCGGCCGCCAGCGCCGCCCGCCACTCGCCCACCGGGTCGGACCAGGTATCGGTGCTGCCGACGATCTGCAGCACCGGCCGCGGCGCGGCCAGAGCCAGCAGCAGGTGGCCGTCCACCGGCAGATCACCCACCGCGAACGCGTAGTCCGCGTAACGCGGGGCGAACCAGTAGTCGTAACGGTCGGGGCGCACCAGATCGGCAATGGTCTCGCCATAGTTGCGGCGGCTCAGACCAGCGCCGCCCTCGCCGGAGATCAGCGCAATGGCCATGGCAAAACGCGGATCCCGGGCCGTCGCCCACAACGCGGTCTTGCCCAGCCGCGAGGCGCCGGCAACGGCGACCCGTTGCCCCTCGACGCCGGGCTCCGTCTGCAGGTAGTCCAGCACCCGGCTGAGACCCCAGGCCCAGGCGCCAATGGCGCCCCAACGGGACTCCTCGGGGGCGTCCGAGGGGGTTTCGAAGAGGCTGCGCACCCCGTAACGGCCACCGTGATCGAAATCCGGCTCGATGTCCCCGTAATAGACGGTTGCCACCGCGTAGCCGGCGCGCAGAAAGTGGCCGACGTCGAAGGTACCCACCACGGTGGCATCACGATCGGGTACCGGGGCGCCCAGCTCGACACTCCAGGCGGTCCCCTCGTCGATGCCTTCGTCCGCCACCATCAGGGCGTTGGGCGAAAACATCAGATACAGCAGCGTCGGCCTCGGTCCGGAAGCATCGGCCGGCGTGTTGAGCAGAACCCGGATCACCGGTCCATCCGGGTGGTCGGGAAAACGGATGCGTGCCTGCGTGCGGCGCGACAACCCGCCCAGCCCCGGCGCGTCCCGCTCGACGATCTCGAACTCCGTGGCAACGGTGGCTTGCGGGGTCACACCGAACTGATGTTCGGCAAACAGGCGCAGCAATTGCGGCCGGCGTTCCGTTTCCCAGTCCTGAATCGACGCCACTGCGCTGCCGTCGTGGTCCACCAGCGGGTCCGGCAGCGAAACGTAGCCCACCAGGGTCTCGTCGGTGTTGGTGGGCGGCAAGCCGTCCCAGCGCCGCGCATACACCCAGCGCTCGTAGCCGGCCAGGACCTCGGCACCGCGGCGGTTGTACCAGGCGTACCCTGCCCGGCGTTCCGGCTCGATGTCCGCCAACCGGTAGCGCACCACGCCGTCGCCTCCGGCAAACACCGGTTCGTTGCTGCCGATCTCGTAGAACCGCGCCCATAACAGCGGCGCGTCGGCGTCTTTGACCAGACGCTGGTCGTCGGCGCTGCGCCTGACCGCAAAACCCTCGATCCCGACTGCGCGGAACCACTCCACGGCGTACCGGATAGCGCGCTCGACCCGCGCGTCGGGTTCGCTGATGCTCGTGAGCAGTTCCACTACGCCGGCGCTCGCGGCACTGCTCACGGCAATCGGTTCAAATGGCCGGGCCGGACGCGGCTCGAGGGTCAGCGGGTCGTATTGCCCGGCCCACGCCGTGGGCGTGCCATTGACCAGGACCTGAGTCCGGAGGATGAATCGCACCCCCCGGTCGAACGCGTTGGCGGCGCGTTGCCGCGAGCGATCTCCGAGAAAGTCGAAATCCATGCTGCTGGCCACGTCGCGCAACAGCCGCATGACGTCGGGAATCAGACCACCCCTGAACGTTGCGTAGTGGTCGTATTCCGCGGCGGCGTCCGGATACGCGAAGGGCCAGCCGCCGGTGTTCTGCTGTGCATCGAGCAGGAATCGCAGCGCGCGCAGCACCGCGGTCTTGTAACGCCCGTCACCGGTGGCCCGGAAACCCCGTGCCAGAAAACGCATCTCGTTGACGGTGGCGTTGCCCAGTGCCCCTTGCGTGGCCCAGGGTCCGGCCTGCTCGGAGCCGCCGTCGAACGGCTCCCGGGTGGTGTCGAGCGACGGCCAGCCGCCGTTGGAGGACTGCCAGGACAGGATGTTCTCTGCCATGTTCAGCCCTTCCGGCGTGCGGTACCAGGAGTCGGCACGCCGGGACACGTCGTCCCACCAGGGCGCAGGCTGATTGGCATGACTGAGACGCGCCTGCTGCGCGTCCACGGATTGTTCCGGGCTGGATGGCGCTGCGCCGTGGCCGCCGGCCGATGCCTCGTCCACCGGCTGCGAGCAGCCGGGAAAACACACGAGACAGGCGACCATCAGAATCCGGCGCAGACCTGTTTGACCTGCGGGCATCGATGACATTTCCTCTCGGCGCAAGGATATCACCTGAGCGGCCGCAGATTGGCCGCTGCCGGGCGGCGGATTCAGACCTGCCCGACAATGTCCTGAGCAACCCGCTCCAGTACCTGAAAACGGGTATCGAAGTTCGGCAGGATCATCACCTGATCGAGCCCGGCCTCACTCAACTCGCGCAGCCGCCCCAGCAACTGGTCACGGGTGCCGATCATGGAACTGGCCTGCAGTACCTCTGCGGTCAGGAACCGCTCCTCTTCTTCCAGCACCCAGCAGTTATGTCCGGCATGAATGCGCTGGTGACGCCGTTCGGCCGGATAGGACTCCAGCAGCGCGCGATAATCATCCCAGATCTCCCGATAGATGCCCGGCGGCTGGTGGCCGAAATTGCGCCACTGGTCGTAACTGTAATGCACGGCCGCCATGGCCATGGCTCCGCACTCGGACTTGACCCGCGGTGAATCCACGGCCTCGCCGTCGTCGAGCACCACCATGGTGGTGAGCGCGCAGGTGTGGAACGCCTCGCGGTCGAGGCGGCGGCCGGCAGCTTCGGCGCCGCGCTCGATGTGGTGCCAGGCCTGATGCATGCCGGCGCCGCCGCCCAGGAGCCCCAGCACCGCGCCGTCGCCATGCCTGCCCGCCAGCCCCAGGGAGCGGGGCCCGAACCCGGAAACGTACAGCGGGATCGGGTCCTCGAAGTTGACGAATCCCTTGTCCGGCATGATGTGGCGGATGGGCGCCGGCCCCTCGGCGCCGGCGGTGAGCGGATCCATGTCCGCCTCCTCGCCGCGCAGCAATGGTGCCAGGGTGGTCAGGTAGCGGTCGAACTCACGGATGCGATGAGGCGGCTGGCCCATCACCCGCATGGCGGTATTACCCGCTCCGACCCCCAGGAACACGCGTCCCGGCGCAATGGCGTTGATGGTGGCGATGGCAGCAGCGGTTACCGGCGGTGGGCGGGTGCCGGATACCGCCACTCCAGTGCCGAGCCGGATATGCCGGGTGCGGTCTGCCGCCAGGGCCAGGGTCGCATAACAATCCGACCAGAGCATCTGGCTGTCCGCCAGCCAGGCATGGGAATAACCCAGTTCCTCGGCACGCACGATGTAGTCGATGTCGCCGATGTGCGACGCTACGCAGATTCCGATGTCCATGACTTTCCTCCCTCAGTTCCCGAGCGACAGAATGAAGCCGTCAGACGCTCTGGCCCGATTGTTCAGCACGTCCTGGTAGACCTGCCGTACGGCCTCCGCGCCGGAACCACGCTTCACGTCGATCCAGCCGTCCGCGGCGGCCACGAACGGGTCCCAGGCGGCGGCGGTCCGGCGCGCCAGCTCCTGAGGCCCCCACTCGGCGGCACGTTTCTCGATCTGCGTGGGCACGAAGAACAGCGTGGGCGGCGGCCCCGGCAGATCCGGGTCGCCTGCCAGATCGGCATTTTCCCAATGGGTGACACCGACCGAGCACGAGTACCGGAGCGCATCTCCATAGTGGTGGTGCAGTTGTTCGCGCAGCGTCTTGCTGCCGGCCATGTCCACCAGCACCGTGGGGGCCACCGGCAGGCTGCTCACGGCGTCGTAGGTGAGCACCTGATGGTAACAGCCCAGGGACTCGCAGAAGCCGGCGTTGCGCGCCGAGGTGAGTCCAACGACCCGGCAGCGGCCGCCCCGGTGCAGCAGCCAGGCCAGGCCGAATGCGGTCTTGCTGGACGCGCTGGCCAGGACCACCGTGTCCGCGCCGAAGAAGTCGTTTTCCTGCAGCCAGTCGTCCAGGAAGAAACTGGTCAGGAACAACGGCCGGAACAGCATCTGCATCCCTTCCCGTTCCGGAAGGTAGGCCGGATCGCCACTGGTCAGCGTGTACTGGTTGTACACCGGCGGCAGCGCCGCACGGTGCGCCGAGCCGTCATGGAACCCGTGCGCGCCGGCCCGCTCGGGCTGCACCAGCAGATGACAGGCCATGGGGAAGTACCCGTAATAGCGCTGGCCCTCCGTGACCCCTTCGGCGCGGGAACGGACCACGTCGCCGAAGCCCCACACCGGAATTCTTCCCCAGCCTTCGTCCGGGGCGCCCGCGGCCGGAAAGAACTGCCAGTAGCCGATGGCGTCTCCCGCGACCCCATAGGTGACGTTGTTGGCGGTGAAAGCGAACGCGTCGACCTGGAGCAGCGCCTGCCCGTCCGCCGGTTCCGGCACCGCTTCCGCGACAACGCGCGTTTCTCCCAGCGCCGCGCGCTGCACCTCGAACGCTTGAGCCTGCTCGGCCATGCTCCCTCCCTGACCCATTGTTGGACACGATTGCCTGTGGCAAGACGGGCCATGTTTACAGCTTCCGCCGGATGACGGAAGGTACCGGCGCCAGTGCAGTCAACCGGACGGCAGCGCCTTGAAGGAACTGGAACGAAAAATCGACGCGCGGACCGCGCTGCTTGCGTACCAGAGCGTGCTCGACCACGGCACCCGGGACGGCGAGTCGTACCAGCTCGGCGAGTTACGGGCGCAGTCGGACTTCGACGGGTACACGACGATTCTGAGCGACGGCACGGTCACCGTGCGGATCCTGTTCCACAGCCGGGTCGACATCGATGCCCCGGATGCACGGGCCCTGGAACGATTCGTGCAGCGCCTCGAGGCGGCCGCTCAGCGGTAGACCACAAAGCCCCCGCCGACGGCCTCGGCGCCCGCTTCGGTCAACACCTGGAACGCCAGCATGCCGGGGCCCGGACGAACGGTCAGGCGCAACGTGGACGGCATCGGGACCATGGCCGAAAATCGCCCGCCAAGGCGCTGGACCCGGGTCGGGTCGCCATCGAGCAGTTCGTTCACCAGCCGGCTCACGGCCAGAGCCAGGGTCGCGGTGCCATGCAGGATGATGTCCGGCAGCCCGGCGGCCAGCGCCACCGCCCGGTCGGTGTGGATCGGGTTGAAGATGCGCGCGCACTCGGTGTAGATGTGGGCCGCGCCCTCGGCAACGGGCAGAGGCCACTCCCGCCCAGCCATACCGTGACCCTCCGGGGGCAGCGCCGGCGGCTCGGGAACGTCCGGATCCGGGCCGACGGCGGCGCCGGTCACCTCCACCCCACGGCTGATGGATAGCTGATAGGTCCGGCACACCAGTTCCCCGGAGCCATCCCGGGTATCCAGCCGGGTCGTGACCGCGGCCCCGGGTTTGATGCGGCGCACGCCGACCACGGTGGCCTGGGTGGTCAGGCGGTCGCCGGGGCGGATCGGCCGCAGCAGATGCAGATCGTGGGCAGCATGTACGCCGCGCGCCGACTCCTGCGGCGACAGGGTCTGATAGCCCGGAAGATGGCGGCTGGCCAGGATCGCCGGCCACTCGAGACATACCGGAAAAACCGGGTGCGCGGTGACCGCACCGGCGGCGGTATCCAGATAGCGCGGGTTGAAGTCGCCGAGCCCCGCGGCGTAGGCCATGAGCCAGCGCGCATCCACCTCGTGCTGTACCGGCTCCGTCGTCTGGCCGACGCTGCTGCTGTCGATGGGCATGCCGCCTCCGCTCCGGTTCCCGTCAACCGCGCTCTGCTGCCAGCACCGCCTGCACTGCCGGCCGTTCCAGCATGCGCTGGTGATGGGCGGCGATCTTGGGATACCCGGTCACGTCCAGATCGTGGACACGCAGCCACTGGGTGATGGTAAAAAGGTAAGGATCCGCCACGGTGTAAGCGTCGCCGATGGCCCAGGGCCCGGAAACCAGTTCCGCTTCCATCAGACGAAAACAGGCGTCGATGACTTCCGGCGACTTGCGCTTGAGTTCCTCCCACGCCGCCGGGTCGTCCGCCCAGCGCTCGCCGCGCACGCGGTGGGCATGCGCCACGTGTACCGTGGAGCACAGGTAACTGTTGAAGGCCTGCATCTCGGCGAACGCAAACGGATCGTTGAGGGGCGCAAGCTGCGCTTCGGGATAACGCTGGGCAACGTAAGCCAGGATCGCCGGCGTCTCCGTCAGGGTGCCACGCTCGGTGACCAGCGCCGGGACCCGGCCCTTGGGGTTGACCCGCCTATAGGCGTCGCCACGCTGTTCGGCACTGGCGAAATCCACCCGCCGGATCTCGAAGTCCGCGCCGGCTTCCTTGAGGGCGATGTGCGACGCCCGGGAACAGGCCCCCGGTGCATAGTAGAGAGTCAACATCGTTGTTACGACCTCGCTTCGGCTCCGGACGCGGTGACGTTCAGGGTGCGGCCGATCACCGCATACTCCATGCGACAACCAGTGTGCACACGGTCCCGTCCTCGCTGCAAGGCGTGACAATCAGCGGTTATCGGCCGACTATCCACAGCCTGAACGCCGGACCGTTCCGAGGCTCATCCGAAGGAGGACACGATGCAGATCGGCGCATTCATCTTTGCTACCGACTATTCCGCACGCGCGGACGAACTGGCCGTAGAACTCGAACAGCGGGGCTACGAGTCGCTGTTCGTGCCGGAGCACACCCACATTCCCACCAGCCGCAAAACGCCCTGGCCCGGCGGCGGCGACCTGCCCCAGGAGTACTGGCACACCTACGACCCGTTCGTGTCGCTGTCGTTTGCCGCCGCAGCAACGCGCACCCTCAAGCTCGGCACCGGCATCTGCCTGCTGCCGCAGCGCGACACGCTGGTGACCGCCAAGCTGGTGGCGAGCCTCGACCGGATGTCCGACGGCCGATTCGTCTTCGGTATCGGTGGCGGCTGGAACGAGGACGAGATGAATCATCACGGCACCGACTACCGGACCCGCTTCCAGCGCATGGAGGAGCAGGTACGCGCCATGCAGGGACTGTGGACCGAGGACGCCGCCGCCTACGATGGCGAGTTCGTGCAGTTCTCCGCAAGCCTCTCGTACCCCAAACCGGCCCAGACCCCGTGGCCCCCGATACTGCTGGGCGGCGAGTCCGACCACACCCTGCGGCGCATCGTCCAGTTCTGCGACGGCTGGCTGCCGCGCGGCCGCGGCGGCTTCGACCCGGCCGCGCACATGCAACGCCTGCGGCGGGTAGCGGACGAGCACGGGCGCGCCATGGACACCCTGACCGTATCGGTGTTCGGCGCGCGGCCCGACTCACAGACGCTGGAGCAGTACCGGGCTGCGGGCATCACGCGGGCCCTGTTGCCGCTGCCGTCCCAGTCCCGGGACGAGGTCTGGCAGGTGCTGGATCGCTATCAGCCGCTGCTGACGGGCTGAGTCGGCGGCGCGGCACCGGGCAGCACCGCGAACCCCGTGGATCACACAGCCCCGAGCCGGCCGGCCCTGCACGACGAGCAGAAGGCCGCCACCAAGGAGAACCACCGATGAGCGGGAATGCGAGTCTGTCCTGGGGTCACGTCAACATCAACGTCACCAATCTCGACCAGGCCATCAGCTTCTATGAGCAGCTCGGTTTCCGGGTCTTCCTGCCGGGCATCCCCTACCTGGGACTCGGCCGCGAGCGCTCGGCGGAGCTGCCGGCCGGGGCCACTGGACTGCTCGACGTGACCGCGGGAACCCGCGGCCGTGCCTGCATCATGACGCTCGGCGACGGCTTTCCGAAGCTCGACCTGACGGAACTGGAGACCGCCGCGCAGAAACCGCCGCTGAAGAACCAGGACATCGGACTGGTACGGCTGTGTCTGGCTTCGGCCGATCTGAAGGCCGACTACCAACGCCTGGCCGCCGCCGGGGTCGAGTTCGTGTCGCCCCCGCGGCCGGCCCAGGACGGGCTGGCCGACGTTGCCCTGTGCACGGACCCGGACGGCACCCTGATCGAGCTGATCCAGATCTATCCGGACCGATGGGCCGACCTGCTCAACCGTTGAGCGCCACGCCGCCAACCGTGATCCGGTGCATCAGGCGGCGCTGGCCCGGGTAGTCGTTGAGCGCATAGTGCCAGGTGCAGCGGTTGTCCCAGAACGCCACGGAACCTTCCTGCCAATGGAAGCGGCAGGTGAACTCCGGGCGCGAAGCGTGGCGGTACAGATACTCGAGCAGCGGCCGGCTTTCTTCCGCCGTCCAGCCTTCGAAGTGCAGCGTGAAGCCGGGGTTCACGTACAGCGCCTTACGCCCCGACTCCGGGTGGCTGATGACCACGGGATGGACCGCGTCGCCGACCTTGTCTTCGTTGCCGAAGCGATCTTCGAGATCCGTGCCCTTGTAGCCGGCGCCGGCGCCGAACACGTGGCGTGACGAATGGACCGCGCGCAGACGACTCAAAGACGCCTTGAGACCGTCGGACAGCGCGTCGTAAGCGGCGTACATGCTGGCGAACAGGGTGTCGCCGCCGAACGGCGGCAGCTCCCGGGCGACCAGGATGGAACCCATGGCGGGAACCGCGTCGTAGGAATGGTCGGTGTGCCAGCCGCCGCCGATGTTGAGCTTCTGATCCGGTTCCTTGCAGACCTCGGCGATTTCCGGATAGGCGTCGTCGGCCTTGAAGAACTTGTTGACGTCGATGGGGCCCCAGCGGCGGGCGAAGGCAATGTGCTGTTCCGGGGTCAGGCGCTGATCGCGAAAGAAGATGACCCCGTGCTCGCGGTAGGCATCACGCACCCCCTGCCAGTCGCTGTTGGACAGATCCGCCAGATCCACACCCAGGACCTCAGCGCCGCAGCCACCGGTCATGCGCTGTACCGTCAGTTCACTCATGTCGCCGTCCCCTCGCAGATTGAGGCCGGAAGAATAGGACGTAGCCGCCATCAGATAGTCACAAATGTTACAGTTCAGCCATGGCGCCGCTTCATCCCGACATTGCCGGAGCCCTGTCTGCCAATCCCTTCTACCGTGCGCTGCCGCCGGAGCTGCGCGCCGCCCTGCTGGAAGAGGCTGAGGTGCGCAGCTTCGGCCGCGGTGAATGGGTTTACGGCACCGGCGACGCGCCACGAGGGATTTTTGCGGTGCTCAGCGGCAGCGCACTGGTCTACATGGCCCTGGCCCGCGGCGACGACGTGCTGGTACACGTGGCCCGGCCCGGAGAGGTGTTCGGCCATGCGGCCCGGCTTGGACACGGGCCGCGGCTGGCGACCATTCTGACCGCCCGGGCCAGCCGCTTTCTGGTGCTGTCGGAACCGGCCCTGGAGCGCCTGGGCCGGGTCAGCCCGGAGTTCTGGGCCGCGCTGACCGGCCTGCTGTACCAGCAGTATGGCGATCTGCTGACCCAGTTCGCCCGCCACCTGGCCCTGCCGGCCCGGGCGCGGCTGGCCGGACGGCTGCTGCAATTCAGTCAGGGTGATGCCGGCGGCGCCGCCCGCCTGCCTCAGACGCAGCTCGCGGAACTGACCGGGGTGACCCGCAAGACCGTCAATGTCCTGCTGGCGGAACTGTCCGGCAAGGGCCTGGTGAGTGTGGGCCACGGCCGCGTCACGGTAACCGACCGACAAGCGCTGCAACGGGTTGCCGAGGGCTGAGGCCGGCGCCGGACTCTAGTCTCGCCGGACTTCAGTCACGCCGGACTCTAGTCCGCAGTGACCTTCGTCTCTCCGCAGCGGCTGCAACGATGCACCGTCACCAGCCTGCCGCGCTTCACGTCGAACTGCTTATCGCGGTCGATCACCCACTTGTGAAAGCCGCTGTCGCACATCGTCCGGCCCCGCGCGCGCGCTTTGCGGGAGGGCCTCTTGAAGGGAACGACGTTGCTCATGGCGGCTGTCACTGATCGGGGCGCGGGGCAGCATAGCACCGCCGGTGGAAACGCGGTCAATCCCGCCAGGGCAAAGTGGTGGTGGCGATCATCTCCGGCAGGTGGCCGGAGTCCTGATGATGGCCCCGGGTCCGGCAGTCGAGACCCAACGCCTCAGCTATGCCGCGCAGGGTCTCCGGCGCGTAGTGGTAATCGACGATTCGCGTGATCACACGCCCGTCGCCCTCCAGCCGCAGTGCACCGTTCAGTACCCGGCTCCGCTCCGCGAACAGCGCTACCAGCGTCGTTCCTGCGACATCGGCCACCTCGAAACGAGTGCCGGCCAGAGTCTTCTCGGTCCAGAGGCCGCTGCGGCCGCGGCCGCCACCCACGTTGCAGACGTCGATTTTGATCTGTTCGGCCATCAGCTCCAGCACCCGGTCCAGGTCCCGGGCGTTGAGCGCCGCAGCAAACGCTTCCACCAGCGGGCGGGCGGCGGCGTCGGGGATGGCATCCGGTTGCCGGCGCAGCTTTCCGCGGGCCCGGGACAACGCCGACTTCACGGTGCCCACCGTCGTGCCCACGAAACCGGCGATGTCCGCCAGGGAGTAGTCGCAGACGTCCTTGAGTACGATGGCCGCAAACTCCCGGGCCGACGTCAGCGCCAGAACGGTGCCCACGGCGTCGCCGACCGCGCTTGGATCGGCGTCCATCGCCGACGGTTCCTCGGCTTCCGCCAGAGGGCCCCAGCACCTGCGGCGGCGCACCTGGTCCAGCCACAGGTTGGTGGCGGTGCGCATCAGGTAGGCCCGCCGGTCCCGGACCGGACTGTCCGGGCCGTGAAAGTCACCGCGGGCAGTCATGGCGAAGCCTCGCAGCAATGTCTCCTGCACCAGGTCCTCCGCATCCCAGAGACTGCCGGTCAGCTTCAGGCAGTAACGGTGCAGCACCGCACGCTCCGGCTCCACGGTATCGAGATAATCGAACCAGTGGCGGCGCAGGTGCTGGGCGTCGACGGCGCTGAGCGCGGCATAGGTCGAGTCGCGGCGGTCGGGCATGTCCGGCTCCCTGGTGTCCAGTTATGCTGAAGGGGACGAACGGGCGGCCCCAGAGGATAGCAACTGAGGCTGCGCCGGTCCGGGTTGAATCCAGACCGCCGGGAGACGAGATGAGCAGATCAGACACCAGGCTGCCCGAACTGGCGGAAGCCGACCTCACCGAAGCACAGCGTGCGGTGCTGGAGGCCATCCAGGCCAGTCCCCGCGGCGGCGATCGCCGGATCGGCCTGATCGGCCCGTTCGGGGTGTGGGTGCGCGCGCCACGGATCGGTGAACCAGCTCAGGCACTCGGCGCCGCCATCCGCTTTGGTACCCGGCTGCCGGACAACGTGCGCGAGGTGGCCATCTGCACAGTGGGCGCACACTTCCAATCGAAGTTCGAGTTTGCGGCCCATGCGCCCCTGGCGGTGGCTGCCGGCGTCGGTGATAACGTGGTGGAAGCGATCCGCAGTGGCGCCGAACCGGCGTTCCAGCAGGAACCGGAGTTGCTGGCGTACACCGTCACCCGGCAACTGTTACGGGACCATCACATCGAGGACTCGACCTACGCGCGAACCGTCGAAGTGCTGGGGGTCGAACAGACCGTGGAACTGGTCACCACCGTCGGCTTCTACTGCCTGGTTTCCCTGTCACTGAACGCGTTCGAGGTACCGCTGGACGACGGCATGCCGGATCCGTTTCCCGGCTGAGCCGGCAGCGAGGGTACAATCGCGCCACACCGGATAAGGAAACGCCATGGGAACCGCTCGTGCCGCCGTCGCCCTCCTGCTCGCCGCGCTGGTGGTGTTTGCTCTGATCCAGTGGCTGGCCCCGTCGCAACCGGCCCCCACCGCACAAGCTCAAGAGCCGGAATCGACGCCGCAGGCCCAGCCGGATGCCGCCAACCCGCCCGCGGCCGCCGCGCCGGAAGCTGCCGCGGCGCCGGTGACCGAGCCGCCCGCGAGCGCCCCGGACGTGGTGGTGCTCGGCGGCATCGAGGAGGTCGAGCAATGGCTCCAGGGCGAGAACTGGTGGGGCGAGAACGCGCGCGGCCAGCAGCTCGAAGTACCCAACACCATCATCACCGGCATCAACGCGCGCTGGCGAGAGACCGCCCAGACGCTGCCCGTACCGGTGAAGAAAGAGGTGTTCTATCGCCTCATGCTGCCGCTCATCGTGCACGCCAACGACATGGTGCGGGAGCGGCGCGCCGCTCTGGAACGCAGCCGGGACCGCATGCAGCAGGGCCTCGGCCTGGACGACGCCGATCTGGAGAGCCTGCGCGAAGGCCTGGTGCTGCTACGGGTAGCCGACACCGAGACCGCGGCCGCCATCGAGCTGGACGACCCGGACATGCCGGCGCTGATCGACGAGATGCTGTACAAGCTCGATATCGTGCCCGCCGGGCTGGCACTCGGCCAGGCTGCCTACGAGAGCGGCTACGGCACCTCGCGCTTCGCGGTGGAAGGCAACGCGCTGTTCGGCCAGTGGACCTACGGCGGCGAAGGCCTGGTCCCGGAGCAGCAACGCAGGAACCTGGGCGATCATCGTATCGCCGCCTACGACTGGCCGTTCGACAGCGTACGCGGCTATTTCCTCAATCTGATGTCGCACCCGGCTTACGAGCCCTTCCGCAAGCTGCGCGCCGAATTGCGGGCGTCCGGCGCCAGGCTCGATTCCCTGACCCTCGCTGATGGCCTGATCAGCTATTCCGAACGCGGTCAGGAATACGTCGACACCCTGAAAGGCATGATCCGGGTCAACAATCTGGACGTCGCGGACGGCGCCCGCTTTCGTGATGAGCCCATGCGCCTGCTGATCGCCGCCGGCGACCCGGAAACCGCCGACGCGCTGCGCGAGCAGATGGCCGAAATGCGGAGCAGCGGGGAACTGGCAACCATCGTCGAGCGCATGCGGCTGTAGCCGCCCCCGAAGCCGTCAGCCAGGCGCCGCGCCCGGCCATGCCGGGCCGCTCATCTCCACTTCGAGGATGACCTCCACCGTATCGCTCACCCCCAGCCGCGAGCCGGGTTCGGGGATGCCGTAGTCCATGCCGAAATCCGACCGGTTCAGGCGGCCGCGGGCGGAAAAGCCGATGCGCGCGTTCGGGTCCAGGGCCATTCCCGGGTAGCCACCGTTGAACGTTGCCTCCAGCGCCACCGGCCGGGTCACCCCGCGCAAGGTCAGATCGCCGTGAATGACGGCGCTGTTCGGCCCCGTCATCTCGATGGACGTCGAGCGATAGGTCATCTGCGGATGCTCCGCGCCATGCAGCCACGTTTCGCCCTGAAGCTGGGCGTCGAAGTCCACCTGATCGGCAAACGGAAAGTCGGTCTCCAGCGACGTCGCATCCACGGTGGCGGTCAGAGTGGCCGCGGCCGGCGCCGCCGGGTCGAACTCGAGTTCGGCATCGAAGCGGGTGAAACGCGCGGTGTAGTTGGAGAATCCCATGTGGTCCACCCGGAACAGCAGGCTGGCGTGGGTGGGATCGATGCGGTAGGTGCCGGCCGGCACGTCGGGCGCCAGTTCCTGAACGCCAGGGGCGTCGGCCAGGAGCGAGCCCGGCGCCGCCAGCAACAGCGTCAGAAGCACCGGCACGACACTCGGCCGCAAGCCGAGGCCGGAACGATTCAGGGTAACGGTCTGCATGGTCTGTTTATTCCAATTCGGTGACTGTCCACCCTGGTCGCTACGACGGACCGAATATCGACAGCAACGGTTACCGCGGGCAGCGATGCCGCTATAGTGCCCGCCTGCGCCCGTGACGTCAGGAGTACCCGTCGACCCATGCTGGAAAAACAGCTGCCACCCATTGCCGATCGCATCGCCGCCGAACTGTCCGTGCGCCCCGCTCAGGTCACCGCCGCCGTGGAACTGCTGGACGGCGGCGCCACGGTGCCGTTCATCGCCCGCTACCGCAAGGAAGCCACCGGCGCCCTGGACGACGCCCAGCTCCGGCGCCTGGAAGAGCGGCTGGGTTACCTGCGCGACCTGGAAGACCGGCGCCGGGTGGTGCTGGAGTCCATCGACGGCCAGGGCAAGCTCACTCCGGCGCTGCGCGCCAGCATCGAGCAGGCGGAAAGCAAACAGCGCCTGGAAGACCTGTACCTGCCGTACAAGACCCGGCGCCGCACCAAGGCCGAAATCGCCCGGGAAGCCGGGCTCGAGGCCCTGGCGGACGCGCTGCTCGCCGGACCGGTCGCGGATCCGCAAGCGCTGGCGGCGACGTTCGTCCGCGAGCCGTTCAGCACCGAAGCCGGCGACAATCCCGGCGTTGCCGACGCCGCCGCCGCTCTGGAGGGGGCGGGCTGGATTGCCATGGAGCGCTTCGGCGAGGATGCGGAACTGCTGGCCGCACTACGCCGCCACCTGTGGGAACACGGCATTCTGGTGTCCCGGGTGGTGGAGAAGAAAGTCGCTGAAGGCGCCAAATTCCGGGACTACTTCGAGTTCGCCGAACCCATCGCCAAGGTCCCGCCGCACCGGGCTCTGGCCCTGTTCCGAGGACGCGCCGCCGAGGTGCTGAAGCTGGCCATCAAGCTGCCGGAGGACCTGGAAGCCGGGGACGCCGCAGGCAGCACCCGCTGGCGCAGTGAGTGGGGCACCATGGAGCGGATGGTTGCCCGTCACTTCGCGTTGCTGGAACGAAGCGACCGTTTCGTCCAGGAAACCGTACGCATGACCTGGCGCGCCAAGCTACAGTACAGCATCGAGACCACCCTGCTCGGCGACCTGCGCGACACCGCGGAGGAGGAAGCCATCCGCGTGTTCGCCCGCAACCTGGAAGACCTGCTGCTGGCAGCGCCCGCCGGTCAACGCGCCACCATGGGCCTGGACCCGGGCATCCGCACCGGCGTCAAGGTAGCGGTGGTGGACGCCACCGGCAAACTGCTGGACACCGCAACGATCTACCCCTTCCAGCCCCGGCGGGATGTGGACGGCAGCCTCGAGACCCTGGCCGCCCTGGCCCGCAAACACACCGTCGAGCTGGTGGCCATCGGCAACGGCACCGCATCGCGGGAGACCGACGCCCTGGTGCAGACCCTCAGCCAGCGCCACCCGGAACTCGGCATCCGCGCCGTCACCGTCTCCGAAGCCGGCGCCTCGGTGTACTCCGCCAGCGAGTTTGCGTCACGGGAGTTTCCCGACCTGGACGTGAGCCTGCGCGGCGCGGTCTCCATCGCCCGGCGCCTGCAGGACCCGCTGGCGGAACTGGTGAAGATCGAGCCCAAGTCGATTGGCGTGGGCCAGTATCAGCACGACGTGCACCAGTCGCGGCTGTCGCGGGCGCTGGACGCGGTGGTGGAAGACTGCGTGAACCGGGTCGGCGTCGACGTGAACACCGCCTCGGCGCCGCTGCTGGCGCGCATTTCCGGGCTTTCGATCAACCTGGCGGAAAACGTGGTGGCGCTGCGCGACAGCCGCGGCCCGTTCAAGAGCCGACGCCAGCTCATGGAGGTCCCTCGCCTGGGGCCGAAGGCATTCGAGCAGGCTGCTGGTTTTCTGCGTATCCGCGGCGGCGACGACCCCCTGGACGCTTCCGCCGTCCATCCGGAGGCCTATCCCCTGGTAGCGCGCATTCTCGACGATCTGGGCGCCCCGATCACCACGGTGCTGAAAGATCCGTCCCGGCTGCGGGCCGCCAACGCCGAACGCTACGTGGACGCGCAATTCGGGCTGCCGACGGTGCGCGACATTCTGAGCGAACTGGAGAAGCCGGGCCGCGACCCGCGGCCCGAGTTCCGCACCGCCGCGTTCCGTGACGGGGTCAACGAGATCACCGACCTGGAACCGGGCATGTTGCTGGAAGGCGCTGTCACCAACGTCACCAACTTCGGCGCCTTCGTGGACGTCGGCGTGCACCAGGACGGCCTGGTGCACATCTCGGCCCTGGCGGACCGCTTCGTGAAGGATCCCCACGAGGTGGTCAAAGCCGGTGACATCGTCAAGGTCAAGGTGCTCGAAGTAGATGTCGAGCGCAAACGCATCGGCCTGTCCATGCGCCTTGGCGACCCGGCCGCGGCGCGGGACGGAAGCGGCCGCAACCAGCGCGACGGCAAACCGGAGCAGCGGCACCCCGGCGGCGAACGCAGCAAAGGGCAATCGGGCCAGCGCGGCGGCAGGCGTCAGGGGCGTGGTGAGGCGCGGCCCCAGGGGGCCATGGCGGCAGCCTTCGACAAAGCCCGGCGCCGCGACCCCTGAGTCAGGTCACGGCCGCGGCGCCAGCAGGCGGACGTGATGATTCAGCTCGTGCCGTCCTTCGGCGAGCCGCCGGAACGGCCGGCGGTCACCACCTCCTCGCCCAGGGCCCGGGCCCGTTCGAGCCGATTGGCCTCGTCCCGGGGCAGGTGGCGCATGGCCAGGAACAGCAACACGGCGGTCAACAGGAACATGGCCTGTCCCACCGCTATGCCATCGGTCAGCGCCGTGGCCGGGTCTGCCCCGGCAAGCCGGAACAGATCACTCATCTTGCCCATCAGATACGGCCCCAGCGCCAGCCCGATGATGGTGTTCATCAGCAGGAACCAGGCGCCGGCCACCGCCCGCATACGCGGCATGACCAGGTCGTTGGCGGTAGCCGGCGCGATGGCCACCCACATGGCCGCCGGGATGTGGTACGCGAAGTTCAGAAAGTAGGCCATGGCCAGGCTGTCGGTGTAGAGCATCCACAGCACCATCGGCCCGGTGAGCACGATGGTGATGATGCCCACCATCAGCCGCCCGTTGACGGTGCGGGTCTTGAGGCGATCGCCGAGCACCCCGCCGGACACCACCCCCAGCAGGCCGCCGATGGCGTTGCCCACCCCGACATACAGCCCGACGTCGGAGGCACTGGCGTCGTGCACGCGCATCAGGAATGGCGCCGTCCAGAAGCTGGTGCCGTAGGTCACGAAGGCGATGGTGGGAAAGGCCAGGGTGGTGTACATCAGGGCGCGGCTGCCGAAAATCATCTGGAACGTTCCGGGGTCGCGTTGGCGCATACCCTGAGCCCAGCTCACGGTCACGTATACGGCGATACCGAGGGCCAGCCACTGGGCATAACTCCCGGTCCACCAGATCAGCGCCGCGGCCACGGCAGTGATCGCCACCGCCGCGAACAGGTTCAGGCGCAGTGACGCGCCATGACGCCACACGCTCCAGATGGTGAAGGGCGGAATCACCGCCGCCAGTTCGGTACCGAGCACCTTGAAGGGCGCCGGATGCCTGGGCGTCACCAGGCCTTCGCTCTGGCCGCGCATGGGCTCGCGCAGCAGGCGCACCAGGCCGGCCAGCAGTATGCCCGGCAGCCCCACGGCCATGAACGCCACATGCCAGCCCTTGAGTCCGAACGGAGCCAGTGCCGGGTCCGGGTAGGCGCTGGACCAGGCGTCCAGAATGGACCCGCCCAGGAACAGGCCGACCCCGCCGCCGATATAGACGCCGCTGGAGTAGATACCGATGACCGTGGCCCGATGCCGCGGGTGGTAGTAGTCGGACAACATGGAGTAGGCGGCCGGTGAGGCGCTGGCCTCGCCGATGCCGACCCCGATACGGTACAGGGCCAGTTCCGAAAACGAGCGCGCCAATCCCGACAGCGCCGTCATGGCGCTCCAGAACAACAGCCCCACGCTGACCAGGCTGCGCCGCACCCAGACGTCGGCGAACCGCGCCAGGGGAATGCCGAACACGGCGTAGAACACGGCAAACGCGGTGCCGTAGAGAAAGCCCATCTCGGCGTCGGTGACCCCGAGGTCGGCTTTGATGTCCTCCGCCAGGATGGACAGGATATTGCGGTCGATGAAGTTGAAGACGTAAACCAGCACCAGAACGGCCAGCACCAGGTGGGCGTAGGGACCGCCACCGGGCGGGGCGTCGTCGGCCGGTTTCTGAGGCGGATGCTGCGGCACGGCCTGCGGCGCCCGCGGCCCGTCGTGATCGTCGCTCATGAAACTCCCCTGCCTCTCCTGGCCCCATCGTACCGCACCGTGGTGTCGAAGGGGCCGCCGTCGCCAGCCGGGCTATGGGCACAGCACCCATAGTCGTTCTGGACGTCGTGGGGGAGCTGGCGCACGTCGATGACGGTGCCAGTTCGGCCTGACGCCCACCCAGTGAACCGGCCGGGCCCGCGGAACCATCGACATCGACGTCAACGTGTTCGTACCCGCCGACCAGGCCGAACCGGTCCTGAACGCGTTGCCCGACGGGGTCGCACACGGCGGGCGCGCGCTGGCGAATCTGCGCCGTGACGGCCAGGTCCGCGTGTGGTGGGACCAGACCCCGGTGGACCTGTTCCTGAACAGCACCGGCTACCACGAGGAGGTGGCGCGCCGGATCGCATCGCGAAGGTGGCCGCGCTGCGTGGCTTCAACGCCTGAGTTCGAATCCTTCGTAGCCGTTGGCCACGACCTCGGCACACTTCTCCAGATATGGCGGCACCCCCAGGTACGGCATGAACACGCGGGACTTGCCCTTCACGTTGCTGCCCAGATACCAGGAATTGCACTTCGGGTAGATGGACAGGTCTGCCACCTCGTTGACGTGCCGGACCCAGGCATCCTCGGCTGCGCCGGAGGCTTCGATGGCCGCGTACTGATGCGTCTGCAGGTAGTCGATACAGTCGGCGATCCAGTTCACGTGCTGCTCGATGGACGGCAGCATGTTGGACAGCACCGAGGGGCTGCCGGGGCCGGTCACCAGGAACAGATTGGGAAACCCGGCGGTGGCGAGACCCAGGTAGGCCCGGGGCCCGGCCTGCCACTTTTCGGCCAGAGAGCGGCCGCCGGCGCCGCGCACGTCAATGCGGGTCACGGCGCCAGTCATGGCGTCAAAACCGGTAGCCAGAATCAGGCAGTCCACCGGATACTCGCGCACCCGGGTCCGCACGCTGTCCGCGCTGACCTGCTCGATGGGCTCTTCCTTCAGGTCCACCAGATGCACGTGGTCCTGGTTGAAGGTCTGATAGTAGTTGGTGTCCACGCACAGCCGCTTGCAGCCCACCGGCGTCGTTGGGCTGAGCCGGTCGGCGAGGTCCGGATCGTCCACCGCCTCACGGATCTTGCCGCGGATGAAGTCCTGGGCGGTGCTATTGGCCGCGTCGTCGAACGGCAGGTCGTTGAACGCCGCCAGAAACGCCAGGCCGCCCCGCGCCCAGCGGTCTTCGTATTCGGCCTCCCGTTCCGCTTCGCTGACCTCGAACACCGAACGGTCGCTGTCGCGGAAGTCGGCGCCGAACCCGCGTTGCCAGTTCTCGGCCCGGTATTCCTGATAACGGCCTTTGATTCCGGCCACGTAGCCGGGATCCGACGGCCCGTTGTGCGCCGGAATCGAATAGTTCGGCGTGCGCTGAAAGACGGTCACGCTCTGCGCCTGCTCGGCGATGAGCGGAATGCTCTGAATGGCCGACGACCCGGTGCCGATCACGCCGACCCGCTTGCCGTTGAAATCCACGCCTTCTCGAGGCCAGCGGCCGGTGTGATAGACGTTCGACGCCTGCGGATCGAGGCCCGGAATGTCGGGTACGTTGGGCACCGACAGACAGCCGGTGGCCATCACCAGATAACGGGCATCCACGTCATCACCGGGGTCGATGCTGATCCGCCAGCGTTGTTGCGGCTCGTCGTAAACCGCCGCGGTGACCCGGGTTTCGAAGCGGATGTCGTCAAGCAGCCCGAAGCGCTCGGCCACGTGGTTGGCGTAGCGCAGAATCTCCGGCTGGGTAGCATAACGTTCCGACCACTCCCAGTCCTGCTGCAGTTCGTCGGAGAACTGATAGGAATACTCCATGACTGGGGATGTCGCAGCGGCGCCCCGGATAGCGGTTCCAGAACCAGGTTCCGCCGATGCCGCTGCCCGCTTCGAAGACCCGCACCGACAGGCCCTGCCGCGTAAGCCGGTGCACCATGTACAGCCCGGCAAAGCCGGCGCCGACCACCACCGCGTCGAAGCGGCTGGCGGCCTGCGTGCCGTGATCACTGCTGTATTCCAGCCTGGAACCCCCCATGACACCCTCCCCGGTTCGGTCCGATCAGATCCGGTTCGAGTCTGCGCGAGATCAAGCCCGCTGCCAAGGTGAGGTCCGGCCGGACGCACCGGCTGCGCGGCGCAAGGGCCGCAAGGGCGCCCTGTGATCACGCCGGCTCAGGCGGCCCGCACGGCAATGGGCCGGAAGGCACCATCCAGCAGCGCCTGGTCCATTTCCCGCCAGGGCACCGGCGTTGCCCCGATGGATGCCGGCTCGAGACCATGGCGCCCGGCCAGTTCCAGTACCTGCGGCAGCAGCGCGGCGGCATTGACCCGCCCGGTGTCGAATCGGATGCCTTTCATGTTCATGTCGAACAGCGGCACCGGCGTGTCACCGGCAAAGTAGATGGCGGCGCTGGTGCAGTGGCCGAACGCCTCCGTAGAGCGGATCACGGCCGCCAGCCCCGCCGGGTCGCCGGTGCAGTCCACGGTGACGGCATGACTGGAAAACCGGCGCGGCCACTGCGCGACCGCCACGGTGCTGGCGCCCACACCCTCGGCGCGCTGCAACATACGCGGATCGCGGCTGGCGAACGTCACCGACCCCGCGCCCAGCACCCGCGCCCACCAGGCGGCATACAGGGCGATGGCGCCGCCGCCGGCCACCAGCACCGAGGCGCCGGGCCGCTCGGCCAGCGCGCCGGCCACGCAGCGGTAACCATCGGCAATGTTGTCGCTGACCCCGGCGGCAGCCGCGGCGCTCATGGCTTCGGGCAGAGGTGCCAGCATGGCATCGGCAAACGGGACCCGGACCCGGTCGGCCAGGGCCCCGCCCCAGTTACCGCCGGCGGCGCCGATGCCGTACATGGGCGTACCCGGGGCCGCGCTGCAGGCCGCGCTGTGGCCGCGCCGGCACGGAGCACACCCGCCGCAAGCCGGTTGAAAGGAAACTGCGACCCGGTCGCCCGGAACACAGCCGGTAACCGCCTCGCCCACCGCCACGACCTCCGCGGCCAGTTCGTGACCGAGAGCAAACGGGGGCGCGAACGGGCTGTTGCCGTCGACGATGGCGACATCCAGGTCACAGGCCGCCACCGCCAGCGGCCGGACCAGGGCCTCTCCGGGGCCGGCCAGGCGCGGGGTCGGCGTTTCCCGCCACTCCAGCCGCCGGCCGGCGACGAAGAAGAGCGCCCACTCCCAGGTAATACTGGCGCCGGCATTTTGCAGTAACTATTGGAGTTGTAATATCATTTTTATCGCAGTTGCGACAGGCATAAACGTAACGAACATGTTCTACTACTTTTACTTGAGCAGGAATAATTTTTAGTTCACGTCTAACTTCCTTACTCATCTCATGAAGGTTTTCGCCACACTTAGAACATACTTGTTCTTTTTCTGATAAACGATATTCAACTACTTCAACAGGGAGTTCTTCAAGCATCTTATCTTTTTTACCTACTTTTTTACGGCGTTTGTAAGTAATTTCAGTAAGATCTGGCTCTGGCGTTTTAACATCAGCTTCCTGTTCTGCTTCATTAAATAAAGATGTTTGATCAATAGCTGTTTTTTCACTAGATGCTCCAAAACGTTTTTGCTTATTTAGTTTAAATTGCTCCTCATACCAATTAAGTTTTGCAGTGAGTTCTTCTATTTGCTGCTCCTGCATTAAGCATTTATCTTGGAGATTTTCTAATGTATTTTCAGTTGTATCATTGCTTTTTTTATTATTAATTGTATTAGTCATCATAATAGTATTATAACATTTTTATGAATAAAAAGATAGTTAAAATATCAAAAAACATTAAATTTTTTAGTATTTTAAGTGTTTATTACAAATACTTTTTAAAAGTGCTTATATAATCCCGAATTATTCATGAGTCCTAAAAAAAATAAATCAAGCATTAGAATTCAAATTTTTTCCTCTTGTTTTTTTGGCACGTCATTACAAAATAAAGTTTTGAAAACTCTTTTTCAGTAATTGACTTGATTAAAACTTTTAAACACTTAAAAATGGATATACTAATCCCTTGGTCTTGCTGGATAGGATTAAAATTTTCTAATAGTAGGTCGAAGTCATAAGGTAGCTAACTTTTGCAAAAGTCTATGGAATAAATTTTTGTAAGGATAACTGCTAGAAATACGAATCTTTTTATAACGGCTTGAACGACTATGACGACTGGCTACTTTAATGAAAATACTACGAAGACTTAGCATTCTGCTTTTTCTATGTTTTTTTGGTAAAATCAATCTCTTCATAAAATTGATTAAATTGTACGCTAAAGCTTTGATACTTAACTTGACAGCATTGGCCAAAAAAGAAGTATGGCTTAAACTTTTCATACCAAAGTCTAACTTAGCTTCTTTAATAAAGTTTTCCATGTTACCACGTTTTTGATAAGCCTTAATCACCTTTGAAGAAAAAGCTTCTAGGTTTGTCACAATAAAAGTATATCTTGGATAAAGCTCTCCTGCTTTTCTTTCAACTTTACAAGCAACACGACGTTGCTTATCCCAACTGCTTGCTTTATAGAAGAAATCATCATAGACTGCATGGGCTTTTGTATAGTCTTGACCAAAAGCTTCATAAAAGTTTTTTTCTACATGTTGAGAATTTTGATAAAGCAGGTTATTAGCTTTTAGACGAATGACATACTTTACGTTATACTCTTCTAATAAAGTATAAAGATCAGGGCAAGCAAAACCGCTATCCCCACGAAGAATTAATTCAATTTGAGGAAAATGCTTTTCAAACCACTGTAGCACTGGGATTAAGAATTCTACTACTCCATTTGATGAATAAACACTACCTTTTCTAAGAATTACTCGGAAAAGATCTCCTGTTAGTCCATCGAAAAGCATCAATGGATGGTAGCCTTTAGAGTTGTAATGGTAGTTGTAAGCATTTTCTTCCTGATTTCCATAGGTGTCAATGTGGGTAGAGTCTATGTCCAAAATTATATGTTTAGGCGTTTTATACTGATAAATCTTTTTAAATAGTTCCAGTGTAACATGGTTAAAACTTTCTAGATCTTGTGGAGTAAAACCATTGATTCTTCGAGAAATAGTTGGTTGAGATGCTAAACATGACTTTCCTAATATTTCTTTAAAAATTGGATCATCACGAAGATCATCGGAAGCATCATCGTTATGATATCCAGCAATTGTAGTATAGACTAATTGTTTAATTACATTGGCTTGAGTATGTTGAAAATTTGGATTTCCCGCAAAGGTTTTTTCAATAAGTTTGGAAAACCAATTACTTCATCAAAGCTACGAGGTATTAATAGTCCTGTATCTGAGGAAAGATGTCCTCCATCATAACTTAATGAAATATGTTTGTTGAAATTTAGTGTGTCATGCATTATACTATTCATATAAAAGACTCCTTTTTCTGATGTTTTTTGTTGAACACTTAAATTTTATCAGAAATCGGGGTCTTTTTCTATATAAATTTACTTTATCTCTTTTCACCTGACAGGTGAAAGGATATATTACTTAAATACATTGATAAATCAGCTATAGAAACGGTTTGTTCAGTTTTTCATGAATAAAGCGGGATAATTATTCTTTCATTAACTGGTTTATGTGCTCCAATTTGTTCCAATGTAAGACCATCTAATAACCATCTGAGTTGACGTTCATCAACATTTAATGTTTTACCATTGGCTGCTGATGGCCATTTAAATACCCCTTTTTCAAGACGTTTGTAATAAAGCCAAAATCCATTATTATCCCATTGCAAAATTTTGATTTTATCTTTATTGCGATTGCAAAATACAAATAAACATTTTGAAAATGGATCCAGATCAAAACTTTCCTGTACAAGAATTGCAAGACCATCAATAGATTTTCGCAAATCAGTAACTCCACATGCCAGATAAACATTGTATGTATTAATGTTCTTTAACATACTGAAGATAACGTCCTTACTACTTCTTTAAGAAATTCAGTTCTTTCCATAGTTAGTTGATTTTTCGTGCTTCAAGCAATAATACCTTGTTTCTCAATAAATCAAATTTATTCCGACCATACATTATACGCTTGATCACTTTTATTTTATTTACACTACCTTCAGCAAGGCCATTATTGTATTCTAGAGCAATAGCATTTTTTACTGCAGTAATATCATTTTTTAACCCATTTACAAAGGTATTAAGCTCATTAATTTCTAATGCTTCTACCGATTGTATCCAGAAAATTAGTTTTTCGGGTTTCTTCGAAAACATTATTTTTTTAAAAAGCCTCACGATCTCGTATATTTTTCCAACTAATGGAAATTTATTGATAATTGCGTTAAATTGTTCTTCAGTAATTCCTTTGACAGAACCGATAGGTCTATATAATAACTGAATGAGCCATTTTCTTTCTATTAGTTCTGTATCACCTTTTATATCATTATCATTAAAATCTTTTTGGAGCCTTCTTTCTTTTGACATAAAGCCACGTATAGCATCTACAGTTCCTGTATACCCTTTGTTGCGCAAAATCTCTGCTATCTCCGCATAAGTTCTTCCTTCAGAGCGTAAATGAATCACCTCATCTCTATATGGTGAAAGCAAACCTTTTCTACGATTTCCGTAATGAGCATTAACAGGTGTAAAGTCAGGAGATAAATATTGCTTTATAGTATTTTTTGTGAATCCGGTTTCCTTAGCAATTTTATATATACTGAGTCCTTGGCTTTTTAAGGCTTTAACCCAGTTGGCTTTCTCTTGAACTTTTTTTACCGCTTCTTCGTGTTGCCTTTCTCTAACAACCTTCTTATTAGTAGGGATGTCTTCTTCTTTCATATTTATATATTTCCTAATCGTCTGAGCAGAACAATTAGTAATACATTTAATTTCAGATCTGGTTTTTCCTTCAGCATAAAGTTTCTTGACCATCAATATTTTTTCTCTAGGTGTAGGTGCTTCTAATATTGTTCGTTTTATTTCGGCTGTACCCTTTGTAAGGGGAATGGAAATGCGACCTTTAAAAAACTTATGAAAGTATAAAGTTACCGCATCATTTAAATTTTTAATTATATGAAATCTATCACTTATTTGACACGCATCTGGATGAGCTTTAGATATTGCCGATGCATATGTTTGGGAACCATCTCTAGATACATACTTTATATTGGGGTATTCTAAAAGCCATTTAGCAACATCCTCCCTGTCTCGCGATTCAAGAATGTCAACTATACGGCCAGTTTCTATATTAACCATTATTGTACCATAGGAATATCTTTTTTTTATGGCGAAGTCATCAATACATATTGCATTAACAGATGCTTTATCTATTATTGGTACGTATTTTTTTTAAATAATTACAAATAGTACTTTTCTTTACGTTTGCAACACTATTACCTAGATATTCTGCTGCTGATACCGAACTCTGATTCAAAGACACTTTTATAATTTCCTCTTTAAGTCTATTTGTTTTCTTTGCTTTATATTGTAGAAAATCGAAATGTTCAGCAAATGTGGTGTGCTTACAATTCGGATTATTACAAAACATTTTCCTATTAGACAACACAACTATAACTTTTTTACCTTGTATTGGCAAGTCCTGAAAGCTGCGTTCGTAGTGAGAATGTGTTTTAGAAGATGGCGAGCCACAAAAAGGACATATCATTTCATCGCGTTCTGAAATAACATAAATATATATCGTGTCTTCTATAATTTCATGTTTAACATATTGCAAGTTTTTATCTAAATGTTTTACTATTTCTTCCATATCAAAGTAACCTCTTCTCTATCTTTTTAATCAGTTATTTTAGTATAGCATATATATTCAGTTTATTCAACTAACTATGGAAAGAACCGTAAAATAGCCCCCACCTTTAAATAAGATGAGGGCTATGTTATTATTTAATTTGAGGTTTTCTACAACTATCTGGTAAACTTGCTGACCAGGGAAGATAAGTATCCAGCAATTCTAAATTATTGGTATCTATGTTAGGTAATTGCTCGAATAAATATGTTAAGTAGTAAAATGGATTTAAGTCATTTGCTTTTGCAGTTTCAATTATACTATAAATAATTGCACTTGCTTTTGCACCTTTTGGTGTATTTGAAAAGAGCCAATTTTTTCGTCCTATTACAAATGGCTTAATTGCTCTTTCTGCACGATTATTACTTATTTCCAATCGTCCATCTAAGAGAAATGCCTCCAGTTTAGTCCACTGATTTTTGCAATAAGCTATTGCTAGCCCCAAAGTACTCTTTGGTAATACTTGCTTACTTTTTAAATTTAGCCATGCCAAAAAATCGTCAAGAACAGGCTTGCTTTGTTCTAAACGCTCCTTATAATGTTCTTCGCTTGTCATTTTAGTAAGTTTACGCTCAATTTCAAAAAGCTTATTGCAATAGTTCAAACCTTCCTCAGATACAAGGGACGTTTTACTGGTTTTATCTTTTATTGCACTCAAAGCTTCATGAAATTTTCGTCTGGCATGAGCCCAACATCCTACTAAAGTTACATTCGGAATATCATTATATCCTGGGTAACCATCAGTATGTATATAACCTTTAAAACCCTTTAAAAATCCACGTGGATGTTTGCTTGCCCTTGTGGTTTGATAATCATATAAGATTATTTTAGGACTTGTATGTCCTGTCATGAATAACCACATATAAGACTTGCATGTAGCTTTTCTGTCTTCTTCATGAAGCACTTGTACTGATGTCTCATCTGCATGAAGGATATTTTCTTGAATTAAGTGTTCATGCATTCTATTATATATAATAGACAACCAATCATTTGAACCATGAAGCATCCAGTTAGCTAAAGTTTGGCGTGACAAATCAAGCCCAAAGTTTTTAAACTGTTGTTCTTGACGATAAAGAGGCACTGCCTGTACATATTTTTTTTCCATAACAAAAGCCATCAAAGACGGAGATACAAAACTCCCAGGTAATACTGGCGCCGGCATTTTTGCAGTAACTATTGGAGTTGTAATATCATTTTTATCGCAGTTGCGACAGGCATAAACGTAACGAACATGTTCTACTACTTTTACTTGAGCAGGAATAATTTTTAGTTCACGTCTAACTTCCTTACTCATCTCATGAAGGTTTTCGCCACACTTAGAACATACTTGTTCTTTTTCTGATAAACGATATTCAACTACTTCAACAGGGAGTTCTTCAAGCATCTTATCTTTTTTACCTACTTTTTTACGGCGTTTGTAAGTAATTTCAGTAAGATCTGGCTCTGGCGTTTTAACATCAGCTTCCTGTTCTGCTTCATTAAATAAAGATGTTTGATCAATAGCTGTTTTTTCACTAGATGCTCCAAAACGTTTTTGCTTATTTAGTTTAAATTGCTCCTCATACCAATTAAGTTTTGCAGTGAGTTCTTCTATTTGCTGCTCCTGCATTAAGCATTTATCTTGGAGATTTTCTAATGTATTTTCAGTTGTATCATTGCTTTTTTTATTATTAATTGTATTAGTCATCATAATAGTATTATAACATTTTTATGAATAAAAAGATAGTTAAAATATCAAAAAACATTAAATTTTTTAGTATTTTAAGTGTTTATTACAAATACTTTTTAAAAGTGCTTATATAATTATTCTTTCATTAACTGGTTTATGTGCTCCAATTTGTTCCAATGTAAGACCATCTAATAACCATCTGAGTTGACGTTCATCAACATTTAATGTTTTACCATTGGCTGCTGATGGCCATTTAAATACCCCTTTTTCAAGACGTTTGTAATAAAGCCAAAATCCATTATTATCCCATTGCAAAATTTTGATTTTATCTTTATTGCGATTACAAAATACAAATAAACATTTTGAAAATGGATCCAGATCAAAACTTTCCTGTACAAGAATTGCAAGACCATCAATAGATTTTCGCAAATCAGTAACTCCACATGCCAGATAAACATTGTATGTATTAATGTTCTTTAACATACTGAAGATAACGTCCTTACTACTTCTTTAAGAAATTCAGAATCAAAATTAGGATTAACTTTAATGGATGCTTTACCAATAGAAATAATTAAAGCTGTGTCTTTAATTTCTTGTTCAGGCGTAGGAGTACCTACTTGTACCCATTTTGTTGGAGTTTCTGTTTTAGCTGTTTCTATAGTGGATCTATTCTCATTATTAAACTTTTGAATCCAATATCTTAAAGTGTACCTATTTATATTATTGGCTTCACACCAAACTTTGGCTGATTTTCCGCTGTTTCTATAATCGGCAACATGTTGTTCCCACTTTTTCCTTTTTGTTATACCCATCAATAATAGCCTCCTTAATCCTTTTAGACTATTATATCTAGATTTTAATTGTGTTTAAATGTGGGAAGTATTTGACGGTTACCTTCAATTCCTCATAGGTTCTCTAAAACTTTGTCGGATTTGGACAATATTAAGGATTTGCAAGGTTTCAATTCCTCATAGGTAGACTATAAACATTTGTAAGCCTCACCAATGTTACCATATAGAATATTGATTTCAATTCCTCATAGGTACTCTAAAAACGCTTTTCTGACAATTTAATGATACCTGATATGAAATATTTCAATTCCTCATAGGTTCTCTAAATACGTTTTCTACTAGTATCTACGTTTCAGACAAATCCATATTTCAATTCCTCATAGGTTCTCTAAATACCTGAACCTAATAGTTGAGCCATCTACACCTTCAAGTCAATTTCAATTCCTCATAGGTTCTCTAGTTATAAACCATGATGTTTTCCATCTTCTTCCTGATAGCAGTAATTCCTCATAGAGACTATAAACCATTGGCGAGATATTCTGCGCCTGCTGATTTAGAGTTTCAATTCCTCATAGGTTCTCTAAAGACTATAAACTCTCATTGTTTGGATAACTTCAATTCCTCATAGGTCATCTAAAGCGTTTCAATTCCTCATAGGTAGACTATAAATACCTCATAGATTCTCTAAAATTGTACTCTTAAGCTCCTACCTATGCAATAATTTCAATTCCTCATAGGTTCTCTAAATACTTATATGTCATCTTCAAACTTACCTTTAGTATCTCTAGTTTCAATTCCTCATAGGTAGACTAAAAACCTTTGCACGTCATGGAATACCTATGGTTAAAGCTGAGTTTCAATTCCTCATAGGTAGACTATAAACAATTAGAAGTGGTTCAACCTCAAATTGAACCTAAGATTGAGAAGTTTCAATTCCTCATAGGTAGACTATAAACTGATCATGGATAATGGCGCTGGTTTTGCGTCAACTCTGTTTCAATTCCTCATAGGTAGACTATAAACCACTGGTCTATAGCATCATTGAAATACAATTCAGCAAGTTTCAATTCCTCATAGGTAGACTATAAACGCATATATCAGATGATTAGAAAAGATGATATTGCAATGTTTCAATTCCTCATAGGTAGACTATAAACCTGAAGCAAGTAGGCATGGCTTCTGTGATATAGAGTTTCAATTCCTCATAGGTTGTCTAAAAACTTATATTGTACATCATCAGTTTTTATTTCAATTCCTCATAGGTTCTCTAAAAATAAATATGGATTTATATGAGTTTCAATTCCTCATAGGTAGACTATAAACTCTTTTACTATTTCAGCTTCCTCTTCTATTATCAAGTTTTCAATTCCTCATAGGTAGACTATAAACTAATTCTCGCCCTTAAATTCCTCCCCTTTCTGATAGGTGTTTCAATTCCTCATAGGTAGACTATAAACGTATGGTAAAAGGAGGTTTTTAATTTGAATAAAAAGTTTCAATTCCTCATAGGTAGACTATAAACGCTCGGAAATATTGAAGGAGGAAAGCGCGAATTAAAGGGTTTCAATTCCTCATAGGTAGTCTAAAAACCTAGAAGTAAAAAATTATTTCCTCAGGAGAATAACAAGTTTCAATTCCTCATAGGTAGTCTAAAAACAAAGTACCATATCGTTAAGATAAAACTTTATCACTTCATGTTTCAATTCCTCATAGGTAGTCTAAAAACTATTGTCAACGCCAAAAAATTGAGGTTTCTAAATTTTGTTTCAATTCCTCATAGGTAGACTATAAACTCTTTTATCCATTTTGGTTACGATCCTTTTCGCAGAGTTTCAATTCCTCATAGGTAGACTATAAACCCTGGATTATCTTCTTCGATATAAATCAACTCTGACAGGGTTTCAATTCCTCATAGGTAGACTATAAACTATTCTTCTTCACATACTCTACAACATTGCTATAAAAAGTTTCAATTCCTCATAGGTCAGGTAGACTATAAACAGAGTCTTATTTATTTCCGTTGCCTCATTGGATCTCTAAATACGATTTTCAATTCCTCATAGGTAGACTATAAACTAGTGCATATATTGAATTGGCCGAAATTGCAAATCAAGGTTTCAATTCCTCATAGGTAGACTATAAACGAATAAACATCTCCTTTTCTTTTATCTATTTAAATCTTGTTTCAATTCCTCATAGGTAGACTATAAACTTTGAAAGATTAGGAGGTGCTAAGGTGAGTGAAAGTTTCAATTCCTCATAGGTAGACTATAAACTATACATATTGACGCCTTCGCGCCATAGTGGTATAAGTTTCAATTCCTCATAGGTAGACTATAAACCAAACATGACATATCCGATCTGCTTTATCAGTGTCTGTTTCAATTCCTCATAGGTAGACTATAAACGTTAAAACTAGAATGCTAGCAACTGGTAACATCGCGGGTTTCAATTCCTCATAGGTAGACTATAAACCCATTCAATCCTCATAAATAAAGGGTTTGTTAAAGTGCACAAATTCTAAAAATATTCCTTCAAAAATTCATCATCTTGAATAAATCTAGAAATATCAACAAACCTGAAAAAAATCAATTGTCGTCGATCCCCCATGTTTTTTGCACCATTGGAGATCGACGACACAAAATATACTGTTGTGTGTGAACATAAAACAAAATATTTACTCTGCCATACACATCATTATACTTCACTATCTTACTACTTTTAACTTCTACATTAAAACAATACTTCCTTTTTTCTGAACTTATAAACCAAAAAACCTAAGCACTATGCGAAATCAAATCATATACCTTTTCATAGTCTTCATCCGTAGACAGAGTATAATACCCTACAATCTTCCCATTTTCAATATGAATTACTTTATTACAAATCTCTAAAATCCATGGTCGATGAGAAACTGCCCATTAGGGCGATTAACACTAAGATATACATTCAGTTTGCTTTAATTTTTGTATTTCTTCAATCGTTAAACCTGTTATCTCTATAACCTTTGAAGCCAACATATTTTCTAACAATAGTTTTCTAGCTACTTCTTTCATTGCCTCTGTTCTACCTTCAACTCTACCTTCAACTCTACCCTTCAAACGATAGGATGATACAAATTCCATATACTTCTCTACCTCCTTTTTATCTAACTCGTTTTTTATACTATTAAGATATATTTCTTCTTCTTCCTCAGTAAGGGATAAATACGTTTCAAAAAATGTTATTAAAAACTCATTTTTTTCATACGGTAAATTCATCCTTGATAACATTCTTGTAAACTCAACCTTTACTCTTATCTTCTCTTTCTCTGTCCAATTCATTTTGCTTATTAAAGCCGCAGCAACTGGGTTATTACTTTGGATATATTTTTTCCATGATTCCTTTCTTAACTCAATTTTCAAAAAATTAAACTCCAATGTTTTTAAAAAAGGAAACTCTATTATGAAACTATCTGGTTCTTCTAATTTTGCACCATGTGAATAAATAACAATTGGAATAATCTTTTTCTGATATTTTCTATATAACGCTGCAAAATATCGATACATTTGTTCATTATAACCTGCAACTCTCTGAGCCTGATTTTCTACATGTAATAGAACTACTTGTTCTTCACCTTGTATCTTAGTTTCTACAAGAATATCTACATAATTTCTTTCAAAATTAATATAATCTGATATTATTTCTTCTCTTAAAAAAATCAGATGACTTTTGTCCATTACTTCAGTAATCTGAGGAAAAAATAAATCCACAACCTCTACAAAAAACATTTCCAACAGTTTTTTAGAAAGAGCATCATGTTTCGTTTGTTTTTGTCCTTTCCTGCCTTTCAAGGTTAACACAATTCATCACTCCTTAAATTTAAATCAATTTATTTGACCCAAGGTGCTATTAATCTTTCTAAATATAAACTGAGTTTAATGCTTTGGTGTTTTAAATTAATAAAACTTATATTTTTGCAGGAAAGGTAATATTTTATTATTTATATTTTATCATTGTTTCTGTCGTATTTCAAGACTTCTAAGAAAATTTTTTGACAAAAATAAAATCATTTTTATTAATTTTATTACTGTAAATTAGTATCTATACACCACATTACTCAATTAGTTAATTACAATGTTTACCACCACACTTTTCAATTTATTTTTAGATAGCAAAATCATTTAAATAATCACTATTGATTATTATATTTTATTATGATATAATGCAATTGCAAAAGTTACATAACTGTGTATAAGTGAGGTAAGCCACTATAAAACTCCGTTTTATAGTGGCTTTTTTAATGCAAAATTCGAAGGAGGATTATACATGGAAAAAAAAGCTTTTTACAAATCTCTTTTAAAAGTTGGTTTACCTATAATGATTCAATATTTCATAACTTCTTCTCTTAATCTGATGGATAGTTTTATGATAGGAAGACTTGGAGAAGAAACTGTTGCTGCTTTAGGAATATCAAATCAATACTTTTTTGTATTCAATCTCATACTTATGGGAGTTTATTCAGGATGTAGTGTGATTATATCTCAGTTATGGGGTAAAAGGGACATTATTAATATAAAAAAAGTTTTCGGAATATCTCTTGTTTTAGGATTTTCAGCAAGCGTTGTCTTTGCACTTTTAGCTAGACTTTTTAGTGTAGAGATAATCAGTATATTTGATAGAAATAATGCTGTTATAACACTTGGAAAAAGCTATCTTGAAATTGTATGTTTTAGTTATATTTTTATGGCTATATCTTCTGGATTTGGTATAGGAAGCAGAGGGGTTCAACGAACTTTTCTTCCGATGATATGTAGTGCTTTTGCTCTTATTTTAAATGTGTTTTTCAACTATGTATTCATATTTGGGCATTTTAATATGCCTGCTATGGGGGTAAGAGGCGCTGCCTTTGCTACATTAATTGCAAGAGTATGTGAAATGATTTTAATTCTGCTTTTAGTCTATGGAAGAAAAGAAGTTTTAAATGCCTCCTTCAAGGAAATGTTAGCTTTTAACAGGAAGTTTTTCAAGGATACGATGAAAGTGACTACACCAGTTATTATGAATGAGCTTTGCTGGGGGTTAGGAGCAGTTACATATTCAGTTATCTATGGCTATTTAGGAACAAAAGCTATTGCTGCTTTTCAAATATGCGGAACTGTTCAAAATATGTTTTTAATAGTATTGTTCGCTGTTTCAAATGCAGCTAGTGTTATGGTTGGAAATGAAGTTGGACGAGATGATTTTGAAAAAGCAAAGATTAATTCTAATAAAATTATTAAAATAGTATTCTTATTATCTCTATTTATGGCTTCGGCTCTAGTTTTATCTTCAAAGCATATTTTAAATTTATATAACATTTCTCACGAAGTATATTATAATGCTTTATATATGCTGTATATAACAGCCTTAATTATGCCTGTCAGATTTGTAAATTGTCTATTGATCATAGGTATATTACGCGGAGGTGGTGATACCTCCTATGTTTTAAAAATTGAAATGATAACCATGTGGTTTATAGGGGTACCTTTATGTGCTATTGGAGCTTTATTTATGAAAATTGATGTTTATCAAATATTTCTGTTGGTAACCCTTGAAGAAGTTATAAAATGCATTATATCTGTTGCAAGATATAAATCTGGAAATTGGATGAAAAATGTTGTAGAAATTATGAATGCAGCTTAAATAAAAACCCTCACATGAAATATCCCATTTCAGCTTACTAATTATTATCAATCGCTTCTCCAGCACCTCGATACAAATTCAACGCACCTTCCAATTCAACCTTAACTACAGTAGTATATAGAGTCCCTACTACTATTATAATAATATATTTTAAACCAAAAACACCTTATAGAGTAGACTTTTTAAATAATCTACTCTATAAGGTGCGTTACAGAATCTTCCGAATTTAATTTTTATAAATCAAAACTATGAACTTTTATTGCAAACTAAATTGTCTATATCTCCCGTAGACCATCAGAATCATCATCACGCCAATCAATGGTAGATAAAAAGCAGAAAAGTTGGTCAAATTATTTCCCATCGCTGATCCTGTATAATCCAATACTCCAATTTTATTAATCGGTCCTAAGTACCAGTAAAGAATATATACGACTTCAAAAACCTTTGATCTCTTGCTCCAAACTCCCAAAAAGAATGCTAGAGTAGGAATAAACAATGCACCTATAATGATATAGATTAAATTTAACCAATATCCCAACATTATAGAACGAACAATTACTGGAATGGCGAATAGCATTGCCACCATAAATCCTGATCCAAACTCAGCCATCAACTGCCAAGGTATAATATTCTGCGTAGAAAAAACAATGTGATTTATCTGGCTTTTAATCTCTCGAATCCCCATTTGTGACCAGATAATTATTGGCCATAACCAAGCGATGGGTAAAATCTGGTGAAAAGCAGTCTCATAACTCATAGTCCCACTTAAAATCAAAATGATGACTGTAATGAGATACCACCACCATGATTTTCCCATCAAATCAATTTTGATTTCTGTAACCAACAATCTTCTCAAATTATTTTGCACCTTAATCCTTGGTAAAGATAATTGCGGTCTAATATATTCTTTAACATGTACAGTTTCTTCCACGGGTCTCATCTCTTTCAAACTTTCTCGATTTTCCTGAGCGTTATCAAATCTCTGAAAAAGGATAGTTGATAAACTTAATAGGCCTAAGGCAACAACGATCCATACCATCCTTTGCAAGATCATTTGACCTGTCCAATCTATTCCGTCCCAGAAAAATGTTCCCACAGTTTGACTATGACCCAATAAGGTAATTCCACCATTATAGTTTGGATAAAAAAGTTGACAATCTTTGATCACTTGGGGTATGACAGCAGTTCCACCAATTAAGTCAAGAAAGGTGATATTCTCCACCATGGGTATAAAAGTAGAAATCCAGATAAAAAAGTAAATTATATTCCCGAAACTAGTTCTAAGAAAAGAAATATTTTCAAACAATAAAGCTAAGGCTGAAACAAAAATTAATGTTGGAAACGTAATCAAAAAAAATGGTCGCATCAATAACCATAGATTAATGGAAAGAACCTCTCCCCGAATATATTGCATAACTCCCCCAACAACAACCATCACAATAGCGATCACCATTAAAAGGACTACATTGCTAATAAACTTGCCAAAAATATACATGGATTTACTGATGGGAGTTGCGGCAATAATCTGACCAACACCGGTTTCTTTGTCTCGATCAATGGTATCTTTTATAATATAAAAGCCGAATAACGCTAAAACAAATGACGTCAATAAAGCCATCAGTGTTCCTACCCAGGCGGAATTATAGACCCCTCTATATCCACCGAAATTCATAGCACCAAAGTTGGAATCTATAGCAGGTATCAAACTAATTCCAACTATGATCGTTAATCCAATTATTACCAAAAAGCTATATCTTCTAATCCGTTGTAAAAAATCTGGATACCCAATGGCTAATATAGTATGTACAAACTTCATATTACACCTCCTTGTATAATGTATTTGTAAGTTTTAAGTAAGAAAAAAATCATAACTTTTTTCTTTAAATTACTTGACTTTTACTGGCTGATTTTTTCATATTCATAGATATAATATAAATATGCATCCTCTAATGTTGGTTTAACAGATTGAACATTATAATCAGGAGAACCCTTAAATATAAAGCGGACAGTTGTTCCCATTTTTCCATAACATACAGAATTAATTATATAATTTTTTCTGAACTCTTCTAATTCTGAACTTGGAATCAATGTCTCCCAAACATACCCATCTACAGCAGCTAAAAGTTCCTCTGGTTTAGAATACGTAATTAATTTTCCATAATTCATAATCGCGACTTTGCCAGCTAAAGTCTCAATATCTGATACGATATGGGTAGATAAAATAATAATCCTTTCTCCAGCCAAATCGGATAACATATTCCGAAAATTAATCCGTTCTTGCGGATCTAATCCCACAGTTGGTTCATCGATAATTAAAATCTGAGGATTATTCAATAAAGCTTGGGCGATTCCGATCCGCTGTTTCATACCTCCAGAATATGTACCCAACTTTCTTTTTGCAACATCAGCCAAGTGAACCACATCCAACAGATGATGAATAACTTTTTTACTAGTTGAATAATTTAAGCCCTTTAAAAGAGCAATATATGTTAAAAACTCAATGGCATTTAGATTATCATAAATACCAAAATATTGTGGCAAATAACCTAAAACGCTACGAATCTTATTCGGATATTCTTGTACATCAACACCATCCCAGATGACTCTGCCCTGAGTGGGTTTTGTAACAGTAGCTAATATTTTCAGTAAAGTAGATTTGCCGGCTCCATTTGGGCCTAACAAACCAACTATGCCTGGAGAAATTTCTAAGTTAATATTTTGTAAAGCCCATACCTTGCCTCCATATTTCTTACTCACCTGATCTACATGTAGTTTCAAATTTTACTCCCCTTTTCATAATGTTATTTCGAACTACATCTTTCAGCTTCACAACTAGCATCACAATCTAATTGATTCTGAAGAACTCTTGTCTTATGAAATAGACGCAATACAGCTGGAGCATTAAATTTGATAGATCTACACTTATGTCTACCATGAACTACTTTTGTAAAAGGACATCCTCCCATACAAACAGGCAATATGCTACAGTTTTTACATTCTTCGCTAGCAAATGGATCATATAAAAGCCATTTGGTTAAATTGGTATCAAATTGTGGTCCCTTTTGTAACGAGCCCACTTTATCTTCTTCATGTCCGATATGATTCCAACATTTATATAAATCACCCTTTGGATCAACAACATAACTGTTTAAACTTATCGCTGCACAATTTGATGGAGTTGGATATGGCACCATAACTTTTCCAAAACCTCTCTCTAACATTTTATTCATGAATTTTACCTCTTCTGCAGAAAAATCACTCATAGTTAGACATTGAGTATTTGTACAAGTTCCAAAGGCATCATCAACTGGTGCAATGTAAAAATGAACTTTATTTTTGAAACCTAATTCTTCAAACTCGTCCAGTAAGTTATCTAAATAATGTAAGTTCGCCTTGTCCACATTGATCCGAATGGTTATTGGAATAATTTCACAACTATTTTTGATGTTTTCAATAATTCTATCAAAGGAACCTTGACCACCTACTAAGATTCTTCTTTTATCATGAATTTCACGATGTCCATCAATAGTCACCTGAGCATGATTGATTTTCAGATCCCGAAGTTTTTTGGCTACATCTTTTGTTAAGTTATAACCATTAGTTACTATCCCGGCAGAATAGTTTATATTTTCACCACAATTCTCCAAAAAGGAGTTCGTCAGTTTTTCGATGATATCCAGAGCTAAGAGCGGTTCCCCACCATACCAGGAAACACCAAAGTGCCCAACTGTTCGAATGTTTTTCTTAACGAACTCTACCAAAGCTTCCTGGGTCGCTTCATCCATTGTATTACATCGATAACCTTCTTCATAACAATACGGACAGGCAAAGTTACATTCCAAAGTAGGTGCAATGGTTAGAGAAAGTTTATAAGAATTATATTTACCAATATTATGTCTAATTTTTAAGAAATCTACTTCATTGTGTCCATCCTCCAACAACATTGCTCCGTATTTTAATTCTTTTATTAAATCTTCTTTATCGCATGTATTCTCTTCCATCAAACGTTCAAACGCATCTACATACTCATCATTTAAACGTAATACCCCAGCAGTATTGGTATTATAAATAACTAAATCATCGCCTATTCTTTCTATTATATTATACTTTGATAAATACATTACATCTCCTCCTGTGTGATTATTTTTATACTTTCAAAAGTTATAGATGATTAACCTATAAAAAAGTTATTTACTATCAAGGCTATAACATATAGCAGTTGTTTTTTTATAGGCTTCCTATATATTGTATTGAATTGGACAAAAATTCTTTTTCACAGCTTTTTGAACACAAAACTAAATGATATTTATGCATTATTAGAATGCTTTCTAATAATGCATTGAATTTTAAATACAATACATTATATGCATGATGATTTTCGGAATACTTTTTAATAATTTTTCTAAAAGATTATAGTTTGACAAATACCTGTCAAATAGAACACGTTTTAAAATAGGTTCTATTTGACATTCATAACTTTATTCCCTAATTGCATCCAGTTTCATTTCTAAAGAATATTTTAAAACAAACAAAGTATTTTATTACATATATTAAAATACCAAGGAATATCCATCTCTTGAATCACAGACTTGTTAAACCAAGTCACCGATTTCATTCTAATTCTACACATATAAAAATATTAGCAAAATGGATTTTGATATTTTTTAATATACTCTATCTAGACTTCATCGTATACCCAAGACAAATCAAACAAATCTTAACGACACAGATTTCATAGACCTAATTTTCGGTGGGATTTATTTCACTCCATCTCTCATTTCCCTCCTTCCTATGACATATCAACGATTTCTTCATAAAAATGACTGTATTTCAACAAATCATTAACTGAGCCTTGTTTAACTATATTATTTTCTTTTAAAAGAATTACATGATCCGCTTCAGAGATGGTTGTTAAACGATGTGATATCGCAATAACTGTATGATCCTTTGACAAATTTTTTAACATCTTTTTAATGTGTAACTCGGATTCTGTATCTAAAGATGATGTGATCTCATCGAAAAGATAAATCTTTGGATTCCGTAATAAGGAACGAGCTACTGCTAGGCGTTGCTTCTGACCAACGGATAACTGAATTCCATCTGGACCGATTTTGCTATCATATTGATCCTTTAAACTAATAATGTAATTATGGATGTTCGATACTTTACAGGCTTTTTCAATCTCCTGATCTGTCGAATCTGATTTCGCAAGCAACAGATTTTCTTTAATAGACCCAGAGATTAAGAATGTTTCCTGAGGTACTAGGGTTACATTTTCAAAAATTTGATCCTTTGTGATATCAGCATAGTTAGTATCTCCTAACAAAATTTGACCTTCATAATTCCGATATAAACCTACTAACAGATTGAGCAAAGTTGTTTTTCCAATCCCACTTAAACCAACGATGGCAGTCATTTTATTAGCTGGTATGGATAGATTAATATCCTTTAAAATTAAAGGTTTATCTTCTTTGTATCTAAATGAGAGATCTTTAATATGTATATCATTGGTAAATGTTTGATCGGAAACAATTCTACTTTTTCTATTTAAATTATCTTTATTTTTACATTGATCTATTAAATCAAAAATTCGATTCAATGAAACTAACGCTTGTTGAATTTCTACATTTATTTGAGATATCTTCAACAATGAATTTCTAAAAGTCCCAGAGTATGAGTTAAAAGCTACTAATCCCCCAATAGTTAGATTACCTGCGAAAATTTGATGAGCACCAACACCCAAAAAAATAACATAACCTAAGAAATTCACCAATTGAGAAAGGGAATTGGCAAATGTAAAAATAAATATTTTATTTAGTCCAATTTTATATAACTTAATAAGTATCTCACTATATTTTCTATTAATGATCTTCGACGCACATAAAATTTTGATCGTTTTAAAACCATTTAATGTCTCCTGGATAAATCCAAAATATTCATCTCTTCCTGCTTTAACAGCTACTTCTTTGGTTCTTATTTTTTTTCCATAAATAGTAAATAACCCAATAGAAATTGGAAAAATTCCTAACAATATCACAGTCAGAATCCAATTAATTTTAAAAAGGATGACCCCAATGATTAATGCTGTTCCTACATCAATAAAAATCATTATTTTTTGAGTTAAAACATCAGAAAATGCTTGTACATCTTCATCTAATTTGGTTAAAAATTCGCCTTTTTTCGTTTTATCATAACTGCCCATTGGAAGCACCAGAATACTACTAAAGATTTTTTTTCGTGCATCAATCTCTATTTTACTAGCAATCATCGCCATAAAATATCTATACATTATATTAAAGATAATATGTATAAAAAAAACAAACGCAATTATAAGTAATAATTTCACAATACTTTTTTGTTCACCTAAAGAAATTAAATCGATAACTCTACCAAACAATAATGGTTGGAGTGTCCCAAGGAATATACTCCCAATCATACAAATGACAGCAATGCCGAATTTGATCTTATACGGTTTTAAAAAAGTAAAGGTTTTTTTCAGGATATTTAGATCTTTATTTTCTTTTCGTCCAATCCTTTCCCTATGAGAACTACTTTTCACTATTTTCACTCCTAACAAAATAATATTTTCCTTCACTTTATGATATTTAGCAACGATATATCAGATTTAAAATAGAAATCAAATTATATTTAGCAGGCTTACATTTGTATGTACCATTGATCAACTTATTTAGTGGGCAACCTCCCATGCATATTGGTAAAAGTTTACATTTTTTACAATTTTGATCATCAAAAGGATTAAATGCTAACCATTTAGTTAAATTTTTGTCAAACTGTGGTCCTTCAAAAACAGTACCCACTTTCTCTTTTAAATTTCCAACATGATTCCAACACTTATAAAGATTACCCAGAGGATCAATGACAAAACTATTGAGTACAACCCCTCCACAGTTTGAGATATTTGGTACTGGAAGAGAAAAATTATTAAATCCTCGACTTAGCATCAAGTTGTAAAATTCAACCTCTTCTTTTGAATAATCGCCCCCACTCATACAGTTAGGGTTTTTACATGAACTAAAAATATCATCTACCGGAGCAATATAAAAATTTATTTTATTTTTAAAACAAAGGGAATCAAATTCATCCAACAGTGTATCTAAGGTTTTAATATTTGAGTAATCTACATTGATACGAATCGTTATAGGAATTATATCTATAGTTTCTTTAATATTTCCAATTATTCGTTCATATGTACCTTCTCCATTAATTAACATCCGTCGTTGATCATGAACTTGGCGATTCCCGTCAATGGTTATATGAATGCGATCTATATATAACTCTCGAAGTTTCCTTGCCACTTCTTTAGTTAAGTTGTAGCCATTAGAGAGAATACTTGCAGAGTATGCAATCTTATTTTCTAACAGATTTATAAACCTATTTGTCAAATTCTCAATGCTATCTAAAGCCAAAAGAGGTTCCCCTCCATACCAAGAAACTCGTAAATTGGTTAAAGAAGGCCGATATTTTTGGACAAAATCAATAATAGCATCTTGGGTTCGTTGATCCATTGTGGAATTGCGATATCCCTCTTCAAAACAATAAGAACAAGCAAAATTACAATTTAGTGTCGGGGCGATGGTTAACATCAGTCTCTGAGTGTTAAATCTACCAATTAAATGTCTGGACTTCAAAAGTTCTACTTCATCAACATTATCTTCAATTAACATATTACCATATTTTAGTATTTCTATCAGTTCTAAGTTATTAGAGAAATTTTCCTTGCTTAATTGCAAAAAATCTTTTTCATAGTCCTTTGTTAGTTTTAAAACACCCCCACTCACAGTATTGTAGATAATTATATGATCTCCAATTTTCTCGACGATGTTATACTTTGATAAATACATCTTTTAACCCTCCACAAACTTATATTTTATTGAAATCTACTAAAAAATCTTCTTGTAGAACCTGTTTTAAAATAGATATCAATCAATTTTAAAACAGGCTCTAATAAAAAATTTCAAACAAAGTTAAACAGCCAAGACAATATTAACCCCAATAGATTCCACAGGAATAATCTGTGCAACCTTTAGTTTTACAACCGTAAATTACACAAAAATCTCTACCAAAACAATAATCATTACAACTACATTCTAGAGATAAGTTCTGATTAGGTTTTTTCATCCATTCCATAGATGAAACCTCCTTCTTTATAAAATCAAAACTAAATATTAATAATTATAAAGACAGTAACGAGTAATACAAACTCTTATTCCGCAAGCGTTTTTGTCACCGCAAGTTTCATTACGATCCCAGCATAAATAGACAGTACATATATCTTCAGGTTGTACTTCCACAGGTTTCCTCCCAATTCCATTTTCCCCCCCCTTTTTAAAAAAAAAAAATTTTTCGAGAAGTCTTAACTTCAATAGCGACAAAGCTTAAATAATATAGTCAGTTAGGGCTTTACCTCCAAATGTATCGACAACTTCATATAGCAAAATTAAGCAATTTCAAGCTTATTCTAGAGCTTTATCGAGTATTTAGTCTATATTTCGTCATAAATAACTTATATCAACATTGACAAACCTTTGTTCGCCTCAAAATCGAATTAGAGGGCCTTTTCGCTGCTCTAATCTAATTCGGGAGGCAATTTTTATGCTTGGTTTTTGGCAATCACATTCTTCTTATCAAAAATCTTTAGAAAAATTTCTTATCTCTAATTTTCCTATTCACAAAGGTAGAGTTTTGTACTTCTCCAACCTTATCCACAAGGTCTGGATTCTTGATCTTGATCCACTCAAAGATATTATTTGTCAATGTTATCGCCCTTTTGGAAGACCGGCTCATTATCAGGAAAAAATTATTCGTTCACTTATTGTTATGACTCATCTAAAAATACATAGTATATCTGAGTTTGTTTCTTTAATTAAATCCGATCGTCTTTTTGCTGCTATTTGTGGATTTTTTGATGATTATACTCCAGGTGTTGGGAACTTTTATGATTTTATTGATAGACTTTGGGGTCAGGATGTTCAGTTTCATCTTTCTAAACCCTTGACTAAACCTCGGAAGCCTAAAAAAGGAGAGAAACTCCCTACAAAGCATCCTGGCGTAGTTAACAAACTTGTTGATCATGTTCTCTCAGGAAAACAACTTAAACAACCATCAGAAGCCATCTTACAAAAAATATTTGCCCAACTTGCTGTTATTCCATCAGCAAATTTAGGTCTCTTAGGTGATCTTAAAAATATCAATATCTCTGGTGATGGAGCTCCTTTAGAAACTGGTGCTTCCATTTATGGAAAGAAGCTCTGTGATTGTCGTAAAAATAAAATTTATAAATGCGATTGTCCCAGATATTATCCTGATAGATGGGCTAATTGGGGCTATGATAGTTATCATGATAGATATTTTTATGGTTATACTCTTTATCATATTACTGCTTCAAATAGTCCTAACGATCTGCCTATTTATCTTAGACTTGTACAGGGTTCCAGACACGACAGTGTTACTTCTGTCTTTGCTTTTACCGAACTACTTCAGTTATATCCACAGTTTAAATTTCAATATGCTACTCTGGACTCTGCTCATGATGTTCAGGGTATATATCAAATGTTCAACCATTTTGGTATTAAGCCACTTATAGATCTTAATAAACGAAGAACTGGTAAAAGAATTTATTCTGCTCCAGTTAAAATTGATGAAAATGGAATGCCTATATGTCCAGCTGAATTACCAATGGTTTATTGGGGTTTTGAGAAAAAACGCTCACGTTTAAAATGGCGTTGTCCTTGCTATAAAAATATTAGTGAATGCCCATTAGATAAACCCTGTTCCCCTGCTCCTTATGGACGCTCTATTTATACTAAGCCAAATTGGGATTTAAGACTTTTTACTACTCCACCACGCAAATCAAAGAAGTGGAAAGAACTCTTCAAAGAGCGGACATCTGTTGAACGTTCATTAAAACGAACTCTTGTAGATTATAAAGTTGAAAGTGCTAGAGTTAGAAGCAAAAAACATTGGTTTTTTAGAATCACATTAACTGCCATCAATCATCATATGGATGCTCAAATCAATGTTACAGAATGTGAAGTCTTAAATATTCTTAACTCTTTAAATCAAACTGCTTAATCGCCTTAATACATGGAAAATTATATTGACTTAACTCTTTTTTTAAATTATTTTAAAAGGGGTTAGTTTCCTATTGCCTTTTTTTGACTACCCCAATTTTGGATTGCTTAATTCTCCTATATGAAGTTGTCAAAGTACGATTTGAAGGTCATATCACATTCCTGACCATTATTTCTTAGTTACTTCTCGAATATCTACAAAGAATCACAGAATTACAGATTTACCTGCAAGTCTACTTATTAATGAAATTTGGATTTTAATTATTCCTTCCTAAATAAAAACGTTACTACTCTTAACTGTGTACTATATTAAGATTAAGCAAAAATAACCATCGCAGTATTCTTTGCTAGAACAGAATCTTATACCACACCATCCATCAGTATCTATACGTTCTTTACCAGACATGTTAGGGTTATTTAACCAGTTCATGTTGTCACCTCCTTATTAATCAATGAAATATTTCAGGAAGCCATTTTATTACAATGAAAATATGTAAATGATCCGTTCCTAAGTATTTAATTGCTTCCTGAATAATTACTTTGCATAGTTATGAACCAAAATAAACTATACAAGTATAATCAGTACAACCTTTGTCACGACAAGCCCAAATTAAGCACCATTCTGTAGAGTTAGTATACTTTGGTTTGCTCATCCACTCCACAAATAACACCTCCTTTTTTTTATTGTATTTTTGTAAGTATTCTTACAAAAATTGATAACTTTTTTTGTTACATACTTAGAAACATTTAGATAATCTATTTAATAATCGTTTAAATGATGAAAAATTATGGGTGTATAATTATTGTTGTGAAGAAAAAAATGTCAGTGAAAAAAAAAGGCATTTGCTAAACTCTGTTGAATTAATAGTTGCCACCAAAAATTCATACAAAGGAGTCTAGCAAATGCATAACAATCATATCACAAAACTGCTTGCTTTACCAGACCTAATTTTAACTGAAGTAATTGAACAAGAGGATAAGTATATTTTTATTACTAAAGCCAAGGATGAATTCGCTGTGTGTCCAGTCTGCGGTGAAATCACCTATAAAGTTCATGATAGAAGATGGCAAAATATTAAGGACTCACCAATTAGAGGTAAGCAAGTAATTATTCGCTTAGATAAAAAACGCTATAGATGTCCTCAATGCTTTAAAAGAGGTTTTGCCCAAGACTATGAGAGCATCGACCTTTATGCTCGTAAGACTAAACGTTTTATTGAATATTTGGCTGACCAAGCTGTCGGGCGAGACTACTCCAGAGTAGCAGCAGAAAATAATGTAAGTTTTATTTCTGTTCAGAATGCTGTTAATAAACAAATTGATTCAGTTATTGAACAAAGTATTTCAGCGATTGATCATCTGACTGCTATTAGCATCGATGAGTTTGCAATTGTTAAACATCATCAATATGCTGTTGTAATCTCTGATCCTGTCAATCAAACGATTATTGATATTCTTCCTGGACGAAAGAAAGAAGATTTAATAGAGTATTTCAGCAAATGGGCCCTAGAACAACGTGATAGGATTAAAGTGTTTTCAATGGATATGTGGAGTCCATATAAGGCAGTAGCTGAGGCTGTTTTTCCAAATGCCGAAATAGTTGTTGATAAGTTTCATTTGGTGGCACTTATAAACAAATCTCTAGATGATATCAGAAAAGCTAGTCAAAATGATGTGAGCGATCTCCACAAAAAACAATTCTATATGAGCCGTATGCTACTCAAAAAACGTGGTGAAGATTTAGATGAAAAAAGTCACCAAAAGTTAATCAGTTTATTTGAATTATGTCCCTCTCTAGAACGAGCTTGGGAGCTTAAGGAGGAGTTTAGAGATATTTTGCAGATGGATGATATCACAGAAGCTACAGCAGCTCTTAAACGATGGTATCAAGAAGTGTCAAATAGCAAACTAACACCCTTTATGAAAGTTAAACAAACTATAAAGCGTTGGGAAAGCAATATTCTTAATTATTTTAAGACCAAGGTTACCAATGGTTTTGCAGAAGGTATTAATAATAAGATCAAGTTGATAAAACGAATTGGGTATGGGGTACCAAACTTGATGAATCTCAGACGAAGAGTATTTCACACTATGAATTTATAATTTATAGTTTGGTGAAGTATAACTTAGTATCAGCTTGAAAAATGCATCTATTTTTATCTAATAGA
>CALNZS010000020.1:0-9814 GCA_942491135.1 uncultured Gammaproteobacteria bacterium | reverse complement strand
ACCAACAGCGTGCGGCAGCCCGGCTCGGCATCGTGGTCCCGGTGGCCATCGGGCTGATCTTTCTGCTGCTGTTTTCCACGTTCCGGTCCGTCCGCCAGGCGCTGCTGGTACTCACCAATGTACCATTCGCCATGATTGGCGGCGTCTTCGCCCTGCTGGTCACGGGCGAATACCTGTCCGTTCCGGCTTCGGTGGGCTTTATTGCGTTGCTCGGCATCGCGGTGCTGAACGGGGTGGTGCTGGTGTCCTGCTTCAACGACCTGCGGGAACGCGGGCTGCCCCTCGATCTGGTCGTGGTGGAGGGCGCCAGCCGGCGGCTGCGGCCCGTGCTCATGACCGCCAGCATCGCGGCCTTCGGACTGGTGCCGCTGCTGTTCGCCACCGGCCCTGGCTCGGAGATTCAGCGGCCGCTCGCCGTGGTGGTGATCGGTGGTCTGATCTCGGCCACCGCCCTCACCCTGTTTCTGCTGCCGATTCTTTATCGGCGCTTCGGCGCGGGGGCGGTATGAGCCTGAACACTCCCGCCTTCCAGGACGTGCTGCTGGTGCTGAGTGTGCGACCGGCCCTGGAAGAAGTCGTGGTGGACTGGCTGCTGGGCTGGCGCGGGGACAGCGGCTTCAGCCGCGTGATGGTCGAAGAGCACAGCGCTCAGCACCAGCACCTGACGGCGGCCGAGCAGGTGAAGGGCCGGCAGCGCAGGGTGCAGTTCCAGATCCGCATGCCGGCGGCAGGGCTGGAGGCACTGCTTGCCTCGGCGCGGCAGCAGTTTGGCGCCGCGGACGTTCACTACTGGGTGTTGCCGATGCTCGAGGGCGGCCATCTCCATGCCGAGGAGGTGAGCACTTGAGCGGCAGTCCGGCATAGGCGCCCAGAGCACTCTCCAGCCGTTGGCGACGTTATCTGGCGCGCCGGCTCAGCGGCAGGCCGGCGGTAAGAAGACAGGAGATTGACATGAAAACCGAAGTAGAGAGCTTCTTCGATCCGGTGACCAACACCGTCAGCCACGTGCTGGCGGATCCGGCCACCCGCAAGTGCGTCATTATCGACCCGGTGTGGGACTATGATCCGAAATCCGGTCGGACCAGCCGGGCATCGGCGGACGCCATCGAAAAGCACGTGCAGGACCGGGGACTGCAGGTGGATCTGATCCTGGAGACCCACGCGCACGCGGATCATCTGAGCTCGTCGCAGCATCTCAGACAGGTGTTCGATGTGCCCGTTGCCATCGGTGAGCACATCGTCGAGGTGCAGAAGATCTTCAAGGAGATCTTTCACTTCGGCGACGACTTTCGAGCCGACGGTTCCCAGTTCGACCGGCTCATCGCCGACGGCGAACGGTTCAGGGTAGGAGAGCTGGAGATTCACGCCATGCACACGCCGGGGCATACCCCCGCCTGCATGACGTACGTCTGTGGTAGCGCGGCGTTCGTTGGTGACACGCTGTTCATGCCGGATTACGGTACCGCGCGGGCGGACTTTCCCGGTGGCGACGCGGCCACCCTGTACCGCTCGATCCGCAAGGTCTTCGAGCTGCCCGGTGAGACCGTTCTCTACCTGTGCCACGACTATCTGCCCGAAGGCCGCAGCGAATACGTCTGGCAGACCACCGTGGCCGATGAGCGGCGCCGCAACAAACACGTGCACGATGGTGTTACCGAGGCCGAATTCGTGAAGATGCGGGAGGCCCGTGATGCCACCCTGGACATGCCCACCCTGCTGCTGCCGGCGGTGCAGGTGAACATCCGCGCCGGTCGGGTGCCGCCGCCGGAAGCAAATGGTGTGTCCTATCTGAAGATACCCGTGGACGCGCTGTGAGCTGGCGCGGGAATCCTGATCATCGACCCTGTTCATCATCCTGATCGTCAAGGAGGCGATATGGCCCTGAAACGCGGCGTGCAACAGATGCTGGCGCAAGCCAATGCCGAGATCGATACCGTGTCAGTGAATGATGCGCTGTGGCTGGTGAATGACCCGCAGGTCGTGTTCGTGGACATTCGCGAACAGGTGGAGCGCGCCCAGGGCACGGTGCCCGGGTCTGCTCACGCACCGCGGGCCTTTCTCGAGTTCCAGGCGGATCCCGAGTCCGATGCCCACAACCCGGTATTCTCCAGCGGCAAGCGCCTGCTGCTGTTCTGCCGCTCCGGTGGGCGCTCAGCGCTGGCGGCCAAGACGCTCCAGGACATGGGGGTGCCGAACGTCGCTCACATCGCCGGCGGGTTCGCGGCGTGGGAAGCAGCGCGAGCCCCGGTGGAAAAGCCGTAGCACGGCATGACGGGATACACGCGCGGCGACGCAGTCAGCGATCTGATTGCCGGCGTGGTGACGGCGACTCTGCTGATTCCCCAGGCCATGGCGTACTCTCAACTCGCCGGTCTGCCGCCTGAGATTGGCCTCTACGCCAGCATGGCGCCGCCCGTGCTTTATGCGTTGGTGGGGTCCAGCCGAACGATGGCCGTTGGCCCGGTGGCCGTGGCTTCGCTCATGTTGGCGGCCGCGCTCGGCGCCCGCTGGTCGCCCGGCTCGCCGGAATACCTGAGCGGTGCGCTGGTGGTGGCCGGCCTGGTCGGAGTGCTGCTGCTGGTGATGGGCGTGGCCCGCCTCGGCGTGGTGGCGAACTTTCTCAGCCATCCGGTGCTGTCCGGCTTCACCAACGCAGCCGCCCTGGTGATTCTGCTCAGTCAGGTTCCCCCGCTGCTCGGCATTTCCGCGCCGCGCGGCAACGTGGGCGAGGTCGTTCTGGGTCTGGCCAACGGGGTCGGCCAGGTACACGGCGCAACGGCGGCCATCGGCCTCGCCGGGGTCGTTCTGCTGATGGGTGTATCACGAGTCGGCAGTCCCGTGCTGCAGAGGCTCGGGATGGACGCCGCCCGGGCTGCTGTGGCGGTGCGGGCCTTTCCGCTGATTCTGGTGGCGGCCGCGACTGCCTGGGTGGCAGCCGGTCTCGGCGATGGTGTCGCCGTCGCGGGCGCGATTCCGCCGGGGTTGCCGGCGCTGACCTTACCGAGTCTGGATCCGGCGTTGTGGCTCGATCTGGCCGGTCCCGCGGCGGCCATCGCTCTGGTGAGCTTCGTCGAGAGCCTGGCCATCGCCCGGGTGCTGGGCGCCCGGCGCCGGCAGAAGGTCGATGCCGACCGGGAACTGATCGGCCTGGGACTCGCCAACGCGGGGGCGGCGCTCACCGGCGCAAGCCCGGTCTGCGGCGGCTTCAGCCGCTCGGTAGTCAACTTCGAAGCGGGGGCGCAAAGCCAGGTTGCCGGTGTGGTGACCGCGGCAGTGATTGCCCTGACGGCGCTGTTTCTGACGCCGTTGTTCCACGATCTGCCGCTGTCGGTGCTGGCCGCCATCGTGGTGGTATCCGTGACGGGTCTGTTCGACCTCCACACGCTGCAGCTGTGCTGGCGCTACAACCGGGCCGATGCGCTGGCGCTGGTGGCCACGTTCCTGGCGGTGCTCGTGGAAGGCATGGAGGCCGGTATTACGGTCGGGGTGGCGCTGTCCGCGCTGTTGTTTATGTGGCGGACCAGCCGGCCCCATACGGCGGTGGTGGGGCGGGTCGGCACCACCGAACACTTCCGCAACGTAACCCGTCACCCGGTCACCACCTACCCGGGCCTGCTCGCCATCCGCATCGATGAAAGCCTCTACTACGCCAATGCCCAGGCACTGGAGGAACTGCTGTTGAATGCGGTGGCGGACTGCGACGCGGTGCGGCACGTCGTGCTCATCTGCAGTGCCGTGAACTTCATCGACACCAGCGCGCTGGAGACGCTGGAGAACCTGGTCGACGAACTGCGTGACGCGGGTGTCACCCTGCATCTGGCAGAAGTGAAGGGGCCCGTCATGGACGGGCTGGCGCGGACCTCACTGCTGGAGCGGATGGCGCCGGGGCAGGTGTTTCTCAGCACCCACGAGGCGGTGCTGGCGCTGGCGGGATCGTCCGGCCCAGTCCACGACGTCGGCTTTTAGTCGGAGAGGTAGGGGAGCAGGGCGACCAGGGCCGAGAAACCAAGCTGTTCCAGGAAGATCACACCGATCAGAATCCGCGAGTGCGGATCGTCCGCGGTCTCCAGCAAGAACAGCACCCCGGGAAAGATCCCCGGCGGCCGGGTCGGTAACCGCGTCCCAGAACCGGGCAATGAGCAGCATGAGTCCGATTGCCGCCGGCGCAATCAGCAGCACGAGAACTTCAGAAAACAGAAGTTCACCAACATGTTGGCCATGAAAACGCCGAGAACCGGCGAGCTGTACAGCAGGATGGCTGGTGTCGGAATGCGTTCTTCAGGTTGACTGATTAAAGGGTCCGGCTCGCGCTACAAGTCGATCCCGAAAAGTTCCTTGAAGCGACCGTTGTATTCCTCGTCGCTCAGGTCGTCGCCCATGCGCACCCAGTCCTCGGCGGCGATGCGGTGACGGGCCGCCATCATGCCTTCCGCATCCGGGCCCACCGGCCAGCGCAGCCGGTAGTCGTCGGTGGTGACGGCCTCGAGGATCTTCTCGGCAACCGTCTCCGGCGGTACGGCGCGCCGGAAGCCGGCCGCGAATACCTTGCCGTTGCGGCGCATGATGGGCTGGTAGGGCGAGGCCTTGTCGTAGCGGGTCTGCTCGGCGGAGTTCTCGAAGATGTTGGTCATGATGACCCCGGGTTCCACGTTCACCACCCGTACACCGAACCGGTAGACCTCGTGGGCCAGCGCCTCGCCCAGGCACTCCAGCGCCCACTTGGAGGCGGAGTAGGGGATCTGGTTGGGGGTGGCCAGCAGGCCGACGGCGGAAGTGATGTTGACGATGCAGCCGCTCTTGCGCTCGCGCATGGTCGGCAGCACCGCCTGGATGCAGCGCACCGCGCCGAAGTAGTTGGTTTCGAACATCTGCCGGTGCTCGTCTTCCGGCGTGAGTTCCAGCGGTGAGGCGCCGCCGATGCCGGCGTTGTTGACCAGCAGGTCCACCGGGCCGTCCCCGGCCACCGTGGCAAAGGCATCGGACACCGATTGCTCGTTGCAGATGTCCAGAGCGATGACCGTCACCGGGAGGGATTCCGCTGCTGCTGCGGCCTCAAGCGGTTGCGCCTTGGCGAGATTGCGCATGCCGGCGAATACCCGGTAGCCATGCCGGGCCAGATGCAGGCTGGTGGTGAAACCGATACCGGTACTCGTACCCGTGACGACGGCGATCTTCGACGGCTCAGAACGCATTTTTGGTGTGCTCCCCATGACGACAGACGCCATCTTACAGGGATGCGCCGGGTCAGAGTCACGGGCCTTCGGCGAGCAGGCTCTCTGCGGCCACCAGGGCCAATGCGTCCGTGTGCAGGACGTGGTCGCAGCCCGCCAAGGCGGCGATACCGCGCTGCAGCAGTTGCAGCGGGAGGTGGCTGGCGAGAAATCCGGAGGCCGAAGCGGCGCTCGGCGCGCCGGGAGCTTGGTGATCTTCCGGGCACCAGTCCACAATAGACGCGCTGCAACGCCTCGACGGCACCATCGACAGAGGAAGGGACACGATGACTCGAACGGCTTCGGCTGGCGCCATCAGCCGCCGCTCATTGCTGGGTGGCCTGGCCGCAGGATCGGCCCTGCTGCCGTTGGCCTCGCGCGTGGCCGCGCTCGACAGCGTACGGGCGGATCTGATCGTCCGGGGCGGCACCTTTCACACCATGGATGGGGCCACTGCGGGGGCAGAAGCCATGGCCATTGCCGGCGACCGTATCCTGGCCCTCGGCAGTCTGGATGAGATCGATGGGCTTCGTGGTCCGGCAACCCGGGTCATCGACGCGCGTTCCCTGACGGTCACCCCTGGGTTCATCGATGCCCACAGCCATCCGCTGATGTTCAACGAGGCGGTCAGCGTGGACGTCAACGTACGCAGCATCGCCGAGGTGCAGCGGCTGCTGGCGGGCCAGGCCGACCGCACGGCGCCGGGGCAATGGGTGCAGGCCCACATGTACGATGACACCAAGTACGACGAGGGGCGCCCGCTCAACCGCCAGGACATCGACCAGGTGGTCAGTACCCACCCGGTCATGGTCCGGCACCGGGGCGGACATACGGCAGTCGTGAACTCGCGCGCCTTGGAACTGGCCGGGGTCGACGACTCGACTCCCGATCCGGCAGGTGGACGGTTCTTCCGCATGGACGGCGCGCTCACCGGCAAGGTCGCCGAACATGCCATGGACGTGTTCACCTCGGTCGGCGAGTGGCCGACCGTGGATCGCGACGCGAACCGGCGCGGCGCCGCGCTGATGTCCCGGCGCATGGCAGCGGCCGGGTTGACCAGCACCACGGACGCGTTTGGTGACGGCGACGCCTGGCTCGCTTATCAGGATGCCCTGGCGGCGGACGAGTTGAGTTTCCGCCTGGCCTTCATGCCTGGCGGCAACTCGCCGCTCTATGACCGGATGAAGGCTCTGGGTATTCGCTCCGGTTTCGGCAACGACATGTTGCGGGTGGGCGCGGTCAAATACGGGGCCGACGGCAGTGCCTCGGAGCGGACCATGCGCATGAGCACGCCGTACGAAGGTACCGACGACTACGGCATCCTGACCATGAGCCAGGAGGAGATCGATGCCGCCGTGGACGACGCCGTGGCCAATGGTTTCCGCGTTGGCATTCACGCCAATGGCGACGTGACCATCGACATGGTGCTCACGGCCTACGAGCGGGTGCTGGCGCAATGGCAAGGCCCCAATCCGCGTATGCGCATCGAACACTGCTCGCTGGTGACTCCGGATCTGCTTCAGCGCATCAAGGCCGCCGGCGTGGTGCCCACCCCGTTCTATACCTACGCGCACTACCACGGCAACAAGTGGCCGGATTACGGGCAGGCGCGCATGAATCACATGTTCGCGCACCGCTCGTTTCTGGACTATGGCATTCCGGTGGCCCCGGCCTCGGATTTCACCCCGGGCCCTTACGAACCGATGATGGCGTTGCAGTCCATGGTGACCCGCAAGGACGTTAAGGGCCGGGTCTGGGGCGCGTCCCAGAAGATCACCATCGAAGAAGCGCTCGAGATCTGCACCGTCAACGGCGCCTACGCGTCGTTCGAGGAGGACCGCAAAGGCTCGCTGACCCCCGGCAAGCTGGCGGACTTCGTGCTGCTGGAGCGTGACCCTGTGCAGACCGAGCCGGATGCGCTCAAGGAGATCGGGATCGTCGCTACCTACCTGGGGGGACGGGCTACCTACCAGGCGTGAACGGCGTCCGGCCCGGGACGTGATCCGGGCCGGAACCCCGACGCTACTGCCCGGCGAGCACCGCTTCCGTGATGTCGATGGGTACGTGGATTCTCAGTCCGCCGGTGACGGTCCAGGCGATTCCGAACCAGGTCGGCCGGTCACCCGACCACAGCCGGATTCGAATCGTGTACACCTGCCCCGGCGTACCGGTGAACTCCACCACTTCGTAGCTGTTGTCCCAGGAGCCGCTGTAACCTACCTGGTTGCCAGCCGGGTCGAACACCTTGAGGTCCAGGTCGACCGCCAGGGTCGAGAAGAAGAACGGCGGGAAGATCGGCAGGTCGATCCGGTTCACTTCGGACGTCCAGGCCAGCACCACCTTCACCTGCCTTGGTCCCCAGCGATAGGGCGGCACCGCCACCTGGTAGGACGCCGTGCTGAGCCCGTTGCCGTCGAAGTCGCTGGGGGTCAGGCGGCCAACGTCCCAGCCCCGCAGAGAGGCTGGTGAACCGCGGAAACGGCGGTTGCCGGCAATGGCGTGTGACTCGCGGGCATCCACGGCCCCGGCGCCATCGACGGCGTCGACGCCGGACACCACGTCGCGCCACCAGGTGTCGTCGCTGACGTTGCGGCTGGCGCCGGCGGCGAGGATTGCGCGGCAGCCTTCGGGCCAGTGCTTGAGGGTGGGGGAGCGTTCCTGCAGCAGCGCGGCGACGCCGGCCACCGCCGGGGATGCCTGGCTGGTCCCGGTCATGGTGATGCCGGAGGCGGTCACCGATGTACCGTTGGCGCACAGTTCCGGCAGTTCCCGGTCGCCGTGGGGCGACGCGGGGTTGCGGAACACGGACGAACTCCGCATGGCGCTGGCGTCGTCGTTGTGATTGCCGACGGAGAGGGTGTTGTAGCCCTTGTGGTTGACGTATTCGTCCGAGGGCGGATCGATGTTGTCAGGATCGTCCTCGAAGAAGTTGCCGGCGGCATGGACGATCAGCGGGTACGGCCAGTGCAGGGCCAGCCAGTCTCCGTACAGATCGTCACTCGACAACGAATCCGAGCCCGGCTCGCTGGAGCGGTGGAAACTCTGGTTGATGACGGTGCACTCGCGGTCTTCTACTGCCCAGGTCAGCGCCGCCCGGTCTTTGCTGTTGGCCGAGAACAGGCTGCAGCCAGGGGCGTGACCGTGGGGTGCGCCGTCCTCGTTGTTGCGGACGATGGCGTGCACGTTCTCGGAATGGTCGGAGGTGGTGGGGTTGTTTTCGAAGCGGCCGGAGATCACCAGGTCGTCGTTGGAGGTCGGGCCGCTCTCCCAGACGGCAACCCGTACCCCGGACCCGGTGTCGCCTGAGGTGTGCACCGCGGCCGAGCGGGCAATGGCAATGGAATCGCCGAGGTCGTCGATGCCGTCGGCCTCGTGCAGCATGACCCGGGCAACACGCTCGTGTCCGGCGAGCTGGCGTACGGCACTGGCTGGAACCTCCAGAACGACCAGAGGCGCCAGGGTGTCCACGGTGATGGTTCGGGCTTCGATCTTCGCTTCTTTCAATGCCTCGGTGAATTCCCGGCCGGCATTCTGCCAGTGGCGGCGCAGGTCCAGCGCCTGTTCCCGGGCCCGGTCGACGCCGCAGTCGTCGGTTGGACGCGCATCGGCGCCGGTATCCGGTGTATCGACACTCAGCCACACGTCCACCCGCAGGCGATCGCCGTCCTTGGCCTCGCGAACGCGTTCTGCCAGCACGCTCTGGACCTTGCCGTTGCGGCCGGCCGCGCGTTTGTGGAACTCGGCCAGGACTTCTTTCGGGTCGAGCGCCGTCCCATCCTGGTCGAACGCCAGGTCCACGCCTTTTCCGGTGCGCCGGTCCACGGCCTTCACGAACTCGACGAAAGCCCCGCGGGGCCGGGTTGCCAGCGGGTAGCGGGTAATGCCGCCGCGCTCGTCGGCGCGCACCCGGGTGAAGCTTTCGATGCGCAGACGGGCCGGAAGACGTGCAGCGCTCTCGACGACCAGGAACGGTATCTCGGCGGGCTCCGACAACTTGCGGAACCGTTTGTCGGTCAGGGCTTCGAAGACGATCCGATGCCGCCCGGGTGGAATGGACGTTGTGGGCGACCAGCGGAACTCGTTTTTGCCCCGGCCGGCCTGAACGCGGCCGGCGACGCCAGGTACATTGACCAGCTTGTCTCCACGGCAGAAATGCCGCTCTATTACATGGTGCAGTACTTGCCCTCACCCGGGTGGAAGTAGAAGCGCTCTTGTTGCGTGGCGGTGCGACTCATGCCGGCGCATGGGGGTGGCCCGTGGGCGATGACGCAAGAAAGGTGATTGGTCAGGAAGCCCGGCTGGCGTGGTCTGCGAATCAAGGTGTGCGCGCTGCACAGCTGAACGCGGATTGCCCTGACGCCGGCTGAACAGGTTGACCGCGACCCGAAGCTCGAGCCGCGTCGGTTTCCTCCCCAACGGAACCGTCCAGCCACGTTTTTCCACAGAAGGGGCGTTGTGCAGATGAAAATGAAATGGTTGCCAGTTCTCCTGGCTTTTGCGGCCGTCCTCGCCGTCGCGGCGGTTGCCCCGGGCTGTTCCCACGGCACGGCAGATCGAAACGACGGATGTCATGAGTTGGTGCCCTCGGGGACCCAGGATGATAC
>CALNZS010000019.1:0-345077 GCA_942491135.1 uncultured Gammaproteobacteria bacterium | reverse complement strand
CCTCATCTATCGGGTCGAAACCGATGACCCAGCCACCCGGATGCCGGAGACCGGGCGCGTACTACCCCACGCGGCCGGCGTGTCCCTGCTGCGGGATTGGGTTGCCAGCCTGCCGGGTCGGTGCGTCTGAGGCCATTGCGGCGCGCCGGTCTCAGTGCCGGTGGGAACGCTGCCAGGCGTAAACGAAGCGGCGCACCAGCACGAAGTTACTGACCGTGGCTACTGCCGAACCGCAGGCCAGGGCTATCAGCGGCCGTTCCAGCGGTCCCAGCACCAGGAACGTATAAGTACTCAGGTTCAACAGGGCGCCGAACACCTGGATGAACACGTAACGGGTCAGGCTGGCATGCCGGATGGACGCGCCGAACGTGTACCGGGCGTTGAGCAGAAAGGTAACAGCAATTGCCGCCACGAACGAGGCCAGCCGGCACCAGACCAGCGCACCCCGGCTGCTGGCGTAGTCGAGCCCATAGAGCAGAAACGCCAGTACGCCTACGTCTACGGTGAACCCCACCGCGCCCACGGCCAGGAAGCGCGCGAGCTGGTGGCGGAGCCGATGGCTCGGTCTCCTCCCCATCCGGCTGGAGCTCAGACGGCGGCCTCGATCAGGAACGGCCCGCCGGCGGCCAGGGCTTCGCCGAGGGCCGCGGCAAACGTTTGCGCCGTATCCGCCCGCCGACCCGGTACCCCCTGGGCCGCCGCCAGCGACACCCAGTCGATGTCGGGACCCGACAGGTCGAACAGGCTGGCGGCACGTTCGCCCACGTCGTTGATTCCCAGACGCCGGTACTCCGTATCCAGAATGCCGTAGCGGCGGTTTCTGTAAATCACGGCGATGATCCGCGCCTGCTCGCGGGCCGCGCTCCACAGGAACTGATTGGTGTACATGGCGCCCCCGTCGCCGAGCAGCGCAAACACGGTCCGATCCGGACATGCCAGGGCCGCACCCAGGGCTACCGGCCCGCCCTGGCCGATGGCGCCGCCGGTCAGGTGCAGACAGGTGTGCGGGGTGGTCCGCTGCAGGTAAGGCAGCACCGCGGCACCGCCACCGGAGTCCAGGGCCACCACACAATCGTCCGGCGCCAGCGCTGCCAGAATCTGGCTGACGGCGCGGGTAGACAGCGGACCGTCCGGGATCTCCGGCCGGGGCACCGATTCGAGCGCCGCCTCGGCGCTGGCGCCTATCTGATCGGCCAGGGCCGCCAGGGCACCGGCACCGTCTTCGTGACGCTCGTTGAGACGAACCGTCACACAATCCTCCGGCACCAGGTCACTGGGCAGATTCTGATAGGCAAAGAAGCTCACCGGCGCCTGCGCGCCCGCCAGCACCAGACTGCCGGTCCCGGCCAGCGCCTCGATCACCTGTTCCGGGAAATACGGCAGGCGCTGGACCGGAAACACCCCGGGGCCCCCTTCCACCCGCGCCGGAAACGTGGTGGAAAACACCCGGCAACCGGTGTGGCGGGCGATACGCCCGGCCGCGGCCATACCCGCGGCAGTGAGTGCGTTGCCGTCAAGAAGCAGTACGCTGGTTTCGTTCACGAGCGGCGCCGCGCGGGCCACCGCCGCCTCCGAATACGCCAGATGACGCGCTGGCAACGGCCGGGCCGCGGCCGGGCGCGACTCACCCCAGGCGCAATCTGCCGGCACCATCAACGTTGCGATGGAGCCCTCGGGGTCCGGCCGCGCGGCCAGCGCCGCCATTACCGCGTCCCAGCCATCGCCAGCCAGCCCGTCGGCGCTGCGCGCTGTGCGGATCCAGGCCGAGACCGGACGTGCAACCGCCTCGATGTCCGCCGTCAGCGGCGCGTCGTAGGCCACATGATGCCGGGCATGATCGCCGACGACGTTGACGATGGGCGTACCGGCGCGGCGCGCGTTGTGCAGATTGGCCACGCCATTGGCCAGGCCCGCGCCCAGGTGCAGCAGCGTGGCCGCCGGCCGGCCCAGCATACGCCCGTAACCATCGGCGGCGCCGGTACAAACACCCTCGAACAGACACAGCACCGGACGCAGCGCGGGCTGGGCGTCGATGGCCTCCACCAGGTGCATCTCCGAGGTGCCGGGGTTGGCGAAACAGACCTCCACGCCGGCCGCCACAAGGGCTTCGATCAGGCTCGCTGCACCGTTCATGGGCATTCCCGCTCAGACGAAGCGGGCAAGCTTACGGACCGGAATCGTCCCGGGCAACTGCAGCGGAAGGCGCGGCCGCGGGTGCGGGTGCAACCGGCGCCGCGGCGCCAGCGTCGGCTGGCGGATCCGCCCCGTCGGCGGCGTCAGGTGCCGGTTGCCGGCGCTTCGGCACCGGCCATCTCGGCGGCATTGCGGTTCCGGCGGGCTTCCAGCTCGCGGACGATCTCGGCGTGGCGATGCCGATCGAGCCGGTGCTTGGAGTAACACCAGACGCTGACCACCGCAAAGCCGGCGACGATGGGACCGTACACCAGACCCAGCCACATCAGAGTGTCCGGCGGCACGTCGGCAGCGGTACGGATTTCCGGACCGCGCGGCCAGGCAATCAGGTCCAGGGCAATCCCGCCGACCACGTTGCCGATGCCCGAGGTGAACTTGCCGGAAAAGGAAACCGAGGCGAAGAACACGCCTTCCTGGCGCCGGCCGCTGGTCAGTTCGTGTTCGTCGACGATGTCCGCCACCATGGAGCCGAACGTCACCAACGCCTGCACGACGCCGGCGCCCTGAACGAATTTCACCACCACCAGTGTCGCCACCAGCTCCGAGGTACCGTTTTCCGGAAACCAGCCGAGCAGACGCAGCACCACCGGCACGATCTGACAGGCCGCCCACCAGGACGTGCCGAAGACGATCGACGGCTTCTTGTCGAACCATTGATTGAGCCGGCGGGCGAACAGCGTGCCGACCATGATGCCCACCGGGTAGGCAGCGAAAAACGCGATGTTGTCGCCGCTCGACAGCTCCCAGAAGTAGGTATTCATGTGCAGGTTCAGGGCGGTGTCCACCCCGACCATCATGAACACGATCAGCACCCCGGCGAACAGCCAGCGGAACGAGCGGTTCTGCAAGGCCTGTCCAATCTCCTTGAACATCCGTGCCAGCATGCCGCCGATGGACAGGGGGGTATCCGGGCCACTCGGTTGCGGCAGCCTCGGCACGTGTTTCTGGGTGCCCCACGCCGACCAGACGATGGATACCGTCATCAGCACCGACATACACAGGGCGAACGGGCTGTAGGCCGCCGCGTTGAACTGTCCGTGCTGGTATTGCGGCGTCTGGGTGAAGAACACCCCGAATCCGATGACATAGGTCAGCAGCAGTCCGAAGGTGCTGAAAAACTGGCGGAACGCCACTACCGTGGTGCGCTCTTCGAAGTTGGTCGACAACTCGGCGCCCAGGGCGATATGCGGCACGTGATAAAGCGTCATGGCAGCGCGGGTCAACACCGCGAACACCAGCAACCACAGGAAAAGGCCGGTTTCACCCAGCGCGGGCGGCGAGAACAGGAAGTAGAACGTAACTGCCAGCGGCAGTGCCGAGGCGTACATGAAGGGGTGGCGCCGCCCGAGCCGCGAGCGCCAATTGTCGGACAGGGACCCAGCCAGGGGATCGGTCACGGCATCGAACATCAGGGCGATGCCCACCGCCAGCCCGGCCAGGGTTCCGGACAATCCCAGGACCTGCACGTAGTAGAAGAACAGGAACACCGCAAACGCACCGTTCTTGATGCCTTCCGCGGCCTGGCCGAATCCGTAAGCGAATTTGCTGCCGAAATCGAGCTGCGCGGAATCCTGCCGGTGCCCCGGCGTCACATCGTCTGCCAAATGGTTCCTCCCACGGGTACGGTCGGCGGCGGCAAACGCTGGATGATCCGTGCTCGCCTCGGCACGGTCAAGGTAAGATGGCGCCTCCGGCGTGAACGCTGACCCGACGCCCACCCGCGAGGCAACGCATGAGCAACGACCCGCAGGAATATCGTGAAGAACGCGACAGTCTCGGCGCCATGCAGGTGCCTGTGCACCGCTACTGGGGCGCGCAAACCCAGCGCAGCCTGCAGAACTTTCCCATCGGTGACGAGCGCATGCCGATGGTCATCATTCATGCCTACGCGCGCCTGAAGAAGGCCTGTGCCCTGGTCAATGCCGACCTCGGCATCCTGGACTCCGCCATCGCCGACGCCATTGCCGGCGCTGCCGACGACGTCCTGCTCGGCAACCTGGAAAGCGAGTTTCCGCTTTCCGTGTGGCAGACGGGTTCCGGCACCCAGACCAACATGAATCTCAACGAGGTTCTGGCCAACCGGGCCACCGAGATCCTCGGCGCGGACTTCAGCAGCGAGCGCCGCGTCGGCCCCAACGACCATGTGAACGCCAGTCAGAGTTCCAACGACACATTTCCTACCGCCATGCATCTGGCGACCTACCAGCTCATTCACCTGGAGACGCTGCCGGCGCTGGCCGCGCTGCAGAAAACGCTCAGCGCCAGATCGGCCGAGTACCGCGATCTGGTGAAGTCCGGCCGCACCCATCTGATGGATGCAACCCCCCTGACCCTCGGTCAGGAGATCGGCGGCTACGCCGCTCAGCTCCAGCGCGGCCGGGAAGCCATCTCGGACTCGCTCGGGCGTCTCGCGGAACTGGCCATCGGAGGCACCGCGGTGGGCACGGGCCTCAACGCGCCGCCGGGGTTCGCCGACGCGGTGATCGCGCGACTGGCCGAAGAGACCGGCCTGCCCCTGGTGGGCGCCGCCAACCGGTTCGAAGCCATGAGCGCCCACGACGCCATGGTGGAGATCAGCGGCAGCCTGAAACGGGTGGCGGTGAGTCTGATGCACATCGCCAACCAGATCCGCCTGCTGGCCAGCGGCCCACGCACCGGCATCGCCGAGCTGATCCTGCCGGCCAACGAACCGGGCAGCTCCATCATGCCCGGCAAGGTCAACCCGACCCAGTGCGAGGCCCTGGCCATGGTCTGCGCCCAGGTGATCGGCAACGACACCACCGTTGCGGTGGCCGGCACCCATGGCCACCTGCAGCTCAATACGTTCAAACCGGTGATCGCCTATAACGTGCTGCAGAGCGCCCGCCTGCTCGGCGACGCGGCGCGCAGTTTCGAAGCCCGCTGCGTGCGCGGCATGGAAGCCAACTACCGGCGCATCGCGGAACTGCAGGGACGCAGCCTCATGCTGGTGACGGCGCTGAGCCCGGAGATCGGCTACGACCGGGCCGCCGAGATTGCCAAGAAAGCGCACGCCGAAGGCACCACCCTGAGGGAAGCCTGTCTGGCGCTCGGCTACCTCGATGCCGACGACTTCGACCGCGTCGTCGATCCGGCACGCATGGTAGGCCCGGATCAGGTCTGAGCGGCGGCCAGGGTCCGGGCAATGGCGACGGCCCGCTCGAGTTGCCGGTCGGCGGGCCAGCCCGGGTCGACCTGCTCGTCCGGGGCCACACCGATCCCTTCGATGGTCTGTCCGTCCAGCAGTACCTCGGCAACCGGGATGAACAGGAAATACGGCAGGGCCGGATCGGTGAACACACCCTGCCCGGCGGTGAACGCCCCTGCCGTGGTGCGGCCCACGAGCACGGCCCGACCGCTCTTCTTGAACTGAAAGGCCAGCGACTCCTTGCCGGAGCGGGTGCCGCCGTCGATCAGCACCACCATGGGCCGGTCATAGTAGATCACCTCCGGCCGCGTTTCCCCGCCAAAGCGGTTGCCGGTCTCAGGACCAAAGTCGGTGCGAGATTCGTTGTCGATGATGGTGTATTCGAAGAAGCCGTCGCGGGACGGAAAGAACGGATCCAGGAATTCGTACCAGGCGCCGCCGAATCCGCCGCGCAGGTCCAGTATCAGGGCGTCGGTATCAGCCAGCGACTCGACTGCCTGCAGAAAAACCGGCAGCACGTCGCCGTGGGTGCCCGCCCACAGGTGCAGGTAGCCGGCCTCGAGGCCGTTGCCCAGGTCGATGGTACGGGCACTGTTGCGGGTTGCTTCCAGCATCGACCGGTTCGGGTTCTGCCACACCGGGGTCAGGGTCACGGTGCGGGTCTCGCTCCCGCGGCGAACTTCCAGTGTGACCTCGCTCACCGCACCGCCGGCGCCGTTGAACGCCGAGAACGGATGGTAGGGTTCGCCGTTGACGCTGAGGATCCGGTCGCCGGGCCGCAGGCCGGCGTCATCCGCCGGAGTCCCGTCCCAGACCTCGCGCACCGTCCAGCCGTCGGCATCGCGGTTGTGCCGCATGCCGGCGTGAGCAACCTGCGGCTGATCGACGTCGCGGGTGGTGAACATCGAGCGATACAGATAGAACACCAGCTCGCGGTCGGAGTGAAAGCCGGCGTGCGAGCGGCCCAACGATTTCAGAAAGCGGTCCAGAATCGGGGTCAGCGCGTAGATATCACCGGCATCGAGGGCCGACCCTTCCAGGGCGGCCCGGGCCTCGGGGGTGAAGCGTTCCTCAGCCAGCGAGCTGGGCTGCAGGCGCGAGGACGCCTCCTGCCAGAACCGCGCCAGAACTTCGGCCGGAGCCGGCACCGCGGCAGGTGCGCCAGGCGCGGCTGCAGGCGCGGCTGCAGGCGCGGCTGCAGGCGCGGCTGCGGTTGTTGCAGCGTGCACCGGCAACCCACCCCAGCAGCCCAACGCAACGGCGCAGGCCACCAGCCGCGGCCCGAGCCAACCCAGGCCGGTCCGCCGCCGCTGGCCGTGGCTCGCCAGCAGGCTCAGTAACCTTCCAGTTCGCCGTAGCGGTTGCGGTGGAAGTTGACGTCGCCGAAGGTCTGCTCGGTGACCGCGGCGCGCTTCAGGAAGAAGCCGATGTCGAACTCGTCCGTCATACCGATGCCGCCGTGCATCTGAATGCCTTCCCGGGAAACCCGATTGAAGGTCTCCCCGACCTTGGTTTTGGTCAGGCTCGCCAGCTTGGCGATTTCCTGGGCGTCGCGGCCTTCGTCCAGCGCCGTCAGCGCCTCCAGCACGCAGGACTTGGACAGCTCCACCTCGCAGAACATGTCTGCCGCCCGGTGCTTGAGGGCCTGGAATGAGCCGATGGGCACACCGAACTGCTCGCGCTCCTTGAGGTACGCAACGGTTCGCTCGAAACATTCCTGGAGACTGCCGAGCATCTCGGCGGACAGACCGATGCGCGCGATGTCGAGGGCCGGATCGAGCACGTCGGCGCCTTTGTCGACAGTGCCGATGACGGCGCCGGCTTCCACTTTCACATCCTTCAGCTCGATGTTGGCGGCATTCCGGGAGTCGGCCATCCGGGTCCGGGTCACGCTCACCCCGGCGCTGTCCCGATCCACCAGGAACAGGGTCAGGCCATCCCGCTCGCCGGGGTTGCCCGCGGTGCGCGCCACCACGATGAGCTTGTCGGCGGAGTTGCCGTCCAGCACGAAGGTCTTGCTGCCATTGAGCACGTAGCCGCCGCCGGCGGAGGTCGCGGTGGTGGCAATGCCGTAGGGGTTGTGGCGATGAGATTCCTCCAGCGCCAGGGCCAGCAGCAGCTCGCCGGATGCGATCGCCGGCAGCAGTTCGCCCTTCTGCTCGTCGCTGCCGCCCAGGTTGATCAAGGTGCCGCCCACCCATACCGTCGCCACCAGCGGGCTGGCGGTGAGGGTGCGTCCAGTTTCCTCGGTCACGACACCGAGACCCTTGTAGCCGAACGCCAGCCCGCCAAACTCTTCCGGCCACGGAATGCCGGACCAGCCCAGTTCCACCATCGACTGCCAGGTGCTCCGGTCGAAGGAATCAGGGTTGTCCTCGTCGCGCAGCTTGCGGAGCTGAGAAATCGGCGCGCTGGCGGAGCAGAAGTCCCGGGCGCTGTCTTTGAGCATGTTCTGCTCTTCGTTCAGGATCATTGGCATGGCGCGGCGGTCCCCCTCTATTGGCAAGCCGTTGGCGAGCCGAAAATGAAAGCAGATGCCCGGGTCGATGTCGACCCCGGCAACCGGGCTCAAGGGCCGGCCGCCTGCGCCTCCATGGGTTGGTAAAAGCCCTCGAACCACTCGGACCAGACCCCGGCTTGCCGCTGTTCCTCGAAGAACTGGCGTACCCGGCCGTCCGGCAGCGCGGTCCAGGTGCCCCGGAATGGCAGCGAACGGCCCTCGGCCACATAGACGATGTTGCCGGTCAGCACCATACTGCCGCCGGACAGGCCGCCACTGATGTCGATCAGGGCGCCCGGGGACACCCAGACCTGCCGCCAGAGCCCGGCGACCGGGTCGTAGTAGTTGAGGCTGGTGCCGGTGCTGCCGGTGGCGCCCCGCCAGGTTTCCTGCACCAGACAGCCCGCCTGGGCCGACTCGATCCGGTTCTGTCCGGCCTCAGCGCCCTCGGCGTCGACCACCCGCCAGGTACCCAGCCAGAAGTCGAAGTCGCGGAACCGCTCGCCGGCGCAGGGTCCGTCCGCCGCCGCCAGACCCAGCGGGGCCAGGAGCCATCCGGCCAGCACCAGCGCCGGCCTTACCATCCACTTACATCGTCTACATCCCAGGTCATGCATTCGTGATCTCCCGGGGCTACCTTGGGCTGGCGGAACAGGTTACCGGGACTCGCAGATGGGATCAGCACAGCGAACGGCACTGGCAGTTGGCGTCGTCCTGGCGCTCTGCGGGTCCGTGGCCGCCGCCGACGACACCGCCGGGCCCATCACGCTGCCGGTGGCCCAGAGCGCCTCGGTGCTTCCCGGTGACGCGGAGGCGGCCGATTCCGATGAATCCACGCCGCGCTATCAGACCCTGTCGACCCTGGGCGCGCTGGCCCTCGGCATCATCGGGCTGTTGTGGGTGCGCCGGCACACCGCCGAACTGTAGGCCCCCAACCCCGGCGTGGCGTCCCAATCGGTTCCCAGTGCGGCCCTCGAAGCGCGGCTGCGCCGCACTCTGCCCATGGCGGCCCTGGAGATTCAACCGCTGCCCGGTTGTCCGGCCATCCGCCTGGCACTGATCAACGCCGACTTTCCCACCGGCCCGCTACCCGCCGAGGTCATGCACGCGGTCATCGCCGAGCCCGCCTACTGGGCATTCTGCTGGGGCAGCGGCATCGCGCTGGCAAAGTACCTGCTGGATCATCCAGACCGGGTCCTGGGCCGCACGGTCATCGATCTCGGCGCCGGTTCGGGGGTAGTGGCCATCGCCGCGGCCATGGCCGGCGCCCGCCACGTGTGGGCCTGCGACAGCGATCCGGATGCCCGCCTCGCCAGCGCCGAGAATGCCCGCCTGAACGGGGTAAACGTTGAGGTCACCGCCGATCTGCCCCCCCATGGGGACCTGCTGACCATGGCCGACGTGCTCTACGACCGGGACAACCTGCCCCTGCTCGGCCTGGCCCAGCGCCACGCCGGAGAAGTCATGGTGGCCGACTCGCGGGTTACCGTACTGGGCGATCCCGCGTACCGGGAAATCGGCCGGATCGAGGCCCTGACTTTTCCCAATCTGGGCGAGTTCGACGAGTTCCGGACCGCCCATCTGTTTCACTGGAGTCCGCCGCCGATTGGAATCTGACGGCAGCCCCGCCCGCCAGGGCCGGTTGGCTCAGCCCGGCAGGTAGCGGCTCGGGGCGATCAACAGCACCGTCATGGCGTCGACCTGTTTCCGGGCGATGGCCCGTTCGGTGACGGTTACCGGATCCATCAGCCAGTTCTGGGCCGCACCGGAGGTGGGAAACTCAAGCAGCAGGACCCGGTTCCAGGGCGCGTCGCCACGTACCGCGGCCACCGCCGTGTCCCAGCGCACCTCGCCCTGAAACCGCGGCAGCAGCGCCAGCCAGCCGCGCTCCCCCGGAACCCCCAGCGGAGCACGAATGGCCGGCATGTCACTCGCGTAGAGCACGGCTACTGTGGCCCGATCCGGTGCCAGGGCGTCCGGTGCCTGGGAGGCGCCCAGTTGCAGCACCGCCAGATCTCCGGCACTGGACTCCAGTTCCCGGTAAGCGCTGCTGGTCAGCATCTGGACCAGATTGACGCCCGTATCGAACTCCAGCAGCTGGGCGCCGGACACCTCCAGCAGCACCGAGCCGTCGATGACCTCCACCGCGCCGCCCTGCCAGATCAGCGCACCGGATTCCTCACCCGCGAGTTCGACGAAGCGGCCGCGATAAGACCCCGTGTCGTCGCCCGCGCGCATGGCGCCTGCGGGCAGCAGTTGCAGCAGGTAATAGGTGCTCTCGCGCCGGGCTTCGTCGATGACGATCCCCGCCAGGGTCGGACCGACGTACCAGACCACACCGCCGGTCGCCACCACCAGCAGCAGACAGAAAACCAGAAAACCCAGCAGTGAACGGCTCAAACGGTTACCGGCAACGCGAAGCAGGCGCCATCATAACCGATGCGGTACATTCACCGGTCACCGATTGGAGGGAGAGTGAACATGAGCGAGCCTACGTATCAGGACATTCTGTACCGGGTGGACGACCCGGTGGCCGTCATCACCATGAACCGCCCGGATGCGCTGAACGCGTTCACCGTACGCATGCTGGCCGAGATTCGCCATGCGCTGGCCAGCGCCGAAGCGGACCCACGGGTGGTGGGCATCGTCCTGACCGGCGCCGGACGCGGCTTCTGCGCCGGCATGGACATGAACGCCCTGGATCAGATGTCCGCCGGCAGCCACCAGGAAGAAGACCTGTCGAAGTTCGATGCAGCGCCTGGCGACCCCGACATGGGCGACGATTTCCAGGTTACCTACAGTTACCTGCTGAGCGTGCGCAAACCCATCATCGCTGCCGTCAACGGCGCCTGCGCCGGGCTGGGATTCGTTTATGCCCTGCTTTCCGACATGCGCTTCGTCGACCGGTCGGCAAAGTTCAGCAGCGCCTTCTCCCAGCGCGGTCTGATCGCCGAGCATGGTGCCAGCTGGATCCTGCCGCGGCTGATCGGGCCGGGCCGGGCCCTCGACCTGTTGTGGAGCGCCCGCAAGTTCGACGGCGAGGAAGCCGCCCGCCTGGGTCTAGCGGAGCGCCTCTGCGAACCCGGCGAGAGTGTCAACGACGCAGTCGCCTATCTGCGCGAACTGGCCGCCAGCGCCTCGCCGACGTCGCTGCGGGTCATGAAGGCTCAGGTCTACCGGCACCTGAACATGCCCCTCGGCGAATCCATGAAGGAAACCAACCGCTGGATGGCGGAAAGCCTGAAGCGCGACGACTTCCGCGAAGGCGTACGTTCCTTCATCGAACGCCGCGCTCCCGACTTCCCCCGGGTCGGCGGCGACCGCAATCAGTAAAGCCAGGCACTGCCCGCGGAGAGACGCACATGAGCGACGCAACCCCCGACGTCATCGCCACTGACCAGACCAGCTTCGACTGGCCGGACCTGGTCGGCCGGCTGAACCGGCTGCTGCGGCTGCGCACCACACCCATCGGTATGAAACTGTTCCCCAGCCGCGCCGACATGGAGGCAGTGCCGCGCATCCGCCGGCCCAGCGCCATTCATACCACCGACCAGATCGTCGGCCAGGCAGCCCGCAACGGCTGGACCGTGGGCATCACCGCGGAGGATCTGGTTGGCGCCCAGTGCAGTACGGTCATTGGCCTGCACCCGCGCAGCGAGGACTGGCTGTCCGGCGACCGCATGGCCGGGGTCTGGTATGCCGACCAGGACAACGCCGCCGCACATCAGGCAGCCATGGACGTGGTACCGTTCGGCCGTTTCGAGGCCATGGCGGTCAGCCCGCTGGCCAGCGGCCGCCTGAACCCCCCGGATATCTGCCTGATCTACGCCACCCCGGCGCAGATGATCCTGTTCATCAACGGACTGCAGTGGACGGGTTACAAAAAGCTCGAGTGGGGCTGTGTGGGCGAATCGTCCTGCGCCGACTCCTGGGGACGGGCGCTGGCCACTGGTGAGCCGAGTCTGTCCATCCCCTGTTTCGCCGAGCGCCGCTACGGCGGCGTGATGGAAGACGAACTGCTGATGGCGCTGCCGCCGGCCTTTCTGCCCAAGGTGCTGGCGGGACTGGAAGCCTTGTCCGGTAATGGATTGCGCTACCCCATCGCACCCTACGGCGTGAACAACGACGTGCGCGCCGGCATGGGGGTGAGCTACTCGGGCTGATCCCGGGCAATCAGCCCGCCGACGCTGCCGGCACCGTCGCGTCGGCGAGCCGGTCGAACGCTTTCAGGATGCGCTGACCGTCCGGGTGTTCGAGGATCCGCTCGCGTATTGGCGGGTAGGCGCGCTGCGCCGCCAGCCGCGGCTGTTCGACCGTCGCCCAGTGCACCAGGCCGGCCCAGAAGCGGTCGATGAGTTCGGCGCCCGCCACGGTGCCGCCGCCCACCGTGCGCAGGGTCAACTGCCGGATCTCCCCCAGGTACAGCCGCAGCGAACGCACGTGAATTTCCTCGTCCTGGCGGATGCGCTCGACGATCTGCGCCGCCTCCTCCGCCGCAGCGCGGCGATCCACGAACAGATCCGGCCGCCGCAGCGTGGCCTGGGTACCGGCAAAACCGATCTCCGCCCGGAACTCGATCAACAACAGGTTCATCAGGAAACTCAGCAGCCCCTCGTACTCGGGGCCGATTTCGGGCATCCAGCGCTGCCCGGCTTCCGGGCGGGCAATACTGTCCGGGGGCTCGACGTCCGGATAGGCGTCTTCGCCCAGCACCAGATCGCGCAAGGCAAACCACATGACATCATGCCCGCCGATACCCTTGTCCGGTTCGCCACCCTCGTCGATGCCGTGGGCTACCAGCAGGCCCTTGTTCAGATGGCCGACCGCCAGGCTCGAAATGTCCTCTACTACCACCTCGGCCAGGTCCGGAAACTGCATCTCCGCCAGCATCCGGCCCCGGCCTTCGATCTTGCCGGTGACCGTGAGCCCGTTCCAGAACGGCGCGCCGATGCCGTGACTCAGCAGCAGCTGCTGCTGCGCCGGATTCGGCATGCGCGGTCCCGTCAGCAGCGACGCATCGGCGGCGAACAGATCACCGCCGCGGGCGCGCAGCGCCTCGGTCCATGCCTCGAGCGCATCATTGCGGCCTTTCGAGCGCGGTGGCACATAGTTGCCGCCGGCGTCGAACCCGCCGTGCAGGCGGCGCCCGGCAACTTCGTGAGGGCGGGCATAGTCATGCTCGCTGAACAGAGTTTCGGTGCTGTAGATCCGCACGCTCATGGCAATCCCCGCCGCCTGTTTCTGTTTCCGTTGCCGTTCCGGCTCCACTCGAGTCTACCGCCTTGAAAAACCGGCGCCAGTCCCCATCGACGAGGTTACGAAACGTTCACTTTCAGGAGGTGACGCCCCATGAACGGACATCTGTCTCCTTTCGAAAGCCTGCTGGACGAGCTGTGGCGCTGGGACCGCGAGGCGTTCCCGTCGCCCTGGCTGACCGGCATCCGCTCGGTACGCCAGGGCACCTACCCGCCGCTCAACGTCGGCGCCAGCGAAGACAGCATCGATGTCTATGTGTTTGCCGCCGGACTGGATGTCGGCAGTCTCGACCTGACACTGCGCCAGAATCTGCTGACCATCGCCGGCCAGCGCGAAGCAGCGGCGGAGGAGAACGCCGCCTACTATCGGCGGGAACGCTACAACGGTTCCTTTCAGCGGGTACTGACGCTGCCCGAAGACGTGGATCCGGACGACGTGAAGGCGACCTATCGCGACGGCGTGCTGCACGTGCGGGTCGGCCGCCGGGCGGCCCCTGCGGCCCGCCGGATCGAGGTTCACTGACGCCCTGAAGGCGATGGAGGACACCATGAACGACATGACCCAACAGAGCGATTCCGGGGCCGGATCCAAGGCCCAGGCTTCGACCGAACAGACGTTGCGCCCCTACGGCGATATCTTCGAGCACCCGGGTGGCATCACCCTGGTGCTCGACCTGCCCGGTGTGTCCCGGGAGCGGCTCGACATACAGTCCGACCGTAACCAGCTCGTGGTGGAGGGCACGGTGGCGGTGGAGCTGCCGGAAGGCACCGAAGCCCTGGCCGCCGACGTGCGAGCGCGCCGCTACCGGCGCAGCTTCTCGTTGTCCGGCGAGCAACTGGATACCGAGGCGGTGTCCGCCGTACTGAAAGACGGCGTGCTCAGGATCGACATCCCGAAACGGGCCGAGCTGCAGCCGCGTCGCATCGAGGTCACCACCGGCTGAGCGCCGGCGGGGGCGGCGCGCCCGCCCCCGCGTTTTCGTGGCCCTGCCGGCACGGTAGCATGGCAGCATCCCGGTAACGGACACGACCATGCCCACTACAACGCCTGTCCCGGCCATGCTCCTGTCGTGCCTGATCCTGGCCGCTGCACCCGCTTTCGCGGCCGACGTCACCGTGTTTCGCGGCGGTCAGCTCGTCACCATGACCGAGCGCGGCACCGTGCGCGCAGACCTGCGGGTGATCGAAGGCCGGATCGACGCCATCGGCGCCGACCTGGAGGTGCCCGCGGACGCCCGGGTGGTTGACCTCGATGACGCGTTTCTCATGCCGGGCCTGGCGGAGATGCACGCCCACGTGCCCGCCCCGGACGCCGGCGCCAGCTATCGGGACGACGTGCTGTTTCTGTGGCTGGCCGGCGGCATCACCACCATTCGCGGCATGTTGGGCGATCCCAGCCACCTGACCCTCAGAGATGACATCGAAGCTCAGCGTGTGCTCGGACCGCGGCTGTTCACCTCGGGACCGTCGTTCAACGGCGAGTCGGTCTCGAGCCCGGAGCAGGCGCGGGCCATGGTCCGCGATCAGGCAGCGGCCGGTTACGACTTTGTGAAGATCCATCCCGGTCTGTCGCTGGTGGAATACGACGCGGTAGCCGACGAAGCACGGCGCCAGGACATACCCTTTGCCGGCCACGTACCCGCCGATGTCGGCCTGCGCCGCGCCATTGCCAGCGGCCAGCAGACCATCGACCACCTGGACGGCTTCATGCAGGCCCTGGTCTCCGACCAGGCCACGGCCGGTTCCGGCGGTGCCAGCCTGTTCGGAGTGGCGCTGGCCAGTCAGGTCGACCTGTCGCGCCTGCCGGAGCTGGTGGAGGCAATGCGCGGCGCCGGCACCTGGGTCGTGCCCACGGAAACCCTGATCGAAAACTTTGCCCTGGCCGACCAGCGCCAGGTGCTGATCGGCCGTCCGGAGAACGACTACCTGCCGGCAGATCTGCGGGATCGTTACCTGACCGCCCTGTCCCGGGCCAGCCTTGGCGCCCCGGCCGCAGAGCGAGCCCTGTCCGTACGCCAGCAGCTCATCGCGGCGCTGCATGCCGGAGGGGTCGGGGTGCTGCTGGGTTCGGATTCGCCGCAGATCTTCAACGTGCCCGGATTCTCGATCCACCGGGAACTGCGCGCCATGGTGGCAGCCGGGCTGACCCCCGCTGAAGCGCTGGCTCTCGGCACCACGGCGCCGGCCCGGTTCTTCGGCCGCGACGACTTCGGCGCGCTGCGCCCCGGGGCCGCAGCGGATCTGGTGCTGGTGGCCAGCGATCCAACGGCCGACATCGGCAATGCCGCGGCCATTCAAGGGGTGATGGTGCGCGGGCGCTGGCTCGACCGGGACACCCTGGAGCAGGGACTGGCCGGGATTCGCGAGCGTTACGCGGAAAGGCGGCCCGGTCCGGAAACGGACGGCTGAGGGCCGATGTCGGAGCGGAAGTCGTGGCCGTCAGCGCAGTGAAGCCCCCAGCAGGTCGCGGGCGATGATGTGCCGCTGCACTTCACTCGGACCTTCGCCGATGCGCCGGATCCGCATCTCGCGATACCAGCGCTCGAACGGGAAGTCCTTGGTTACGCCGTAGCCGCCGAACATCTGGATGCAGCGATCGACCACCCGTCCGCCGGCTTCGGTGGCAACCAGCTTGGCCATGGCGGCTTCCTTGCGGAAGTCATCGCCGCGGTCGGCCCGATGGGCCGCTTCCAGGGTCAGCCAGCGCGCCTGACGGATGTCCAGTTCGTTATCCACCAGCATCCACTGAATGGCCTGACGGGTCGACAACGGCGCGCCGAAGGTCTCGCGCTGAGGCACGTACTCGAGCGCCATCTCATGGGCCTTCACCGCCACCCCGATACAGCCGGCCGCATAGGGAATCCGCTGTCGGGACAGGCGATCGTTGGCGATGGCGAAGCCGCGGTTGACCTCACCCAGCACATTACGCCCGGGCACCCGCAGATCCTCGAACGAGAGTTCCGTGGCATAACGGGCCGCGCGCAGGGTGTGAACGATGCGGCGCACGTGAAAGCCCGGTGCGTCGGTGTCGACGATGAAACAGGTGACCCCGTTGCGGCCCTTGTCGGGGTCGGTACGCGCGAACACCAGCCCGAAGTCGGCCTTGTCGGCGCCGCTGATGAAGATTTTGCCGCCGTTGATGACCCAATCGTCGCCGTCCCGTACTGCCCGGGTCTGAATGGCCCGGGCCGGATCACTGCCCCCGGACGGTTCGGTCAGGCCGAAAAAGCCTTTCTTTTCGCCACGCAGGGTGGGATACAGGTAGCGTTCCTTCTGCTCCTCGGTGGCCTCGAAAAGCTGGGCCAGGCCGGCCCCGCCGAACACGCCGTAACAGGGGGCGTAGAGCCCGGCCCGGTGCTGAGACATCTCGATGGCGATGAGCGTGCGGGTCACCAGATCGAGGTCGGGGCCGCCGTACTCCGGAGGGATGTCCAGCCCGTACAGGCCCATGGTGCGGGTCATCTCCACCAGCCGCGCCCGCTGCTCGCCGGGCAACTCGTCCGCGTCCGGATCCAGGCCCCGCTCCAGCGGCACGATCTCCTCGCGCACGAAGCGGCGCACCATGCCGACGATCAACGCCTGTTCCGGGCTGAGCGCCAGGTCCATGGCCAGCTACCCCGGGCTGAGCCGGCCGAGGCCGCTGACGTCGTGGTTGCCCGGCGGCAGGGTGCCGTGGCGGGCCCGATGCACCATCAGCAACTCCTGGTAGCGGGTCAGGTAGGCGGTGGTCACTTCGTAGCGGAAGGCCGCCGCACCCTGTTGCGCCGCGGCGGCCTCGATCTCACCGCGCAATCCGAAGCGGCTCAGGCCCCCGGCATAACCGATGAAAATCACCTCGCCGTCCGCGTCCGCCAGTTCGAAGACCCCCATGTGGCCCGGCAGCGCGCCCGTGCCGGTACAAGCCTGCCACGGCTTGTCGAGCTCGACACTCACGGACGCGCGGATTTCTTCTTCGGCATGATGGAGATCTCCATCGGGGCGAAGTGCTCCATGTCGAGATCGATCAGATACGGCCCGGGCGCCGCCAGGCCCACTTCCAGGGCCTCGTCGAACTCGGCCACACTGACGACCCGGCGGCCGGGAACGCCCATGCTTTCCGCCATGGCGGCGAAATCCACCTTGCCGAGGTCGGTTTCGTTGATGCGGCCGAACCGGGTGTCCTGCAGCCAGCGCAGCACGCCGTAGCCGCTGTCATTGAAAACCACGATGACGATGGGTATCTGATACTGGGCGCAGGTGGCCAGTTCCGTGGCATGGAACATGAACCCCCCGTCCCCATGAATCAGCAGCGTCTGCCGGCCGCTGCCCAGCGCCGCGCCGACGGCCATGGGAAAGCCCGGCCCGATGGCGCCGGAGACCGGATTCATGGTGGTGCGTGGGCCGGTGATGGGGAAAAGCTGGTTGCCGAAGTTGTAGGCGGCAATGGTCTGATCCCGGACGAACATGCCGTCGTCCGGCAGCCGCTCGCGCATCAGGTCCATGACCCGCGGATAGTCGTCGCCGAGACGCCGGCGCATGGCCGTACGCACCCCGTCCCGCGCTTCCAGCACGGTCTGGTTGAACTGGGCGTCGTTGCCGGAAACGTCCACCAGGGCCGCATTGAGTGCCTCTATCGCCAGCCGCGCATCTGCCGCCAGCCCCAGGTCCGCGTCATGGGTGCGGCCGATCATGGCCGGATCGGCGTCGATCTGAATCAACGAACCGGGCGGTTTGAAGCGGGCGCCCTGGCCGTCCACCCCAACCGCAAACCGGGTGCCCAGCGCCAGGGTCACATCGGCTTCGGCGATGGCCTGGTAAATGCCCGCGCTCCCGTAGAAATTGCCGATGCACAGCGGGTGGTCCTCCGGCAGTGCGCCACGCCCGTTGGCGGTGGTGATGACCGGTGCGTCCAGCGTTTCCGCCAGGCGCCGCAACGACTCGGCAGCTCCGGAAGACGGGACACCCCCGCCGGCGATGATCACCCGGCGCCGCGCTTCGGTGAGCCGTCCGGCTATCTGTTCCACGACCCGTTGATCGGGCTCCGCTGCAATCGGCACCGGCACCGTGAACTCGGCCGGCGCCGCCTCGGCGTACTGCAGGTCGATGGGAATCTCCAGTGCGCCCGGCGCCGGACGGCCGGTGAACATGTCGATGACCACCGCGCGCAGCGCGTCCGCCAGACGCGACACCTGGCGTGGGCTCTCGGCCCGGCGGCAGACGCTGCGCAGCATGGGCAACTGGTTCTCGGCCTCGTGCACGTAGCCGACGCCTTTGCCGTAGAAAGCGGTTTCGGCCTGGCCGGTGATCACCAGCACCCGTGACGAAGCGTACTGGGCCTCGTAGAGGCCGGTGACGGTGTTGCTGGTACCCGGCCCGGTGCTGGCGATCATCACGCCCATCTGGCCGGTGGCGCGGGCGTAACCATCGGCGGCATGGGTGCCGGCCTGCTCGTGGCGGACATCGATGATGCGGGTCTCGCCCAGGCGATTGATGGCATCGAACAACGGCATGTTGTGAATGCTGACGATGCCGAAGACATGGCGTACGCCCATCTGGGCGAGCGCGCTCGCCACCAGGTCTGCGCCGGTAAACGTAGGTGTCATGCCCTCTCCCGCTGGTCCGCCAGACGATCGACGTTAGCAGCTTTCCCCGTTCAGTTCACCCGAGCGATCTGCTAGCGTTTGCGTTCCGCGCGGGCTTCCGCCACGGCCCTGCCACCGGGCATACCAACCACCAGGACAAGGAGCGCTCCATGGCCATCGAAGAAGGCAAAGCCGCCCCCGCCTTCACCCTCAAGAACGCTGCCGGCGAAAAGGTGGCGCTCAAGGACTACAAAGGTCAGAAGAACGTAGTCGTGTATTTCTATCCGAAGGACGACACGCCGGGCTGCACCAAGGAGGCCTGCGGCTTCCGCGACCTGTGGAAGGAGATTGGAAAGCTCGACACGGTGGTACTCGGCATCTCGCCGGACAACGAAGAAAGTCACCGCAAGTTCGCCGACAAATACAGCCTGCCGTTCACCCTGCTTTCGGATCCGGACAAAAAGGTCATGGAGAAATACGGCGCCTGGGGCGAAAAGACCATGTACGGCAAGAAGACCGTCGGCGTGATCCGCTCCACCGTCGTGGTCGGCAAGGACGGCAAGGTCATCAAACACTGGAAGCGGGTCGGCAAGGCCGAAACTCACCCGCAGAAGGTCCTGGAACTGCTGACAGGCGGCTGACGCTCAGCAACCGATGACATTCGCCAAAGGCAGCTCAACACGTCGGGAATCCGCGTATCTGCCTTGGCTCTACCTGGCCGTCACGCTGATCTGCACGGCGGCATGGATCGCACTCGCACCGGAAACGGCGTCGAGCAGAACCTGGCTTCGACTCAGCCGATGGCTGCCGACGATCGTGGCCGCAGCTTTTGTCCTGTACGTCGGGAGAGCGGCAATCCGTGCTGCGATCTCGAGTCTGACCGTCAAACGGCACCAGTGGGGCTGGCTCGTCGCGTCAGCCGCTTTCTTCGGCGTACTGGCGTTGATCGCGTCGTTCGTCAACTTCGCATTCATTCATCCAGAGCTTTCAGGGTCACTGAGTGCCGTTCCGCCGAGCCTGGTGGCCATGATCGTCGTCTGGTCGATTGCAGAAGAGCTGGGCTGGCGCGGTTATGCCCTGCCCCGCCTGATGGAACAGGTGGGACCGGTATGGGCCTCACTCGTGATCGGCATCGCCTGGTGGTTGTGGCATGCCCCAGGATGGCTGGTCGGCTTCGGCGCTCCGACTGACATCCCGTTTCTGGCTTTTGGCGTCTGGGTCGTTTCCGCCAGTTTCGTCTTCACGTATTTTTATGTGCAGTCCAAGGGCAACGTGTGGACGGCAGTGCTACTCCATGCGGGAGCAAACGTCTCGTTCGGCGTCGTACCGCTCATGCCATTCAACGCAGGCGGTCCCCAGGCGTTCTATGTCCTCCTGATGCTCAGTACGGGCGCGGCGGCCTTTGCCGTGATGCTGATGCGAAAAAAACCGGCCCTGGGTGCGCTGTAAGGCCATCCTAGGTCCGTTTCCAGACTGGTGAATCGCACATGAGCAGCACCACGCCTCCGAACGACGACGACACACCGGAACTCGATGTCTCGAGCACAGGCATGGCCAACCTCGAGCGCACCTTTCTGCGCCTGACCTTCTGGCAGACTCTGCTGTCCCTGGCTGGGGTGTTTACCGGCGCCGTCGCGCTGTACGCCGCCCTGAACGAGTCCCAGGCCGTGCGCCAGCAGACCGCCGCATCGGTCTGGCCTTACGTCCAGATGATGACCCACGACACGGACGACGGAGAGACCGCCCACTTCTCTCTGATCTTCGAGAACGTCGGCGTAGGCCCGGCTCGCATGCAAAGTGTGCAGATCACCCTGGACGGCGAGGCTGTTGGCACCTGGGATGAGGCCACCGCAGACATTCTCGAATCACCAGCGCAGGTTGGCGTGGACTTCGGCAGAAACAGCATCAGTCGCCGAGTCATTGCACCGGGAGAGTCGATCACGGCGTTTCAGACATCCAACCGCCGTATCGCCCTGCACATGCAGGAGGCGGTCGCCAGCGGACGGGCCGACGTTGTTTACTGTTACTGCTCCATATTCGATGAGTGCTGGCAAAGCCAGGTCTGGTCGGACGCCAGCGGAGCGGAAAGCAATCAACCCATCGATGCCTGTCCGGAGTATGGTGAGGCGAAATTCCGCGACTAAGGGGTCTTCTCAGGTCCGCTGCACAACGGTTCGGCGGCTTTCAAACCCATAGCTGACCTCAGCCTGCAGCCCTTCTGGTTAGTTTCCAGCCCCATAGACTCAGGACCAGCATCACAATGTTTGCCCCAAAGTCCAACGCCAGCCAGCGATTGAAGATTGGCACTTCGAAGACAAACCAATAGTTGAACCAAAAGAACGGTACCAGCGCGATTGCGTAGACTAGAAAAGTCCTGTTTTGCCACTGGCTAAACCAGATGAATAGGCCACCCAATACTGCTTGAGCGCCAAAACAGCCAACGAACAAAGCGCTTGTCGCACTCAGGTGCTGATAGTCCGGGGCGATTGTCATCCTTTCGACCATTCCCGGCGCGAGCAGACACCAACCGCCAAGGATGAAATACGGTAAGGAGATCAACCGCTGAAGGTGATGGGGTTGCATAGTTCAATGCTCCAATGGTTCAGGCGTGGTGCGAGCACGGCTATCATCAACTGAAGTATCGAACCCGACAATCGTATTGGCTTGGATGAAAGGCTGCTAGCGGCGGGGTGCAGACGAACCGGATTGGGTCCGCAAAGCGCCACGTTCTGCGAGGAGTTCTTCGACGCGATCGCACGCTCTGGAGCCGGTACCCCGCAGATACTCAATCCAAGCGGACTTATCAGTCAGGATCATGCGGTCCGCGAGGACCGGAGTTCGTCGAGATCGCCTTCCCAGCCGGAGCCGCGGAGCGCCCTGTCTTCATCCAGGGAGAGTGGATTGGCAGCGAGGAGTCTCAAGGCGAGGTTCACAGCTTTCTGCTTGGTGGCGAGGTGGTAACGCCGCACGACCTCGGCGCAGGCCCCCTCATCGATATCAATGTTCGTGCGCGACATACGCCAAATGTACACCTTCGAAAATCGAATACCAGATCGCCACCAGCGTGAGTTGCAGGACGGTCGGCTCCTGGCCGACAGCGGGCTTCATCGCCTGTTTGGGCGAAGGACGGCTTTCGACCCTGAGCAGACGCCCCGTCGTTGGCGCCACTCACGCCAGACCCAGCCATGAGTGCACACGTCGCTAGCCGCAAACGAGAGCATTCAGGTTTGACCCGCCTCGGCGGGACGCGTACACAGGTTGCTCAATTTCCAATGTACTGAGGGCCTCGCAGCATGCGCGTCTTCGCGAATCCCGTCGGGTCAGGCTCGCTCTGGTTTGACAATCTCGCCACCGCCGACGGCACACCGGTTGCCTACGACCCACAGGCGCGGGCCTTCCTGCCCATGCCGCCCTTCTGCGCCAACCGGGAGATCATAGGCTGCAACTGGATCGCGCCTGAACAGGGAGCCTTCTGCCGTTCCTGTGCAATGACGGCGCTTGCCCCCGACGTCTCCATCCCAAGTGCCATCCCCCACTGGGCGCAGACGGAAGCCGCCAAACGCTGGGCACTCGACAATCTCGGTCGCTGGAACTGGTTTCGGCCGGAGGATCCGGGGACGCGTCCGGTTTTCCATATGCTTGCGGAAGGGCCAACGCCCGTGGCCATGGGCCATGTCGAGGGCGTTGTGACCATCAGCGTAGCCGAAGCGGATCCGGTTCTGCGCACGACCCGTCGCGAGGCGCTGGAGGAGCCTTATCGCACCATGCTTGGCCACATGCGTCATGAGATAGCCCACATGCTCTGGTGGCGGCTAAGTCTGCGAGAAGATTTTCTGAACGCGTTTCGAGAACAGTTTGGCGATGAACGCGCCGACTACCAGGTGGCGCTACAGCGTCACTATATTGACGGTCCGCCGCCCGATTGGAAGCAACGTTTCCTGACCACGTACGCCTCGGCACACCCACACGAAGATTGGGCGGAGACCACCGCGCATCTGCTGCATCTGACTGACATTGCTGACAGTTTCGTTGCGGCAGGATTGTCCTCGCCGGAGTTGCCTACCGCAGGTTGGGATCCGTATTCCGAAACGGACGCCGACCGGCTGATCTACGTCGCGGGACACCTTACCATGGGCGTGAATCACATCAATCGATCCATGGGTCTGTCCGACCTTTATCCGTTCGTCCTGTCAAACGCCGCCTACGAGAAGCTAGCCTTTGTGCATGAGTGGCTTCGACGAGGCGCGCAGAGCCGCTGACTTACGCACCCGTCAAGGTCCGGTTCTGGCCGGCTCCTGCCTGATGCAGTGCCACACGCCATGTCCGCTTTACACCAAATTCGAGATCCGATTCTCATTAGAGGTCCGAAACCCGTTTGGTCACGGTCCAGGTATAGCACCTATGCCATCACTTACGCCCGAGCAGACAGACTGGGCGATCGAGTTCTGCAAGATCTGGATCAGGAACTTGATTCGTAGAACCTGACAGGAGCTGTTGGGCTAACTGTAAGGCGATTGCGTGACGCGTTCCCTGCCTCTCCTCCATGGAGGCACGCTCCACCATGGCTTGGGCTTGTCTTACGGCCATCTGATATTCTCCTCAGTCGGTCTGCGCCCGGGGCCCGGTCCGAGGCCCGGCAGAGGTCAGGGCTCGGCCAGGCCCGGCATAGCGCAGCAGGAAAATTGTTTTCGGGAATCAAAGGGTTGCAAACCACAGTCAGGGCCGTTTAGGCCGCCTCGAGACAGCACAGGGGGAGAGATATGAAGTTCGGCATCTTCTACGAACATCAGCTACCGCGCGACTGGGACGAAAACAGCGAACATCGTCTGCTGAAACAGTCGCTGGACCAGATCGAACTCGCCGATTCACTGGGTTACGACTACGCCTGGGAAGTCGAACACCACTTCCTCGAAGAGTACTCCCACTCTTCGGCACCGGAGGTGTTCCTGGGCGCCGCCAGTCAGCGCACCAGGAACATCCGTCTCGGTCACGGCATCATCCAGCTCACCACCAATCATCCGGCCCGGGTGGCGGAGAAGGTGGCGACCCTGGACCTGTTGTCCGACGGCCGGGTGGAGCTGGGCCTGGGCGAAGGCGCCTCGGTCACGGAACTGCATCCGTTCAATCTGCGCTTCCGCGACAAGCGCGACGTCTGGGAAGACGCGGTGCGCGCGACCCTGCCCATGTTCTGGAACCACGGCTGGGAGTACGACGGCGAGTTCTTCAAATTTCCCTTGCGCGCGGTAGTTCCGAAGCCGCTGCAGAAGCCGCATCCGCCGCTGTGGGTGGCCTGTTCCCAGCTCGACACCATCAAGTACGCGGCGCACCGCGGCATGGGCGCGCTGTGTTTCAAATTTGCCGATCTGCAGGCGGCCCAGGCCTGGGTGCACGCCTACTACAACACCTTCCTGCGCGAGCAGGAAAAGCTCTGTGACTACCAGGCCAATCCCAACATCGCCGTGGTGGCGGGATTCATGTGCTGCGACACCGACGAGGAAGCCTGGGAGAAAGCGGACGGCTGGACCTTCTTCCAGTTCGCGCTGCAGCTCTACAACAAGGAAGGGCCATTCGAGCCCGGCAGCATCAACTTCTGGGATCGTTACCAGGAGTGGAAGCAGACCCCGGCCGGACAGCAGCGCACCGGCAGCGAGCTGATCGGCTCACCGGCCACCATCCGGGAACGCCTGGCGGAGCTGGAAGCGGCGAACGTGGACCAGGTGATCCTGCTGAATCAGGCTGGCAAGAACACCCATCAGGACATCTGCGACAGTCTGCGCCTGTTCGCCGAACAGGTGATGCCGGAGTTCCAGGCCCGGGAGCCGGAACACCAGGCCTGGAAGCGCTCGGTACTGGCGGGTGAAACGATACTCGACGACATCGACACCGAGCCGTTCAACATCACCCGCGGGCGCAAGCCCACCCAGCCGTCCACCCGGGAAAGCCGCGATATGGTGTCCGGCGCCGTGGGCCGGCCGGAGTCACAATCGGTCGGCGGCGGCCAGTCATGAGGCGCGCACTCCCTGGCGCCACCAGCCCCATCGAGCAGGCTCACGACAATGACCGCTCTGCAGAGTGACCGACGGTGAGCGAACCTCGAACCCTGTCCCTGGTCTGGGGACGTTCCGGACTTCGCTCGCTGCCGGATTCGGCAGCCTGCGTCATCGTCGACGTGCTGTCGTTCTCGACCGCGCTGGTTGCCGCCTGCGAAGCCGGCGGCGTGGTTCATCCCTATCGCTGGCGCGACGAATCGGTGGCCGAACATGCCCGCCGCGTCGGGGCGCAGGTCGCTGCGGCGCGCGGGGCCGGTGCGCTGTCGCTGTCTCCGCCGTCGCTCGCCGGCATGGCTGCGGGCACGCGCCTGGTGCTGCCGTCGCCGAATGGTTCGACCCTGGCGTTCGAAGCGCGCGGCGACGTCGTCATTGCCGGTTGCCTGCGCAACGCTGCGGCGGTGGCCGACCACCTCGAGGAACTCGACCGGGACGTTGTGGTGGTTGCCGCAGGCGAGCGCTGGGCGGATGGCTCGTTGCGGGTCGCGTTGGAAGACCAGATCGGCGCTGGCGCCGTGATCGCGGCCTGGCTCGGCCGGCGCAGTGTGGCCGCCGAGGCGGCGCGGGCCGTATTCGAGCGCTTCGCCGATGACCTGCACGGTGCCTTGCGCCTGACCCAATCGGGTCAGGAACTCATCGAGCGGGGTTACCCGCAGGACGTCGAGTTCGCTGCCCAACTCAACGTCAGCGACACCGTGCCGGTGCTGGTCGACGGCGCTTTCCGGAGCGCGGGGTCAGGTCCGTCCGGCTGAGCGCAGCACCTGCCAGATCTTCTGTGAGGTCAATGGCATCTGCAGCTCGCGGCACCTTGCCGCCGGTATCCCCGCGCGCTGCAGGGCATCCAGCACCGCGTTGACCAGAGCATGTGGCGCCGCACAGGCACCCCCCTCACCAATCCCCTTCACGCCGAGTTCGTTGGTCGGCTCCGGGACCTCGTGAAACGCGACGTCGACGTCGGGCATGTTGGAGGCCCGCGGGATGGCATAGTCCATGAATGAACCGGTCAGGAGCTGGCCGGCGGCGTCATAGACCACCAGTTCCAGCAACGCCTGACCCAGGCCCTGCACCACGCCGCCGTGAACCTGACCAGTGGCCAGCAGCGGGTTGATGACCCGACCGCAGTCGTCCACCGCGGTGTAACGCTCTACCTCGATTTCACCGGTGTCGGCGTCGATGGCCACCTCGGCAACGTGGCAGCCGTTGGGGAAGGTGAACCCGGCGCCACGATCGTAGCGTACGGTCTCGGCCAGGGGCTCGGCATCGAACTGACTCTCCAGCGCCCGCGCGACCTCGGCCAGGCCGACCTCACCGCCACCATCGACGCGGTACACGCCGTCGGCAAAAACGACCCGCTCCCGGCCGGCCTGCAGCATCTCAGCCGCGATGCCGGCGCCCCGGGCAACCACCGCCGCGCCGGCGCGGCGCACGGCGATGCCGCCCATCTGGGACGACCGGGAGCCACCCGTGCCGCCCCCGAACCGGACCTGGTCCGTGTCACCCTGCACGATCCGGATCCGCTCGAAGTCGAGGCCCAGCGACTCACTGAGTATCTGGGCGTACGCCGTCTCATGGCCCTGACCGTGAGAATAGGTACCGACCACCACATCGGCGCTGCCGTCACCGTGCACCGTGACCCGGGCCTCCTCCTCCGGGCCCCCGCCCGAGGATTCCACGTAATAACCGAAACCGATGCCGCGCAGGCGCCCGTCCTGGCGCCCCCGGCGGCGCGCCTCGAACTCGTCGAAGCCGGCGCGGGCGAGCGCCATGTCCATGGTGCGGGCGAATTCGCCGCTGTGCATGGTGACGCCGGCATGGTTGGTGTAGGGCATGTCTTCCGGCCCCACGAAGTTGCGGCGCCGGATCTCGACTCGATCGAGCCCGATCTGGTCGGCGGCGGCATCCAGCAACCGTTCCATGACGTAGCAGGACTCCGGGCGCCCCGCGCCGCGGTAAGCGGCCACCGGCATCACGTTGGTGAACACGCAGCGAACGTCGTGGCGCAAAGCCGGAATACGGTAAACGGTACCGACGATCCGGCCTCCCGCCATGGTCGGCACCAGCGGCCCCACGGCGCTGCAATAGGCGCCCAGATTGGCCACCGTGTCCACCTCCAGGGCCAGAATGTGGCCTTCGGCGTCGAGCGCCAGCGCGCATCGGGTGAGGTTGTCGCGGCCGTGGGAATCGGAGAGAAACATCTCGGCGCGGTCGCCCCGCCACTTGACCGGCCGCCCCAGGGCCCGGGCCGCAAACAGACACACGCACGCTTCCGGGTAAACCTCGCCGCGAATGCCGAACCCGCCGCCGGTGTCGCCACTGATGACGCGAACGCAGTCCGGTTCGACCTTGAAGATCGCCCTGGCGAGCACACTCTGCTGACCGAAAGCGCCCTGACTCGGGTTGTACAAGGTATAACGCTCGTCCGCATAAACGGCCACGCAGGCGCGGGGTTCCAGTGGGCTCGGGGCCACCCGGTTGTTGACCAGCGGCAGCGACACCCGGTGCGCCGCCTGCTCGAACGCCGCGGCGGCGGCCGCTGCGTCACCGTTGTGGTAGTGAATGCAGACGTTGTCGCCGCGCTCGGCGTGAATGACCGGCGCGTCCGGCCCCGCAGCCGCCGCCGGATCGACGACGGCCGGCAGATCATCGATGTCGAGGTCGATCAGATCCAGAGCGGCCACGGCGTCCGCACACCGTTCGGCAATCACCATGGCCACCGGTTCGCCCACGAAGCGCACCCGCCCGATGGCCAGAACCGGCCGTGGCGGTATGTAGGCCGGATTACCCGCCCGGTCCTTGATGCGGGCGCGACAGGGCAACGGTCCCAGATCGGCCACATCCTCGCCGGTATACACCGCCACCACCCCCGGGGCGGCCAGCGCGGCGCTGACGTCCAGCGCGCGGATGGCGCCGTGGGGATACGGTGACCGGAACACCGCCGCGTGTAGCTGGCCCGGCAGATTCACGTCGTCAGTAAATCGGCCGGCTCCGGTGACCAGACGCGGATCCTCGAGCCGGGGAACACTCTGTCCGACGCCGAACTTCACGAAGCCCGCAGCGCCAGCGGTGCATGGTAGGGCGGGATCAAAGGCATGGCCGGAGTATACGGGAGCCCGGAACGCCATCGCCAGAATCGATGTTATGCTGGCCGCTGGCGCCCGCGCGCCCCCCACCAGCAGAAGGATGAGTCCCATGAACGCACCCGAGGCGCCGGACGATCCCCGTATCGATCCCAGAATCAAAGCACTATTGGGGCCGATGCTGTCCGCGCGTACCAGCGCGCCACCGCCCGGGCAGACCAGAGAGCAGATGGTCGAGAACGCCAACAGCTCGGAGGCGGCAGCCATGCGCCAGGCCCTGGCGGGGTTCCTCGACGCCTGCGATAGCGAGGCGGTAGCGCCGTCCGAAGGTCTACTCATCAGCGAACATGCGATCACATCACAACCGGATGGCAATACCATCAACGTGAGGCTGATCCGTCCTGCCGGAAGTCAGCCGCTGCCCTGCATCTACTACATCCACGGCGGCGGTATGCAGGTGATGTCCTGCGACGACGGCAACTACCGGGCCTGGGGGCGTATTCTGGCGGCCCAGGGCGTCGCGGTTGCCATGGTCGACTTCCGCAACGCGCTGGTACCCTCGTCGGTTCCCGAACTTGCACCCTTCCCAGGCGGCCTGAACGATTGCGTCTCGGGCCTGAAATGGGTCATTGCCAACGCCGCGGAACTGGGGGTGGATCCGGCGCACGTGATCGTGTCCGGTGAGTCCGGCGGCGGCAACCTGACCCTGGCCACCGGGCTCAAGCTCAAACAGGACGGCGAGTTGAGCCTGATCCGCGGACTCTACGCGCTCTGTCCGTACATTGCCGGTCAGTGGCCGCGCGACGATCTGCCGTCGTCCATGGAAAACAACGGCATCCTGCTGGATCTGCACAACGACCAGGGCCGGGTGGCCTACGGCATCGAGGCGTTCGAAGGGCGCAACCCCCTGGCCTGGCCCGGCTTCGCCACCGAGGACGACGTGCGCGGCCTGGTGCCCACGGTAATCAGCGTCAACGAATGCGATCCGCTGCGCGACGAAGGTATCGCCTTCTACCGCCTGCTCCTGCGGGCCGGGGTACCCGCCCGCTGCATCCAGGTCATGGGCACCGTACATGGCACCGAAATCCTGCCGCTGGCATGCCCGGACGTCAGCCGCGGCACTGCCGCCAGCATCGCCGACTTCTGCCGCAGCGCCTGAGGCGGGGTCAGGCGCGGAGCCAGCGCAGCGCCTCGCTCATCTGGCGGAACACGCTGATGGCGAAGCCCGCGTCTCCGGCCAGCAACTCGTACATGCGCGACATGCCGAAGTCGAGATCCGACGCGGCAACGATGGCTAGCTTCGACCCCGCCGGCAGGTCCAGGCTTGCCGCCAGATCGGCCAGCGCCCGCACGGTCTCGAGGTCACTCGCCTCGGCCCCCCGGTTGTCCCGGCACACCAGCACCGGCGAGGGCAGGTCCGGATCGGCACGCCAGCGCTCGATGAACGCCTTCACTTCTTCGAACCCCGGCGCGCCGGTGACGTCGACGAAAACAATTCCATCCTCGACGGTGTAACAGAGCGGCATGGGCCGGTCTCCGAGTTCGGGTGCAATGGGTGAACGCCGGAGGCCTCCGGAGCGACGCGCATTGGACCATACCCGAATCCCCGGATGTTGACTTCTCGGGACAGTTTTTTGATCTTATGGGACTATCCTGAGTGAGCCACCATGACCACCACCCTGCGAGCGTCGGCGCTACGGGGCTACCCCGCCCTGGTGCGCGAACTGGGCGGTGACCCGCAACCGCTGACCGAACGCTGTGGGCTGGCGCTGGCCGATCTGGACGACCCCGAGCGGATCGTACCACTCGGCCGCGCCCTCGACCTGTTGGACCACACCGCCCGAAGTCTCGGGTGCGCGGACTTTGGTCTGCGTCTGGCCCGGACTCAGGACATCGGCGTGCTCGGTCCCCTGGCCCTGGCCATGCAGAATGCCCGCACCGTATCCGAGGCCCTCGGCTGCGGCGCCCGCTACCTGCACGTGCAGAGCCCTGCCCTGATCCTGAACCTGAACATCGGTCCTCGAACCGCGGCCGTTGAACTCGGCATTGTTCTGCGCGACGCCCAGCAGGACGCCATGCGCCACGGCGAAGACCTGATGGCCGGCGTATGCCTGGGGGTGCTCGAGTACCTGGCCGGGGATCGGTTCGAGCTGTTGGCGGTAGAACTGCCGGCTCGGCCCGCAGACCTCGAGGACACTTACCAGCGTTTCTTCCGCGTTCCCGTCGCCACAGACCGGCCGGCCGTGGTCCTGCGGCTGTCGCGCGCCACCGTGGATGTGCCGCTCAAGGCCCGCAGCGAAGCGCTGAGCCGGATTGCCGCCGACTACCTGGCGGCCCAGTTTCCCGATCCCGACGGCCGCTACGCCGGCCGGGTCGAACTCGCCGTCCGGCACACCCTGGGAACCGATCGCTGCAATCGTGCCGCCATCGCCAACGCCATGGCGTTACATCCACGAACGCTGCAGCGGCACCTCGGCCGCGAGCACCGCACCTTCGAACAGATCCGCGATGGGGTCCGCCGCGAACGGGCGCACTACTACCTGCGCCATACCGACATGCCGCTGTCCCAGGTGGCAACCCAGCTCGGCTACCGCGACCAGTCGATTCTGACCCGCGGCTGCCGGCGCTGGTTCGGGACGACGCCGCTCAGGTACCGGCGCAGGAGCTGACACCGGCCTGCTCAGCAGGGCGAACTTCCCGAATCGGCCGTCATCTCCGCCGCCGACTGGGGCGTTGCCTCGAACAGCGCTTCCAGGCGCACGAAAAGGTCGTGGCTGGCGCCGCGCCGGCGCACCCGCTGTACGTCCTCCAGTTTCAGGAGTTGACGTTCGATCTGTTCCAACCGCTCGTCTGCATCCACCAGGATCCAGATGCGGCTGTGACTGCCATCTCCGACTGGCATACACAACATGCCCTCCATGTTGTAGGCCCGGCGCGAGAACAGGCTCGAAACGTGCACCATGACCCCGGCGTGGTTGGTGACAGTAACCTCCAGCACCACACGGCGCCGACCCGATGCGCTGCCGTTCATGCCAGACCTCCGATCATTTCCCGGTTGGCAGCACCAGGCGGCACCATGGGCAACACCTGGTGAGCGGTTTCGATACGGGCGTGAATCAGACACGGCCCGCGAGCAGTCAGTGCCGCACCGAGAGCGGCGCACGGATCGTTGACCCCGGAGAGGTCCAGCGCGTCGATACCGAATCCTCGTGCCACCGCCACGAAGTCGGTGGGCCGGGGATACGTGGAGGCAAACACCCGCTCGCCGTAGAACAGCGTCTGCTGCTGGTGCACCAGGCCCAGGGCCTCGTTGTTCATGAGCACGATCTTGACGTTGACGCCCTGGTCGGCGGCGGTCGCCAGATCCTGGATGTTCATGAGCAGGCTGCCGTCGCCCGTGAAACACACCACCGTGCTGTCGGGACAGGCCAGGGCGGCGCCGATGGCGGCTGGCATGCCGAATCCCATGGTCCCGAGTCCTCCGGACGTGAGCCAGCGCCGTGCCCGAGTCACCGGGTAGGCCTGGGCCGCCCACATCTGATGCTGGCCAACGTCCGTGGTGACGATGGCGTCCTCCGGCAGCAGCGCGGCGACGCTGCGAATCAGACCGTACGGGCTGCGCGGGTCGTCAGCCTCCGGCATCACCAGCGGAAACGACCTGCGCAATTCGTCGACCCGGGCCAGCCAGTCCGGCCGCGAGCGCGGCGTCACCCGGGCCAGCAGGGCCGGCAGGGTGCGCGCCAGATCACCCGCCACCGCCACTTCCGGACGCCGCAATTTGCCGAGCTCGGACGGGTCGATGTCCAGGTGCACGACGTCGGCGTTGGGGCAGAACTCGGCCAGGTTGCCGGTGGCGCGGTCGTCGAAGCGCGCCCCCAGCGCAATCAGCAGATCACACTCCTCGAGAACCAGATTGGTGTAGCGCGCCCCGTGCATGCCGAGCATGCCGAGGGACAACGGATGGTCTGCCGGCAGTGCCCCGAGTCCCATCAGGGTCAAGGTGGTCGGCAGCGAGGACTTTTCCGCCAGCGCCCGCACGCTGTGCGCCACCCCGGCGTGAACCGCGCCGCCGCCCACGTACAGGACCGGCCGCCGGGCCCCATCGATCATGGCCGCCGCAGCGCGCACGGCGTCGATGACGTCGGCATCGGTTGCGGCCGGCGCGGCGGCAACGCAGGTTTCCCGGGACGGCGCCGGCCAGTCCTCGTCGCCAATCTCCAGCACGTCGGTCTGCACGTCCTTGGGAACGTCGATCCACACCGGTCCGGGCCGGCCGCTGCGGGCGATGGCGAAGGCGCGCGGCACCACGGTCAGCAGTTCCCGCACGCTGCCGACCAGGTAGTTGTGTTTGGTGATCGGCACCGCCAGTCCGAACGCATCCACCTCCTGGAAGGCGTCGGTGCCGATGGCGCGTCGGTTGACCTGACCGGTGATGGCCACCAGCGGCACGGAGTCCAGTTTGGCATCCGCCACTGCGGTAACCAGGTTGGTCGCGCCAGGACCCGACGACGCCAGGCACACGGCCGGCTGCCCGCTGGCGCGGGCAATACCCTGGGCGATGAACCCGGCGCCCTGTTCGTGCCGGGCCAGCACGTGCCGGATCAACCGGGATCGGCCTAACGCGTCGTACAGCGGCAACGCTGCGCCGCCGGGTACGCCGCACACGATGCCCACGCCTTCGCGCTCCAGCAGGCGGATGATCAGTTCGGCACCAGTGAGTTTCATGGCGGTCTCCTCAGGGGTCGAAAAACCGGCTGAGGGACAGAAAAAGAAAACCCCCGCCAGCCGATTCGCCGACGGGGGTTTGGGTTCGATCTGGTTCTGCTAGGTCTCTACCCGTTCCGTCAGCGCCGCGCGCGTACTACTACGACGCGCACTACCGCTACCAGTACGGATACCAGCACCGATGCCCCACCAACCGGCGGGATCAGCGAAGGAGCCTGTGACTGACGGGGTGAGTTCTGCAACGGAACGATCTTCGAAATCCGAATCGCCTGAAATTGTAGCAGCGCTTTCAGCCCACCGCGACCCGATGGCGCAGAATGCCGATGGGGCTCACTTCCACTTCGATTTCGTCACCTTCGTCCATGAACACCGGCGGATTGCGGGCCGCGCCCACACCGCCTGGCGTGCCGGTGACGATGACGTCCCCGGGGACCAGTTCGCAGAAGGTCGAGCAGTACTCAATGATGTCGCCGAAGCCGAACACCAGCAGGTCGGCGGTGGCGTTCTGCATCACCTGGCCGTTGAGGCGCGTGGTAATCTCCATTCGATTGACGTCGCCGACCTGGTCCGGGGTCATCATCCACGGTCCGAAACCGCCGGTGGCGGGAAAATTCTTGCCGGGGGTGAACTGGGAAGTCTGACGCTGATACTCGCGCACGCTGCCATCGTTATAGATGCTGAAACCTGCCACGTGCTCCAGCGCCCGGGCTTTCGGTATGCGCCGGCCGGCGCGGCCGATGACCAGCGCAATCTCGCCCTCGTAATCCAGAGTGTTGGACTCCCTGGGTCGGATCATGGTCTCGCCATGGGCAACCTGCGCGCTGGCAAAGCGCACGAAGATGGTGGGGAACCCTTCACCGCCGCGGCCCGTTTCTTCCTGATGGGCCTTGTAGTTCAGGCCCACGCACAGGATCTTGTCCGGGTTCGGCAACGGCGGCAGGTAGCGCAGGCCCTCCAGCGGTAGATCCGCCTGGTCACCACACAAAGAAACCAGCGCCTCCAGGGCGTCGGCGGCGATGGCGGACTTCAGGTCCGCGAACTTGCCCCGCGAGCCGACGTCCACCACGCCGGCGCCATCCGCCGTGATGTAGCCGAAAGTCGGAGCCCCTTCACGCAGAAACGTCAGCCAGCGCATGAGCTACTCGAACATGATCACGTTGCGGGCGATCTCGCCGGTCTCCAGAGCTTTCATGGCGTCGTTGATGTCCTCGAGTCTGATGTGGCTGGAAATCAGGTCGTCCAGGTGCAGCTTGCCCTGCAGATAGAGGTCGACGAAACGCGGCATGTCGACCCGGAACCGGTTCGAGCCCATGAACGAGCCCTGGATCTTCTTCTCGAACAGAAAGTCCACCCCATGCAGCGACACCATGTGACCCGGCGGGATCATACCGATGATGGTGGCGGCGCCGCCGTTTCGCAGCATGTTGAAAGCCTGTTCCGCGGTAACCTTGAGGCCAATGGCTTCGAAGGTGTAGTGCGCCCCGCCGCCGGTCAGTTCCTTGACCGCTTCCACCGCGTCGCCGTCGTTGCCGTTGACTACGTCGGTGGCGCCGAACTTGCGGGCCAGTTCCAGCTTGGACGGCACCATGTCCACCGCAATCACCCGGCTGGCGCCGGCGATGGCGGCGCCGTTGATGCACGACAGCCCCACCCCGCCGCAGCCGATCACAGCCACCGTGCTGCCCGGTTCGACCTTGGCAGTGTGGATCACCGCGCCGACCCCGGTGGTCACCCCGCAGCCGATCAGAGCCGCCCGGTCGAGCGGCATGTCCTCGCGGATCTTCGCCACGGCATGCTCGTGGACCAGCATGTACTCGGCGAAAGACCCGAGATTGGCGAACTGCCCCAGTGCCGCGCCGCCATGGGACAGCCGTGACTCCTGGTCCGTTGCCCGTTTGGTTTCCGGCTCCTGACACAGGCTCATGCGCCCGGTTAGGCAGTACTCGCAGTGACCACAGAACACCGACAGGCAGGTGATCACATGATCGCCCGGCTTCACGTAGTGCACATCGGACCCGACCTGCTCCACCACGCCGGCACTCTCGTGCCCCAGCACCATGGGCACCTGACCGGGATAGGTCCCGTTGAAGAAATGCAGATCGGAGTGACAGACACCGGCCGCCACGGTGCGAATCAGGACTTCCCGGGGCCCTGGCTTGGAGACCTGGATGTCCTCCACTTCCATGGGCTTGTTCACTTCGCGGAACACCGCAGCTTTCATAGTGCACTCCCCGATTGGTGGCCGTTGCGCGGCCTTAAGGAAGGCCGGAGTGTGCCCCAGCTTTCCCGGGCTTCGCAAGGCGCGTCAGAGATCGCCCAGGCGGCCGTCGATGAGCGCCTGTGCCGCGTCGATGGCCGCGGCCAGACTGCGCGGGTCGGCCTTACCCTGGCCGGCGATGTCGAAGGCGGTGCCGTGGTCGACGGAGGTGCGCACGAACGGAATGCCCAGGGTCGCCGTGGTGCTGGCGTGGAAGTCGTGGACCTTGATGGCGATGTGCCCCTGGTCGTGATACAGCGCCAGCACCACGTCGAACTCGCCGTCGATGGCCCGGTTGAACACCGAGTCGGCGGGCCACGGCCCGCTGACGTTCAGACCTTCCCGCCGGGCCGCCTGCACCGCCGGCTGCAGTTCGTCGATCTCCTCCCGCCCCAGCAGACCGCCCTCGCCGCCATGGGGATTGAGCGCCGCGACCGCGATGCGGGCGTCGGCCAGGCCCCAGCCGGTCAGGGTCCGGGCCGTCAGCCGCAGTTTGTCGAGGACGTTGTCGCGGGTCACGTAACGCGCCGCCTCGATCAGGGACTTGTGCGTGGACAGGTGCACCACCCGCAGGCCCGGGGTCATGAGCATGGTGGCCGTCCAATCGGTTCCGCTCAGGCGCGCCAGAATCTCCTGATGCCCGATGTCGTCCACATAACCGGCGGCATGGATGGCTTCCTTGTGTATCGGGCAGGTGACCATGCCGGCCAGCGCACCATCCAGACAGGCGCGGGCCGCCCATTCCACGGAACGCACCGCAATCTCGCCGCAGCCGGCATCGACCCGCCCGAACGCAAAGTCCTGGACGTCCAGATCGAGATCCAGCAGTGCCACCGGGGCGTTAACCTCGGCCGCCCCGCTCACCGTTTGAATGGGCGGCAGATGGCACCCGGCGGCACGCGCCCCGGCCTCCAGCGCCCAGCGCGTTCCGATCAGCAGCAGCGGCCGCGCCGTTGTCGGCCCCTGACTCAACATCCGCGCCGCGACCTCGGGCCCTACGCCGGCCGGATCGCCCAATGTCAGCCCCAGCGGCAGCGGCAGCGGCAGCGGCAGCGGCAGCGGCATCAGCAGCACAGCCGGTTCGGTGTCATCAATTCGAAGGACGACGGCCCGCTGCGCCCGCGCCAGGCGGCGATGAGCCGCTCGGCGTTATCTTCGGGAGGAACCGTTCCGTCCAGCTCCAGGTCGTACCGGGCATCCAGCGACAGGGACTCGAAATCGCGGCGCGCCTCGCCGGCCGGGCGGTCGCCACGCTGCCGTTCGCGGCGCTCGAGTTCCGCCAGCGGACAATCGACGCTGACGAAAAACACGTCGAAGGCGCCGAGGAGCTGCACCAGCGCGCCAAGCCACGCCGGTGTCTCGACGATGTGCTCGACCAGCAGGTCGTTACCGGCGCCGGCGAAGGCCGGCAGCGCGGCGTGAAATCCGCGGAAGAACGCCTCCCGATGATCCGGCCAGGCGAAGTCGCCATTGCCGAAGCGCGCCAGCGGCAGCACCCCGGACTCTCTCAGGTGATCGATGGACAGATGCAGGAACGGGGTGTCCAGCCGTTCCTGGGCCGCTCGAGCAATGCTCGACTTTCCAGCGCTGGAAGCACCGTGCAGCAGGATGACTCGACCGCCCATCCCGAAGATTGTACGTCAGCCCCGCGAGCGACCCCATCCCGGTATGTTTTCTACTCGCGCAACGCTTGCGGCACCGCCGACAGGTCGAAATCGATGGCCGCAAGCTGGCTGGGGCTGGCGCCGACCTTGTCCAGAAATGCCCCCCAGCGCGGGTCGCCGAAGAGTGGTTCGTAGAGGTGCATGAGCTGGTACTCCCCCCAGCCGGCCGGGCCCTCTACCTGGTAATCCCGCTCCAGCCACTCGAAGGCCCGGTCCAGATCTCCCCACTGGGCGTACACCTGGGTGATCTCCGACGGAAAGCGGTCCGCGGTATGGGCGATCAGCGCATCCAGGGCCGCGCGGGCCTCGTCCTCCCGGCCCAGCGCCATGAGTGCAATGGCCCGGCCCTTGAGGCGGAATCCCTCGTCACGCTCGGCGTCGAAATGGCTGAGCGCGGCGGCCGCATCGCCCCGACGCCAGGCGATGGTGCCCAGCCGATAGCGCACGCCGATGTAGTCCGGCGCTACCTGCTTGAGGCGCAGGAAAGCCGCTTCCGCGGCATCGAGCCGGTCGGCGAAATAGCAGGCAAGCGCCATGTTGAACAGGCCATTGGGATCCAGTGGGTCGCGTTCGACACTGAACTCGTGGAGAGGCAGGGCCACCTCCAGGCGTCCGATCGACTGCAGGAACACGGCAGCGTGGCCGGCCACGTCCGGATTCCACGGCGCCAGTTCGAGGGCGCGCTCGAGATAGTGGGCCGCCGCCTGCAGATCTCCGTCCCGGACTCGAGCCAGCCACGACAACTGATCGTAGGCGCCGAAGTGTTCCGGATCGATCGATCGTGCCTGTTCTGCCGCCCGCTGCGCTTCCCCGTAAGCCAGTTCGCGGTCCATGCGCCCATCACCGGCCAGGTTGGAGAGCGTCACCGACAGGCCGAGCCAGGCGCGGGCGTAGTCCGGATCTCTGTCCACCGCGGCACGGAACAGCCCGAGTGCCTCACGCAGCGTCGCCGCCGATGTCTGACCGGCGAGATACTCGGCCTCGAGCACCATCCGGTAGGTGTCCGGATCGGTGCGCGGCAGCGTCGACACGTCGTGCCGCAGGGCAGGCTGTACGGCGCCCACCACGCGCATGGCAACCTCCTCCTGCACTTCGAAGAGCCCGGCCAGGGTCCGATCGAAATTCTGTGACCACAGGTGGAATCCGCTCCCGGCATCGATGAGCTGGGCGGTGACCCGGACCCGGTCTTCGAACAGGCGTACGCTCCCCTCCAGGACAAAACGCACGTTGAGGGCCGCAGCAATTTCGTCGATGGCCAGGTCGGTGCCACGGTAGACGAAAGAAGAGGTACGAGCTGCGACCTGCAGGCCGTGAATCTGCGCCAGCAGGTTCAGCAGTTCCTCCGAGATACCGAGGGCAAAATACTCCTGGCCACCGCCGGGTGACAGATCGAGAAACGGCAGGACCGCAATCGAGCCCGCCGGCGCCAGCTCCGGACCGCGCTGGGCGTTCGTCAGCAGCTTGTCGAACCCGAGCACCGCCAGAGCGCAGACCAGGAGCGCGATGATGATCCGATCCGAGCGCCGGCCCTGAGCGCGGCGCTCGCCCTCGTCCGCCGCCCGATCGGTCGCCGCCAGGTCCGCCTCCCGCTCCAGTCCACGCGGCGTCCACTCGAACAGCCAGGCAACGGCCATCGCCGGCACGAACGCCGCGGCCAGCAGCGGCAGGATCCAGCGTACCGAACCGACGTCCAGGCCATAGAGTTCGACCAGAACCTCGGCAACCTGGAGCAGCAGCCAGCCGCCAGCAACGTACGCCGCTGCCGCCCGGTGCACGTTGCGCCGCTTCAGTTCGTTCAGCAGCCCCCGCATGGCCCTCGCCGATGGTGTTCCCGGGCCATGATACGGCGGTCTCCATGTTGACGTCCGCCAAGCGCCATACTGTATATTCATACAGCTCATGGATAAACTCGTCGAACTGCGCCACGCGTTCCGGATCTACGCCGTCTGCGTACCCTGCGGGCGGATGGAGCGGGTCGACCTGGACACCGCCATCAAACGTCTCGGTCCGGCTGCCGGGATCGAGGATCTGCGTCCGCTACTGCGCTGTCGGGTCTGCCTGCGCCGTACCGGGGACCTGCGGGTGATCTACGTCGGACCGGAACACCGGCCGGCAACGTTCCGCTACCGGCGCTGACGCCGGTGCCTGACACCGGCGATCCCGTTACCATGGGCCCAAACAACCAGTGGAGCGGACCATGGGAGTCGAAGTCAGCGGAATACTGGGCCTGATCATTCTGGTGCTGGACGTCTGGGCGATCATCAAGACGGTCCAGAGCGGCGCCTCCACCGGAACCAAGGTCCTGTGGGTGGTGGTCATCCTGCTGCTGCCGGTGCTGGGCCTGATACTCTGGCTGCTGTTCGGTCCCAAGGGCTGATCCGGCGGCCGGCTAGCGTTTGCCGCCCAGGAGCCGATAAAGCCCCACGGTGAACAGCGGAATCAGATACACCAGCAGATAGCCCCAGGCGATGCGCCCGTAGCCGCCGGCAATCAGGTCGACCACGCCGACCACCGAAAGCAGGCCCGCCACACTGAGCGCGCACGCAGCCACCGCCGCGTGCGTGCGCCTGGACAGACGGACGCCGCGCCGTTCCTGCCACCAGCCGTCCAGGCGCTCGATCAGCCCCTGAATGTTGCCGGCGCCGGTCTCCACGAAAGTGCCGAACAGCACCACCAGGTACAGGCCCTGCAGCAGCGGCGCCGACAGGCGCTCGAACATGACGTAAACCGGCAGCGCCTCGGCCGTGATTCCGGGGTAGTCGGCAGCGAAACTGAGGTGGAACATGGCCGCCGGAACCATGGTGATGATGCCCCCGGCCAGGCCCGCCAGCAGGGCCTGCCGCTCGGTCTCGATGGCCCGCGCCGCATACAGGATGATCGGCACCGCGGCGACGTTGTAGAGCGCGTACTGCAACGCCGAGACAACCCAGTCCGACTGGACCTGCCAGGCGAAGGCCTCCGCGGGCAGCGGCCCTGACCGCTGTATCACGGCAATGAAATAGGCGCCGAAAACCAGATACAGGAAAACACTCCACCCCGCCAGCACCCGGGTGACCCAGTCACGGCCGAAAAAATTCAGTGCCACCACGCCGGCCAGCAGCGCCAGCCCGCCGGCCACTCGGGGCATGCCGAGCTCCTGGTTGAGAATCTCCCCCGCCGCGGCGCCCATCACCGCCAGCACCAGCACGAACAGGATCACCGCCAGGACCTCGAACAGGAACCAGGCCCGCCCCAGCAGGACCTTGAAGAACGAACGGTAATCGTAGGCGCGGAAGCGGCAGGCCAGGGTCAGGGACACGGCGAACACCAGCGACATCAGCAGCGTCGCCGTGAGCAACCCGGCCAGACCGTTGCCAAGGCCGTGGCGGGTGAAGAACTCCACCAGTTCGCGCCCGGTGCCGTAACCACCGGCAATGTTGACCGACTGCAGAATGGCGCCCGGCAGGACGTAGATACGCAACCAACGCAGCAAGGGGACCCCACGTCGAGTCTCGACCGGTCAAAGTACCACATGAATTCGCGATAAGATGAGACGCCGGGGCTGAAGGGGACCAACGTGGATGACAACGACGGGGCGCCGCCGCCCTACCCGCCGGCGGCCGGCAACGGGATGCTGGACCGGCGGGTGTTTCTGCAGAGCGGACTGGGACTCGGCGCGGGTCTGGCGCTGGCGCGGGCCAGCGCCGCGGAGCCCTCGCGGCCGCCATGGGCGCGAACGCCGGGCGGTCCGCTGAGTGGCTATGGCTCGCCCTCGACCTACGAACAGTCGGTGCGCCGCGACGGCATCGGCCACCAGCCCGGAGCCCCGGGCAGTGGCGCCTCGCGCACGCCGCTGGAGCGGCTCGAAGGGGTCATCACGCCCAGCGGGCTGGTGTTCGAGCGTCACCACAGTGGCGTCCCTACCATTGACCCCGATGCCCATCGCCTGAGTATTCATGGCCGGGTACAACGGCCGCTGTCGTTCAGCATGGACGCGCTGGCTCGCTACCCGCTCGTCACCCGGACCTGGTTTCTGGAGTGTTCGGGCAACAGCGGCGCCATGGCCGCCGACGGCGCGGCCAGGGACCTGCGCTGCGGGGAACTGCACGGACTGGTGTCCGCTTGTGAGTACACGGGCATTCCGCTGTCCGTGCTGCTGGACGAGGCGGGTCTCGAAACCGATGCCCGCTGGGTCATCGCCGAGGGTGACGACGCCGCCCGGATGAATCGCAGCGTGCCCCTCGCCAAGTGTCTGGACGATGCACTGATTGCGCTCTACCAGAACGGCGAGCGGCTGCGCCCGGAGCACGGTTATCCGGTGCGCCTGCTGCTGCCCGGCTACGAAGGCAACATGAGCATCAAGTGGTTGCGCCGCCTGCAGGTTACCGACACGCCGGCCATGTCACGGGAGGAAACCTCCAAGTACACGGATCTGCTACCCGACGACTCGGCCCTGCAGTTCACCTTTCCCATGGGGGTCAAATCGGTGATCACCTCGCCGTCCCCCGGACTCGGCCTGGCGGGCGCGGGGTTGTACCAGCTCTCCGGTATCGCCTGGTCGGGACACGGTAGCGTAGGCCGGGTCGAGGTCTCCGCCGATGGCGGGCGAAGCTGGGCCGAGGCCGAACTCGACGTGCCGGTGCGGCCGCTGTGCCTGACCCGCTTCCGCGCCGCCTGGCGCTGGAATGGCGGACCTGCGGTGCTGGCCAGCCGCGCCCGCGACAGCGCCGGAAACCTGCAGCCGACGCGGACCGAGTGGCTCGCACGCTACGGTCACCGGGCGTTCTATCATTACAACGCCATTCAGGCCTGGTCCATCGACTCACGCGGTCGGGCGACGAATGTTTACCTGTAGCGCCATCTCCGGGGCCATGGTGCTGGTTCTGGCCAGCGCCGCCGCGACGTCCGGCCCGGACCTCGGCGAACCGCTCAACGCCGCCCGGGTTGCCCAACTCGACCGCACCGTGCTGGCGGACGGCCGCGGCCTGCCGCCAGGCAGCGGCACCCCGGAACAGGGGCGCCGGGTGTTCGAAGCCTGGTGTCAGGCCTGCCACGGCGCCGCCGGGCGGGAAGGTCCGAACGATGCGCTGGTCAGCACGGCGGACGGCGCCACTCCGGCGCCGAGAACCGTCGGCAGCTACTGGCCCTACGCCACCACGGTGTTCGACTATGTACGGCGCGCCATGCCCTATCAGAGTCCGGGATCGTTGAGCGATGACGATGTTTATGCCGTCACGGCTTATCTGCTGCACCTGAACGGCATCATCGATGCCGATGCACGGCTCGATGCGAATACTCTGCCCGAGGTCCGGATGCCCAACCGGGACGCCTTCGTCATCGAGTACCCACCCACTACGCCATGATCCGGCCGCTCAACAGGAGGTCTGCCTCATGATTACCGGCGTTCACACCATGTTCTACTCCTCGGAAGTCGAGGAACTGCGAGCGTTCATCCGCGACAAACTGGGATTTCCGACAACCGACGCAGGCGGGGGCTGGCTGATCTTCGATCTGCCCGGTGCCGACATGGGCTGCCACCCGTCCGACGCCCGTGACGGCCAGCCTTCGGGCACCCACTACGTCTCGTTCTTCTGCGACGAAATCGACTCGACCGTAGCGGAACTGCGAGCGCGAGGCGTTGACTTCGACGACGAAATAACCGACGTCGGCTACGGACAGGCGATACACTTCACCATGCCTGGCGGCGTGAAGGTCGAGCTGTATCAGCCGGCGTACCGTTAGTCCGTCATACCCGGCCAGCCAGCATCTGCCCCAGGTGCCGATACACGGCGGCGTTCACCACCAGTCCGCTGTGGCTGCCGGTGACCTCGACGTTGACCGCTCCGGGCACCTGATCGGGCAGCGGACTGGCTGCCGGAGCGACTACCGGGTCGTCGCTGGAGTAGACGGCATAGGCCCGGGTTTCTTCCGGCAACGGCGCCATCAGCACCTTCGGGTACTCGCAGCCGCACTCGGGGAAGCGGCAATCGGGGCTGAACAGGCGCATGGCGCCGCGCCCGGCTCGCACCACCGACTCGGCCGCCACCGGCTCACCCGGTTGCTCGGTTGCCAGAGATTGCAGACCGGCAGGACCGAGGCGCAGTACTGCGCCGAGAGGCGACCCGAGAGCCACGAAGCAGTCACAACGAATGCCCGGGCTGGAGGCCAGCGCCTTACCCAGCATTCCGCCCCGGCTGTGCCCGAGAATGATCACCGGAGCCCCTTTGCCCAGACGCCGCCGGACCACGCCGGCAACCCGCTCCAGGACGCGCTGCGGGCAGCCCACGTTGAGGGGAATGGTGGACGCCAGCGGCTGATAACCCACCCGCCGCAACCAGCCGCGCAGCGGCTGCAGATACAGGTCGTTACCGAACAGGCCCGGCAGCACCAGCACCGCGCGGCCTTCGCCCGCAGGAACCCCCTCGCCCCGGAAGACCGGGTCGCTGCGCAGAGCCAGGTATTCGCTCCACGCACGGGACTCGCTGAGAAGGGACGTGTCGGCCATCCGCCGATCCTCCCGGTTACAGCAGTTCGGTGTCCTCGAGGGTCAGGCCGAAACCTTTGACCCCCACGTAGTCGACTTCACGGCCGGCGATCAGGCGTATCCTGCTCAGTCCCAGGTCGCGCACGATCTGGGCGCCGACGCCGATTTCCAGCCATTGGGCCTTGCGGGCATCTTCCTTGGTCTTGCTGGACAGCTTGTCCAATGGTACGCCGACGAAGCCGGAGCGGAGATAGATCACCACCCCGGCGCCGAGCTTCTGAATGCGTTCGAGTGAGGCATCCAGCAGGTTCGCTTCGTGTTCGCTCTGGGACCCGAACAGGTCCTCGATGAGCTTCTCGCGATGAATGCGCACCGGCACCGAGTCCATGCCATTGAGGTTGCCGAACACCAGCGCAATGTGTTCGGCCTCTTCGAACTTGGTGCGGTAGGCGTAAGCCTGGGCTTCGCCGATCCGCGTCTTTACCCGGAACTCCATGGTCCGCTCGACGAGCTGTTCGCGCTGCTGGCGGTAGGAGATGAGGTCGGCGATGGTGATGATCTTCAGGGCGTGCGTGCTGGCAAACTCCCGCAACTGAGGCAGCCGCTGCACGGTGCCGTCGTCGTTGACCAGTTCCGCCAGCAGCCCGACCGGCGGGCAGCCGGCCAGCACCGACAGGTCGATTCCGGCCTCGGTGTGCCCTGAGCGCACGAGCACGCCGCCGCGCCGACCTACCAGCGGAAAGATGTGACCCGGGCGCACGAATTCGTCCGCGCTGACGTTACTGCTGGTCAGCGCCTGGGCAGTGGCCGCCCGCTCTTCCGCCGAGATGCCGGTGGTCAGCCCCTGGGCGTAGTCGATGGACACCGTAAACGCCGTACTCATGGGCGCGTCGTTGCGGGCCACCATGGGTTCCAGATTCAGGCGTTTGGCGTGCTCTTCCAGGATCGGCGTGCACAGGATGCCGCTGGTGTGGCGGATCATGAATGCCACCTTCTCGGCCGTGGCCTTGCTTGCGGCCATGATCAGGTCGCCTTCGTTCTCGCGGTCGTCGTCGTCGACCACCACCACCATTTCGCCGGCGGCAATGGCGGCGAGGGCGTCCTCGATACTGTCGAATCCGGTACCCGCCGCCGTGGCGGATGTGTCGCTAGTCATGGTTCAGGCCTGCTGCTAGTGTCGTTCCCCGTGCCCATCCGGGGCGCGGGCGCGCAAGAATATCACGGGGGGAAAGACCATGGAGCGATCCGGCGCCGATGACCCGGGCCAACCCGACGTCGAAACCCTGCTGGCCGAACTGACGCTCGAGGAGAAGGTCTCGCTGCTGGCCGGTCGCGGCATGTGGGTGACCATGCGTGTACCCCGTCTCGGCATTCCCGCCATCAAAGTCACCGACGGGCCCAACGGCGCCCGTGGGGATGGCGCAAGCGGCGCCAGCGCCGCTTCGTTTCCTGTGGGCAGCGCGCTGGCCAGCACCTGGAACACGGAGCTGGTCGAAGCCGTGGGCCAGGCTCTTGGCGAGGAGGCCCGAACCAAGAATGCCCAGGTGCTGCTCGGGCCCACGGTGAACCTGCATCGCACCCCACTGGGCGGACGCAACTTCGAATGCTACTCCGAAGATCCCTACCTCACCGCCTACATGGCCCGCGCCTTCATCCGGGGCGTGCAGCAGGCCGGGGTGGGAGCCTGCATCAAGCACCTGGTGTGCAACGACTCGGAATTCGAACGCCACAGCATTTCCAGTGACGTCGACCCGCGCACCCTCAGAGAGCTTTACCTGCTGCCGTTCGAGATCGCCATCCGTGACGCACGCCCGTGGTGCGTCATGTCAGCCTACAACCGGGTCAACGGCACCTTCGCCAGTTCCCACCGCGCCCTGCTGCGCGACGTGCTCAAAGGCGAATGGGGCTTCGACGGGGTGGTCATGAGCGACTGGGGCGCGGCCCTCGAAACCGAAGCCAACCTGAGCGGCGGACTGGACCTGGAGATGCCGGGTCCCACCCGCACCCGCGGCCAGGCCCTGCTGCAGGCCGTGCAGCAGGGGCGCGTCGACCCCGCCCACGTGGACGACGGCGCGCGCCGCCTGCTGCGCCTCATCGTCCGCTCGGGCCGTTTCGCCGAACCGGCGCCGAAACCGGAAGTCAGCGACGACCGGCCGGCCCATCGCCGCCTGGCCCGGCGGGCGGCGGCGGAAGGCATGGTGCTGCTCGCCAACCGCGGCGTGCTGCCGCTGAATCCGGACCGAATCCGCCGGCTCGCGGTGCTGGGGCCGAATGCGGCCCGCGGCCAGATTCAGGGCGGCGGCAGTTCCGCGGTTTTCCCGCACTACCGGATCATGCCGCTCGCCGGACTGACCGGTGCCGCCAACTGGCAGGTGGTCCATGCCCCCGGCTGCTTCAATCACAAATATCTGCCCCTGCCGGAACCCGGCATGCTCACTCACGGCGGCGAGCCCGGCGCGCGGATCCTGCTGTTCAATCCCGGCGACCCGACACCGGCGGCGGAACAACAGGTGGTGCTGGACTTCAATCCCATGGGCGGCTTGCCGCTGGTCAAGGTCGGCGGCCGCCGCAGCGAGCCGGGATTCAGGGTGCGCATCGAGGCCGATTTCGTTCCGGACCGCGACGGCATCTGGCAGTTCGGCCTGTTGAGCGCGGGCCGGTCGCGGCTGTTCATCGACGACGTGGAACTCATCGACAACGCCGATGCCTGGCAACGGGGGGACGCGTTTTTCACCCGCGGCAGCTCCGAGCGTCGCGCCGATTTCCCCGCCGAGGCGGAACGCCGCTACCAACTCAGGATCGACTACGAGGGCCCCCAGGACCACGACATGCCGGGAATCCGCTACGGCATCCTGCCACCGCAACCCGATGACCCTGTGGCCGAAGCGGCCGCGCTGGCCCGCAGCGCCGACGCCACCGTCCTGGTGGTGGGCAGCGACCCGGACTGGGAAACCGAGGGCAACGATCGTCGTGACCTGAGCCTGCCGGGCCAGCAGAACGCGCTCATCGAGGCGGTCCTGGCAGCCGATCCGCAGGCCGTGGTGGTGCTGAACACCGGCGCCGTGGTCGACATGCCGTGGCTGGAGCGGGCCGGGGCGGTCATCCAGGCCTGGCTACCGGGCCAGGAGTTCGGTAACGCGCTGGCGGACGTGGTCACCGGCCGCAGCAACCCGGCTGGCCGGATGCCGTGCACCGTGCCGCGGCGCATCGAGGACACCCCGGCTTTCACCAGCTATCCCGGCGACAACGGCCACGTGCTGTACGGGGAGCGCGGCTTCGTCGGTTACCGGTGGTATGACAGCCGCGGCATCGAACCGCTGGTGCCGTTCGGCCATGGGCTTTCCTACACCCGGTTCGAGTACGCCGACCTGGAGCTGCAGGCCGCCCCGGAAGGGCTGGCCGTGCATGCGACCATCCGCAACGCCGGCGCGCACGAGGGACCGGAGGTGGTGCAACTGTACCTGGCGCCGCAAGGGCGGTACCCGGTTCAGCGCCCGGATCAGGAACTGCGGGACTTCCGCAAAGTAACGCTGGCACCCGGTGAGCAGATCCGCGTGCGGTTTGTGCTGTCACTGCGGGATTTCGCAATCTGGAACATCGAACATGACGCCTGGCAGGCCCTTGCCGGCAGTTACCAGATCCGCCTCGGCGCCTCGTCGCGGGACATCCGGCTGCGCCAGACCTGGCGCCTGGCGGAGACGTGCCTGCTGTGACGGGCCCGGATCAGGGCCGCATGAACATGTAGTCTTCGTCGCCTTCGGCGTTGTCGAGCTGAAACTGCAGAACGGCCCGCAGATCGTCCGCGCCTTTGCACTCCCGGTAGCGTTCGGCCAGCGTCGCGATCAGCGCGCGCAGCACCGCTTCGTCGTCGACCCCCGCTTCGGACGCGGCCGCCAGGGCGGCATCGACCTGCTGTTTGGCGATGGAATATGCGCTCAAAACCTTTCCTCTCAGTGCTTCAGATGGCGCCGTCGTTCTGCAGCGCCGCCAGTTCGTCTTCGCTGAGCCCGAACAGATCGCAGTATAGGTCCCGGTTCTGAGCCCCGACATCAGGGACATCCGAAAGGGCCGGCAGCGGTGCGCCGGCGAATCGCAGCGGTGAGTGGCACAGCGCAATCCGCCCCAGGGTCGGGTGATCCCACCATTCCAGGGTGCCACGCTGGTGAAGCTGCGGGTCGTTGACTACTTCTTCGAGCGACTGCACCGGCGCGCAGATGACGTCGTGGGCCTGCATGATCCGGAACAGTTCGGACTTGGGCAGCGTGCGGGTCCAGGACTCGATCTCGGCATCCAGCGCGTCCATGTTGCGGCAGCGCGCGGCCATGTCGGCGAAGGCTTCGTCGCCGGCCAGTTCGGGCCGGCCCATGGCACTGGCCAGATTGCGCCAGTGCCCTTCGCGGATACAGATGATGGCCACGTGGCCGTCGCGGGCGGCATAAACGTTGTACGGCGCCGCCGACAAGGCCGGGTGCCGGTTGCCGGTGCGCGGTGGCTGCTTCCCGGCCACGAAGTACGCACCGAGCGCCGTCGACAGCGCCGGAAACAGGCAGTCCTGCATGGAGATATCGATGACGGTGCCGCGGCCGGTGACAGTGCGCTGGTACAGGGCCGAGACGATGGCGCCGAACAGGTGGACACCCCCCATGAAGTCGGCCAGCGCCGGCCCGGCCTTGGTCGGCGGGTCGCCATCGCGGCCGGTGATGCTCATGACCCCGTTCATGGCCTGCAGCGTGATGTCCATACCCAGGTAATCCCGGTACGGACCGGTGCCGCCGTAACCGGTGCTGGCGGCATAGATCAGGCGCGGGTTCTCCGCCGTGAGCACCGCACTGCCGATGCCGTAGCGCGCCAGCGTGCCGGGCGCGAAGTTCTCCAGCACCACGTCGACGCAGGACACCATCCGCTTCAGCAACCGCTGCCCGGCTTCCGATTTGATGTTCAGGCTGATGCAGGACTTGCCGCTGTTGAGCAGAGCGAAGGGATAACTGGCGGCCGTGGTCTGGGCCCGCCCGCGCAGCGTCTCGCCGCGTGGCGATTCCACTTTGATCACCCGGGCGCCTGCCTGTGCCAGCAGGAAACCGCAGTACGGTCCGTTGTAAACCTGTCCAAAATCCAGGACGGTGACACCGTCCAGCGGCAATGCGGCCGTGTCGTTCCCCACGCGATCTCCCCCGAAAAAAGAAAGGACCTGCGAGCAGGTCCCGAACCATTCGGATACGGGACCCAGTCAGTCCCAAGAGATGTGTGGGGTACACACACAACTTGGGATGCGGTAGCGGCGCCAAAGGTCGCAGCCCAACCAGGGCCTCCATTCGAATGTCCGACAATCTCGCGGGCGCCGGTGCCGCCGAGTCTACGCGGCGCGGGCGCGCGGCGCATGCCCGCGGGTCGGTGGGACGGGCGCCGGGTCAGTCCGGCGGACGCACCACGAACTCGTTGCGGGTGCGATCCTTGTACACCCGGTCGGCGGGCCAGACGCCCCCATTCATGGCCACGTATACCCCCGGCGCCTGGGTCTGCACGGCGGCGAACGCCATGCCGACGTTGAACACCGCGTCCGTCTGGGCAAAGCGCGCCGGCGCCAGCGACCCGGTCAGCACGATGGTTCGCCCTGCCAGCCCCGCCAGGGCGGCGGCGGTCTCGGTCATGGTGTCGGTACCGTGGGTAACCAGCACCCGGCGCTCGGGCCGGGCCTCGATCCGGCGCCGTATCTCCTGCCGGTCCTGATCGGTCAGGTCCAGGCTGTCCTTGCGCAGCACCGGAAGAATCTCGAACGGCACCCGCACCTGGGCCTGGCGCAACAGATCGCCCACCACCGAATCCCCGACTTCGTAATCACTGCGGGCGTCGAAGTAGACCTTGTCGATGGTGCCGCCGGTGGTGACCACCAGCACCGGCTCGGCTCCCGGAATTGGCAAGGTTCGGACCAATTTAACGCCTCCTTGTGCTGACGACACGGCCACTACATCGGCCTAGACTACCGCCGTCTTCCCAGGGAAGGGAGCGAGACTATGGCTATCGAGCTGAACCGACGGCACTTCCTGCGCACCGGTACCATGCTGATGATTGCCACCGGTACGCAGTACTTCACGGGCATTCCGGCGCTTGCTGACTACGCGGTCGGGCCAACCCTCCGCCGCAACGCCTCCGGCATGGGCGCCAGCGATCCAATCCTGCGCGGCTATCGGCGCGCCATAACCGCGATGCGTAGCCTGCCGGACGAGAACCCCTGCAGCTGGTTCTATCAGGCAGCAGTTCACGGAACCACCGACCCCCGCAATCTGACGGCCTGGAACACCTGCCACACCGACCCGGAATTTTTCTGGGCCTGGCATCGTATGTACCTGTACTGGTTCGAACGGATCGTGCGCAAGCACGCCAACATGTACGACTGGGCCATTCCATACTGGGACTGGACCAATCCGGCCGAAAGGGCCATGCCCGAGCCGTTCCGCAGCGCAGGTGACACGCTCTACGATGCATCCCGCAGCAGTTCGATCAATGGCGGCGGGCAGCTTTCCACCAACCTGGCCACGTCGGTGTCCAGCGCGATGGATCTGCTCAACTACTTCAACGTTCAATCGGCCATCAACGGTCCCCATGGCTCGGTACACGTCACCGTGGGCGGCAACATGTCCAGCGTCTCCAGCGCCGCCCAGGACCCGATCTTCTGGGTGCATCATGCCCAGGTGGACAGGTTGTGGAACCTGTGGCTTGCCCAGGGTGGCGGACGGTCCAGTCCGGTGGGGGATCAGGACTGGCGGAATTCGACCTACACCTTTTTCGATGAATGCTGCGACGAAGTGTCGATGCGTGGCTGTGATGTGCTGCGGGCGGCGAAGCAACTCAGCTACAGCTACGAAGGCGAGCCCACTCAGGTCGACCAGTACTGCCCGATACGCTGGGTGATCGATCCGGACATCCTGCGGCTGGTGCTGGTGCACTGGCCGGGGCCGTTCGAGATCCGCCGCGAGCCGGCTCGTCTCAAACTCGACCCGGACCGCGCCCGCCTGGCGCGGGGACAGCGGCTGGAGGACGTATTTCCCTCCCGTGAGCACGCCGCCACCCTCAACCTCACCGGCATCGAAGCGGAAACCCAGCCCGATGTCAGCTACGACGTGTATCTGGGCCCACCCGACCTGAGGCCGGATCCGAAGAGCCGTTGTTTCGTCGGCTCTTTTGCCCTGTTCAGCGGCGGCATCAGGAGCCGACAGCACCACTATTCACCCGCCGACGTGGTGTTTCCGGCCGACCGGGCGTTGAGCACCGTGCGCGACGTTCGCGAAATGGCCGTGGTGCTGGTCCCCAGCAACGGCCTGGACCCGGAGGCGGGTGCCGGTAATGCGCCGGAGCCACGCGCGCCCCTGACCATCAAGGAGATCAGCATCGGCACCGACCAGGCCATGCCGGAGCCGCCGCGGGAGGAGCAGGAGGAACTGCGGCGCCAGGAAGCGGTCGGTTAGTCAGGTCTGCCAGCGGCCCGCAGGCCGCCCGACCGATGGAGATCACCATGTGGCTCATGACGGCAACGACGGCTATGGTGCAGGTTCTGGCCGTTGACCTACCGCAGCCTCTGGAGCTGGGTGCCGAGCCGACGGAAATCACGCTGATTGCCGCTGCCGACACGGAACTGCGGCGGCGGATCCGTGTTATCGCCGCCGACCCGGCACAGGATCTGCTGTTGCGTGTGACCCAGGTTGATGCCGAGGAACCGCCCCAGGTGTCCTGGGAGGTTCATGTCGACTCCGCAGACCACGCAGATCATACCGGCACCCCCGTGCTGGCTGGAGTGCTGTCGCTCTACGGCGCCCCGGCCAGCGCCGAATTCGTGTTTCCCCTGGACCGCGCGGTCCTCACCGCAAGGCCCGTGGGCCTCAAGGTCGTCTTCCGACCGACCACCGGCCTGGCATCGGACGGCGAAGACCTTGCCCACAAGATCGCCGCCCCGGTACGAATCGGCGCCATCAGTATCGAAGCCGGGGCGCCGGGAAACGCCCGCGACCGGTAGCGGCCGGCCCCGTCCGGATCAACCCTGGAGGGGCCAGAACCACGGCACCAGCAGTACGGTCGCGGTGCCGACGATCACGTTCATAGGCAGACCGATACGCAGAAAATCCACGAAACGGTAGCCGCCCGCGTTGTAGACCAGGGTGTTGGTTTGATAGCCGATGGGGGTCGCGAAGCTGGCGCTGGCGGCGAACATCACCGCAATCACGAACGGCCGCGGGTCCAGGCCCAGACCGGCGGCGACCCCGGCGGCAACCGGCGTCATCAGTACCGCTACCGCGTTGTTGGTGACCAGTTCCGTTAGGATCGACGTCAGCGCATAAATCAGCGCCAGCGCCAGCAGCGGGCTGGCTGCCGCCAGCAGCGGAGTCAAGCCGTCGACCAGCAGGCGCAGGGCGCCGGAACCGTCGAGCGCCGCGCCCAGCGCCAGCATCGACACCACCAGCAGCAGCAGCCGTCCGTCCATGGCGCCTACGCCTTCGTCGATTTCGATGCAGCGGGTCAGCAGCACCACCGCCACCCCGACCAGCGCCAGGGGCAGAATCGGCGCCACGTCGAACGCGGCCAGCGTCACCACACCCGCCAGCACGGCAATCGCAATGGGCGCTCTGGCACGCCGGAACGGCCGGGCGGTACTGGGCGACAGACTCGACAGGCCCGCGTCTTCCGCCAGCCGGACGATGTCGGCCGCGCTGCCGTCCAGCAACAGCGTGTCGCCAATCTGCAGCGCCGTCGCCTCCAGACGTTCGTCCAGGGAGGCGCCCTCGCGATGCAGGCCGATGGCATACACCCCGTAACGGCGCCGCCAGCGCAATTCCCCCAGGGTCCGGCCGAGCACCCGGGCCATGGGACCCACCAGTACCTCGGCCACCATGCTGGCGCGGGCATGAGCCGGCTCCACGCCGGTGATGCCGGCCCCGCGGGTACCGCCCTCGCGGAAACCCATCAGTTCGGCATCCTGGGTACTCAACACCACCACGTCGCCCGCGGCCAGGGTCACCTCCGCCAGGTTGCGGCGCAGCGACGCGTCACCGCGGATGACGTCCACCACCCGGCCGCCGCCACGGCGGAACACGTCGGCTTGCGCCGCATGGGTACCGATCAGCGGCGAGCTACCGGCAATGAACAGCTCCGCCAGCCAGGCCCTGGGCTCGAGCCCATCCAGCGCCAGGCCGGCCGGAACCCGGTCAGGCAGCAGCCGCGGCCCGGCCACGGCCAGAAACGCCGCGCCGATGATGGCCACACAGACGCCGAGCGGGGCAATTTCGAACAGCGAGAACGGCGCCAGTCCGATATCCCGCGCCATGCCGTCTACCAGCAGGTTGGTCGAGGTGCCGATGAGGGTGCAGGTGCCGCCCAGAATCACCAGGAACGACAGCGGCATCAGCAACCGGGAAGGCGCCACGCCGATGTCCCGGGCCAGCACCATGACCAGCGGGATCAGCACCATCACCACCGGGGTGTTGTTCATGAAGGCGGAGGCCACCGCCGCCGCGCCGAAGAACAGCACCAGGCCCCGCACGGGATGCCGGACCCCGACTTCACGGAGGCGCTCCGTGGCGGCCTCGAGCACGCCGGTACGGATGAGCGCCGCGCTCAGTATGAACATGGCGCCGATGGTCGCGGGCGCCGGGTTGGCGATTGCTCCAAGCACGTCGTCGGTATCGATCAGCCCCAGACACAGCGCGGCCGCCGCACCACTGAAGGCGACGATCTCCGGCGGCCGGATCTCCAGGAGAAAAAACACGAACACGGCGGCGAGAAGACCCAGGGCGACATAGGGAGCCACGGGTCCGAGCTCGGCGATCATGATGGGGCGGGTACTGCCTGAATGGGTGGCGCATCATCCATTACGGCGGGCCATCTATCCAGCGCTCAATTCGACGCGTCATCCCCGGCCAGGAACGACTCGTAGACCGATAGCGCGGCGCTTGCGTCCGGCGGGACGACGGAGCCGGCATAGCGGAACCCCAGCCGCTCCAGCAGACGGATCGAGGCGTGATTCCCGGGCACCGTAATCGCCGCCACCCGGGCGGCGCCCAGCCGCGTACGAGCCAGCTCCAGCACCGCCATCGCCGCCTCGAAGGCGTAGCCGCCACCCCGCCAGGCTTCGAGAAAAGCGAAGCCGATGTCGGGATCCGGCAGGTAGGTGCGCTGTACGAGACCGCAGACGCCGATGGGCACCGCGGGCGCATCCTGCTGCCGCAGCGCCACGATCCACAATCCGATCCCCTGCCGGTAGGCCGGATAGTACCGCTCAGCCAGGTAGGCGGCCGCGTCTTCTGGCGTGGTCACCGCGTGCTCCCCGATGAAGCGCCGCCAGGCCGGTTCGTTCATCAGCCGGCACAGGAAGTCCGCGTCGTCGGCCAGCGCTTCACGCAACAGCAGCCGGTCGGTCGCCAGCCCCGCGGCGGGGAGTCCACGACGAGGGTTTGTTACCGCCATGGCGCAAGCTTAAAGTCTGCCGCGGGCTTGCCCCACACATTCTTGAACCCGGAGAGGAGACGAGCGGACCATGTTCAGCCACGTCATGATTGGTGCCAACGACATGCAGGCATCCCGGCGCTTCTACGACGCAGTACTCGGCGCGCTCGGTCATGAGCCTGGCGTGATGGATGCCAAGGGCCGTTGCGTTTACCGGGCACCAGGTGGGGTGTTCGTCCTGACCCGCCCCATCGACGGTGGTTCCGCCAGCCACGGCAACGGCAGCACCATCGGTTTTCTGGCGGACAGTCCGGCAGCAGCCGACGCCTGGCATGCGGCCGGCCTGGAGAATGGCGGCCAGAGCTGTGAGGATCCGCCCGGCGTCCGCGAAGGCGCGGCGGGCAAGCTCTACCTTGCGTACCTGCGCGACCCGTCCGGCAACAAGATCTGCGCGCGGCATCAATTGCCCTGAGCGCCAGCGATTTCCGGCGGCGGCAGCGTTTCGGGAATTGAGTTATGTTGCAGGCAACCATTCGCCAGCGAGGGCGGCGCGCCTGTGCAACTTCCGTATCGGGTCCACGCCGGAAACGGCCCGCATCTGCTCCTGGTGCACGGCTTTCTGACCGGTCCGCAGCAATGGCAGCCCAACCTCGCGGCCCTCGGCGCGGTATGCACTCCGGTGACCGTGTCACTGTGGGGCCACGCCGGGGCTCCGAGTCCCGAAGATCCACATGCTTATCATCCGCAGGCCTATGTCGACGCCTTCGAGCGGTTGCGGGAGCGGCTCGGCGCCCGCCAGTGGTATCTGCTGGGATATTCGCTGGGTGCGGGGCTGACCCTGCGCTATGCGCTGGACCACCCTCAGCGGGTGCTTGCCCATGCCTTCACCAACTCGACGTCGGCCCTTGCCGATGCCGGCCAGCAGCAGGCCTGGCGCGACGGCGCCGAAGCGGCGGCGCGCCGCATCGAGGAAGGCGGACATGCCGCCATGGAACGGATCCCCGTGCACCCGCGCCACGCCCGGAAGCTGCCGGCGCCAATCCGTGACGCCCTCAATCAGGCGGCCGCTGGACATGACCCGGCCGGTATCGCCAACGCCATGCGCCACACCAATCCCAATGCCTCCGTGCGTGATCGGCTGGACCAGAACCATTGTCCGGCCCTGCTTCTGTGCGGTACCCGTGAGCGCCGCTTCCAGCCCCATCGGGCATTCGCGGAGTCGGCCATGCCGCAGCTCCATGTCGCCGATCTGGATGCTGGCCACGGCATGAACATGGAGGCGCCGGAGCCTTTCAATCGTGCGCTCGGCGCGTTCCTGAACGCGCATGCGCCGGGCCTCGGCTGCAGCCACTGACGCCGGCCGCGTGCCTCACATCGTCGACCAGCTCATCGAGGAACGGGCCGAGCGTCTACGCCGGGTTCCTGGCCTGTGGCCGGTGCTGCGCCCGCTGCTGTATCCGCTGCTCGACTATCCCGCGGCGCTGCGCATGGCCGATACCATCGCGCCGCTGTCCGGACTGGATGCGCTGCGCCATCTGAGTCACGAACTGGCTCTGAAGGTGCAATGCGACGGACTGGAGTACGTTCCCCGCGAAGGCCCGGCCGTCCTCACCCCCAATCACCCCTCCGGTATTGCCGACGGCATTGCCCTGTTCGACGCACTGGTTCAGGTCCGTCAGGACATCAGCATCTTCGCCAACCGCGACGCCATCCGGGTCGCGCCGGGTTTCGCCGATGTCATTGTGCCGGTGGAGTGGATGGAGCAGCGCCGCAACACCGGCCGCCGCCGGGAAACCGTGCGTGGCATGGTGGACGCGTTCCGCAACGGCCGCCTGGTGGTGATCTTCCCGTCCGGCCGTCTGGCCCGCCCGACGCTGAGCGGGCTGGTGGAACGGGAGTGGCAGCCGAGCGCCGTCAGTCTGGCCCAGCGCTACCGCGCACCCATCGTGCCGGTGTACATGGACGGCAGAAACTCCTGGCTGTATTACCTGTTCTACGCCATTCACAGTGATCTGCGGGACATGACGCTGTTCCGGGAACTGCTGAATAAACGCGGCCGGACCTATCGGATCCGTTTCGGCGAGGGTTTCATCGCCAGCGGCGAGCCGGCAGCCGTAACCCGCCGGTTGCGGGAATTTGTCGTTACCGACATGCCCCGTGGTGGGCGCCGCTTCGAGTCGGACGCCGGGCTCAGCCCGGCACGAAAGGCCTGACCTCACTCACCGCCGCGTCGCCGCAGCTCTTGCGCACCGTCAGCGCTTCGGATGAGCGGCGTACCCGCACCGTAACCTCGGCGCCGTGCTCCGGCGCCACCGCGAAACGGACTGTGGACACGCCGTCCGTCACCTCGGTAGCGACGTGCACCAGATCCGAACGCTGGCTGAGCACCTCGGCCGCTTGAGCCTCGGGCTCCAGCCAGGTGCGTCCGCGCATCTGATCAAACGCCAGAGCGCCCGATTCCACGGACTCCAGGAATCCCGCGAGGGTGTCCTCGGCCACCCGCCCGTAAAGTACGCCTTGAGGCAGAACCAGGACGTTGGGGGCGAAACGATGGCCGCCGAGATGCGTCACCTGCCAGACCCGTTCGCCTACCCGGGCGCGCAACCCGGCGTAAACCGGCAGGCCGAAGCGTGCGCAGCAGACATCCCGTTGACCATTGGTGCAGACAAAATAGTGGGGCTCGGCAATCCCTTCGTAGCACTGCGGGTCGGCCAGCACGGCGGACAGGTCCAGCGCCTGCAGGAACCGGTAGTCGTCACCCTGGAAGCACAGAAGCCGGTCCCGCAGGCCGACGAACAGCGTGATGTGGTTACGGTCGATTTCCGGCTGGCGAATGAGTTGGGGGCGCACCTTGAGGCCGTCGGCAGCCGCCTGACCGATGGAATACTCCAGCCAGCGGCGCGTATCCGCGCTCAGGTCCCCGTCGTCGATGGCGCGGGCTTTCCACGCCGGGTGATACTCCAGCAGCAGCCACGCGTCCACCCGATCAGCCGTGCCCGGCATCGGTTCGTGCCCACTCTCCTCACTGCAGTAGATCCGGCTCGGCAATGCACTGCTCCGCAATTCGGCCACCGATGCTGGGGCGGTTGTGCCGCCCTACGCCACGCGCTAGCTTAGCACCCCCGGGGAGCCACAAGCAGGGGATGCACGTGGGACCGACACTGGAACTGGCAGAACGCATCGCAGCAACGCGATTCGATGCCCTGTCTGCCGAATCCTGCACGGTCGCGAGCCAGGCCCTGCTGGATTTCGTCGGCGTGGCGCTGGCCGGCGCGAACGAGCCGCTGACCCGATTGCTGCGCGAGCAGGTCGCGGACGAAGGCGGCAATCCCCAGGCCCGCCTGATCGGCGCCAGCCAACGGGTCAGCGTACGCCAGGCGGCCCTGGTGAACGGATCCGCCGGCCACGCCCACGACTACGACGACGTACACGACGCCATGATCGGCCACCCGACGGTGCCCGTGGCGCCGGCGGTGCTGGCACTGGGGGAGCACCTGGCGCGCGACGGCGCCGAGATTCTGGCCGCCTTCTGTGCCGGCGTCGAAACCGAGTGCATTCTGGGGCGCTACGCCGGACCGTCCCACTACGCCGGAGGCTGGCATGCGACCGCCACTTTCGGCGCCTTCGGCGCGGCGGCGGCAGCGGCCAGCCTGCTGCGGCTGGATGCTGAACACACCGCGGCCGCCCTCGGTATCGCCGGCACCCGGGCCGCCGGACTCAAGAGCCAGTTCGGCACCATGTGCAAACCGCTACACGCCGGCCACGCGTCCGCTACCGGGGTGGAATCGGCGCTGCTCGCATCCCGCGGATTCAGCAGCCGCCTGGACCTGCTCGAGACCCATCAGGGGTTCATGGCTACCCAGGCCGACGGGGCGTCGCTGGATCGCTTCTATGCGGCGCTGGCTACCCGCGACTTCGTGCCCGACATCTGCTTCAAGTACCACGCCGCCTGTTACCTCACCCATTCCGCCATCGAAGCCGCCCTGCAGATCCGCCGGCTGCACGGCCTGCGCCCTGACGACGTGGCAGAGGTCGAAATCCAGGTGAACCGCGGCCACTTCGACGTCTGCAACATCGCGGCCCCGGCAACCGGGCTGGAGGCCAAGTTCAGTCTGCGTTTTACCGCGGCCATGGCCCTGGCCGGCGAGGACACCGCCAGTATCGATCTGTTCACCGATGCGCTCACCGCCCGGCCAGATCTGGTGGCGCTGCGCGACCGGGTGCGGGTGGTGGCTCATGAGCAGCCGCGACCCGAGTCGGTGGTTCGCGTTGTGACCAGCGACGGCGCCTGTCACCAGAGCGAAGCCAACGTGGCCATTCCCGCCACCGATCTGGACGCCCAGTGGCAACGCCTGGCCGAGAAGTTTCACACCCTGGCAGCCCCCATCGTCGGGCCCCGCCGCGCCGACCAGATCGAGGACGGGTGCCGCCGGTTCATGGAACTGCCCGCCATTGCCGACCTGCTCCGCGCCGCGGCCCCGGAATCTGCGGCATCCCCTGGCTCTGCGGGGCGGAACCCGGACCGCTCCGCCAACGCGGCCGGATCGGTGCGATCATGAGCGGGCGCGAGACGAGGGAGGACTTCCGTGCCAGGGCGGTACTGCGGCGCAAAGGCAACCAGTTCGAGGACATGACGGCGGGCCGGGTTTTCGAGCACCACTGGGGCCGCACCATCGGTGACGGTGACAACGCCGCCTTCACCACCCAGACCCTGTCATTCTGTCCGCTCTACTTCAACGAACCGTATGCCCGCGCCATGGGGCACCCACGCCTCGTGGTCAACCCGTTGCTGGTGTTCAACACGGTATTCGGTCTGTCGGTGGAGGATCTGTCCGAGGGCGGCGGGCCGTTTCTGGGCGTTGATGACTGCAACTTTCTGCACCCGGTTTACGTGGGCGACACCGTGACCGCCCGCAGCACCGTGACCAACGCCCGCGAATCCAAAGGCCAGCCCAACTTCGGCATCGTGACCTGGCACACCGAGGGTTTCAATCAGCACGGCGACAAGGTGATCGAATTCCATCGCACCAACCTGGTCCGGCGCCGCCGCCCCGAGGCAGGAGAGTGACCATGGCGCTGACCGGCAACGACAACTACTTCGAGGACTTCGAGCCCGGGCAGGTGATGAGACATGCACGCGGCAAGACCATGTGCGAGCAGGACAACGTGGGCATCACCCTGCAGGTCCTGAACACGGCCGAGGCGCACTTCAACGAAGACGTGATGCAGAAGAACGCCGCTTCCGCCGGAGTGGGCCGGCCCGGATGGGACCGGCGCGTGCAGTTCGGCGGTGTGACCATTTCCATGGTCATCGGCATGGCCATGCAGGACACCGGCGAGAACGCGGTCAAGGAGCTGTCCCTGACCGGCATCCGGCTCAAGTCACCCGTGTTTCACGGCGACACCCTGTACGCCTACACAGAGGTGCTGGGCACGGAGGATGGCGATGGTGAAGACTCCGGCATCGTCAGGTTCAGGCACTATGGCGTGAACCAGAACGATCAGGTGGTGTTCGAGGGCGAGCGCCGGGTTCTGATCAAACGGCGCAGCCACTACCGCCAGAAGGATTGAACAAAGGACCTGAAGGAAACCCCATGAGCGCAACCAGCGAACCACCCCGGCGCCCGCGGCGCTGCCAGCTTTCGGTACCGGGCAGCTCGGAGAAGATGCTGGCCAAGGCCGCGGGCCTGGCCATCGACCATGTCTTTCTCGACCTGGAGGATGCGGTGGCGCCCAGCGCCAAGGCCGATGCCCGCGGCAAGATCGTCAGAGCCCTCAACGAACTGGACTGGCAGGCCCGCACCCTGTGCGTGCGCATCAACGACGTCGAGACGCCGTGGTGTCACGACGACATCATCGAAGTGGTCACCGGCGCCGGCGCCAGGCTCGATACCATCATGCTGACCAAGGCCAAGCGCCCGGAAGACGTGATCTTCCTGCACCTGCTGCTGGACCAGCTCGAAGCCAAGCTGGGACTGGAGCGGCGTATCGGCATCGAATGCCTGATCGAGGAGGTGGAAGGCATGATGCTGGTAGACGAGATCGCCCAGTGCTCCGACCGCCTGGAATGCCTGATCTTCGGCATGGGCGATTACTCCGCCAGCCAGCAGATGCAGCTCGGCTACGTGGGCGCCTCCGGGACCTACCCGCCGGACGTGTGGCACTATCCCCGCTACAAGATGACCATCGCCTGCCACGCCAATGGCATCGACCCGGTAGACGGCCCCTACGCCAATTTCCGCAATCCCGACGGCTACACCAAGGAAGCGGAACGCGCCTTCGTGCTCGGCATGGTGGGTAAATGGGCCATTCATCCCAGCCAGGTTGAACTGGCCAACGCGGTGTTCACCCCGGATCCGGAACAGGTGGAAGCCGCGCGCAAGCAGAAGGCGGCCTACGCCGAAGCGCTGGAACAGGGCCTGGGGGCGATCAACGTGGACGGGGTCATGGTCGACGCGGCCAGCATCCGCATCGTACAGAACCTGATCGACCGCGCCGATTTGATCGGCATGTAGTACCAGAACAAGGCAGACCATGACCGAACACTATCTGACCGAAGAGCGCCGCATGATCCAGGAGTCGGCGCGGGCGTTCACGGCGAAAGAGGTGACCCCCGTCGCCAACGAGCTCGATCCGGTGCAGGGCGACATTCCCGACGAACTGCGCCGCAAGATGGGCGAGATGGGTTACTTCGGCATCCGCATGGACGAGGAATACGGCGGCCTGGGCCTTGGCGTGTTCGAGTACTGCCTGATCGCCGAAGAACTGTCCCGGGGCTGGATGAGCGTGGCCAGCATCATCGCCCGCGCAGCGTCGCTGATGGGGGTGGGCGGCTGGCCCGAGGAAAAGCGCCTGGCCCTGACCCGGAAGGCGGCGCGCGGCGAATACCTGGCAGCGGTCGCCCTCTCCGAGCCGGGCGCCGGCTCCGACCTGGCGGCGGTGAGCTGCAAGGCAGTTCTGGACGGTGACGAGTGGGTGATCACGGGCAACAAGTACTGGTGCACGTTCGCCGACGGCGCCGACTACATTCAGCTACTGGCCCGGGTGGAAGCGCCGGCCGACCCCAACGCACGCCACACCGGCATGAAGACCTTCATCATCGACAAACCCCGGGGGGAACTGCCTAAGGGCTGCCACGGCGCGCCGATTCCCAAGATCGGCTACTTCGGCTGGAAAACCTGGGAACTGGCCTTCGACGGCTGCCGCATCCCCAAAGAGAACGTCATCACCGGCGGCGGCGGTGGCGGCGAAGGGTTCAAAAACGCGGTGAACTTCCTGAACGTGGCCCGGGCCCACACCGCGGCCCGCTCCATCGGCCTGGCCCGCGGCGCCCTGGAAGACGCGATGGCATACGCCCACGAACGCGTGCAGTTCGGCGTACCCATCGCCGACTTTCAGGAAACCCGATTCAAACTGGCGCGCATGGCCAGCGAAGTCGAAGCCGCCCGTCAGCTCATGTACCACGTGGCCACCCTCATGGACACGGGGGTACCCGCGGACAAGGAAGCAGCCATGGTGAAGTGGTACGCCAGCGAGATGGCCGAGCGGGTCACCTCGGACGCCTTGCAGATCCTCGGCGGCGCCGGTTACACCAAGCTGCACGCGGTGGAGCGCTACTGGCGGGACGCCCGGCTCACCAAAATCTTCGAAGGCACCAGCGAAATCCAGCTACGCATCATTTCCGACCGCATGCTGGGCCGGCCGTCGTCGCGCAACCTGGCCTGAGAGCGGCGCCTGCCCCCGGCGTGACTCAATTGGTCACGCCGTCGAGCATCTTCGCGTATTCGTCGCCCACCCGCCGCCAGATCGCCGACCCGATGGTTGATCATGAACTGCTGCCCGCCGGCGCCGAAGTACGACGTGTCCACGGCAAACGGTGACCACTGGGTGTAGCCGGGGCGCCCGGGATCGTCCGCCTGGCGCCACGCGAAGTTGGTTCCGTACTCGTCAGTACGCAGCCCAAGATGCTGCCGGTACCACGCACACGTCGTCGCCGGCTGCGGCGAGCGGAAGAACACGCCACCGATGCCCTTCCCGGTATCCGGGCGCATCGAACCGTCGCGCCACATCCGGCCGGAGCGGTTTTTCAGATTCAGGCGGGCACCAAATCGACCGCAATCGCAGAATTGAACGGTTCGACTGCTTGGACGGTTCGACTGCTTGGACCGAGTGGGCTGTGGGCTGTGACCTGTGGGCGCCTGGGCCTGTGGACCTGTGAGCCTATGGGCCTATGGGCCTATGGGCCTATGGGCTGGCTCGCCCGTTCCGCCTGACTCGCCACCCCCGTTGCAGCAGTCGGTGCCTACGGGAATCAAATGGATGTGGCTCTCTGCGCGCGGCGCCGTTGACCAGGTCGCGTTGGGTAGCTGAGCATCGGTTCTTCGTTGACAACACCATAACATAGCCTTAATCTAGTTCGTATGCCTGTTAACCGGAATCCAGCGCAGCTCTCCCTCCCTGTCGAACCCGCGCGTTCTTTTGGCGGCCGTCAACCCGGCGCCGGGCGACCGCGGGGGCCGCGACCTCGGGTCCTGCATCGGGAGCGCCCGGAGTTCTCGCAGGAGCATCCCCTTCACGTCACCTTCCGGGTCAGGGCCGGCCTGCCATCCCTTCGGCGGCCGCGCTTGCAGCGGGCCTTCCGCCGGTCCCTGGCGCAAGTCACCGCCGCGCGGTCGGGGTTCCGGGTGGTCCACTACTCGGTCCAGCGCGACCATGTCCATTGCCTGGTCGAGGCCGAGGGCAAGCGGGAACTGAGCAACGGCATGAAGGCCCTGGGCGCGCGTTTCGCCCGGTCCGTGAATCGGGTATTCGGGCGGACGGGCCCGGTGCTGGACGGCCGCTACCACGCCCGGGCGCTGAAGACGCCCAGAGAGGTCAGAAAGGCCCTGGCCTACGTACTGCTGAACGCCCGCAAGCACTTCACACGGCGCCATCGCCGGGTTCCTCCCGTGCGGCTGGATGCCTGCAGTTCGGGGGTCTGGTTCCAGGGCTGGAAGTCCGGCGCCTACCCCAGACCCCGCTACCGCAGGGAGACGGCCATCCCGTTCACGTGGCTCCTGTCACGGGGCTGGCGGCGCCACGGGCTCATCGATCCCGCTGAGGTGCCTGGGTAGGGCGCAGGAACGTCCGCGCCGGTACCCGGGCGGAACGTGAGCCCGGGCCCTGCGCCTGGTGCGCCGGCGGGCGAACCGTCAGGTGCGCTCGCCAGACGGCGGCGCGATCACGTGTGGCGCTCCGCAGACCTCTTCTCGCGTGCCGAGGCCACCGCCCCGGCAGACCCATGACGGTTTGCCATAAACGGGGCAGACTGAGAGACTGTCAGCCGACCCAATCTCACAGCACCAGGCAGAGGGTGACGATGACCAGCGACCTACCTCAGACCTTCGGTGCGCTCAGGGCCAGCGGCTTCCAGGTGTTACCCGTGAAGACCGAGATCCGGCGCAACCTGATCAGTCGGCTGCGGGCCGGCGAGCCTCTTTTCCCGGGTATCTCCGGCTATGACGAAACCGTCATCCCCCAGCTCACCAACGCCATTCTCGGCAACCAGGACATCATCCTGCTCGGCGAACGCGGCCAGGCCAAGTCGCGGATCGTCCGCAGCCTGACCGGATTGCTGGACGAATGGACACCGGTCATTGCCGGCACCGAAATCCCCGACAATCCGTTTCAGCCGATCTCCCCCCATGGCCGGGAGATCATGGCCGAGAAAGGCGACAAGGCCGAGATCCGCTGGCTGCACCGGGACGAACGCTACGCCGAAAAGCTGGCGACGCCGGACATCACCATTGCCGACCTGATCGGCGAGGTGGATCCCATCAAGATCGCCGAGGGGCGTTATCTGTCGGATGAATTTACCCTGCACTACGGCCTGGTGCCCCGGGTCAACCGGGGCATTTTCGCCATCAACGAACTGCCGGACCTGGCGGAGCGCATCCAGGTGGGGTTATTGAACCTGCTCGAGGAGCGCGACATACAGATCCGCGGGCACCGCGTCCGCCTGCCGCTGGATGTCATGGTGGTCGCCACCGCCAACCCGGAGGACTACACCAATCGCGGCCGGATCATCACGCCGCTGAAAGACCGCTACGGCGCCACCATCCGGACTCACTACCCGCTGCACATCGAGCAGGAAATCGAGATCATGCAGCAGGAAGCGGACATTGCCGACATGGGCGACTACAGGCTCGACGTTCCGGACTTCATGAGCGAAGTGCTGGCCGAGATTGTCCACCATGCCCGCCGCTCCCCGGACATCAATCAGCGTTCCGGGGTATCGGTGCGGGCCTCGATCTCGCTCTACGAAGCGCTGGTGGCCAACGCTTTCCGCCGCGCGCTGCGCACCGGCGAGAGCGAAGTGGTGCCGCGCATCTCCGACCTGCCTTTTGTGGTGCCCGCGTCTCAAGGCAAGGTCGAGTTCGAGTCCATGGAGGAAGGCCAGGAGGACCGCATCACCGAGCGCCTGTTCACCACGGCCATCAAGGTCGTGTTCGATCGCCACTACGACGTGAACGACCTCGAGCCCGTGGCCGCAGCGTTCGCCGGTGAGTTGTCCGTAGACACCGGCGAGCACACGGCGGCCGCCGAGTACGCCGCCATCACCGATCGGGTGCCCGCGCTCAACGACGTCTTCCCGGACCGGAGCCGGGTCACGGACGGCCGCAAGGCCGCGACCGTGGAACTGATCCTGGAAGGGCTGCATCTGCACAAGTTGCTGAACAAGCACGATCACGCCGGCATGGCCACCTACACCGGCTAGGTCGCGAGCGAATACAGGGGTACCGACCCATGCGCATCTTTCCGACCCATCACCGCTATTCCCGCTGGGACGGATCACAGAAGCTGCCGCTGGATGCCGATGCGGTACTCGGCCAGCTTGCCGACGACCTGATGGAGTACGGCGACCTGCGCTGGGCCATGCGCAACATGCTTTCCCGCGGCATGAAGATTCCTCAAGGCGGGTCCATGCAGGGCCTGCGCGACATGCTCAAGAAATTGCGTGAGCAGAAAAAGCGCCAGCTCGAACGTTACGATCTGTCGAGCATCTTCGAAGGCTTCCGCGAACGCCTGGACGAGATCCTGCAGATGGAGCGCGACCGAATCGACGAGTGGCTGAACAAAGCCCAGGACCCGGACGACTTCTCCGGCGATGTCCTGAAAAACATCGCCCGGGATGCAGCGCACAAGCTCGACGATCTGCCGGACGATCTGGCCGGCCGCATCCGCGAGCTGGAAAAGTACGAGTTCATCAATCCCGAGGCCCAGAAAGCCTTCCTCGAACTGCTCAACGAACTCCGCCAGGGTATGGCCAATTCGTTCTTCAAGGACGTGGAGAACATGGTCAAGAATCTGTCCGACGGCGACATCGACCGCATGAAGGACATGCTCAAGGCCCTGAACGACATGCTGGTGAAGAAGATTTCCGGCGAGGACCCCGAGTTCGATAAGTTCATGGACGAGTTCGGCGACATGTTCGGCGACAATCCACCTCAGTCGCTGGACGATCTGCTGGAACAGATGCGTCAGCAGATGGCCGCGGCCCAGTCGCTGATGAACTCGCTTTCACCCGACCAGCGCCAGCAACTGGCCCAGCTCATGGCCGATCGCCTGGGCGACCCGGACCTGCAGTCGCAACTGGCCCGGCTGGCCAAGGAAATGGACTTTCTCAATCCGGAAGGCAGCCGCTACTCGTTCAACGGCGATCAGCCCATCGACCTGCAGGGCGCCATGGATCTGATGCAGGAGATGCAGGAGCTCGATCAGCTCATCTCCCAGGTTCAGGAAGCCGAGCGCGGCGGCGATCTCGGCCGCATCGATCGCGACCTGCTGGAAGACCTGATGGGCGAGGACGCCGCCGAAGACCTGGACAAGCTCAACGAGCTGATGAAGGCGCTGGAAGACGCGGGTTACATCCGCCCCACCGACGACAACCGCTGGGAGCTGACCCCGCGCGGCTCGCGCATGATCGGGCAGAAGGCCCTGGGCGAGATCTACGAACGCCTCAAGCGCCAGAGCCTGGGTAATCACGCCATCCCGGAAGAAGGCAGGTTCGGCGAGCGCATCGAAGACACCAAACCCTACGAGTTCGGCGATCCGTTCCACCTGCACATGCCCCGCACCATCCGCAACGCCCTGGACCGGGAAGGGCCGCACACGCCGGTACACCTGAAATCGGAAGATTTCGAGATCTACCGCAGCGAGATGATCACCTCCACGGCCACGGCCATGCTGGTGGACCTGTCCTGGTCCATGGCGCTGCGCGGCTCTTTCCAGGCCGCCAAGAAGGTGGCCCTGGCCCTGCACAACCTGATTACCTCGCAGTACCCGCGCGACAACTTCTACATCATCGGCTTTGCCGCCTACGCCAAGGAACTCAAGGCCCACGACCTGCCCTACCTGCAATGGGACGAGTACGTGCTGGGCACCAACATGCAGCACGCGCTGCTGCTGGCGGAAAAGCTCCTGGCCAGGCACAACGGCGGCACCAAACAGATCATCATGATCTCGGACGGCGAGCCTACCGCGCACCTCGAAGACGGTGAGGCGCAGTTCGCCTACCCGCCCACCCCGGAGACCATTCGCGCCACCTTCCGGGCGGTCAAGCACTGCACCAAACGCGGCATCGCCATCAACACCTTCATGCTGGACGCCAGCTACTACCTGAAGGCGTTCATGGACGAGATCGCGCGCATCAACGGCGGCCGGGTGTTCTACACCTCCCCCGAGAAACTGGGCGAATACATCCTCGTGGACTACGTGCAGAACAAGCGCAAACACCTGGCGCGGCGGGCCTCGTAGCGGGGCCGCCCGCTACCCACCTGCGTCATTGGACTCCGAGACAATCGAAGGTCACGTCGTCACCCGTCTGGGCGCGGGAGACCCGGACGTGGCTCGTCGACTGGGGGCATTCGACATCCGCCTGCCCGGACCCGGAGCATGACCACGGCACGTCTGGGCGGCCGGCGGCGAACGCGGCACTCTGCCCTGCCCTGATGAGCGCCGTCGTGCCTTCGGTCATCAGAACTCGAAGGGTCCCGTCACAGCTATGCGTCGTACTCTCGAGGATGCTCTGTCCTGCCAGATCTTCGGCTCGGGCGATGGACAAACCCTGGGCAGCGCCCGCGCCATCGTTGGCACATCCCGCCAGCACCAGCAGAACTGCAATAACCGGGTATGCGACCTTCATCGAACTGCCTCCCATCAGATTGGATCTGCTGAATGGTAGTCTCTCGTTTTCTTTATTTCACTATTTTCCGAATTAACGAATATATGTGTCGAAACGTCCAAACGAATGCCAGAATGGCACCAAACCCACGGGCCGGAGCGATGACGATATCCAAACCCGCCGGGCAACTGGCAGCGCTCGGAAACGACCTTCGTCTGGGGGTATTCCGGTTCGTGATACGGGCTGGAAAGTCAGGCTGCCCGGCCGGCGAGATCGCTCAGGCCCTGAAGGTAGCGCCCTCCACCCTGTCCAGCCATCTGGCCGTGCTGCAGCGCTGCGGACTCCTGATCAGCCGCCGGGATCGGCAGCGCATCATCTACTCCGTCGATCCCGAAGAAGTCCGGGCGTTGACAGGGTTCCTGCTGGACGATTGCTGTCAGGGGCAACCGGAACTTTGTGGCATGACCCGAACCACCCGCCCGGAACGCCGCCGCTCGTCGACCGCGTAACCACTTCAGAGCGACCAGCGCACCCGCTGTGCCCGATGTCCGGGCGTACCGAAGTCCAGCCAGCGCGTCCACAACGCCCGATCGAGAAGCAGATCGAAGAGAATGTGGTGCCGGTCGACACCGGTGGCGAATTCCATGGCGTCAGCAGACGCCCCTCCACCACCCGGGGAACGAACGGGTGAATTCGCGGCCGGCCGCTGGCGGAGACCATCGCCAGAAACGCTACTTCGTTACGCTGCAGGAGCAGCGCCGCGGCCTGGGCGATTTCCGGGATAGCGCGCTCGAATCCGGCCCATCCGATCATGGGACTGCACCCTCATAGCGGTTCATTCACATGGCCTACCGCAACGCTGCTGACACCCTTGTGGCAGCATTCCTGACCGGACGGTCCTCGGCGCGCCGGGCCCAAACCCGCTACAATCCGCCCTTTTCCGGGCGCCGGCCGCCGGGAGCGGCGCAGTCCGCGCTGCCGGCGGCGCCACCGTTCCCATTCGTCAGTGAGAGCCTCATGACCGCCAACATCATCGAATCCTTACCCGTCGGCGAACGCGTCGGCATCGCCTTCTCCGGCGGCCTGGACACCAGCGTTGCCGTGCACTGGATGCGCGCCCGGGGCGCCGTGCCGTATGCCTATACCGCCCATCTCGGCCAGCCGGACGAGTCAGACTACGACGAAATCCCGCGCAAGGCCAAACAGTACGGGGCCGAGAACGCCCGGCTCATCGAGTGCCGCCCGCAGCTCGTGGCGGAAGGCATCAAGGCGATCCAGAGCGGCGCGTTCCACGTGACCACTGCCGGCGCCACCTACTTCAATACCACGCCGCTCGGCCGGGCCGTGACCGGCACCATGCTGGTCATGGCCATGCAGGAGGACGGGGTCGACATCTGGGGTGACGGCAGCACCCACAAGGGTAACGACATCGAGCGCTTCTACCGCTACGGGCTGCTGGCCAACCCGAACCTGCGCATCTACAAGCCGTGGCTGGACGCCGACTTCATTGCCGAACTCGGCGGCCGTACCGAGATGTCCGAGTATCTGAACGCCAACGGATTCACCTACAAGATGTCGGTGGAGAAGGCCTATTCCACCGACTCCAATCTGCTCGGCGCCACCCACGAGGCCAAGGAACTCGAGTACCTGGACAAGGGGATCTCCATCGTCGACCCCATCATGGGTGTGGCGTTCTGGCGCGACGACGTGCAAGTCCCGCGGGAAACCGTCTCCGTGCGCTTCGAGGAAGGTCAGCCCGTGGCGCTCAATGGCGAAACATTCGCCGATTCGCTGGCGCTGTTTCTGGAGGCCAACCGGATCGGCGGTCGTCACGGTCTCGGCATGAGCGATCAGATCGAGAATCGGATCATCGAGGCCAAGAGCCGGGGTATCTACGAAGCCCCCGGCATGGCGCTGCTGCACATCGCCTACGAACGGCTGGTGACCGCCATCCACAACGAGGACACCATCGAGGAGTATCGACTGAACGGCCTGCGCATCGGCCGGCTGCTGTATCAGGGCCGCTGGTTCGATCCCCAGTGCCTGATGCTGCGGGAGAGCGCGGAGCGCTGGGTGGCGCGGGCGGTCACCGGCGAGGTGACTCTGGAACTGCGCCGTGGCAATGATTACTCACTGCTGGACACCACCAGCCCCAATCTGAGCTACGACCCGGAACGCCTCACCATGGAGAAAGGCGCCGGCGCGTTCACCGCCCGCGACCGCATCGGTCAGCTCACCATGCGTAACATGGACATCAGCGATACCCGGGACAAGCTCGGCGTGTACAGCCGCACGGGCCTGCTGGCGCGCCGCCCGGAAGGCGGCCCGGCGCTGCTCGGCAGCGACGACGACCGGGAGTAGCGCATGCAATCCAGTCTGATCATTCCCGCCCGCTTTCGCGGCCCGCCCAACTCCGGCAATGGCGGTTATGTCGCGGGCGCCCTGGCTGAGCAGATTCCGCTGACCCCCGGTGGTCCCGCCAATGCAGTAGAAGTGACGCTGCGGGCGCCGATTCCGCTCGATACCCCCATGACCGTGACCTGCCGGGACGAAAACCGGGTGGAGCTGCAACTTGGCGAACAGCTCATCGCCGAGGCGCAGCCGGTGGAACTGCAGCCCGACGTACCCACGCCCCCGGCATTTGCCGCGGTGCTGGCCGAGCGGGCACGGTCACCGTCGCTGCAGCCCCGGCTCAACTCACTGATCCCCGGCGGCCTGGGCTTTCATCCGGTGTGTGCCTGCTGCGGCGCCGACGTGCCGGAGGGTGAAGGCCTGCGGGTGTTCGCCGCACCCGTACCCGGATTCGACGGCGCCGCCGCGGCGTGGCGCCCACACCCCGGGTTCGCCGACCCCGAGGGCAATCTGCCCGCCCGGCTGGTGTGGACCGCCCTCGACTGCCCCGGACAGTTCGCCTATCTCGCCGGCGGCATCCGTACCGGACTGCTCGGCCGCATGGCCGCACGGTTGCTGCAGCCGGCACCCGTGGATGCCAACTACCTGGTCATCGGCTGGCGCATCGGCGTGGAACGGCGCAAACATTTCGCCGGAACCGCCCTGTTCGACGAAGACGGCACCCTGTACGCGTTCTCGCGCCAGACCTGGATCGGGCGCATGGACGATCAGAGTGTGCTGCCGGAGCCTCCACGCTGACGGCGAGACTCCGGCACGGCGCGGCAGCCTGAACCGGGTCAGCTTTCCGGAGCGCCCCAGGTCCTCAAGTGGCGTGACACCACGCTGCGGACCACCTGGCGGAACTCGCCGGCGTGCTCGGCATATCCCGCAAAATCATCGGAACCGGTGAAAGCCTCGAAGCCGGCAAGCAGCGTCCCGATGTCAGCGGCGACGAAGTTTACCCAGTGGGTGCCGGCATCCTCACCGCTGGCCATGATCGTCCCCGCGAACACGTTCCCCGGAAAGTCAGCGGCCGCCGTGGAATTGAACAACGTATCCATGGCGCTAACGTAGCGACCTACATCGGTGACATCGAGCGCAAACAGCATACTCACCGTGTTGCCGCGGTCACCCAGGTCTTCGACGTTGATGCGGCTGCGGCGCAAGGCGAACAGGTTCTCGCGTTCGACCTGGGCCACCTCGCCCATGGCACCGAGGAACTCGGCCCAGTCAGCGGACCCGGCCGCCGCGGCATGATCCGCCGTCATGGCCTCGGTGGTGGGATAAAACACGGTGATATAGTGGCTGGCTCGCTCCGCGCCATTGGAGACGAACTGCCCCAGTTGCACGCTGGAAGTCAGCTTCCGCCCCGTGGCGGACTCGCGGTATTGGGTCATGGCCGATACCACCGCCGCCGGATCAGAGGCGACAATGGTGTAGTACTGACCGTAAATCGGCGGCTGTGCGTCTTGAGCATGTGTTGTGGCGGACAACAGGCCGGCCGCCAGACAGAGCGTCAGAAGAGTTTTCATGTCGGGTCGTCCTCAGAGCGGTTTCTGATACGAACCCAGTACGCAGGCCGCGGTTGCTCCAGTCCTCCCTGCCTTGCCACGACGGCCCGGGTACGAGTTCTGGTTCACGCGTCTGACAACAGAAATCCAGAAGCGAGCGAAGCTACGTTAGCATACTTGTCTCGAAATCGCCCGCCGGATTGTCCTGCCGCCGAGGCTCAGTAAGAACGCGGCAAGCCCAGCACGTGCTCGGTCACGTAATTGAGAATCATCTCCTGGGATATCGGCGCGATACGCATCAAGCGCGCCTCGCGCCAGTAACGTTCCACGTGGTACTCCTTCGCGTAACCGAAGCCGCCGTGCGTCTGCATGGCCTGATCCGCGGCCTGAAACGCCGCGTCCGCCGCCAGCCACTTGGCCATGTTGGCCTCGGCACCGCAGGGTTCTCCGGCATCCAGCAGCGCTGCCGCCTTGCGCACCATCAAATCCGCCGCGTCGAGCCGCATACGCGCCTCGCCGAGCGGGAACGCGACGCCCTGATTCCGGCCGATCTGACGGCCGAACACCACCCGTTCGTTGGCGTAACCCACGGCCCGGCGCAGTGCTGCCTGGCCGATACCGATGGCTTCCGCGGCAATGAGAATTCGTTCCGCGTTGAGCCCATCGAGCAGGTAGCGAAAACCCTTGCCCTCTTCGCCGACCCGATCTTCGACTGACACCGGCAGATCATCGTAGACCACCTCACAGGTGCGCACCGCGTTGCGGCCCACTTTGGGGATGGGCGAGATGGTCACTTCGGGCCGCTGCAGATTCCGCCAGCAGCAGCGTCATGCCATCGGTGCGGCGCTTCACCTGGTCCCTCGGGAGTGGTGCGCACCAGCAGCAGCACCCGCTCCGACTCCATGGCTTTGGTGGTCCAGACCTTGCGGCCTCGAACCCGGTAACAGTCGCCGTCGCGGCGCGCGAAGGTGCTGATGGCGGTGGTATCGGTGCCGGCGTCCGGCTCGGTAACGCCAAACGCCACGTGCAAGGCGCCGCGGGCCACGTCCGGCAGATACTTCTGCTTCATGGCCTCGCTGCCGTGTTTAACCACCGGGTGCATGCCGAACATGGACAGGTGCAGGGGCGTGGCGCCGTTCATGGCGGCGCCGGACGCGGCGACTTCCTGGAGAACGAGGCTGGCTTCACTGATCCCCCGGCCGCTGCCGCCATAGGCTTCCGGTATCGCAATGCCGATCCAGCCAGCGGCTGCCATGGCGTCGTAGAAGTCCCAAGGGAAACGCTGCTCGGCATCGCAGGCCGCCCAGTACTCGTCGGGAAACCCGGCACAGACTTTGCGGACCGCGTCGCGTATGAGCTGGTGTTCCTCGGTCTCTCCGTTGTACCTGGGGGCGGTCATGGTGGTCTCCCTTCGAATGCCATCGGAACCCGTGTCGACGGGTCATTCTCGCCGCCCGTCCTCACGGTGACAAACCGGGTGCATTGCGCCGCGATACACTGGTAACTTGGCCGATCACGGAGAGCAACCAGAACCGCATATGGCCGGCAAGTACTTCGAAGAACTGGAAATCGGCGCCACGTTCGAGCATGAGCCGGGGCGTACGGTGACCGAAACCGACAACCTGCTGTTCACCGCGCTGACCCTCAATCCGCAGCCCCTGCACCTGGATGCGGAGTTTGCGGCCAGCACCCAGCACGGGCGCATCCTGGTGAACAGCATCTTCACCCTGGGCCTGGTGGTGGGCCTGTCGGTGGGCGACACCACCCTCGGCACCACCCTCGGCAACCTCGGTTTCGACAAGACCACGTTTCCCAATCCGGTTTTCATCGGCGACACCATCAGGGTCAGCAGCCGGGTCCTGGACAAGCGCGAGAGCCAGTCCAAACCCGACCGCGGCATCGTGACCTTCGAGCATCAGGGCATCAACCAGCGCGGCGAAGTGGTCTGCAGTTGCGTGCGCGGCGCCATGATGATGCGGCGGCCGGCGTGACCACCGGGGTCGATCGCAGCCCCGGCGCGGGCCGGCTGCGCCGCTCCCTGCACTTCGTGCCGGGGGCCAGCGAGCGCATGCTGGAAAAGTCCCTGGCCACCGGGGCCGACGGACTGGTGCTGGATCTGGAAGACGCCGTCGCCCCGGAACGCAAGGAAGACGCCCGCCGTACCGTGGCCGAGTGGCTGGGCAGCGTGGAATTCGGCGCCAAGGAACGGACCGTGCGCCTGAATCCCCTGGATTCGCCATGGGGCCTGGCGGACGTGGCCGCGACCATGGTGAATCCGCCGGATGCCTATGTGGTACCGAAAGTCTCGAACCTGGCGCAACTGGATGCCCTGGACGCCGCGATCTCCCGGCAGGAGGCCCGCCACGGACATCCGCCCGGCCGGGTCGGTCTGATCCTGGTCGCCACCGAAACCGCCCAGGGTGTGCTCAATCTTCCGAGCTTCAGCGCCTGCCGCCGGGTGGTGGCCATGACCTGGGGCGCAGAGGATCTGTCGGCGGCCCTGGGCGCATCCCGCAACCGGCACGACGACGGCAGCTACCTGGACGTGTTCCGCTACTGCCGGGTCCAGACCCTGCTGGCGGCGGTGGCCGGCAGCGTGCAGCCGCTGGACTCGGTATACGTAGACATCCGCGACCACGACGGCCTGCGCGCCGAATGTCTGGAAGGCGCCTGGATGGGATTTACCGGCAAGATTACGATTCACCCGGACCAGATCGACATCGTCAACGAGGCCTTCACCCCTTCCGCGGAAGAACTGGCCACGGCCCGGCGGCTGGTCGCCGCCATGGAACAGGCTCTGCAGGAAGGCCTGATGGCCATCGCTTTCGAAGGCCAGATGGTGGACGTTCCCCACCTGCACCGGGCCCGCCGGATCATCGAGCGGGCAGCCGAGATCCAGGACCGAGCAACAGGAGACCACACATGACCCAGACCGCAGTCGCACCCGCCCCGGTACAGGTGAATACCGGGAAGATGCTCGCCCACGTCGACGAGCACGGCATCGGCTGGGTCGTCTTCAACCAACCGGAACGGCACAACGCGCTGTCACTGGAGATGTGGCAGGGAATCTCCGACATCCTGTCCCAATACGCGGAACGGGACGATGTCCGCCTGGCGGTGATGCGCGGCGCCGGCGGCAAAGCGTTCGTTTCCGGCGCCGATATCTCCGAGTTCGACAGTAAGCGCGCCAACGCCGCCCAGAAGGACGAGTACGGCCGCATCGCCGGTGAGGCGAACCGTTGGCTTGGCCGTTTCGACAAGCCGCTGGTGGCGCTGATCGAGGGTTACTGCATCGGCGGCGGCCTGGCGACCGCCTTGTATGCCGACATCCGCTTCGCCACCCCGGATTCGCGATTCGGCATCCCGGCAGCCCGCCTCGGCCTCGGCTACGAATACGAGGGCCTGGCCAAGCTGGCGCGGATCGTGGGGCCCGCGCGCGCCCGGGACATCCTGTTCAGCGCCCGCTTCATGGAGGCCGAGGAAGCTTGCGGCATGGGGCTGGTGAATTTCGTGGTCGAGCGCGACGAGATCGAACGCACCGTCATCGAATACGCCAGCCGCATCGCCGGCAATGCGCCGCTCACGGTGAAAGCGGCCAAGGCCGCGCTCAATGCCTGGGAGCGTGGTGGACGTTCAGAGGAACTGGAGCGCGTCCACAGCCTGGTGAACGCGTGTTTCGACAGCGAGGACTACCGCGAAGGGCGGCGCGCGTTCAGCGAGAAGCGTCCGCCGGCGTTTCGCGGTCGCTGAGCCCTTCCACCGCGTAGCTGGTGAAGGCCGGGTCGTTGCGGTAGTCCATGGCACCGCCCGAATCCATCAGGAAATCCCGGATCACGTTGTGGGTACGCTCGTTGGGCGTGTGGCGCAGCCGGGCAATCAGCCGGCCGCCGTCGATTTCGGCGTCGAACCGGGTCACGTACGGGCCGACCATGATTCCCTCGCGGGTGAACATGTACCAATGACCGTCACTGCGGAAGAACCGTTCCGAGCGGAACCATAGCCGGGGGGATTCGTTGTTGCGGTAGTCCACGGGGCACTTCTCTGTCTCGAACAGGCGCCAGCATGCCCCGCACACCGGGCCGGGTCTGTGGGCGCGATGTGGCGGTTTGTATGGGTCCCGTGGACGGAGCGGCAGCCGGGGGCGGCAGCGCTGCCCCGAAGCCAGATGAGGTGGGCGTTTTCAGACGTCCGCCAGCGCCTGGAGAGCGGCCCTGGCGGCATCGGCCTCCGGAAACTCGCCGCCGGCCAGCGCCCGCTCCAGGGTGGTGCGGGCGCTGGCCGGATCGCCGCTGTCGCGAAGCGCCACCCCCAGGTGATAGAGCACCGACGGATTGCCCGGCGCCACCCGGAGACTCTGGCGCAACAGCGGCACCGCTTCGGCGCTGCGGTCGGACTGCACCAGGATCCAGCCCAGGGTATCCAGCACACTCGGATTGCCCGGCGCCTGCACCAGCGCCTGCCGCGCCAGGGTCTCGGCCCGGTCGTCTCCGGCAGCCTGGTACAGCCAGGCCAGGTTGTTCAGCAGCGCCGGGTCGTCGCTGGGCAGCAGCCCCTCGTAGAGGCGCCGCGCCCGCTCGGGCGCCGCGGCCACTACCACATCGGCAAGCAGGCGGCGGGCGTCCCGGTCCTCAGGAAGAGCCTCCACCCAGGCATTGAGCGCTGCCACGGCTGCGGCGTCCTCCGGCGCCAGCCGTACCAGCCGCAGCAGTGCGGTCCGGTTGCCACCGGCAGCCAGAGTGCGATAGTCAGCCAGTGCCTCGGCAGCGCGGCCCGAAGCGGTGTTCAGATCAGCGCGCAGCAGCCGGTTTTCCTCACTCTGATCGCCGAGTTGCTCCAGGGTTGCCAGGCGTTCGCCGGCGGCCCGCACGTTGCCGTCCCGCAGATCGAGGCGCACCAGAGCCTGCAGCGCCGGCACACTGGTTCCTTGGGAGTCGTCGAGCACCTGCCGCAGATTGGCGCGCGCCGGCCCCACCATGCCGAGACGCGCCATGAGGTCCGCCACCGCCAACCGCAACCCCGGGTCCCGGGCGCCGCCGTCCAGCCGCTGCTGGAGCGCGGTGACCGCCAGCCGAGCATCCTGGGGCCGTTGCTGCTCCAGCGCGATGCGGGCCTCGAGCAGGCGGACGCCGGGGTGCGCGGGCGCCTGCTGGCGGGCGGCTTCGATCTGCCGACGCGCCTCCTGGAGCCGGCCGGACCGGGCGTACGCTTCCGCCAGCGCCAGCCGCGCCGCGGCTGAGTTCGGATCAGAAGCCGCCGCGGATTCGAGATGGCTCAGGGCGGCGTCCGGGTCGCCGCTGGCCAGCGCCAGTTCCGCCAGGGCCAGCCGGACCTCGACCCTGTCGGGATGGGTGTCGAGGTAACCGCGATAGATTGCTGCGGCGCCATCGGCGCCGTCCTGCCGGCCCGCCACCCGGGCCAACCCGTGAATCGCCGGCAGGTAGTCCGGGTCCACGGTCAGCGCCGCTTCGAACGATCCCCGAGCCTGAACCAGATCGCCGGCCGCCAGATAGGCGCTGCCCGCCAGATGGTCGCCCAGCGGATTTCCCGGATCTTTCGCTTTCAGTGACCGGGCGCCGGCCAGAGCGCCGTCCCAGTCACCCTGGCCGAGCCGGATCATCGCCAGCAGATAGTCGCTGCGGGCCTGCCCGGCATCGAGGTTCAGGGCCTCCTGGAGTTGCGACTCCGCCGCCGTCAGCTCGCCGCTCGCGGCCAGACTCAGGGCAAGCTGGTTGCGCAGCGCGGCCGCGTCGGGGGCCAGTGCCACCGCCGCTTCGAACGCCGCGGCCGCGGCGTCGGCATTGTCGAGCTCGAGCATGGCGGTCCCATAAAGCGCCAGTGCCCGGGCATTGCGGCCCTGGTCGGCCAGGGTCTCCAGAATCCGCACCGCGGCGCCCGGATCCTGGGCGGCCAGGTAGAGCGATGCCAGCAGCAACCGCGAGTCCTCGTGGTCCGGATGACCGGCGAGGGCCCGCTCCAGAGTCCGGATGGCAGCCGCTTCGTTGCCGGCACGCGCTTCCAGGTTGGCCAGCAGGTACAACGCCGCCACGTTCGACGGCGCCCGCTCGAGCACCTTGTCCAGCGCCGTCCGCGCAGCTTTCAGGTCACCCTCTGCCAGGGCCGCCTGGGACAGCAGGTAGTGGCCCGCCAGGTAGTCCGGTGCCAGGCGCACCACAACCCCGGCGTAACGGGCCGCGGCCTGGGGATCGTTCTCTGCCAGGCGGGTTCTGGCCAGGCCCAGGTTGGCCGGTACCCGCAGCGCTTCGTCGGCCAGGGCGGCCTGGAACGCCGCCTCGGCAGGCTCCAGTTGCCCGAGCGACAATGCCACCTGGCCGAGACCGAGCCGGGCCTCACCGTTGTCCGGGTCGATGGCGAGCGCCTGCTCAAAACGCCGGGTTGCTTCGTTCAGATCGCCGGAAAAAGCCGCGATCCGGCCCAGACCCAGTTGCGCGGCCGACCGATCCGGGTGGCGCAGATAGCGGGCGCGCGCGGCCTCGATACGATCAGCGGCGAGTTCGGCGTCGGCCAGCACCAGGTCCTCGCCGGCGCTGAGGCCGGTCCGGCCGGACAGGGCCTCGATGACGCGCTGATGCTGACCGGTACGGACCTGAGCGTCGTACAAGCCGACCTGCACCTCGGGTTCGCCGACCCCCCGATCGAGAGCCCGGCGGTAGGCGCGCAGCGCCCCGGCATGATCGCCCTGCCTTGCCAGCGCCTCACCCAGCAGCGCCTGAGCCGCACCCAGATCGGGCGCTTTGCGCACCGCGTTGCGCAATTCGATGACGCCGGCCCCCAGGTCACCGTCGGCGAGCAGGTCCCGGGCGCGCTCCAGATGCTGCTGGGCGGTGGTGTCGTCGCAACCGGCAAGCAGCAGGCACAGAGCCAGCACCCACCATCGCGATCCGCTTGGCGACATAGTTGAGTTTCCCCATGAACCGACGGCGCCAGATTCTAGTGGAGCGGGCCCAGGCCCAGCCAGCGCCCCTCACCATCCCGACGACTCACGCACCGCGGCACGCGCCGGGTGTTACAACCGTCACGGAATGAACTTCTCGATTTCGTTGGAGTAATCGCTCTCGACGCCCCGGCTGTCGAACGCCGTGAGCGCAAACAGGTACGTGCCTTCCGGCAGATCCGGCACCCAGCGAGTCCGGTCGGGTGTGTTGATGCGCTTGCTGCCGGTGTACCGGCGCGATTCCTGGCCCCAGTAGATCGTGTAGCCGGCCAGATCCTTGAGCCGCGATCCGTCGACGTTGTGGGTAGGCGACTGCCATTCCAGTGCCTTGTCGACGACCTCCACCGACACCGACGCAATCTCGTTCTCGGTACCGTTGCTGCAACTCAACTGGAACGACGTGTCGGCTTCGAGCGGGCCGCTGTCGACGCTGCCGGCAACCGGCTGGTCGCCCGTCCAGCCACCGCTGGCGGTACAGTCGATGGCCCCTGCGGCGGTCCAGCGAATCTGCACCGAATCGTCGATGCCAATGCGCTCCCGGGACACGGCCAGGTCGATGGACAACGCCTCGTCGACCACCCGCACCGTCACTTTCCGCGAGATGCCGCCACCCGGCCCGGAGCAGCTCAGACGGAAGCTGGCGGTGTCCTGCAGCGGACCCACCGTGCGCGAACCGCTGGCGCCCACCAGCCCGTGCCAGCCCGAAGAGGCTTCGCAGGTGTCAGCCGCGCTGCTGGACCAGCTCAATTCCGCCGAACCACCCGGGACGATACGCTCCGGAGTCACGGCCAGGGTCAGTTCCGGAGCCGGCGTCGAGTCGGCCGCCGAGCCGGACGCAGCCACCGTGTTGGCGGAACCGGGACGGGAACCACCGCCGCCGCCACAAGCCGCCAAAGTCAGGGAAAAATATGTGACAATAATGATCCGTTGCGCTGGGCGTACCCAGTTGCAGGAGTCGCTGGCAATCCGTACCACTGTGATCGTCGTGCCTCGTGTTCGTTCAGGATGTTGTGACGTACCCCCGTCCCTCAACACACCCGATTCGACCACCGCTTGCAGGCCGCAGTCGTCCCTGACTGCGCGGCGGCAACCCACGGTAAAGGTAGGTAGCGATCCCAATTCTGTAAATGAATTGTAATCGCTTGCCAGACAATGCCGTTGGAGCCGGCAAGATACTGGCTTGGCGGGTTTCCCGGCCACAGAACCAATTCCGCTGTTGAAAGCATAGAATCGATCTGGCGGATTACACGCCGATCCGCCTGAGGGGTACTCCATGGAACAAACGGCCGTCACCGCCTGTGTACTGATCATCGGCAACGAGATCCTGTCCGGGCGCACCCAGGACATCAATCTGAATCACATCGCCCTGACCCTGGGTCAGTGGGGTATCCAGGTCCGTGAGGCGCGGGTCATTCCGGACGACACCACGGAGATCGTCAATGCCCTCAACCAGGCGCGCCAGCGCTACGACTACGTGTTCACCACCGGCGGCATCGGGCCGACCCACGACGACATCACCGCCGAGTGTGTGGCCGAAGCATTCGGCGTCGAGCTGGTGGTGAACGCCGAGATCGCCGAACGGATTCAACGCCGTCCGGCGCCGCCGGACATCATGGCTTCGCGCATGCGCATGGCGCGCATTCCCGAGGGCGCCACCCTGGTCGACAATCTCACCGGCGGCCCGCAGGGCTTCCGGATCGAGAACGTATTCGTCATGGCCGGTATCCCGGCGGTGATGCAGGCCATGCTCGGGAGTCTGGAAGGCAAACTGCGCGCCGGACCCGTGGTGCGCTCCCGCTCGGTGACGGCCTATGTCGGAGAGAGTCAGATCGCCACCCCCCTGCGGGAGATACAGGCGCGCTACGACGACGTCGATCTCGGCAGTTACCCGTTCTTCCGCCAGGATCGCTACGGCACCACGCTGGTGATGCGGGGCACCGAACCGGCACGCCTCGACGCCATCCTGGAAGAGGTCAAACACGCCATCATCGCGGCTGGGGAAACACCCCAGGACATCCGCGAAGGCTGACCCCGTGTCGCAGCTCACCCTCGCGGCCTCGCGGCATCGTTCGCTGATGCGCCGGCCCCGCCACCCGGCCGGCTGGCTGTTCGGCGCGGCGCTGATCGCTTTCGCCATGGCACCCGGCCCGGCCCGGGCCAGCGCCTCGACGGCGGGCCTCCTGGAAGACCCTTACGAATCGCTGGCGGCGTCCAAAGCGCTGGCGGTGGCGCCATCGCGTCCCGATTCCGTACGGGCCGTCACTCAGGGTCAGCCCAACGATCTGGCCGCCTCCATCGGCGCCCGGGAACGTTGCCAGGCCAGCGCCGGCACGAACGAACCCTGCGAGATCGTACGCCTCAACGACGAGTGGATCACCACCGGCCGGGAGATCAGGAGCCGCGTGCCGGAGGGGCCGCATCCGTTGTTTCTGTGGCGCTATCAGCGTGGGGACCGGACCGTCTACGTCGCCGGATCCATCCACATCCTGAAGCCGAGCCTGTACCCGCTGCCGGCACCGCTGGAGGCGGCCTTCGAGCAGTCGGACAGCCTGGTTCTGGAAGTCGACCTGGCCAGTCTGGCGCCAGGGGAGCTGCAGCAGCGTTCGCTGGCTTATGCGCTGCTTCCGCCACCGCAGACCCTGCGCGACGTATTGCCGGACGACCTCTACCAGCGTCTGGGCACACATCTGGCGGCCTATGGGTCCAGTCCGGAAGTGGTTGCCAACGCCAAACCCGCCATGGTCATGAACCAGATTGTGGTGTCGCGCCTGCTGACCCTGGGTTATCTGCCCGATTCCGGCCTGGAGAGCTACTTCCTGGAGCGGCGCGGCCAGCGCCCCGTGCTGGCGCTGGAAACCCTGGACGAGCAGCTCGACCTGCTGTTCAACCAGCCTCTGCCCACCCAGCTCGAACTGCTGACCGAGACCCTGGACATGGAGGCGCAGATCGAGCCTCTGCTGGCCGGCATGCTGGTGGCCTGGCTGTCCGGCGACCAGGCCACGTTCCTGGAAATGTTCACCGCCCAATCGGGGGATTCGGCCGCCGCCCAGGCGTTCAGCCGCCAGCTTCTCGATGAGCGCAATCACCGGATGGCGGACGGCATCCGCCGCTTCCTGGAAGATCCCGGCGGTAACGCTCACACCTACTTCGTTCTGGTCGGCGCCGCCCATCTGGTGGGCGATCAGGGCATCGTCCGCCTGCTGGCCCGCACTGGCCTGCACGGCGAGCAGATCCGGTCCGATACCGTCATCGGCGCGGACCGGACCCGCGGTCAAGCCGACCGCAATTCATCACAACCCGCCGAGCCATTGGAGGTGGCGCCATGAACATCAAGGGACGCAAGGCACTGGTACTCGGCGGATCCTCGGGGATCGGCCTGGCAGCGGCGGCGCGGCTACTCGAAGCCGGCGCCGAGGTGGTGGTGATGAGCCGCAGTCAGGCCAATCTCGACAGCGCCAACGATGCGCTGGGTGGCCGAGCCAGCCTGCGCCAGCTCGATTCCCTGGACCGGGACGCCATGGCGGCCGCCTTCGCCGAGTGCGCCCCATTCGACATCCTGGTCAACGCCGCCACCGGCGGCGAACGGGCCGTGGGACCGTTCCTGGAGATGGACCTGGATGGATTCCAGGGGTCGTTCCGCAAGCTCTGGGGCTACGTGAACAGTGTCCGGCTGGGCGCGGCGCACCTGCCCGAAGACGGCTGCATCGTGCTCGTGAGCGGATCGCCGGCACGCAAATGCCGGCCCGGCATGTCAGCCATCTCAACCGTCGGCAACGCCGTGGAGGGGTTTGTCAGAGCGGTGGCGCCGGAACTGGCGCCGCGGCGCATCAACGTGGTATCGCCCGGGGTCATCGAGACCCCCATGTTCGGCCCCGACAGCGAGCAACGCCGCGCCATGCTCGAACGCGCCACCGCCGACAACCTGATTCCCCGCGCCGGGGGCCCGGACGAAGTCGCCATGGGAATTCAATTTGCCATCGAGAACGACTTCGTCACCGGCACCACCATCGACGTGGACGGCGGCGCCCTGCTGCCCTGAGCAAGCCGCCGGACGGCGGGTTCAGTCCAGCGTGTCCGGCCGGCCCGGCCACCGGTAACCGGCCTTGGCCATGACTTCGATGAGCGCCGGGCGGCCGGCGTCGGCCGCGGCCACCGCCCGGTCCAGGGCCGGCAGGAAGTCGGCCGGCTGCACCACCCGTTCGCCGTGGGCGCCCAGGTTCTCGGCCAGGGCCGCATAACTGCCTCCCACGAAATTGGCGCCGTAGTCCGTGTGCGCATCCACCAGCGAATCGGATTCGATGGCCATGATGCCGTTGTTGAAAACCACGGTCACGATGCCGATGCGGTTGCGGGCGGCGGTTTCGATGTCCATACCAACCATGCCGATGGCGGCATCACCCATGATGTTGATGCAGGTCCGGCCAGGTTCCGCCAGCTTGGCGCCCATGATGGCGCCCAGCCCGAAGCCGAGCTGAGTACTCTTGCCCCAGCCCAGGTAGCTGCGCGGTACCGGCGCCTCCCAGAACGAGATGATCTGCTCCCGCGGGGTGCCGGCGTCGTGGGTGATGATGGTTCCGGCCGGGTCGAGGTGCGCCATCATGTCGTGGATCACACGATACTGGTTGATCGGGGTCTCGTCCGAGGTGAACTCGGCCTGCCAATCGTCCAGAAACGCCTGCTTGGCGGCCCGGGTTGCTTCGGCGCGCGGGCCGGGACCGCGGTTCACGCCGCGTTCCTCGAGCGCCGCGAGCAGCGCCTCGAGCGTCAGACGGGCATCCCCGACCAGAGCGTGGTCGACCAGGTATTCCTTGTTGATGTCGTCTTCGGACACCGTGGCGTGGATCAGCACCCGGTCGCCGCCAGGAATGTTGGTGCCATAGACGGTGCGGGTGAGGCTGCTGCCGATGGCGAAGATACAATCGGCCTCACGGTAGGCGGCCAGCAGATGCGCCGGTTTGGTGATGGCGGACGCGCCCACGGACAGTGGATGGTTCTCCGGGAACGCGCTCTTGCCCGGCATGGTGGTGACCACCGGTGCGTCCAGCGCCTCCGCCAGTGCCACCAGCGGGTCGCTGGCGCCGGCGAACAGCACCCCCTGGCCGACGTGCAGCAGGGGCCGCTCAGCCGCGGCCAGGGCATCCGCCGCCGCGTTCACGGATGCCGCATCCGGGGCATAGCGGGAACCACTCACCGGCGTGTACCGCAGTTCGCCGTCGAGTTCCCCGAACAGCGCGTCGGCCCCGGTTTCCACCATCACCGGTCCGCCCTTGCCCGTGCGCAGGCGGTAGAAGGCGTGGCGCAGGGCCGGCGCCAGGCGCCGTGGATCGCTGACGTAGGCCGACCACTTGGTGACGCCGCGGTAGTTGTCCCGGGCACTGAACGTCGGGCTGATGCCCTGCCGCGCGGCGGCCTCTCCGCCGGGCAGGAACAGCACCGGCACGTTGTCGGAAAAGGCCTGCGCCAGACCCGGAAAGGCGTTCTCCGCACCCGGACCATGCTGGCATACGAACACCCCCAGCCGGGCCCCGTTGGTGGTGCGGCTGAACCCATCGGCAATGGCGAATCCGACCCGTTCCTGGCGGCACACGATGGGCCGGATGCCCTGTTTGGCGCAGGCCTCGATGAGCGGATTGCGTGGATAACAGGCGATGAACTCCACCCCCTCGGCCTTCAGCACCCGGGCGATGACGTCGTATCCTTTCATTCCCATCTGGACTCCTCCCCTTGTTCCGCCGGCCGGACCGGCTGGCGGTTCGCTTGCGCCGATCATAACGCGCCACCCCCGCGGAGACTCTGACTAAGTGCCTCCAGGCAGGTCGAGGTTCCCGCCGGTCAGAATCACGCCCACGCTCTGCTCCGCACCCTGCCGCAGCAACGCCGCCAGCGGCACCGCCGAGGACGGCTCGATGACGACCTTCAGGCAGTTCCAGGCCAGCCGCTGGGCACCTAGAATCTCCGCTTCGGAGACCCGTACCACCCCTACCGCGCAGTCGCGCAGCAGACTGAACGTCAGATCGCTCAAGGCGCCACGCAGCCCATCCGCCACAGTCACCGGGTCCGGCGCCGGCGCCCGCTCCCCGGCCAGCAGCCCGCGATAAGCATCGTCGGCCAACTCCGGCTCCGCCGCCCACACTTTCACCCCGGCTTCGCGGCCCACCAATGCGGTCCCGGATGCCAGGCCGCCGCCGCCGACCGGCACCCAGATGGCCTGGATTTCCGGGGCCTGTTCGAGCAGCTCCAGGGCCGCCGTGCCCTGACCGGCGATTACCTCCGGGTGATCGTAGGGCGGAATCACCACCGCGTTGGTCTCGGCGCACAGGGCCGCCAGCGCCGCCTCACGATCCGCCAGGGTGGGTCCGCATCCCACCACCCGGGCGCCGTAGCGCAGCACCGACTGGCGTTTGAACGCCGGCGCACGCTCCGGCATGACCGCGGCTACCGGAACCCCCAGCAGGCGTCCAGCCAGCGCCAGGGCGGCCGCGTGGTTTCCGGAGCTGTGGGTCGCCACGCCGCGGCGCCGGGCCGCTTCCAGATTGGCGCTCAACGCCGCCAGCGCGCCCCGCAGTTTGAATGAACCTGAGCGCTGGAAGTTCTCGCACTTGAAGTGCACGGGTGCGCCCACCATGGCGTCGATACTGCGGCTGGTGAGTACCGGGGTGCGATGCAGGTGGCAGCCGATACGGGCCGCGGCGGCCCGCACGTTCTCGATACCGATACCCGGCGCCGCCATAGCCGGGCTCAGATGACGCCTCGCGCCCGCAGCGACTCCACGTCGTCCGCATTCAGGCCCAGTTCCCCGAGCACCTCCGCCGTGTGCGCACCCAGTTCCGGGCCGGGCCAGCGCACGCGGCCCGCGGTGGCCGACAGCTTCGGCACCACGTTCTGCATCTTGAGGTTCCTGAACACCGGATGGTCGACATCGATGATGGACTCACGGGCCTTGAACTGGGGGTCCGCGAGCATCTCCGGCGCCCGGTAGATGCGCCCGGCGGGGACACCGCTCTGCTCCAGGCAGGCCAGCAGTTCCTCGGCGCTGAAAGTCTCCGACCAGGCCGCTATTCTGGCGTCGAGTTCCGCCTGATTGTCGCCGCGTGCGGTGTGGGTGGCGTAGCGCGGGTCTTGGGCCAGGTCCGGTTCACCCATCGCCTCGCACAAGCGCGTGAACACCGAGTCCTGATTCGCGCCCATCACGATCATCTCGCCGTCACGGGTGGGATAGACGTTGGATGGGGCAATCTTGGGCAGTATGGCCCCACTGCGTTCGCGGATGGTGCCGCCCTCCGTGTACTCGGGGACCGTGGATTCCATCATGGCCAGCACCGCCTCGTAGATGGCCGAGTCCACCACCTGACCCTGCCCGCTGCGTTGCCGATGGTGCAGCGCGGCCAGCACCCCCAGACAGGCGAAAGTCGCCGCCAGCGAGTCGCCGATGGACAGGCCTACCCGGCTCGGCGGCCGATCCGGGTCACCGGCCAGGTAACGGATGCCGCCCATGGCTTCGCCGATGGAACCGTAGCCGGCGCGTGGCGCATAGGGCCCGGTCTGACCGAAACCGGACACACGAGCCATGATCAGGCGCGGGTTGATGGCGGCCAGATCGGCATAACCGAGGCCCCATTTTTCCATGGTGCCGGGCCGGAAGTTCTCTATCAGAACGTCGGCTTCCGCCACCAGCTTCTTGAGCAGTTCCTGACCCTCGGGTTCCCGCAGATTCAAGGTCATGGAACGTTTGTTGCGCGCGATGACAGGCCACCACACGGGAATACCCTGCCCCCAGTCGCGCATGGGATCGCCCCTGCCCGGCGGCTCAATCTTTATCACGTCCGCACCGAGGTCACCCAGCAACTGGCCGCAGAAAGGTCCGGCAATGAGCTGTCCGAGCTCGATGACCCGGACATCGTCCAGCGGCCCCGTGGATGTTCCCGTTCCCTGCGGCGTCGTCACGATGGTTGTACTCCTTGTGCACCGTCTGCGTTGACTGGAAAGCCGCCACACTTGAGGAGCATCGACGGCAGCGGCTTCTTAAGGGCTTCCTGCAGCCAGGCCGCGCCCTCGAGCAGCCGCTCGAAATTGACATCGTGCGCGACCGCCATGCGGTCGAGCATGTAGACCAGATCCTCGGTGGCGATGTTGCCGCTGGCGCCCGGCGAGAACGGACAGCCACCGATCCCGCCGAGGCTGGCATCGAGGGTCTGGACGCCCGCCTGCAGCGCCGCAAACGCGTTGGCAATGCCGGTGTTGCGGGTATCGTGGAAGTGCGCGCGCAGCGGCATGTCCGGACCCAGACGCTCGCGCAGGGCCGCAAAAGAGGCCAGCACCTGAGTGGGCACTCCGACCCCCACCGTGTCGGCCAGCGCAATCTCCACCGGTTGCTCCTGGGCCAGCACATCGGCCATTTCCACCAGCCGGTCCACGTCGACCTCACCCTCGAACGGACAGCCGAAAGCCACCGCCAGGGTCGCCTGGGCGCGCATGCCCCGGCGGCGGGCGTCGCGCAGAATCTGCACCGCCATGTCGAGGCATGCGTCAGCCGACATGCCCTGATTGCGCTCGGCAAAGGTATCGGTCACCGGAATCACCACTCCGGCCTCGTCGAGCCGTTCGGTGGCCAGCAGACGCTCGTAGCCACGCTGGTTCAGCACCAGGCCGGTATAGGTCACGTCACCGCGCTGCGGCAGGCCGCGGCACACGGCTTCGGCATCGGCCATCTGCGGCACCCGTTTCGGGTGCGCGAAGCTGGTCACCTCGATGCGCTTGAAGCCGGCATCCAGAGCGTGCTGGATCAGGGTCAGCTTGGCTTCGGTACCCAGAACCTCGGGTTCGTTCTGCAACCCGTCCCGGGGACTGACTTCCATCAGGGTCACGGACGACGAAACGGATTGCATGATCACCCTCCTGCCGGTTCGGGACGGTAGCTGTCGCGCAGCGTCACCGTACGATTGAAGACGCCAGGCAGTACGCTGTCCTTGCAGAAGTAGCCGATCCGTTCGAACTGGAACCGTTCCGCTTCACTGGCGACGATGGCGGGTTCCAGATAACCCTGCACTTCCGTCAGCGAGTCCGGGTTCAACTCGTCGGCGAGGCTGGCAGTGCCCGGCGAAGGCACTTTGAACAAACGATCGTAGATACGTACCCGCGATGGGACGGCGCGGTCGGCATCGACCCAGTGGATGACGCCTTTGGTCTTGATGCCGCTGGTATCGGACCCGCTCTTCGACTCCGGCACGTAGCTGCACTTGAGTTCCACCACCCGGCCGTCCTCGCCGCGCACCACCTCGTCGCAGCGGATGATGTAGCCATAGCGTAACCGGACCGGCTGGTCCGGGGTCAGCCGCTTGAACTTGCGCGGCGGGTCGTCGGAAAAGTCTTCCCGCTCGATGTACAGCCGCGGCCCGAACGGCAACTGGCGATGGCCAAGCGCCTCGTTCTGAGCGTGCCACGGCGCCTCGAGGGTTTCTCCGCTGGCGGCCTGTGCTGGTGGATAGTTGGTGATCGACACCAGCAGCGGGTCCAGCACCGCCATGCCACGCGGCGCGCTCGCTTCCAGATCCTGACGGATACAGAACTCCAGCAGGCTCATCTCCACCAGATTGTCCTGCTTGGTGACACCGACCCGCCGGCAGAAATCGCGGATCGCCCCCGGGGTCACCCCGCGCCGCCGCAGCCCGGCGATGGTGGGCATGCGCGGATCGTCCCAGCCTTCTACGAGCTGATCGGTGACCAGCCGGTTGAGCAGCCGTTTGGACATGACCGTGTACTCGAGGCCGAGCCGGGAGAACTCGATCTGCGGCGGGTGAAAATTGACGTTGATGTTGTCCAGCACCCAGTCGTAGAGCGGCCGGTGGTCCTCGAACTCCAGCGTGCACAGGGAATGGGTGATTCCCTCCAGGGCATCGCAGATACAGTGGGTGTAGTCGTACATGGGATAGATGCACCAGGCGTCGCCGGTGCGGAAGTGATGGGCGTGGCGAATCCGATACAGAACCGGGTCACGCAGATTGATGTTGGGCGACGCCATGTCGATCTTCGCCCGCAGCACCAGTTCTCCGTCGGCGAACTCGCCGGCCCGCATCCGCCGGAACAGGTCCAGGTTCTCGGCCACGCTGCGGCCGCGGTGCGGACTCGGGGTTCCAGGCTCGGTCAGGGTCCCGCGGGTTTCGCGGATCTGGTCGCCGCTCTGGCTGTCGACGTAGGCCTTGCCGGCCTGAATCAGTTCTTCGGCAAACCGATAGAGCTGTTCGAAGTAGTCCGACGCATGGGTCAGCCGATCGCCCCAGCTGAATCCCAGCCAGGCCACGTCCCGGGCAATGGCGTTGGTGAACTCCTCGTTTTCCTTGAGCGGATTGGTGTCGTCGAAACGCAGGTAGGTCATGCCGCCGAATTCTTCGGCCACACCAAAATTCAGGCAGATCGACTTGGCATGTCCGATATGCAGGTAGCCGTTCGGTTCCGGTGGAAACCGCGTCACCACGCCGCCACTGACGATCCCGTCATCGAGATCCTGGCGGATGCGGGTGCGAATGAAGTCCCTGAGTTCCTGATTCATCAGACCGGTGTCGTCCTGCGGCGTTGACGGCGCATTCTAGTGTGGTGATCGGCCGTAGTGTACCGCGCCTGACGGCGGCGTCCCGTACAATGCCTGCCTCACCCGCAGGAGAGTCCTTTTGCCCCACGCCCTGACCGCCCTGAGACTGCTCAACGGCCTCGGCGCGCTGGCATTGCTCGGCGGCGTAGCCTGGCTGCTGGCCGAGCGCTCCGATCCGGTGCTGCAGAGCGCCGCCGCCCTGCGTGGGGAACGCTGGTACCGCCTGCTGCTCGACGAGCGTCACGTCGGCTACCTGCACACCCGGATCAGCCGCGACGCGCTCGGCGACTGGCGATTCGACAGCGACCTGCGGTTCGTGCTGACCCGCGGCAATCCGGTCCGCATCGAGGAGCGGCTGGACTTTGCCGGCATCCGGCCATTTGTGCTGCGCCAGGCCAGTCAGCGCCACAGCCGCGCCGGTCTCACCGATGGCACCCACATCCGGCGCCATGACGACGGCGCCAGCTATTCGGCCGAGCGGGTGACCGCCGGCCGCCAGGAAGCGCACGAGCCAACGCCACTGGAACTGTCCTTCCACCTCGGCGACTACCTGGGATTCGAAACCTGGCTGCGACGGGACCACCGGCCCAGCGGCGCCACGGTGACTTCCTCGGCCCTGGATTTTGTCCGGCAACGGGTCGTGACCCGGCAATTCCGCGTGCTCGAGCGCAATGCCATCGGCTATCGCCTGGAGAATCCTGCGCCCCTGGATCCGACCATCATCCAGCTCGATGCGCGGCTGCGGCCGGTATCCATGACCCTGTCAGGTCTGTTCGAACTGGAACAGACTACCCGTGCGCGGGCCCTGGCGCCGCGCACCGCTCTCCAGGCTGCAAGCTATTTCGTCCCGGTGGACCGGCGGCTGCCGAACCATACCCGCATCGAGTCCCTGACGCTGGCCGTGGATGGCCGTCATGGCGCCGTGTTGTGGCCCGAGCGCCTTCGGCAGGGGCTGCTGACCCAGGATGCCGCCAGCATCACCAGCCCGGAGCTGCGAGGCGACGAGCTGGTGGAAACCGCCGATCATCCGGTCAACGACCGGCGCATCCGCGCACTGGCCAGTCGCGCCGTGGCGGGCATCGACGACCCCCGCGCGCGGGTCGATGCCCTCACCGCCTTCGTGCACGGTTACCTGCGCTACGAGGACGAAGCGAGCCGGCACGTGCTGACCCTGCTGGAGCAGCCGGCCGGAGACTGCAGCGAATTTGCCGACCTGCTGACCACCCTGGCGCGCAGCCTCGACATTCCGGCGCGCACCGTGTTCGGTCTGGCCTATGCGGACGGGCCGCCACCGGCATTCCGCTATCACGCCTGGAACGAACTGCGGGTGGACGGCGAGTGGCTGGCGGTGGACCCCACCTGGAATCAGCTGCGTCTGGACGCCACGCACATCGCGCTGCCGGACAACCCGGCGGTCGCGCTGGAGCATCTCACCGGCGGCCTGGACCTGGCCTTCAGCGTGCGCGACGTGACCTACTTCTGAGTGTCTTTGCGGGTCCGCCGGCGCAGCAGGCCTTCCTGGGTCACGGACGCCACCAGCATACCGTCGCGGGAAAAGAACTCGGCATGCACAAGGCCGCGCGAGCCACTGGCGGCGCTGGTGTGTTTGTGCAGCAGCAGCCAGTCGTCGAGCGGCGGCTGGCGGTGGATCCACAGCGCGTGATCGAGGCTGGCCATCTGCAACTCGGTGCGGGCTACCGCCTCGTTGTGCGGCAGTGCCGCGGTGGAAACCATGCCCATGTCCGACGCGTAGGCGAGCAGGCAGCACGTCAACGCTTCATCGCCCGTCGGAACCGGGGCCGCGAAACGGATCCATACCGGATTCCAGAACCGGTTCATGCGCCAGGCATCGCTGCCGAGGGCAAACACCGAGCGCATCTCGAACGGCCGCGGCTGACCGGCCATGGGCCCCAGCCCGGGCCCGGCCTCGAAGTCTACCTGGCCCTGCAGAGCGGCCAGCCGCACGACGTCGTCCTCCAGTTCGTCCGGCGGCGGCACGTTGGGCATGGACAACGCGTGCTCGAAACCCTGCTCGTCGACCTGAAACGATACATCCATGCTGAAAATCGCCTGGCCGCGCTGAATGGCCACCACCCGGCGAGTGGCGAAACTGCGGCCGTCGCGGATGCGCTCCACCTCGTACAGCACCGGCCGGGCGGCATCGCCGGCACGCATGAAATAGCCGCGCATGGAGTGCGGCTGGCGGCCGTCGACGGTGCGTGCCGCGGCCCGCAGCGCCTGGGACAGCACCTGACCGCCGAACAGCCGGGTGCGGGCACGGGACTCGTTGCTGCCGCGATAAAGGTTTTCCTCGATGCGCTCCAGTTCGAGGATCTCCAGCAGGCGCCGCGCCCTTTCGGTTCGCGCCGCAATTTCGGACTGACCGTCGTGTTCCATGGCAGCGATTATACCCGGCGCTTCAGGCTCTGCTCCGGCTGCAGCGCCGCCGGAAAATCTTCGCCGTTCGGTTCGGCTGGTCCGGCATCCCCTTGACATGGGCATCCAAGCTTGATTCGACGGAGCGAGTGGGCGTAGTATTCCGCGCGCTGACCCAGGAGGAAGCGATGCATATCACTTGGCACAACATGAAGCAAAGAGCGGGGTTCTCGCCGCTTGCTTCCGTGCGTGCCGGTGCATCGGGCATCGCCGTCGGAGGCAATTCCGGCGTTTCGTGAGCCGGTCCTGAGTCGTCAACATCACTCGAGACCCGCTCACACCCGAGCGGGTTTTTCGTTTTCAGACCTTCCGATTTCGTTCCAACCCGCTCGTTACCCATCACTGAGGCAACGACGGCGACCCTGGTCGCCTCCAAGCGGGAACAGGAACAATGACGACGAACCACAGCACACTGTGGCACATCACCCGGGGTCAGCGGCTGCGCTACGGCTATGCGATCGTGGCCATGGCGGGCACCGCCATGCTCATGTTCGGAGCGCCCCTGGTCGGAAAATTCGCCATCGACGTGGTGGTGGAAGATGATCTCGGACGCGCCGCGGCGCCGCTGGCCTGGCTGGCCGGGCGAATCGGCGACGATCCCTACCTGAGCTACCTGTGGCTGTCGGCAGCGGCCGCCGTACTCCTGACCGCGCTGGGCGGCGTCTGCCTGTACCTGCGCGGGCGGCTGGCCGCGCTGGCATCGGAGTCCATTGTCCGGCGCCTGCGCGAAGCGCTCTACCGGCGCATGCACTTTCTCCGGGCCGGATTCTACGACACCGCCGACACCGGGGATCTGGTGCAGCGCGCCAGTTCCGACGTGGAGACCCTGCGGGTGTTTCTGGCCAGCGACGTGGTGGAGATCGGCCGCGCGGTCATGCTGGTGGCCTGCGTCATTCCGTTCCTGTTCTGGATGGACTCGCGGCTGGCCTGGCTGTCGCTGTGCCTGATGCCGTTTCTGACCATCGGCGCCTACCTGTTCTTCACCCGGGTCAAGAAGGTGTTCCTGGAAACCGACGAGGCGGAAGGCGCCATGACCGCTACCCTGCAGGAAAACCTCACCGGCATCCGGGTGGTGCGCGCGTTCGCCCGCCAGGACTACGAGATCGAGAAGTTCGCGGCCAGAAACGCCGAGTTCCGCAACAAGAACCATCAGCTCATCCGCCTCATGGGCATCTACTGGAGCTGCAGCGATCTGCTGGCCATGTCACAGGTCGGCATCGTGCTGTTTGCGGGCGCCCGGTTCCTGATGAACGGCACCATGACCGTCGGCACACTGTTCGCTTTCATGACCTACGTGTCCATGGTCATCTGGCCCATGCGTCAGCTCGGCCGGGTGCTCACCGATACCGGCAAGGCCGTGGTCAGCCTGCAGCGCATCAACGAAGTGCTGGCGGAGCCGGAAGAAAGCCGGGAAACGGCGCCGGCCGATGGCCGTGCGCGGGGCGACATCCGCATCGAGCATCTGTCCTTCGGCTACGAGCGGGGGCGGCCGGTCATCGACGACCTGTCGGTGCACATCGCCGCTGGCGAGACCCTGGCCATCGTCGGTCCGCCGGGTTCCGGAAAGTCGACGCTGATTCGCCTGCTGCTGCGCCTGTACGAGTTCGATGCCGGCCACATCAGCCTCGACGGCAGAGACATCAGGACCAGCAACCGCCAGTGGCTGCGGCGCCAGATCGGTGTGGTGCTGCAGGAGCCGTTCCTGTTCTCGCGCAGCATCGGCGCCAATCTGCGGGTCGGACGCCCCGCCGCCACCGAGCACGAACTGGTGTCGGCCTGCGAAGAAGCCGCCATCCACGAATCGGTGCAGACCTTTCCGGATGGATTCGACGCCATGGTCGGCGAGCGCGGCGTAACCCTTTCCGGTGGTCAGCGCCAGCGTCTGGCCCTGGCCCGGGCGCTGCTCAAGGATCCGCCGGTGCTGGTGCTGGACGACTCGCTATCGGCGGTGGACACCCGCACCGAAGCCCGGATTCTGGAGGCTTTGCGCCGCCGCAAGGGCCGGCAGACGACACTGATCATTGCCCACCGGCTGTCCTCGGTCATGCATGCGGATCGAATTCTGGTCCTGGACGAAGGCCGCATCGCACAGATCGGCAGCCACGACCAACTGGCCGCCGCCGATGGCCCCTACCGCCGTCTGTGCGAAATTCAGGGCGCCCTGGATGCGGCCATAAGGGCCGACGTGAATGCTACCCGCAGCGCGGCCGTCCCGGCGCGCCAGGCAGGAGACTGACGTGGAAGCGTACGACGACGACAATTACAACGACGGGTTCGACGACGACGCCCTGGCCGGCCGCGTGGACACGGCACTGTGGCGCAAGCTGTTCGCCTATGCGCGCCGTTATCCGAAGGAACTGATCGGCCTGGCCGGTTGCGCCTTCATCACCGCCTGTGTGGAAGTGAGCTATCCGCTCATCACCCGGGGCGTGGTGGATCACATCGAGCGCGACGGCCTCGACGCCACGCTGTGGCCGTGGATGCTGGCCTATGCCGGCTGTACGGTGGTGATCGCGCTGTCCATTGGCACGTTCATCTGGCTGGGCGGCAAGATCCGCACTCACGTCAGTCACGACATCCGCCGCGATGGTTTCGAAAACCTGCAGCGGCTGTCGTTCTCGTTCTACGACTATCGGCCGGTGGGCTGGCTGATGGCGCGCATGACGTCGGACTGTGAGCGCCTGTCCAACATCCTGGCCTGGGGCTTTCTGGATCTGGTCTGGGGCAGCACCATGATGCTGGGCATCGCCGTGGCCATGCTGGTCATGAATCCGAAGCTGGCCCTGGTGGTGCTCGCCATCATTCCCGTGCTTGGCTGGGTATCGGGCAAATTCCAGCGTCGTATCCTCGGCACCGCGCGCCAGGTCCGGGCCACCAACTCGCGCATCACCGCCTCCTACAACGAGGCCATCATGGGCGTGCTGACCAGTAAGGCGTTCGTTCGCGAGCAGCCCAACGCTGACGACTTCGGTGACCTGACCCGGCGCATGTATGGCTCGTCGGTGACCAACATGACCCTGGCTGCCACCTATGTCCCGGTGGTCATCACCCTGGCCAGCCTGGCCACCGGACTGGCGCTGGCGCTCGGCGGCATCGACCTGCTGGGCGGGGTCATCAGCGCCGGCACCCTGGTCGCATTCCTGGCCTACACCCGGCACTTCTTCGATCCGGTGGAGGAACTCGGACACTGGTTCGCCGAAATGCAGATGGCCCAGGCCTCGGCGGAACGCATTCTCAGCCTGATCGAGGCCGAGCCGGAAATTCAGGACTCCGCCAGCGTGCGCGAAGCGTTGTCCCGGCAGGCAGCCGTGCCCGCCGGCGGGCGTATGGCGGAGGACGGCAATCCGGCCGAGATTGCGCGCATCGAACTGAAGAACGTGAGCTTCGCCTACGACCCCGAGCGTCCGGTGCTGCAGGACGTCAACCTGGTGGCCCGGCGTGGCGAGACCATTGCCATCGTCGGGCCCACCGGCGGCGGCAAGAGCACCCTGGTGAATCTGATCTGCCGGTTCTACGAGCCGGTGCGCGGGCAGGTACTGATCGACGGTGTGGACTACCGGGCGCGCAGCCTGCACTGGCTGCAGTCGAATCTGGGTATGGTGCTGCAAAGCGCCCACGTGTTCTCCGGTTCCATTCGCGAGAACATCCGCTACGGGCACCTGGACGCCAGCGACGCCCAGGTGGAGGAAGCCGCCCGCCTGGCCGGCGCCGACGAGTTCATCACCCAGATGGAGAACGGCTACGACACCGAAGTTGGTGAAGGCGGCGGCCGGCTTTCCGCTGGACAGAAGCAGCTCATCTCCTTCGCTCGGGCCATCCTCGCCGAGCCGCAGATCCTGGTCATGGACGAAGCCACGTCGTCGGTGGACACCGAGACCGAGCAGCGCATCCAGCGCGGCATGGCCAACGTGCTGGCCGGGCGTATCGCGTTCGTGATCGCACATCGGCTGTCGACCATCCGCAACGCCGATCGCATCGTGGTGGTGGAGGCCGGCCGGATCACCGAAAGCGGCAGTCATGAGCAACTCATGGCGGCGCGCGGGCACTACTACGAGCTGTACCGCCAGCAGAGCCTGCAGGAGTCCAGTGGCCAGATTGGGGGAGAGGGTGGCGGAGATGCTGGTGGAGATGCGGATGCCGAAACCGGTGACGACGGCAGCCCCGGGGCACCGCTGATCGCCTGACGGATCAGCGCGGCGGCGTGGCGTGGGGCTCCGTGGCCGGCTCGCCGGCGTCCGCCAGCCAGGCTTCCGCGGCCTCCCGGCTGCGGACGATCTTCAGCCGGTTGATGCTGTCGGTCTGCAACAGTTCGTACATGCGCGCCAGGCCGAACCCGAGGTCGTCCGGCACCAGAATCGCCACCCGCGCGGACGCCCCCTGGCGGGTGTACGGCTCAGTGACCCTGGAAAATTCACGAAGGTCGTCGCTGCTCAGTACGGTATCGGTGATCGCGGTGGCGTCCCACAGTTCGGACATGCCGAGGTTGAAATCGGGATGATCATGCAGGCGCTGGTAGTACGAGAGCAGGTCCTCGACCGTCACCACGCCGGAGGCCCGGGTGTCGATCCGCTTCCGCTCGGCGTCGATCTCGATGTCGATGGGCATACCTTCGCTCGCCTCGTTGCGCGCCGATCTACCCGACCGGGCCCTCAGAGCGGGCGACGCAGCGCAGCGGCGGCCGGGTGCGGGTCCAGGTAGACCTGACGGGCAACGTATTGGTCCGGATGCAGACGCAGATAATGCTTGATCAGCGTGATGGGTGCCAGTAGCGGCACCTCGCCGCGCCGGTAGGCGTGAATCAGTTCCGCCAGTTCCTGACGCTCACCGGCTCCCATGCTGCGCGCAAAATAACCCTGCAGATGGGACAGCACGTTGGCGTGGCCGCGGCGACCGGCCGGTTGGGTCAGGCCTTCCATGAGCAGGCCGACGTACTCCCGGGCTCGACCGGCCAGATCGCCGGAGAGGTCCGCCAGCAGCTTGCCGGTACGCTGGTAGTGGGGAACGCTGTGCGCCATCAGCAGATACTTGTAGCGGCTGTGGAACTCGATCAGGCGGCCGCCCGTCAGGCCGACCCGCAACAGCGCCTGCCAGTGGGCGTAAGCGAAGGTCCGGGTAACGAAGTTCTCGCGCAGCAGAGGATCGTGGAGGCGCCCGTTCTCCTCCACCGGCAGGTCGGGCAGGGCCCGGGTAATGGCAGCGGCATAGGCGCCCTGCCCGTCGCGCCGCGGCGCGCCGGACACTTCCCCGTCAACCTGGTTGTAGACCTTGACCCGGAACAGACCGCAACTCGGCGAGCCGCGCATGAACACGTAGCCGGCAATGTCGTTCAGACCGGCCACCTGATCGCGGCCGTAGCGCGTCAGCGCGTCGGTGAAATCCCGATCCGGTTCCCGCACCCCGACCACGCGCACCGCGCCGCCATCGTCCACCAGGCGGATCGGCGCTCGCGGCACCTCCAGCCCAATACCGACCTCGGGACAGATGCCACGATATTCGAACAGGCCCCCGAGTGCCGCGTGGGGATAGGCGCTGCGTGCGCCGCTGCCGTCGTAGCGGACCTCGCGGCCGAGCAGGCATTCGCTCACCGCAAGCGTCAGGGGCGGCTCCGGGCGCTCGGGTATCTCCGCGTGAACCCGGGGTGACCGTTCAGCCACGGGTCGCCAGAAAGTCCCAGAGGCGATCAGCGCCCCGGGCTGCCAGTTGCGTACCCAGACGTGCCTGCCAGTACACCTCGTTGCCGTACTCCTCGCGCCACGCCCAGACCCGCCGGGTGAAGTGATGCAACTGGTGTTCATGGGTATAACCCATGGCGCCATGCACCTGATGGGCAGTTTCGGCCACGATGCCGGCGGCCTCGCCGACCCGGGCCTTGGCTGCGGCAACCTCCAGCTCGAACCGGTCACCGCCGATGGCGTCCATCGCCGCATCCGCCGCCCGGCCAGCGGCCGCCACCTCCTGGGCCATGACGGCCAGGTTGTGCTGCACGGCCTGAAACCGGCCAATTGGCCGGCCGAACTGCTCGCGCTCGCCGGCGTACTGCAGGCACAACTCCAGAATGCGCTCCAGGGCCCCGGCCATGGCAGCCGCCCGGGCCAGGGCCAGATAGGCGAGCGCCGGTTCCAGCAGCGGGATCCACTCGACGCCGGCGGGCAGCGCCACGCTGTCGCGCGGTTCGCCTGCCAGATTGCACCCTTCGGTCACCGCCACCTCGGCGCTGCCGGGACCGGCGATCGGCACGAAGGCGCCCCGGTCAAAATCGATACCGAGAATCCGCTGCGCCTGCCGGCCCCAGGGGATGTCGATCACCCGCTCCGAATGCACCCGGCCGATGCTGGTCAGAACCGAACTGTCACCGATCCAGCGATTCGCCAGCAGCGCCTCGGCGAGAGGCGCCGGCAGTGCGTGCCGCCCGCTCTGACGCATCACGGCAAACGCGTCCGCCAGGTCCACGCCGCTGTCGGCGAGGGCAAGCTGCTGAAAGCCGTTGTCGGTGATGACCTGCCACAGCGCCGCCGGAAACGTCCCGGCTTCCGCTTCGTCGAGCCGGGCCTTGTCACAGTTGTCGGCGAAAATCCGCTCCGCCGCATCGATCAGGAGACGATCCGTAGCCATCAGCGTAACCCCAGGCCGCGGGCAATGACCCCGCGAAGAATTTCCCGCGTGCCACCGCGGATGGTGAATGAGGGTGACAGCAGCAGGGTGTCGGTAAAAGCCTGACGGAACCCGGCGAACGCCGCGCCGCCGGGATCGAGCACCGCCAGCCTGGCGACCTCGGGCAGCAGTTTCTCGAAATCGTTACCAAGGGCTTTGACCAGCGCTGCTTCGACCTGCGGACTCTTGCCCTCTTCCAGCATGCCGGCCACCGAGATGGACATGCGCCGCAAGGTCAGCAGATGCGCGGCCAGACGACCGATGATGGCGGCGACGGTTGGATCCGGTCTGCTGCCCGCGGCCCGCACCAGTTCCACGAACACCCGGAACGCAGACAGGAAACGTTCCGGTCCGCTGCGTTCGTAAGCCAGCTCGCTGGTGACCTGGTGCCAGCCGTTGCCCGGCTCGCCGATGATCCGATCCTCCGGTACCCGCACGTCCTCGAAAACCACTTCGTTGAAGTCTTCGCCACCGGCAATGTTGCGGATCGGCCGGATGGCGGCGCCATCGTTCTTCAGGTCCACGATGATCTGGGACAAGCCGGCATGGCGGTTGTCAGACGGCGGCTCGGTCCGTACCAGGGCAATCATGTAGTGATTCCGGTGCGCGTCGGTGGACCACAGCTTGGTGCCGTTGATGACCCAGCCGTCGCCCGCGCGGCGAGCGCTGGTGCGCACCGACGCCAGGTCCGAGCCGGACCCCGGTTCGCTCATGCCGATGGAAAAGAAGCTCTCGCCGCGGGTGATGGGCGGCAGATACTCGCGGCGCTGGGCTTCGCTGCCGAAACCGAGGATCAGGTTGCCGCTCTGCCGGTCGGCGATCCAGTGAGCGCTCACCGGTGCGCCCGCCGCCAGCAGTTCCTCGGTGACCACATAACGGTCGAAGAAGGTCCGCTCGCCGCCCCCGTAGCTGGCCGGCCAGGTCATGCCGATCCAGCCGCGTTGACCCAGCTTGCGGGAGAACTCGGAATCGTGACCGGTGGTGAAATCGGAGTTGGGCCGGGCCAGATGCGCGGCGTTTTCCTTCAGGAAGGCACGTACCTCCTCACGCAGCAGGGCGCTGTCTTCCGGCAGAGTGACTCGATCGAACTGCAGCACTGACCAGGACCGTCCGGCAAAGGATCGGCTAAATTACTGACCCCCCTCGGCATTTGCAAACGCGTCCAGCGGATCCACAGCAGGCGCGTCGTTGTCCATGCCGAAGCGGGTCCGTACACTGGGCCGCAGTCAAGCCGCCGGACCCCGAGCGCGTGGTGATCACCGAATCCGCCAGTACCGACCGCGGCCGCCTTGCCGGCGTGCTGAACGCCTTCGCCGTGGCCGGCCGGCGCGGCGCCCTGGTGCTGTCCGCCTGGCGTGACACCACGGCGGAAGACCGCCTGGTGGCGGTTCTGACCCTGGCCAGCGCTCGTCATCGCGCCCACGGCGCGGCGTTCGCAAAGCGGCTGAGCGAACTGGGGCAGCAGCCCCTGGAAACGCCCTGCGCGGAACTGGATCGGGCCCTCGCCATGGCCGCCTCGGCGGCCTCCGACCTGGACAAGTTCGAGTGTCTGCTCGAGTTCTCACGCGACGTCGTCCGTGTTCACGATCCGTTGGCGCACCTGTTCGACGACCCCGCTGTCGATCCCGCTACGGGGGCCCTGCTCGGCCGGTTCATCGCCGAAACCCGGGACAGCGAGCAACGGCTGCGCCAGGAATACGGAAGGCTGTCCGGAGTGCGCGCGTGAGCGGCCCGCAGGCCGGATTGGCAGAGCGTTTCGCCCCGGTGCTGGACGACCTGCTCGAACAGTCGGCCGTCACCCAGGGCATCATCGACCGGGATTTCTACCGCATACTGATCTGCACGCTGTGGGTCAACGTGGTACTGGAACCGAGCGACGTGGACCTGAACGCCTCGGACCTGGAGCCGCTGCACGACGTACTGAACGGACACATCGCTTCAGTCCTGGGTCGCGACGAATCGCTCACCGCCTGCTTTCGCTACCTGAACGGCAAACAGGGCGAGCAGGCCATGAAGAGCGCCCGCCTGACGCCCAATCACCGCGACATGCTGCTCTACTTCGCGTCCATCATTCTCGACCCCGAGGGTCACCGGCGCTGGATGGACGAAGTCAGGAACTCGCCAGCACGTTGACCACCACCTCGCGATCACCGCGATGGTGGCGATGCTCCCAAAGATAGATGCCCTGCCACGTGCCAAGGGCCAGTGCGCCGTCCATCAGCGGCACCGACAGGCTGGTTGCGGTCAGCGCACCTTTGATGTGCGCGGGCATGTCGTCGGGCCCTTCGGCGGTGTGGGTGTAAAGCGGGTCGTTCTCCGGGACCAGCCGGTTCAACCACTTCTCCAGGTCGCGCTGTACCGACGGATCGGCGTTCTCCTGAATGATCAGGCTGGCCGAGGTATGGCGAACAAAAACTGTGACCAGTCCCTCAGTTGTACCGGAATTCTGAACGGCTTCCATGACTTTGTGCGTAATGTCATAGAGTCCCTGGCGGCCTACCGATAGCTTCATGGCGACGTTCATGGACGACCTCGGGTTGTCCCGGTTTGCTCGGCTACGGGCCCTAGCATAGCCAGCGGCCGAGAACCCGGACAACTGCGCCCGAAAAACACGGACGATGAAGCAACTTCACGGACTGAAGGCCGCGCGGCTGGTTCTGCCTGCCCTGGTCACGGCGTTGACCGCCATTTCGACCTGGTTTGCCAGGGACGTCCGCGTGGACGTTCCGTTCGGACTCCCGCAGCCGGGGGTGCCGGTTTCCCTGGCCTGGGTTCCGGTGCTGCTGGGACTTCTCACGTTGACCCTGATGGTGCATCGGGCCCGGCGCCCCCGCCCCGACTCCGGCGCTCCGGAACCCGTGCCCGCGGAAGTGGCGGACGGCGCTACCCCGCCGATCGAGGACCATCACCAGGACGCGCCCGTACCCCCACCCGCCGGAGAGGATGCCGGCGCGGTGACCTGGGCACCGCCCGAAGCCGCCACGGACGGCGACCCGTCGGCTGTGGTGCTGGAACTGGATGCCCGCAGCCGGGTCGTGCGCGCCGCCGGTGCGCCCCTCTCCTTTCTGCACCCTGGGCCCGCGGTACTTCAGGGCCACAGCCTGCTGGAAATTGTCCCCGCACCGATACACGCCAGCGTGGTCGACGCAGTACGGGCCGCGCGCGGCGCGCCGGGCACGGCGCTGGACCTGCCGAAACTGCGGCTGCATCAGCCCGGCGACAGCGGCCGCCGCTCAGCGCCGCTGCGCCTTTGCGTGGTTGCCGACGATGCCGGCCGCCTGCGCGCCGACGGCCACAGCGCCGAACCCCAGAACCGGCTGCCGGTTCCCGAACTGGGCGCCAGCGACGACCGCTTCTCGCGGGTGTTCCACATGAGCCCGGACGTCATCATCATCATTCGCTACCACGACGGCGTGGTGGTGGACTTCAACGAGAGTTTCACCCGCCTGATCGGCTACACCCGGGAAGATGCCATCGGCCAGGCCATCGGCGAACTGGACCTGTTCGCGGATCCCGACGACCGGCTGGAACTGGTCAGCCGGTTCAGCCAGGAACGCCAGGTCACGGACCTGGAGGTGCTGCTGCAGGGCTGCGACCAGCGCCAGGTCCCGGTGGATCTGTCCATGCGTTTCATCGAGCTGGACGGTGAGCTGTGCGTGCTGTGTATCGCCCGCGACATCTCGCGGCGCCGTGAAGCGGAACGCGCCGCGGAGCGCAATCAGAACAAATTTTCCCAGGTGTTCAACCGCAGCCCGGATGGCGTGCTGATCCTTTCGCCGGATCTGACGATTCAGGACGCCAACCCCGCGGCGGAAGCCGGGTCCGGCTACCCGCGCGATCAGCTCATCGGCCAGTCCGTGTACCTGTTCGAGCCCGAAGCAGGCGGCGCAAACACCCGCGAAGCGTTCGAGACCCTGGAGCGGGAGGGCCACCTCAGCAACCGCGAGATGCGCATCCGCGGCGCCAGCGGGCGCGAATTGACGGTGCTGGTCAGCGGCACCCTGACCGACATCGACGGTGAATCGCGGATCCTCTGCATCGTCAAGGACGTCAGCGAATTGCGGCGCACCGAGGAACAGCTCCGGCGCAGCGAAGAGCGGTTCCGCGGCGCGTTCGAGAACGCGCCCATCGGCATCCTGCTGCTGGATCCTCAGGGCCACATCTTCCAGGCCAACCGATTCGTCACGGAACTGCTGCGGTATCCCCAGCAGTCCCTCGACCGCCTGCACGTTTCGCGGCTGGTTCCCACCGACGAGCGCGCGGAACTCAAAGAGCAGCTCGAGCGCCTGCAACGCGGCGGCGAACCGGCCTTGCGCGCCGAGCGGCGACTGTTGTGTGCCGACGGGCTGGAGATCTGGACCAACTGCCACCTGGTGCTGCAGCGCGGCGGGGACGGCCAGCCGCTGTACAGCATCATGCAGATCGCCGACATTACGGAAATGAAGACCAGCCAGCGGCGCATGGAGCGGCTGGCGTTCTACGACACACTCACGGAGCTGGCCAACCGGCGGCTGTTCAACGACCGCCTGCAGCATGCCGCCGAGCACTGCCGGCGCCATGACCTGCGCGCCGCGCTGCTGTACCTGGACCTGGATCAGTTCAAACGGGTGAACGACACCCTGGGCCACGAGTCCGGCGACGTCCTGCTCAAAGAAGTCGCCACCCGCCTGCTCGGCTGCGTGCGCAAGGAAGATACCGTGGGGCGGCCCGGTGGCGACGAATTCACCATCCTGCTCTACGACATCGACTCACCGGCGGACGCCGGCAAGGTGGCCGAGAAGATTCTGCGCGAACTGGAACGGCCGATCATGATCTCGGGCCATCAACTGGTGGTGACCACCTCGATCGGCATCACGGTGCTGCCCGATGACGGTGACGAGCCCAATGCGCTGACCAAAAACGCCGACCTCGCTATGTACCGCGCCAAGGAACAGGGCCGCAACAACTACCAGTTCTTCAGCGAAGAACTGAACACCAACGCCGTGCACCGCCTGCGTACCGAGTACGAGCTGCGCCGCGCGCTGGACCGCAGCGAGTTTGAACTGCACTTCCAGCCGACCATCCGTCTGGCAGATCAGTCCATCGTCGGCGCCGAATGCCTGTTGCGCTGGAACCACCCGGAACGGGGGATGGTGCTCCCGGGAGATTTCATCACCATTGCCGAGGAAACTGGTGCCATCGTCGAGATCGGTAACTGGGTCATCGAGCAGGCCTGCGCCGCCGGACGTATGCTCGCCGACCACCACGGCGGTCCCCTTTGTGTTGCCGTGAACATCTCACCGCGCCAGTTCCGCGATCCCAATCTGGTGGAGGTGATCCGCCGGAGCCTGCGCAGCGCCGGCCTCGAGCCGTCGCTGCTGGAACTCGAGATCACCGAAACGATGCTGATGGAAGACGTGGAGAGCACCGCCGAGATCGTCGAAAGCCTGCACCATCTGGGGGTCAGAATCGCCATCGACGACTTCGGCACCGGTTACTCCTCACTCAACTACCTGAAGAAGTTTCCGATCCACACCGTGAAGGTCGACCGCACTTTCGTCGCCGACATACCCGACAGCAGTGACGACATGGAGATCACCGCAGCGGTCATCGCCATGGCTCACCGGCTGCGCATGGAGGTAGTGGCGGAGGGCGTCGAGACCCGCGCCCAGCTCGAGTTCCTCAGCGAGCAGCAGTGTGACTTCGCGCAGGGTTACCTGTTCAGCCGCGCACTGCCCCTGAAGCAGGTGTGCGAGCTGCTGGGACCCGGCGTGGCCCTGCTGCATCACGGCTGACGGGAAACACCCGACAAATTCTGCCAACACTGCCGTGGCCACGCCAACACTGGCGTTGCGCCAATGACCCTCCGTCACCGCGCGCCGTCGCCAGAGAGATTTTTTCTATTTATTTTTCAACGACTTGAAAATTTTTGGCGGAGCGATGCGAAACCTGGCACGGATCCCGCAATACCTGGTGGCAAGTGACAACGAACGGTCACTGAACAAAACCACCACCGTAGAGGATCTGAACATGAACGCACTGGCCATCACCGATATCAACAACGCCATCGAACTGGACAACGCTGCCGTCGCCGCCGTGAAAGGTAGCGGCATGTGGCACCTGAAGAGCTCGTCCGTCGTGACCGGCAACTGGGGCGCCTACCAGCAGCTGTCTTCAGTCCAGCAGGGCATCACGTTCCACGACGGCTACCTGAGCCGCCACTACGTGGAAGGCTGGAAGCGCCAGCGCACCCAGACCGAATACTCGACCTGGGACAAGTTCGTCAAAATCTACTGAGCGTAGATTCGACGAAGTCGGATTGACCGCGTCCTCCCCCCGCGGTCATCCCCCGCGGCCGTCCCTGCCGGGACACTGCCCACGGCCGCCCTCGAGCGGAGACCTTCGGGTCTCCGCTCTCCTTTCCGGTCCGCTACTGCCTCGCCGCCCCGGCGATTGACGCACCAGGCCGATGCCAGCGACGCGGGTGGCGCCGATCCACGAACTGGAGGGTTCAGTCGCCGAGAAAGGCGAGGCTGAGCCACGGGACGTAGGTGATGAGCATGAGCGCGGCCAGCAGCACCAGCATGAAGGGCCAGGAGGCCGCGTACAGGTCCTGCAGCGGACGCTTGAAGCGGTAGCTGGCGATGAACAGGTTCATGCCCACAGGTGGAGTGAAGTAGCCGATCTGCATGTTGGCGAGAAAGATGATGCCCAGATGCACGGGGTGAATACCGTAACCGGCAGCCACCGGCAGGATCAGCGGCACCACCACCACCAGCGCCGAGAAGATGTCCAGCATGGCGCCCAGAACCAGCAGTACTACGTTGAGCAGCAGCAGGAATCCCAGCGCGCTGTCGATGTGGGTCTGGATGAACTTCAGCAGGGTCTGGGGAACCTCGGCGTCGATCAGAAAGTTGGTGAATGCCAGGGCCACACCCAGCACCAGCAGAATGCCACCGACCATGACCATGGATTCCACCATGACCCGTGGCAGATCACGCCAGCGCACCTCGCGATACAGGATCACCTCGGCGACGATCACGTAGACCGCGGTCAGAGCGGCGGCTTCGGACACCGCAACCACACCGCTGTAGATGCCGCCCAGCACCACCAGCGGCAGCGGCAGTTCCCAGCGCGCCGCCTTGCAGGCCGCCCACAAGCGGGCCCGGGAGAACGGCACCCGCGGCACCACACCGCCGCGGTGGCGCCACAGCGTCCAGCCCATCAGCAGCGACAGCATCAACAGGGTCGGCAGGATACCCGCCTGAAACAGCTCGAAAATGGTGAACGGCTCGCCCACCCCGAGCTGCTGCGCGATCACCCCATACAGGATCAGCGGCACCGAGGGCACCAGCAGCAGCCCCAGACTGCCCGATGTGGTGACCAGTCCGAGGCTGAAGCGCTCCTGATAACCGGCATTGACCATCGCCGGCAGCAGCAATGCGCCCAGCGCGACGATGGTGACCCCGGATGCGCCGGTCAGCGCGGTAAACACCGCGCAGGCAAAAAACCCCACCAGGGCCAGGCCGCTCGGCAGCGAACCCACCAGGCTCTGTACCAGATTCACCAGACGTTCCGAGGTCCGTGCCTCGGCCAGCAGGTAGCCACTGAAGGTGAACAGCGGCAACGCAACCAGCAGCGGGGTATCGACGATCCGGTAAACCTCCACCGCAATCACCGCCAGATCGATGTCGGCGGCGGTAAAGCCCAGCATGGCGGCTCCCAGCAGCACCGCAAACAGCGGCGCCCCAGCCAGCAGGGCAACCAGCAGCACGATGATACCGGCCCAGATCACCCGGGTTTCACCGTGTGCAGCAGGTACCGCAACGCCATCACCGACGCCCCGACGGGGATGACCAGCTCACACACCCAGGCCGGCACCGCGGCGAAGGCGAGAATGCCATCCTGATAGTCGTAATAAACGAAGCGGGCGCTGTGGTAGGCGAACAGTGCACAGATCAGAACCGTGAACGCGCTGGTCAGGCGGCGCACGTGCCGCTGCCAGTGCGGCTTCAGGAAACGCGCGATCAGGTCCATGCGGATGTGCTCGTCGCGGCGCGACGCCACCATCCCACCCACCAGCGTCACCCACAGCACCAGCACCCGGACCAGCCCGTCGCCCCAGACCAGACCGGAATCGAACACGTTGCGGCCCACCACCTGGAACGCGGCCACCCCGATCATGGTTGCCAGCAATCCAGCCAGCAGCGCCCCTTCGGCGCCATGCACAACCCTGATCAGGCGGTCAATCAAGTCCGGTCCGGTACTCGTTCAGCAGCTCCGTCACCTGGTCCAACAAGGCTTCGGACACCAGATCGTCCTCGACCATGCTGGTCTGCGAACGCTGTGCAAAGCTTCGCCACTCCTCGATTTCCCGGGCACTTGGCTCGGTCAACTCGACGCCCTGCCCGACCAGCGCGTCAAACGCGCTCTGGTTGTCCTGGCGGGCGCCCGCGTTGACCTGATCGACGATGCCCGCCATGACCTCGGCGACCACCTGCTGGTCGTCGGCCGACAATCGATCGAACGGTTTATTGGCCACCGTCAGCAGCCCGTAGACGTACAGCAACGGCATGTCCATCAGGTAGTCGAGCTGGTTATGCCACTGCAGCGCGATGGCGGCAACCGGAGGCACCGCCACCCCGTTCACCAGCCCGGTCTGGAGACCACTGAGCACGTCGGCCATGGACAGCGGAATCGGGTTCACCCCGAAGCTTTCCAGCACCCGGGCGGAACCGGGATCGCCGTCCGGCGTCCACACCTTCTGGGACTGAACTTCCGCGACGCTGGTCACCGGATTTTTGGACATGGCGTAAGCAAACCCGACTTCGGCGAAGCCGAAGCTGGTGAAACCGTTTTCACGCAGGCCCTCGATGAGCACCGGGTCCAGCCGTTCGCGCACGTAGTCGACTTCGTCGTAGGAGTCGAACAGCATGGTCAGGCCGTAAAGCTGAATGTCGCTGTAGGTCTGCACCAGACCGCCCACCGTGATTACGGCGCCGTGCAACTGGCCCAGCCGGATCTTGCGCAGCACGGCCTTGTCGTCGCCCATCACGCCACCCGGGTAGAACTTGAATTGCACCCGGCCGTCGGTCCGTTCCGCCACTTCGGCGGCGCCGGCCCGCAGCAGGTCCATCCAGGCCGAGCCTTCCGGCGACAGGGTCGCAATTTTCAGCGTCATTGCCTGGGCGGCATTGCCCAGCAAAGCCATGAACAGCACGGCGACGATCCCGGCACGCCGGACCAAGCGCCCCGAACCAATGCCGGCGGACAGTCGATCAGAAATACCCATCGGCTGACTCCAGAAGCTCCGTAGCGCGCTGTTGCGCAACCACGTTGATCAATGTAAGGCCCGGTTGCTCCGGGTTCGCAGCGACGACCCCGGCCAGCAGCGAGTCGTGCAGTTCGCGGTCGAAAACCAGGCGCGCATAGTTCTCAGCATAGATCACCTGAGTCATCAGGTTCCTGCCGCCGGACAGCGCCACGGCGCGCTCGAAGTGCTCGCGGCCCTGCTCCGGGCGGCCGCCCATGGCCGGCGGAAACAGCGTATCGAACACACCCAGATACAGGTGAGCGCCCCCGTAATCGTAACCTTCATCCAGTTCGACGACCCGCTGCATCAGCGCCTTCACTCGCGCCAGCTCGGCGATGGCGGCGAAGTCGCCGCTGTTGGCCTGAATCCATCCGGCCCAGGCCGAGCCGAGCCCGTACATGGCCGGCACGTCCTTGACCGTTCGCTGCCCCAGCCAGCTGTCATAGGAGTCGAAGCTGCGCGTTCGCAGATCGCAGGCATCCCGGATGTCGTTACAGGCCGCCCGCTCCGCCAGGCTGAGCGCCTTGGCGTTCAACATGCGGCTGCGTTCCGGATCCTGAACGAAAGCAGCTGCATACGCCGAGTTCAGTTGCGCCGCCTGGGCCAGCAGCGCCGGGTTGTCCGGGCTCCCGGCCAGCAGCCCGTCCATCAGCAGCAGGTACGAAGGCGCCCCATCCCGGACCATGTCGATGTCGCGGTTATCGAGAATGGCGCTGCCCAGATCTTCGGCCATGCCGCCGGTCACGGAACCCACCAGGCTGGCACAGCCCGCCTGCAGGAGGATCAACGGCGCCACCACGAGCGCCCGCCACGGGTAGAGGCCGCTGCGGTTCATCGATGCTGATTGCCGTCTATGCGCTGGCACTGAGAGCTGACAGTTCCGGAGCCGAAGATGGTTCCCGCCACCCGAACAGCGCGGCGGGCGAGCCGAAGGGTCGGCATTAAATCGGCCGCGGCCTGCGAAATCAACCGTCGGACGGCGAACCTCCAGCTTCCGCCGGGGGCGACTCCCCACCAGGCGCTGCGGGCGGAGCCTGCACCCGGAGCCGAAGGACCTGATAGATGTCGGCGAAATCCGGCCGTTCGCGATAATCGGGTACCGCAAATTTGTCGAGAATCCGGCCGTCGGGGGCAATGAAAAGCACACCCGGCAGGGGTATGCCGTAGGCTCGATGGCCCGGCTGATACTCCGGATTGAGGATTCCGTAGGCTTTCACGTGCTGCGCGTCGCGGTCGCTGAGCAGCGGATAGCCCAATCCGTTCGCGCTGGCAAAAGACGCCAGCACCTGGGGCGCATCGTAGGACATGGCCGCCACCGCAACCCCAAGGTCTGCGAAGCGCTCCTGCCATTCGGCCAATTGGACCAACTGGCTCTTGCAGTAGGGTCACCAGTCCGCTGATCGCACCAGGAACAGCAGCAGTCCCTGGTCGCCGGCAAGACTCTCGAGGTTCTGTGGCTGACCGTGCTGATCCACTGCCTCGAGCAGCGGCAGGTGACTGTCCAGCGGCGGGCCCCAGACATCCACATAGTCGGCGGCGCCTTGTGCGGCCCAGGCCCCGCTGGCGTTCACTGACAGTGCCGCGCACACAATCCACAGCACACTCATCAGCCTGGTACCCACCTGCGCTCCAATCGTCGGGAACACGCCCCTCATCTATCGGCTCCTGTGCTCGCTAACATTCGGCTCCGCCCCGGATCCGGTGTTCTCGACCCACCCGCTGGCGGCGAGACCGGTAAAGGCCGCCCACCGCGATTCGTGCTCGAACCGCTCGACGCTGGCCGCGAATACGCGGTCGATCAGGCCCCCGCCGTGCCCTGCGCGGGAAGGGCCGGTCTGCAGCCATTGCCGCAGGCGCCGGTTGCGGCGCCGGATCAACCGGTCCAGCCGCCGCCGGTGGCCAGCGCCGACAGTGATTGTTCCGGACTCGATCCGGCGGCGTAGCCCGGCCAGCTCATGGAGCTCGAGAAGGACCCGCAGCAGCTCCCGGCCGGAAGCGCCCGGGCCCGCCCACGACGGCGCTGCGCCATCCGAAGTACGACCCGCCGCGGGATCGATAAGTTCCACCACGCCGAGCAGTCGCGCCAGGCGCCGGACACTGCGCCGGGCCGCGGGATCGCGGCGCAGCGCGGCCCGGGCCTTGCGGTAGGACCGGGCCCATCCCGCCCGCAGCTCCGGCTCGGCGATCGTGCTGGCCGCGACCGACGCCAGCAGGCCGGCGTGCTCGGCAAGCCGGGCATCGAGACGGCGCAGGTCCACCACTACCGGCCCGCTCTGCCTCATCGGCAGGTGAGCCAGCAACGACCCCACGCTACGCCGCGCGCGGCGGCCACCAGCTTCCTCGAGAAGTCCGGATACGACCCGAACCGAGGTCAGCATGGGGGCTGCCGATCCGTCAGCGGGCGATGGGCGCAGCAGCCGCTCGAAACCCCGGCGATTGGCCCGCACGCGGTCGCGCAACGGCCTGGGCAAGGCCGGTCCCAGCGCCTGCCAGCAGGCGATGAGCCCATGACAGGCCGCCGCCAGACGTAGCTGCTGAGCGGGATCCGCCGGGTCGAAGCCCGCCCGAACTTCCAGCGCCAGCCGGCGATAGGCGCGGGCACGGCTCAGCAGGAAGTCATCGAGGGACGGCCGGGACAGCTTGTCGATGAGTGGCCACATCGGCTCGATGCTAAGGGAAGCCGCAGGCGCCGGCCATGGGGCGCGCCGCGCGCGCTTGGTAGACTGCGTCTTTGCCCGGCCTGGGGCCGAACGACTTTCCAACCCTCTGCAGTCAAGGAGTGTCATTCATGACCGACAACGCGGACCTGGTCCTCGTACATCGTAACGACGGCGTCACCACCGTCACCCTCAACCGGCCCGAGGCGCTGAACGCGCTTTCCGGGGCGCTGCGCCGGCGCATCGCCGACGTGTTCGCCGAACTGGCGGACGACACGGACACCCAGGTGGTGATCCTGACCGGCGCCGGCCGGGCTTTCACCGTGGGGCTGGACCTGAAGGAACTCGGCGGTGAAGTGGACGCGGCGGCCTCCATCACCAGTCAGACCCTGTCCGACGCGGTGACCGGCCTGCGTCAGCCGATCATCGGCGCCATCAACGGCTTCGCCATCACCGGCGGGTTCGAACTGGCGCTGATGTGCGACTTCCTGATTGCTTCCCGGGACGCGCGCTTTGCCGACACCCACGCACGGGTCGGCGTGGTCCCGGGGTGGGGGCTATCCCAACGCCTGCCACGGCTGATCGGCATCAACCGGGCCAAGGAGCTGTCCCTGACCGGCAACTATCTGGACGCCCAGACCGCCTGCGACTGGGGGTTGGTGAATCGGGTGGTAGACGCCGACGCCCTGTTACCCACCTGCGAACAACTGGCGCGGGACATCGTCGATACCGATCCCGACACCCGCAGCGAGATCAAACGCATCATGGATGCCGGCTGGTCGAGCAGCCTGACCGAGGGGCTGCAGATCGAGCTGAGCGCCAGCGAGGCCCACAGCCGTGCCAGCGTGACGCCAGAGAAGGTGGCCGCCCGGCGTGCGGCCATTCAGTCCCGCGGGCGCGCCCAGAGCCATCAGAAGTGATCCGCAGCAACCGCTCCGCGCACTGAGCGGGCGCCCCGGCGACGGATTCAGTCCAGGCCGCGGATCAGGTCCAGGGTCCGGCCCAGGGTCGCCAGACGCGCCTCCGGGTCGGCGCCCGCAGGTGCCACCCGCAACGTGGTGACGCCGGCGTCACGGTACGCTTTCAGCCGCTGGCGGACCGCCGCCTCGTCACCGAGCAGGTTGGCCTGCTCGATCATTGCCGCCGGCACCCGGGCAGCCGCCTGGTCGCGCTTGCCGGCCACCCACAGTTGCTGGACCTCCGCCGCCGCATCGTCCCAGCCGCCGCGGCGAAAGGCCTCGTTGTAGAAGTTGGTGGTGGGCGATCCCATCGCGCCCAGGGTGAACGCCATGCCCATGCGTAGCGGTTCCACCAGAGCCTCCGGATCGTCGCCGAAAGCCACCGTACCGCCGACCTGAATGTCCACGTCGGCCAGACTGCGGCCCGCCGCCTGCGCGCCTTTGCGGATGTGCGCCAGGTGCGCGTCGGCATGCTCCGGGGTGAACGACGTGCCCAGCCAGCCGTCGGCCGCCTGTCCGGTGTACTCGAGGGTCTTCGGCCCCAGGGTCGCCAGGTAGATGGGAATGTTCGGGTTGCCGGGCTGGGCCAGCCGCAGGGCTTTGCCCTCGCCGCCCGGCAACGGCAGTTCGTGGTACTTGCCGTGGTATGCAAGCTTCTCGCCGGCGAAAGCCAGGCGGATGATGTCTACGGTCTCGCGCATCCGGGTCAGGGGCGCCTGAAACGGCCGCCCGTGCAGGCCTTCGACCACCTGCGGACCGCTGGCCCCGAGGCCAAGAATGAACCGGTCGTTGGAGATGGCCGCCAGGGTCAACGCAGTCATGGCGGTCATGGCGGGTACCCGGGCGCTGATCTGCATGATGCCGGTGCCGAGCCGTATCCGCTCGGTCTTCGCCGCCAGGAACGCCAGCGGAGTGATCGCGTCCTGACCCCAGGCTTCGGCGGTCCAGACCGTGTCGACCCCCAGCTTTTCGGCCTCCTGGACGTAGGTCACCTGCTCATCGAAGTCCCGCCGCCGTCCCGAGGCGGCGCCACCGATGCCGATACTCACCTTCATGCGCGATTGTCTCCCCGCCAGTCTGATCCCGCCCGAGTCTACCGGGGCAGGATTCGCTCGGCCATGAGCTCGGTCAGGCGCTGGCGGAACATCTGCTCGGTGTCCAGACATCGGTCGAATCCGAGCTGGCGGATGCGGATGGTGCTGAGCAGGGTGACGGCGCCGCTGCCACCGTAGCCGAACACCGCATCGGCGAACTGCCAGGATCCGCCGATGAGCGTCGCCATGGGCAGCGGGCGCAGATCGTGGCTGCGGACCACGGCGTCCCAGACCGCCGACTGCTCCGGCATGAAGCTGGCGAGTTGCCGCGGCTGCGGCTCGCCGGTGCTCATGCCGAACACCTCGGCAATGGCCGGCCACACGCCGTGCCACTCCAGGACGTCCCCGTTGGTCACGTTCAGGATCTCGCCTTCGCAGGCCGCGGTCCGGCCGGCCCAGACGATGGCGTCGGCCAGCAGATCGGCATCGGTAGCTTCGGTGATCACCCCGTGGCCGCCGGGAAAAACCAGGTCCTCGCCGCGGGCCCGGCACACGGCAGCGTAAACCCCGAGCGCCGCCACCAGGTTCATGGGGCTACCCACGGCGTTGCCGCAGACCACCTGGGGCCGGAATACCGTGAACGTCCAGCCGCCGGACGCCGACCGTTCCCGCACCAGGTCCTCCTGATGCCAGTAGAAGTTGTCGTGGGGATGCCGGGGTTCGGACTCCCTGCCCGGCAGCTTCATGGGCGCCACGTGGGCGCCGTAGGCCTTGGTACCCTGCAGCAGCGACAGATGGCAGACGGGCCGCACGAAGTCGAGGACGTTTCGCAGCATGGCGGTGTTGACGCGGATCTGCTCCGGATCGCGCCAGCCGGCGATCAACTCCTCGCGCTCGTAGAGCGCCGCATAGACCACGTGGCTGACGTCGGCAAAACGCGGTTCGGCGAACACCCGCTGACAAGCCTCACGGTCCTGCAGGTCGAGGGCGACGAACTGGGCCGAGGTGGCAAAGTCCGGCGAGCGCCGGCTCACGGCAATGACCCGATCCCCCGTGGTTTCCAGAGCGCGGATGACGGCTCGCCCGACCAGCCCGAGACCGCCCAGCACCAGATATTTTCGCGTCTTCATGGCGTCGCATTGTGCCACGCCTTTGAGTAAGGTGAGCCGCGAGCGATTCCGGCACAGGTTCACACGCATGCCCCACGGGTCTTCACGCCGCCGAACCCGCCGCGGCGGCGCGCTGTTGCTGGCAATCTGGCTCCTGAGCGGGCCGCTGGCCTCAGGGCAAGTGGCGCCCGCCGGCGCCGCCACAACCCGGACCGATACCCTGTATCTGGGCAACGCCGGCGAGCCGGAGACCCTGGACCCACACCGTTACAACCTGCGCCTGGAAGAGACCCTGCTCACCGACCTGTTCCTGGGCCTGACCACCTTCGATGCGGCGGCCGGGATCGTGCCCGGCGCCGCAGAGGGTTGGACCATCAGTGACGATGGACTGGTATGGACCTTCACCCTGCGCGAGGGTCTGGCCTGGTCCGACGGCACCCCGCTCACCGCCGCCGACTTCGTGTACGCGTTCCGCCGCCTGCTCGATCCGGCCACGGCCGCGAGCCTCGCGTACTTCATGTATCCGTTGCGCAACGCCGAAGCCATCAACGCGGGGCGTGTGCCGGCGGCACAGCTCGGTGCCCGGGCCGTGAACGACCGGACCCTGGAGCTGACCTTGGAACGGCCTTACCCCTACCTGCCGGAGCGGCTGCTCTACCCCACCGGCTATCCGGTGCCGCGGCACGTCATCGAACGGGTCGGCGACGACTGGGTCAAACCCCGGCACTGGGTTTCCAACGGCGCCTACCGGCTGGCGAACTGGCAACCCCAGGCCGCCATCACCCTGCAACGTAACCCCTATTTCGCCGCCGGGGGACTGGCCGCCGCGCACCTGCCGAAGGTCGTCTATCTGCCCCTGGCCAGCGACCAGGCCGCCTACAACCGCTACCGGGCCGGGGAGGTGGACGCCATCAGCACCTTTCCCGCCAGCGAGCTGCCGGCCGCCCGCAGCAGCCTGCCGCAGCACCTGCGGCTGTCGCCGTTGTTGTCCATCACCTACCTGGTGTTCAACACCCGGGAGGCCCCGTTCGACGACTCGAGGGTACGGCAGGCGCTGGCCCTGGCGGTGCAGCGCGAGACCCTGACCGACAAGGTGCAGCGTGCCGGCAACGTGCCCAGTGCCAGCTTCGTCCCGGCACTGGTGAGCGACTACCAGCCGGTGCCGGAACCGGCGGCGGCACAGCCCACGGCCGAGCGGCTGCAGACAGCCAGGGCCCTGCTGGCCGAGGCGGGATACGGCCCCGGTAACCCACTCCGGATCACCCTGCGCTACGTCAGCTCCACAGAAGCCAAACGGACCAGCCTGGCCATTGCCGCGTTCTGGAAACCGCTCGGCGTGGAGACGCGCCTGCACCAGGCCGAACTGAAGGTGCATTTCAGCGACCTGCGCCAGGGCAGTTTTCAGGTGGCCATGGCAGGCTGGTTCGGCGAAAGCAACCCGGAACACTATCTGGGCCTGTGGCAGTCGGACACCGGCGACGTCAACTACGGCGGCTACGCCAACCCGGACTTCGACGCCATCATGGCCCGGGCCGCGCAGCAATCGGATCTTGGCGCCCGCAACGCGTTGCTGCGCGAAGCCGAAGCCGTGGGTATCGCCGACTACCCGGTGGTTCCGCTGAACTCGGTGATGGTGCGGCGGCTGGTCCGGCCCGACCTCGGCGGCTGGCAGGACAACGCCCGCGACGCCCATCCCGCCCGCTTCCTGCACTGGCGTTGAACCGCTACCTGCTGTCCCGCTTCGGCTGGTCACTGATCACCTTCTGGGTGATCGTCAGCGCCGTGTTCTTCCTGTTGCGGCTGGCGCCCGGCGGGCCGTTCGATGGCGACCGCCGCCTGCCACCGGAAGTGGAGGCCAACCTGCGCGCCGCCTATCACCTGGACGAACCCCTGGCGGCCCAGTACGGACGCTACCTCACCATGTTGACCCGGGGCGACCTCGGCCCGTCGTTCCGGCAGAAGGACTTCTCGGTCAACGAACTGGTGGCCGCCGGTTTGCCGGTCAGCCTGACGGTGGGCGCTCTGGCGCTTCTGTTCGCCACCCTCCTCGGCGGCGTATCCGGCACCCTGGCCGGCCTGCACACCGGCGCGCCCCTGGACCGCGCGTTGATGGCGCTGACCAATCTGGGCCTGGCGCTGCCCGCCATCGTCCTGGCTCCGGTGGCCCTGCTGGCGTTCAGCGTCCGGCTCGGCTGGCTGCCCGCGGGCGGCATCGGCAGCCCGGCCCATTACCTGTTGCCGCCGCTGGTGCTGGCCCTGCCTTTCGGCGCCGCCATCGCCCGCCTGACCCGCGCCAGCGTGGCCGAGGTCCTGAGTGAGCCCCACGTTCGCACCGCCCGGGCCAAAGGCCTGCCCGGGTGGCGCATCGTGCGGCGCCACGTTCTGCCGTCGGCGGCAATTCCGGTGGTGTCCTACCTCGGCCCGGCGGCCGCCGCCATGCTGACCGGATCCGTGGTCATCGAACAGGTGTTCGAACTGCCCGGGATCGGCCGCTACTTCGTGCAGGGAGCACTCAATCGCGACTACACCCTGGTGATGGGCGTGGTGGTGGTCTACGCGGCCCTGATCCTGGCGTTCAACCTGCTGGTGGACGTGCTCTATACCCGTCTCGACCCGCGCATCGGGATGAACGGGTGACCCGGCCGGCGCCATCTGCCGATCCCGGGGCCGCAGCGGCGCTGCGACGGGCGCTGCTCGGCAGTCCGCTGGCGGGGTTGTGTACCGCGCTGCTGGCTCTGGTGGTCCTGATGGCCCTGGCAGGCCCGGCCATTTCTCCGTGGGCGCTGGACACCGTGGACTGGGACGCCCTGGAAGCACCGCCGAGCCCGACCCACTGGTTCGGTACCGATCTGATCGGCCGCGACCTGTTCGTGCGGGTGGCGGCCGGCGCCCGGGTGTCCCTTGCCATTGCCGCCGTGGCCACCGCCGTGAGCCTGCTGATCGGCCTGCCCTGGGGGGCCACCGCCGGGTACCTGGGCGGACGGGTAGACAACCTGATGATGCGTGTGGTCGACGTGCTGTACGCGGTGCCGTTCATTCTGGTGGTGATCCTGCTGGTGGTGGTGTTCGGACGCAATCCGTACCTGCTGTTCGCTGCCCTGGGCGCGGTGTTCTGGCTGGACCTGGCCCGCATCGTGCGCGGTCAGACGCTGCGCGTGCGCCAGGAGGCGTTCGTCGCGGCAGCCCGCGCCATGGGCGCCCGCACCCCGCACATCGTGCGCCGTCACGTCGTGCCCAACGTCGCTGGCCCGGCCCTGGTCTATGCCACGCTGACCATTCCCGGTGTGATCCTGGCGGAGAGCTTCATCAGCTTTCTCGGGCTCGGCGTGCAGGAGCCGGACACCAGTCTCGGGGTGCTGGTTGCGGACGGCGCTCAGACCATGGAGTCGGCGCCCTGGGCGCTGCTGTTCCCGGCGGCGGTCCTGGCGCTGACGGTATGGACCATCAACATGCTCGGCGACCGACTGCGCGACGAACTCGATCCCCGCGGCCCCGCGTCCACGCGCGGCGCCGCGAGCCGGCGGCACCGCGCACGACCCACAGCCTGAGGCTAAGATGGGGCTTTTCGACAGCGGAGATCCGTCATGACCGTCAGCGCCGGCCTCGGCATCGCCAACTATCCGTTCGCCGACACCCGTGATTTCTGGCGCTGGGTCGACCTGTGCGACACCGGCGGGGTCGACTCGTTATGGCAGAGCGATCGCATCATCGGCCGCGACCCGAACCTGGAATGCCTGAGCCTGATGGCGGCGCTGGCGGGTGGTTCCCGGCGTTTGAAATTCGGCATGAACGTGGCGAGCCTGGGTCTGCGCGACCCGGTGATCACCGCCAAAGCCTGCGCCACCATCGACGTACTCTCCGAAGGCCGGCTGCTGCCGGCCTTCGGGGTCGGCAGCGCCATCTCCCGGGACTACCAGGCCACCGGCACGCCGACCCGCGCCCGGGGCAAACGAACCGACGAGGGGCTCGAGATCCTGTCGCGGTTGTGGTCCGAAGAATCGGTCAGCTTCGACGGTCAGCATTACCAGCTCGACGACGCCAGCATCGCGCCGCGGCCGGTGCAGCAGCCCTTGCCCCTGTGGATCGGCGGCTCGGCGCAACAAGCCATCGAACGAACCGCACGCTGGGGAACCGGTTGGCAGGCGGGCATCGAGTCACCGGAGCAGGTGGCGCCGGTGATCACCGCCATCAAAGCGCGCTGCGCCGAGCTCGGCCGCCGCATCGACGAGGACCACTACGGGGCCGGCTTCGGGTTCCGCTTCGGCACTGCTGACGAACCGGTGGTGGCACGCTACCGCGAGCTGCTGCACAAACGCCTCGGCCGCGATCCGGACGGGTTCCTGGCCGTCGGCGGGACCGCCGAGATCATGGACCTGCTCAGCGCCTTCCGCGCCGCCGGCGTTCACAAGTTCGTGCTGCGCCCCATCGCCACCGACGGCGCCGATTTCATCGCTCAGACCCGGCTCTTCATCGAGCGCCTGCTGCCGGAAATCCGGGCTCTCAACGGCTGAACCGGGGCCGGGTTGGCGCGATGTTCTCCACCCCCGGGCGGTGGTACCGTAACGCCATGGACAGGCACGAGCAGGAACTGCGCGAGGCGGGCTACACGGTTCTCGAAAGGGCCGTGCCCCTCGAGCTGCGGGATCGCATCGTCGCCGAGCTCGACCCCTACCTGCAGCGCCGCCATATGGGCCGCAACGACTTCGAGGGCCACCACACGGAGCGGGTCTACGCGCTGCTGGCCAAAGCTCCGGCGGTTGCCGAACTGGTGGAACACCCAGCGGTGCTGGCACTGGTGGACGCGATGCTGCCAAGAAACTACCTGCTCTCGGCTGCCCTGGCGATCAAGGTCCATCCCGGCGAGACCCCCCAGGATTTCCACATCGACGATGCTGCGGGCAGCGCCGGCCATTCTCTGTTCGCGCGCCCGCGGGCGCCGTTCGGGGTCAGCACCATCTGGGCCCTGGACGACTTCACCGAGCACAACGGCGCCACTGAAGTGATACCCGGCAGTCACCGCTGGGGCCACGAGCGTAAACCCGATCCGCGGGACGCCGTAAAAGTCCTGATGCCCGCCGGCTCGGTGGTGGTATTCGCCGGTAACCTGGTGCACCGGGGTGGCGCCAACGTCAGCGACGGCACGCGACTGGCAATCACCCCCCAGTACTGCCTGCCGTTCCTGCGCCAGATCGAACAGATGGTGCTGGCGGTGCCGCCGGACGTCGCCTGCCGCTACAGCCCGCGCATCCAGGCCCTGCTCGGCTACAACGTGATCGACCCGGGCTTCATGGGTTACGTCGACGGCCTGCACCCGCGGCGGCTGCTGGAGCAGCGCTACCGCGGCCGCAAATACCACGGGGTCCGACCCGGCGCCTGATGGCGCGCCCGGCAGCCATCAGCACAACGACGACAGGAACGACAGGGTGCGCTGATAGGCGCCATCGTCCACCGCGGCGATGGCCGCGTTGAAGTGGGTAACTCCCATGTCTTCCAGCCGCTTGATGCTGCCGCGCAGAGCATTCTCGTCACCGACGATGGCGATGTCCGCCGGCCCCGCCGCACCTTCCTTGTCGAGCATGGCGCGGTAGCTGGGCAGTTGCCCGTATATGGTGAGCGATTGCGCGATCTTTTCGCGGGCGTCGTCCGGCTTGTCCGTCAGCACGATGGGAAAGCCGCCGACCACCAGCGGATCCGGGCGGCCGGCGGCGGACGCGGCCGACGTCAGGCGTTTGATGATGTGCTGCTCCATGGTCTTCGGACCTACCATCCAGGTGTTGGTCCCGTCCGCCAGTTCACCGGCAATTTTCAGCATCACCGGCCCCAGGGCGGCCACTACCACCGGCAGGCGGCCTGCATCGGGCACATCCAGCGCGACGTTGCTGACCTGATACTGGTCACCATGGAACGTTGCTGTTTCGCCCCGCACCAGCGGCATCAGCACGCTCAGGTATTCGCGCATGTGGCGGGCCGGCTCGGCATAGGACAATCCCAGCATGTCCTCGATGACCAGCTTGTGGGACAAGCCGATACCGAGTACGAAGCGGCCGTTGCTGGCAGCAGCGGTGGTCAGGGCCTGCTGCGCCAGCGCCGTGGGATGCCGGGGATAACTCGGCGTCACCGCGGTACCCAGGCCGATGTCCGGCACCTCGCGTGCCACGATTCCCAGGGTCGAGATGGCGTCGTGGGAAAATATGTTGGCCATCCAGACGTCGTGCAGGCCGGCGCTCTGCGCGGCCTGCGCCATGTTCACCACGTCGTTCAGCGTGCGGCGCTGGCCGTCGCCGCCGATCATCACACCAATGCGCATGAGTGCTCTCCCTCGGTTGACTTGCCGGAATCCTGACCTGTCAAGCATGAACGATGCACGCCACCGGCGCGAGCGCCCTTGGCCGGGCTCCTGCAATGCTGGCCAGTACTGCCGCCATCGGCGCATAATCGGCGGCTTTCGGCCGCGCGGGCCGGGCTACCTCGGCCGCGCCCCGCGGACCCAACGATTCTTTTCCGACAGGGTATGACATGAGCAACGAAGCACAGGAAACCATCGCAATTCTGGGCGGGACCGGCGATCTGGGGACGGGGCTGGCAATCCGCTGGGCTCGCGCCGGACACAAGATCGTGATCGGGTCGCGGACCCTGGAGAAGGCGCAGACGGCGGTTGCCGCCCTGCACGAGATCAGTCCGGACACGCCGGCCGACGCCATGGAAAACGCCGATGCCGCGGCCGCCGGCAGCATCGTGGTGCTCACGGTGCCGGCGGAGCACCAGCTCAGCACCCTGGAACACGTACGCGCCGGACTGAGCGGCAAGATCCTGGTGGACGTCACCGTGCCGCTGGTTCCGCCCAAGGTCGGCACGGTTCAGCTTCCGCCGGAAGGCAGCGCCGGCAAGCGGGCCCAGGAGTTTCTGGGCGACGACGTCATGGTGGTGAGCGCGTTCCAGAACGTGGCCGCCCACCTGCTGCAGCAGGACGTACAGATCGAATGCGACGTCCTGGTAGCCGGCAACAAGAAAGATGCCCGTCAGCGCATCATCGATCTCATCGGCCAGGCCGGCATGACCGGCTGGCACGCCGGACCAATCGCCAACGCCGCAGCGGCAGAGGCACTCACTTCGATCCTGATTCAGATCAACCGGCAGGGTGTGATCTCCCACGCCGGCATCAAGATCGTCGGCCAGGGCGAGCACTGAACCCATGCCTTCCGATTCTCCGCGCGAGGGCACGGCGGCTGGCGGCGCCGGGTTCGGGGTCGTCACCCTGCCCGGCATCCCCATGGTCAACCCGGGGGACGACCTGGCGGAACTGATCGGCGCCGCGCTGGCGCGGGCGGGTCTGGTGCTGACCGACGGTGATGTCATCGCGGTGGCTCAGAAAATCGTTTCCAAAGCAGAAGGCCGCCTGGTCGCCCTGGCCTCTGTCGAACCGTCGGATCAGGCCCGGGAACTGGCGGCCGCCACCGACAAGGACCCGCGCCTGGTCCAGCTCGTCCTGGACGAGTCCACCGAGGTCGTGCGCTCCAAGCCCGGGGTGCTGATCGTGCGCCACCGGCTGGGTCTGGTGGGCGCCAACGCCGGTATCGATCAATCCAACATCGAGCACGGCAGCGATGGCAGCAACGAGCAGGCCCTGTTGCTGCCGCTGGACCCGGATGCGTCCGCCCGCGCATTGCGGGCGCGCCTGGAGGCTGCCAGCGGTGTCCGGCTCGGCGTCATCGTCACCGACAGCAGCAACCGGCCCTGGCGGCTGGGTACGGTGGGAACCGCCATCGGCTGCGCCGGCATCCGGGCGCTGGACGACCGGCGCGGCGGTACCGACATCTACGGCCGGGAACTGGCAGTGACCATGATCAATCGCGCCGACGGCCTGGCGACCCTGGCGACCCTGGCCATGGGCGAGACCACCGAACGGACTCCGGTGGCGGTGATCCGCGGATTGCCCGCGGACGACGTCGATGAACCGGCGACCAGCATCGTCCGGCCGCTGGCCGAAGACCTGTTCCGCTGACGTGCCGCGGGTTCTGGCCATCACTGGAGGGGTCGGCGGCGCCAAGCTGGCCCTGGGGCTGGCTCAGCGCCTGGGACCGGACGAGCTGGCTTTCGCAGTCAACAGCGGCGACGACTTCGAGCACCTGGGTCTGGAAATCTGTCCGGACCTGGACACCCTGACCTATACCCTGGCGGGTCTCGCCAACCCGGAAGCCGGTTGGGGGCGCCGCGACGAGACCTGGTCGTTCCTTAAGTCCCTGGAGGCTCTGGGCGGCGAAAGCTGGTTCCGCCTGGGGGATCGGGATCTGGCCCTGCACGTGCGGCGCAGCCGGCTGTTGGCCGCCGGACACAGCCGCACCGAGTGTGCAGCGGTCATTGCCCGCGCGCTGGGCGTTCGGCACCCGCTGCTGCCCATGTCAGACGACCCGGTGCGTACTACCGTACTCACCCCGCAGGGTCCACTGGCGTTTCAGCATTATTTCGTCCGCGACCGCTGTGAGCCGCGGGTCACCGGGCTTCGAATTCCGCGGCGCCGACCAGGCGCGCCCCAGCGAGGCCCTGCTGAAACAGGTGGCGCAAGCGGACGGCGTCGTCATCTGCCCGTCCAACCCGTTCGTGTCGGTGGATCCGATGTTGAGTATTCCGGGCCTGCGCCAGGCGCTGATGGACGCGCCGGCACCCGTGGTGGCGGTATCACCCATCGTCGGCGGCGCGGCCCTCAAAGGTCCGGCAGCCAAAATGATGCGCGAGCTGAACCTGCCGGCCAGTGCCGCTCAGGTGGCCAGCCACTACGGCGACCTGCTGGACGGATTTGTCCTCGATCTGCAGGATCGCGAGGCCGAGCCCGACATCGGGGTCCCCGCTGTCGTGACCCAGACGGTCATGCTAACGTTGGCCGATCGCGTCGCACTGGCCGACCGCGTGCTGGAATTTCTCGCCGCGTTGCGCTGATTCGGGAGCGCTCAATGACCATCGGGCCCAACCAGCCATCGACCGCCCGGTCCGCCGCCGGCGATATCTGGGCGATCGTTCCGATCAAGCCCCTGGAAGCCGCCAAACAGCGCCTGGCCAGCGTGCTTTCCGCCGATCAGCGGCGGGCGCTGATGCTGGCCATGGCGCGCGACGTGCTGAGCGCGCTGGTGAGCTGCCCGGCCCTGACCGGGGTGCTGATCGTGTCCCGCGCGCCGGAAGCCGATGCCCTGGCCCAGGCCTTCGGCACCGAACGTTTCACCGAGAGCCCGGACGCCGATCTCTCCGCGGCGCTGACCCAGGCGGCGGAGCATGCCGCACTGCGTCTGCACGCCGGGGGCGTGATGATCGTACCGGCAGACGTCCCGTTGATCTGTCCCGAGGAGATTGCCGCCATCCTGGCCGGCCACGAAAACGTCACCGTCATGCCGGATGACGAACACCTCGGCACCAACGGTCTCATCTGCTCACCACCGGGCCGCATTCCGCTCAAGTTCGACGGCCGCAGTTTCCGGCCGCATGTCGACGCCGCCTTCGCCGCTGGCGCACCGCCGCGGATCATACCTTCCGAGCGTTTCGAACTGGACGTGGATACACCGGACGATCTCATCGCCCTGCTCCGCCGCGGACCGGCCAGCCAGACCGCCACGTTCCTGAACAAAGCCGGCATCTCCCGGCGCCTCGGGGCCACCACCGACCCGCTGCGCCAGCCCTCGGAGTCCTGATCGCGGCCCTGTTCCGGCGGCTGGACGGCCGCCAAATCGATCCTCACAATGGCCTTCAGCAAACGGAGTCCGATTCGCCATGACATCAACCACCCTCCAGCGCCTGACCGAACTTGCTGCCAACGATGCGGTGCCCGATGGCGCGCTGGCGCTGGCTCTGGCGGACGAAGCCGACACGGCGGCCCTGGCCCGACTGGCTGCCGGGGTCCGTGACCGCGGCTTCGGCAACGGCGTCACTTACTCCCGCAAGGTGTTCATTCCGCTCACCCACCTGTGCCGTGACGTCTGCCACTACTGCACGTTCGCCCAGGTGCCCCGCAAGCTGAAGGCGCCGTACCTGAGCGTCGACGAAGTGCTGGAGATCGCCCGGCACGGGGCCGAGATGGGCTGCAAGGAAGCGCTGTTCACCCTGGGCGAGAAGCCTGAACTGCGCTACAAGGCAGCGCGCGAGGCTCTGGCGGAAATGGGCTTCGAATCGACCCTGGACTACCTGCACCACGTGGCCGAACGGGTACTGGAGGAGACTGGACTGCTGCCGCACCTCAATCCCGGCACCCTGAGCGAAGAAGAGCTGGCGCGCCTGCGGCCGGTCTCGCCATCCATGGGCATCATGCTGGAATCCCTGTCGGACCGGCTGTGCGAAAAAGGCATGCCCCACTACGGCTCACCGGACAAGGTGCCGGCGGTACGGCTGGCGACCCTGGAGCGGGCCGGCGCCGCGCGCGTTCCGTTCACCACCGGCATTCTGATCGGTATCGGCGAGACCCGCCGCGAACGCATCGAGTCGTTGCTGGCCATTCGGGACGTGCACCAGCGCCACGGCCACATCCAGGAGATCATCGTCCAGAACTTCCGTGCCAAGCCGGAAACCAAAATGGCGCAGGCGCCGGAGCCGGACCTGAACGAACTGTTGTGGACCATCGCCGTGGCGCGGCTGCTGTTCGGGTCCCGCATGAGCGTGCAGGCGCCCCCCAACCTGAGCCCGGGCGTGCTCAGCCAGATCGTCGCCGCCGGCATCAACGACTGGGGCGGGGTGTCGCCGCTGACCCCGGACTTCGTCAATCCCGAAGCGCCCTGGCCTCACCTCGATGAGCTGACCCGGGAAACCGCGGCCGCCGGCAAACACCTGCACGAACGGCTGACGGTCTACCCGTCGTTCGTCCACGACCTCGACACCTGGGTCGATCCGGCCCTGCACGAGCGAGTCGTGGAACTCAGCGACGCCAGTGGCGCCGCCCGCACCGACGCCTGGTGCCCGGGTGAGCCCGTTGAGCCGCCGGCCGAGGTGCTGGAAGCCATCATCCGCAAACCGCGATCCGTATCCGCCGACGTGGCCGCCATCATCGAGCGCGCCGCCACGGGCGCCGATCTGGCAGAGCACGAGGTCACGCGGCTGTTCGAGGCCCGCGGGGACGACTTCAGCGCCGTCGTTCAGGCCGCCAACGGCGTCCGACGCTCGGTCAACGGCGATACCGTCACCTTCGTCGTCAACCGCAACATCAACTACACCAACATCTGCTACTTCAAATGCCAGTTCTGTGCGTTTTCCAAGGGCAAATTGTCGGAGAATCTGCGCGGCCGCCCCTACGATCTTTCTGACGAGGAAATTCAGCGGCGGACCCAGGAAGCCTGGCAACGGGGCGCAACGGAAGTCTGCATGCAGGGTGGGATCCATCCGGAGTACACGGGCGACAAGTACGCGTCGATCCTGTCGGCAGTCAAAGCCGCGGTGCCCGATATGCACATCCACGCCTTCTCACCGCTGGAAGTCTGGCAGGGCGCAGCCACGCTGGGGATCGACCTGGAAACCTATCTGCGCCGGCTGAAGGACGCGGGCCTGGGAACCCTGCCCGGCACCGCCGCGGAGATTCTCGACGATGAAGTGCGGCAGGTCATCTGCGCCGACAAGATCAACACCGAGCAGTGGCTCGAGGTCATGGAGGCCGCCCACAACGTTGGATTCCGGACCACGGCCACCATCATGTACGGTCACGTGGAGCGGCCGGTGCACTGGTCGCGCCATCTGCTGCGGATCCGCGAACTGCAGAAACGCACCGGCGGCTTCACCGAGTTCGTGCCATTGCCGTTCGTGCACATGGAAGCGCCCATGTACCTGAAGGGGAAGGCACGTAAGGGACCGACCTTCCGCGAAGCCGTGCTGATGCACGCCGTGGCGCGGCTGACCCTGCACCCGCACATCAGCAACATCCAGGCAAGCTGGGTCAAGCTCGGCTACGCCGGGGTCAAGGCCTGTCTGAATGCCGGCTGTAACGATCTGGGCGGAACGCTCATGAACGAGAGTATCTCGCGGGCAGCCGGCACCCAGCACGGGCAGGAAACCTCGCCGCAACTCATGATCGACATGATCCAGTTTTCCGGCCGCACTCCGCGCCAGCGCAACACGCTGTATGGCGACGTCAGCGTCGAGCGCACCGAAGCGGGCCTGGCAGCGGGCGAACTGCTGGAGATCGTCAATACGCCGGCGCAGAAGTACGAGCGCAAGCGCAAAGGCCCCCTGCTGCGTCCCGGGCTGATCGAAGCGGTCGATGTCGGCTGACCCGGCGGGCCGCCAGCGGCCCGTTCTGGTCTTCGATCTCGACGGCACCCTGACCGATCCGTTCGAGGGGATCTGGCGCAGCACCAACCATGCCCTGACGGGCTTCGGCGCCGCGCCCGTCGAGCGCGACGATTTCCTCCGATTCATTGGACCGCCCATCGACCAGACCTTCCGGACGGTGCTGCCGGGCATCAACGAATCCGAGGTCATGGACCTGGTCACGGCCTTCCGCCAGCGTTACGGCGAGGTCGGCTACGCCGAAAACGTCCTCTACCCGGGAATCACGGAACTGCTGGAGAATCTCAACAGCGCCGGGTTCCTGTGCGGCGTGTGTACGGCCAAGCGGGTGGACCTCGCTCTGCGGGTGCTGGAACTGTTCCGGCTCGATGGCTTCTTCGGCTTCGTCGACGGCGGCGACGTCGGTGTGCGCAAAGCCAGTCAGCTCGAGCGGCTGCTGCACAACCGCACCATCGGCGCCGATGCCATCATGATCGGCGACCGGGCGTCCGATCTGGAGGCCGCTGCTGCCAATGCGCTCACCGGAATCGGTGTCGCCTGGGGGTACGGTCCCGAAGCAGAACTCAGGGCCGCGAAGCCACGGGCCATCGTCGCTGAGCCCGCCGAACTTGGCCGGGTGCTGCTGGCCCTCTGAGGCGGCCGCGGCGCGGCCGCACGTGAATCACGCCGCGGCAGGCGCCAGCGCCGTCTCGAACAGCGCCAGCAGCCGCGACCAGGCCCGTTCCGCCTGAGCCTCGTCATAAACCCGCGAATCCGGTGGACACCAGCCGTGCATGGCGCCGGTATACACCTCGATCTCAGCCGGCCGGCCCGCGGCATCGAAGCTCTCCCGCAGCACCCGTTTGGCGTCGGGTTCCTTGTCGTCGTCGTTCTCGGCAATGGCGATCAGGAAGCTGGCCTGCATCTGTGGAATCAGCAAGTGGGGGCTGGAGGGATCATCGGTCACCAGCCCGCCGCCGTGGAACGAAGCGCCAGCGGCGACCCGGTCCGGAACCGCGGCCGCTGTGCGCAGGGTGATGGGACCGCCCATGCAGTACCCGGTGGTGCCGATGCCGCGGCCGGTATCCACCGCCGCCTGACCGTCCAGCCAGGCAACAAAAGCCCGGGCATCGGTGACGTGGGTTTCCGGCGACAGGGCCCGGGCAAATGGCAGCACCCGCTCCCGGGTGCTGGCGTCCTGAAAGCTCTCACCCTCGGAGACCACCGGCGCCCGGGTATCCCGGTAATAGGGATTGACCACCAGCACGGCGTAGCCGGACTCCGCCAGGCGTCTGCCCATCAGACGGAACGCCGGACGCAGACCGAGCACGTCGGGCCAGACGATCACGCCCGGGTGCCGCCCCGATGCCGGGTGCACGAAATAACCGTCCGCTTCACCGTCCGGCGTATGCACCTGCACCTCTGACTCGGTCACATCCATGGCATTGGCCACCCGCGGCAATGCCAGTGCGGCAGCGGCGGTAGCGGTCAGCGCGCCGAAGCGGCGCCGTGTCAGCGACCTGACGAGAAACGCGTCCGATTCCCGAACGGTGCGTTCGTCACACATGAACTGCTCCTCCCCGGTTACAGGGCGGACCATAGCATCCACCCGGGCGCGATGGCAGCGGCTGCGGCAGACCCCCGGCAGACATCCCCTACGGGACGTCTGCCGGGGTGACCGGGCATCAGGCAGGGTCCGGCATGGCCTGCTGGGCCCGGGCCGCCATCAGCAGCGGCAGCAGCAGGCCGACGAAGATCACCACCGTCGCCCCCGCCAGCAGCCACAGCGTGGTGCTCATACCCCAGAGGTCGAGCACCTGACCGAGTACGGGTCCGGTGACGATGAACGCCGCCCGGAAGCCGAAGCTGGCCAGCGAGTTGGCCGTCGCCCGGAACGCCGCGGGCACGCGGCGGTTCAGCGCGTCGCGCAGGATGACCAGCCCCAGGCCGCGGGCGACGAAGAAACTGGCGCTGGCAACGAACGCGCCTGCCGGTCCCAGCAGATCGAGGCCCAGGTAACCGAGCGCCGGCAGCAATCCGATGCTCACCAGCACCGCCGAGGTGCCGAAGCGGGCCTCGGCCGCGTGCGCCAGGCGTCCGGCCAATGCCGCGAACCCCATGAGGGCCGCCCACAGATAGCCGAACAGACCAAGGGCAATTCCCTGCTGCTGCCACAGTTCCTGTATCAGCCAGACCGCATAGAAAGTGGTCAGGCTCCAGATGCTGAGGGCCAGAAACGTCAACCGCAACACGGCGCTGTCGGCCATCAGATGCCGGCAGATGCGGGCCATGTTGCGGAAGTGGCCGGCCTGCTCGAGCCGCGCCACAGGCGGTTCGACCAGCCGCACCGCCAGCAGCAACGGGACCCAGCCCACCAGTGCCTGGGCGTAGACCACCATGTCCATCGAAACCAGCAGCGCCAGACTGCAGACAACCGATGCCGCGGCCTCGGACAGCGTGCGCATGGAATACATGCGTCCCACCACCTGGCGCTGCAACGCTTCCGGCCGGCCGAGCGCGGCCTCACTGTCGTAAAGCAGCGCGATGTCGGCGCCGGAGATCAGACTGGCAGAAACTCCCAGCGCTACCTCGAACAGGGCCAGCCCCCAGAAGCCATCGGCGAACAGCAGCAACGTGTGCCCGATGCCAGCGATGACCGAGCCGACGATCAAGGTCGGTTTACGGCCAAGCAGGTCCGCGGCATACCCGGACGGCACTTCGGTGATCAGGATGACTGCGGCGAATATGGCCTGCAGCGCAAAGATCGCCTGCATGTCCAGGCCACGGCTCTGAAAGAACGGTACCGCCACCGGCATGATGACCAGAAACACCTGGAAGAACCCGAGCGCCAGAGTGGTGGCCAGGTTGCGCTCCAGACGCGGGTCCGGCTCGCCTGATTGATTCCCGTTGGGTCTGTTCATGGTCCCGTTCCTGTCGGTTCCGCTGTTTTTCTGTGTCCTGAAACGAAAAAACCCCGGAGGCGGTGGCTCTCCGGGGTTTCTTCTGCAAGCTCGGTTGCTCGTCTGAAGACTCTTATCCGCTGGAGCCGGACCCTCCCAGGCCATTAGTCACCACCAGGTGATCGCGCATGCGTTGCGCCACCGGGGAGGTGTTCGTGGTCTTGATGCAGAATTCAACGATCATGTCGACGCTGTTCGGCTCTTGGTCCTGGGTTACGAGTCGAAACTCGAGTGAGTGCCGGAGTCACCGGCACGGCGAAGCGCGGAATACTGCGCCCGGATGCCGATCCTGTCAACATGGCAGCTAACGAATTCACCGAAGTGACACACTCCAGAACCATGACACTGAAAGTTGGACTCATCGGTTGCGGACACATCGGTTCCTTCCATGCCCGCAACATCAGGGATGTGCAATCCCGCGGACTGGCCGACATCGAGTACCTGGCGGTGTGCGACCGGAACCCGGAGCGGGCGGAGTCGTTCGCCGCCATCGCCGGATGCCCGGTGGCAACCGACCGCGCCGCCGACGTCATCGAACTCTGTGACGCCGTCTACGTCTGTACCGAAACGGCGGAACATCATGATCTGGTGCTGGCCGCCGCCCGGGCCGGACGCCACGTCTTCTGCGAGAAGCCGCTGGCCTGCCAACTGGACACCGCCGCCGCCATGACCCGCGCGGTAGAATCCGCGGGAGTTACCCACCAGGTCGGACTGGTCCTGCACTTCAGCCCGGTCTACCGGGTGCTGGCCGATCAGCTCGCCACAGGCGAAGGCCCGATCCTGAGCGTGCACCTGCGCGACGACCAGTGCTTTCCCATTGGCGGCAGTTACGGATCGGACTGGCGCGGGGATGTATCCCGCGCTGGCGGCGGCACGCTGCTGGAACACTCCATCCACGACATCGACCTGCTCAGGCGGCTGCTCGGCGCCATCGAGCGGGTCCGCTGCCACACGCGCAATACTGCCGGCTACCCCGGAATCGAGAATGTGGCCCAGGCGACGTTCCGGCACACGAGCGGCGTCTGCAGCACGCTGACCTCGGTCTGGCACAACGTGACAAGCCGCCAGTCGAGCCGGCACCTGGAAGTCTTCTGCGCCGACCAGCGAATCGAAACGCACCACGACTACTTCGGCACGGTTGCGCTGGAGCGTGGTGACGGGCCCGCGGTCACGCTCTCCAACGACGAAGTTCTATCGCGCTACATGGCACGGGAAGGCCTCGACCCACGAAACGAGGATCTGCGCGGCCTGGCCGGCCTGTCAGACCGCCGGTTTCTGCTGGCCGCTGCTGCCGGCCAGCCGGCCGGGCCGGATTTCCGAGATGCCCTGGCCGCCCACCGGATCGTTGACGCCTGTTACCGCAGCGCCGCCGAGGATCGGGAAATCACGCTACCGGACGGCTACTGAGGCCGGCGCAGTTGCCCGGCGGCCTCTCCAGCGCCGACGTTGTGTACCATAGCCCGGACCAGCAGCCGGACGGGTTCCCATGACTGAGCCGACGCCGCGTTTCGATTTCGGCAGTGGCCGTGCCGATCCGGACACGTTTCCCACCGAGGCCCTCAAACAATCGGCGTTGCGCGCCCTGGACCGGTGCGCCGGCACCCTGGCGGACTACCCGGGGCCACTCGGCTACCTGCCGCTACGCACCGCCATGGCACGACGCGAATCAGACCGAGAAGGGGTATCTGTCGATCCGGACCATCTGGTGCTCTGCAACGGCTCCATGCAGGCTGTGACCATCACCGCCCACGCGCTGCAGAAGCGGCCGGCAGTCAGCCCGCCGGCTGCCGACCTGGTGCTGGTGGAAACGTTCAGTTATCCGGGCTCGCTGTCCGCGTTCCGCAACCTCGGACTGGAAACGGTCGGCGTGCCGCTGGCAGCGGACGGAATGCGTCTCGACGTGCTCGAGGACACCCTGAAGCGCCTTGACCGGCAAGGCCGCCAGGCCCGATTCATCTACACCATCAGCACCTATCAGAACCCCACCGGCAGCATCATGCCGCGCGACCGGCGGCTCGAGTTGATCGAACTGGCCGGACACTTCGGAGTGCCCGTGGTCGAGGACAACTGTTACGCCGACGTGCACTACGAGGGCGACGTCGAACCGGCTCTGTATGCCCTCAGCGATCGGCCGGAAATCCTCTACACCTGCTCTTTGTCGAAGATTCTGGGACCAGGGCTCCGTCTGGGCTACGTGCTGGCCCGCCCTCCGATACTCGAGCAGATCACCGAACGGCGCAGCGACGCCGGCAGCAACACCCTGGCGGCCGCAATTGCCGCCGAATTCTACGCCGACGGTATCTGGTCCCACGCGCGGAGGGTCAATGCGGCATTGAGCGGCAAACGCGCGGTGCTGCTGGACGCCATGGAACGGGAGTTGGGGGAGTTGTGCTGCTGGTCGAAGCCCCGCGGCGGGCTGTTCGTGTGGGTACGGTTGCCGGAGGACATCGACGTCGAGCGACTCGACTCGCTGGCGCGGGCGGCGGGGATCGCCTTTCTGCCCGGCTCGGCGTTTCACTGTTCCGGCGCATCGGTGCCGTACCTGCGCCTGGCATTCGGACACCTGCAACCGGCGGTCATCGACGACGGGATCACCCACCTCGCAGGCTGTATCCGCCGCGCCCGCACCAGCAATCGCCCCCGAAGCTTCGACTCGTTGTTCTGATCAGTCGTTCCCAGGAGCTTTTGCGAAGCGTCAGGGTGCGGCGGTCGTCAGATGGGCAGCGAGCCGGTCGAGTTGTTCGTTCAATACCCCATCCACCGGCTCGGCCATAACGGCCATGCCGTCAGCGGCGAAGCCGGAGACCACGTAGCGCAGCTCGAGGCGGGTTGCATGCCCTTCCGCCTCGCTCAAGGCAAAATCCATGCTTCCTGCGTTGGCCATGGCCTGCAGCGGACCGAGCCCGCCGGAAAGACGCAGCAGACGGCCAGGCCAGGCGAACACCACCCGCATGTGTTCCACCCCGCCACCGTTGTCGAGGTACTCGCAGAAACAACCGCCCGGACGCGCGTCGATGCTGAGATTCCCGGCATCGCCGCTCCAGGTGTGGTCGGCGTTCCACCAGGCGGCGACTTCGTCGACGATGGCCGCGTAAACCCGCGCCGGCGGCGCACCGATCACCCGTTGGTGCTCGATGATGAAACCGCCGGCAGCGCTGACCACAACCTCGGCCCGGACCGGGTTGCCCGCCGCCAGCAGGGCCGCGGCCGTGAGCAGGCCGCGTACCGCCACGGCCACGTTCAGGCCTCCGGACGTTTGCCGCGCACCAGATCGCGCAGGCGGTCCATCAGGGTGTCGTACTTCAGATCCGTGAACTCACCGGCATCCAGGAACAGGCCTCCGCAGTTGCTGCAGGTCTCGTACCAGATATGGGTCTGGCGAGGATCGGTGGTTTTGTCCATGATCAGATCGCAGGCGGGACACTTGATGTTGTCCAGTTTGTCGAGCACTTTGCCGACCCGCGGGTCACCGGCATCGAGGACCGCTTCCGCCATCCACTCGCGCCGCATCTCCATCAGCACGTCCGGTTTGCACCACAGCCCTCCACACTCGCTGCAGCGATGTACGGTGATCTTGCGCCCATAGGTCTTGGGCTCCAGGGTTCCGGGACACTTTGGGCAATCCATGTGGCCTCCTTGGCCGGCGCTCGCTCAGTGGTCAGTTACCGAAGAAACTGCTTGTCAGTTACCGAAGTCCCACGTCTCACCGGAGTGGTAACGGCGCAGTATGAGTTTGGCGATCAGAATCCTGTGTACCTCGTCCGGGCCATCAGCAATACGCAGGGTGCGCGCACCCTGATACATGCCCGCGAGCGGCAGATCACCGCTCACGCCGGCCGCGCCCCAGACCTGAATGGCCCGGTCCACCACCCGGTGGTATGCCGCGGGCACGAAAATCTTGATGGCGGAAATGTCTGTTCGCGGATCCGCCCCGGTTTCCATCTTCTCGGCGCAATGGATGGTCATCAGCCGCGCGCTCTGGATGTCCATGTAGCTGTCGGCGATGAAGCCCTGCATGAACTGCTTGTCTTCGAGCTTCTCGCCACCATGCACCTCGCGGGTGGTCAGCCGCTCTACCATGAGATCGAATGCCCGCCACATGGAACCAACCGAGTTCATACAGTGGTATACGCGACCGGCGCCGAGACGGTCCTGGGCTGCCTGATGACCGGTTCCGGTACGCCCGAGTTGATTCTCTTTCGGCACCCGGACGTTGTCGTAGATGATCTCGCAGTGACTGGATGACCGGCCCCACACTGGTACGCCACGTACGATATTCACGCCGGGCGTGTCTTTCGGCACGATGATCTGGGTCATCTTGTCGTTGGCTTCGCCCGGCGCATCCGGATCCGCGGTGCGGCACATGACGATGTAAAAGTCGGCAGCGTGACCGTTGGACGTGAACCATTTGTGCCCGTTGATCACCCACTCGTCGCCATCGAGTTCAGCACGGGTGGTGAGCGAGCGTGGATCGGAACCGGGATTGTGCGGCTCGGTCATCGAGAAGCCGGACTGCATGGTGCCCTCAGTCAGGGGCTTCAGCCATTTCTCATGCTGCTCCGGGGTGCCGTACTTGACCAGGATCTTCTGATTGCCGGAGTTCGGCGCGACCACGCCGAACAGCGAAGCGGCACCCGGGCTGTAGGAGAGCACCTCGTTCATGTAGGCATGCTGAAGAAAGGACAGCCCCATGCCGCCGAATTCCTCCGGCAGGTGCGGCGCCCACAGCCGGGCTTTCTTGACCTCGTTCTGGATGTGCTTGCGCAGGGCCTTGGCTTCCTGCTTGGCTTCGTTGGGCTGATTGGCGCTGTCGGATAACGCCGCCCACAGTTTCTGCTCGTTGGGCAGAATTTCCCGGTTGATCACCTCGGCGGTGGCCAGGCGGATTTCGTTGATTTCGTCGTCCAGCGCCGGTACCGGCTTGACGTTCATGCCCATGGTGTTCCCTCCCTCCGGTTCACGGTTGCGCTCGAATAACGCGGTGCTGCGGCCAACTAATCTAAAACATCTCGCTGCCCCTGCCCAGCGCCACGGATGCCGGGCGGTCGCCGGCGCCCGCCCTGGGGTATACTCCGGCCCATGAGTGAACTCGAGTACCCCTACGACCGGCACCCGGACCCGGGCGCCACCGTCGAAGTCGCGCCCGGCGTGCGCTGGCTGACCATGCCCATGGGCGGCTCGCTGAACCACATCAACCTCTATCTGCTGGAAGACCGCGACGGCTGGTGGGTGGTCGATACCGGGCTGGCACTGCCGGAAATCGCTGCGCTATGGCACGAGATCTTCGACCGGGAACTGGGCGGCCGCCCGGTGATCGGCGTGATCTGCACTCACATGCATCCCGATCACGTCGGCCAGAGCGCCATGATCACCGACCACTTCCAGTGCCCGCTCTACATGACCCGAGCCGAGTACTATCAGGCCCGGGCGTTCTCCGGCGGCGGCCCGAGCTATCAGTCGAGCTGGCTCGGACGGGATTTCTACATACGCGCCGGCATGCCCGGCGAGTACCTGGACGACCTGCGCAAACAGTGGGAAGACCGGGCCTCGTCCGGCATGAGCATGCCGGAGATGCCCGCCGGCTACCGGCGTCTCGAGCACGGCGACGTGCTCAGCATCGGCGGCAACGCCTGGCAGGTGGTGGTCGGATCCGGCCACTCGCCGGAGCATGCGTGCCTGTACTGCCCGGGCCTCAAGGTGCTGCTGTCCGGCGATCAGATTCTCCCCATCATCACCAGCAATGTCAGTGTTCACCCGACCGAACCGGAAGCCAATCCGCTCAAGGACTGGATGGAGTCACACGACCGGCTACTCAAACTGCCGCCGGACCTGCTGGTGCTGCCTGCTCACAATCTGCCGTTCTTTGGCGTTCGCGAGCGCCTGCGCGCGCTCATCAGCCATCACGAGGACCGCATGCTGGCGCTCGAGGAACATTGTGTGGAGCCAGCCATTGCCAAGGATATGCTGCCGGTGCTGTTCGCCCGCAAGCTGGATCCGCGACAGACCATGATGGCGCTCGGCGAAGCCATCGCCCATCTGCACCTGCTGATGTACCGCAACCGCATGGAGCGCACCCTGGGCGAAGACGGGCATTACCGTTTCCGCTCCATCGACCCGGATCTGCCGCGGCGCTCTCACCCGGAAAATCACGACGCCCCGAGCGACGGTCCGATCATGGTCTGAGTGCAGGCGCGGCCAATCAGCCGCGGGGCCTGCACATGGACCGGTCAATGGCGGTCGACTTCACCCACGTCGAGCCAGTATCCGCCTTCGCCGCGGGTCCTGACCCGGCCTGCGGTCGGGGTCGCGAAGTGTGTGCCTATGATCAGCACGTCGCCATCCGCGTAGCGGTCCAGCAGCGTCTCGCGGGTCTGCCGGCCCTGGGCCTGATCACTGTCAGCCGAGCTGCACCAGTCGGTGCGGCTCATCTGGCAGGGGTGGTGGATGCAATCGCCGGTAATCAGCGCCTCCGACCCCCGGGAAGTTATGTGCACACTGACGTGGCCCGGGGTGTGACCCGGCGTGGGCTCGAGCCTGACTTCGTCACAGATCTGGTGGGTCGGACCAACCAGGTCCACCAGCCCGGCGTCGAATACCGGCCGCACCGAGTCATCGAGGACGTTGGCGTTCAGTCCATCTTCGGCATCCGGATCCTGAGCCGACCAGTACTGCCACTCCTGCTCTGCCAGCAGGTAGCGGGCGTTGGGGAAGGTCGGGACCCAGCTTCCGTCCACCCACATGGTATTCCAGCCCACATGATCGACGTGCAGGTGGGTGCACAGTACCGTGTCGATGGATTCGCGCGGGTATCCGGCCGCGGCCAGGTCTGCCAGAAACGGTGTCTGCAGGTGACTCCAGGCCGGAATCGAGCGTTCCTTGTCGTTGCCGATGCAGGTATCCACCAGAATACGGCGCTGACCGGTGTCCACCACCAGCGCGTGTACGCTCATGATCAGATTGCCCGCCTCGTCCATGAAGTGCGGGCGCATCCAGGACAATTCCAGACAGGCTTCCCGGGTGGCGTCGGGCAGAATGAAGCGGGTGCCCCCAGCCAGTTCCAGCTCCACCACCCGGGTGATACGAACGTCACCCACCTGCCACTGACTCATGCGCTTTTCCCCTGTAACGCGGTATCCCGCCGGCCGCCGGCACGCCGTGGCACGGCCCGTTTTGTGCACTGCCCACAGCGGTGCAGAATCCGATCGAGCATGACATATTCACCTTGATGGGTGCAGCCCCCGCCGCTATCGTGACACCGCATGAACAAGATCGTAGATGTCGCGCGAACCCTGATGCAGGTTCCCACCCTGCTGGTGCTGCGCAGAGAGATGGCGCCCAGGCCGCTGGAAACGCGCGACTGCATCGGCGCTCAGGTCGAACGGACCGCGGCCCGCCATCCCGACCGGCCGGCCGTGGTGTTCGAGGGGCAGCAGCTGACCTGGCGCGAACTCAACGCCCGGTCCAACCGCTACGCCCGGGCCCTGCAGGCTCAGGGCCTGCAACGCGGTGACACCGCCAGCATGTTCATGCAGAACCGGATCGAGTTCCTGATCTGCTGCATCGCCCTGAACAAAATCGGCGCCACCGCCGGCCTGATCAACACCAACCTGCGTGGCCGGCCGCTCACCCACTGCGTGGAGGTGACGGAGTCGAAGAAGTGCATCTTCGGCGCGGAACTGGCCGACGCCATCGCCGAGGTCAAAGACGAACTGGCGCTGAAGGAAGGCGAAGATTTTCTGATCGTGCCGGACCCGGCGCGTGCCGGCCGGTCCGCCGCGATCGGCAACTGGGCCAGCGACCTGTCGGCCATGGCGGACCAGTCAGGGGATGCCAACCTGGCCGAGACCGGCGAAGTTCTGCTGGGTGACAACGCATTCTACATCTTCACCTCCGGCACCACCGGACTGCCCAAAGCGGCGGTACTGTCGAATCGCCGCTATCTGACCAGTGCCACGCTGTCACACAAAGCCGGCCTCAAGTGTAACCACAAGGACCGTCTGTACATCTGCCTGCCGCTCTACCACGGCACCGGACTGATGATCGGTGTGGGCGCGGCCCTCTCGTCCGGCGCCTGTATCATCCTGCGCCGCAAGTTCTCCGCCAGCCGTTTCGTATCGGACATCCGTGATCACGGTGCAACCTGTTTCATCTACATCGGCGAGTTGTGCCGCTACCTGCTGAACACGCCCGCCGGCGCCGATGACCAGCGCACTCCGCTGACCCGGATGATGGGCAACGGTCTGCGGCCCGACGTGTGGCTGCCGTTCAAAGAACGTTTCGGCATCAAACGCATCGCCGAGTTCTATGGGGCCAGCGAAGGCAACGTCGCGTTTGCCAACCTGTTGAACAAGGACTGCACCGTCGGCACCACTTCGACCCGGCATGCCCTGGTTCGGTATGACGTGGTAGCAGACGAGATCGTGCACGACGAACAGGGCCGATGTGTGCCGGTGGAACCGGGGGAGCCTGGCCTGCTGCTCGGCGAAATCAATTCGGAGGCCGTATTCGAGGGTTACACCAACTCCGAGGCCACCGAAAAGAAGATCGTGCGCAACGCGTTCGAGGATGGTGATGCCTGGTTCAACTCCGGCGACCTGCTGCGTCAGGTCGAGGTCGGCTTCAGCCTCGGATTGCCGCACTACCAGTTCGTCGACCGGATCGGCGACACCTTCCGCTGGAAGTCCGAAAACGTTTCCACCAACGAGGTGGGGGAGATCATCAATGGATTTCCCCAGATCGAGTTCTCCAACGTCTATGGGGTCTCCGTTCCCGGCGCGGACGGCCGTGCCGGCATGGCGGCGGTGACCCTGGCGGACGGGGTTTCCAGCCTGGATCTGGACGCGTTTTCGGACTATGTCAGCACGCAGCTACCCTCCTATGCCCGGCCCGTGTTCCTGCGTATCGAGCCGGAGATCGACGTCACCGGCACCTTCAAGATGGTCAAAGGCAAGCTGCGCGAGGAAGGTTACGATCCCGACAAGGTCAGTGACCCGCTGTTCGTCATGAAACCCGGCTCCGATCGCTACGAGCCACTCGACCGGGAATTCGCCGCCGCCATCGCGCGAGGCGCCGGCGGCTACTGATGAAGCGCTACATTCTCTGGGACCACGACGGGGTGCTCGTGGACACTGAGCCGTTGTACTTCGAAGCAACCCGTCGCTGTATTGCCGAACTGGGCATCGAACTGAACCACCAGGACTACCTACAGGAAATGGCCCGTGGCGTATCGGCCTGGGAGCAGGCCACGGCCAGAGGTGTCTCCGAGTCACGCATCCGCGCGCACCGCAAGCGGCGCGACGCGTTGTACCAGCGGCTGCTGGTGGAGAACGACATCGACGTGCCCGGCGTAGAGGAACTGCTGGCGCAGCTGGCGGCAGACTACGCCATGGCCATCGTCACGACTGCCCGGCGCGCCGACTTCGACCTCATCCATCGCCAACGCGGAATCCGCCGGCACATGGCATTCGTGCTGACCAGCGGCGACTATCCCCGGGCCAAACCGGCGCCAGACCCGTACCTGTGCGCCCTGGAACGATTCGGCGCGACCCCGGCGCAAGCGGTGGTGGTGGAAGACTCGGAACGGGGACTGCGCTCGGCGGTGGCGGCCGGAATCGATTGCGTCGTAGTGGCCAATGCCTTCGTAGAGGGTCAGGACTTCACCGCGGCAACAGCGCAAATCGAATCGCTGGACCAGCTCCCGGCGGTGATCGCCAGCCTCTGAACGGCGCCCCGGGCGGGGCGGCTACCGCGACGCGACCCGGAACGACCACCAGCCCGCTTCGCGCGGCGTGCCTTCGCCGCGCCCGGTCTTGCGCGCCCGGGCTTGCCAGGCCCGATCGAGTTCCGCCGCGTCCTCTACCCGGCTCAAGGTGACCGGATAAACCTGTTCGCCGACCCGCAGCCGGGCGGCAGGGTCGCGCAGTGCGGCCGTGGACCAGGCCTTGCCCTCACAGCTCGCGCAACTCAGATAAAGCTGGCCGTCCGGGGCCGCCATACAGTTGAGATTGATCGAGTGCGGCCACAGGCCGCGGTTCACCTGGATCTGGCACAACGGTTCGGAGTTGGCGAAGCGCCAGTCCTGCACCGCGGTGTCAACCTCGTCCCCGAGCAGCCAGCCGCCCGGCGTGCGTTCGCAGGGGCAGTAGAAGAAATACACGCCGAACCCCACTCCGGCGCCGAAGACCAGCAAAGTCAGCATGGACCGCAGTACCCCGCCCCTGATCCGTTCCCTGGCCATGCCCGCACTCCGATGCCTTCGCCCGCCCAGACCATACCGGAACCCGGCGGACTTCTCACGGTGCCTGGCGCGACCGTCAACCGGACGCAGCACTGACCGGCGCGGCCGGCGCGGCCCGTGCAGCAAGCACCAGATAGAGGGCGGCGCTGAGACCGGAGGCGGCAAACAACATGGCCATGACGACAATCTGGTAACGGGCGGCGATGAGCGGTGAGACGCCGGCCAGGATCTGGCCGGTCATCATGCCCGGCAGCGCCACCAGACCTACCGCAAACAGCGAGTTGAGTACCGGGATCATCCCGGTCCGGAAGGCGATACGACGGGCATCCAGCACCGTGGAACCGGCGGACGTTTCGGCTGCGAACCGCTCGGCCGCCAGGCTCAGCGTGTTCATCGCGTTGGCGAACACCATGCCCGCCAGCGGTACCATGACCTGCGGCTGATACCAGGGATCCAATCCGAGGACGCCCCAGGTGACCGTGACCAGGGTGACACCCCCGCCCAGGCCCAGGGCCACCCAGACCCGGGGCAGCAGATGCCAGCGCGATTCCGGCACCGGGCCCAGCGATATCCAGCCAGCCGCCAGCAGCATGACGGACAGCACCAGCACGATGATCCACGGCGTCTCGGCGGTGAAGATGAACACCAGCAGGTAGCCGATGGCAACCAGTTGCACCAGCATCCGGGCCAGGGCGTAGACGGCGTTCCAGCCACCTTCCCGCCAGCGGAACAGAATGCCCACGACCAGCGCCACGGGCAGCAGCAGCACTGTCAGATCCAGCCATTCGATCTGCGCCACGCTTACGTTCATGAATCACTCCACCATGAGTCTGCGGTCGGACGCCTGCGGCGCCCGGATGATTGTTGCAATGAGCCATGCGCCGCCCGGGTACGCTGGCGTACCATCGGGCAGTAGCCATTGCACCGCAACTCAGAGGCGCCCATGAATGCACACATCCGGCAGCTGTTCCGCTATCCGGTAAAGAGCCTGGCCGGGGAATCGGTAGCGGAACTTGCCATCGGCCAGCGCGGTGCGGCGGGCGACCGGGTGTGGGCGGTCCGGGACGAGGTGCGCGGCGGGATTCGCGGCGCCAAGAAGATTCCACAACTCATGACCCTGGCAGCGGCCTTCACTGGCGCCGTGGCCGAGGAAGGATCGAGTGCCGCCCGGATCACCGCCGCCGACGGCGAGCAGCGCGAGACCGGCGACGCAGACATCAACGAGTGGCTGAGCGCCAAGCTGGACCATCCGGTGACACTGTGGCCGCTGTTGCCGTCCAGCGCTCTGGATCACTACCGGCGCGGCGCACCGGACAGCCCCGACCTGGAAGCCGAATTGCGCGCCATCTTCGCCAGGACGCCCGACGAGCCCCTGCCGGATCTCAGCATGTTCGCCGAGGTGGCGGAATTCGAGTCGCCACCGGGCACCTATTTCGACGCCTTTCCGATTCTGCTCATGAGCACCCGATCGCTGGCATCCATGGCCGCCCACCGGCCGGAATCCGAGTTCGACGTGAGCCGCTTCCGGCCCAACCTGCTGGTGGACTTCGACGACCCGGCGGGCGCCTTTCCGGAAGAAGCCTGGAGCGGCCAGCACCTGCAGGTCGGCGACGCCGAACTGGAGGTCGTCGGCCCCTGCCCACGCTGCGCCATGACCACCCACGGCTTCGGCAGACTGCCCAGAGATCCGGGTGTCATGCGAGCTCTGGTGCAGCGCAACAGCGGCAACCTCGGCGTCTACGCGCGCGTTGCCAGACCAGGCGCCGTGCGTCTGGGGGATCCCGTATCGTTGTCCAGCCCCTGATTCCCACTCACCTGAAATCACTGCAACCGGGGAGAGACCCTCATGCCGATTACCCTTGCCGATGTGGAACAAGCCCTTGCCGAAAAGCCCGAGCCCGCCCCCGGCGGCTACTCGGACCGGGATTCCCTGCTCTATGCCGTGGCCATCGGCATGGGCCGCGATCCACTCGACCCGAAGGAACTGGAGTACGTGTGCGAAACCGTCGGCAACCGGGTGGTACCCACCGCCGCCACGGTGCTGTCGCGGGCCCAGCGCGGCGGTGGCGGCGCCGGCCTGCTGGCCAAGATGAATTTTGCCCTGCTTCTGCACGGCGAGCAGCGGCTGACCGTACATCAGCCGTTACCGCCGGCGGCGGAGACCCGGGTCAGCAATCGCACCACGGGGGTCTATGACAAGGGGGCCGGCAAAGGCGCCCTGGTGACCGCCGAAACCGCGGTCACGCTGGCCGACGGCGCCCCGCTGTTCACGCTGGGCTCCACCATGTTCTTCCGTGGCGACGGCGGATTCGGCGGACAGTCCGACGGCGCCCCGGTGCCGCACGCGCTGCCGGAGCGCGCACCGGACGCCGTCTGCGATATGCCGGGGCGGGACGACCAGGCGATGGTGTACGCGCTCTGCGGCGACCGGAACCCCCTGCACCGTGACCCGGAATTCGCAAAAAAAGCCGGGTTCGACCGGCCCATCCTGCATGGCCTGTGCTCCTACGGAATCGCCTGTCACGCGGTGCTGAAGACCATGCTGGACTACGACCAGACGCGGATGAAAGGCTTCGACGTGCGCTTCTCCGCCCCGGTCTACCCGGGCGAAACCCAGACCGTGGAGATGTGGCAGGACGGTGATGTCATCAGTTTCCGGGTCCGCATCAAGGAGCGGGACGTGATCTCCATCAACAACGGCAAGTGTACGATCGGCTGATCCGGACGGCGGACCCGGCGCTCAATCCCGCAGCAGATCGTTGATGGAGGTCTTGGCGCGGGTCCGTTCGTCTACCTGTTTGATGATCACCGCGCAGTACAGACCCGGCCGGCTGGTCCCATCGTCCAGCCGGCCGCCGCCCAGCGAGCCCGGCACCACCACCGAATACGGCGGAACGTGGCCGCGCAGGATCTCTCCGGTTTCCCGCACCACGATCTTGGTGGACGCGCCGATGTAGACCCCCATGGAGATCACCGCGCCGCGGCCAACCACCACCCCTTCGGCAATCTCCGACCGAGCGCCAATGAAACACTGGTCCTCGATGATGACCGGCTGATCCTGAAGGGGCTCCAGCACGCCGGCAATACCAACCCCACCGGAGATGTGGCAATCCTCTCCTACCTGGGCGCAGGAACCCACGGTGCTCCAGGTATCGATCATGGTGCCCGACCCGATCCGTGCTCCGACGTTGACGAAGCACGGCATCAGCACCGCTCCGGGCGCCACGTAGGCGGAGTAACGAACCACCGCGCCGGGCACCGCCCGCAGCCCGGCCCGGGCAAACTCCGCATCACCCCAGCCAGCGAATTTGGGTGGCACCTTGTCCCACCACGTCGAACCGCCCGGTGCGCCGCCGATGGCCTGAGCAGGGTTCAAATGGAAGCTCAGCAGCACGGCTTTCTTCAGCCAGCCGTTGACCCTCCATGCCGATTCCACGGGCTCGGCCACCCGGACCTGGCCGGTGTCCAGCAGCGCCAGCGCCGCGCCCACCGCCACGCCAGCGTCACGGCGTTCGCCCTCACTCAACGCCGCGCGGCGCTCCCAGAGCCCGTTGATGGTGTCTTCCAGGTCTCTACTCATGTCGAGTGTTCCTGAAGTTCGGGGATGGTCAGCTGTGCCGAGGTGCAACGACCGCAATCACACGTACGGCACCACCGCTTCGTCCAGCAGCGCCATGGCCTGGCGGGCGGCGTCGCGGTCGGTGCCGGCGGTGGGGCCGCTGACGATCACCTTGTCGACACCCAGAGCCTTCAATTCCGCCAGCCGCTCGAGGCAATGATCGGGCGGGCCGGCAATGGCGAAGGCATCGACGAAGGCATCGTTCATGAGCGTGGCCTGCACCGAGTCCGCGCGGGTATGGGCGCGCATGTCGTAACCGTCGTGAAGCTTGTCCAGAACCTGGCGTGACGGTTCGTCAACCGGCCCCGCCACGGCACCATGCATGACGGAGAATCGGGCGAATGTCGTCAGGCCGCCGCGTACCAGATCGCGCGCCACCGCAGGATCATGGTGGCAGACCAGGTTCACGTAGGCACCAACACTCAGGGAGTCTGCGTCCAGGCCCGCGTCGGTGCGAGCGCTGCGAGCCAGTTCGATGCCCCATTGCAGACGCTCCGGCACCGCCCCCAGGGTCAACAGCACCCGGTCCGCTACCCGGCCGGCCAGAGCGATGACTTTCGGGCCGGTGGCGGCGATCTCCAGCGGCACCTTGGGCAGATCCGGATCAGCCCAGCGGATCCGGCTGTCGTCCGGGTGATCGGCGAGTTCCAGCGCGGCCACGGGCCCGGCATCGGCGTCGTCCACAGGAATACGCTCGAAGGGCACCGAACGGCCGTGCAGATAGTCCTGCAGCACTTCCACGTAGCGGCTGAAACCGGCCAGCCGCGCCGGCGACCGGCCGATGTGGGCAAGCGCCGAATCGCCGCGGCCGATGCCAAGCGCCATGCGGCCGCCGGACACCTTCTGCACCGCCATGGCAGCCGAAGCGGTGACCGCCGGGTGCCGCGTGATCGAGTTGGTCACCCCGGTGCCGAGGCCCAGGGTCGAGGTGCCGGTAGCCGCCAGCGTCAGGGCAACGTAGGAATCCGGCGCCAGATTCTGGGAATCGACCACGCACATCCCCGCCCAGCCGGCGGCTTCGGCCCGCTGAGCGGTTCTGAGTGCGTGTTCAGGATGCGAATGGGTCAGGGTCCAGAGATTCACCCGTTTGCTCTCCTCCCCAGGAAAGCGGCTTACCCTAACCGGTGGCGCAGCACCGCGCCAGCCTTCACAGGCTCAGGTTGTGGAGCTGGTTGCGCGCCCAGTCGATCTTGGCCACGTACCGGCGTGCGGCCTGCTCGCGCTGGCTGTAGATGCCGATGTTGTAGGCTTCCAGCGCGCAGACTTCGTCGCCGCAGCGGTCGCGCAGGTGAGACAGCACCTGAGCGCCACAATAGATGTTCTCGGCCGGATCCAGCAGGTCCGAACTGCCGCAGAATGCGCTCCAGAAATGGGGCCGGACCTGTGCCGGACCCACTGCGCCAACCGACGACACGGCCTGTTTACGGAAGGTGCTCTCGGTGTGGACCAGACTGGCCAGCAGGTCCGGTTCCAGATGGTGGCGCATGGACGCCTCCAGAATCCAACTGGCGAATTCGTTGGCGGTATCGCGGCGCACCCCGAAAGCCTGGCTGACCCGCTGCCCGTAGTCGTCGACTTCCGATTGCCAGGTGCGGATGGGATGCTCCGCGGCGGGAATGGCGAACGCCACCCGTTCCACGCCATGCGGGCCATAGATGCTCGATACCACGGAGGTAACAAGCACAACCCCGGCAAGCAGCACGCCGTGCAGCTTGAAAAAGAATGGAATCTGGCCCCAGGCACCTGGCACGTGGTTCACCTCGACAGTTCGTACCGGCCCGTCCTGGGCCCAATCGGACGCGCATAATAGCGGGCGTCCATCACACTCTGAAGGAATAATGGAACGCGGTGCCGCTGAGAACCAGCCGGGTTTTGAAAGCGAGATTTAAGTTAGCGGGCGCTAACCCGGAACCACTTCACAGGAGTAACGTGAAGTGGCTCCAGCGCATAGATAGAGAATAATTTATTCCCAATTGATCTAAGAGCCCTGGCGAAGCGCCGCGATGATCGCCGACCGCTGTTGCTCGTCGGAGACCGGGAACGAGGCTGAGGTCCGGTCGGTGAAAGCGCCGTATCGGCGCAGCATTTCCGGTGCGATCGAGCCCGGTTCCCCGACCACGGCAAATGCGTCGAGAATCTCGTCAGTGATCAGGCCACCCATTTCCTTCCAGCGGCCCTGTTTCGACATGGCGTTCAACTCACCCTGCAGTTCGCCCACGCCAATGGATTCCAGCACCCCTTTGTACGCTGGCGTGGAACCGTAGAACGCAATGCGCTCCCGGGCTGCCTTCCTGCTGGCTTCGAACTCGGCCTCGTCGCGGCCGGTAACCACAAAATTTGAGTAGGAGATCTCGAAGTCGGCCCGCGACCGGCCGCTCTTCTCGAGGCCGCGCTCGATGGCCGGCAGCGTTACCGACTCGATGTACGGCACGGTGCTGAACGGGTGAATGATCATGCCGTCGGCAACTTCACCCGCCACCTCGGTCATGTGCGGACCGACTGCCGCGAGGATGACTCGCGGCGCCCCGTAGTCCCGGTTTTCCGGGGTGAAAGCCGGCGTCATCAGCGTGTGGGTGTAGAACTTGCCCACGAACTGCAGCGGTTCGTCCTGATACCAGTTGGCCCAGATGGCCCGCATGGCCAGCACCAGTTCCCGCATCTGTGGAGCCGGCGCATGCCATGGCATGCTGAAGCGTTTGGTTATGTGTGGCTTGATCTGAGAGCCGAGCCCCAGGGTGAAACGTCCTTTGGAGTAGGCGTTCAGATCGTGGCCGATGTTGGCCAGTACCATCGGTGTGCGCGCGAACGCCACCGCAATGGACGTACTGATCTCCAGCCGCTGTGAGTGCTCGGCCGCCAGAACCAGCGGAAAAAACGGATCATGGTTCATCTCCGCGGTCCGCACGCCGTCGTAACCCGCGGTTTCGGCAGCCTTGACCGCGTCGGGGATCCCGTCGAGCTGATGGCCGATACCGGCGTCTACCTTCATGTCAGTTGCCTCGTTGTTGCGCCGGGGTCAGGCCGCCGTCAGTTCGCTGATGATCTTCTTCCGGTCCTCGCGGCCGATATTGGCGTAGGCAGCGGAGGTGCGATCGATGATGTCGCCGTAGCGGGAACTGATCTGGCCGGCGATGCTGCCCGGCTCACCAACTACGGCAAACGCGTCGAGCATGTCGTCGCTGATGAGGGTGCCCATCTCTTCCCAGCGGCCCTGTTTCGACATGGCGTTGAGTTCGCCCTGCAGTTCGCCGGCACCGATGGAATCGAGCACCGGCTTATATGCCGGGGTGGACCCGTAGAACGCAATCTGCCGGCGGGTCGCCACTTTGGTCTGCTCGATCTCCTGCTCGTCACGGCCGGTGACCACGAAGACCGGGTAGCTGATTTCGAAATCCGCCCGGGTTCTACCGGATTTGGCAAACCCCCGTTCGAGCGCCGGGAGCGTGGTTTCGCGCAGGTACTTCTCCGTGGTGAAAGCGTGGATGATGACACCGTCGGCTACTTCACCGGCAACCTCGGTCATGCGTGGACCTACCGCCGCCAGAAACACCCGGGGCGGCCCGAATTCGGTGTTGGTCGGCGTGAAGAACGGCGTCATCAGGGTGTGGGTGTAGAACTGGCCGGTGAATTCCAGCGGCTTGCCCTCGTGCCAGTTTGCCCAGATCGCCCGCATGGCAAGAATGAACTCGCGCATGCGCGGGGCCGGGTGCGACCACGGCATGCTGAAGCGTTTGGTGATGTGAGCCCGGATCTGCGAACCGATGCCGAGCACGAAGCGCCCGCCGGAGGCCGCGTTCAGATCGTGCCCGATGTTGGCCAGAGTCATGGGCGTGCGTCCGAACGCCACCGCGATGGACGTCATCAGATCGGCCTTGCTGGTGTTCTGCGCGGCCACCAGCAACGGGAAAAACGGATCGTGAGCGGTTTCCGCGGTCATGATGCCGGAATAGCCCATCTCCTCCAGCTCTTTCGCCTGAGCGCCCGCCTTGTCCAGTTCCCAGCCAATGCCACCGTCGACTTTCATGTTCGTCTCCCGTTGTTTCAGTTCCGCGTGTGTCTTGTCAGCGGAGCCAGCCGCGAACCGGACTCGCTCCGTCCAGGTAATAGGCGCTGCCCGTTCGTTCGGCAGCCAGGTCGACCCGGTAGAAGGCGCCGTTCGGATGCTTGACGGTCACCGCTTCACCCGGGGACAGATTCAGCAGGCACTTGAGGATTGCCCGCGACATGACCCCATGGGTAATCAGCGCCACGACCCGTTCGGCGCCGTGGCGCAGGTCGTCGAGCAATGCGCTGACCCGGCGTTCCATATCCGGCAGGTTTTCGCCGCCCGGCGGGCGATGGTGATACGGATCCGCACCGCGGGCCTGCCAGTCGTCGGGAAACCCTGCCTCGATCTCTTCCAGGGTCAGACCCGACCAGTCACCACAATCCCGTTCCATGAGCGCGGCCTCGAACCGCAGCGGCGCTCCCAGATGGGCATTGACCAGTTCCGCCGTTGCGACAGTACGCCCAAGCGGCGAGGCGATCATACACTCCACCGGGCCAATGGCCCCGCCCTCCGCCTTCAGGGTGCTGCCGTGGCGATCGGCCTGGCTTCGGCCCAGGTCCGTCAGCGGCGAATCCAGCCGGCCCTGCATGCGCCGCGCTACGTTCCACTCGGTCTGGCCGTGGCGTACCACGTAGATGGTCCGGGTGGACCCGGAACCGTCACCGGTCATCCGTCGCCCGGGGCCTTTTTTGCCCCATCGGCGGTCCGGTAATCCCCATACTCGGCATCGCGCTTACTGAGCGCGGCAGTAAGCCCGGCCCGCAACTCCTTCAGGTGCGCACGGGTGGTCTCGGTATAGGTGGCAAGCTGCTGCATTTCGGTCCCGGCACGGATGGCGGCCCGGATACCCATGGCGTCCATCTGCCGGTGCACCGCGCGCTTGTTGATCTGCTGCAGGTCCGACGGCGTTTTGGCTACCCGTTCGGCAATGGACAGCACCGCGTCTTCCAGGTCCGCCTCGGCGAACGAGCGGTTGGCGAAACCGCACTCGACGGCCTCGGTGCCGGTCATGTGATCGCCGGTGAGCATGAGTTCCATGGCCCGGCGCAGGCCCACGATCCACGGGTAGAACTGGTTGTCCGGCGGGCTGATGGAACGAACCACCGGATAGCCGATCCTGGCGTCGTCGGCAACGTAAACCAGATCGCAGGCGGTGGCGAGTTCGGTGCCGCCGGCCAGGCAGTAGCCATGGACCTGGGCGATCACCGGCTTGGCCAGGTCCCACATGCGGAAGAACCCTTCGACTACGTGGCGCGGCCAGTTGCCGAGCCCTCCGGCGGTGTAGAACGGCTGGTCTTTAGAAACATCCGAGGCCAGGTCATATCCGGCCGAAAAGCAGCTTCCGGCGCCCCGGATCACCGTGACCCGGACCTCCGGATCCTGATCCGCTGCCTCCAGCGCCGCGAACAGTTCCGTGCGCAGGGCGTTCGACAGCGGGTTACGCTTCTCCGGCCGGTTCAGGGTAATACGCCGTACCCGCGGCCGCGGGTCGTCCACTACGATCAACGTCTCGCTCACATCCCCTCCTCTCGTACCACTGCAGAACTGTGTACTACCGAATCATCCCGTCACCGAACCCGGTAACTGCGCGATCAGGCGAAACTGAAACGGTCACCGCGGAACGCATCGAAGGTCCGCTGGAGATGTTCGGGCTTGGCCGCCATGGGGGCGATGATGGCGGTATCGATACCACCGTCGGCGGCCTCCTGGATACGCGCCCGCACTTCGTCCTCGTCGCCGATGATGGCGATCTCGTCGATCAACTCGTCGGTCAGGGCGCCGCTGGTCTTGGCCCGGTCTTTTTCGGCCCAGCCCTCACGCACGGTGCGCGCGGCATCTTCGTAACCGGCCCAGGCCAGGAAGGCGTTGTACACCGGGGTGGCATAATACGGCGCGAAAGCGGCCCGGAACAGATTGCGGCCCTCTTCCTTATCGTCCGTCACCAGCACCATGAAGCGATTGACCACTTCCACGTCGTCCGGATTCTTGCCGGCCTTCTCGGCGCCGATGCGCACGTGTTCCATCATTTTCGGCAGCGCGCCCTTCGGCCACAGGTTGAAGATCACGCCATCACCGATTTCGGCCGCCATCTCGATCATCTTGGGGCGCAGCGCCGCCAGATAGATTGGCGGGGGGTTCTCCACCGGCGCCTGGCGGTAGCCGCGGCTGTACAGGGTTTCGAAGTCGGTGAAATCGGATTTCTCCCCCTTGAGCATGGAGCGCACCATGATGGCGGTCTCCTTGACCCGGGTGAGCGGCTTGTCCAGAGGAATGCCATTCCACTGGCCCATGATGGTCTGACTCGACGAGCCGAGACCCAGAATGAACCGCCCCGGCAACACCTGAGCAATGACGTTGGCGCTGGCGGCCAGCACCGACGGCGTGCGCGTATATACCGGCGTGACCGCAATGCCGATGCGCAGCTTGCTGATCTGATGACCGATGGCGGCAATCTGGGTGAGCGTGTCCGGGGCGCCGGCGTCGCTGAACCAGCCGTCTGGGATGCCGTTGTCTTCGGCCCAGCGGATGCGCTCGATGGTCTGCTCGAGCCGCGGCCCGCCCGGCAACGTGACTGCAATACGTTTGTCGATGGCCATTCGCGCGATTCCCCTCTGAGTTACAGCGACAAAGACCACAAGACTCGCATTTTGCGGCTCGCCGAATCAAGACGTATGCTTGCCCGTTGCCAATTCCGGAGGTCGCATGAGCAACGTTGAACTCACCTCGGTCCGCAGCGCCCACCGCTTCGATGAGGAAGCCCTGGCCCGGTATCTGTCCAGCCACGTGGATGGGTTCTCGGGGCCGCTCAAGGTGGAACAGTTCGAGGGCGGCCAATCCAATCCCACGTTCCGGCTCGAGGCAGGCGGCGTCCGCTACGTGCTGCGCAAGCAGCCGCCCGGCAGACTGCTGCCCTCGGCGCATCAGGTGGACCGGGAGCACCGGGTCATGCAGGCCCTGGAGCCGACCGACGTGCCGGTGCCCCATATGTTCGCCCTGTGCGAAGACCCGGACGTGATCGGCACCAAGTTCTACGTGATGGAATGGGTAGACGGCCGGGTGTTCGCCGAGACCCGCCTGCCCGACCAGACCCCCGAGGCGCGCCGCGCCATCTATCTGGACATGGCGCGGGTTCTGGCACGCCTGCATGCGGTGGAGCCGGCGCAAGTGGGCCTGGCCGAGTTCGGCCGGCCAGGCAACTACTACGAGCGTCAGATCGGCCGCTGGAGCAAACAGTACCTGGCCTCGAAGACCGAAGAGATCGAAGCCATGGACCGCCTGATGCAATGGCTGCCCGACAACATTCCCGAACAGAAAAAGACCGTCGTGGTCCACGGTGACTTCCGCCTCGGCAACATGCTCATCCACCCCACCGAGCCGCGCATCGTGGCGGTTCTGGACTGGGAGCTCTCGACGCTGGGTGACGGTCTCGCCGATCTCGGTTACATCTGCCAGGACTACCACGGGGAGTCCTACGAAGACGTGGGCCTGGCCGGCGCGGACCTCGCAGCGCTCGGCATTCCTACCGAGGCCGAGATGGTGGCCGAGTACTGCCGCCATGCCGGCATCGACGAAATCGAAAACTGGCCGTTCTACCTGATCTACAACATGTTCCGCTCAGCCGCGATCATCCAGGGCGTGTACAAGCGCGGGGTCGACGGCAACGCCAGTTCCAGCAAAGCACTGGAGTTCAAGGAAGCGGCACGGATGCGCTCCGAACGGGCCTGGACACTGGTCGAAGAACTCACCTGAGCCACAGCGGCGGCGTCCGCCCGGATGCCGCCGCCCCTTCCATCCCGTTGTCCAGCCGGAAACTTTTCCGGCGACAGGCAGCCCGAGCACCCGCCTTCAGTCACACTGTTGCCCTCACGCCATATATATGTATGATGCATACATTATAAACCCGGGAGACGACGATGCGCCGCTGGTTGCTTGTGATTGCCGTAGTCCTGGCCGTTGCCATTACCGGCGGCTATGGGTTCCTGAGGTCCGTCGGCATGTTCGCCGAGCGACCCGTGTACACCACCGAGCGCGGCGCCATCGACGGTTTCGACCCGGTGGCCTACTTCGAACAGGGTGCCGCCGTTCCCGGCTCGACCGAGCATGCTCTGGACTGGCAGGGCAGTCGCTGGCTGTTCGCCAGTGCGGCCAACCGCGACGCTTTCAGTCGCGACCCGGAACGGTTTGCCCCGGCTTACGGCGGCTATTGCGCCTACGGAATGGCCAGCGGCTACACGGCGAACACGGATCCCCACGCCTGGACCATCGTCGACGGCCGCCTGTATCTGAACTTCGATGCCGACGTGCAGGCCGAGTGGCAGGAGGACCGGTCAACCTACATCGGCCGGGCCGACCACAACTGGCCTCAGTCCCAGCCCGCCCGTAACGCCGCCGGAACCGCAGATGGCAGATGATGCCGGCGTCAACGTGATTGCAGCGCTGGGTCTGCTGATCGCCGACCGGCAACTCCGGGCCGTGGAACAGTCGACCGGGCTGACGGGCGGCGCCGCCGCCGTTCTGGTACTCGTTGGCCACGCGCCGGGCCAGAGCATCGACTTTCTGCGCCGGGTATTGAACCGCTCTCATTCCGCCGTGGTGCGGATGGTCGGGAACCTGACAGGTCAGGGGCTGCTGGAGCGCGGCGGGACCGATGACGGCCGGGCGGTGGCCCTGAGGCTGACCGAGCACGGCCGCAAGGTCGTCAGCACCGCACTGACGGAGCGTAACCGGTCGGTGGCCGGACTGCTCGCCGTCCTGACCCCGCGGGAAGCCGGGACGCTCGAACGTCTCGCCGGCAAGCTGCTGGCAAGCGCCGTGAGCGATGAACGCTCAGCGTTCTACATCTGCCGACTGTGTGACGGCGATGCCTGCAACGACTGTCCGGTAGAAGCGTTGTTCGATGGGTAGCCGGCGGCGCCTGGCAGGCGCCGCCCCGAACCGGCGAGGAACCGGCTGCGATGAACGGCCGCGATGCAACGGCCGTGACGGATCGGCAACTGCTAGAGCACGTTCTCAGCGAGCAGTTGCAGCGCTTCCGGCTGACCGGCGCCGATCAGCATGCTGCTGACGTGGCCTTGTTTGCCAGCCTCTTTCCACCGCTGCAGCCGATCCTTGATGCGGTCCGCCGGACCCACCAGATGGCAGGCATCGATCAGCTCCGCCGGAACCGCCGCCATCGCCTCGTCCTTGCGCCCTGACAGGTACAGGTCCTGGATCTTGATCGCCGCTTCTTCGAACCCGAGCCGCTTGGCGTAGTCATTGTAGAAGTTCTTGTCGCGGGCACCCATGCCGCCGATGTAGAGCGCCATGTTGCCGCGGATCGGCTGCATGCACTGCTCCACGTCGTCGCCGATGATGCAGGTCACGAAGGGCGCGATGTCGAACTGGGTCAGATCCTTACCGTTGCCAGCCTTGGCAAAACCCTTCTGAATCGGTTCGTCGAAGACATGGTACTGCTCGGGATCCATCCACACCGGGAAGAACCCGTCAGCCACTTCCGCGGCGGCAGCCACACCGGCCGGGGTGATGGTGGCGGCGTAGATGGGAATGGTCTCGTCGCAGTGCAGAATGCTTTTCAGCGGTTTGCCGAGCCCCGTGGTGCCTTCGCCGGTGATCGGCAGCTGATACATGTCACCGTCGAAGGACACTTTGTCCTTACGGGCGATGATCTCCTTCATGATGGTGACGTACTCCTTCAGACGCGTCACCGGCTTGCCGTAAGGCACCCCATGCCAGCCTTCCACCACCTGCGGACCGGAAGCCCCGAGACCACAGATGAAGCGCCCCCCGGACAGCTCCGCCAGAGTCATGGCGGTCATCGCCGCCATGGCCGGCGTGCGCGCGGGCATCTGCATGATGGCGGTGCCGGCCTTCATCTTGGTGGTGTGCGCCAGGATCCAGGCAGCCGGGGTCACCGCATCCGAGCCCCACGCCTCGGCGGTCCAGATGGACTCGTAGCCCAGGCTCTCGGCGTGTTTCACGTGATCGATGGGAATGTTGATTTTGCGACCGGAGTAGCCGCTGATCAGACCAAGTTTCATGGGTTGCTCCCTCTGTGGTTGGAAACCGATGCGGCGCGTGCTGCGTGCACGCGCAGGTATTCGATGATGTCCAGGGACTCGTACAGCCACGTTACCTGGCCATCGCGCTCGATGCGCAGGCACGGAACCGTGGCGCGACCGCCGCCGGCGATCAGTTCCCGGCGGGCCTGGGGATCACGGAGCGTGTCCCGCCCTTCCACGTGAATGCCGGCCTGATCGAGAAATCGCCGCACCCGCTGGCAGAAACCGCAAATGGGGGACTCGTAAAGCAGGTATTGTTCCAACGCGGCCTCGCCCGGAAATCGTGATCGGTCAGCCAGTATGCCAGATCGGTCCCGGGTCACAACGCCGCGCCCCCGCCGCCGGCCGCGGGGAAGGACCCGAATGGTGCGCGTGCGGGCAGTCGAGACCTCTGCGCGTCGGGGGTAAACTGCCCCGCCAGGAACCAGGGCCACTCGGTATCGATAATGTCGAAAAGGACGAAACGCCAGGACCGCAAGGTCATCCGCACCCGCAACACCATCATCGCCGGCGTCGCCGCCGTCGTCATCGTCGTGCTCGGCTACGGCACGCTGTACAGCACCGGCGTGGCCGACGGCGAGTACCAGCAGGGTACCCACTACGAAGTCATCGAGGACGCCAGGGGCCGCCGACCCGGTGAGCCCATCGAGGTCACCGAGTACTTCTCCTATGGCTGCATCCACTGCAGGAACTTCGATCCGATGATCGAGGACTGGCGTGACACCCTGCCGGACGGGGTCCGGTTCGAGCGGGTCCCGGTGGCGTTCTCGCCTTTGTGGACCCTGCTGGCGGGCGCTTACCTGAGCCTCGAGGAACTCGATGCCCTGGAGCAGAACCATGAGCGGCTGTTCCGGGCCATCCACGACCAGGGCCGGCAGTTCCTGTCGGTCGAAATGCTGGCTGATTTCGTAGACGGTTACGGCACGACGCGGGACGCGTTCCTGCGTGAATTCGACTCGCCCGAGGTACAGAACGGGCTGCGGCGGGCGGAGCGGGAGCAGCGCGAAACCGGCATTGCCAGCGTGCCCACGCTGGTAGTCGCGGGCAAGTACCGGGTGACCATGGACGTGGGCCGCAAGACGGTTCTCGACATCGCTGATCACCTGATTGCCCTGGAGCAGGGCGCAGCCGCTCCATAGCGCGGCTGCGCCGGCCCCCTCGCCGGCTCAGTTGTTGACGGTGACCGTCACACCGTACCGCCGGGGCTCGCCAAGCTGCACCCAGCCATCGGCCTGGTACCCGGTGCGCGGGTCGTTGCCGAAGTAATACCCCCGAGTGGCATGCTCCTCGTCGGTGAGGTTGCGCCCCCAGAGCTTGACGCTCCAGTGCGGCGTCTCGTAACCGACACTCGCGTGGTAGAGCACATAGGCGTCCGAGCGGATGTCCTCCTCCGCCGGTCCCACCCGATCGCTGTTGGAAAAGTAGAAGTCGTCTTTGCCCTCGGTTTCGACCCTGGCGTACCACCCGCGCCCGAAGCGGTACTCGGCACCGGCATAAAACTGATACTCCGGCGCATGGGCCTGGGGCTCGCCATCCAGGTCGTCACCATCGATATTGACGAAGTCGTCGAATTCCGTGTGCAGAAGACCGGCACTGGCGAACAGGCTCAACGGGTCGATGGGTGCATATTCGGCTTCCAGCTCGAATCCGGTGTTGGCACCCCTGGCGGCGTTATCGACAAAATCGATGAACTCGACGCTGCCGCCGCCGTGGTCGATGGTGAACGACTGATCCACCTGTACGTCGTCACGCTGCATGCGGAACAGCGCGGCCTGGACATGCAGGCGTCCATCCAGCCACTGGCCCTTTACCCCGCCTTCGTAGTTCCACAACACTTCCGGGTCGTATTCGCGATCCGCGGGCTCCAGGGTGCCCTCGAAGTTGAACCCGCCGACCTTGTAGCCGCGCGTTGCGCTCAGGTAGACGAGGGTGGCGTCGGCCAGATCACGCTCGAGTACCACACGTCCACCGTACATGTTGTCTTCCGGGTCGAAAGCGGCACCCTGGGAGTCGTCGTACTCGGCCCGGTGACGCTCGCTCCGCAGCCCCACGATCAACCGGGTGTGGTCCGTGAACGAATGCTCGATCTCGCCGTAGGCCGCCAGCCGGCGCGTATCGAACCGGCTTTCGAAGTCATCCGCGAAATAGGTGTAACGGCGGGTCAGGTCGGCGCGCTGATCCAGGGCGTAGAGCCCGAAAACCCAAGCGGTGCGGCCGCCGAACAAGGCGCCCGACGGGCCTGACAGCAGCCGCAGATCCAGCGACACGGTATCACGCTCGCGCAGGTAACGATCCGTGGATGAGTAACCATCGGGGTGGAACCCCTGATAGGTCCAGTCCTCGTCGTAACCATAGTCGGAGTCGCTGCTGGAGCCTCCCAGGACGCCAACGAACGTCACCGCGTCGTTCGGGCTCCACTGCGACCGCAGGCTGGCATAGGCGGTTTCCTGATCGTCCTGCCCGGGCTCGTCCGAGCGCGTGTTGCGGTCGTTTTCCAGCGAGTAAGCGTCGTAGCCGTTCTGCGCGTCCACCCAGCCGCCGCTCAGCGTCCAGGTCTGGGTTTCGGTCGGCGTCCACCTCAGCTTGCCCCGCAGCGTCAGCTCGTCGTGCGCGTTGGTGTTCTCGCGGTCCAGGTAGACGTTGTCCATGAAGCCATCGTCCTGGTACTGCCGCAGCGCCAGGCGAAAGCCCAGCGTGTCCGACAACGGCCCCGAAACGACACCGCCGACGCCGCGCGCATCGTAGTTCGCCGCGTCCAGCACCAGCCGGGTCTCGAAACCCGCCGTCGGATCGTTGCTGCGCAGGTTGATCAATCCGGCCAGCGCGTTGGCCCCGTACAGGGTCCCCTGGGGACCGCGCAGCACTTCCACCTGATCGATGTCGAACAGGGTTGCGGTCACCCCGACCCCGGTCAGGTCGACCCCGTCGAGGAGCAGCCCCACCGAGGCGTTGAGCGGCTCCGCAAACTGGCCCCGTTCGCCGATACCGCGGATCTGCACGAATCGCGCCCGGGCGCCGCCGCTGGCGTAATTGACGTTGGGGGTCCAGCCGAGCACCTCCTCGAGATGATTGACGGCACCGGCGCGCAGGTCGTTGAGATTCACCACCGAGATGCTGGCGGCGGTATCACCGAGCGCCGACTGGCGCAGTTCGGCAGTCACCACGATCTCCTCGATGGATTCGGTGGACGTTGGCTCGGCGGCCAGTGCCGGACTGGTGGCCGCCAGGGCGGACAGAACGAGACCCGGCCACACCAGGCGCCGGATCGGATCGGAACATCGGGCATTCATCTGCACACTCCCGTCGTGCGTTGATAAAACGCCCTAAGGAAGCAGCTAAGAAACGCAGAATGGGACTTCGCTCGACAGGTCTTGATCGAGGGTTGCCTATCCCTACGCCGGTGTTAGCCGGATCAGGTTCGAAGGGTCCACCGCTTCGCGCCAATGGCGAGGAACGGTGTCTCAGGTCGAAACCACCCCTTAGGACCCGCGCATTGTTTCAGAGCCGGTGCCGTGACTGCAACGTTTCAGCTTCGGTTCAGATACCCGGGCGATACTGGTAGCCGACGGTTCCCCCGCCGGGACCCGCCAGCAACCAGACGAGCGGACCAAGTGAGCGAATACCACGCGCTGATTCAGACCCTGGCCCTGACCCTGGGAGTCGCCTGGGCGAGCGGGATCAACCTGTACGCCGCCGTTGCCATGCTCGGCCTCGGCAGTGCACTCGGCTACATCGACCTGCCGGCGCCATTGGCCGTGGTTCAGGATCCCCTGGTGATCCTGGCCGCCACGTTCATGTATTGCGTCGAGTTCATGGCGGACAAGATACCGGGGGTCGACAGCGGCTGGGATGCCCTGCACACCTTCATCCGTATCCCTGCCGGGGCCGCCCTGGCGGCCGGCGCCGTCGGCGACGTGACGCCGGCACTGGCCATCTCCGCGGGCCTGCTGGGCGGCGGCGTCAGCGCCGTCACCCATGCCGGCAAGGCCGGCACCCGGGCGCTCATCAACACTTCGCCGGAGCCCTTCTCCAACATCGGTGCGTCCCTGGCCGAGGATCTGGCGGTATTCGCCGGGCTGTGGGCGGCGCTGACCCATCCCGTGATATTCTTGTCGGCCCTCGTCGTGTTTCTGCTGCTTCTATGCTGGCTGCTTCCGAAATTGTGGCGCGGCGTGCGCCGTTGCCTGCGCACTCTGGGCGGCTGGCTCGGCATGGCGCCCTCAGCGGCAGCACTGCCGGATCCGGTGGCCGAGCGATCCGATCCGGCATCCGGGCTGGCGCAGACGCTGGATCGCCTGGCCGCCGCCGGCGTTCTCAGCGAAGCCGAGTTGAACGCAGCGCGGTCACGCCTGCCCTCCGCCTGAGATCGGCGTCGCGGGAACCGTTCCGCCGTGGCTGAGTCGCGTCGCAAACGGTCGGGGCGCACCGCGTCCCGTCAGCGCGCCCGTACCGGTTCCCGGAGTGCCAGGCCGCAGCGCCGCTGGCTGCGCCTCACGCTGCTGACCACACTGGTCCTCGGCACCCTGGCCGCGGTGGCGCTGGCCGGCTACCTGTTCCACCTGGACCGCACCATCACCCACACCTTCGAGGGCCGGCGCTGGTCGGTGCCGGCGGTCATTTATGCGCAGCCGCTGGAAATCTTCCCCGGCGCCGCGCTGGATCTCGCCACGGTGACCGATGAGTTGCAGCGCCTCGGCTATGCCGCTGACGCGGATCTGGCGGCGCCAGGCACCTACAAACGCACCGCAGACCGGCTCGACGTGTACCTGCGGGCGTTCCGGTTCATGGAAAGCCAGCGCGCCAGTCAGCGCATCGAGCTCACCTTCACCGGCGCCGGCGTCTCCGGCGTGCGCGACGCCACCGGCCGGCCGGTGCCCCTGGTACGGTTCGACCCGCTCACCATCGGCAGCTTCTTTCCCAGCCACGGAGAGGATCGCCTGGTGCTGCGTCCGGAGCAGATCCCCGATCTGCTGCGCGAGGCCCTCAAGGCCGTGGAGGACCAGCACTTCGACGATCACGCCGGTTTCGACCTGACCGGGATCGCCCGCGCTTTCTGGGTCAACCTGCGGGCCGGGGAAGTGCAACAGGGCGGCAGCACGCTGACCCAGCAGCTCATCAAGAGCTACTACCTGGACAACCGCCGGACCGTGGAGCGCAAACTGCGGGAACTGGCCATGGCCGTCATCCTGGAGGCCCGCTTCGACAAATCGGAGATCCTCGACGCCTACATCAACGAAATCTACCTCGGCCAGGACGGGCGCCGGGCGGTACACGGCTTCGGTCTCGGCGCTCAGTACTACTTCAACCGGCCCCTCAGTGAACTGTCCGTAGACCAGATTGCCACCCTGATTGCGGTCATACGCGGGCCCTCCTACTACAACCCCTTCCGTCACCCGGAACGGGCCCTGGCCCGGCGCAACCGGGTGCTGGACAAGATGCACGAAACCCGGCTCATCGACGACGGCGTGTACGCCCGCAGCGTTGAGCAGCCCCTGGCTGTGGTGCTCGGCACCCGCAGCGGTGGCGCCTACCATCCGGCGTTCATGGACCTGGTCCGTCGGGAACTGGCCGAGCGCTACCAGGACGACGACCTGACGCGGAACGGGTTGCGCATCTTCACCACGCTCCAGCCTGCCGTGCAGGATACGGTGGATCAGGCGCTGGCGGACACGCTGGAACGCCTGGAACGCGTCCGTGAGATGCCAGCCGACTCGCTGCAGGGCGCCGTGGTGGTCACTGCCAACCAGACCGGTGAGGTGCTGGCGGTGGCCGGTGGCCGCAGCGCCGGCTTCGATGGCTTCAACCGGGCCGTGGACGCCCGCCGCCCGGTGGGCTCGCTGATCAAACCGGTGGTGTACCTGACGGCCCTGGAACGGGACTACCACCTGGCCAGTCTGATTGACGACATCAGCGTCACGGTGGAACAGAGCGGCCGGGTCTGGGCGCCGAGCAACTTCGACAAAGAAGCCCACGGTGCGGTGCCGCTGGTTCGCGGCCTCGGCGATTCGCTGAACCTGGCCACCGTGAACCTGGGGCTCGACATCGGAGTCGACGCGGTGGCCGAGCGCCTGACCGCCATCACCGGGCTGCCGGTGCAGAACCGCTACCCGTCGCTGCTGCTCGGGGCCGAGCCTATGTCGCCCCTGGAAGTCGCAGCGCTCTACGGCACGTTTGCCAGTGGCGGATTCCATACCCGGCCGAAAAGCGTCATCGCCGTGCAGGACGAGGCCGGCGAGCCGCTGTCGCGGCACGCCCTGGCGTTGGACCAGCGCATCGATCCGCAGCCGGCCCAGGCCCTCGGTCGGGGCCTGCAGGCGGTGATGACCCATGGCACCGGACGCACCTCCCGCTTCTCCCGCGCCGGAACCGCCGGCAAAACCGGCACGTCGGACGACTACCGCGATAGCTGGTTCGCCGGTTACGACGACGCTCACCTGGCCGTGGTCTGGGTCGGCGCCGACGACAACAGTTCCACCGGGCTGACCGGGGCCGCCGGCGCCATGCGGGTCTGGGACGACATCATGTCCCACCTCGGCGTCCGGCCGCTGCTGCCTGCGGCCGGCGGTGCGCTGGTGACGGTGGAGTATCAGAGTGGTCTGCTGGCGCGCCCGGACTGCGCCGACGTGGTCGAGATTCCGGTACCCGATGCCTCGACTTTGCCGGCCAAAGACGGCTGTGGTATCAACGGCGATTCTCTCGGCAGGCGGCTGCGGAATTGGTTCAGCACAGACAATTGAACGGCCCCCTCCGGTCGTGGCAGGCAGCAGCGCTGTGCTTGGCCTGCGTGCTGCTGGCGGCCTGCGCCGGGCAGCAACCGGCCCCCGCCGGCGCCCCGGCGCCCCCCATCGACCCGCAGATGGAGCCGGATGCAGATCCCCCTCCACCGCCCCCGGCCGCCCCCGCGCCGCGCCCTCGCAGCGACACCAGTGCGCCGACCCTGGCGTTGCTGCGCCAGAGCGAGCGCTCGGCCGAGAATGGCGACGTGGCCGCGGCCATTGCCTATGTGGAACGGGCCATCCGCCTCAATCCTCAGGACGGAACGTTGTGGCTGCGGCTGGCCCAGTTACATCTGGACGCCGGCGAACCGGCCGCGGCCGAGCAGTTCGCCCACAAGGCCTTGACCCTCGCCGGCGATCAGGTCGCGCAGCAACGGTCGGCCTGGCTGCTGGTGGCCGACGCCCGGGAATCTCAGGGTGACGCAAGCGGCGCCGCCGAAATCCGCGCGCGCTGGCGCAGCTACCGGGGCTGACCCGGGGCCGGCGGCAACGCCTTCAGACCATCCGGACTGACCAGCGCGTAGACCCGGGTGTTGCGGAGGCGGCCGTGGTGATCACGAACGTGGTTCCGCAGCACGCCCTCGAGCTCGAATCCCAGCCGCTCGGGAACCGCCGAACTGCGCCGGTTGCGCTCGTCCATACGGATCTCCACCCGGCGTGCACCCAGCGCCTCGAAAGCGTGACGGGTCAACGCTTCGGTTGCTTCCAGGGCCAACCCGCGTCCGGTGTGAGACGTGCGGACCCAATAGCCGATTTCGAACGACGGAACCGCCGGGTCGATGCGGGCGTAGCCGGTCGCGCCAACCACAGTGCCCTGGGGACCTTCCAGCATGAGCAGCGGGCAGTCGGTTCCCGTGCTGCGCTGCCGCTGCGCCAGGGCGCAGAACGCCCGGGTGTCGGCAACGGTGGGCAGAACCGCGGCCCAGTCCATCCATGCATTGAGTTCGGCAAAGCTGTCGCGGATGGCCGCGTTCACCGTCTCGTCATCCTCCAGGCGCGGCGCCCGCAGCAGCAGACGCCGGGTCAACAACCGTTCCGGCAACTCGATCATGGGAACCTCCATCCCAGCGCACCGGGCGTGACCCGCTATTCGATCAGTTCCAGCCAGTGCCGCACCGGCACCTCGGCGGCCGCACCCAGGTGCAGCTGGCAGCCCACATTGGCGGTGGCGATGACGTCCGGCGTCTCCGCCTGCAGCGCCCGCAGCTTGGCATCCCGGAGCCGCTGCGACAGCTTCTCCTGCAGGAGCGAATAGGTGCCCGCCGAACCGCAGCACAGGTGCCCGTCGGCAACCGGAACCAGCTCGTAACCCGCCGCTGTCAGGATCGATTCCACCGGACCGCTGAGCTGCTGCCCGTGCTGCAGTGAACACGGCGCATGCCAGGCCACCCGTCGATAATCGCCGCGGCGCCTCCAGGAAGTCGTCAGGCCGGCGAGATATTCCGCTGCGTCCACGGTACGGTCCGCCACCAGGCGGGCAGAACCGGCCTGTTCGTCACCGGCCAGCAGACGGCCATAGTCCTTGACGGTCACGCCGCAGCCGCTGGCTGTGGATATCACCGCTTCGGCCTCGACCAGGGCCGCCGCCAGAACCCGCACGTTGGCGCGCATCGCCTCGCGCGCCTGCTCGGCGTCGCCGAGATGCAGCGCCAGCGCCCCGCAGCAGCCTTCGCCGGGCAATGCCACGGCGTCGATGCCACGCGCCGCCAGCAGCCGGCGCAGCGCCCGGTTGACCTGCGGCGTTGCCACGCCCTGAACACAACCGTCCAGCATGATCACCCGGCGCGCCAGGGCCGGCCCGGACGCTTCATCGGGTTCCGGCGCCAACCGGGTCCGGGGCGGCACCTGAGCGGCCAGCCGCCCCGGCAGCAGCCAGCGGAACCAGCGGCCGAGGGCAAGCGCCGGGCGCAGCCGCCTGCGATTGGGAACGACCCGGATCAGCAGCCGGCGCAGCAACCCGTCCAGGCCCCGCCGTGGCCGCTGCCGCTCCAGGTGTCCACGTCCGATCTCGAGCAGCTCGCCATAGGCAACGCCACTGGGACAGGTGGTTTCACAGGCTCGACAAGTCAGACAACGGTCCAGGTGGCGGCCGGTGACGGCGTCCGCCGGCCCACCCTCCAGCATCTCCTTGATGAGGTAGATTCGGCCCCGGGGACCGTCGAGTTCGTCCCCGAGCAACTGATAAGTCGGGCACGTCGCGTTGCAGAATCCGCAGTGAACACAGCTACGCAGAATGGCGTCCGCCCGGGCTCCCGACTCGGTGGCCAGCAGCTCAGCCGGCAGTTCAGTGCGCATCGCCGGACTCCACCGTCAGCTCCTGATTGAACACCCCGTCCGGGTCGAAGGCGTCCCGCAGGCGCCGTGCCAGTGCGTTCTCGGCCGGGTCCAGGTGGACACCAGAACGCTGACCGAAAGTGGCGTCGAAGGGCCGGGCGTAGCCGCCTGCGGCCCGCGCCCGCTGCAGCGGGTCCGGGTCCGGGTCCGGCTGCGGCCGCCACCAGCGTTCGGCGCCGCCCCAGCCGATGAGCTGCGCCGCCGGTTGATCGGCCAGCGCCGCGGCCGGCGCCGCTGGCGGTAGCGACGCCCGCCACAGACCCGGTTCGGCAAAGAACGGCAGGCGGTAGTCGCGCAACGCCTCCCAGAACGCCGGTTCCCGTGAGCGCTCACCCCCCACCTCTCGGACCGCCGCGGCAACCGCGGACTCGGCCCCGGACAGGCGCAACCGCAACCGCCCCTGGTGATGGCAGGTGGCGGTGATCGGCAAGGGCCGAAGGGCCCATTGCCGGCACAGCGCCAGGGCCCGGTCCGCATCCACCTCGAACTCCCGGGTGACCTCCATTGGCGCACTGGGCAACACTTTGACACTGACCGCCAGCAGCAGCCCCAGCGTCCCGAAGGCGCCGACCTGGAGCCGGGCCACGTCGTATCCGGCTACGTTCTTCATCACCTGACCGCCGAAGCGCAGGCACTGACCACGCCCGTTGATCAGTTCCACCCCAAGCACGGCATCGCGAACCGAGCCGCGCCAGGGCCGGCCCGGTCCGGCCAGGCCGCTGGCGATGGCGCCACCCAGGGTGCCGCCGCCGAGCAGCCGCGGCGGTTCGAACGGCAGATACTGGCCAGCCTCCGCAAGGGCCTGTTCGAGTTCGCGCAACGGCGTACCAGCGCGCGCCGTGACGACCAGTTCTTCGGGACGGTAGGCCAGTATTCCGCGGTGTTCGGCAACGGACAGCAGTGTCGCCGAGGCACGCCGGGGACCTGCGCCGCCGGTCAGCGCCGACTTGGTTCCGGCGCCGACGATACGCAGCGCCCGACCCGCTTCGGCGCTACGGCGTACCGCCTCGCAGAGGGCATCGGTATGATCCGACCCGGCAGTCACGGCACGCCCCTCAGAACCGGGGCAGGTTCGGAAACGGCAGCCGGCCGCCATGCACGTGCATACCACCAACCTCCGAGCAGCGGGTCAGGGTCGGTATGGCTTTGCCCGGGTTCATCAGTCCATCCGGATCGAACGCCCGTTTCAGCGCGTGCATCTGATCCAGAGCCGCAGCATCGAACTGAGCGCACATCTGGTCCAGCTTCTCCACGCCGACGCCGTGCTCGCCGGTCACCGTACCCCCTGCCGCCACGCACAGTTCGAGAATGCGGCCGCCCATGGCCTCGGCCTTGTCCAGTTCGCCGGGCACGTTGGCGTCGTACAGGATCAGCGGATGCAGATTGCCGTCCCCGGCGTGAAAGACGTTGGCGACCCGCAGACCATACTCGTCGGAGAGCCTGCCGATTCGGGCCAGAACGCCGGCCAGCTCGGCGCGCGGAATGGTGCCGTCCATGCAGTAGTAGTCCGGTGAAATCCGGCCGACCGCAGGGAACGCGGCCTTGCGCCCCAGCCACAGCCGGGCCTGGTCGGCAGGATCGGCCGCCACCCGGATTCCATAGGCGCCGTGGCGCGCCAGTACCCGGCGCACACGCTGCAGATCAGCTTCCACTTCTTCCTGCACACCGTCCAGTTCACACAGCAGGATGGCCCCAGCATCCCTGGGATAGCCGGCGCCGACGAAGTCTTCGGCGGCCTGGATGGCCAGTGTGTCCATCATTTCCAGTCCGGCCGGAATCAGGCCCTCGGCGATGATGGCGCCGACCGCTTCCGCGGCCGGGGTCACCGCCGCGAACGCCGCCAGCACGACCCGCTTCTGCGGCGGACTCGGCAGCAGTCGAACGGTAACTTCCGTGACCACCCCGAGCATGCCCTCGGAACCCATGGCCAGCGCCAGAAGATCGTAGCCCGGCGCATCCAGGTTCTTGCCGCCGAGACTCAGTACCTCGCCGGTCATGAGCGCCAGCCGCACGCCCAGCACGTTGTGCAACGTCAGGCCGTACTTCAGACAGTGCACGCCGCCGGAGTTTTCCGCCACGTTGCCGCCGATGCTGCAGGCGATCTGTGAGGATGGATCCGGCGCGTAGTAGAGGCCGTGGCGGGCTACCGCCTCGCTGATGGCGAGGTTGCGCACCCCCGGCTGCACCCGGGCCAGCGCATTGCCGGTATCGACCTCGATGATGTCGGCCATCCGCGACAGGCCGAGCAGCACCCCGTCCTGGCGCGGCCGCGCTCCACCGGACAGCCCGGTTCCCGCCCCCCGCGGCACCACCGGCACCCCGTGCTGGCGGCAGATAGCCAGAACCGCCAGCACCTCCGCTTCGGTGCCGGGCAACACCACCAGCCAGGGAACCTCACGGATGGCGGTCAATCCGTCACTCTCGAACGGCTTACGACCGGTTGCGTCGCCGATGACCGATTCCGGCGCGAGCGCGGCGCGCAGGGCCTTCTCGACTTGCGCCGAAGGCCGTTTACCCTCTCTGGAACCGCGGGTTGAAGTCGTATGCGCCGACATGCCGCGAGTATACCGGCATCTTCGCGTGGGCTGGCGTGTGGCCCGGCGCCTGCCCGGCGCGGCACGCATTGAGTTACATTAGCTGCTCGCCGCCAGTCACTCGAGGCAACCGCCCGGAGATTCCATGCCAGCAGATTCGAATCCGTCGCGCTCCGCCGAACAGGCGCTCAAGGAACTTGGACTGACCCTGCCGAAACCCATGAATCTGGGCGGCCTGCCGTTCCGTCTGGTCCGCGTGGACGGCGACCGGGCGGTGCTGTCCGGCCACCTGCCTCTAGCGGACGACGGCTCCATTGCCAAGCCATTGGGTAAGGTCGGTTCCGACCTCACCGCGGAACAAGGCCAGGCGGCGGCGCGCCGCGTTGCCCTTGGCATGCTGGCCAGCCTGAAGCAGGAACTCGGCGACCTGGACCGGGTCGCCTGCTGGATCCGGCTGTTCGGCATGGTCAACGCCGCGCCCGGTTTCACCGGGCTGCCAGGCGTGATCAACGGCGCCTCCGAACTGATCCTGGAGATTTTCGGCCCGGAGCGCGGCGCCCATGCGCGCTCGGCCGTCGGCATGGCGGAGCTGCCTCTGGGCGCGCCGGTCGAGATCGAGGGTGAGGTCCGCATCCGGTCCTGAGCCCGCGCCGCCGGCATCCGGATCCGCCACGCCGGAACTGGCGGTCCAGCACCTGCCGGGAGCCGACCAATCGCGCCAACCTGTCACCCGCGCGACAACCTCGAAGCCCGCTTCTGGTAGCGTTGTCCCGTCAGACTCCAAGACGACGCCGATGACCAGCAACTCCATTCGGCGCGCCGGGACGTTGCTCCTGGCGCTGCTCGTGACAGGTTGTGCCATGACCGGTCGGAACCAACAGCCGCTGGAGGTTTCCGGGCAGCTAGCCTACCGGGAGCGCATCGCTCTGGCGCCGGGCGCCGCGGCCCGCATCGTGGTGGCGGACGTGTCGGTGGCAGACCGCGCTGCGCCGGTCCTCGCCGAGCAGAACCTGTCCCTGGCCGGCCGGCAGGTACCCATCCCGTTCGCCCTCGTGCTGGACCCCGAGCAACTCCAGAGCCACGGACGCTACAGCGTCCGGGCCACCATTTCCGACCCGGACGGCCGCTTGCTCTGGACCACGGACAGCGTCTACCTGATCGACCCCGGACTGCGCAGCCAGGACCTCGGCACCCTGCGCCTGGTACGGCCGGCCTCTCCCGCGGCCGGGGCGCCCACAGTGGCCGGCGTCGAATGGGTGGTCGAGGATGTCGATGGCGGCGGCATCATCGACTTCTCGCGGGTCACCATGAACTTTCAGAGCGACGGGCGCCTCGCCGGCCGCGGCGGCTGCAATCAATACAGCGGCGGCTACGAACTCGATGGCGACACCCTCAGCGTCGGCCTTCTGGCGGTCACCAACCGGGCCTGTGCGCCGGCGCTGATGGCTCAGGAGGACCGCTTTCTGAGTATTCTGCAGGCTGCCAACCGGCTGACTGCCGGCGACCACGGGGCCCTGCTGGTGGCAGGGCCGAAGGGCCGCCTGCGCGCCATGCCCGCGGAGCCCGGAGGGGAATGAACAGGCCCGGGACCCGCAACGGCGGACAGGAGAAGTCAACGTGAGCACTGGCAATGAGCCTGGGACCGGTACAGCGGCCACGTTCACCGACCGGCTGCGCGCGCCCCGGGCCTGGATCGACCCGAAACGCAAACGTTTCTGGCTGCTCGTCCTGCTCGCAGTCTACACCTTGTGCGGCTTCTTTCTGGCGCCCTGGATCGCGCAACGCCAGACCGTCGACATCCTGTCCGGGATGCTCGGACGGCCGGTGCAGCTCGAACAGGTGCGCGTCAATCCGTTCGTGCTCAGCGTGGAGGCACGTGGCTTCCGAATCACCGAAAGCGATGCCCGGCCGCTGCTCGGCTTCGATCGCCTGTACGTCAATTTCCAACTGCGCAGCCTGTTCCACTGGGCCTGGACGTTCCGCGAGATCACCCTGGAACGACCGTCGCTGGCGTTCGAACGCTACGCCGACGGTACCAGCAACCTCAGCCGGCTGGCCGACGATGCCACAGCCGCGAGCCCCGCCGCACCGGCCGAGGACGACGAATCGGCGGACGATGCCGGGCTGCTCCGACTGATCATCGACGAGTTCAATCTGATCGAAGGTGGAGGTTCGTTCAGCGATCACACCCCGGCGACACCGTTCGAGGCGCCGATTGGTCCCATCAACGTCGCCGTCCACGACATCAGCACCCTGCCGGACGAAAGGGGCGCGCAACGGGTCGAGGTGCATACCGAGCGCGGTGCCAACCTGTCCTGGCAGGGCACTCTGCAGGTGCAGCCCCTGCACTCCGACGGCCACTTCACGGCGGAAGGGCCGTTTCTGCCGCTGGCGTACCGCTACTTTCAGGACGTGATCGGGGCCGAGTTGACCGAGGGTATGGTATCGCTGGAGTTCGACTACGAGGTCGCCGTGACCTCAGAAGGCGACCTGCAAGCCAGTGTCAGCGGGCTGACGTATTCGGCCCGGGACGTGCTGGTCAGCCAGGAAGGCCGTGAGATATTCAAGCTCCCCATGTTGCGTCTGGATGGCGGCTACCTCAATTACCCGGAGCAGCGGGCCGGCGCGACCGCCCTCGCCATCGACGCCCCGGAGCTGCTGGTGTGGCTGGATGCCGATGGCCGGGCCAACGTGGAACGGCTGATCGTCTCCGCCCCGGAGGCGGCCGGCGCGGAAGCGCCGTCTGAGGCGTCATCCGAGGTGCCACCGGAGGCGCCGTCCGCTGAACCACCCGGCCCCTGGGCCCTGGCCCTGGAGCGCTTCGAAATCAACGACCTGGTGTTCACCCTGGAAGATCAATCGCTGCGCAGCCCCGGCCAGATCCGCATCAACGACCTGGACCTGGCGCTGCAGGATCTCAACAACCAGGCCAACGCGCGTTTCCCTGCGCGGCTGGCGGTCGGTCTGGACCCGGGCGGCGCCGTGCTGCTCGAAGGCGAGGTCGGGGCCCTGCCCCAGCCGGCGCTGAAGGCGGCCCTCACCATCGACGCACTGGCGCTGGCCATGGCCCAGCCATACCTGGCCGACGTCGCGGCAGTGGCCATCGAAGACGGTCAACTGAACGCCAGTATCGATCTGGAGCTGGCGGACGACCAGGCGCTCGACGCCAGCGGCGCCGTCTCCATCGACGCGCTGGCACTCGCCGACACCCTGCATGAAGAAGACCTGGTGAGCTGGCAGCGACTGGGCGTGGACCGCTTCGTGTATTCGCAGTCCGCTGCGTCCCTGGCGCTGTCGGAGATCGAACTGCGGGAGCTGTTCCTGCGTCTGCGCATTGCCGAGGACCGGACCACCAACTTCGGCCAGCTTGTCCTCGAAGACGAAGCGGACGCCGCCGATACAACCGCGACGAGCGCCGCTGGTTCCCACCCTGCCGCCGGCGACGAGCCGGACTCGACCGGACTGCACGTGACGGTCGGCCGATTCGTGATAGCCGACGGCGCCGCGGATTTCACCGACCTTTCCCTGCCGCTGCCGTTCCACAGCGATATCTCGACGCTGAACGGAGAGATTTCGACCCTCGACACCAGCAGCACCGAGCCGTCGCAGGTTCGCCTGGAAGGTCAGATCGCCGACTACGGTCTGGCACGGATCCAGGGCGATCTGATGCCGCTGGCGCCGGACCGTTCGACGGACATCGAGGTGCTGTTCCGCAACGTGGCACTGCCGGATCTGACCCCCTACACGATCCGCTTCGCCGGCCGTGAGATCGACTCCGGTCGCATGGAGGTTGCACTCACCTACCGGGTCGACGAAGGCCGCTTGCAGGGCAGCAACAGCGTCGTCATCAGTGACCTGGCGCTGGGCGAACGGGTCGAGCACCCGGATGCCTTCAATCTGCCGCTGGCCCTGGCCGTAGCCCTGCTCAAGGGGCCAGACGGCAAGATCGACGTGGACGTTCCGGTGCAGGGCGACGTCAACGATCCGGAGTTCCGTATCGGCGGCGTCATCCTCAAGGCGGTGGTCAACCTCATCACCGGCATCGTGACGTCCCCGTTCCGCCTGCTCGGCAATCTGGTCGGTGCTGACTCGGAAGACCTGGGCCGGCTGGAGTTCGAACCCGGCAGCGCCAGCCTGACGCCGCCCGAGCGCGAGAAACTGCTCAAGCTGGGTGAGGCACTGGCGCTGCGGCCGCAACTCACCCTGGAAATTGCCGGCGTCTACGATCCCGAAGCGGATCTGACGGCGCTCAAGGAGCAGGCCGTGGCGGCGCGGATCGATGCCGGATTGCAGGCCCGGCAAGCCGACGGCGCGCCGGACCAGATGCTCACCGAGGCGCGCCGCGCCACGGTGGAGGCCCTGTTCAGCGCCGATTTCCCCGACGTCCCGCTGGAACAGGTTCAAGCCGGCTTCCACAGTGCAGGCGATCCCGACGCGCCTGACGCGGCACCGGTTCTCGACCAGACGGCCTATGTCGCCGAGCTGGAACGGCGCCTGGTGGACGCGGCCCCGCTCGGCGAGGCCGACCTGCAGACCCTGGCCGCCGCCCGTGCGGACGCGGTTGCTTCCGGCCTCGGGGAACTGGCAACCAGTGCAACCGGCCGTATTGCCACCGGGACCAGCACCACGGCGGAGATGACCGAGTCGGGCTGGATTCTGATGGAACTGGAAGTGGATGCCGGCGCCGCGGCAGGCGCCGCGGCCGACGAACCGGCGGGCCAGTCGGCGGGGGAACCGAGCCCCCAACCGTGACCTGGAGGGCTCAGAACGACGCGACCCGCTCCAGGGTCCAGAGCGCCGCCACCGCGCCGATGGCGTAAGCAACCGTCACCGGTGCCCGCTGCAGGCCGCCGGGCGGCACAACGCGCTGGAGGGCCGCGGTACACAGCAACAGGGCCGCAACGAATGCCAGCTGCCCCAGTTCCACACCCACGTTGAACATCAGCAGAGCCAGCGGAATGGCGTTCGGCGGCAGGCCCACCTCGGCCAGCGCGCCGGCGAACCCGAGCCCGTGCAACAGGCCAAAGCTGAACGCCACCAGCCACGGCGCGCGCTCGGTCAGCCCCGGCTGACCGCGCTGGCCATGAACGACTTCAGCAGCAACGAACACGATGCTCAAGGCGATGATGGCCTCCACCGGCGGCCCCGGGACGTCGAGCCAGCCAAAGGTGGCCGCCGCCAGAGTCAGGCTGTGCGCCACGGTGAACGCCGTGATGGTAGCCACGATACGCGCGCCGCCACGTACGATCAGCAGCAGTGCCAGCACGAACAGCAGGTGATCGACGCCGCCGAGGATGTGTTCGAAACCCAGCACCAGGTACGACCAGGCCACTTCCCCGGTTCCCGCCGGCGGCTGCACCACGAACCGGGGGTCCGACATGGGCAGGCGCGCCACCTGGCTCGAGCCGTCCAGTCGCTGGACCCGGGCGATGACGTCGGTCACCCCTACCGCGTCCCCTTCGATGACCACTTCCTGGCCCGCCAGCCCACCCTCGCGATGCACCTCCCAGCGCTCCACCCAGGCATCACCGGCACGTCGCACCCGGGGTTCGGCGAGTCGTTCCACGTCCGCCGGCAGACGGACGTAGGCCGACAGGCGCAGGTCGTCCGCGGCTGCCGGGACCTTCCACAGCACCTGATAGCGGCCGTCGCCGCGCTCCGTCAGCTCCAGATAGGCGGGCCGGAACACGTCCGCGTAGCCCACCGCCGGCAGGACGCCGGCCAGCCACACCAGAACCGCCGGCAGCCAGCGCAGCGCCTTGCTCACCGTCCGCCCTCGGTGTTCTCCGAGCTGTCGGCAGTGGCGGCGGGCGCCGCACCCGGCACCCCGACCAAGCGCACGTCGTAGCGCTCCCGCAGTTCCGCATAGAAGCGATCGTTCGCCTCCCTGGCACGGGCATGCTGCAGGTCCCTCAGTACCGCGCCTCGCACATCCTCCAGGCGCGCCGCCCGCCCTGGTTGCCGTTCCGACAACCGTACCAGATGCAGGCCATATCCGGAGCGAATGGGCCCGCCCCAGGAATCCAGCGGCAACGGAACCAGCGCCTCGGCAAAGTCGCTACCAAAAGTGCGTGCCACTTCCCGCATCGAGGCGTCGTCGAGACCGGGCGGCAACAGGGTTCCATCGCCCTGTCCGCGCGCCGGCGCACCGGCTGCCAGGGCCTGCCGGATAGCCGCTACCCGCGGCTCGACCGGGCCGGCCTCGGGGTCCAGGTAGATCTGCTGGAAAGACACTACCGGCTCGATGCGATAGTCCTCCGGATGGTCGTCGAGCCACGCCTCGAGATCAGCCTCGGTGGGCTCTTCACTCAGCAGGTCTTCCGAGATGAAGGTCATCTTCTGGGCAATACGCCGGCGCAGCACCGGATCGTCGCGGTCCAGGCCCAGCGCCACCCCTTCGCGGTAGAGAATCTCCTCGCGGACCCAGGAATCGATCAGGCCCTGTAGTTCCACTTCCGATGGTGGCCGCTGCCAGACCCGCTGGAACTGGCCGGTCAGGTCGGCAACCCGGGCGCGATCGACCACAATCTCGCCGGGCGCTGGAGATGTTCCGCCGTCGAGCACTGCGAACAGTGCGAACAACGCCGCACCGGCGGCAAAAAAATGCAGCAGCGGCTCCCGCAGCAGGCGGCCGAAACCCGTCACGGCACCCGCCTCAACGGGGGAACAGAAGCGTGAACTCGAGGCGCAGGCCGAACCCCTCGGGGCCGCTGTCCGGCGCATCGGCCCAGTAGCGCACACCGACCCGTACGTTGGTCAACTGATCACCAAAGCGCACCACCTTGCCGACCATGACATTGATGGGCGCCGTCCAGTCCTTGTTTTCCCAGTCGTAGGTGCTTTCCGAATTGATGGCGATGGTCACCGCTTCACTGGTGGTGTACGACAGGAACGGCTGCAGAAACGTATTGCTCACGTCCTGACGGTCGTCGTCGCCGGCAAAAGACCAGATGTGGTTGACCAGCGCGCCATAACTCCACGGGCCCTCCTGGCGGAGCAGGACCGCCGACGGCCCGGCGCCCCATTTGTCGGCCGTCAACAGATCATCGGAGCCCGCCGGCAGCAGGAACACCGGGCCGGCGCCCCAGACCCAGCCCGCCGCCGTCGGCGCCTTGGGCGAAAAAAAGAAAGTCTGAACGATGTCGCCGGTCCCGAACTGCGTGCCCTCCCCCGGCGCCACGTCGGATTGCCGGACGATCGGCACGATGGTGCGGGAAATGAGGTTCCAGTCCAGGCTGATGTCGACGGGAATGACCGGCTGCATGTTCAGGGTGTACCGGTCGCCATCGTCCTCCGGCCCGATACCGGAATCGTAGTTGAGTTGAAATGGCACGCTGATCAGGTTGGCGACCGGGTTGACCAGTTGTTTGGCCAGTTCCTCGTGGCTGGTGGCCGCGGCCGCGGCAGAGAGTGAGCCGGTGGCGGCAGCGCCGGCTATTGCCAGCGCCGGTAGCCGCCGTGCCCGCGGCCGCGACCGGGATACGGCCGAACGGGCGATGTTCATGCCGATGTCGTGTAATCGGGCCCCCAGCAGCGCGCCCATGTGTGCTCGCAACAATCCAATCACTGGCGATTCCTTCCCTGTCCGTTCGGTCCGGCGCAGCGGCGCAGATACAATTCATTCATATTTCTGCCGCCACCCTCTCGTAGAATCGCGGATGCTAGCACAGGGAATACACCGAACCTGTCGCGCCAGTGACATCCGGACCCTCCGGTTCGCGCTGTCCGCGGCCGTTTCATGAATTGGCCACGTACGGATCCGGGGACCGCCATGCTGAGTGCGATCGAACGACGGACCGCTCGCGCTTTTCTCGCCAACGGAGAGTGGTTCGGTAACCTGCCGCGCCGCCTGCAGCGAGCCTTCATCGACGCGGCGGAGAAGCGCCGCTTCAGCCCGCGCCAGATCGTCCAGCGCCAGGACGAGCCGGGCCGTGGTTTCTACATGGTTCTTCAGGGCCAGATCGCCATTGCCGACTCGTCGGCAGACGGCGCGCGATTTCTGTTCCACGTGGGCGGACCGGGGTTCTGCTTCGGCGAAATTGCGGCCATCTACGACGGCACCGCCGTGGAAGTCACTGCAACCACCAAGGTCCAGGCGCTGCTGGTTCCGGCCGCCCGGCTGCAGGCCATCTTCGATAGCCATCCACCCCTGTACCGGCACTTCGGGTCTCTGCTGGCGCAGCGCCACCGCTTCACCCTGAGGAGTCTCTCCCAGAGCCAGATCCTGGCGCCTGAAGCGTTTCTGCGCTTCCGCCTCGCGGACCTGTGTAAGCTGTGGCGTCTGGACGGCTATCGGGAACCGGTCATCGAACTGGCCCTCTCCCAGGCGGAGATCGCACATCTGGTGGGCATTTCCCGGCAGACTCTCAACCGCTACCTGACCCGGCTCGAGGCCGAAGGCCTGATCGAGGTGGGATTCTGCTCCATGCGCATTCTGCAGCCGGACAAACTGATCGAAGGCAGACTGGCGGCCACGGCCAGCGCCTGACGGTTCGCCTGACGGTTCGCCTGACGGTTCGCCTGAACGTTCGCCTGACGGTTGCACCGACCCGGCCGCGTCGCCGGCAGAGCGCACTCGGCCGATTTTGCCCTCCACTTGTCGCCCCCGCGACAGATTCCGCTCAACAGAAGGTGCATGCTGCAATTGGAACACCGGCCATGGCCGGCCGCAGTGGAGCAACCCGGCATGGAGACCTTCGAGCTCAGAAAATCAGCCGATGGCAGGTACTACTTCACGTTCCGCGCTAGTAGTGGCCAGCCCATCGCGGATTCGATGCGCTACGAGTCGCGGCGACGCGCCCTCGATGCCATCGAGCAGTTGCGGCGGCGTGCGCGCGACGCGCCGATCGATGACAACACCGGCGACGCGCCGGCGCCCTGACGCCGGCTGAGGCTCTACAGGCGGTCCTGCTGCGACCGCACGGGTTCGGTACGCGCCCGGGACCGGCTCAATCAGACGGGTCCGGTCCCGCCAGCAGATGCTCCAGACCCTGCCGCATGCGCCGGGTCGAGATCGACATCTCCAGCAGCAGCAGCACCAGGCCGGAGATCATCAGGAACATGGCGGCCACGAACAGCCAGGCGATGATGCCGCCCATCTGAAACGCGGTGAAATCGCCCACGAACAGACACACCACCACCAGACATATCAGCAGCGCCGCGCCGACCGACAGCCGGATGGCCCAGTTGATGGTGCGGATCCGGCGCCACAGCAAATTGGTCTCCAGCATCAGGCGGGCCTGCTGCTGCTCCGAAACCGTGCTGGCCACCCGCGCATCCATCACCCGGGCGCGGTCGATGATCCGGTGCAGGCGGGTCGTGAGCACCCCCAGCAGGCCGGCGATACCGGTGATCAGAAACACCGGCGCCACCGCGAGTTGAATGACTTCCGCGATGGCGCTGATGGAGGCCGAGTGTTCCACGCAGCGGCAGGCTATTTCAGGATACCCGCCCGGCGCAGTTCGTGGCCGGTGTCAGTGACCAGGGCGTCGAACATCCGGCCCACGTCGGTGCTGCTGTTGACCGACGTCACTCCACCCCACAGCAGCTTGTCCTGGGGCACGGAGAACACCAGGGCCTCGACATAAACCTTCTGTTCGATTTCGTAGCTGCCCGGTTCGAACAGCACGTCGTTCCAGACCGACCAGTAGCCCCACAGAGTGTCGTAGCCCATGTCGTTGTAATAGGGGCGGCCGGGTACGTAGTAGGCCTGCTGCTCCGATCCCTGGGGCCGCAGCACCAGAATCGCCGCCACGTTCTGCGCCGCCAGTTTGTCGCGGGCCGCGTCCAGATCCTCCATCTCGGTGTGGCTCAGGAGGGTGTAACCGGGGACGCCGACGGCGCCGCGCTCGCTGATCCGTTCCGACATCATGGTCTCAACGGCCCGGCGCCAGTCGTCACTGGGAATCACCAGAAATGTGGCCACCGCCTGACCACGCAGGTCAACGGGGCCGCTCACATCGTCGTTGGTCCAGCTCGACTCATAGCCGCCGCCGGCACAGCCAGCCAGCGCCGCCAGCAGCAGAACGCCGAGCGCCGCCCTACCCATCAGCGGCCCCCGTCCGCCGCCGCCTTTTCGGCCGCTTCCTGGGTGCCATCGGGCGCCAGCTTCCAGGTGCCGTCGGCCTGCTGACAGACGGTGTGTACCGACTGGCCCTGAGTGCCGTGCCGGGACACGCTGCGAAACGCCGTGGTGCGGCAGGGCTTGCCCTGGTACATGAAAGTCGCCAGCGGCTTGATGGCGCCGTGGGCGCCGGTCTCGGGGTTACTCCATTCCGCGGTGACGCCGTCGGCGCCATCTTCCAGCACCCCGGTGGCAACCTGCTTGAAGACGGCCCAGTCGGCATCGGTCATTTCCGAGATGGCCGACCCTCGCAGCCACCCCCACTGGGCCAGAACCTCGCCAGGGACCCAGACCAGGGCGCAGGCAATCGCGAGTGTGACGGCGGCACGCTTCTCACGCTTCATGAATGGTTCCAGTTCCAACGGTGGCAGGCAGTCTACTCAGGCCCCGGCAAGCGGGCAATCGCGCCCCCGAGCCCGTACCAGGCTTGAGCCGCTCATCCGTCGCCTGTACCGTGCCCGGCTCCACGCCGCCCGGCAGTCACAGGAACACGGGAGTATCGAGTCCTGTCCCATAGCCGCATCGCTCCGCTGCTGGCCCTCGTGGTCGCGCTGGTACCATTGGCACTCGACGCGTACCTGCCGGCGTTTCCGGCCATCGGCCGCACGCTGGGCGTGTCCACCAACGAAGTCGGACTGACGCTCAGCATCTACGTGTTCGTACTGGCGCTGGGCCAGCTCGTCGGCGGCCCGCTGTCGGACCGTTACGGACGCCGCCCGGTGCTGCACTTCGGTATCGTCATTTTCGTCGCCGGCAGCCTGCTGGTCGCGACCAGCCCGTCTTTGGGCTGGATGATGGGCTGGCGGGCCCTGCAGGCTTTCGGCGGCGGCTGGGTTGCGGTCAGCGTGCCCGCCATCGTGCGCGATCGCACCAGCGGCAGCGAAACCGCGCGCTTGATGTCGCTCATTGCCCTGATCATGTTCCTGGCCCCCGCAGCGGCGCCGACGCTGGGCTCCCTGGTCATGACCATGGCCGGCTGGCAGGGCATCTTCGTGACTCTGGCCGGCTACGCCGTGGCGGTTGCCGCCCTGGTCGACGTGCTGCTGTTCCGGCGCTCGGCGCCGGAACCGCGGCGCCCGCGTCAACCGCTGCACACCCTGGTCACCAACTATCGGCTGGTGCTGGCGCACCGCACCGCCATGCTGCTGATTCTGCTGCTTGGCCTCTCGTTCAGCGTGTTGTTGATGTACCTCACCAACGCGCCGTTTCTGCTCCAGGAATGGTTGGGCGTGACCACAGCCGGGTTTTCGCTGATCTTCGCCGCCGTGGTGGTCGCCATGGCCGCCGTCGCGCTGCTCAACCGGCGTCTGCTGAGCGCCTTCGAACCGCGCCAGATCCTGCGATTCTCCGTGCCGTGCCAGAGTCTGGCGGTGCTGTGTCTGCTGCTGGTCACCGTGCTGCCCGCTCCGCGTTGGCTGATGGTACCGGCGCTGATGTTGATCGTCGCCAGCATGGCCGCCATCGGCCCCAACCTGCAGGCCAGCGTGATGCAGTATTTCCGGGAACTGGGCGGCACCGCGGCCGCGGTCATGGGTGCCTGTCAGTTCGCCATCGGCGGCATTCTGAGCGGCATTTCGGCGACCCTGGTGCACGGCGAGGCCTACCGGGTCGCCGTGTCCATGCTGGTGTGCGCCGCGCTGGCACTGCTGCTGCTGGTACCCGCCCTGCGCCTGATCCGTACTACGCCGACCGTGGACTGAGCGCCCGGGTCCGCGCCATCGAATCGCGGTCAGCTACCGGTGGAGGTGTAGCGGCGGATGCCGGCTCTCCAGAACAGCAGTGCCGCTCCCAGAAACAGGAATCCCGCCGACGGCGCCAGCACCTGAAACGCACGGCTGCTGCCGAGGGGGTCCTGAATGCCGAAAATGGCGACGGCCGGGAAGTAGGTGACGCACCCGAGCGGTACGACATAGGTGAAGAAGCGCCGGAATCCGGGCCGGTAGATGGGTAACGGATACTGGGCGGTCTCGGTGCCCCCGTAGGTCAGCGTATTCATGATCTCAAGTGACTCGGTAGCCCAGAACGACAGTGCCGCCTGCGCAATGAACAGGGCATAGAAAAAGGCCGCCCCGCCGGCAAAGGCGAACAGCAGCACAGCGGCTTTCCAGGCCTGCCAGTCGATGGGCAGCACCCAGATGGCCCAGCCCAGTACCACGGCGCCCTGCAACAGGCGCCCGACCCGATGCAACTGCAGTTCGTGTCCGGCGAGTTGCAGTACCGTGGACCGCGGCCGCAACAGCATCCGGTCGAAAGCGCCGGTTTTGACGAACTCCTTGCCGAACACGTCGAAGCCCCGGGCCAGCGCTTCGGAGAAGGCGAACGCGGTGTTCACCAGGCCATACAGGAACGCTACCTGTGGCAGGTTCCAGGCTCCCAGGCTGCCGAAGCGTTCGAACAACGCCCAGATGCCGAGAATCTCGACCCCGGAGGTCACGAAGTTGCCCAGCGCCATCAACAGGAACGAAGCCCGGTACTGGAGCTGACCCCGAACCGACTGCGACACCAGCCGGCCATACAGCGCCACTGTGCCCTGACCGTCAGCCACCCTGCACCACCAGCTGCCGGCAGGCATGTCTCAGCAGCGCCATGCCGAAGGCGGCGATGACGGCGCACCAGCCGACCTGCAGGGCAATCTCCAGCAGGGCCTGAGTGCTTTCGATGTGACCGCTGTAGATGCGGAACGGCACGTCCGCGAGGCCCTTGAACGGCTGCCAGAACAGCAGCGGCTGCAGAGAGTCGGGAAACAGCGGCAAGGGAATCACCAGACCGGAGAACAGCGGCACGATGCCCGGCATCAGCCGGTTCAGACCTTCGCCGGAAACGGTCCACATCAGGGCGATGTGCATGACCATGGTGATCGCCGTGCTCAGCAGCAGCGTCACCGCCAGGGACAGCACGAACAGCAGTCCGGCCACGCTGCTGGCCGGCCACGGCAGCGCCCAATCGCCCAGGCCCAGTGCCGGCAGGGCGAAATAGGCGAACAGCAGCATGGGCACCATGCGCAGCAGAGTCGGCGCGGCCCGGAAGGCCAGCGTCCGGGCGAACCAGAATCCGTACAGATCGAGAGGGCGCAGCAGTTCGTAGGCCACGTCGCCGGTGCGCACGTGACCGGCGATTTCCGGATCGACGTTCCACGGCAACAGAGCCAGCAGCGCCTGACCCAGCCAGATGTAGACCAGTACCTGGCCCAGGGTCATGGGCTGCGCCAGGGTGGTGGACTCGAAGAAAGCGATGAACACCATGACCTTGATGGCGCCCCAGAAGAGTTGAGTCCCGAACCCGGCCAGCGCTGCCGCGCGATACTGCAGCAGCATCTGAAACCGGGCCGCGACGATGGCCAGGTACGGGCGCATGGGCTCAGACCCGCAACGCGGCCGCCGGCGCCCCGTCGGCTTCAATGCGTTGCGCCCGGTACAGTTCCGCCACGACCTCTTCGATGGGCGGGTGCTCGATCACCAGATCCCGGATCCGGTAACGCTGGGAAATGTCCGCGACGAAGGCAGGAACGCCCCGGGAGACACTGAAGCGGACCCGGGCACCGTCTCGGGCCACCACCTGCGCGGCATGGACCGGGTCGAGTGCCGGTTCATCCTCGAAATCCACCACCACGCGGCGCTCGTCGCTGCGCAGATCGTCCACCGTGCCATCCATCAGGACCGTGCCGTGATTGATCAGCATCAGCCGGGTGCAGAGCGCTTCGATATCGTCCATGTCGTGGGTCGTCAGCAGCACCGTGGTTCCGCGCTCGCGGTTCTGCATCTTCACGAAGTCGCGCATGGCCAGCTTGGCAGTGGCATCCAGCCCGATGGTGGGCTCGTCCAGAAACAGCACGTCCGGCTGGTGCAGCAGCGACGCCGCCAGATCGCAGCGCATGCGCTGACCGAGACTGAGCTGGCGCACCGGCGTATCCAGCAGCGGCCCGAGGTCCAATAGAGCCACGAGCTGATCCAGCGTCCGCCGATAATCCAGGCGCCCGACCCGATAGACATCGCGCAGCAGCTCGAACGACTCGATCACCGGCAGATCCCACCAGAGCTGGGTGCGCTGACCGAACACCACGCCGATGCGGCCGACATGGGCAACCCGGTCGTGCCACGGCACGCGGCCATTGACCCGACAGGTACCGCCGCTGGGGGTGAGGATGCCCGACAGGATCTTGATGGTGGTCGATTTGCCGGCGCCGTTGGGGCCGATGTAACCCACCAGTTCACCGGGCTCGATGGTGAACGAAACCCCGTGCAGGGCATGAACTTCACGATAGCGGCGCTTAACCAGGGACGAGAACGCGCCCAGCAACCCGGCCTTGCGCTGTGCCACCACGAAGCGCTTCTCCAGATTGTCGACCAGAATCTGGGGCATGGGTCGCTGCGGCTGGCGGCCGGACTCACATGGCGGCGGGGCGGCGGATTTTAGTGGAGCTCCGCACGGATCGCCAGCCGCTGCAGCGCCCGCGGAACCCGGGCCGAAGCTAGAGATCCCGCCCGCAGACAGGGTAAAGTCCCTGCAGCAACCGGGAAGCGGCCAGGCAGGAGAGAGTCAGCCGGATGAGCACATTCGAACCCCGCGATCTGCTGCGCGACCGGGCAACCAGAAGCCGCTACGGCGCCGTGCTCGGGCTGCAGATGGGTCAGGTGCTGCCGCAATCGTTCATTGCCCTGTTCCTGCCGGTCATCTTCCGCGAGCAAGGCCTGCCGCTGGACATGTACTGGGTTTTCACCCTGCCGGCCATTCCCACCTGGCTGCGGCCGCTGTGGGCGCCATTCGTGGATCGCACCGGCAGCCGGGTGCTGGGCATGCGCAAGACCTGGTTCATTCCCTGCACCGCGTTCGGCGCGTTGGCCTATTTTTCCCTCGCGCTGTTCGCCCCGACTCTGGACAACCTGGCCATCATCATTGCCATCCTGGTGGTCAAGGCCACCTTCATGACCACCCAGGACATCGCCATCGACGGCTACATGGTGGAGAACATCCGCGACGAGGAACGCTCGGTGGGCGCCGCCGTGCTGGACATCGGCCGCAACGTGTCGCGCTTTCTGGCCATGATCGCCATCCCCTACATCTACAGCATCGCCGGCTGGGCTACCGCGGTGGTAACGGCGTCGACACTGCTGGTGCTGTTCTCGCTGCCCGGCATTGTGCGCCCGGAGCCGCCGCGTCCCGAGCGCCTCTCGCGGGAGCAACCGAGCCTGCGGCGCCTGCTGCGACGCCCGGACAGCTACTACATCTTTCCGCTGTGCTTCCTGATCGGTCTGATGGGTGGACTCATCCCCACCCTTTACCCCACTTACCTCTCGGACCTCGGCTTCAGCATCGGCGAGCTGGCGTTTCTGCTGGCGCCGGCGACGCTGCTCGGCACGGTTTTCGGCGCCACGGTCACGAGCTGGTGCCTGCGCCGCTTCGGCTACAAGTCCACCATGCTGCTGGCCGCCTTCGGCATCCTGCTGGCCGTCATTCCCATCATCTGGCTCGGGTCACTGCCCAACCCGACGTTCTCCGTCGTGTTCACGGTCACTCTGACCGCCATCGCACTGCCATCGCTGCTGGACGTCACCTTTCAGGCGGCCCGCCTCAAATGGGCGTCGCGCACCCAGGCCGCCACCGATTACACGACCCAGATCGTCACGCTCATGGCAGGGGTAAGCCTGGCCACGGCGATCGGCGGCTTCCTGGCCGAGCACATGGGCTGGTTCTTCTATTTTCTGCTGGCGGGCACCCTGATCAGCGCCACCTGTTTCCTCCTGTACTTTGTGTTCGACCGCATCGAAATGCTGGTCGAAGCCAGGGACGCCGCGGAACAGGCCGATTCACCGGTCGCCGGCGCACCCGCTACCACCGATTCGTCAACCACAGGAAGTGCATATGTCTCTCGTCAACTTTGACAAACAGGGTCACGTCGCCGTCATCACCCTCAACCGCCCGGACGCGCGCAACGCCATCAACCCGGAAGTTGCGGTGCGCCTGGCCGACGCCTGGCAATCCGTGAAGGAGGACGACGGCGTGCGGGTTGCGGTGTTGACCGGCACCGGCAGCGCATTCTGCGCCGGTGCCGACCTCGGCCAGCTCATTCCCATGGTGTCCGGCGCCCGCAAGCCGGAGAACGAATGGGACGAACGGGTGGCCGCCGAACCCGGCCTGACCAGCCGCGCGCTACTGCGCAACTTCGACACCGAAAAGCCGGTGATCTCCGCCATCAACGGCCACGCCATTGCCGGCGGCATGGAACTGGTGCAGGGAACGGACATCCGAATCGCCGTGCCCGAGGCCAAGCTCGGCGTGCAGGAGGTCAAATGGGCCATCTTTCCGGCCGGCGGCTCCACCGTGCGGCTGCCGGTCCAGATGCCTTACGCCAAGGCCATGGAACTGCTGCTCACCGGTGACCTGATCAGTGCCGGGGAAGCGCTCGAACTCGGGTTTCTCAATTACGTCACCTCCGATCCCATGGCCAAGGCCATGGAGATCGCCGAAAAGATCGCCGCCAATGGGCCGCTGGCGGTGAGGGCCATCCGCCAGTCGGTCAAGGAGTGCCTGGGCAAACCGGAAGCGGAAGCGCTCAAGATCGAAAGCCGGATCTCCGGGCCGGTGTTTCAGACCGAGGACGCCAAGGAAGGCCCGAAGGCGTTCATGGAGAAGCGCAAGCCCGCGTACCAGGGCCGCTGATGCCGGGGGCTGGCGCCGGGCCCGTGGTCCGGTGCCAGCGCCAGTCACCGAAGGGACCGACATGAAGATTCGCCGCGCCGAACCCGCAGAATCCGAAGTCCTGAGTGCACTGGCTTTCCAGTCCAAGGCCCATTGGGGCTACTCGGACGAGTTCATGGCCGCGTGCCGCCACGAGCTGACCCTGAGCGCCAGGCAGATCGAGGCTGGCGACGTCTGGGTTGCCGAGGACAGCGGGCGCCTTCGCGGTTTCTACGCGACGTCGAAGGTGTCGCCGGATGCCCTGGAACTGGAGGCGCTGTTCGTTGCACCGGATCACATCGGCAGCGGCATCGGCCGCGCCCTCATGCAGCACGCCGTAGCCCGATTCGATGCCGAGCCGCAGTTGCAGCGGCTGGTCATCCAGGCGGACCCCAACGCGGCCGCATTCTATGAGGCGGCCGGTGCCGTACTGATCGGAGAACAGCCATCCGACAGCATTCCCGGCCGCATGCTGCCGCTCTACGAAATCGACAAACGCACTGACCCGGAGCGCTAGGGAGGACCCCCATGGCAGATCTGCTGGCCATGTCGTCGGGCATCATCGACGGCACCATCAGCGCCGACAACGTCGGCCCCATCAATCGCATCAATCACGAACTGTCCGGCATCGCCGATGGCGTGGCCATGGTGGAAGCGTTCTCTCACTGTGTGCTGTTCGAATCGGACGACGGCCTGCTGGCGTTCGACACTTCCAACCCGGCCGGTGGACCTCGCGTGGTAGCGGAGATCCGGCGCTGGCGGCCGGACCGCTTTCACACCATCGTCTACACCCACGGACACATCGATCATGTGGGCGGCTGCGGAGCCTTCATCGAGGATGCCGAGGCCGCGGGTCACCACCGGCCCAACGTGGTGGCCCATGTCAACGTGCCGCGCCGGTTCGACCGCTACAACCTGACCAACGGTTACAACCAGATCATCAACGAACGTCAGTTCGGCCAGTTCCGGCGGCGCGGCTACCAGATTGCCGACCAGGGCCGCTTTCTGCCGGAAACGTCGCCGTGGCCGGACCAGACCTACGACGACGGTCTGACCCTGGATGTCGGCGGTCTGGCCGTGGAACTGAAGCACGCCCGAGGCGAAACGGACGACCACACCTGGGCCTGGATTCCGCGCCACAAAGCCATCTGCGCCGGCGACTTCTTCATCTGGAACTTTCCCAATGCCGGTAACCCGCAGAAGGTTCAACGGTATCCGGCGGAGTGGGCGGCGGCCATGCGAGCCATGGCTGCCCAGGGCGCGGAACTGTTCCTGCCCGCCCACGGCCTGCCCATCGGCGGGGCCGACCGCATCCGCGGCGTGCTCAACGACGTCGCCGACGCACTGGAGTTCCTGGTTCGGGAGACCCTGGAACTGATGAACCAGGGCGCCCGCCTGACCGACATCGTCAACAGCGTGCAGATCGACCCGGCGGTACTGGAGAAACCCTACCTGCGGCCCATGTACGACGAGCCGGAGTTCATCGTTCGAAACATCTGGCGGCTTTACGGTGGCTGGTACGACGGCAATCCGGCGAACCTGAAGCCGGCCCGCGACGACGTACTGGCGCGCGAAGTGGCAGACCTGGCCGGCGGCGCCCGGACCCTGGCCGAGCGCGCCCGGGACCTGGCCGGCAACGACGACCGGCTGGCCTGTCACCTGGTGGAGATGGCGGCGCTGGCGGCGCCCGATGATCGTCACGTGCATGCACTGCGGGCCGAGATCTACCAGGCGCGCCGCAGCCGGGAGACATCGCTGATGGCCAAAGGCATCTTCGGCTATGCCGCCAACGAATCGAAAGGCAAAGCCGAAGGCTGAGCGGCCGGGGGAACCGAGTATGCGCTGGCGACGACTGAGACGGAGCGACAACGTAGACGACCTCCGGGGGGCGCGACGGTCCGGCGGCGGCCGTGGTATCCCACTGCGCCTGGGCCGGGGCGGCGGGCTCACCACCATCGTCATTCTGCTGGCGGTCGCCTACTTCGGCGGCCCGGAGATGGTGGCGCTGCTGCTGGGCGGCGGCACGGGCGGGGCCAGCGCACCGGCCGGCACACAAGCCGGGCCCGCGCCGAACGATGAAACCGGCGAATTCGTCTCGGCCGTTCTCGGCAGCACCGAAGACGCCTGGAGCGGGATTTTCGCCGCCAATGGTATGCGTTACGCCCCACCCCGCCTGACCCTGTTCAGTGGTGCGGTGCAGTCCGCTTGCGGCTACAACAGCGCCGCGGTCGGTCCTTTCTATTGTCCGCCGGACCAGCGCGTCTACCTGGATACCTCGTTCTTCGCCGACCTGGCACGTCTGGGCGGTCCCGGCGACTTTGCCCAGGCCTATGTCATCGGCCACGAGGTGGGCCATCACGTGCAGAATCTGCTCGGCACCGCCCGGCAGGTCCGCGAAATGCAGTCTCGGCTTCCCGAAGCCGAGGCCAATCGACTGCAGGTGGCCATGGAACTGCAGGCCGACTGTTTTGCCGGCGTCTGGGCCCATCAGGCCAACCGACAGTCCGCGGTACTGGAGCCGGGTGACGTAGAGGAAGGACTGCGCGCCGCCGCCGCCATTGGCGATGATCGGCTGCAACAGAATGCCGGACGCCGGGTGTCTCCGGAATCGTTCACCCATGGCACGTCTGCGCAACGCAGCGATTGGCTGATGCGCGGACTCGCGTCCGGCAATGCCGACGACTGTGATACCTTCGCGGCCCGGTAACGGGTTATTGCTGCAACCGGATCCGCGCGTAGTAGTACTGCCCACGGGCCGCCGGGTCGGCGTCGCCGGTGAGTGCATCCGGCCCGCACGGGTAACAGACCCGCGGTTGCTTCTCGAGCAGGTTGTTCACGCCCAGGGTGAAGGTGAGGCCTCCGTCCAGCCAGCCGCGGGGAGCCCAGCTCGCCTCGATGTCAGTGTAGAGCGCGCTGTTCAGTTCGCTCGCATACCAGCCCACGGTACACAGGTCGTTGCTTGCGAAGCCGACGCGGTCCAGGGTCGGCCCCTCCTCGCTGATCCAGTCGTGGCCGCTGCATGGGTCCGACAACGGGCTGAGATAGCGCAGCGACAGTCGCGCCGACCAATCCGCCAGGTACCAGTCCGTGGTGAAGTCGATGCCGTCACCGGCGGCGGAATGGTGACCAGGACCCGCGTCGGAGTAGACGATGGAAGTACGGATTTCCAGGGAGTGGATCCCCGGTTCGTCTTCGAACACCGGAACTACCGCCACGGTGTAGTACTCGCCGACTTCATAACCCATGGGCGCGGGCAACGCCGGAAGTCCGGGTGCTTGCGGCGCCGCGGGCTCCAGCAACTCGGCCTCGGCCGCCGCCGCGCTATCGCTGAATGCGCCCGGGTAGACGGCGCTGACGGTCAGCAGGACAGCCGGTGCGATCGTGGACATCGAGATCGGACGTGCAACCATCACCGCCCCCTTGTTGCTTGAGCAGTTGCTTGAGCAGTTGCTTGAGCAGTTGCTTGAGCAGTTGCTCGCGCAGCTCTGGTAGCCACCGCGGGTGCCGCGCGCTCGCGTGGTCATTTCGAATCTACACCCGCAAACGGCGCAAAACTACCGATCAGAGGCCGTTCCAGAATTTCTCCAGCATCGTCGAAACCCGTTGAAAATTCAGGTTTTGCGCCAGATCGACACGTGCTGATCACTCATTCGGGTGAACGGCTCCCGGCCCCAGCCACCCCACCGCGCGACCGGCTCCATGCCGGCCAGCTGCGCCATCAGATCCAGTTCCGCCGGCCACACGTAGCGGAACGGCGCCGTGAACCGCTCGATGCGTCCGTTGATCGCGCGCAGATGATGGGACACCAGCCCCTGGGTCACCACGTCGTATTCGTCGATGCCCCAGTGCTCCGGGTCCGCGCGAAAGGCCATGACCGTTTCGCCGGGAGGCAGGCGCTGCAGCCGTGGCACCAGGACCTCCACCAGGAACCGACCGCCCGGCGCGAGGTGCGCGGCGGCGTTACGAAAACAGGCCACCTGAGCCGCCTGGGTGGTCAGGTTCATGACGGTGTTGAACACCAGATAAACCAGGGTAAATTCGCCATCTACCCGCGCACTGGAGAAGTCGCCGACGGTGAACGCCACGTTGCCGGCGCCCGCTTTGGCGGACAGGCGTTTCAGCATGGCGCGGGAAATGTCGATGCCGTGGACCGCAAGTCCACGCTGCGCCAGCGGCAGGGCGATGCGTCCAGTGCCGATGCCGAACTCCAGCACCGGGCCGGTTCCAGCCAGATCGGCAAGCACATCGACCACCGGCTCGACCACCGATGGCGCGAACATGTCCCGGTCATCGTCGTAAGTCGCGGCGATGCGTTCGTCGAAGTAGCCGTCGCTCACCCCGTCCTCCCCCGGCGCGGCCGGTACGCCAGGCCCTATTCAGTCACCGGGTACGGACCGTCCTCGAACACTTCCAGATGATAGCCTTTGGCGCCGATGGCCACCGCCAGCGGGCTTCGGAAGTCGGCGTCCCGGCGCAGGCAGTCGAGCACATGCGCAAAGTCGTAACGGGGCTGCCAACCGAGTTCCCGGCGTGCCCGCTCATTGACGTAAACCCGATCGATGTCGGTGAACATCTGCCATCCCCGCGCCTCGTACAACGCCGGCCACTCGGGAAAATACCGGGCGACGACGGCGGCAGGGTCCGCCCGCAGCTCCGCCAGGTCCGGCGGCTGAAACGGACTGGTGGCGCTGATGATGTAACGGCCGAAACCGATCTGCGCGGCTTTCTCGACGGCCAGCAGATGGGAGTCCACCACATCCTGAATCTCCACGCGCCGATACAGGAACTCATTGGCCTTGCTGTTGGCGTCGTCGAAGGCATCACGCACCTGACGGCGGTCGTCGTCCTCGGGAAAGAACCGCGACGTACGCAGCACCACACACGCCAGGCCGGTCTGCCGATGGAACAACTCGCACAGGTCCTCGGCCGCGACTTTGGTGACCCCATAGATGTTCCTGGGTACCGGCCGCACGTCCTCCGTGACCCAGGCGGCGGGATCCCCGGGTGGCGGGTTCATGGCCGAGCCGAAGGCGCTGGTGGTACTGGTGAAGACGAAGGCGCGAACCCCGCGGGCACTGGCCGCTTCCAGCAGGTTGAGGGTGCCGGTGACATTGGTGTCGATGAACTGGCGGCGGCTGTGCGTCACCACGTGCGGCTTGTGCAGCGTGGCCGTGTGCAGCACCGCGGAGACGCCCTCCATCCCGGCTTCCACCACCTGATGCTCGCTGATGGAGCCGACCACGTCGGTGGTCGGTGAAGCCTGGATGTCGACCCCGACCACGTCTATTGACTGTTCACGCAGACACCGGACCAGGGCTTCGCCCAGATGCCCGGCGCTGCCTGTCACGAGGATGCGCACGGATCGCCTCGTCGAGGGCTGAAACAGCTCGAGCAGGGGTCAGAGCTTCTCGAGAAATTCTTCCGGCATATCGGTGGAAAGTTGCAGGGCGCCGTCGGCGCCCGCATAAAGCGGATCCTGAACGGTGGTCACCCGACACGGCTGGAAGTCCTTGAGCGCGTTCTCGAGGTACTTCTCGATACCCGAGATCTGGCTGCCGCCCCCGGCCACGATCAGGTTATCGCGCACCCGCTCCTGGAACTCCGGATCGAACCCGGCAATGAGGTCGACGATGGTCTCGACGATGGCCGGCATGATGCTCTCGCAGGCGCGGCGCAGTTCCTCGGTGATGTCGAACTGGGTGAACCGCCCTTCCACCGGCGCTTCCACCTTGACCCGGCGCTTGGGTTCGCCGACGAATCCGTAGGACTCCTTGAAGCGCCGCACCATGGTGGGGGAGAAGCTGGCCTCGGGGAAACTCTCGCTCAGCAGATGGGCAAGCTGATCGTCAATGTAGTCACCGGCGGTGAGCAGGCTCCGCTGGTCTTCGTCCAGCGGGACCGTGCCATGCATGATGCAGAAATCTACGGTCCCGGCACCGATGTCGATGATCATGGCGTTGTCCAGCGTACCCAGGCCATAGGCCACGGCAAACGGCTCGGATACCACCATGAGCTTGCTGGCATGAGTGGCCACCGCATTGCGGATGGCGGCCTTGTTGACCTTGAGGGCTTCGGCGGGCACGCCCACCGCCACGCACAGGTCGTCACCGGACTCCCGCCCCGCCAGTTCGATCAGATGGTCGATCAGTTCACGCACCGCCGATTCGTCCCGTTCGGTGCCTTCCTTGATCACGCCGTTCTGCAGCGGCCGCGACAGATCCAGCGACAACCGGTGTTCCAGCGCCTCCTCGCCGAACAGCACGCGCTCGCCCAGCATCTTGCGGGCGACGAAGTCCTTCGGCCAGCCGACGTAGCTCTCGACCCATTTCCGGCTGCCGTTACTGGCCGAAACCACCGACCGGGACGTGCCCAGATCGATGCCTACATAAAGCAGTTTATCCTTCTTGCTGGGCGACATATTGCGTGCTGACTCCGTCTGGCTGGGTGTGAGGTGCGCGCCGTTCCAGATACGTCACGACCCCGGTTTTCAGGTAACTGGCCACGTCGTCACGGTACTCGGCCGTGCCCAGGCGATCGGCCTCGCCCGGATTGCTGATGCAGGAGACTTCGACCAGCACGCTCGGCACGTCGGATCCGAGGAGCACCACAAAAGGTCCCGCCTTGGCGCCGGCGTCGAGCAGTCCGCTGCTGTGGCGCTTGAGGTTGCGATAAAGGTTCTCGTGAATGGCTTCCGCGAGCTGCGCTGACTCTTCGGTTTTCATGGTATCGCCTATGCGCGCGATGATCTCACGAAAATCCCCCATGGCGTAATCCGAACCCTGATTCTCGGCCTCGGCAAGGGCCAGCGTCTCGCGGTCGGCATGGGGACCGAAATAGTAGGTCTCCACATAGTTGATGCCGCGCTTCTCCGCCGGCACCGAATTGATGTGGATCGAGATGAACAGGTCCGCCTGATGCGCCTTGGCCTTGGTCACCCGATCCCGGAGATTGATGGCGCTGTCGTCCTCACGGGTCAGCACCACCCGGTAATCGCCCTCGGCTTCCAGCTTATCGCGCAGGCGCCGGGCGATGTCCAGGGTCACGTCCTTTTCCTTCAGGCCCTGATAACCGATGGCGCCAGGGTCCCGGCCGCCATGACCGGGGTCGATGACGATGGTGTGTACGGTGAGGCCGAACAGATCGGCCACGGACACGTCCAGGTTGCCGAACACGGCCTGATAATACGCACCCATGGCCGGTCCGGTGGCCGCTGTGCCGGCGGCCATTGCGGGATCGATCAGCGGCACCTGCGGATCCGGGGCCGCGGCTTCCAGACGATAAGGAACGTTCACCACGGCGGGCGTCATCACCACCCGGTAGTCGGGCACCGCGTTGCTGGGCGCAATGCCCTGCAGATAGGTCCCGAAGATCCCCAGGCCGAACAGAATGGCCAGCACTACCCGGGTGGTGTGGAACCGGGGCTGCCGCTCGGGCGCAGGGGCAGGCGCCGGCGCCTCGCCGCCTGCCCCGGGGCCGCGCTGCCCCTCACGGGTGCGCGGGATGCCTACGTTGTCCTCGTAGACGCCGCGCAGCACCGCCAACTTGGTATCCGGATCAACTTCCATCGAAGTGCCCAACTGAATCAACGACTTCGCGCGTTGACTTCATGTCATGCCAAAGTTGCAGTATAGCGCCTAAGGGCTCCCAAAAAAGCCACGGCGGCGCACATCCCGGTGCGGTCCGTAGGGCATGCCGCGATGGCATGGGCTCATGGGGAGCGCTACCATCGCCCGATCAGTCCGGGATCCCAAGGGAGAGATCTATGAGCCGGTACCTCAACGGCAGCGACGCGGAACGCCGGGCGCTGCTCGACCGGGCCCGCGGTGGCGACATGACCGTGTCCAACCAGGAAATGCGGGAAGCCTTCGCCATCGACCCGCACTACGACCCTTATTCCGTCGGCCTCGACGACGTGGACCCCTCTCATCCGAGCCTGTTCCAGAACGGCACCCACTGGGGTCACTTCGAGCGGTTGCGCAAGGAAGACCCGGTCCACTACCACCCGGACAGCATGTTCGGACCATTCTGGTCGGTCACCAGCTACGATGAGATCCGCCATGTCGACTCCCACCACGAGCTGTTTTCGTCCGACCGGCGCCTGGGTGGCATCGCCCTCGGCGGTGTGGCGGAACGGGACGACGAGTACGCGCTGCCCATGTTCATCCAGGAGGACCCACCCAAACACGATCAGCAGCGCATGGTGGTGGCGCCGTTGTTCACCCCGCGCAACCTGGCCGATCTGGAGCCGCTGATCCGCGAGCGCGCCGCCGCCATTCTGGACGATCTGCCGGTGGGTGAAGAATTCAACTGGGTCCGGCATGTGTCCGTGGAACTCACCGGACAGATGCTGGCGACCCTGTTCGATGTGCCCCAGGAGGACCGTCTCAAGTTGATCGACTGGTCCGACACGATTCAGAATCTGAACGACCCCGACGTGTTCGAGACGCCCGACGAAGGCTTCAAGAAACTGTTCGAGTGCCTGGCCTATTTCCAGCACTACTACGAGCAGCGCAAGAAGGAGCCGCCCAAGTTCGACCTGATCTCCATGCTCGCCCACGACGAGTCCACCAACAACATGACACCGCAGGAACTGCTGGGCAACGTGATGCTGCTGATCGTCGGCGGCAACGACACCACCCGCAATTCCATCTCCGGCGGTGTGCTGGCCCTGAATCAGAATCCGGATCAGTACCAGAAGCTCATGCAGAACCCGGGACTGATTCCGAAAATGGTACCGGAGATCATCCGCTGGCAGTCGCCGGTGGCGCACATGGCCCGCACCGCCACCCAGGACTGCGAACTGGGCGGCAAGCAGATCAGGAAGGGCGACCGGGTCTGTATGTGGTACATCTCCGGCAACCGCGACCCCGAAGCCATCGAGAATCCGGACCGCTTCATCATCGACCGTGAGAACCCGCGCCAGCACACGGCCTTCGGCTTCGGCATTCACCGCTGCGTGGGCAACCGCCTGGCGGAGATGCAGTTGCGCGGCATCTGGGAAGAGATCATGAAACGCTTCAGCAAGGTGGAGGTTTCGGGCGAGCCGGTGGGGCTGGCGTCCAACTTCATCCACGGCATCCGGGAACTGCCGGTCACCCTGTACCGATGACCACCAACGGAGCCGCCGGCGGCGGAAACGGCGCCGCCGCGGCGCCGACGTTCCCCGGCGCGGACCGGGTGAGCGCCGACCCGGCCTCCCGAGGTATCGACCCGGCCGCCCTGGCGCGTGCCACCCGGACCATCTTCGGCATCGACAAGCGTTACGGTTTTTTGGTCGCCCGGGACGGCGTGATCGTTCACGAGCACTACCTGCGCGACGCCGCCGCCACCAACCCCATCTATTCGCTGACCAAGGGCTTCGGCGCCACCCTGTTCGGTATCGCCGAGCGGCAGGGACTGCTCAGCGTGCAGGACAACGTGAACGACTGGCTGCCCGTGCACCATCCCGAGATCGTTGCCGACGCCACCATCGAGCATGTGCTGAACATGACCGCCGGGCGTTCTCCAGCCGGAACCTGGTGGCAGTACAACAGCAACGAGATCCTCAACTCCCTGCCGGGCATCCTGTGGCACGCCAGCGGTCAGACGCCGCACGCGTTCTACGCCGAGCACCTGCGCGAACCGCTGGGTCTGTCGTTCGACTGGCCCCACAACGACAAGGGCTGGATTCAGATCGGCAGCCAGGGCCCCCTGCCGGTCATTCAGGCCACCCACCGCGACATCGCGCGGCTGGGCCTTTTGTGGATGAACCACGGCAACTGGAACGGGCAGCAGATTCTCAGCCGCGCGTTCGTCGCGGCGGCGTTGCGGCCCCCCTACCCGGACGCCAACGGCGCCTACGGGTACCTGTGGTGGCTCAACAGCGGCTCCGGCACCTGGCGCACGACGGGTGGCCGCTCGGGCAGCGGGCGCTGGTTTCCGGACGCCCCCGAATCCATGTTTCTGGGCCTCGGCGCCCGCGGCAAGGTGCTGGTGGTGCTGCCCGAACAGGGCCTGATCGCCGTCACCATGGGAGACACGGCCCAGGAGCAGTCGGCCGACTATCTGCAGACCATCGTCGGCGCGGTGCTGGATCTGCTCGGCTGACTTCGGGTCAGACGCATGCTGGCAAGCAGGGAGCGAACATGAGCAGTTTGTTTTCGGATCTTCTGGTGATCGACGCGGCATCCTTTCTGGCTGGGCCGTGCGCGGCCACCATCCTCTCCGACTATGGTGCCGACGTGATCAAGATCGAGCCGCCCGCGGGCGACCGGCACCGCTCCATCGCTGCCGACCATCCCAGCGAGTTCTCCTGGCAACTCACGGACCGCAACCGGCGCGGCCTGGCGCTGGACATCACCCGGCCCGAGGGCCACGCGGTGCTGCTGCGGCTGCTGGAACGCGCCGACGTGTTCGTCGTGAATTTCAGCGCCGCCCAGCTGGCCCGCTACCACCTGGAATGGGATACGCTGCGCAAGGTCAACCCGCGCCTGGTGTTCGCCGACATCTCCGCCTACGGACTGAAGGGCCCGGACGCCGAACGCCGCGCTTTCGATCTGACCGGCTGGTTCGCCCGCACCGGCATTCTCAACATCATGCACCACAAGGACATACCGCCGACGGTGCCCGCCGGCGGCGTAGGTGATCACGCCACCGCCATGACCCTGTTCGCCGGCATCATGATGGCGCTCTATCAACGCGACCGTAGCGGCGAGGGCTCCATGGTCACCACTTCCCTCGCCGCCACCGGCGCCTGGGCCAACGGCCTGAATCTGCAGGCGACCCTGGCCGGCATCGACAACGCCGCGCGGCGCGACCTGGAAGGCTGGTCCAACCCGGTGCAGAACGTCTTCACCACCGCCGATGGCCGCTACGTGCTGATCGCGGTACAGAACGTCAAACGCGACTTCTCCAAACTGGCAACGCTGCTGGACCACCCGGAGTGGCTCGAGGACGAGCGCATGCAGCCGGTGAAGCCCCTGTTCAGCAACCGTTTCTGGGCCCGCGAACAGATTGAGGCCGCGGTGCGGCAGATCGAACTGGCGGATCTGTGCCGGCGCCTGGACGAAACCGGCATCGTCTACAGCGTGGTGGCGCGCAACGGCGAGGTGATCGAGGACGAGCAACTCATCGCCAACGAGGTGATCGTGCCGTTCGATTCGGGTGTGCCCGGGGTCGAACGCACCTTCGCCACCCCGTTCCGCCTGTCCAGCGAGGCGCAGGTTCCGCCGCGGCGCGCGCCCGCCATTGGCGAGCACTCCCGCCAGGTGTTGCGCGAGTTCGGCTACGACGAGGAATCCATCGAGTCGCTCATCCACGACGGGGTGGTGCGGACCTGACGGAACGGGCCGACAGACCCGGAAGCTGATGGAGAGGGCATGACCTTCGAGCTCTGGACACTGCTGGCCGCCGGGCGTCGCCGGACGCCTGGAGCGGGCCCAGCGCAACTTCCTGGAGACCTTTCCAATATTCATAGCGTTCGTCTGCGTCGTACTTTTCACCGGCGGCTACGGCGTCCTCAGCTTCTGGGGCGCCGTGCTCTACATCAGCGGGCGGGTGCTCTATCTGCCCCTCTACGCGGCCGGGGTCCCGTGGATACGCACGTTCAGTTGGAACCTGGCCACTCTGGGACTGGTGCTGGTGGGCGTGCAGGCGCTGATACTCGGCCTGTGAGGGCGGTCCGCTGCCGGCACGCTGCAGCGGCCCCTTGCGTCGCTCAGTACTCGTCGTGCCGCGAGGTCCAGTATTTGGCCCCCTTCGGCCAGCCGGCCGGCGAATCTTCCCAGGGCTCCTGCCGTCCATAAGGCGTCAGGTCCAGCCAGGTCCAGTGACTGCCGAGATGCTCGACCCCGCGCCGGTCCGTGTAGTAGGTGCGATAGACCGTGTCACCGTCGCGCAGGAATACGCTGGCCACATGATTTTCGCCGTCATCGTTGGTGGCGTCGAAGTCATAGTTGAAGTCGCTGCCGAGGGACGAATACCAGGGCAGGGACCAGCCCAGGCGCTGACGATAGGCGAGCAACTTCTCCAGCGGCGCCCGTGACACCAGCGCCAGCGACGTGCCCCGCGCATGCAGATGGGCCGGGTGCGACATGGCATCCGTGACCCAGGAACAGCCTTCACAGCCGGCTTCCCAATCCGGGCCGAACATGAAGTGGTAGACGATGAGTTGCGGGCGCCCCTCGAACAGGTCGAGCAGGGTCGCGGGCCCCTGTTCACCCTGCAGTTGGTAGGTCTTCTCGATCCGGACCATGGGCAAGCGGCGGCGCTCAGCATTCAGCGCGTCCCGGGCCCGGGTCAACGCCTTTTCTTTGATGCGCAGCTCGTCGATCGCCGCTTGCCAGACATCGATCGAGACCAGTTCGGGTAACGCTGAGGGTTCCACGTTCGTCCTCCGCAATGTGCCCTGACGGGCGCGACCTCAGTCCGAATCCGGCACCAATGGATTCGGCCCGATAGGCTCGTAATCGGGCTCGGTGGTGGGAAACACACCGATCAGGTTCAGCGGCGTATCGCCGGCGTTCATGAACGTGTGCGGGGCGTTGGCCGGAACTCTGGCGATATAGGGCGCGCTGACGCTGAAACGTTCGTCGCCCACGATATAGTCCATGCGCCCACTCAGCACCACATGGGCCTCCTCGTAGGAGTGCGTGTGCAACGGCGGTCCACCGTGCGGGTGGGTCTCGGTAATGATGAACGACAGCGCATCGAAGCCATACTCGTTGCCGATCGCGAAGTATCCCGCCTCACCCGGATGATCGTAGAAGCGCGTCATGTTCTCGGGTTTGATCGTCAGCGAGCCCGGCGGCAACGGAACGTCCGGAGGCTGCTCGAAGCTCTTATCCGGGAGGGGATCGAAACCGAGTCTGGTATACCCTGCGCTGGAGTTTCCACCGTCGCCGTTCCCGCAACCGGCCAGCAACGCTGCGAGTACCCACATTCCCAGGCGTGCGCTCATCCCGCCCCCCGGTCAACCAGCCCCAGTCGCCTCATAGTACCCGGCCAGCGCCGGCATGTGCACGAATTCGAACTTGAGCGCATCCGGCCCGAGAAAGTACACCGCGTAGTATCCGCCGATGCCGAACGGAAATTCGCCGGGTCCGTCGAGAATCCGGCCGCCGAGTTCGCGTACCAGGTCCGCCATCCGGTCGACCCGCTCGCGGGAATCGGCGTTCAGGGCGATGTGGTGCAGGCCAGGCTCATAAACCTCAAACCCATGACTGGCGAGATCTCCTTTGGCCTGCCAGATGTTGAAAGCCATGTTGGTATCCGGATTGAGATTGACAGCCAGCCGGGTGCCGGAGTTGCTGCCGCGCTCGTGATACGTGTAGCCGAGGAAGTCGAGCCAGGGCTCGAAGAATTCCATGGCCACATCCAGGTCGCTCACGGTGATGGCCACGTGGTTGATGGTGCCGAGCCAGCGGTTCATCAGACCTCCCCTTCGGCGCCGGGCGCCGCTTTGCGTCAATCAGGCGCCAGCCACTTGTACATCACCAGCGCGTCTACGTACCCGTGCGCAGGATGATCGAAGGCGCGGGGAACGGTTCCAACGATCTCGAACCCGAGCTTGCGCCACAAGCGCACTGCCCCTTCGTTGGTCGAGACCACGAAGTTGAACTGCATGGCCTTGAAGCCCAGTTCCAGCGCCACACTCTGGGAGTGTTCGCACATGGCGGTCGCCAGCCCCAGTCCGCGGGCGGCCTCGGACACCATATACCCGCAGTTGCACACGTGACTGCCGCCACCGCCGTGGTTCGCCTTGAGGTAGTAGGTGCCGAGAATCTTTCCGTCATGTTCGGCAACGTAGGTTCGCGCCGGTGTCGTCATCCACTTCGCGTGCCCCTCGGCGCGGGGCAGATCGCGGTCATAGGTGTAGGTATCGCCGCGGCTGACCACCGCTCGGATGATGGCCCAGATCGCCTCGAAATCGGCGTCGCGCGCTTCCCGAATGGTGACAGGGCTGGTCACGCCCGCCTTCGCGGCGCCAGCGGTCAGTTGTGGATCCATTTCGGCCGTGCCGGCACCTCGGCGCGCTGAATGCGTTCCAGCAGGCGGCCGGGGTCGTCGTCGGAGAGCAGTATGCCGCGGTGCACGTCGCGCAGGAACGCCTCGGCAACCAGGTGGTCGAGAAACCGCTCCAGCCCATCATAGAAGCCTTCGACATTGAGCAGGCCAATGGACTTGCCATGCAGCCCGAGTTGGGACCAGGTCCAGACCTCGAATGCTTCCTCGAGGGTTCCGATACCGCCCGGCAGCACCACGAAACCCTCGGAAAGCGCTGCCATCTGCGCCTTACGCTCGTGCATCGACTGCACCACGCGCAATTCGGTGAGGTTCTCATGGGCGACTTCGGCGTCCACCAGCGCCCGGGGCATGACCCCGATGGCCGACCCGCCGCTGGCGAGCACTGCATCCGCGACGGCGCCCATCAATCCCACCGAGGCACCGCCATAGATCAGCCCGATGCCACGGGCAGCCAGTTCCTCACCCAGAGATTGGGCAGCACGGCGGTACGCCGGGCGCGCGCCGACGCTGGAACCGCAGAAAACGCACAGGTTCATGGCCTGTTCATCGTTTTGTCATGATCGGGGAAGAGCAATTCTGGGACTCCAGTCAGCCGTCGTCCTCCGGACCGATCCAGGTGAAGGGATTGTGCGCGACTTCCCACAGGTGCCCGTCCGGGTCCTTGAAGTAGCCGCTGTACCCGCCCCAGAACACCTTCTGCGGCGATTTGACCAGTTCGGCGCCTGCGGCCAGCGCCTGATTCATCACGGCCTCGACTTCCGCTTCGGAGGCGACGTTGTGGGCAATGGCAAAGGCGTTGAATCCGGATCCTTCCGGGGAAACGCCGGCATCCTCGGCCAGGGCCTCTCGGCCGTAGAGACCGAGCCAGGTGCCATTGAGCTGGAAGAACGCCACGGAGTCCTCCGCACCCACCCGCGGAAATCCCAGACCCTGACCGTAGAACTCCACGGCCCGGGGCAGGTCCTCCACGCCCAGGGTAATCATGCTCATTCGAGGTTTCATGGGCAGGTATCCTATGCCTTCTGCCGTTCGGTTGGTGACCTGACGCTGTCCCCCGCGGCGTGCCGGCGCTCGTGCCGGGCTCTCCGGTGCGCTATGGTCTGAATCGACGCCACCACCGGAGAACATCATGCCTGGTAACGCCCTGCCCCGTCACGGCGCCTGGAGGTTTCTCGCCGGCTGGCTGGTTCTGGCCACGACTACCCCGGCGCTGGCGGACAGCCCCTGGGATGCACTCAGCCCCGCCGAGATCGAAGCCACGGCAACGGCCGTACGCCAGGATTATCCGGGCCCCATCATCTTCAACGAATTGAAACTGGCGCGTCCCGACAAGGCCGCGGCGCTGGCGTGGCAGCCCGGTCAGCCGCTTGAGCGCAGCGCCGAAGTGGTGTTCCTGCACGACGGCCGCGCCTACGAAGGGGTGGTCGCATTGGCGGATGGGTCCGCCTCCATCACCGCGCTGCCGGACGAAGCTCAGCCAATGCTGTCAGTGGACGGCGAGATCGTTCCGGCCATGTCGGTGGCCGGCAGTGATCCCGACGTCGTTGCGGCGCTGGAACATCGTGGCCTCACGCCGGATCAGGTGTTGTGCGCGCCTTTGACCGTCGGCCGCTTTCCTGAGGACGCCGGTGACACCCGACGTCTGGCCAAGCTCTGGTGCCTGCGCATCGACGACTCCAGCAATCTGTTCTCGCGGCCGGTGCCGGGTCTGATTCCGGTTCTCGACCTGGAGCGCCGGGAAATCGTCGACGTGCTGGACCTCTACGCCGATGTCGAACCGCCGCCGGTGCCGGAACTGACCCATGATTTTTCGGAATCCGCCATTCCCGCCCGTCCAGCCTTGAACGCCGTTCGCCAGGCCCTCACCGGCAGTCCGAATTATCAGCGCGACGGCAGCCGGGTCACCTGGCAGAACTGGGATTTCCGCTTCAGCTACGACCCGCGCCAGGGGGTGATCCTGAACGACGTCGCCTACCAGGACGGCAAACGCCGCCGCTCCGTCATCTACGAGGTCGCCATGTCGGAGATGTTCGTGCCGTACCAGGACCCGACCCCCGGCTGGTACTTCCGCACCTACTTCGACATGGGTGAGTACGGTTTCGGCAATTCCGGGACCGAGTTGAAGGGCGCCGATTGCCCCGACTACGCGGAATTCCTCGACGTTACCCTGCACGACGCCGGCGGTGCACCGTTTCAGGCGGCCCGGCGGATCTGCCTGTTCGAAAGGGATCCGGGACGGCCGGTATGGCGTCACACCGGCAGCGTCCTCGACACCCATGAGTCGCGCCCGGCCACGCAACTGGTGGTCCGCATGGCGGCCACCGTGGGCAACTACGACTACTTCCAGGACTTCGTGTTCGCCCAGGACGGGCGCTTCCGGGTGGAGCTGATCTCCACCGGGCTCGACGCCGTGAAGCCGGTAACCGCCCGCCACCGCGATCAGGCCCAGGGCGACGAACTGCGCTACGGGACCCTGATCGCACCCCAGTTGCTCGGGGTCAACCACGACCACTTCTTCAACTATCGGGTCGACCTGGATGTCGATGGACCGGCCAACGATTTCGTGCGTATGCACATGGTGCCGCGGACGGCGGAGAATTCGCCCCGCACCAGCTTCTGGCAGGTGGAACCGCAGCCGGTCACGTCGGAGCTGGCGGCACGCACCCGCATCAACCTGGACCAGCCGGCGGGTCTGGTGTTCCGCAACGCCAGCACGCGCAACGCCCTGGGTGAGCCGGCCTCCTTCCAGATCATTCATCAGAGCATCGCCCGGGCCCTGGTCGACCCCGAGGACCCGGCCTATCAGCGCGGCGCCTTCACCCGCTACGACCTGTGGGTGACGGCCTACGCCGCCGACGAGCGTTTCGCTTCCGGCAAACACATCAACCAGGGCGCCGGCGGCATGGGGCTGCCGGCCTGGACCGCGGCGGACCGCAATCTGGAGAAAGCCGACCTGGTGGCCTGGGTGACCCTCGGCTTCCACCACATGCCGATGGCCGAAGACTGGCCGGTGATGCCGTCCAAGGTAGACGCCTTCGAGCTGAAGCCGCGCAACTTCTTCGACCGCAATCCGGCCATCGATGTGCCGAGCGAAGCGCGCTGACGGTGTTTTCCGCTGGACGGCGGCGCAGCCATGCGGGCCGCGGTCAGGCCTCGCGCTGCGCGATCACATAAGTGTGCAGTTCCGGGTACTGGTCGTACTCCAGATGGCGGCACACGGCGCCGGCCTCCATGATGAGCTGCAGGGCCCGCGGCACCCCGGGAGTGGCGTGATACATGAGCGGCCCCATGTGCGCGTTGGTGATCTCCGATGGCTCCGTGGTGCCACCCAGGCTGAAGATGGCAACGCCGCCCGGATTGAGTCCCTGCAGGATCTTGAGCAGAACCGGTTCCTGATCCTTGAGCGGCACGTGCCAGATGCTGTCCCAGGCGGTGATGAAATCGTAGCCGCGCGGGAATACCCAGGTGCGGATGTCGGCGTGATGGAACGTCAGATCGGGATGCCGCCGCCGCGCCAGCGCCAGCATGCGCGCTGACAGGTCCAGGCCCTCGACGAAAAATCCCTGGCCAAGCAACAGATCGATCAGCCGGCCGCTACTGCCGCAGCCGATGTCCAGCGCAGGTCCCCGTCGTGCGGTAAAGGCCATCGCCCGTTCGTGCTGGGCGATGCCATTGTCCCGCGGAAACGCGTCACCGTCCCAGCGGTGAGCAATCTGATCGTAGCTTCGCGCCACCTCATCGGGACTCATGTTCCGCCTCCGGCCATGGAAACCGGCTTCGGCACGCGGTTTCGTATCTCAGTCGTAGATGACCTGATCGTCCGCTTTGCGCTCGCCGATCATGAGATAGCGGAACGTCACCGTCCCGACGTTCTCGATGAAGTGAGGCAACGTCTGACCGGCGGGGAAGCAGGCATAGGAGCCGGGCCGCAGCGGATGGGTCGCATCACCCAGGTGCAGCACGGCATTGCCCGACAGAGCGTAGAGGTGCTCTTCTTCCCGGGTGTGATAGTGGGCCGGCCGGGTGTGGCAGCCCGGCGCCAGTTCCAGCACACCCACACCAACCTTCGACGGTCCGCCCACGTCACAGAGCGCGCGGCCGCGAATCTCCCGGTCAGTACCCGCATACCAGGTCTGCGGTTCGACCTCGTCTTCGTGAACGGGCCACTTCATGCCCCGTTCAACCCGGCTTCGAAGCGCACCGTCTCAGGAGAACACGACCGCATGACGGTCAGCCACGGCACCCAGTTTCTCCAGATCCGGCGCGCCGTTCGGAATGGTGGCGTCACAGTCGGTGAAAAATGCGGCCGCGTCACTGCCCGCACCGGTCATCGACAACATGCGTCCGCCGCCCTTGCCGAAACGGAACCAGTGCACGGTGCCGGCCGGCAGATGAACCAGCGTCCCGGCATGGGCCGTGGTCTGCTCGTCACCCATGCCGAAATCGATGGTGCCTTCCAGGACGAAAAACGATTCGTCCCAATCGTGCTGGTGCGCCGGCGGACCGGTGCCCTCGTCACCTTCCTGAAAGAATATTTCGTAGCCTTCCGTAATCTGCGCCGAGGCCAGAACGGTGATCTTCTCACCGACGATGTTGAGCGCTCGGGGCCGGTCTTCGGCAGTCAACACAAACGCCTTTTTGGTCATGGCTCGCTCCCTTGAGAATGACGAACTATAGACGCCGGAATTACCTTCGTGCCAGTAGGTCAGTTACCGCGCCGGGACCCCGGGGCAGCGGGTGACAGGGCATCCGGGCGTGTCGGCGTTGCGCCCCCCGGGAGCGTCACGTAGAGTCACACCGCTTGCGTCTGGGGACTCTGCATGCCGGTACGATCAATTGCTTCCGTTGCGTCGAGCCTCGCGCTCGCCGCGCTTCTGACGCTGCCGGCGCCGGCCGTGCACAGTCAGGAAAATGGCGCGGATTCCCCAGGCCCTGCAGATTCGCAGGTTCAGCCGTTCAAGCCCGAGGAACTCGAGGCGGTGGTCGCTCCCATCGCGCTTTATCCCGACGCGCTGCTGGCGCAGATCTTCATGGCCTCCACCTATCCGCTGGAAGTGGTGGAAGCGGCGCGCTGGTCCAAGGAACACCCGGACGTGACCGGCGACGCGGTCGCCGATGCAGTGCAGGACCAGAGCTGGGACCCGAGCGTTAAATCGTTGGTGGCGTTTCCCCAGGTCCTGACCATGATGAACGAAAAGCTGGACTGGACCCAGAAGCTTGGCGACGCGTTTCTGGCCCAGCAAGCCGACGTGATGCAGGCGGTGCAGCGCCTGCGCAACAAAGCCATGGATACCGGCAACCTGAAGAGCGGCGAAGAGGTCACCATCAAAACCGAGCCGGCGCCCGCCGCGGAGGCGGCTCAGCCATCCGAGACCGCGGCGGCGCCAGCGCCGACCCAGACCATCATCATCGAGTCCGCCGACCCCGAGGTCATCTACGTACCGACCTACAATCCCACCGTGGTCTACGGCGGCTGGGGCTATCCCATGTATCCGCCCTACTACTACTACCCGCCCGGCTACGTCGCCGGCGGCGCTTTCTGGTCGTTCTCGTTCGGCTTCGTCGTCGGCGGCGCGCTGTGGGGCAACTGCAACTGGGGCGGCAACGACATCGACATCGACATCGATCGCGAAAACAACTTCAACCGCAACGTGAACCGGGACCGTAACGTCGACCGCTCGCGCAGCAACAAGTGGGAACACAACTCGGAGCACCGCAAAGGCGTCGGCTATCGCGATGCCGCCACCCAGGAGCGGTTCCGCGGCGGCGACCGCCAGGGCACTCAGGCCCGCGAACAGTACCGTGGCCGCGCCGAACAGGGCCGGCAGCAGATGGCGCGCGAAGGCTTCGGCGGTCAGCGTGACCTGGCCGGCAACCCGATCGGAGGCCGTGACACGGCGCGATTCCAGGATCGCGATCTGGGCGGCGCGCGCGACCGCGACTTCAGTGGCAACCGTCCGTCCCAGACCCGGGACTTCGGTGGCTCGTCCCGCGGTTCAGGAACCCGCGACTTCGGATCGTCCTCGCGCTCCGGCGCGTTCGGCGGCTACGGCAACGCGTCGCGCACCCGGGCCAACGCCAGCCGCGGCATGTCGAGCCGGAGTTTCGGCGGCATGCGCGGTGGCGGACGGCGGCGCTGATGAGAGGACACACCATGCAATCCGCCGTTCGATGTCTTCTGCTCACGGCTGTTACCGTCCTGGCAGGCTGCAGCGCACCGGACTCCGGCACTCATTCCTCCGCCGATTCCGCGGTGGAAGCACTGGCCGAGGCACTGCAAGCGGACGATGTGGAAGCCATCGTAGCGGTGCTCGGAGAAGGCGCCAGGCATCTGGTCGAATCCGGAGATCCGGTGCAGGATGCCCAGACGCGCGCCCATTTCCTGGAACGCTACGAAGCGTCTCACCAGATTGTCGAGAACGACCGTGGCCTGACCATACTCGAGGTCGGCGAAGACGACTGGCCGTTCCCCTTTCCGCTGGTCCAGGAGAACGACACGTGGCGGTTCGACGCCACCGAAGGCGCCGAAGAAATCATCGACCGCAGAGTAGGCGCCAACGAACTGGGGGCCATCCAGGTGTGCCTGGCGTTCGTGGACGCTCAGCGTGAGTATTATCGGCGCAACCCGCAGCAGTCCAGCCTGATGCACTTCGCGGACCGGCTGATCAGTACCGAAGGCCAGAAGGACGGGCTGTTCTGGCCGACCAGCGGTGACGAGGCGCCGAGCCCGGTGGGCGACGAATTTGCGCGCGCTCAGGCGCTGGGATACTTCCAGCACGACAGCGCACGAGGTGAACCCTACTACGGCTACGTCTACCGCCTGCTCCCGGGGCAGGGTCCTCACGCCGAAGGAGGCGCCTACAGTTACCTGGTGGGTGACAAGATGCTCGGCGGCTTCGCGCTCATCGCAACCCCGGCCGACTACGGCAATTCCGGCGTCATGAGTTTCATCGTGAGCTTCGACGGTGTGGTCTACTCCAAGGATCTCGGCGAGAACACCGCCGAAGCGGCCGCCGCGATCGAAGTGTTCGACCCCGACGATACCTGGAAGCGGGAAGCATCCATCGACGAGGCCTGACCCCGAGCCGCCACGGCGGCCGGCAGCGACGGTGCTAGCTGCACGCACGGGGCAAGGCTCATCAGCACCCCGATGCGATCACGCTTGCCCCCCAGCACCCGGTAGAAAACTTCCGTTGCCCGGTTACTCTCCCGATACTTCGCCGTCATGGCGTCCAACACATCCTGAAGCCGCGCTGCCGGGCTCCTTCACGACGGCTCAGAGACGACGCTGTTCCTGCGTCAGCCGCTTGAAATAAACGAGTTCGGGATCTCCGGGATCCAGATTGTGAATGATGCCGGACTCCTCGAATCCCAGCTTGCTCAGCAATGCCCGCATCGGGGCATTGGACTGATTGGTGGAAGTGAAGAGCCCGCTACCGCCCGCCAATCGCAGCAGGTGGCGAACGAGGTCCGATCCGATGCCATGGCGCCGGTGGCTCGCAGCCACGACCAGAAGCTCCAGGAACGGGTGACCGAAAAAGCGCCGGTGCAGCAGGGCAAACCCGCGCGGAACCCCGTCAATCAGCGCCAGGTCGACCTCACTTTGCGCAAGCCCCAGGCGCAACTGGTTGAGTCGCGCGTCATCGGACCGGGCTATCGAACCGATGGCCAGCACGGCATCGAGATCTTCCGGCGTGCCCCTGCGGAAAGCCGACCGTTCCGGCGCCAGGGTCATGGCTCGCTGCTACCCGGGTCGCCGGTTGGCCGATAAGTCACCGGCCGAAAGCCAAGGCCTTTGAGCAGCATGACCTGGTGTTCGTGGTGTACCAGCACGTCGTTGGCGTTCCGCTCTCCGAACACTCCAAGGAATCACGTGCTCTTCTTCCGCCGTAACGTTGGTCATTTCAGGCATCGATTGCACCGGATCGACGCCAGCGGCGGCACGGAATTGGATTGCCGTCGGTGTTCGCCAGCCTGTTCGATCAGGCTGGCCGCACACGCCCGGGCGTCCGGGGACAGCACGGCTTCGAGTTTCGGGAACACCAGGAAGTATCGTGCACCGGCGCGGTTCCGGCGCAGGAAGCCACAGTCCACCAGGTATCGGCGCAGGGTGACGTGATCCACGTCCGTGTCCAGTTCGGCCAGACGGCCGCGCAACGCATCGTTCAATTCCACTTCCGAATACGGGTAGCGGCGCTCGAGCTGGCAAGCCAGCACCGCCAGTAACACGTCGCGATGCAGGGGATTACGCGGAATCCGGTGCAGGCGGCCGCCCGGCAGCGATTTGCACAACGCCTGCCAGGCCAGGTCCACGGATGCCGGTGCATGAGCCAACGACCGCACTACTTCGCCGGGCCACCCGCGGCTGCCTGCGATCGCGCATCCGGGACCGGATCTGAGTCGCCGACGATGCGCCCCGTGACCACGCCGGCGGTCATAGCGCCGTTGACGTTGAGCGCGGTGCGCGCCATGTCGATCAAGGGCTCGACGGAAATCAGCAGGGCCGCGACGGTCACCGGAAATCCCATCGCCGGCAGCACCACGAAGGCCGCCATGGTCGCCCCGCCGCCGACCCCGGCCACCCCGAAGGAACCCACGGCAATGATTCCCACCAGGCCAGCGATGAAGGAGAGGCTGGTGGGATCGACGCCCATGCTGGGCGCAATCATGACCGCCAGCATGGCCGGATAAATGCCCGCGCAGCCGTTCTGACCGATGGTGGCGCCGAAGCTGGCCGACAGATTGGCGATCGGCGCCGGCACCTTGAGTTCCTCCACCTGGGCTTCCACGTTCAAGGGAATGGTCGCCGCCGAACTGCGCGACGTGAAGGCGAACGTCAGGACCGGCCAGACCGAGCGGAAGTACTCGGCGACGTTGCGCCCGCTCGACGCGATCAACAACGCGTGCACGCCGAACATGATGGCGATCGCCAGGTACGAGGCGCCGATGAAACCGATCAGGTTCAGAATGTCCGCGGTGTCGGAACCCGCCACGACCTTGGCGATCAGGGCGAGAATGCCGTACGGGGTGAGCGCCATGACCATGTGGACCAGTTTCAGCACCACCTGCTGGGCCGTGTCCACGAAGTCCCGGATCGAGGCTCCCCGGGCCGGATCGTCACGCCCCACGCCGAGTGCCGCGATGCCCAGCAGGATGCCGAAGATGACCACGGAGATGATCGAGGTGGGGCGCCCTTCCGTCATGTCGAAGAAAATGTTGGACGGAATGAAACTCACCAGCATGTCGGGCAGGTCCAGTTCACCGAAGGCCGCGTAACGCTCGGTCAGGACCCGGGAGCGTTCCAGCTCCCGCGCACCCTCCGTCAGCCCCTCGGCGCTCAGCCCGAAAACGTTGGCAATGCCGATGCCCACCAGCGCCGCGATCATGGTGGTGCCCACCAGAATGCCCACTACCAGGCCGCCAATCCTGCCGAGGGCGGCCACGTCCCCCATGCGTAACACCGCTGCCACCATCATCACCAGCACCAGAGGGATGATGATCATGCGCAGCAGGGCCACGTAGGCACTGCCGACCACGTTGGTCCAGTCCAGGGTGGCGCCGATGACATCGGGCCGCGCGCCGTAGATCACCTGCAGCGCCAGCCCGAACACCACCCCCGCTGCCAGCCCGGCGAGAATACGCCGGGACAGGGTGAACCGCGGTCCGCCGAGCCTTGCCAGCACAACTACGAGGACGGCGAATGCCGCCAGATTTGCGATCACGAGCGCCGTCATGAGATCTCATCCCCGGAATCCGCCCAACAATGGCCAGTGGGCGCGGAGAATGCAACATCGGGGAAGCGGGGGCCGGGCAACTAAGCCTCCGGCCGCTGCCGATCCGCCCTTTGCGGCAGGTGCAGATCGAAGCGCCGCCAGATAGTCAGGAACAGGAAGTAGCCTGTCACCGCCACCGGAATGGCCACCAGCAGACTGCCGATGATCAGCGCCGAGGTATCCCGGGCAATCTCGGCTTCGACGCCGGTCAAAGTACGGAACCTGACCGGCAACAGCCCCAGCACCCAGTCACCGAGCTGATAGAAGCCCAGGTAGATGGGCGCAAAGGTGAACGGGTTGTTGATCCACGAGGCGATGAACGCGGCTGGAAAGTTCGCCCGCAGCATCACCGCGGCGCCGAGCATCAGCAGCGTCTGGACCCCGACCGTGGGCGTCAGGCCGATGAACAGGCCCACCGCAACGCCGCGCGCCAGCGTGAACTCGTCTACGTCCAGACTGCCGGCCCGGATCAGGAAGTCCCGGGTTTGCGGGTGGCGCATGAGCCAGGCCCGGGTGCGAACCCGGGAGCGCCAGGAGACTTCGCGGATCCGGCGCCGCAGCCAGCCGCCGACCGGATGTCCGTCGCCGGCGGGCGGCCCGGAATCCGGCGCGCCCGCGGCCATGGTTCAGCCTGCTTTGTCCCGCAGGTCGGGAAGCTGATAGCCCTTGGCATCCAGATCCGCGCGCACCACTTTCTTATCCATCTTGCCGGTGGAGGTCAGCGGGATGCTGTCGACGAACAACACGTCGTCCGGCAACTGCCATTTGGCGAAGTTCCGGCTCACATGCTCGAGGATCTGCTCCTTGGCGACGCTGGCCCCGTCCTTGAGGACCACCAGCGCCACCGGTCGCTCGTCCCACTTCGGATGCGGGTGGGCCACCACGCAAGCCTGGGCAACGCCGTCCATGGCGACGATGTCGTTCTCCAGATCAACCGAGGAAATCCACTCGCCGCCGCTCTTCACCAGATCTTTCGAACGGTCGCTGATGATCAGGTACTCTTCCGGGTCGATCTTGCCCACGTCGCCGGTGATCAGCCAGCCGTCGTGGAACTTCTCCGGTTGCGGATCGTTGTAGTACTTCGAGCAGATCCATGGCCCCCGAACCAGAATTTCACCCACCGTCTCGCCATCGTGAGGCAACCGCTCGAACGACTCGTCGAAGATCTCGACCTCGATGCCGGGCATGATCTGCCCCGCTTTGGCCACGTTCTCGAACTGCCGATCCTCGTCCAGATCCCGTTGCGAGCGCTTCATCACCCGGCGCGACAGGGTCGCCAGGGGTGAGGTTTCGGTCATACCCCAGCCCTGGATCATCTCCACGCCCAGGGTGTCCCAGTACCAGCGGATCAGCGACGGCGGCGGCGCCGAACCGCCGCAGGTCACCCGGGACAGCGCCGACAGGTCGTACTGGTCCGGGTTGGCCTCGTACAGCCCCTTCACGCCCTGCCAGATGGTCGGCACCCCGGCGGAGACGGTGACCTGCTCGTCCACCATGAGCTGAATCAGGCGCTTCGGGTCCATGAACCGGTGCGGCATGACCTGCTTGCAGCCGAGCATCAACGCCGACCACGGCAGCCCCCAGCCCATGGCGTGAAACATGGGCACGATGCCGAGCAGACAATCGGTCGCCGACAGATTCATGCTGTCGGTCATGCACTGGGTCATGGTGTGCAGGTACTGGGAGCGGTGTTCGTACTCCACACCCTTCGGGTTGCCCGTGGTGCCGCTGGTGTAGCACAGGCCCAGGGGCGAGTTCTCGTCGATCTGCGGCCATTCATAGGCGGTGGGTTTGCCGGCGATGAATTCCTCGTAGCCGATGGGGTTCGGCAGGTCCGTGGACCAGTCTTCGAAGCCCGGCTCCGCGGCCACGATGACGCGCTCGACGCTCGGCATGCGGCCGTTGAGCTTTTCCAGCAGCGGCAATACGTCGGCATCGACGATGATCACCTTGTCCTGGGCGTGATCGATGATGTATTCCAGGTCATGATCGGACAGGCGGATGTTCAGGGTGTGCAGCACCGCACCCATGCCCGCGGTGGCGTGATAGGCCTCCAGGTGCCGGGCGCCGTTCCACATGAACGTGCCCACCCGGTCGCCGACCTGAACCCCTGCCTCGGCCAGGGCGTGGGCAAGCTGGTGCGCGCGATCACGGGTCTCCTGGTAGCTCTGGCGCCTGACGCCGTCGTCCGTGGCCGTGACGATCTCTTCCGTGGGGGCAACCTTCGCACCCCGATCCAGAATGTTCGACATCAGCAGTGGTGTGTGCTGCATTGCCATCGTCAGACCCTCCCAATAAGCTAGCTCGACTCACTGAGCGCGAGTGTACCATTCGCGCCGATTATCGGCGTCAATCCGTGGAACCCATCGAAGATCACATGCTGCACATTCCCCATGCCCGGGCCGTGGGGCTGACCCTGGTCAGTCACGACGACGGCGGCTGCGTGGTGAAAGTGCCCTACGCCGAACATCTGGTGGGCGACCCCGACACCGGCGTGGTCCATGGCGGCGTGCTCACCGCGCTGCTGGACAACAGCTGCGGCATGGCCGTTCGTCCCGCCGGACAGGATTCCGGCAGTCTGTCCATGGCCACCCTGGACCTGCGCATCGACTACATGGGGGCGGCCCAGCCGCACCAGGACATCTTCGCCCACGCCGTGTGCTACAAGCGCACCCGGCACATCGCGTTCGTGCGTGCCACCGCATACCAGTCGACCCCGGACGACCCCATCGCCACCTGCGTCGCCAGCTTCATGCTGGGCACGCCCAACGAGCCGCGGGCGTAACCGAGACATGAAGCTGCTGTCGGACCTTCGGGCCCAGGGCCGTGGCCAGGACATGGCCGCAGTGCTGGAACACATCCCCTACGCGCGCTTTCTGGGGATCCAGGTGGAGCGCAAGGGCAACGAACTCACCACCATCCTGCCGTTTCAGGAGCACCTGATCGGCAACGTCAATCTGCCGGCACTGCACGGCGGTGCCATCGGCGCGTTTCTGGAACTGACTGCGGTGATTCAGCTCCTGCACGACACCTCCTGCGAGCGGTTGCCGAAGACCATCGACATGTCGGTGGACTACCTGCGCTCCGGACGGCCGCTGGACACCTACGGCCGCGCCATCGTCACCCGCCATGGCCGCCGGGTGGCCAACGTGCGCTCGGAAATCTGGCAGGAAGAACGCAGCCGGCCCATCGGCGTCAGCCACGGCCATTACCTGCTGACCCCGCTCACTGCCGACTGACGGCCGCGATCAGCCGCCGCTGACCACGATATCGCGAAACGCCAGTTCCTGGCGCAGGCGCCGCTTCACCGCATCCGTCTGCGCCGTGGTGCGGTCCGCGGTCCAGCCGGCGCGCCGCGCCAGCAGCGCAGCGGCGCCATCGACGATGGCATCCACTTCGTCCGGCAGAAACCACGCCGCCCGCAGGCGGCGGTAGATCACGTCCTCGAGGTTCCAGGCGCCTTCCACGTCCACGGCCCAGTGCACCTCTTCGGCAAACACCGACGGTGACAACGGCGCCGGCTGCGCCCCCAGCACGGTTTCCACTTCGCTGCCGTAAAGGCGCGCCAGGCGCCGAGCTACCGTGGGCGCAACCTGGTAGCGCGTGCCGATGCGGCCGACCAGCGCGTCCACGTCCGGCACCTCACCGCCCGCCACCGGCGCCAGCGGCCGCGGCATGGCCAGCGGCCGGTCCAGCACTTCCGCCACCGTCGCCATGGTTTCTTCGGCCATCTTGCGAAAGCCCGTGAGCTTGCCGCCCGCTACCGTGACCAGACCGCCGTGACGCCAGATCTCGTCGCGCCGGGACATCTCCTTCGGTGCTTTGCCGGGCTGATTGATGAGCGGCCGCAGACCAGCCCAGGTTGCCAGCACATCGCTGCGGGTGAGTGGTTCGATACGGAAGTGGGCATTAGCGGTGCCCAGCAGGTAGTCGATGTCCGCAGCCTCCACCTGGGGCCAGTGTTCGGCGCCCCCATGGTGGGTGGTGTCGGTGGTACCGATGTAGATCACGCCGGCGCGGGCGATGGCAAACACCGGCCGGCCATCGGCAGCGGTCATCATCACCATGTTGCGCACCGGCAGGCGCGATGCCGCAACCACCAGATGAACGCCCTTGGAAAGGTGCAGCCGTGCACCGCCGGGATCCGCCGGCGGCAGCAGACTCTCCACCCACGGACCGGTGGCATTGACCACGCAGGCGGCGGCAATCTCGGCGTGGCTGCCGTCCCGCTCGTCGATCACCTGCACCCGGCAATCGGCGTCCCCCTGTTCGACCGCCGTGACCCGGGCGTAGCTGCAGGCCTCGGCACCATCGGCGACGGCGGCACGCAGGGTCGCAAGCACCAGGCGAGCATCATCGGTGAGGTACTCCCGGTACAGGCAGGCCCATGGGGTGCGGTCGGTGTCGAGCAGCGGCTCACCGTCGCCCAGCTCGCGGCTCGACCAGTTGCGATGGCGTTCGTCACTGGCGACCGCGCCCAGCCACTCGTAGAGCGTAATGCCTACCCGCAGCTTGGCGTACTCCAGACGGCTGCGGGCCGGGACCAGCATCCAGCGCGGCTCCGTCAGGTGGGGGGCCATGGCCAGCAGGCTCTTACGCTCCAGTGCGCTCTCACGCACCAGGGCAAAGTCACCCATGGCCAGGTAACGCAGACCCCCGTGGATCAGCTTGGTAGAACGGCTGGACGTACCGGCGGCGAAGTCGCCGGCATCCACTACCAGGGTGCGCAGTCCGCATTGCGCCGCATGCCGGGCCACGCCGGCGCCGGTGATGCCGCCGCCGACCACCAGCAGATCGAACGGCTCGCCAGCCAGGTCCCGGGGCGAACCCACGTTGAGCCGCGCTGGCGCCGCCGGGGTGTTCACATCGCGACTCCGAAGCGCACCAGGAACACCACGTCCGGCGCGCTGGCGCTGGTCAGATCCTCGCTCAGGCCAAGATCGAGCCAACTTGCCGAGCCGATACCCACGGTAGCACCCAGGGTGCCCTGCACCGCGCCGTCGGCGGCCTGACGCAACCCGGTATCGAGCACCTCACTATGGGCATCGAGCTGACCCCGCAGAGTCAGCCAGTGTGTGACCGGAAACTGCACACCCAGGTGACCGGTAAACACGGCGTTCTGCTGGGCCGGCGACGGCAGGTCGCCGTCGCCGGGCACCAGGATGCCGGCGCCAGCGGTCAGGCGGGCGCCGAAACCGGCCAGGATGGCATCGTCCACCCATTCACCCCAGACGGCGACGTCGGTGCCGCCGGAGCCACTCAGCGTATCGAGGCTGCCGCTGGGCGCCTTGACCATGGCGCGCAGCACCGCCTGGCGGGCCCTGCCCTGGTAGACCCGGACCCCCAGCCAGCCACGAACGTCACCCAGGTGGCCAACCGACTCGTCGATATCCACCAGGGTTTCGCCGTTGTACTCCAACCGGTAACGCAGCCGGTCGCGAGGCACGTCGTCGCGTCCCGCATCGGGAAACCCGAACAGTTCGTGGAACCCGTCGATCAATCCATCGGTGAATCCACCGTCGTGATAGACGTAGGGCACTTCCAGGCCCCACTCGAGCGCGCCGGCAAATGCGCCGCGCAGGGTCAGACTGGTGATGCTGGTGGTGCCGTCATAGGCGATGGCCATCTGGTCGTTGCTGTCACCGGAGAAGTTGTTGACGTGCTCCAGCAGCAGCGCAGCTTCCAGGCGCCGCACCGGCAGGGTTCCGACCATACGCGGCACCCCGTAGAGCGCCGCCGCCGGCGACAGGTTGCGCACCGGCAGTGGCGCCCCGGCCTCACCTCGCGCGCCCGCACCGGGCAGCGCCAGCACGGCGAAGCACCCAGCCGCGAGCAGCCGTCGTCCTGGCCGTGGCGCCATCAATGGATGCTCCGGTCCTGCCCGGACCAGAACGGTAAGCGCAGCTCGGTCTTGAGGATCTTGCCGGCGCCACTGCGGGGCAGCGGTTCACGGCGTATCTCGATGGACTTCGGACACTCGTAGCCGGCCAGTTCCGCCCGGCAGTGGGCCAGCAGATCGGCCTGCTCGATGGTGGCGCCGGAGCGCGGCACCACAATGGCGTGCACGGCCTCACCCCAACGCTCGCTGGGCACGCCGATCACCGCGCACTCGTGGACGCCGCGGAACTGGTGGATCACGTTCTCCACCGCCGCCGAGTACACGTTTTCGCCGCCGCTGATGATCATGTCCTTGACCCGGTCGACCAGAAACAGGAAACCGTCAGCGTCCAGGTAGCCGGCATCCCCCGTACGCATCCACCCGTCCCGTAGCGCCTCGGCGGTGAGCTCGGGCTGCTGCCAGTAGCCCTGCATGACCATGGGCCCGCGCACACACACCTCGCCCACTTCACCGCTCGGCAGCCGCCGGCCAGCATCGTCCATCACCGCCACGTCGGCGTTGAACACCGCCTGTCCCGCAGAGCGGATGCGGCCGGCATCGGGGCCGTCGAACACGTGATAGCGGGGCGACAGCGAGGTCGCGACCGGCGACAGTTCGGTCATGCCGTAGGACTGCAGGAAACGGATGCCCGGCATGCGCTCCATGGTCTGCCTCAGCAGCGCCTCCGGCATCGGCGAGGCGCCATAGGTCAGCAGTTCCAGGCTGGACAGGTCGTAGCGGTCCAGGTGCGGGTACTCGAGCAGGGTGCTGAGCATGGCCGGCACCACCACCGTGATGGTTACCCCGTAACGCTGCACCGCGTCCAGGAACAGTTCCGGCTCGAAGCGGGGAATCACCGCGTGGGTGCCACCCGCCACCGTGGTGGTGAACACCCGCGATCCGCCGGCCACGTGAAACAGCGGCGCCACGTGCAGGTGCACGCTCTGCTGACGAATGCCCAGATTGACCATGGCGGTCATGGCATTGCTCATGAAGTTGTCGTGACTGAGCATGACGCCCTTGGCGCGGCCGGTGGTGCCGCCGGTGTAGAACAAGGCCGCCAGATCGTCTCCGCCCCGCTCCGCGTCTGCTACCGGATCGTGCCCGGCCAGCAGGGCTTCGTAGTCGTCGTAGCCGCCGCCGGGACCGTCGTCGGCATGAATCACCCGCTCCAGCGCCGGACAGGCCTCCAGCAGCGCCGCCGCTTCGTCGTGTCCCGCGGCATCCACCAGCAGCAGCCGGGCCCCGGAATCGGTCAGACAGTGGGTCTTCTCCGGCACGGCCCAGCGCGAATTGACCGGCACCATCACCGCTCCGGCCCACAGCGTGGCCAGGTAGAACTCCACGTAACGCGGCGAGTTGGCCGCCAGCATGGCTATCCGGTCGCCGGGCACGATGCCGTGGGCGATGAATACCGCCGCCAGACGGGCCACCCGGTCGGCCAGCTGGCTCCAGTTCAGATCGAAGCCGCCCCCCCGCAATGCCGGTTCGCGGGCGTAGAGTTGTAAGGCACGGTGAATGCCCTGGGTCAGGCGCATACGGGTGGGCTCTCCGGACAAAGACCGGAATTCTAGAGGCAGTGACGGTGCGCCGCGAATCTTTCCGGAAGCCGCTTGCCGTGGCCAGCGGGCCGGCCGGGCGTCAGGAGGTCTGGCGCAGGTCGCGCTCGCCGGTCACCCGGTTGCGGCCTTCGGACTTGGATTGATACAGGCAGGCGTCGGCGCGGCCAAGGAAATCGTCGGACTGTTCCTCCGGCCGGTACTGGGCGACCCCCAGGGAAATCGTCAGATCGTCGATTTCGCGGCCGTCGTCGATGGTCACGACCTGGGCCTCGATGATGGCGCGAATGCTCTCCGCCAGCATCAGGGCGCCGTTGTAAGAGGTTTCGGGCAGCAGGATGGCGAACTCCTCGCCGCCGTAGCGGGCCAGCAGGTCGCGGCCCTTCACGCACTGATCCAGTTCCTGGGCCACGAAGCGCAGCACCTGATCGCCGACCTGATGACCGAAGCTGTCGTTGAAGGCCTTGAAGCGATCCACGTCCGCCATCAGCAGGCAGAGTTCACTGCCGCTGTCGTTGGCTTCGCGAATCATGCGCTTGATGCCGTCGTTGAAGGCCCGCCGGTTGGCGATGCCGGTAAGTGCGTCCTGGCGCGAATCGCGGGACAGCGCATCCACCTGAGCACGCAACTCGGCCAGCTCGTCGGACATGCTGCGCAGCGAATTCTCGACCTCACTGCTGCGCAGCTGGGTACTGCGGGTTTCCTCGGCCAGGCGGGCCACCAGACTCAGCAGGTCGTCCGCACTCGGGGTCTGTCGCAGAGCCGAGTCGGCCTCGCCCAGCACCCCGGCAAAATTGCCCAGGTCCTCGTCGAGGCCGGCAATCTCCGCCAGCACCGAGTCCACGGTGTGGCGCATGGCGCCCTGGATGTCGTGGACCTGGGCCTTGAGCTCGTGCAGGAAGTACTTCTCGAACAGGCTCTGACAGACATCCGGTGAAAACGACTGATTCTTGCCCATCCGTTCCTGGAGCTCGGCGACCAGTTCGCTGTTGCCCTCACAGACGAAGTCGTACCACACGAGGTAATTCTGCGGGATGGTGGGCACCTGCTGCTGACTCATCAGCGGCAGCACCTTCTTCAGTACTGAGTGAGATTCTTCTACCGAGACGTTGAACGCGACGGATGCCATGGCGCGATTTCGTATTGGGTCACCTGGAATCTAGCGCATTGGCAGGATTCCTCCACCCCGTGGCGCGTGCACCGGTCAAGTTTCCGGCATCCCGGCTTGCGGCGGTGTGACGACGGCCGCACCTGCCGCCGCCAGGACCTCGGCGTCGATACCGATCTCGGCGAGCACTTCCCGCGTGTGCTCGCCCAGCACCGGAGCCGGGCGGCGGATCTCCGCCGGGGTGGCATCGAACCGCGCCGCCGGCCGGGGCTGGCGGATTCGCCCGGCGACCGGGTGATCGAGTTCCACCACCGTTCCGTTGATCCGGGCCTGCTCGTGCTCGAACACCTCGTGGCGCTCCAGAACCGGTGCGCACGGAACACCTTCCGCATCCAGGCGCTCCAACCAGCGGGCGCTGGTGCCGCCGGCCAGCACTTCGGCCATCAGCGCCAGCCGCGGCTGGACGTTGACCACCCGATCCTGGGCGGTGCGGAAGCGCGGGTCGTCCAGCCACTCCTCGTGGCCCAGCGCCCGGCACATACCCTGCCACTCCACATCCGAGACCGCGCCGGTGGTGATGTAGCCGTCCTCGGTCTGAAAGATCAGATCCTGGGCGAGCTGGGCCCGGGAACCCGGCACTTCGCGGCCGACGAACGTGTACCCGGTCATCCCTTCCGGCCACAGGTAGGCGACCATGGTGTCGAGCATGGCCAGTCGCACGTGCTGGCCCTGGCCGCTGCGCTGCCGGGCGAACAGTGCGGCGGTAATGGCCTGGGCCGCGGTCACCGCCGTGGTCTTGTCCGGGACGATGGTGCGCACCATCCGCGGCCGCCCACTGGCGCCGTCCTTCTGGATCGCCGCCAGGCCGGACAGAGCCTGAATGACCGGATCGTAGACCCGCTTCTGGGCATAGGGCCCGGTCTCACCGAAGCCGCTGATGGAGACATAGACGATGTCCGGGCGCCGCGTTCGGATGACCTCCTCGCCCAGGCCCATGCGCTCGATGGCGCCGGGGCGGAAGTTCTGCACGAACACGTCGGCGGTCGCCACCAGGGCCAGCAGCGCGTCCATGCCGGCGGCGTTCTTGAGATCCAGCGCGATGCTGCGCTTGCTGCGGTTGGCGGACAGAAAGGTGGCGGTCAGGCCGGCCCGGTTGGGCCCAAGATGACGAACCAGATCGCCGCCCGGCGGCTCCACCTTGATGACGTCGGCGCCCTGGTCCGCCAGCATCATGGTCGCCACCGGTCCGGAGATCATGCTGGTCAGGTCGAGAACCCGCACCCCATCCAACGGTCCCGGCATGTGCCCCTCCTCACCACGGTTGCTCGGCCTCCTTTGTACCCGCGCTACCCGGAGCGGGCAATCGGCGCATCGGCCGCCAGGGGCGACCATGGCAGGCGCCGGGGTCAGACCAACAGTTGGCGAATCCGACCAGACCGGTTCCAGGGTTGGATCCGGGCCGCCCGGAAATTGTCCGTCCTGGCGGGCGTTCACCGAGGTGCCGGTGCTGGCACGGTTCGTGAATATACCCTCCCGAATCGCGAATCGGCACCATTCGGACTACAGGACAACCATGGACACATCCTTCCGCCTCTCCCGTCTCAAAGCGCCACGAGGTACGGCCTTCGCGCTGTCTCTGCTGGTGCTGGTGTTCCTGCTCTTCGGAGCCACCGTGAGCGCACTGGCTTCATGAGCGCGCCGCTCCGCCAGCGGCTGCGCCGCCATCTGCGCCTGGACCCGGACAGAGCCTGGCTGGCTGGCGTGTGCGCGGGCGCCGCCACCACCCTCAATACCGACCCGGCCCTGGTGCGCGTGGCCTTCGTGGTGTGCGGTCTGTTTCTGCCCAAAGTGGCGCTCGCCGCGTACCTGGTGGCCTGGCTGCTGCTGTCCGAAAACGATTGATTCAGTCAATCGCAGAATTCGATACAATTCATTTCACGGCGGTCGGCGGCCGCGTCAGACTCTCTCCCGTCCTGTCCGATGACGCGGACACCTGTCCGCCCACCGGACGCCAACCATCGGCATCGACCCACGGAGACCGTCATGACGACCGCAGAGATCAACATTGGAATCGACCGGGGTGACCGCGAACAGATTGCCTCCGGGCTCAAACGCCTGCTGGCCGACACCTACACCCTGTACCTGAAGACCCACAACTATCACTGGAACGTCACCGGCCCGCGCTTCCGCGATCTGCACCTGCTGTTCGAGGAGCAGTACACGGAACTGGCCACCGCCGTGGACGAGATCGCCGAGCGGATCCGTACCCTCGGATACCCGGCCCCCGGGACCTATCGCGAGTACGCGGAACTCACCACCATCGAGGAAGTGCCCGGCGTGCCGCCGGCCGAGGACATGCTCAAGGATCTGGTTACCGCCCAGGAGATCGTGGTTCGCACCTGCCGCGAAGTCCTGCACACGGCGCAGGGCTCCGACGACGAATCAACCGCCAGCCTGGTGGCAGACCGGATGGCCATTCACGAGAAAGCGGCCTGGATGCTGCGCAGCCTGCTGTAACCCCCTCAGCGGCCGGCGGCGGCGGGTTCGGCCCGCGCCGGGCTGGACCCTCAACACACTACCAGACAGGGCGCCGCCACGGCGGCGGCGCCGGCGTAGCGGGGCCCCTGCTCCGCCAGCGCCCGGAAGTCCGCTGCCAGGTCCGTAACCCGGGTGGCAAACTGCTCCTGCTGACGCGTCGTCATACTGTTGACGAGCCAGACACTGGTTTCCCGCAGCAACGCTTCGTTGGCCTCGAATACACCGGCGGCATCGCCATGGTAGGCATCGCGATTGGCCGTGAGCTGGCGGAACGCCGCGTCCAGGCCTTCCGCGTCGTGCCGGAACGCCAGCACGGCCAGCAGGTCGCTTTGCCAGCGGCGCCGGTAGTCGGCCCAGAGTTGCATTTCCGGCTGATAGCGCCGCGACTGACGCGCCAGGTAATCTTTCTGCACCGCGTTCAGCCGGCCGGAAAAGCCGCTGAAACGGTCGACGAACTCCTCTACCCAGAGCGCCTGCGCCGCCTCCAGCGACAGCCCCGCTTCGGGCTCGGCGAGTTCCTCGTTGCTGTCTGCCAGCGCCGCCGAGAGATCCGCCACCTGGGCATCCGAGAGCGAAGCCAGCAACTCCGTGGCCATGGGCATGCCGCGCGCTTCCAGCACCAGGTACCAGGCCGTTACCTGATCCACCAGCGCCTGCATCTCGGCTTCACTGGTGCCGTCCACCAGGCGCGGGGCCAGGCCTTCCAGATAATCCGCATAGATGGGGAGCTGTTCGGTGCGATGCCAGTACCACAGGGAATCAAAGGTAGCGTCGAAGTACGCGCGCTGGCGCTCGTCCATGTCGATGTAGTCACTCACCGACCAGCGTGCCAGCCGGTCCAGGTTGTTGTACGCCATCTGTACGCTGCAGCCGGACCCGAGCAGCGTTGCGCCAACCAGCACCAGCGCCGTGACCTTCATGGACATGTCCGGGCCTCCGCCGTCAGGAAGTTGAGCATCCAGCGCGCCACGATCTGGCGATCCGTGGGCTCGGCCAGAGATGCCTTGCCGGCGCCGCAAACGGCATCACCGAGCAGCGCCTGACGGCTGTCCAGCAGATCGCCGGCGTAGGCCGCGGTGAACTCGGGGTGACCCTGAAAGGTCAGCACGTCACCGAACACGAAGCCCGACTCCGGACAACGTTCGCCCACAGCGATGCGTTGCGCACCCGGCGGCAGGCGCACCACCTGATCCTTGTGGCTGGCCAGCAGGCGCAGGGACCGCGCCGGCGGATCCATCCAGGGGGCATCGGCAACCACCTCGCTGGGCTGAACGCCGACACACCAGCCCACTTCGGCAGCGCGGGTTTCGCCGCCGAAGTAGTGCGCGATGAGCTGATGCCCGAAACAGATGCCGACGACGCGCCGGCCGAGGGCCAGGGCCTGACGGACGAATTCCGCCAATGCCGGAATCCACGGCAAGTCGTCGTACACACTGTGGCGGCTGCCGGTGATGACGTAACCGTCACAGGCCGCCGGGTCGGGAAACCGGCCGCCGGGCACGTCGATGGTCAGAAACTCCGGCACCGGCTGCCCGGGCGGACGCGCCCCCGGATCGGCCAGCAGCGTGCGGAACATGTCGGGATAGTCGCCATGGGCCGGCACGAACTGATCGCGCACCGAATCCGTCTGCAGAATGCCGATTCGCAACGGGTCTCTCCTGCCGCCCCCGGGGCGTTCAGATGATTTCAAAGTATCGGTCGAGCTGCCAGCCATTGACGTGTCGGCCGTACTCGGCGCACTCGAACCGGCGGCTCATGACGAAGTGATCGACGAACGCGTCACCCAGCATCTCCCGGGCGTGGGCGGACGCCTCCAGCGCCGCCGCAGCCGCCTCCAGTGAACGCGCGAAGCAGCGCTCTGCAGGCAACTCGTCCGCCAGGTCGTAGGCATTGCCGGTCACGGCCGCAGGTGGCTCCAGGCGCCGTTCGATGCCGCCGAGGGCGGCTGCCGCCATGGCGGCCGCAACCAGGTAGGGATTGGCGTCGGCGCCCGGCACCCGAACCTCGATATGCTGCCGCGAGGGGTCACCCGGGATCACGCGCACCGCGGCCGTCCGGTTCTCCACCCCCCAGGTGGCGCCGGTAGGCGCCCAGGCGCCCGGCACCAGGCGGGTATAACTGTTGATGGTCGGCGCTACCAGCGCCAGGTACTCCGGCAGGTACCGCACCAACCCGGCAACGGCCCAGCGCTGCAGTTCGCTCATGCCGTGACGGTCGGCGCCGTCGTGAAACCGGTTGGCTGCCGGGCTGCCGTCGGCGGCGCGGTCGAGAAAGCTGAAATGGTAGTGACCACTCTGACCCGGGTAGTCCATGGACCACTTGGCCATGAATGTCGCCATACAGCCGTGACGCTGCAGGAACACTTTGCTGAAGGTCTTGAACAGGGCGGCCTGGTCGGCCGCCTCCAGCCCCAGCCGGGGCGCCAGCGCAGCTTCCCAGACACCGGGGCCGGTCTCACAGTGCAGGCCCTCGACCGCGCAATCGAGGCCAATGCAATAGTCCATGAGCCCGCCGAACAGGTCGGCCTCGGTGGAGGTGCGCAGTACCGAATAGCCGAAATTGCCCGGGGTCAGCGGCCGCAGGCCGCGGTAGCCTTTGTCGCGGATGCTGTGCGGGGTCTCCGAGAACACGAAGAACTCGTACTCGAAGCCGGACAGCAGAGCCAGCCCCGCATCTTCCAGGCGCGCCAGCACCTCTGCCAGGCGGGTGCGCGGGCACAGCGGATGCGCGCCGTCGTCGGCGCCCACGAACTCGCCGATGAAATACGGGCAGGCCTCGTCCGCCAGCCAGCGTTCGGTTTCCACCCGAAGCCGGAATCCCGCATCCGGAAAGCCGGTGTGCCAGCCGGTGTAGGACCCGCGATCGTAGAGTTGATCAGCCACGTCCCAGCCCAGCACGCAGTCGCAGAAGCCGCCACCCTTGCGCAGCGTGCTTTCCAGTTTGTCGAGGCTCACGTACTTTCCCCGCGCCACCCCGTCCACGTCGGTGAGCCCGAGCTTGGCCCGGCTGACCCCGCGCTGCCGGTAGTCGGCCAGTTTCTCCGTCAGGCGATCCTGCGGGTCGTCGGCATCGGGCATGGTCGGGTCCGTGGCAGTGAAGGCCACGATTATGCGGTGAGTTCATGGCAGTGACACGACCGCCGCCACGGGAAAGTGTGTTTGCACCCGCACAAATCTGTGGATAACTCTGAGGATAAGTTCCCGACCGGCCCCACCCGGGACCTCGGCGCACCCGGGCAGGTGTCCGCCCCTTCTCCGTTTGTTCAATATTTAGTTGATTGTTTTCAGATATTTAGGCCACTCACATGAGTGGCCAAGTGAAGGTTTGACGTTAATTTACATAATACTCACGGAAATCGACGCCCTGTGCATAACGGCAATCCGCCGCATCGTTAGTGCATCCTCACGGCTCGTCGTGCGCCGCATCGAAGATAACAAGACGATGACAAGATCTGGCGCGCAGCGGGCGCCAACGGATTGGCCCTGTCGCGGCTGCCCGCCGCGAGGATCAGGGGCTTACGGAAGACGCCTGGTCGACCTGGTCGGCGGGCAGGCGCAAAGCCGGCTCGGCAGCAGTGACCGGCAGCAATTCGGTGAAGATGGCGGGGTCCAGGCGCCGCACCGGGGCCGGCTGGTCCGGCATCAGGCGCGCCCGCAGCCCCTGATCCTGTTCGATCAGTTGCGCGGCCTGGGCGTCGGCGGCGGGGGCCGGCGGCGGGTCCGCGTGGGCCGGGCCGGCCGCCAGTCCAGCGACCACCATCAGCAGCCGCAGCAGCCGGCGCCGCTCAGTAGTGGTAATCGAGCGACCAGTACCAGCGTGCATCGTCATCGTTCAGATCTCCTGTGCCCTGGGAAGTGACCGGCAGCGCCCAGTTCAGCCGGGTGCTGACGCCGGGGCCGAGGACGGCAGTCCAGCCGATTCCCAGGTCGCCCAGATGGGCCCAGCGCTCGGCGCCGCTGGTGCGGTCGTCACCATAGGCGGACTCGGCGAACAGCAGTAACTCACCCACGGCCAGCGGGGTGCGGACTTCCGCGCCCAGCACCAGGCCGCGATCGCCAATGAATGTGCTGCGATCGAAAGCCCGGGCCCGTTGCGCGCCGCCCAGGGCCAGTCGCCGGGTGGCCGGCAGCAGCGTGTCGCTCCACTGGCCGGCCGCGGACAGGCGCAGCTTCTGCTCGCCGGCCAGCAACGGCAGTGCCAGCGGCATCCAGGCTTCGGCGTCGAGTTCCAGCAGCCAGAAATCACTGTCCTGCCCCATGAATGGGTCACCGTCCAGATGCCCCAGTGTGGCATTGAGGGCGACGTCGGCGGCGATGCGTGGACCGTCCCAGACGCGGTGTCCAACCAGGCCGGCGCTGATCATGGACGCCTGCTGGTCGACCCCGTCGTCCCAGTCCAGATCGTGCCGGGCCAACCCCAGTATCGCGGTCAGGCGGCGTTCCCGGCTCTGCACCATGGCCCGCCGGGCGCCGATGTCCAGGTAACGGCCCGAGCCGTCCAGATCGGTGCTGCCGGCGGCCGCGCCGCCGTCGCGGGTGAACTGGTTGTTGCCGAACCGGGCAGAGAGCCGGTATCCCGCCGCCAGCGGCGTGTCGTAATCGAGGTACCCGTAGGTCTGGTTGCCGGGATTGACGGTGGTCAGCAGTCCCGCGGACAGGCGGTCCCCGACGCCGCGCGGATTCAGCCACGCACCGGTGACGGTCACCCGCTGTTCGCCGGTAGCATCGTCGCCGTGGTTGTCGACACCAATGCCGGCGGACCAGCGCCGTTGTTCCAGCAGATCGAGGCGCAGGGTCGATGCGCCCACCTCGGCCCCGGGGCCGAAGGAAGCCTGGGCACTGACCCCGGGCAGCGCGTTCAAGGTCTCCAGGCGTCCGGTCACGTCGCTCAAAGTCAGCGGCGCGCCGTTCAGGCCGGCAAACACGTGGTCCGCGGGCCCCGGGTCACCGCCCTCCACCACGATTTCGCCGAGCCGCCCGGGCATGGCGCCAATTGCGACCACACCGTCGGCCACGGACTGGGCCGGCAGATAGGCCACCCCGAGGAAATAGCCAGCGGCCCGCAGTTTCGACTGCACCGCCCGGGCGACGTCTTCGAGCTGAGCCACCGATACCCCGCGACGCCGCTTCTGCTCGTTGATCAGCGCCGCCAGGTCACGGGCATCCGCCGCATCCAGTTGCGAAGCGTCGCCATGCACACCGAGCACGTCGAGAAAGCGGCCAATCTCTTCCAGTTCACTGGCGGTGAAGCCATGACCGCCCGGCGCCGCCGCGGTCTGCAATTCATCCAGCCGGGCATCGGCCACGGCCTGCAACTCGGCCAGCAGTCCAGGCGCAAATTCTTCCATGGCGGCGCCCGTCCCGGCTGACGGCGAGTCGGCCCAGCGGATCTGAACGGCCAGTACCGGCAGGCGCGGGCTGCGCGCCGGGTCGGGATGACGGTCGCGCACCGCCGGAATGTCGAGGCCGGCTGACCCGGCCTGGGCCCCGGCTTCGCTGGGCCAGCCGAGCAGCACGATCAACAGTCCGGTAAGCGCTGCGGCCAGAGCGACTTTCGACCGCCAGCCCGGCGCGTCGGCCGGCGCCTCGGGCGTTTCGGTGTGCAACGCGACCGACGGCTGGGTCGCCGTCCAGGCCGCCGCCGCGGACACCGGTTCCGTCGAGGTCCGACTGCGCAGGGTCGGTTCACCACGACGCCGGGTGTCGTCATCGGCCAGTGGGGCCTCGGCGAACCCATCGATCACCGCGCGCCGCGCATCGCGATAGGCGCTCTGGGACATCTCGCCGGCCGCGTGGGCCTTGGCCATACGCCGCAGCCGCATACACTCGGGCGCCAGACGCAGCAGACTCATGTCGCCCCCGGCGCCGACACGCTGCGCACCAGCCGGAAGCCGGTGGCCCCATCCGCCGTGCCGTCGTGAGCGCGCAGCGTGGTCACCGAGCAGTCGGCGATGGGATCACTGAAGGCGCCGCCGGCAACCTTCAACCCGGCGCCATCGGTCACCCACTCCTGCACGTTGCCGAGCACGTTGACCAGGCCGAGGCCGTTGGGCGTGCCGGTCGCGGCGGCCACCGGCGCAACCCCGCGCTGCACGCCACCGAGTTGTACCCGACAGTTGCGGTTGGGGTCCTCGGTGCCGCGCGCGGCGTCCAGCCACTCGCCGTAACTCGGCAGCCGGTAGGCAAATCCGCTGCGCTCGCTCAACCAGGTGGCATAGTCCTGAGCCAGGGACACCGGCACACCGGTCACCGGCTGATCGAGGTCGAGCAATTCAGGACAACGACCGACCTCGGCACAGAATTCCTTCAGGTCGCGCCAGCTTGCTTCCTCGCGCATGAATGCCAGGAGGCCGGTGGAGCCGGACACCACCACCAGCCGCGGACCGGCCATCGCGCCCGCCGCTTCACCCAGGACATCGGCACAGGAGCCGCGCCGGCTACCCTGGGCCCCGCTGTTGACGAGGTACGCGGCGGCGCAGGGATCCAGTCGCTCGGTCACGATGCCGGGTAATGGTCCAAATCGGGCCACCGCCTGTTGTTCCAGGGTACGGGCGCGGTCCCCGTCCAGGGCTTCGAGCTGGGACAGGCAACGGCTCACCCGTTCACTGACCTGCGCCAGTCCTTCGGCGGCAAATGCCGGCCGGCGCGCCACCCAACGGTCGAACACCGCGGCGGCAGGACCCGGGTCGAAGGACAGGCAGGCGCCGCCCAGTTGCGCGGCCAGCTCGGCGCGGAACTCCGCCCGCTCGGACGCCCGCAACGCGGCGGTCTGACGCGCCGCGTAGGCCCGCTCGGCGGCGTCGACGTCGAGGCGCATCCGCTCCAACCGCTCCGGCGCAAAACTGTAGACCTCGAGAAACGCCAGTGCACGCCGCGCCGAGGGAAAACGTTCCGCAGCCAGCCGGGCGGTCAGTTCCGCTTCCAGGACGTCGGCCGTCTCGAGCCGCAGCTCGGCCAGTTCCAGCCCGCCCGGGAACGCCGCCTCCAGTCGTGCCAGAGCGCGCTCCAGGGCATCGAGCCATTCGGACTCGAGGTGTGGCGCATCGAGCAACGCCAGCACATCGTCCGTCAGCCGTGTCCGCAGGTTTTCCGCCACCTCGGGCGCCGGTCCGTAGCGCAACGCGCGCTGGTACAGCGCCAGCGCCTGATCGGCGTCTTCGGCCGTGGCAATCGCCTCGGCGTAACGGTCCCGGATCCGGGTGAGCACCTGCGGCTCCGGTGCGTTGGCCGGCAGCAGGGCCAGCAAGGCGGTCACCTCTTCCGCCACCGTGTCTTCCCAGGCCGGGGTCAGCGCGGGTGCCGAAAGCAGAGTTGCGAGGCGCGCAAACTGGGCGTCCAGCAGGGTAGTCTGGCGGACTTCGACCTTGGCCTCCTGAACCGCCGCGTCTTCTTTCAGTCCGCTGATCAAGCCCGTCAGGACCACGGCGCCCGCAGCCACCAGAGCCGTTCGCGAGCGCCACGGGGAAGGCTGAAACAGGTGCCGCCTCAGTTCCGCCACGTCCGCCGGCCGGCGCTCGCGGCTGAAGGCCAGACAACGTTCCAGAACCCGCCACTGGCGGCGCCCGAGGCGCCGGGGTCGCTCCAGGCGCAGTCCGTTGCGGGCGGCCTCGTTGGCCGGCATCCGGCCGAACGGATGCACGCCGGTCACCATCAGATAGATGACCACGCCGAGGGAAAACAGATCGTCCCGCGGTATGGCCTCGGCGCCGTCGAGCATCTGTGGACTGGCATAGGCCGGGGTCAGGGCCGCCAGCCGGGTCGGATCGAATACCGTGTCGTCCGCAACCGCCCCGCTGTGCGCGGCCTGGTTGAGGCGCACGGCCCGGGCGATCCCGAAATCGAGAATCTTGGCGCTGTGTTCCGGCGACACGAACACGTTGCCGGGCTTGAAATCCGCGTGCACCAGACCCGCTTCGTGGGCGTGCTCCAGGCCATCGCACATGCAGCGGACGACGGGCCACAGCACTTCGTCCGGCAGCCCGGTGGGGTAAGTGCGCAGCAGGTCGGCCAGTTCCTGGCCTTCGAGCAGTTCCATGATGATGAACGGCACATCGCCGTCCTTGTCGAAGTCGAAGATCGAGACGATGTTCCGGTGCGACAGCGCCTGGGACTTGGCGGCTTCCCGCTGCAACGCAATGAAAGCTTCCGGATGGGCGCGAAAGTCGTCGTTGAGCACTTTGACGGCGACATAGGGATGGCGGTCGCGGGCCTCGACCTTGCGCAGATCCTTGGCCCGGTAGACGGTGCCCATTCCGCCGCTGCCGAGCTTTTCGTCGAGCACGAAGCGCTGCTTGAGAACCCGGGGCGCGGTGGCCTGCCCGCTCGCCCCGCCGGTCGCGGACGGGTCGAATCGCAGCACGGTGGCGTCGCCGGCGGGCAGACTCACGAACTTGCGCCTTGGGCCGGACTCAGCACATCGGCTGGACGGACCACGACGATCGACACGTTGTCGCGGGCGTCTCCGGCCAGGGTTCTGTCCAGCAGCGTCCGGGCAACGTCGTCCAGTCCAGCGTCACTGAGCACGTCGGCCAGACAGGCGTGGCTGAGCTCCCGATACAGGCCGTCGCTGCACAGCAGCAGGGTATCGGCCGCGGCTACGTCGAACAGCGCCAGGTCCAGGTACAGACGCGACTGGCCCCCGACCGCGCGGGTAATGATGTTGGTTTCGGCGGTCAGCGCTTCCTGTTCGGAGACCGCGCCGCTGTCCAGCAGATCGCTGACCGGATTGTGATCCCGCGTCACCTGCTCCAGACGTCCATCCCGCAACCGGTAAAGGCGGCTGTCCCCCGCCCACATCACCACCGCCCGTTCGCCATCCGCTACCAGCGCGACCACGGTGCTGCCAATGGTGGTTCCCGGGCCACAGGATTCGGCGTGCCGGCGCAGTTCGTCGTTGACGGTGAGCAGGGTGTCCTCCACCGCGTCGACCCGCTGCGACAGCGAGCCTTCGAGCAGCACCGACGACAGCGCCGCGGTGATGGCCTGACTGGCAACGTCACCCGCCTGGTGGCCGCCCATGCCATCGGCCACGGCCCACAGGCCGTCCCGGGGCCGGCACAGGATCGCGTCTTCATTGCTGCGCCGGCGATTACCGCGATGGGTATGAGCGGCGCACGACCAGCCGCCGGCGACGGCGGCACCGGAGTCACCGGTGCCGCGCTCGCGCTGGATGAACGGCAGGGCCGTCCGGATCTGGTTGGAACCCGACCGCATGACCCCTACTCGTGCCGGAACCGGATCGCGGACTCCTCGGACAGCGGATCACCGAGACTGATCCAGCCATCACCCCAGAGCCGGACCTCGCCGCGCCGGACGAACGCCACGCGTTCGTCCTCGGTCTGCACGAAGGTGCCGTTGGTACTGTGGTCCACCAGCACGTAGAAGTGTTTGCGGCGCTCGATGGTGGCGTGCCGGCGCGAAGTGTAAGCACCCGCCACCTGCAGACCGCCGCCGGGCTGTGCTCCCAGGGTCACGGTGCCATGGGCTTCGTCCAGCACCGCCCGCCGGCCGTGCCAGTTGAGAATCAGGGGAGAGCGCTCCTGCGCGTCCATGCCGCCACTCGCCGAGGTCAGATATCGGCTCTAGCATAGGGAGGGCGCGCTTGCAGCGCCGGACCTGGTTCACATCGGCATCAACCGGCGGCCCGGCGCGATCCGCAGTCAGTGCATGAAATTGAACATGCGGCGGCGGTACCGGGACGCCAGTTCGGAGCCTTTGCCGAGAAGCAGGAAGATCCGGATCATGGTCAGCCGGCCGATGTCGTCACGGAACGCCCGGTCGCGCTGCAGGATCGCCAGGGCCTGCTCCAGCGCTTGCTCGCAGTCGCCCTCAACCGCGGCGTGCACGGCCAGTCCGTAACGCGCCTCGAGGTCTGCCGGATCCGCGGCCACCCGCCGGCTCAGGGCATCGGCGTCTTCCAGGGTGTCGACCTCCTCCAGGAACTCGATACGCGCCTGCGGCCGGCCCCGCTCCTCGGTGTCCTCCGGCACGCCGGCAAGGACCTGACGGGCCTCGTCGACCTGGCCCCGGCGCGCCAGCAGATCCGCCATTTCGACCCGGAAACCCTGGTTCTGGGGTTCTTCCGCGATGGCCTGCTGCAGCGTGGCCAGGGCACGATCCCACTGGCCACTCTCGAGCAGCACGCCGAGTTCTTCGCGCAGCACTTCGGCGGACGACAGGGTGAGCTGGTCGAGCAGCGCCCGCAGTGCCGACTCGGTCTGCGGGCCATCGAGCTGGTGCACGAGTTGCCCCCCCTGCACCACCCGCATGCTCGGCAGCCCCTGCACCCGCAGATGCTGAGCCAGGGTCGGGTCCCGGGCGACGTCCACCAGCCCCACGAACACCTTGCCCTGATACGCCCGGGCCACGTTTTCCAGATCACCGCGCAACTGCGCCGAGGGCATGACCTCCTGCGCCCAGAACAGCAGTACCACCGGAGCCTGCTGCGAGCGTTCCACCACGTCGGTCTGGAAGTTCTCGGCCGTAACCTCGAAGATCTGAGCAGGTTGGGTCTGCCTATCCACCGGATCGTCCACCGCCAGCGCTTGCGAAAACGGATAATCTTACACCAGGGCACCGAATGCCCGGAAACCCCGTCCGGTGTAAGCTAACCGGCCGTTCTGAATCGAATCGGCAGGCCCGCGCAGGCTCATGGACGAACCGGTACCCTTTGCCCTCCAGCGTCTCGATCACGTGGTGCTGCGCGCCCGCGACAGCGCGCGGCTGATCGCCTTCTATCGCGACGTGCTGGGTTGCCGGTTGGAACGCCAGGTGGCGCCGCTGGGTCTGACCCAGCTGCGCGCCGGGGAAGCCCTGATCGACATCGTCGACGCCGACGGTGAACTGGGCCGGGCCGGCGGTGCTGCGCCGGCGGCCGGCGCCGGCCACAACCTCGATCACGTCTGCCTGCGGGTGGAGCCGTTCCAGCCAGACGTCATCACCCGGCATCTGGCCCGCCACGGCGTCACGACCAGCGACGTGCGCCGCGTCTATGGCGCGGAGGGCTATGGACCCTCCCTGTACCTGGACGACCCGGAGGGCAACACCCTGGAACTCAAGGGACCGGCTGAAAGGAGTCACTGATGGCCAGCAAGAGCATTCTGACCGTGATTGGCGGCGCCATCCTGGTGCTGGGCGCCGTGCTGATGGCGGGCGGGTTCCTGAGCCATGCCCGGGGCGAGGATCTGCCGGACTTCTCCCAGTGGCCGGCCGGCGACGCCCGCAAGGACCAGTTCTTCGAGTTTCTGCGCCCGCTGTTCGAGCGTGAGAACAGCGGGATTCTGGAACAGCGGCGCCGCCTTGTGGCCATCGACGAGGCGTATTCGGAGACCCACAAGCTGTCCCGGCGCGAGCGTCGTGAGCTGCACGCGCTGGCCGAGGACTACTACCTGGATCCGTCTGCCATGAGTGATCCGGAACTGATCGACGAACTGCTGCTGCGCGTGGACACGGTGCCCGCTTCCCTGGGCATGGCCCAGGCGGCCAAGGAGTCCGCCTGGGGAACCTCGCGCTTCGCCGCATCCGGCAACGCCCTCTTCGGCCAGCGCTGCTTCGACGAGGGCTGCGGCATCGTGCCGGAGTTCCGCGCCCCCGGCGAAACCTACCAGGTACGCAGTTTCGACACCCCTGCCGACGCCGTAGCCAGCTACGTGCGCAACCTCAATACCCACGCGGCCCACGAGGAAATGCGCCACCTGCGCGCCGAGATTCGCGACACGGGCCGGCCGCCTACCGGGTTCGAACTGGCGCAGACCCTGGAGAGCTACTCGGAGCGCGGCGATGCCTACGTGCGGGAAGTCCAGGAGATGATCCGCTACAACCGGCTGGGTGCAGCGCTGCCGGCCAGCAGCGCTCAGGAACGTTGAGTGAGGCGACCCGGGCGTACCGTCCGGCGCCGGGCGGCGGGATGGCTCGCCAGCCTGATCATGCTGAGCATCTGGGCCTGGGCTCCTCTTCCGGCCAGCGCCGCCGACGGAACGGCCGGTCAGCATGGGGCCGTGATACTGCTCTATCACCACGTGGACTCGGACACCCCGGCCAGCACCTCGGTCAGCGCGGAAACGTTTGCCGAACACCTGGAGTATCTGGCCGCGCACGACTACACCGTGCTTCCTCTCGGCCGGATCATCGAGGCCCTGGCCGGCCGCGGTGATCCCCTGCCTCCCCGCGCCGTAGCCATCACCTTCGACGACGGCTACCGGTCTGTGGGCGAAACGGCAGCGCCGCTGCTGGCACGGCACGGATTCCCTTACGCCGTGTTCGTGACCACCGACTACGTGGATCGCGGCTTCGGTAACGTCATGACCTGGGATCAACTCCGGGACCTGGAAGACGCCGGCGCCGAGATTGCCAACCACTCCCGCAGCCACGACCACTACCTGCATCGCTCCGGAGAGGAATCGGTCGCGGACTGGCGGCGCCGTATCGGCCAGGACATGCGCCGGGCCCAGGCGCGGCTGCGCGACGAATTGAAGCGGCCGCTCGACGCCATTGCCTACCCGTACGGCGAGTTCGATCAGGCGCTCATGGCCCTCGCCGGGGAAGCCGGACTGGTGGGCTTCGGCCAGCAATCCGGACCGGTGTCGGCGGACTCTCCCCGGCAGGCGCTGGCCCGGTTTCCCCTGGCCGGACGTTACGCCACCGTGGAGGCGCTGGCCGAGCGGCTGCGCACCCGGGCTTTCCGGGTCGAAGTGCTGGGGGGCCCCGCCGCCGTCCTGGCGCCGTCCGCCGGGCCGCCGCCCCTGCGCCTGCGCCTGCAGGCTGCAAATGCGCGCCTCGACGCGTTGAACTGTTTCGTCGGCGGCCAGTCGGCGCCCCGCCTGACCTGGATCGACCGCGACGCCGGCATCGTCGAGGTGGTCGCCCGGGAAGCGCTGCCCGTGGGCCGCAGCAAGTACACGTGTACCGCGCCCGCCCGCGATGCCGCCGGCGTCTACTACTGGTACAGCCATCTGTGGATGAAGCCGCCGGCGGCCGGCGCCTGGTATCCGGACTGAGCGCCTCGGGCCCGGTTCGCCGCCGCCTTACCCCGGCGAAGTCATCTCTTGTAACCTTGCGGGCTCGGAACCGGAAGGATGAGGCCCTCATGCATCGACGTCTGCTCATTGCCAACCGCGGCGAAATCGCCATCCGCATTGCCGACACCGCCTCGGCGCTGGGGATTGCCACGGTGGCCGTGCACAGCGCCGACGACGCCGCCTCGCTCCATGTGCGGCGCAGCGACGAGGCGTTTGCGTTGCCAGGCAACGGACCGGCCGCCTACCTGGACATTGCCCGGCTGGTGGATGTGGCCCGGCAGATGGACTGCGACGCCGTCCACCCGGGCTACGGGTTCCTGGCCGAAAGCGCGGCTTTTGCGGCGGCGGTGCGCGACGCCGGCCTGACATTCGTCGGCCCCCGTCCGGAAGTGCTGGAGCGGTTCGGTGACAAGGTGAGTGCCCGGGCCCTGGCCACCGAGTGCGGGGTCCACGTGCTGCCCGGCACCAGCCGGTCCACGACCGTGGAGGAAGCGGCGGCATTCTTCCGCGATCTCGATCCCGGCACGGCCATGGTCATCAAGGCCATAGCCGGAGGCGGCGGCCGCGGCATGCGTGTCGTGCGCTCAGCCGGGGACCTGGAGAGCGCCTTCGAGCGCTGCGCCTCGGAAGCCAACGTGGCCTTCGGCAATCCGGCGCTGTACGTGGAACAGCTCGTGGAACGGGCACGCCACGTGGAGGTTCAGATCGTCGGCGATCAGGCCGGTAACGTCAGTCACCTGTGGGAGCGGGAGTGTTCCCTGCAGCGGCGTCATCAGAAGCTGGTGGAGCTGGCGCCGAGCCCGTCCCTGACGACTGAACTCCGCCGCACGCTGGTCGACGCGGCGCTGACCCTGGCCGAACGGGCCGGCTATGACAACGTCGGCACCATGGAGTTTCTGGTGGATGCCGGTGACCCGTCGGCGCCGCCGGTGTTCATCGAAGCCAACGCGCGGTTGCAGGTCGAACACACCGTGACCGAAGAGATCACCGGGGTCGATCTGGTGCGCACTCAGCTCGAACTGGCGGCCGGTGCGACGCTGACCGATCTGCACCTCGACCGTGACCGCATTGCCGCGCCCAAGGGACGGGCCGTGCAGGTGCGGGTGAACATGGAATCCATGCAGGCCGACGGCAGCACCCGGCCGAGTGCCGGCACACTGACCGCGTTCGAGGTGCCGACCGGTCACGGGGTCCGGGTCGAGACCTTCGGGTATGCCGGTTACCGAACCAGCCCCGCCTACGACTCGCTGCTCGCCAAGGTGGTCGTGCACGACACCACCCCGGTGCGCGAAGGCCCCGGCCTGGACGCCCTGCTGCGTCGCGCCGAGCGGGCCCTGGCCGGTTTCCGGATCGAAGGGGTCGATACCAACCTGCCGTTCCTGCGAGCCCTGCTCGGCGACCCGGACGTGCGCGGCAACACCGTCTACACCCGGTTCGTGGAGGACCATCTGGGTGAACTGGTGCAGCGTCTACCCGCGCCCCCGGCTCTTCCGGCCGGAAGTCAGACGCCGGCGGCGCCGGCCACTGCCGAGGAATCCCTGCCACCCGGCATGCACGCGGTGCAGGCCCCTATGCTCGGAACCGTGGTGAGCCTGCGGGTCAACGCCGGTGACACCGTGGCCGCTGGTGCCGAAGTGGCCATCATGGAAGCCATGAAGATGGAGCACGTGCTCACTGCACCGGTGAGCGGCACCGTGGCCGAGATCCGCGTGGACGGCGGCCAGACCCTGGCCGACCGGCAGATCCTGATCGTCATCGAGGAAGGCGTGGCTACCGACGCCGCCGCGGCGGCGGCACTCGAAGTCGATCCCGATCACATCCGGCCGGATCTTCAGGAAGCCATCGACCGGCACGCCTTCGGGCTCGACGAGAACCGTGCCGACGCCGTGGACAAGCGTCACGCCCGCGGCCATCGCACGGCCCGCGAAAACCTGGCGGACCTGCTGGATGCGGGCAGCTACGTGGAGTACGGCTCGCTGATGGTGGCGGCTCAGAGGCGGCGCCGCTCCATCGACGACCTGATGGCACGGACCACGGGCGACGGCATGGTCGCCGGCGTCGGCAAGGTCAACGGCAGCCTGTTTTCCGCCGAACGTTCGCGGGTAGTGGCCATGTCCTACGACTACATGGTGCTGGCCGGCACCCAGGGCCACATGAACCATCTGAAGAAGGACCGTCTGTTCGAACTGGCCGAAAACAACCGGTTGCCGGTGGTGCTGTTCGCCGAGGGCGGCGGTGGACGTCCGGGCGACACCGACGGCACCGGGGTGGCTGGCCTGGACTGTTACGCTTTCAATTATTTCGCGCGCCTGTCCGGCCTGGTCCCACTGGTGGGTATCACCAACGGTTATTGCTTCGCCGGCAACGCCGCGCTGCTCGGCTGCTGCGACGTGATCATCGCCACCCGGGGCAGCAACATCGGCATGGGTGGACCGGCCATGGTGGAAGGCGGCGGCCTCGGGGTGTTCTCACCGCGGGACATCGGCCCACTGTCGGTCCAGGTCGAAAACGGCGTCGTGGACGTAGCGGTGGAGGACGAAGCCGAGGCAGTGACCGTCGCCAAACGTTATCTGGGCTACTTTCAGGGTCCGTTGGCGGACTACGAGTGCGCCGATCAGCGCGAGCTTCGCCACCTGATTCCCGAGAACCGGCTGCGCGTTTACGACGTGCGCCGGGTGATCGACACCCTGGCCGACACCGGCTCGGTGCTGGAACTGCGCCCGGGCTACGGCGACGGCATGATTACCGTGCTGGCCCGTATCGAGGGACGCCCCGTAGGCATCGTCGCCAACAATCCGGTGCACCTGGGGGGTGCCATCGACAGCGTCGGCGCCGACAAGGCGGCCCGTTTCATGCAGCTCTGCGACGCCTTCGACGTACCGCTGCTGTTCCTGTGCGACACCCCCGGGTTCATGGTCGGGCCGGAGGCCGAGAAGAGCGCCCAGGTGCGGCGCTTCGCCCGAATGTTCGTGGTCGCGGCCAATGTCAGTGTGCCGTTTTTCACCATCGTGCTGCGCAAGGGCTACGGACTCGGCGCCCAGGCCATGGCCGGCGGCAGCTTCAAGGTGCCCATGTTCACGGTGTCCTGGCCCACCGGCGAGTTCGGCGGCATGGGCCTCGAAGGCGCGGTGAAGCTCGGCTATCGCAACGAGCTGGATGCCATCGACGATCCGCAGGAGCGCGAGCAGACCTACCAGGCCATGGTTCAGCGCATGTACGACCGCGGCAAAGGGGTTTCCATGGCCCAGGCGTTCGAGATCGACGACGTCATCGACCCGGCGGATTCGCGGCGCTGGATCATGATGGCCCTGGAAAGTGCGCCGGCGCCCGCCCCCCGCACCGGCAAGAAACGGCCCCATATCGACACCTGGTGACGTTCGCGGCAACCGCCGCGAACGTTCACTGCCGGGCGTGGTCCAACCGGGAGACCGGTACGACCATTCGAACTCTCATGGGGAGGATTCGGCCATGGCACACGAAACCACGTTCCGGGACATCCAGGTCAGCTCGAACGACATCGTCGTCCGCAGGATTCACACCCGGGATTTGTGGCAGGCGCTGAGGGCGGGATACCAGGATTTCAACGCCAAGCCCACCTACGGACTGTTCCTGATTCTCATCTACCCGCTGTTCGCTCTGCTCTGGACCCTGTTCCTGCTCAGCGACTCACTGCCCTATCTGGCGTTCCCGATGATCGCCGGATTTACCCTGCTCGGACCGGTGATCTCAGTGGCCCTGTTCGAATTGAGCCGCCGCCGTGAACTGGGGCTGGAGATCTCCTGGCGCAACTGCTTCAACTTCATCCACACGGCATCTTTTGCTCCCATCGTTGCCCTGTCCCTGGTGATGATGGCGCTGTACGTGGCCTGGCTGTTCATGGCTCAGTTCATCTACTTCGGTCTGTTCGGCGCCGATGCACCGGCAACCCTCGGCAGCCTGTGGAACGAACTCTTCGACACCCGGCGCGGGGCCGCGCTGGCCCTGCACGGGACCCTGGTCGGTTTCTTCTTCGCCTTTGCTGCGTTGGCTCTGTCGGTGGTGGCGTTCCCGCTGTTGCTGGACAAGCCCACCAGTTCCGTGACGGCGATGAGCGTGTCGATCCGCGCCGTGGCGGCCAATCTCTACGTGATGGCGCTCTGGGGCGTCGTCGTGGTGGCGCTGCTGGCGGTGGGCGCCGCGATTTTCCTGGTGGGGCTGGCGGCGGTGCTGCCGATTCTCGGTCACGCCACCTGGCACCTGTACCGGAGACTGGTGGCGCACTGAGCCGCGGCACCGGTCCCACCGGCCCGCCTCAGTCCGGCGGAGGCGGGCCCCGGTGGGTCGGACGGCCCTCCATGCTCCAGTTCCAGAAGTACACGACACCACGGAACTGATAACCGAGCAGGCCCAGAACCACCGCTACGCCGACAGCCGCCACGACGTCGTCCGCCGGGCGGACGAACAGGTAAGCGGCGAACGCAAGCTGAATGCCGACGATGCCCACGACCGGGTACAGGTCGCGCAGGGTGGCCCGCCCGATGGTCGTGAAGTAGGCATCGTTGTCGCGATCCTGGCGGGCCCGGCGCATCGTCAGGTGGGCAATGCCGTGCATGAGCGCGAAGATCAGCGCCAGACACAGAAACCACCAGCCGTAGCGGCCCGGGCCGTGCATCTCGATCAAGGTGAACTGGATGAGGCCCACCATGAATGGCAATACCGAGTCGCTGATTCTGGGCACCCAGCGAAACCGCATGACGTTGGTGGAGTAGACCAGCCAGATCACCAGAATACCGACCAGAGTTGCCGCCATCTGGCCCCAGTAGATGGCCGCGCTCCATCCTCCCTGATAGAGGTAGTCGGCGTCCCGCATGGCGGACCACAGCAGTTCCAGCGCCAGCGCCTGAATGATGCTGAGCAGCGTCAGTACCACGTGGGGCATGCTGTCCTTGGCCCGGCTACGCAACAGTTCCATGTCCTGACCTCCTGTTATCGCGCCCATCCACCGCCGCGGTTAGTCAGGGCGCCGGTGCGCCGATACACTTCCGGGATCACCGACCGCGGGGGAAACATGCAGGATCTGATCGGCCACACCTTAACGGTATTTCTCGGCTTCTTCGCCATCATGAATCCCATCGCAAACACCCCCGTGTTCCTGGCCCTCACCGCCGGCGACGACGCCGATACCACCCGCCGGGTGGCGCGCAACGCGCTGCTGATGACATTTGCGGTGATCGTCACGTTCGCCCTGCTCGGCCGCATGATCTTCGATCTGTTCGGCATCACCCTGCCGGCCTTCCAGATTACCGGCGGGGTGCTGGTGGCCATGATCGGATTTCACATGCTGCAAGGCGAATCGTCCTCCGTTCATGCGCCGACCGACGCGGACGTGGAAGACAGCCTGCAGAGCCGATTGTCGGTCGCCATCAGCCCACTGGCGGTACCGCTGCTGGCCGGGCCCGGCACCATCGCCACCGCCATGAACTTCGCCGCCTCGGGCGGCACAACGGAACTGGCCATTACCGCCACGGCGTTTGCCATCCTCTGTCTGCTGACCTACGTGTGCTTCGTGTTCGGCCGCGGCATCGTGCGCTTTCTGGGTCAGAACGGACTCAACGTCGTGACCCGGCTGATGGGTCTGATTCTGGCCGTGATCGGGGTGCAGATGCTGGTGGAAGGGATCCGCGGGGCGTTCATGTCGAGCTGAGCGGCGCCAGCACCTCAGGACACGCCAGCAGTCGCTCGATGAGCGGCGGGACGTCCGGCCCGTCGAATTCGCGCCCTGCCAGCGACGCACACAGGTTGACGCACGCGGGTGCCGCGGTGCTGCGCGCCCGGAACAGATCCAGCGCCGGGCCCTGCCCTGCCAGAACGTCCCGAGCCACCGCCGGACTCAGCATGGCGGCCCGCTCGGCGACCGGGATGGCGACCAGGTTGTGCAGCGCCGTCAGCAGCTTGGGCCCCACAATCTGCGGGGCCATGGCGCCCGCGTGGGCGCGCACGATCTGCTCCGCCGCATGCCGGTAGAAAGCCAGGAACGGGTTGCCGGCACGAAACAGCAGGAAGGCGTTGTGCACTTTCACGTAACAGCGCCAGCGGCGTCCGTCGCGCTGCACCCAGACCTCCCGGCCCACGGCATACGGATCTTCCGGCACAGCGAACGCATCCGGGTCGATCATCAGCACGTCGGCGTCGAACCACACCACCGCATCGAACCCTTCGGCGAGACCGGCTTCCAGTGCCGCCAGCCGGGCCAGATCCGCCGATATGACCGGCCGGTCCGCGGTTTTGTCGCGCAGATCATCCGGGAGGCGCTGGAACAGGCCATCGTCTTCGAAACGGTAGCGATAGCCCCGGTGCGCCGCCCAGTCACGGACCGACGCCAGACACGACTCCAGCCATGGCTGGGGGAGCGGCAACCGATGAGACTGCAACACCAGCACGTTACCCGACCGTAGTGCCATCAGCGGATTCCCGCTGACCTTCAACGCGGCCGCCGGGCAACCACCCGCGCCAGCGCAACCCGGCGGCCGTCCGGATCCAGGGTCTGCCCTTCCCAGTACTCGGCCACATGCAGCCCGCGGGCAGCGGCCCGCAACTCACCCGGCCGGGCGCGGAAGTTGGGGTCGCGCGGCCCGATCACCGGCTGGTCGCAGACCAGGTGGGTCTCGCAGATCAGGTAGCCACCGGGCTGCAGCCGTTCGGCCATGGCGGTGACCAGCGACAGGTCGAGATACCGCATGATGACCGCCAGATGATAGTCGCGCAGGGTCCGCGGCAGACCCAGATCCAGATCGTGCTCGACCCAGGAGACCGGCAGCTTGCGCTTACTGGCGGCCCGTTGGCCGCGCGCCAGGGCCTCGCTGGAGATATCGATGGCATCCACCTGATAACCCAGCTCGGCCAGATACAGTGCGTTGCGGCCGGCGCCGCAGGCTACGTCCAGGGCCCGCGGCCGCTCGGCAGTGAGCGCGCTCTGGGCGGCGAAGATGTCCGGGACGTACTCACCGATCATGCTGCTCGGATGACTGCGCTGCCGGTAGGCGCCACCCTGGTAGCGATTGTTCCACTTGTCACGATCGGAATCACTCATCGCGCGGCCGCCGCTCTGAGTTGGCCCGGATCCAGCGGTAGATCGCGAACCCGGATTCCGGATGCGGCGTAAACGGCGTTGGCCAGGGCGGCCGCGGCCGGGCCCTGGGTGGCCTCGCCGGCACCGACGCTGGGCTGATCGGGATAGTCGAGCAAGCGGGTCACCACCCGGGGGGCGGCGTCGAAGCGCAGAATCGGATAGCTTTCCCAGTCGTCACTGCGAATGTCCTCGGCATCGAAGCGTACGCTTTCCATCAGACTCCACGACAGGGCCTGGATTGCGCCGCCAGCAAGCTGATTCTCCAGCCCATCGGGATCGACGATACGGCCGGCGTCGGCGGCAATCCACACCCGCGGCACCCGGATACCGGCAGTGTCCGGGTCCACCTCGGCTTCGACCACCACCGCAGCACAGGCCTGGCGGTTCTTGTAGCGTGCCAGGGCAACGCCGCGATTGCCGGTGACGCCGCCGCACAGATCCTGTACTGCTTGCAGTACCGCGCGGGCCCGGGGATCCGTGAGATGGGCGAGCCGGAAATCGACGGGGTCAACCCCGGCGAGCAGCGCCAGTTCGTCCATGAACGACTCGATGGCAAAGACGTTGCCGTGAGCGCCGAGGCTGCGCAACGACGATGTCCGCAATGGTCCCGGCTCGACGAAACGTTTGATCACCCGCGGCGCCGGCACATCGTAGAGCGGCCAGGCGTTGCGATGCATACCCACTTCGGCGCCCAGGCGTGGCTGCGGGGCCGGGGCATCGAGCGGCGTCGCCCGCAGCCAGGCACCCGACAGGTTGGACCCGGCTTCACGGGGAATGGGGCGGCCGGCATGAGTATAGCTCCAGACCTCGTGGGACCAGTGGCGGATACGGCCCGCGGCGTCCAGCGCAGCAGCCATGTCGATCCGCATGGCCGGGCCGTAGGGTTCCCAGCGATGCTCCTGTGCCCGGCTCCATTTCAGCAACACGGGATAACCAGGCTCGGCCAGCGCGCACAGCGCAGCATCCAGCGCTGCGTCGTCGGCGCCGTTGTGACCGTAGGCGCCGGCTCCCTGCCGATGAATCACCGTGACCTGTTTCGGGTCCAGGTGCAGCGCCTCGGCCAGCGTCCGGCGCAGCAGTTCGACCCCCTGACTGTGGCACCAGACCGTCAGCGCCCCATCACGCCACTGAGCCGCAGCCGCCGATGGCCCCAGGGCGGCATGCATGAGGTGCGGCCGGGAGTAACTCACGGCGAGATCCGGCTGAAACGCCAGGGGTTTCACCGGCTCCGCCTGCGGCGTCCCACCCTGCAGCGGAAATCCGTGCGAGCCGGCGCCCAGGGGCTCTCCGGCCAGCGGCCGCTCGAGACGCCACACACAGGCCGCCGCCAGCCGCTCCGCCTGGCGCACCACCCGGTACTCGTCGGGGCCACAGACCATCATCAGACTGCCGTCGCGGTGCTGGTTCGTTGCCGGGTCGGGCGCAACCGGGGCCACCGATACCAGACGATGCCGCCAGGTCGGCGGCCGGACCACCCGGGCATGGCGCATGTCGGGCCAGCTCATGTCGTGCACGAACACGCCCTCACCCATGATCTTCGCCCGCAGGTCGATGCGCCGCTGCCGGCGCGGCGGCGGCCGATGGCTCCGCTCCTGGACCGGGTCGGTGATGGCATGCTCGAACGGCATGCCGCCCTGCAGCGCCCAGATGTCGAGCTGCTGATTGAGCCCGGGAGCCACAATGCGCCCGTCGCGCAGGTCCAGCGTGGCGGCCTCGACCCCAAGCCGCAGCGCGGCTTTGCGCAGCAGATACCGGCGGGCCTGCGCACAGGCCTGGCGCAGCGCGCTGCCGCTGTCCTCCACCGATTGTGACCCGGCGGTCAGGAACTCGTTGGGGGTGCGTCCGGTGTGGGCCGTCTGAACCCGGATGCGTTCCACCGGTAAGCTCAACTCGTGAGCCGCGATGAGCGCCAGCGCGGTGGTGATACCCTGCCCGATCTCGACCTTCCCGGAGGCGACAGTCACCGTCTGTCCGGGATCAACGCGGACCCAACGATCGAGATCCGGCTCACGTTCGAGGGCCGCCGGGAGCGCCGCGGGCCGACCCGCGCCTGAGGTTTCCGGGCCGGCCCGGGCAGCCACGCTTGTGACCAACTCCGGCGGCGGATCTTCGCCCAGGATCGCATTCAGCACCCGGGAGTGGACCCCACACCGGCACAATTGCGGCGCGAGTGCCTGACGTACCTGAGACTCGTCCGGACGAGGTATCTCCGCCAGTAACGCACTGGCGCGCATCACGATTCCGGACAGGCAGTAACCACACTGACCCGCATTGTGATCGAGCAACGCCTGCTGGACGGCGTGCAAGGTCCCGTCGCCGGGGACCGCCAGCCCCTCGATGGTGACGACCTCGGTTCCGGCACAATCGCCCACGGGCAGGGTGCAGGCGTAGCGGCAGAACCCGTCGACATGAACCACACAGGCGCCGCATTGCTCGGCGCCACAGCCGAGTCGCGTCCCCGCAAGACCCAGCCGGTTGCGCAGCACGTAGATCAGAGGCTCGTCGCCGGGACATTCGACGGTGCGCTCCTGTCCATTGACGCGCAGCCGGATCATGAAGCCGCTACCGGACCCGGCCCGCCCGCCAGGCTTCGATGAGTTGATCGTAGGGCACGGTCTCGCCCGGCGGTTTCTCCTCCGCGAGCGCCGGCTTGGGCGCACCAGGGCGGGCCAGCCAGACCTCGGGCGCTTCCTCCGGATTCAGACGCGGCCCGCATTCGCCCTGAATACCGGCGCGCTCGAGCCGCCCGAGCACCCGGTCCTGTTCGGCCGCCAGCGCATCCATGGCCTGCTGGGCGGTGACCGCGCCACTGACCGCGTTGGCCACGTTGGGCCACCACAGTTGGGCCAGCTTGGGATAATCCGGCACGTTGGTTCCGGTCGGCGTCCACGCGGTGCGCGCCGGGCTGCGATAGAACTCCACCAGTCCACCGAGTCGCGGCGCCGCCTCGGACATGGCGTCCGAGCGCAGGTCCGAGTCGCGGATGGGCGTCAGCCCGACCAGGGTCTTCTTCAACGACACCGTTTTCGAGGTCACGAACTGAGCGTACAGCCACGCCGCCTTGCGCCGCGGCAGCGGCGTGCTGGACAACAGCGTCCAGCTTCCCGCGTCCTGGTAGCCGAGCTTCATGCCCGCTTCCCAGTAGGCGCCGTGTGGCGACGGCGCCATGCGCCAGCGGGGCGTTCCATCCGCGTTCATCACCGCCAGTCCCGGTTCGATCATGTCGGCGGTGAAGGTGGTGTACCAGAATACCTGTTGAGCAATGTGGCCTTGAGCGGGAACCGGGCCGGCCTCGGAAAAGGTCATGCCCGACGCCTCCGGCGGCGCAAAACGCTGCAACCAGTCGATGTAGCGGTTCAGGGCATAAACCGCCGCCGGGCCGTTCGCCGCGCCGCCCCGGGACACCGAGGAGCCCACCGGCCGGCAACCGTCGACCCGGATTCCCCATTCGTCCACCGGCATGCCATTGGGCAACCCCTGGTCGCCGGCGCCGGCCATGGACAGCCACGCGTCGGTGAAACGCCAGCCGAGGGACGGATCCTTCTTGCCGTAGTCCATGTGGCCGTAAACCCGCACCCCGTCGATCTCGCGCACGTGCTCGGTGAAGAACTCGGCAATGTCTTCGTAGGCCGACCAGTTGACCGGAACGCCGAGTTCGTAGCCGTAACGCGCCTGGAACGCCGCGCGCAGGTCCTCGCGCTGGAACCAGTCGTAGCGGAACCAGTACAGGTTGGCGAACTGCTGATCGGGAAGCTGATAAAGCTTGCCGTCGGGTCCGGTGGTGAAGCTCCGGCCGATGAAATCGTCCAGATCCAGGGTCGGCGAGGTGACGTCCGCACCGTCCCCGGCCATGAAGTCGGACAGCGGCACCACGTACCCGTAGCGCGCATGGGTACCGATCAGATCGGAGTCATTGACGTAGGCATCGTAAACGTTCTGACCCGACTGCATCTGGGTCTGCAGCTTCTCGATGACGTCGCCTTCCTGAATCAGGTCGTGGGTGACCTGAATGCCGGTGATGTCGGCAAACGCCTGGGCCAGGGTTTCTGACTCGTACTCGTGGGTGGTCAGCGTCTCGGATACGACGTTGATGCGCATGCCGCGGAACGGCGCCGCGGCCTCGCTGAACCAGGCGAGTTCGGCCAGTTGTGCATCCCGATCCAGGCTCGAGGGCTGAAACTCCTGATCGACCCAGCGTCTGGCATTGGCCGAGAAATCGACCGCGGCGGGCGCCGTATCCTGCGCCGCCGTGGGCGCCCCTTCGTCGCCGCAGGCGGCCATCAGCAGTAACACGGTTGCGCCCGCTGCGCGCCAGACTCTCAGCCCCGAGCGCCGGTCCGTCATATGCATGCCCTTGAATCCCACCAGAAGTCATTGAAACCGCTCAACCCCAGCGCATCAACCCCGCGGCCAGGAGTCCCGACATCGCCGTTGCCCAGAGCACCGGAAGATCGGTTACGGCAAGCCAGGCAACGTGCACGAAAGCGGCCGCCAGCAGACTGATGAAAAACCGGTCGCCGCGGGTGGTGGCCAGCGGCAGCAGCCCGCGCCGGCGCTGAGTGGGCACATGCAGTTCCAACAGCGTGAGCGTCAACAGAGCACCGGCCACGGCCAGGAAGAACAGCGCCGTCGGCAGGGTCCAGGCCATCCATCCAGGGCTCATCAGACCCGCCCCATGGCGAATCCCTTCGCCAGGTCGCGCCTGACAAACCACACCACGGCAACCCCCGGCACGATGGTGAGTAGACCTGCCGCCGCCAGCACCCCCCAGTCCAGACCGGAGGCACTCACGGTTCGGGTCATGACCACCACGATGGGTTTGGTTTCGCTACCGGTCAGGGTCCGGGCCAGCAGCAGTTCCACCCAGCTGAACATGAAACAGAAAAACACGGTCACGGCGATACCGCTGCGGATGTTGGGCAGGAACAACCGGAAGAAAAAGTACCCGATTCCGTGGCCGTCGATCCGTGCCATCTCGTCGAGCTCGCGCGGAACCGCGGACATGAATCCTTCCAGAATCCACACCGACAGCGGCACGGTGAAAAGGCAGTGGGCCAGGGCGACGGCCAGCGGCGTGTCGAAAAGTCCGATGGCGCTGTAGAGCTGAAAGAACGGCAGCAGAAATACGGCCGGCGGCGCCATTCGGTTGGTGAGCAGCCAGAAGAACAGGTGCCGGTCGCCGACGAAACGGTAGCGGGAGAACGCGTAGGCCGCCGGCAATGCGACGGAAACCGAGATCAGCGTGTTCAGGACCACATAGCTGAGCGAATGCCCGAATGCCGAGTACCAGACCGGATTGCCGAAGATCTCGGCGAAGTTGGCCCAGGTCACCCGCGTCGGCACCACCTGCAGGCCGCTGACGATGTCCTGGTTGCGCTGCAGCGCCATGGTGGCGAGCCAGTACACGGGCAGCGCCAGGTACAGGCAATAGCCGTACAGCAGCCAGCGGGGACCGTTCTCCCGGCTACTCGTCATCAGCTCCCGCCCCACGCCGCCCCGGGTCCGCCGCCGGAGCCTGGTCATCGTCATCCGTTCCCATCACGCTGGTGTAGAACAGCCAGCACAGCAGCAGGATCACCAGGAAATACAGCACCGAGAACGCGGCCGCCGGCCCCAGGTCGAACTGGCCCACGGCCATGGTGGTCAGGTGCTGACTCAGGAACGTGGTGCTGCTGCCCGGACCGCCGCCGGTGAGCACGAAGGGTTCGGTATAGATCATGAAGCTGTCCATCAGGCGCAGCAGAATGGCGATCAGCAGCACCGGACGCAGATGGGGCAGCTCCACGTGGCGGAACACCTGCCAGCGCCCGCAGGCATCGAGTTCCGCGGCCTGGTAGTAGGCGGGCGGAATGGCAGCCAGACCCGCGTAGGCGAGCAGCACCACCAGCGACGTCCAGTGCCACACGTCCATGAGAATCAGCACCAGCCAGGCATCCACGGGATCGGCGGTGAAGTTGAAGTCCAGACCCAGGCTGTTGAGTCCGGCCCCCAGCAGTCCGATGTCCGGCCGCGCGAACATCTGCCAGATGGTGCCTACCACATTCCAAGGCACCAGCAGCGGCACCGCGATCAGCACCAGCCAGACGCCGGCGCCGCGGCCGCTGCGCGGCAGACTGCGCGCAATCAGAATGCCGAGTGGCACTTCGATGGCGAGTACCAGTGCGCTGAACGCGACCTGGCGGCCCAAGGCGGCCAGAAAGCGCGGATCGCGCAGCGTTTCCCGATACCAGTCGAAGCCCACGAACAGCCGGTTCGACAGATCGAAGATGTCCTGGACGGAGTAGTTGACGACGGTCATCAGCGGCACCACGGCGCTCAAGGCGACGATCAGCACCACTGGCAGCACACCGAGCCAGGCCCGGTTGTCGCGGCTACGCATGGTTGACCCCGCTGCCGGCAGTGAGCAGCCGCTGACCAGCCCGGAACGCCAGCACCCGTTTGCGCTCGGTTCGCAGCGTCGCGCAGTCGCCCGGAGCAAGATCGATGACCTGGCGGGTGCGCAGCACCTGACCGCCCAGCTCCGCCGTGACGATGCCGACAGGACGATGGTTGCGTACGCCGAGTACCCGGGTCGCGGTGACCGTAGCGGCGCCGCCCCCGGGCTCCAGAAACGCCCACTCGGGCCGGAACCCGACGGTGCACGGCCCAGGCGCCAACCCGCGCCCGTCGCCCACGTCGGCGCCGAACAGGCAGAGCGAGGATTCCCGGACCTCACCCGCCAGCAGGTTCATGCCCGGGGAACCGATGAAATGCGCCACATGCTCGTGCACCGGCTGCTCATAGAGCTGCTCCGGGCTACCGGTCTGCAGCACACGCCCGCCATGGACGACGCTGATTCGATCCGCAAAAGTCAGCGCCTCGGTCTGATCATGGGTCACGTAGACCATGGTGGCGCCGAGCTCGGTGTGGATGTCGCGGATCACCCGCCGCAGTTGCCACTTGGTGGCCGGTTCCACCGCCGTCAGCGGTTCGTCCAGCAGGACCAGGGCAATGTCCGGCCGCACCAGCGCCCGGCCGATCGCCACCAGTTGGCGCTGGAACAGCGGCAGCGCGGAGGCGCGCGCTCCCAGCCAGCCGGCCAGGTCGAGGCGCTCGGCGATGTCCGCGGCGCGGCGGCGCGCCTCCGGCCGGCGCCAGCCGCGGTTGCGCAGCGGTAACGCCAGCATCTCGGCGACGGTCAGGGACGGATACAACACCGGAAACTGGAAGACCTGGGCAACCCCACGGTCTCGCGGCTCGACAGCGGTCACGTCGCGCCCGTCGAATCGGATGCAGCCGCCCGACGGCACCAGCAGTCCGGACAGCAGGTTCACCAGCGTCGACTTGCCGGCGCCGGAGCCACCCAGCAGCGCATGCGCTTCGCCGCTGACGATGGTCAGATCGAGTTCCGTCAGCGTATCGCCCGGCGCTCCGGGGTAGCGCTGCGAGACTCGCTCCAGACGCACTTCAGCCAACTGCGGCCTCCGCATCCGGCGGCAAGGGGAACCTCAGCACCGCCTCACGGGGTGCGTACAACGATGCGGTCTGCCCACTGCCGACCCGGTGCAGCCCCCGCAATCGGGCCACCCAGTGCAGACCTTCCACGGTGCCGTGCAGGTAGGTCTCCGACCCGTTGGTCTCGACACTGAGCACCTGCATCTGAAACGCGCGGGAATCCGCCCCCTCCGGGTTCAAAGTCAGGTGCTCGGGCCGCACCGCACACGCCTGCCCCGCCTCGATCAGGCTGTTCACACCAGGGTCGCTCATGAGGTCGGCCGCGGCCAGGGTCAGTGGCCGCTCGTAGACCTCCAGCGGGGTTCCGGACTGCAGCTTGCAGCCACGGTCCAGCAGCACAACTTCGTCGCCCAGATTGAACGCATCCCGGGGATCCGACGTGGTGTAGATCACCGCCAGGTCTTCAGCCCGCAGCATGGCGCGCAACTCGAACTCCAGGGCTTCGCGCAGTTTGTAGTCGAGGTTGACCAGCGGTTCGTCGAGGACCAGCACCCGGGCCGATTTGGCCAGGGCGCGGCCGATTGCCAGCCGCTGCTGCTGGCCGCCCGACAACGCCGCCGGCAGCCGCTCCAGCAGGGCGTCGAGCTGTAACTGGCGCGCGATGGTCCGCACCCGCTCGCGGACCTCGGCCGCCGGCCGCCGCTGTGCCCGCAGCGGCGAGGCGATGTTGTCGAAGACGCTGAGGTTGGGGTAATTCACGAACGCCTGGTAGACCAGGGCGACGGACCGGCGCCCGGGACTCTTGCGGCTCTGATCCTTACCGTCGAGTTCGACCCGACCACCAGCCGCCGGCTCCAGACCGGCAATCACGCGGCACAGGCGGCTCTTGCCGGACCGGTTGCGGCCGAGAACCACGGTGATCCGCCCCGCAGCAAAGCGGTGACTGAAAACAGTTCCCGGCGGAGGGCTCCCTGAGGATACCTGGTGACTCGACGTGACGCCTGAGAGCGGCACGTCGGACAACGCCAGCATAGGCAGATTTCGCATTGCTCCCCGATGGGGCCAAGTATATAGTCAGGACCGTGTCGGGCGGATAATAAAGGAGGTGATCCATGTCTACTCGTTTTGCTCGTGAGGGCATTCAGTAGCCTGATGACCTATCACGGGCTTACGGGGGGGCCGGTCTAAGACCGGCCCTTTTCATTTCCAGACAGTCGTTTCCAGACAGTCATTTCCAGACAGTCGTTTCCAGACAGTCATTTCCGGGCCAGCCCTTGCGAATCCCGGGTCAGATCGCGGAGAAGTAAGCTTCCAGGCGTTCGAGCCGCGCCTCCCAGCGGGCCCGGCATTCCGCCGGATCGTCACCGGGGGTCAACTCCCGGGTCACACTGAGTGCACCCGCCCCGTCCTGCTCGAAGACCTTCAGCACCAGCGGGCGTGGCAGCGCCGGGTCGGAATCGGCCAGCGCCAGCTCGAACCCTTCAGCCATACGGACGGCGACGAAGCGTCCCACCTCGCGCTCCCGGTGACCGTCGACGCTCATCCAGGAAACCTCGAACCCACCACCGGGCTCCGGGTCAACCGCCGCCAGTGGATCGCTGCTCCCATCCGGCGGATACCAGGCCGTGAGCTGGGCCGGTTCGATCCAGGCATCCAGAACGAGCTGGCGCGGCACGAACAGCGGCCGCTCGATGACAATCGATGCAGTCATGGCCGCATCCTACCCCAGGCGCCACGCGCCGGCACTGACCACTCGACACCTACACCGGGTCGCGTCCGGTAAACCCGAGGACCAGAAAGCGCAGCAACTCCCGCCGTGCCCCGGGACCGGGGGGCCGGTTGGGATCGGCCAGCGCCTGGCTGATGGCCCCCACCGAAAACCCCAGCCGCTGCCTGACCTGACGCGGCTTGAGCTCCGGCACGCAGCCTCGAATCAGCGCCACGAACTCCTCGATCACGCCACTGGCCTGCTCCTGCGAACTGTTCAGGAAAGCCGGGTCCGGCTCGAACAGGGTGCGGCTCAGCATGCGCAGGAACGCGGCCTGGCGCCCGCCTTCATCGAGCATCTGAAAGAGCGGGCGAACGAAGGCGCTCAATATCCCGGACAGCTCCAGCCGGGCATCCAAACGGCAGGCCTCGAGTTCCGCGCGACGCCGGCCCACGAGGTCTTCGAAACCCTCGTCGAGCAGAGTCCGGTAGAGCCCCTCCTTGGAGCCGAAATACATGGCAATCGCCGCAACGTTCACTTGCGCTGCGTCCGCAATCTGCCGAACCGCGGTGCCGGTGTAGCCCAGCTCCGCGAACAGCCGCGCCGACTCGTCGAGAATTCTGGCCCGGGTACGTTCACCTCGTTTCATGCCGAGCATTGTACTCCGATCAATAAATAAATAAACGTTTGTTTATTTTTGGTTGACTGCTAGGGTGCGCATCCCGGACAGGAGATTCGTCATGCAGCTACCCGTTGGGTTTCGTCACTTCCACGACAACGTATCCATCAACTACCAGTTGAACCGCTGGCTGCCGGAGGCCAGAGAGGAGGAGTTCCGACAGGCAGCAGAGTCGATTACCGGCATGGCAGACGTCACGCCCGCACTCATGGCGCTGGCGCAAAGAGCGGAGCGCGAAGGCCGATGGCTGCATGCTGCGACCGGCTACCGCGGCGCCGAATTCTTCATGCCGTTCTCGGACCCGGACAAGCTCACGGCCTACGCACGCTATCGGCAGATGTTCGACCGGGCATTCAGCCACGTCGACTACCAGCGCCTGCGCCTCCCCTGCTCTGATGGTCACCTCAACGCGCTGCGCCTGACCCCACCACAGGCCAGCCGGGGCACCCTGGTGATCCACGGCGGATTCGACTCCTACATGGAGGAGTTCTTCCAATGGGCTGTGGCGCTCTCCCGTTCGGGCTATGACGTCGTGCTGTTCGAGGGCCCAGGACAAGGCGCCACGGTGCGCGAGTCCGGCCTGACCATGAGCCCCGAGTGGGAGGTCCCGGTCGCCGTGCTGCTCGATGCCCTGGACATTCAGGGCTGCACTCTCATCGGCTTTTCCCTCGGCGGCTATCTGGCGCTCCGGGCCGCGGCTCACGAGCCGCGTATCGCACGGGTGATTCTGATCAATGCCCTGCTCGACTTCCTGGGCTGTTTTCTCGCCGCTGCCCCGCAGCCGCTATCCACAATGATTCGCGGCGCGGTCGAAGCCGGCGATCGCGAAACGCTCAATTCCCTGGGCGAAACAATGCGCTCCGACCCCAACACCGGCTGGGCGCTCGATCACGGAGAGCACATCAGCGGCAGCGCAGACACCTTCGAGTTCATCCAATGGACCGCCAGGATGAACACCCGGGGATTTTCCGGACTCGTGCAGCAACCCTGTCTGGTCACGGCGGGCACGATGGATCACATCGTTCCGCTCGATCAGTTCTTCGACCAGCTTGCCCTGCTGCGCAACAGCCGGGGGCTGAGTGCACGCCTCTTCAGCACCGCGGAACACGGTGCCGCCCATTGCCAGGTCGGCAATCTCAGCCTGTTGTTCAGCGTGGTTGAGCGCTGGCTGTGCAGGGGCGGCGGGGCCGATCTGTGAGAAGGATTCCGACTCTGATTTGCCAGACTTTAGCCGGCTCGGTTCTCAGTCGGAAGATGGCTGGCCTGGGTAGGCTTTGCTCAAGCGCGCATCCAGCCCGAGATGATGGTCGCAAGCTGGTCGGTGTCCTCGTAGGCGTGATCACTTCCGTCTATCTCCTGCAGCGTCGCCAATGCACAGTCTCCGACCAGATCCTGCAGATCCCTGAACGTCCCGGTGAAATCGTCCACCTGCTGCACGAACAGCACCGGCGTGCTCTGCAACCGTTCACGCATCAGCGCCTTCAACTGGACGGAGTAGTGCCTTACCGGCGTGCCTATGTACACCATTCGCGGTGGCAGGATCTGGCTCTCGGAACACGCCACCAGGGCGATCATCGTACCGAGGGATTTGGCAACGATGCAGACATCAGCGGACAGCGTCACTCGAGTCGCTTCGAACGCTACGTCCGCCTCGACTCCGCGATCCCAATGCCGATAGCGAGCCACGACGTATCGAGACTCGTCCGGCTCGAGCGTCTTCAGCAGCCGTTCCATCCACGGTCCGGTCTCCCGGTTCCGCCCCGGCAATCCCATGACGCGCATACCTGCCTCACCCCACAACACCGCTCAAAGCCCGAACCGCTGGCCACCACCGGTGGTGCCCGCAGTGTACACTGCCGCCAGCGCACCTCCCGTTTGCCTGGCCGGGCGTACTGCCGGATACTGACGAGCCGTGTTTGGTCGCGCCTCTCGAACTGACCCTGTCGCGTGCTGCCGGAACACCTACAGTCGCTCATCGACAACGCAACCCCGCTGGACGGCAACGCCATCGAGGACGGCGAACGCATCAGATTCGGCGTCATGGCCGGCGCCGACGCCGGGGCGCGTGTCGAATCTGTTGATTGGTCGGACTCCCTGATCGATCGATGCCGGTTCATCGGTACCACCATTGCGCACTCGAGCTTCGAGCGCGTCGTCTTTCGAGACTGCGATTTCTCCGGTTTGACCTTCCAGAACTGCAGGCTGCACGCCTGCCTGTTCCTGGGCATCCGGTCCAGGTCACACCTGGCCCTGGATGGCTGCCTGCTCGACAGCCTGACCCTGGCCCGTTGCCGCGCCGATCGCCTCGAGATCCACGACTGTCGTATCGGGTCCATGCACTGCATCGAGGTGACTGCCGAGCGATTACTGTTTCACCGCAGCAGCTCCCGCAAAGGCCAGGGACGCGTGACGATCACCGACAGCGAACTGGCAATGGCCGGTGGGCTGGACACCCTCAAGGATTCCGGCGTTCGGGTCGCCGTAGATGCCGCGCTGTGGCGGGACCTCGGCGACCGCCTGCTGCGCGAACGCGGTTTCGAGCAACTGGACCGGCCCTTCGGACACTCGACGGAATCCCTGGACCAACTGACCGACGTGCTGGATCGGCGACGACCCTGATGCCCTTCCGCCGAACCTAGCGGCGCGCCGCGAGCATCTTCAGCAGCGTCAGCGTTTCGGCCGGGTCCATCCGACCAATGGGCGACGAACTGTAGGTCGAGGAGAGCACTCGCCCCTTCCGGTTCAGCAGAAACTCGCTGGGCTGAATATGGTCCCTGCGCTCCTCCCACCAGGCCCCGATCCGGTCGCCGGTATCGCGGGTCACTCCGTAGCACACCGGGAACGGCAGGGGCGCCGCCACTTCGGCGGTCTTTTCCCTGGAATCGACCGATGCCGCGATGATCCCGGCGCCAGCGGCCGAGAACGCCTCCGAGAGTTCGGCATAGCCGTCTAACAGACGGCGGCAGTAGGGTCACCAGTGGCCGCGGTAGAACAGAACGATGGCGTAGTCGGCGTCGATATCCGCCGGTAGACGGATCGTGCGCTCCTCGGTGGTCGTCAGGGTCAGCTCGGGGAACGAATCGAGCAGATTGAGCTTGTCCGCCATCAGTCACTTCTCCGGTTCGTGACACACCACTTCGACGTCCGGCGCCGCTTACCGCTCCTTGGGATCAACGCCCGTCTCGAACTCCTTGATGGCCCGCAACAGCAGCCGGCAGGTCACCTGACCCACCATCCGGCCCTGACGGTCTACCACCGGGCGCCGCCGGCGTTTGTGTTCGAGCATGGATTGCGCCACGTCGATGATGTCGTCGTCCGCCGAGACCGACTCCACGGTGTTCGTCATGTGGTCGCGCACGGGATGTGAGCCCACTTCCTCTTCGTGGTAGGTGGCCCAGAGAATGGCTCTCAGGCAATCCAGCTCCGACAGAATGCCGACCGGCCGGCCTTCGTCGTCCACCACGGTTACCCCGGAGATCTTGTTGACCAGAATCTCGTGGATTGCCTTGAAGATGTCGTCGTCCGGCTTGACGGTCACCGGACGCGTCAGCATGTGGTCCCGAACCCTGACTGACCTCAACATATCGACCTCCCTGGCGTCCAAGAGGGACGCTTGCGCGCTATCGACACGGACCGGATCCGGTCACCCTCCCCAATTCTCCAGCGCCTGCTGCACGACCTCGATCAGCGGTGCCGGATAGACTCCGAACAGTACCAGCAGCGCACCCAATACGCACAGGGTCAGTCCGCCGCTCCAACTTGCGCTCGCAACCTTGGCCATCGGGGCAGGCGCTTCGGCGCCGGCGTCACGAGTCATCGCGAAGATGATGCGCAAGTAGTAATAAAGCCCGATTCCGCTCCCGAGCACCAGACCTCCCAGCAACAGCCAGGCGGATACCGAGACGCCGGTGGCGAACAGGTAGAACTTGGCGATGAAGCCCACCGTGAGCGGGATACCCGCCAGCGACAGCAGGGCCAGGGTCAGCACCAGCGCCGGCAGTGGCCGGCGCCAGAACAGTCCGGCATACCGGTCCAGTTCATCGGCCTCGCTGTCGTCGCCGCCGGAAAGGACCGTGATCACGGCAAACGCACCCAGGGTCATTGCAAAGTAGGCAGCCAGGTAGATCAACACCGCTTCACTGGCCAGTGCAGGCTCGGCCGCTCCCAATGCCACCAGCGGAACCAGCAGGTAACCAAAATGGGCGATGGCCGAATAGGCCAGTACCCGTTTGATTGATTGCTGCCGCAGCGCCAGCAGGTTGCCGATCAGCATGGACAACAGCGCCAGCACCACCAGGACCTGCCCGACCAGCGGCGAACTCAACGCGTCGGTCTGCAACAGCAGACGTACCAGTACCGCCATCATGGCGCCTTTCGAGACCGATGCCAGGTATCCGGCAACCGGCGCTGGCGCACCCTGGTAGACGTCCGGAGTCCACATGTGAAAGGGCGCCAGAGAGAGCTTGAATGCGGCGCCGGCGAGCAGCATGACCACCCCGGCGTCGAGCAGGCGCACCGGGCCGGCGCCGGCCTCCTGCATGCGCGCCAGGTCCGCGATTTCAGAGAACGCCAGACTGCCCGTGGCCGCGTAGATCAGCGCCGTGCCGAACAGCAGCGTAGTAGACGCCGCCCCCGACAGAATCAGGTATTTGAGCGCGGCCTCCAGCGGCGGGTGCCCCTGGCGGGGATAAGCCACCAGCACGTAGAGGGCAATGGAGAGAATCTCCAGGCCCAGCAGCAGCGTCGCAAAGTGACTGGCGCAGGCCAGGGTGACCGCACCCAGGGTCGCCGCCAGCAACAGCAGGTAATACTCCTCCGGATCGTCCCGGTGATGGGCACTCAGGTACCGGGGCGAGATCACCGTCACCACCAGCGCCGCTCCCAGAAACAGGGCCGATAGAAACAGGGCGTAGCCGTCCACGATCACCAGCGGCGTAACCTGCCGCGGCACTACTTCCGCCGCTTGCACCAGCATGACCAGCGCCAGCACCAGTCCGGCCGCCGTCGTCGCCGCAGCCAGACGGTGGCTGCGCACCAGCGCCACGAGGAGCATCAACACGCCCAGCATGCCGCCGAGTACTTCAAGTACCAGCAGCGCCTGGAAGTCCGCCGCGTTCATGGTGCCCCTCCCGGCCCCACGCCCAGCCCGTGCAGTACCGGCGCGGACAGATCCAGCAACGGTTGCGGGTAGATGCCGAGCACGATCAAAGCCACCATCAGCGCACTCATCACCGCCATCTCGCGGGCGCCGAAATCCCGCAGGCCGGAACTGCTCGCGGTCGCGCCGGGTGAGCCCTGAAACGACCGCTGCATCAGCAGCAGCGCGTAGGCGGCCGCCACCACCAGCCCCAGCGCCGCCAGCACAGTGAGCAGCGGTTCCACCTGGAACGCGCCCACCAGTACCAGAAACTCACCCACGAAGTTGCCGAGGCCCGGCATACCCAGGGACGCCACCACGAAGAACAGGGTGACCGCACCCATACGTGGGGCACGGGCCCACAGCCCCCCCATCTGGTTCAAGGCCCGGGTGTGCAGTCGCTCCTGCAGGGCACCCGCCATCATGAACAGGGCCGCCGTGGAGAATCCGTGTGCCACCATCTGCACCACGGCGCCCTGTACGGCGATCTGGTTCCAGGCGAACACCCCCAGCAGCACGAAACCCATGTGGCTGATGCTGCTGTACGCCACCAGGCGCTTGAAGTCGTCCTGGGCGAAGGCCAGGTAGCCGCCATAAAGCACACTGGCGGCACCCAGCAGCATCAGGGGTTCGCGCAACGCCAGGGCTGCCTCCGGAAACAACGGCACGACAAATCGAATCAGCCCGTAAGCGCCGGTCTTCAGCAGGATCCCGGCAAGAATCACACTGCCCGCCGTGGGCGCCTGGGTGTGGGCATCGGGCAGCCAGGTATGCAGCGGCACACTGGGTAACTTGGTGATGAACGCAATGACGAAGCCGGCCATGATCCAGCGCGCCGCCGGGCTCTCCGACCATCCGTCCCGGGCTGCCAGCAGCCTCCGGTAGTCGAACGTGAGATCCCCGGTCAGCGCCTGGGCGTGGAACACCAGGGCCAGAATGGCGACCAGCAGCAGCAGGCCGCTGATCTGCGTGAACAGAAAGAACTTCATGGCGGCGTAGGCCCGCCGCTCGTGTCCCCAGACCGCAATCAGCAGGTACATGGGGACCAGCATCACTTCCCAGCAGACGAAGAACAGGAACAGGTCCTGAGCGGTGAAGACCCCGACCACACCAGCCAGGGTCGCCAGCAGATTGAACTGAAAGAAGCCGTGGCGATGCTGAATTTCGGTCCAGGAAGCCACCACCGCCACCACACCCAGAAACAGGGTAAGCGCAACCATCAGCAGGCTGAGACCATCCAGGACCAGCACAAAGCGGATACCGTAGCGGTCGATCCAGCCCAGATCGGTCACCGCGTAGGGCGTGTCCGCAGTCGGCAGCGGCGGTGACCCCCCCTGCCACACCATCAACAGCAACCCACCTGCCACCACCAGTGTCGCCAGCGAGATGCGGCGCGGCCAGGCTGGACCCAGACGTTCGCTGGCCCACGCCAGGGCGGCGCCGGCGCCCAGACCGATGAGCAGTCCGGCCAGCATCAGCCGAGCCCCAGGGCAATGAGGAGCACCAGCACCAGCCCGCCGGCCATGTTGGCCAGATACCAGCGCAGGCGTCCGGTCTGGGTTCGGGCGGCGGCCGCGTTACCGGCACGGGTCACCCAGACCACGGCATCGAACAACCGGTCCACGGCATCGCTGGCATTGACCCGCGCGGCCGCGACGAACGGTTTCTCCACCAGCCAGCGATAAACCGTGTCGAAGCCCCAACCGCCGAGCCACCAGTTCCCCAATCCGGACCATGGCCGCCGTTCGGCGAACGCGGCCAATCGGCCCCGGCCGAGTTGAAAGGCCAGAATACCCGCCACCACACCGAGGACGGGCAACGCGCTGGTAATCCACACGACCAGGCCACCGTTGCCATGAGCGACACCACCGTCCGGGAGTACCGCAGCCAGCGGATCGATACCGAACCAGCCGCCGCCCAGCGCCAGCACGGACAGAACGGCCAGCACCAGACCCATGGCGCGGCCTGCCGCGCCGGTGGCCGGGTGCGGCTCCGGCGCGTCGGCGACCCGGTCGGCAAAGAACACGAGCATCACCAGCCGGGTGCTGTACAGAGCGGTCAACAATGCGGCCAACGCCGCGATGCCCCATAGCCAGATGCCCTGGGGGGTGTCATAGGCCGCCAGCAGGATCGGGTCCTTGCTGAAGTAGCCGGAGGTCAGCGGCAGCGCGGCCAGGGCGGCCGCGCCAACGGTCATACCGACGAAAGGCAGTGGCAGCCGGCGCCACAGCCCACCCATGCGGAACACGTCCTGTTCATGATGCAGCGCCAGAATCACCGAGCCCGCGGAGAGGAACAGCAGCGCCTTGAAGAAAGCGTGAGTCATCAGATGGAAGACCGCGGCCGACCACGCGCCCACCCCCAGGGCAAAGAACATGTAGCCGATCTGGCTCATGGTGGAGTAAGCCAGGATGCGCTTCAGGTCACGTTGCACCAGCGCCGAACAGGCAGCCAGGAACAACGTCACCAGACCTACCGTGGTAACCGCCGCCTGCGCCAGCGGCGACAGCAGGAACAGCTCGTGCAGACGCGCGATCAGGTAGACCCCGGCGGTGACCATGGTCGCGGCATGGATCAGAGCGCTGACCGGCGTGGGGCCGGCCATGGCATCCGGCAGCCAGGTCTGCAGCGGCACCTGGGCCGACTTGCCCACGGCGCCGCCGAGCATCAACAGCGCCGCCAGCGTGACCGTGGCGCCACCATCCGGCCAGGTGGCCTGGGCGGCGGACGACAGCGCCTGGATGTCCAGCGTGCCGAGTTCACGAAACAGCAGAAACATGCCCAGGGCCATGGCGGTGTCACCGACCCGGGTAACCACAAACGCTTTTCGCGCCGCGTAGCCGTTGGCGGGATCCTGCTGATAGAAGCCGATCAGCAGATAGCTGCACAGTCCCACCCCTTCCCAGCCCAGATACAGCACGAGCAGGTCGTCGCCCAGCACCAGCATCAGCATGGCGAACACGAACAGATTCATGTAGCCGAAGAAGCGGGCATAGCCGGGATCGCCGGCCATGTAGCCGGCGGCGTACAGGTGAATCAAAAATCCGACCCCGGTGATCACTCCCACCATCACCAGCGACAGACCATCCAGGTAGAGGGTGATGTCCGGCGCGAACCCGTCGACCTCGAACCAGATCCACAGCGTCTGACTGAACGAACCGCCGTCCGGCAGGTCGACAAACGCCAGGCTCACGCGCAACGCCGCCAGCGCGGCCAGCCCCACCGACCCGACCCCGATCAGCGCCGCCGCGGCACGGGGCAGACGGCCCCCGACGGCGAGCAGAATGGCGGCGCCGATCAGCGGCAGCAGTGGAATGAGCCAGAGCGTCTGCACCGCTACCCCCGCAGCTCGCTGGCATCATCGACGTCCAGGCTGTCCAGACGTCGCTCGAGTTGCAGCACCAGACCGAGACCCACCGCCACCTCCGCCGCGGCCAGGGCCAGGATCAGCATGTACATGATCTGGCCGTCGGTGGCGGCCCAGTGGGCGCCGGCGGCGACGAACGCGAGTCCGCAGGCGTTCATCATGATCTCCAGGGACATGAGCTGGAAAATCACATTGCGCCGCACCAGCACGCCGGTCAGGCCAATGAGGAACAACGTCGCCGCCAGAGCCAGCACGTGTTCCAGCGGCACCTGAACCGCGCTCATGGGCGGCCCTCCCCGCGCCTGCGCCCGCGCAGGTATCGCCGCCCCAGGTGATAGGCGCCGACCAGAGCCGCCAGCAGCAGCACCGAGGCCAGTTCCACCGCCAGCAGATAGGGACCGAACAGGTCCATGCCTACGGCCTTGGGACCGATCATTTGACCGGCAGTGAGCCCCGCCGACGAACGGCCGTCGCCGAGTATCAGGTAGCTCATCTCCAGCAGCAGGATCAGCGTCAGCACCCCGGGGCCGATCCAGTTACGTGGCGCCAGCCAGGCCCGCTCAGCGGCGCTGCGGCGCTGGCCGAGGTTCAGCATCATCACCACGAACAGGAACAGCACCATGATGGCGCCGGCATAGATGACGATTTCCAGCGCGGCGGCAAACGGGGCGCCCAGCAGAAAGAAAATCACCGCCACCGCCAGCAGCGATACGATCAGGTAGATCAGCGCGTGCGAGGCGTTGCTGCGGGTCACCACCAGGGCCGTGGAAGACAGAGCGACCGCGCCGGCAATGTAGAACAGCACTAACTCCACGACACCTCCCCTCGGCCGCCGGTCATGGCAACAGGCTCCGCACGTCCACCGGTTCACGCTCGCGCTCGGCCTGGCCCTTGTCCTTGCCGTGAATGGCTTTGCCGGCGACCTGCCAGAAGCTGTAGTCGGGATACTTGCCGGGGCCGTCGATCAGCAGATGCGCCTTCTCGTAAACCATGTTGGCGCGCTGGTATTCGCACAACTCGAAATCGGGAATGAGCTGAATGGCGTAAGTCGGGCAGGCCTCCTCACACATGCCACACATGATGCAGCGGGAGAAGTTGATGCGGAAAAATTCCGGGTACCAGCGTCCGTCGTCACGCTCTGTCTTCTGCAGGGCGATGCAGTCCACGGGGCACGCGGCCGCGCACAGGTTGCAGGCGACACAGCGCTCCTCGCCGTCCGGATCGCGAGTCAGCACGATGCGGCCGCGGTAACGCGGCGCCATGTAGGGCATGGTCTCCGGATACTCCACCGTGTCCTTGCGGACGAAGGTGTGGCGCAGCACCGTCCACATGGTCCGCAGATGACTAAACACTGCCCGCCTCCCCGGCCAGGTACAGCGCAATGGCGCCGGTGACCAGCAGGTTGAGCAGGGTCAACGGCAGCAACAGTTTCCAGCCGAATGACATGAGCTGGTCATAGCGAGGCCGCGGCAGTGACGCCCGCAGCAGTACGAAGAAGCAGATCAGGGCTGCGGTCTTCAGCGTGAACCAGACCAGCGGTGGCAGAAAGGCCGGACCCAGCCAGCCGCCGAAGAACAGGGTCACGGTCATGGCGGACGGACGTGAGAATGACCGACAGGTACTCTCCGACCATGATCAGGCCGAACTTCATACCCGAGTACTCGGTGTGAAATCCGGCGGTCAGTTCGTGCTCCGCTTCCGGCAGATCGAACGGCAGCCGGTGGGATTCCGCCACCCCGGCGATGAGAAAGATGGCCAGACCCAGTGCCTGCGGAACCGCGAACCAGACCGAGCGCTGAGCTTCGACGATGGTGGTGAGGTTGAAGGATCCCGCCAGCATTACCACTCCCATGAGCGACAGGCCCATGAACACCTCGTAGCTGACCATCTGGGCGGCGCTGCGCAGGCCGCCCAGCAGCGAATACTTGTTGTTGGAAGCGAGCCCGCCCAGCAGCACGCTGTAGACCGCCAGCGAGGTCATGGCCAGGAAAAACAGCACGCCGATGTTGAGGTCGATCACGACCAGACCCGGCGCGAACGGGACCACGGCAAAACCCATGAGCATGCCGGCGGCGGCCGCCGTAGGCGCCAGGGTGAAGACCACCCGATCGGCGAACGGCGGCACCCAGTCGTCCTTGGTGAACATCTTGATGGCGTCCGCCACGCTCTGCAGCACGCCGAACGGACCCAGCCGGTTGGGTCCGAGACGATCCTGCCAGAACCCCAGCAGGCGCCGCTCCCACCAGACCAGCAGCAGCGCCCCGGCAAAGGCGCCGAGCAGCACCGGCGCGATCATCAGAAACTGGGTGGTGGTGTTCATGGCTGTGGCCGCTCCTCCGCTTCAGCCCCGGGCAATCACATCGCTGCCCGGCGGCCGGTAATCCGGCTCGAGCTCAACGGTCACAGACCGCCCCGGAACTGCCAGCAGGGCACCCGTGGCGCCACGGATCAGCCCCACGGTTCCGGGCTCCAGGGCCGGTTCCAGGCGTACTCCGACTACGGCACTGGACTGGCCGTCCCGGACGCGAACCCCCGACTCTGCCGACGCGCCGATCCGCTCGGCATCTGCCGGGGCCAGAACGGCGTGCGCCGGACCGCGCCGCTGGGCGATGGCCGGAGCCACATTGGACAACTCGTCACTGGCAAACACGTCCTGCAACACGACGACCCGTAGTCCGCCGGCTGCTTCGTTCGCGGAATCCGGCGGCGGCGATGCGCCTTCGCGGACGGCTGCCGACAGCGCGGTGATCGCCGCGCCCAGGTCGACGCGAACACCGGCGTCGCCCCCGCGCAAGGCGCCGCCTACTTCGTCCTGGAATTTGTAGATGGACTGGTTGGAGTTCCAGCCCGGCGACCAGGCCACGGTAAGCAGTTGGCCAGGCGCCGGCGGCCGGTCCCCTTCCATGCTGAAGGCCAGCGGAGATTCCGGGTCCGCCATCGTCCGTGGTTCGTGCACGCTGAGATCCGCGTTCATGGCGGTGCGGCCGCTGTAGCGATGGGGTTGCCGAGGAACCCGCATTCCGGCCCGGCCGCCCTGCACTTCGCCGGCGGCCGCAAGCGGTGCAAAGCCCGCCCGCTCCGACGCCAGCCGCGCCGTGAGTTGAGAGCAGTGCGCGATTCCCGCCAGGGGCCCGGTACCGGATTCGTCTCCCCGCGCCAGCTCCAGCAGCCATTGCCAGGAGGGGCGGACATCGTCCGCGGCCGGAAATACCCGGTAGTGGCGCTGAGCACGGCCTTCGTTGTTGACCCAGGTTCCGTCGCTCTCGGCGAAGGTGGCCGCCGGCAGAACCAGATCGGCCTGCTCGCAGGTCCAGGTTTCCAGGCTATCCAGCACGATGACCCGAACCCCTTGCAGGGCCACCTCGAGCCGGGCGATGTCCGCGCGCAGCGCCAGATCGTTCTCCAGCACCACCAGCGTGTCCGCACCGTCCCGGGCCAGGCGCTCGAGGAGCATCTCCAGCGGCACCCCGCCAAGCAGTGCAACCCCAAGGGTGTTGCACTCGGTCAGGCACTGCATCAGTCCCGGATTGCCGCCCCGCGCCGCCAACGTCGAGGCGACCTCACCGGCGGCTGCCGGGACCCGGGCCACACCCGGAGTGCTGCCGGAGACGATCAGGGGGCGCTCAGCCTCGCTCAGGATCCGCGCCGCCGACCGCGCGAAATCCGCCGCCTCGCTGTCGGAATCCACCGCAATCTCTTCGCCGCGCAGCACCGCAGCGATCATTTCACCCACCGCACCCGCACGCTCCGGAGCACCGCGGAGATTGTGCTGCGCCAGGTCGTCGAGCCGGGTTGGCGCCACCGTGACCTGCAGCAGGGGTGTTCGCCGGCCGGCCGCGTGCCCGCGCACGCCGGCATCCTGCCAGAGGGGAATGCCGGCTTCGGTAGCAGCCTCGAAGCTGCGATTACGTACCGCCTGGCGCACGGCCAGAGCCAGCCGCGGCGCGCTGTTGCTGACGTCCTCGCCCAGAATCAGCACGGCATCGGCCTGCTCCACGTCGCGCAGGGTCGGCACCCGCACCCCCTCGAGGGTCAGCGTCACGGCCGCTGCCTGGACAGTGGCGGCTTCGAATCCGGCCAGCCCGGGACTGAAGTTGCCCGCCCCAACCAGGTTGGCCAGGGCGTAGTTGGCCTCAAGGGACGCCCGCGGCGAACCGATTCCCAGGATCCGGTTCCCGTCCGCCAGCAGTCTCCGTGCGCGTTCCAGGGCGTCGACGCCGGACACCGGGTCGAAACTGCCGTCGGCGGCCCGCCGGCCCGGCTGGCGCAGACGCTTTTCGGCGTTCACGAAACCTGCGCCGAAGCGGCCGCGGTCACACAGAAAGTAGCCGTTGATCTCGCCGTGGTAGCGGTTGTGGACGCGCTTGAGCAGGCCATAGCGCTCGCCGGGCAGGGTGTTGCAGCCGAGACTGCAGCCGTGGCACACCGACGGCGCCGAGGTCAGGTCCCATTTGCGCGTGTAGTGCGCGCTCAGGGTCTTGTCGGTAAAGACGCCGGTCGGGCAGACTTCCACCAGATTGCCCGCGAACTCACTGGTCAGCACGCCGTCCTCGGCACGGCCGAAGTACATCCGGTCGCGGGAGCCGAACGCGTCCAGATCCGTGGCCCCCGCATAGTCGCGATAGAACCGCACGCACCGGTAGCAGGTGATGCAGCGATTCATCTCGTGACCGATGAACGGGCCCAGGTACTGGTTGCGGAACGTCCGCTTGCGGCCGCGATAACGGCGGCTGGTGTGCCCGGTCATCACCGTCATGTCCTGAAGGTGACATTCGCCTCCCTCTTCGCACACCGGACAGTCATGGGGATGATTGAGCATCAGCCATTCGATGACCGAGGCCCGGAAATGGATGGCCTCGTCGGCGCGGACCGACAAGCGGGCCCCGTCCACCGCCGGGGTCATGCAGGCCATGGTCAGTTTGCCGCGCGTGTCCTCGGCGTCCCGGTACTGAACCACGGCGCACTGACGGCAGGCCCCGACGGAGCCGAGGCTCGGATGCCAGCAGAAGTACGGCAGATCCAGGCCGTGAGACAGGCAGGCATGGAGCAGGTTGACGCCTTCCGGGACCTCGAGTCTGACACCGTCGACCTCGATAGTAGGCATCAGTGCGCCTCCCGGTAGGGGCAGCGCTGCTGCTCGATATGCGCTTCGAAATCGGCGCGGAAATACTTGAGGGCGCTGATCAGCGGCTCCATGGCGCCGGTGGCGTGCACACAGAACGTGTTGCCCGGCACGCCGATGAAATGGGCGTTCTCATCCAGCAGCGCCAGGTCCCCGGGCTGACCGCGCCCGTTCTCGATGTCGTCCAGCACGTTCTCGAGCCATGGCAGGCCTTCCCGGCACGGCGTGCAGAAACCGCAGGACTCCTGGGCGAAGAAGTGCTGCAGGTTGCGCGCCATGGCTACGGGGCAGACGGAGTCGTCCATCACGATCATGGTGCCGGTGCCGAGTCGGCTGCCGGCGTTCTGGATGGCGGCGTAGTCCATGGGCAGATCCAGGTGCTCCTCCACCAGGAAATCGGTGGACGCGCCGCCGGGCAGCAACCCGCGGAATTCATAACCGGGCTGCATGCCGCCAGCGTGGACCTCGAGGATCTCCCGGATCGGCGTACCCATGGGCAATTCCCACAATCCTGGTTCCCGGACCCGCCCGGACACGCCGAACATTTTGGTGCCGGCGTCCTCACCGCGGCCGAGGCTGCGGTACCAGTCCGACCCATGGCGGACGATACCGGGCACGTTGCACAACGTTTCGACGTTGTTCACCACCGACGGACGGCCCCAGGCGCCGCTGGCCGGCGGAAACGGCGGCCGTGCCCGGGGCTGCGCCCGGCGGCCTTCCAGGGCATTGAGAAGCGCCGTTTCCTCGCCGCAGATGTAGCGGCCACCGGAGCGATGCACGGACAGTTCCACCGAATAGTCGGTCCCCAGCACGTGATCGCCGCACAGCCCCAGGGCGCCCGCCTCGGCGATGGCGGCCTCCAGGCGCCGCGCGGCCAGGTGGTACTCGCCGCGGATGAACACGTAGGCGCGGTCGGCCTGTACCGCATAGGCCGCCAGCAGAATGCCTTCCACCAGCAGATGGGGATCGTGCTCCAGCAGGAACCGGTCCTTGAAGGTGCCCGGCTCCATCTCGTCGGCATTACAGATCACATACTTGTGGCCCGGACCGGCGGCCTCACCCATGGGTACGAAGCTCCATTTCACGCCAGTTGGAAAACCGGCGCCGCCGCGGCCCCGCAGATTGGCCTCCTTCACGGTCTCCTGCACCTCAGCCGGGGACATTCGAGTGACCGCCCGCCGCAGCGCCGCGTAGCCGTCTGCGGCCTGATAGTCGGCGACGCTGACCAGCCCGCCGGCTGCGCTGATGCGGCCGGTCAAAGGCCGGTGGGGATGCGGGTCACTCATAACGCCCCAGCACCTCCCCGACGTGGTCGGCCGAAACCGGCCCGTGCAGGTCTTCGTCGATCAGTATCACCGGAGCCCGGTCGCAGGCGCCGAGGCAGACGGTCGGCAGCAGCGTGAAGCGGCCGTCGGCGGTGGTGGTGCCCGGTTCGATGCCGAGTTCCCGCTGCAGGGCCGACCGCAGTGCGTCGCATCCCATGACATGACAACTCACGCTGTCACAGACGAACAGGACGTGACGCCCCACCGGTTTGCGGAAGATCAGGTTGTAGAACGTGGCAACCGCGTCCAGGGCATCCTTGCTCATGCCGAGCTGGCGGGCCACCGCGGCCAGACTGGCATCGGAAACCCAGCCGCGCCGCTCCTGGACGATGCGCAGGGCCTCGATGGCGGCGGAGCGCCGTTCGGGCAGATGACTGGCCTCGGCCTCGATGGCGTCGATTTCTTCCTGAGACAGCGCCTGGATGTGTTCGCTCATCGATCCACGTCCGCCATGACAAAGTCGATACTGGCAATGATGGCGATCAGATCCGCCACCAGGACCCCGCGGCTGATCTCGGGAATCATCTGCAGGTGCGGGAAGGAAGGGGTGCGGATGCGGGTCCGGTAGGAAGCCGTGCTGCCGTCCGAGACCAGAAAATAGCTGTTCAGGCCTTTGGTGGCCTCTACCGTTACCGCGCACTCCCCGGCCGCAATGACCGGACCCCAGCTCACATTCAGGAAGTGGGTAATGAGGGTCTCGATGTCGTGCATGGTGGCGTCGCGCGGGGGCGGCGTGGTCCGCGGATGGGCGGCCTTGACCGGACCCGCCGGCATGTTGTCCAGGCACTGGCGGATGATGCGCAGGCTCTGGCGCATCTCCTCCACCCGCACCGCGCAGCGGTCGTAGCAATCGCCGGCATGGCCCACAGGCACGTCGAATTCGAACTGGTCGTACCCCCCATAAGGCCGGCGTTTGCGCAGATCCCAGTCCAGGCCGGTGGCCCTCAGGCCAGGCCCGGTAACACCCCATTCCACGGCCGTCGCGGTGTCATAGGCGCCCACGCCCCGGGCCCGGTGCTTGATCAGCGAGTTCTTCATCACCATGTCGTCGTAGTGATCGAGCCGGGCCGGCATGTGATCGACGAAGTCCCGGACCATGGTGTCCCAGCCGGCCGGCAGATCGGCGCTCACCCCACCGATGCGAAACCAGGCTGGATGCATACGCCCGCCGGTGATGGCCTCGATGATGGAGAACAGGCGCTCCCGGTCCGAAAACATGTAGAAAACCGGCGACATCTGGCCCAGGTCCTGGGCGAAGGTGCCGTAGAACACGAGGTGACTGGAGATGCGGAACAGCTCCGAGAGCATGATGCGGATGACCTGAGCCCGCTCCGGCACCTCGATACCGGCCAGGCGCTCCACCGCCATGACGTAGGGCAGGTTGTTCATGACCCCGCCGAGATAGTCGATGCGATCCGTATACGGAATGTAGGTATGCCAGCTCTGGCGTTCCGCCATCTTCTCGGCGCCCCGGTGGTGATAGCCGATGTCGGGGACGGCGTCGACAATCATCTCACCGTCGAGTTGCAGCGCGATCCGGAACACCCCATGCACACTGGGATGATTGGGACCGAGGTTCAGGAACATGTAATCGGTGTGTTCGGCGCGCCGTGACATGCCCCACTCTTCCGGCACGAAGCGCAGCGACTCCTGCTGCTCGTGCAGGAACTTCTGGTTCATGCCGAATGGTTCCAGTTCGGTGGCCCGGGCCGGATGCTCTTTGCGCAGGGGATGCCCTTCCCAGCCCGGCGGCGTCAGGATGCGGCGCAGGTTCGGGTGCCCGTCGAAGCAGATGCCGAACATGTCGAAGGCTTCGCGCTCGTACCAGTTGGCCGCCGGCCACACACCGGTCAACGTGGGCAGAGCGGGCTGGCGCTCCGGCAGCGCCACTTTGAGCCGCACTTCGCTGCTGCGGTCCAGCGACCACAGGTGGTAGAAGACGGTAAACGCCGAATCCGGCTGGCCGCTGCGCTGTGTCCGCAACCGTTCGTCGATGGCCGACAGGTCGTAGAGCAACCGATAGGGCTGCGTCACTTCCTGCTTCAGGTACCGGGCAATCTCCGGCAGCCGCCGTGCCGGCACCCAGAACGTGGGTACGCCGTCGGCACTCGCCTGAGGTGCGCAAGCATCGCCGAAACGTCCGGCGAGTTCGCGAAAGACGGGGTCGCTCTGGTCTGTCTGTACCGCCGCCGCTCCCGTCACCGCGGGCCCTTAGCCCGCGGATCGCGGACGTCGGCCAGCGGTTCCCCGAAACGGGGGACATTCCCGACGCTGCCAGGCTCGGCATAATGCGTCATGCGCATGCGTTCCGGGGTCCGCAGGTCGCGCAGACTCGGACGGGCGCGCGGCGCCGATGCCGCCTCGCCCACGGTCCACGCTTCGCGGCGGTCAGCGGCCAGGAGCGGCCGCCGCTCCGCCGCCACTGCTTCCTGGAGCAGAATAAGACCCTGCAGCAGGGCTTCCGGACGCGGCGGGCAGCCCGGCACATAGACATCGACCGGCAGGAATTTGTCCACCCCCTGAACGACGCTGTAAACGTCGTACATGCCCCCGGAGTTGGCGCAGGAGCCCATGGAAATGACCCACTTCGGCTCCAGCAACTGATCGTACAGGTGCTGCAGCACCGGACCCATCTTGCGGAACACCGTGCCGGACACCACGATCAGGTCGGCCTGGCGCGGGCTGGCGCGGATGACCTCGGCGCCGAATCTGGCCAGATCGTGGCGCGGCGTAAAAGCGGTGGCCATCTCCACATAACAGCACGACAGGCCGAAGTTGAACGGCCACAGGGAATTGGCCCGGCCCCAGGCCACCAGTTCCTCGAGCTTGGCCAGCAGCACGCTCTGCCCGCTGCGCGCATCGTGCTCGGCATCGGCCCGGGTCATGGGCTCATCGGGGGTCACCGGCACCAGGTTCCATCTCATAGGCCCTTCCCCTCGTTTTCCGCGACGCTGCTCGCAACCCCGCCGCGATCGCGGCGCCGATACCCGCCCCAGTCCAGGGCACCCGTTCGCCATTCGTAAACCAGCGCCACCAGCAGCACGACGATGAACAGCCCGGCGCCCAGGTAGCCGCGCCAGCCGAGTTCGTAGAAAGCCACCGCCCAGGCAAAAATGAAAATGGTCTCCAGATCGAAGATCACGAAGAACATGGCCACCAGGTAGAACTCCACCGACAGACGGAGCTGGTCGGCACTGCCCACGGAAACGATGCCCGACTCGAACGGCATATCGGTCGCACTGCGGTGGCGGGTGCGGCTGCCCAGCAACCAGGCGAGCGTCAGGGTCAACGCCAGAATGGCGATGACGGAAAGCGAATAGACAAGGAACGGCATGAGACTTTGCGTCTCTGAGGTCGCGGTCGGATTGGCGGAAGGGTCCATTCCGAGCATTCCGAAGTGCCTCTTGCACGGCGCCGACGCCGCGCTGAGTGACCGTGCCGTTTGACCGCCAGGCACGCCCGGCACCATAACTCCATGGCTCGACCGGCAGCAAGCTGCTTTGCACAAACCGCGCCGGCTGATTGCGATGCCGTTGTGCTTGGCAAATCCCGTGCCGGCGGGTATAGATGGTCTTCGGGTCCGAGGAGAGAACAGCAATGCCCGACGCCACCCCCGACTATCTGACCAGTCTGGCCCTGCGCCTGCCGGACAAACCGGCTCTGATCGACGATCGGCCGAACGGCACCGTGACCACCTGGACCTTCCGCCAGCTCGAAGAAAACGCCAACCGCCTCGCCCGGGTGTTTCGTGACCTGGACGTGGACGCCGGCGACCGGGTGCTCTGGTGCGGCCACAACTCGTTGTGGGTGGTAGCCTGCGGTCACGCGGCGCGCAAGATCGGCGCCGTGTCGGTGCCGCTCAACTATCGGCTCACCGCCGAGGAAGCGGCCTACGTGGCGGACAACTCCGACGCCAAAGTGGGATTCATCGACGCCGAGTACGTGCCGCTGTTCGAGCAGCTCCGTGGCCAGGTCCCGCGCATGAACGACGTGCTGGTCTTCGATGGCGAGCCCGGCGAAGGCATGCGGACGATCGAAGCGCTGATCGAGGCGCAGGACAAAGCGCCGGTAACCGGCGTGCCGACCACCATGCAGGCCGGCACCATGATCTACACCTCCGGCACCACCGGCAAACCCAAAGGCGCGGTGCGCTCGGGGATTGGCGATCCGGATCAGACCGTGCAACTGCTCGGCCTGATCGGCTATCGCGAGGACGACGTCTACATCCCCACCGGCCCGCTCTATCATTCCGGGCCGAGCGGATTCCTGTCCATTGCCACCACCCTCGGCAACACCGCCATCATCCAGCGCAGCTTCGATCCCGAGGACTGGCTGCGGCTGGTGGACAAGTACCACGTGAGCAGCACTTTTTCCGCGCCCACCCCGATGCGGCGCATCTGCCAGCTCGGCGACGAGGTCATCGCCCGCTACGACCGTTCAAGCATGCGGGTGCTGATCGCCAACGCCGCGCCCTGGTCCTACGCCTTGAAAATGGAGTATCTGGAGCGCTTTCCGGAGGAATCCCTGTTCGAGGTCTACGGATCCACCGAACTCGGCGTCAATACGATACTGCTCCCCCAGTACCAGCGCGACAAACGCGGATCCTGCGGGCAGGCGGCACCCGGGGTGGAGATCCTGCTGTACTCCGAGGACGGCGCGGTGGTCACCGAGCCGAACACCCCCGGTGAGCTGTTCGTACGCTCCGCCAGCGTTTTCACCACTTATCACAAGGCTCACGACAAGTTCATGGAGGAACGCCGCGACGGCTGGCAGACCGTGGGCGACATCGCCTACTTCGACGAAGAAGGCTTCTATTACATCTGCGATCGCAAGAAGGACATGATCATCTCCGGCGGGGTGAACATTTATCCCGCCGAGATCGAGGACGCCCTGGAGCATCACCCCGACGTCATGGAGGTGGCGGTGTTCGGTATACCAGACGACGAATGGGGCGAGAAAGTCCATGCGGCCGTGGTCCTGCGCACCGGCAGCAGCCTCGACACCAACGCGCTGCAGGCTTTCGCGCGGGAGCATCTGGCAGGCTACAAGGTGCCCCGCTCCATCGAGTTCGTCGACGATATCCCGAAAACCGGTACCGGTAAGATCCTCAAGCGTGTCATGCGCGAGCCGTTCTGGAAGGATCACGAATCCAGGGTATAGTGAGTCGATCAGAAACGGGCCGGGGCATCGTTCGAATGCTGAACAAGGTACTGGCAGTCATGGCCGCAATCGTCCTTCCGCTCGCGGCCTCGGCCGGAGACCGCTTCGTTCCCGCCGACTTCGAGGTGCCCGCAAAGGTCGAGACCGCCGAGTTCCGGATCCGGATGCTCACCGTCAACGACGTGGTCAAGGATTACGACGCCGTCATGTCGAGCCTGGCGCACCTGCAGGGGATGTTTCTGGACCACTGGGGCTGGCCGACCGCCGAACTGTCACTGGAGCAGGATCTCATCGATCTGGGCTGGCACCAGAAGGAGTTCCAGAATCGCACCTCGTTTGCGTACACCGTAGTGACCCTGGACGAATCGCGAGTCCTCGGCTGCATCTACGTCTTCCCCTTCAAGGGCGAGGGCTACGATGCGGACGTGGCACTCTGGGTCAGATCCGACGTGCTGAAGACCGGCATGGACGAACGGCTGTTCCAGACCGTGAAGTCCTGGATGGCCGACGACTGGCCGTTCGAGAAAGTCGCCTACCCTGGCCGGGATCTGAGTTGGGAAACCTACAAGGAACTGACGGCCCGATAACCGGGCTCAATTCACGGACCGCAATCCGGCCTGGACTGACCGTCGCCTCGTCCAGCCTCGATTGTCCAGCAGGTCAGTCCAGTGTCCCGGCCGCTGCGGCGCGAGCGCAATCATACGAAAGACCCAACCGCTTGGAGTGTCCTGTGTGGCTCGAAAACCTGATGGTGTACTGCTTCGGACCTGGGATCACATGAGGCGTGGAGCCTGACCCCCATCCCGCGTCAATGTCGGAGCACATTCTGAGGCTCGCGGCGGATCGGCTGGGTCGCGTGGAACCCCGTCTCCCTCAGGGTGTAACGCAAGCAAACCGCAGCGGCGCTCGACTCACGCGTGCGCGTACAGGTTCTGGTTCTCCAGCCGCTCCAGCACGCCGTCCAGAGTGCGGCTGATGCGGGTGCAGTTGCGGATCATTTCGATGCGCGGCCAGGTGGCGGCCTCGCCTTCGGCGATCAGACTGCGCACCTCCTCTTCGTTCAGGATGGACAGCAGCTTGCGCGGATCCCAGAAACGGCGCCGCGGCAGGATGTTGATGTCGGCCGTGTAGTCCTGAGTCGCGATGCTGTAGAACATGCGCGTCATCATGTTGAACGGATACAGGTCCTTGGTGACTTCCATGGCCAGCGGATAGGTGGCCCGTAACCATTCGCGGGTTGCGTTCTGGTTGATTTCCCAGAGCCGGCCCAGCAGGTTGTCCTGAGCCTGGGAATCGCGCAGCGTCCACAACGCCACCGGGTTGGTCTGACTGGTGATGAAGTGGTTGACCCCGTACAGCCGGATGAGCCGTTTGGCCGGCAGATCGTCGGTGACCGACCCGTCTACCCACTGGCGGCTGGGCACGTACGGCTGCCGCTGACCCTGACGATTCTTGGCCGCCAGCGTTACTGCCGGAAAGATGCCGGGAATGGCGCACGATGCCAGCACCGCCTCGCGAATGTAAACGTTGGGCGAGGTCACGGCGTTCAGTAATCGTGACTGCTGATGGATCTCCCGCGGCGACACCGAAATGTTGATGCGCCGGCCACTGAGTTCAAAGGCCTCCTGGAAGGTCAGATCCGGGATCTGGTGCTCGACGAAGCCACGCACCTCGCGAACCGACAGCTGCCGGTCGCCGCGCATCAGATTGGCTTCAGCCTCGGCAGCTTCCTCGAACACGTCGACCATGGTGCGCGGCTGAAAGATCTCATGCAGATCTTTATCGGTCCGGGTGCCGACGATGGCCGCCACCAGCGCCCCGGCGCTGGAGCCGGAGATGACGTTGGGCAGCAGATCCTGCTCGACCAGCGCTTTGATCACGCCGACGTGAAACGGCCCCAGCGCCCCGGCGCCGGACAGCATCAGCGCGGTGCGGCCAAAACAGTGGCTGGCACGGCGGAAGAACTCGAGTTTCTCCGCCAGGGGAATGACTGCGTCGTCCGCTTCCGCCACCTCGAGCAGCGCGGCGGCCTGTGCCTCGATGTATTCCGTGACGACGTTCTTGGTGCCGAACTTGGCCTTCCGGTACATCTTGCCGGAGCCCATGCCGCCCATGTTCCCGTGAATGCCTTCGTTCAGGTAATAGAGCAGCCGGTGCGGATCTCCGGAGGCGCGAACCTGCTGAATCTCCTCCAGACGCCGGCGGATCACGCGGTAGTCGTAGCGGCTGCTCTTGTCGATCTGCCGCCACTTGGCCGCGCCGGTCCGCTCATCGGCGGCTTGCGCGGCGGACTTCCATTCGTCATAGGACCTGGCGCGTTCCATGCGCAGTCCGGCGGGTGAAGCGCCACCGGACTGAACCGACATCTGCATAGTTGCGGAGCCTCTGCGAAATAGAATTGTGTATTGCACAATAGCGTATCGGCGGCCGTTTGCAAACGCCTGCCGGGCATGGCGCCGTCATACTGCGGTCGCCAGAACCGCGCCTGCCGCGAAGTCGCCGGTGTCAGAACTCGCGTCGGCTCAATCGTCGTCGTCACCGAACAGGGCGTTCAGGCGGGCGCGCGGATCGGTTTTTTCCGCATCCGGAGCCGGCCTGACCGCGTCCGCACCGTCGGAAGACTTGTCAGAAGCGTCCGGCGCCGAACCGAACAGCGCGTCCAGGCTGGCGCGGGCATCGCCGCCGCCGCCATCGTGGGTGCTGTCGGGCAGGGTGTCGCGTAGCTGGAAATAGTCGCAGAAATTGGCGGCCGTCCTGTCGGTCGGATGCTCGGCGCGCTCCTCCAGGCACTGATCGGCCCGATCCGGCGCAAACAGCCGACACTGTCGGCAGCAATGCAGCGCCTCGGCGCAGGCCGGGCAGTACTCGTGCCGGCTGAGGGGCAAGGGCACATCGGCCACATTCTGGCCGCAGTTCCAGCACGGGAAGGTCCGCGGTGCTGCGCTCGTCATGGCTGGCCCTCCCGATCCGGTTCGCGGGGTTCGTCTGGCGGTTGCCCTGCGCCGCCATGCTAAAGGCAACGGCAGCCGCAATGCTATGCTCTGCGGGCACCAGTCCAGCGGGGGCGCATGAATCATCCCAAGGGCCTGTGGGCTCTGTTCATCACCGAAATGTGGGAGCGCTTCAGCTACTACGGCATGCGCGGCCTGCTGGTTCTGTACCTGATCTCGCCGACCGGCGGACGCGATCAGGTCGCGGACAACCCCGGGTTCGGCTGGAGCGAAGGTGATGCCTACCTGCTCTACGGCATTTATACCTGGGCGGTGTACCTGACCCCCATTTTCGGCGGCCTGTTGGCCGACCGAGTGCTTGGCGCCCACCGTTCGCTGGTGCTCGGCGGCTGGATCATTGCCGCCGGCCACCTCACGCTGGCCGCCACCGAGTGGTTCGGCGTCAATCCCGGCGCCGCCGCCAGCCTGGACTCGAGCCCCGGCGCGGTCCTGTGTTTCATGAGTGGCCTGTTTCTGGTGGTGGTGGGAACCGGATTTTTCAAGCCCTGTGTCAGCGTTATGGTGGGCCAGCTCTATGGTCCGGACGACCCGCGCCGGGACAGCGGTTTCACGTACTTCTACATGGGCATCAACATCGGCGCCGCCGCGGCGCCGTTCATCGCCGGCACCCTGGGCGAATGGGTCGGCTGGCATTGGGGGTTCGGGTCTGCGGCGGTGGGGATGGTACTCGGCATCCTGACCTATCAGCGGGTCCGGCCCCGCTACCTGGCCGGGCTCGGACTGCCGCCGGACCGGGCGCCAGACCGGCCACCGGCCGGGTCGGCGCACCCGGGCGGATTGAGCCGCGTCGAATGGCAGCGGATCGCCGTCATTCTGATCCTGGCGGTGCTCGGCAATGTGGCGTTCTGGGCCGCATTCGAGCAGGCCGGCAGTTCCATGAACGTATTTGCCGCCGAACTCACCGATCGGACCTTCGGCGGTCTGCTCGCCAACCCGTTTCCAGCCACCTGGTACCAGTCGCTCAACCCGATTTCGGTCATCGTGTTCGGGCCGGTGTTCGCCTGGCTCTGGCTGTACCTGGACCGTAAGGGCCGGGAACCGTCCACCCCGGTGAAGTTCACCATCGGCCTGTGGCTGCTGGGTCTGGCTTTCCTGGCCATGGTGGCAGGAGCGACCCAGGCCCGAGACGGCGGACTCGCCGGCCCGCAATGGCTGTTGATCACCTATGTGGTCTACACCTGGGGCGAGCTGTGCCTGTCACCCGTGGGGTTGGCGATGGTCACCCGCCTGGCCCCGGCCCACCTGCAGTCGATGCTGATGGGCGCCTGGTACTTCACCTTCTCTCTGGCCAACCTGCTGGGCGGCCTGATCGCGCGCTTTTCGGTGCGTCTGGAACAGGGAGAACTGACCTTCGTACTGGATGGCCTGCCCGGCTTCTACCTGCTGCTGGTAGTGATTCCGGTCGCCATGGGCCTGCTGATTCTGGTGCTGTCGCCCCTGTTGAAACGCTGGATGCACGGGGCCCACTGACCCCTCGCCGCGCCACGAGTCCGGCGCTCAGCACCAGTCGGCGTACGGCCGGCGCGCCAGTTCGGCGTTGAGGTAACGTGGGTCGTCCGATACCTCCTGACCGATCCAGGCCGGCCGCGGCGGGTCTTCGGCGGCATCGGTCAGTTCCACTTCCGCCAGCACCAGCCCTGCGTTGCGGCCTTCGAACACGTCCAGTTCCCACACGTACCCACCGTGGGGCAAACGGTAGCGGATCTTTTCCACCAGCGGCGTGATCGCCAGGTTGTGCAGCATCTCGCCGGCATCGGCCGGCGGGATCCGGTACTCGTACTCGGCGCGGCTCAAGCCATGCGCCGGGCCCTTCACCGTCAGCCAGGCGTCGTCGCCCGCCACCCGGACCCGGACCGAACCCTCCGGATCCGCCCGCAGATAACCCTGGATCATGCGCTGGCCATCGACGCCGCTGAGATCCGGCAGCCGCGGAACCAGAAACTTGCGTTCGATTTCGTGCGCCATGGCGGCATCTAACGTCAGCCGGAACGGGTCCGCAAGCGTACCGTGACGCCGGTCGCATTGTCGCCGCGAACCTCTGGCTACCCTGAATCGATAGGCCCGACGCCGCCGCCTCGAGCGGCGGACCGACGTCCATCGCCAGGAGTCTCAACTCATCGTGAAGCCGTTTCCGCCATGATCCGCCGTCTGGAATGGCTGCTGCCGCGAACCCTGCAGGGCACCCTGCTGGTGGCGTTCGCCGCCCTGGTGACCATTACCGTCGTTGGCGTCGGTGTGGCAGTAGCCATGACCGGTTCCCAGCAGGTGCTCGGACAGATGCACGATCGCATCGCCGTAGCCGCTCACGTGCTGGACCGGTTTCTCGATTCGCGCCAGCTCCGGCTGCAGACGCGTGTCCAATCCCTGGTGGACGACTTCGGACTGCGTACCGCGGTCGCCACCCGGGACCCGGCAACCATTGCCACCGTCATGGCCAACCAGCGTCAACGCATCAACGCCGACTTTCTGCTGCTGCTCAACAACGCCGGCCACGCCATTGCCGCGACCCAGGCCACCGCCTCCGGCCTGACGCTGACCGGGACACTGGCCACGGCCCGGCAAGCCGGCAGCGCGGCCGCAGCTCAGGCGCACGCCGGGCAGCCTCATCAGCTTTTTGTGGCGCCGGTACGGACCGACGATGTCATCGGCTGGGCAGTAGCCGGCTTCGCCATCGACCAGGACGTGGTCGACGAGGTGGCGGAACTGACCGGTCTGGAGGTGTCGTTCCTGACCCTGGCTGGCGACGGCGCGGTGACCGCCGGGATGTCGACGCTTTCCGCGGTCGATCCGGCCCTGCTGGCCGCACTTTCCGCCGCCGCGGAGTCCACCCCTGACAACCCGACCGCAACGCCCGCCGGCCGCCTGCGGATCGTTCAAGCCGGCGCCTACCTGAATGCAATCCGGCCACTGACTTCCGAACCCGGGGCGCAGACTTTCGCCGTGTTGCAGATGCCGACCCGGATCATCCATGAGACCACCGGACTGCTGATCCAGCGCATCGTGCTGGGCCTGGCCGCCTGCCTGGCGCTGGCAGCCCCCATCGGCATCTGGCTGGCGCACCGCATCTCCGATCCGCTGCGGCGCCTGACCGACAGCGTCCGCAACATAGAATCCGGCGACTACCAGACGCCGGTTGTGGTGCGCGGCACCGGCGACGTCGCCCGGCTCGGGTTGGCCCTGGCCACCATGCAGCAGGGCATTCGTCAGCGCGAAGATCAGATCCACCATCAGGCCGACCACGACGACCTGACCGGATTGCCCAACCTGCGCGCGCTCAAGCGAACCTGGAGCCCGGTCACCCGGCCGTACACGCTGTGCCTGCTGTCCATCGGCAACTTCAAGGACGTCACCTTCAGCTACGGTTACGCGGCCGGCGACGCGTTGCTCAAAGCGGTGACCGAGCGCCTGCAGGCCCAGCCCGGTACCGAAACCGTGGCCCGGGTCAGCGGCCGCGGCTTCGCGGTGATCATGCCGGAACTGAACCCCACCGCTGCCCTGGCGCGCACCCGCCAGCTCCAGCAGACTGTCAGCGGCACCTACCGCCTGGGCCTGCGTTCGGTAACCTGTCAGATCCACGGCGCGGTCATTGGCTATCCCGGCGATGCCGACAACTTTGCCGCGCTGTACCGCGGCGCCGAGGTGGCGCTGGACGAGGCCATGGCCACCCCGGACGGATGCGCCGCTTTCGTGCCGGAACGGGAGGAAATGCGAGCCCGGCACCTGGCCATCATCGCGAGCCTCGAGCGCGCTGCTGAACAGGGCGAATTCGCCTTGCACTACCAGCCCAAGATCGATCTGGCCAGCGGCGTCGCCCGCGAGTGCGAAGCCCTGCTGCGCTGGAATCATCCGGAACTCGGGTTCGTTCCGCCGGACGAGTTCATCCAGCTGGCGGAACGTTCCGGCAACATCCGGCGGATCACCGGCTGGGTGATCGACGCTGCCATCGGTCAGGCCGCCAGATGGCACAGCGAAGGCATCGACCTGGCTGTTGCCATCAACCTGTCGGCGCACGATCTGGCCGATCCGTCACTACCTGACGTGGTGGAACAGACCCTGCGCCGTCACGGTGTCGCCGGCAGCCGTCTGACGGTCGAGATCACCGAGAGCGCCGTCATGCACGACCCGGTCCGGGCGGCGGCGGCGTTGATGGAGCTCAAGACCCAGGACATCCGCCTGTCCATCGACGACTTCGGCACCGGTCACTCGTCGCTGGCGCAGCTCAAGCAGCTACCGGTCGACGAGCTCAAGATCGACAAGTCGTTCGTACTGGAGCTGGATCGGGATGCGGACGACGCATTGATCGTGGGCTCCACCATCGAGCTGGGACACAACCTGGGCCTGACCGTGGTGGCCGAGGGTGTGGAGAACCAGGCCAGCCTGGCGCGGCTGGTGGCCTTTCACTGCGACAAGGTTCAGGGGTATCACTTCAGCCGGCCACTGCCAGCAGCCGAGCTCACCCGCTGGCTGCAGATGCAGACCTGGGAAGGCGTGCAGCAGGCGGCGTCCTGACCAGCTCGTGTCCGGAACACTACAGGTACGGCGAGAACAACCACGTCAGCCCATCGGCCAGCCGGGTCGGTAGCCGCCGCGCGTCAACCTCCGCCAGGGTGATCTCGTGGGCGGCGGCGCGGACGGCATTGGTGTGCTGATGCAGTTCCGCCACCACGGCGGCATCGAAGATCTCGACCATCAGCTCGAAGTTCAGCCGCAGGCTGCGCGGGTCCACGTTGGCCGAGCCGACCTGAGCGTACCCATCGTCCACCAGCAGCAGTTTGCTGTGGACGAACGGGCCTTCCTGGTAGTAGATGCGGACGCCCCGTTCCAGCAGCTCCCAAAGCAGATGGCGGGTTGCCCGGTGCATGAAGAACAGGTTGTTCCTGCGCGGCAGCAGCACACAGACGTCGACCCCACGTAGCGCCGCTGCCTGCAGCGCCCCCAGCAGTTCCCGGGGCGGCAGAAAATACGGCGTCATGATGGTCACCCGCTGACGCGCTTCGGCAACGGCGCCGATCAGCAGCAGCAGCAGGCGGCCCAGCGCTTCGTCCGGGCCATCCGCAATGACCCGGCACGGGCTGCTGCCCGACGGTTCGTGGCGGCGGGCCGCGGCCAGCGGACGGCCGCCGGCAAATTCCCAGTCGGTGCGGAACAGTTCCGCCAGATCCGCCGCCACGGGTCCGCGCAACGCGAAGTGCACGTCCACCACCCGCGACGGCTGCGCCGAACCTGCCACCACGTGCCGGTCGGACACGTTCATGCCGCCGGTAAACGCCAGCGCGTCGTCCACCGCCAGAATCTTGCGGTGGTTGCGCAGGTTGATGGCAAGACTCGGCGGCAGCAGCCGCGGCGGCAGGAAGCGTTGCACCTCTACCCCGGCACCCCGCAACAGGCGCCGGGCCCGCGGCAGCGAATACAGTTCGCCGAACCCGTCCAGCAGCACGCAGACCTCAACCCCCCGACCCAGGGCCCGACCCAGGGCGGACGCAAAGGCCTTGCCGGTGTCGTCGCTGTCGAAGATGTAGCTGCTCAGCAGAACCCGCTGGCGGGACGCGTCAATGGCTTCCAGCATGGCCGGATAGGCGGTCTCACCGCAGTGCAGAACCCGTACCTCGTTGCCCCCGACCAGTCCCTGACCGGTAAGGCTGCGTCCCACGGTTTCCAGCGAACGCAGTTGCAGTGGTGGCGCCGCATCGGGATGGTCGGCAACGTTGTAATGGGTCTCACCGTCCCGGAGCTGCCGGGCCCGGCGCTGGGTCCGGTTGATGCCGAAAACGTAGTACAGGCCGGCGCCTACCAGCGGAAAGGTCAGACAGACCGCAATCCAGCCGAAGGCCGAGCGAGGACTGCGTTTGTGCAGCAGCGCATGGGCGCTGGCGAAGAGTCCGAGCGCCCCCGCCACCAGGGTGAGCGCCAGCGCGATGAGTTCGGCATGGGAGATCGTGCTCACACCGGCCAGTGGATCACAGGTACTCGATCAGCGCATACCCCGTCAGCAGAACCAGCATCCACAGCGCCGTGGTTCTTATCGCCCAGGTGGTGCCGAGCAGGCCGCTGCGAACCAGCAGCCCTTCGACCCCGGCCGCGGCCGCCATGGCGGTCTGACGGCCGCCACCAGCCAGGCGCCCCCAGAGGCTGGAGACACCCCGGCGCACGGCGCCCGCCACGGCTGGCAGCAACCGGCGGTAGGTCCAGTCGATGTCCAGGTTGGTGCTGGGCAACTCCGGCGGATACAGGCCACGCAGGTTCAACCACACGAATGCCAGCGCCGAAAAGAACAGCAACTGAAACTGGGTCAGGATGTGCGCGGCCGTGTACGGCTCGTACTCCACGGGGTACGGCAGCGCCTCGTAGAGCAGCCATGGATAGGCGCCGTTGAAGATACAGATGGCGGCGGCCAGACCCATGCCGATCAACATGCTGCGGGGCGCCTCCTCGCAGCGGATTCCCGAGTCGTGGGCGTAGAACGCAAAGTAGGGAATTTTGATACCGGCATGGTGGAACACCCCCGCGGACGCGAACAGCAGCGCCAGCCAGACGATCTCATGGTGCTGTTCCAGCGCCGCCACCATCACCATGGACTTGGACACGAATCCCGAAAACAGCGGAAACGCCGAAATGGATGCCGCGCCGACGATACAGAACCCGGTGGTCCAGGGCATGGACTTGTAGAGGCCGCCGAGTTCCGATCCATTGATGCGTCCCGTCCTGAACAGCACCGCACCCATGGACATGAACAGCAGGCCCTTGAAGATCACGTCGTTGAAGGCGTGGGCCACGGCGCCGTTGATGGCCATGGCGGTGCCGATACCGATACCACAGACCATGAAGCCGATCTGGTTGATCAGACTGTAGGCCAGCACCCGGCGCAGGTCATTTTCGATGACGGCAAAGAAGATCGGGAACATGGCCATGGTGGCCCCGATGTACACCAGCAGTTCGGTACCCGGAAAGGTCCGGGCCAGGGCGTAAACCGCCACCTTGGTGGTGAAGGCGCTGAGGAACACGGTGCCGGTAGGGGTTGCTTCCGGATAGGCATCCGTCAGCCAGGTGTGCAGGCCCGGGAAACAGCACTTGATGCCGATGGCCAGAAAGATCAGCCACGGCCCCGGGCCCTCCAGAGTCATGCGCCGGATCGCGCTGTCGCCGCTGTCGGCGATCAGCACCAGCGCGCCCGCCAGCAGCAGCACGCCGGAAGTCACCTGAATCAGCAGGTAACGCATGGACGCGCTGAACGAACGCTGGGTGCCCCGGGCCAGGATCAGGAACACACTGGTCAGCGCCAGCGCCTCCCAGAACAGGAACAGGGTGATCAGGTCGCCCGCGAAAACGGCGCCCAGCGCGCTGCCGGCGTAGAGCATGGCGGTGACCGGCTCGAGCCGGCTCCTGACCCCGAACGAGAACAGAAAGCCGATCAGTGCCGCCAGATGGAACAGATAGCCGAACAGTTCGCTCAGGCGATCGGTCTGTACCAGCACCAGCGTGTATTCGAAGGCCTCGACGCTCCAGCTCGTGCCCGCGGCCAGGGTGTACAGGTTCCAGGCGCCCAGCACCGGCACCGCCAGACTGATCACCCGCCGGATCCCGAGCGGCGTCACCGCCATCAGCAGCGCACCGAGGTAGAACGGCAGGAACGGCGCCAGACTACTCATCGTAGTAGTCCTCTTTGCGCATGAGCACCTTGCGCATCTCCTTGGCGACCAGCACCAGCAGCACACAGGCGACAAAGCCATAGATGCAGTAGAAGGCCCACACCGACTCCCACGGGTGGTCGACGTAGCGCTTGATGACGAAGTCCAGCAGCAGCGACACGCCGCACAAGCCGTAGAGCACGTGAATTGCCCGCCGCACATTGCGCGGATCATCGAACAGGTGCCGCTTCTCCGGCGCGTCTGCTTTGGTGGTGTCGCGATCAGTCATGTCCGCTCCCAGGCATCCGCGCCGCTATCCTGCCGCCAGAGGCATGCGCCCGGCCAGTTCCACGATCGGGCCGGCGAAGAAGAACAGCAGCACCGTGGCCGCCGCAGTCAGCCCGATGGCAGCCAGACAAGCGAGCGGCGCCTCCTGGACCCCCTTGATGTCGTCCGCCGCCGGTTTGCCGAAAAAAGCCAGCATCGGGATCTGCAGCAGATACGCGATGTTCAGCAGCGACGACAGCATGAGCACGATCAGAGCAAACAGCTGATGCGTCTCCACCGCCCCCAGGGCCAGATACCACTTGCTCCAGAGCCCGCCGAAAGGCGGCAGCCCGATGATGCTGAGCGCCCCGATGGTGAAGGCACCGAAGGTCAACGGCATGTTACGGCCCAGCCCTTTGAGCTGGCTCACCTCGGTCTTGTGCAGGGCGGTGTAGATCGCCCCGGCGCAGAAGAACAGGGTGATCTTGCCGGCCGCGTGGGTCACGATGTGCAGCGCGCTGCCGACCACGCTGGTGGCGGTCGCCAGCGCGGCTCCCAGAACGATGTAGGAGAGTTGGCTCACCGTGGAGTACGCCAGCCGGGACTTCAGGTTGTCCCGCGTCATGGCGATCAGGGAAGCCAGCACCACGGTGCCGCCAGCCACCCACACCAGCCATTGAGCAGCGCCGGCATCGGCCAGGTTGTCGATGCCGAAGACGTAGACCACCACCTTGAGAACCGTGAATACCCCGGCTTTGACCACCGCCACCGCGTGCAGCAGCGCCGACACCGGCGTCGGCGCCACCATGGCGGCCGGCAACCAGCGATGCACCGGCATCACCGCGGCTTTGCCGATACCGAATACGTACAGCGCCAGCAGCACGCCCAGTGCCGGGCCCACCACCGACTGGCCAAGGATCCCGCCGGGGGTGAAGGTCAGGGTACCGGCCACCGCATAGGTCCAGATCATGGCCGGCAGCAACAGGCCGATGGACGTGCCGAGCAGAATGCCGAGGTAGACCCTGGCCGAGCGCACCGTGGCTTCGTCACCTTTGTGGCTGACCAGCGGATAGGTGGAGACGGTGAGCACTTCGTAACAGATGAACAGGGTCAGGAGGTTGCCGGCAAACGCCACTCCCAGGGCCGCCGCAATGGCCACGGCGAAGCAGACGTAGAAGCGGGTCTGATGCTTCTCGCCGTTGCCGCGCATGTAGCCGATGGAATAGATCGAGTTGACGATCCACAACGTGGCGGCCAGAGCGCCGAAGATCATGCCGAGGGGCTCCAGCTGGAACGTCAGTTCGAGGCCGTCGAACAGCGCCAGCAATTCGACCTCGGGGCGAGCCCCGCCCAGCACCTCGGGCACCAGACCCCAGACCGTAACGGCCAGCAGGCCCGCCGTCGCCAGGGTTATGCTCTCACGCAGGTTCGGCCAGCGGCCGGCGGCGACGATGCCGATCGCGCCCAGCAGGGGAATGATCAGCGCCGCCAGCATGTTCTGCTCCAGCGAAGCGCCGAACACTACGGGGCACTCCCGAGCAGAGTGCGCGCGGCCGATTCGGCCAGGTGCAGCGGGAAGCGGGTGTCGACGCCGAACCAGAGATTGGCCAACGCCACCACCCAGAGCGGAATCAGCATGCCGAGGGGTGCTTCGGTCAGCGGCAGCGAATCGGCGGGCCGCGGTTTGAAGTACGCCGCTTCAACAACCTTCCACACGTATACCAGCGCCAGCAGGGATGCCAGCAGCAGCAGCGCCGCCAGCAGATAGCCCGGCATGCCGAGTTCCAGGCAGGCCATGACCAGATACCACTTGGACACGAACCCGGCGGTCAGCGGCACCCCGACCATGGACAGACCGGCAATCACGAAGGCGGCCATGGTCCAGGGCATTTCCCGGGCGCAGCCGGCGATGTCCGGCATGCTGAAGCGGCCGATGCGATACGCCAGACAGGCCACCGCCATGAACAGCCCGGCCTTCATCAACGCGTGATTGAATACGTGCAGCACCGCGCCGGTCAGGCCCAGGGGCGTCACCAGCCCCACGCCAAGCAGGATGTAACCAATCTGCGCCACCGAGGAATAGCCCAGCATGCGCTTGAGATTGGTTTCGAACACAGCCACACACGACCCCACCAGGAAGCCGAGCACCGCCAGCGGCACGAGCAGCCCGCCCAGTTGCATCACGTGCTCGTTGAGATTGGGCAGCAGCACGGTGAAGTCGAAACGGATGAGGACGTAAATGGCCGCCTTGGTGGAACAGGCAGCCAGGAACACGGTGGCCGCGTGCGGCGCGAACGTGTACGCGTTGGGCATCCACACGTGCAACGGGAACATGGCAGCCTTGAGCGCCACTCCCACCAGAATGAAGCCGCCGGCGACCAGGATCGGCCGGGTCTCCGAGACCTGCCCGACCCGCTCGGCCATGTCCTCCAGATTCAGGGTGCCCGTCATCATGTAGATGAGTCCGACGCCGATCAGGTAGAAGGTGGCGCCGATGGTGCCGAGCATCAGGTATCGGAAGGTGGCCATCAGCGCGCGGCGGTCCGGGCCGGCGGCAATCAGTACATAGCTGGCCAGGGACGAGATCTCGAGAAACACGAACAGGTTGAAGGCATCGCCCGTGGCGACCATGCCCGACAGCCCCGCCACCACCAGCAGCCAGGCGGCATAGAACATGGGCGCCCGGGCCTGCCCGACCTGCTGATCGAGGCTCAACTTGCCGAATATCAGGGCGATGCTGGATGCCCCGGTGATCACCACCAGCAGCAGCGCCGAAAGCTGGTCGATGTGCAGCACGATGCCGTAGGGCGCCGGCCAACCACCGAGCTCGTAGCCCAGCGGCCCGAGCGTATCCACCGAACCCGCCAGCACCAGCGCGATGGCGAACGCAAACAGGCTGGCCACGGTAGCCGCCGCCCAGGGCAGATTGGGCACCCGCAGCAACGTCACCACCGGCGAAGTGAGCAACGGCACGACGACCTGCAGCACTGGCAGATGGGGATCTAGGCTCACGCGTCGGAATCCAGTTCCCGGATCTTGTCTTCTTCCACCGTGCCGTATTCCTCGCGGATCCGAACGACCACGGCCAGGCCCAGCGCCGTGGTCGCGATGCCGACCACGATGGCGGTCAGAATCAGTACCTGCGGCAGCGGGTTGGAGAACACGCCTTCGGTCTGCCCATCGACGAAAATCGGCGCCGTGCCCCCCTCCACCTTGTCCATGCTGATGTAGAGCAGGAACACCGCAGCCTGAAAGATATTCAGACCGAGCATGCGTTTGACCAGGTTCTCTCTGGAAACGATGGCATAGAACCCGATCAACAGCAGGACGGCGAACACCCAGTAATTGAACAGGGAGAGGATTTCCATACCGTCAGCGACTCGCCCGGCGCGCGAAAGCGTGAAAAATGGTCAGCAGCACCCCGCACACGGAGATGCCGACGCCGAGTTCGATGAGCAGCAGTCCCAGGTGCTGGCCGGCGACCTGAGTCCGGCCCAGCACGGAGTAATCGAGAAAGTTGCCGCCCAGGAACATACACACCACGCCCACCGCCCCATACAGGAACGCGCCACCCGCCAGCATGAGCTGGAGCAGCCATTCCGGCACCAGTTGCCGGCCGCGCACATCCCCCTCCAGCAGGCTGTACAGAATGAACGCCGCGGCCGCGATGGCACCAGCCTGGAACCCGCCTCCCGGGCTGTATTCGCCGTGAAACTGCACGTACAGCGCAAACAGTAGAATGGGGGGAATCATGCCGCGGCCGACCACCCGGGGAATCAGGTGGTGGCGCAGCGAGCGCTGCCGCTCGTCCAGTTCGCTGCTGGTGATCTCCACCAGCGTGTGGCTCACCCCGAGTATCGACAACACGCCGATACCGGCGGTGAACACCACGAACACCTCGCCCAGGGTATCGAATCCGCGGAACGACCCCAGCACCGCCGTAACCACGTTGGGTATGTCGATCAGGACCGGGGTATTTTCCAGATACCAGGGTGCAACGTGCTGGTGCACCGGCGCGTTCGGGTCACCGATCGCCGGATTCTGCAGCATGGCGTAAATGAGCATGGCACCGGTGGCGACGGCAATACCCAGGGGCAGAAGCTGACCCGGCGGCGTTTCCCGCTCGCGGTCCGTGGTCAGGGCCAGCGCACCCAGAAACAGCACGGTAGCCACACCGGCGCCGACCGCGGCTTCCGTGAGCGCCACGTCCGCGGCGTCGAGCACGAAGAAATTCAGCGCCATGAGCAGCGAGAAGATGCCGGCCAGCATCACCGCCGTGAACAGGTTGACGCTGTTGACGATGGCCACCGCGACGATCACCAGCATGGTCAGCAGGAACACCGAGAACAGCAATGTCACCGCGGCTCCTCCAGCGGCTGCCCGTCGCTGCCGAGGGCCTGGTGCCCGGACATCATGGCGGCATTGGCCAGCGCGTAGGCGGCGGTCGGCGAAGTCACCAGCAGAAACGCGACCACGGCCACCAGCTTGAACAGCGGCAGCGACCAGCCGGCCTGCAGCGCGAGCCCGAGCATCACCAGCATCGGGCCCGCGGTGTCCGTCACACTGGCGGCATGCATGCGGGTGTAAAGGTCCGGCATGCGCAGCACCCCGATGCCGCCGATGAACACGCACGCGCCACCGAGCGACAGCAGCACACAACTCGCCACGTCCAGCCAGGCCATGGTCAGCGCTCGCTCCGCGGCGTTTCGTACTCGCGCCGCAGTTGCCGGGACTGAAAGAACTGCAGCACGGCCATGACCCCGATGAAGTTGATCAGCGCGTAGGCCAGCGCCAGGTCAAGAAAATCCGGCCGCCCGCCGAGGAAGGCCACCACCGACAGCAGCAGTACGGTCTTGGTCCCGAACATGTTCATGGCCAGCACCCGGTCATAAACCGTAGGCCCGAGAACGGCACGCACCAGCGCCAGGGTCATGGTCACCAGTACCGCCACGATCACCGGCACGTAGATCACCCGTCGATCTCCAGCCGGGTGACCCGCCGGTCCATGTCGCCTCTAGCCAGGTTACGCGCCCCCCGATGGGTGAGTGCGTGCACGATGAGCTGGTCGCCGTGGATGTCGGTGGTCAGCGTTCCCGGCGTGAGGGTAATGGAGTTGCCGTAGATGACCCGGCCCATGTCACAACGCTGGGAGGCCGTGAGCCGGACCAGCGTCGGATCGACCCGCAACGACGGCGCCAGGACGCATTTGATCACGTCCCAGTTGGACGAAGCGATCTCCTTGATGAGCCAGGGCAGGTAGCCTACCAGCCGGTGCAGCCGGATGTGGTACTGCTCGTCCTCGGACCGGTACATGCGCGCCGTGACCACCACGCAGATGATGCACGAGACCACCCCCAGGGCGATCACCAGCGGCTTGTACAGCCCGGACCACAGAAGCCAGACCGCCAGCAGCAGCAGGAACAGCGCAATCCCTTTCATTTACCTGTCACCCGGCTACCTGTCACCCGGCTACCTGTCACCCGGCTCTCCTCAGCCCGAACCCCGGCGCCTGGCCGGTGTGGGGCGTCCCACCCACAAAGTCAGGAAACAGTACCAAATTTCCCGCCGCAGAGCCTGGATTGTATTCGGCAAGCGCCGTCGGATTAAAGTCGCCCCGCCACCTGTGAATCGTCCAGGCGGATCACCCGGGTGGCCACCCGCGCCACGAACTCGGCGTCGTGCTCGACGAACACCAGGGTCGGCCGATCCCGCAGCACGGCCTGCTCGATCTGTTCACGCGCATACAGGTCGACATAGTTCAGTGGTTCGTCCCAGAGCAGCAGATCGGCCTCGGCCAGCAGCGTCCGGCACAGGTCGATCTTTTTCCGCTGCCCGTGGCTCAGGGTCGCCAGGTCGCGCTCACAGGCATCCGCGCCGACCCCCAGCACACCCAGTAGCTGCCGGAACCGGCTTTCGTCCAGGCCGGCATCGCCGAGGTGCGATCTCAGCGCGCCCTGGCGCCACAGCGGCTGCTGGAAGGCGCGCGCCAGCCGCACGTAGCCGGGGCGCCGGAGGATGCCCCGGGCCGGCGCGGTAAAGCCCGACAGCACATCCAGCAGGCAGGTCTTGCCGGTCCCATTAGCGCCGACGATGGCAATTCGCTCACCGGCGCTGACCGTGAGCGAAAACTCCCGGGTGAGGGTTCGGCCTCCCGCCGCCACGGTCAGGTTCTGGGCCACCAGCAGAGCACCGCCGGCCTGACTGGTCTGCACATCGAGACGGCGGATCTTCTCCTGGTTTGCCAGCAGCCCGCGCTTTTCTTCCAACTCGGACTCGATGCGCCGCTCGACGTTGCGCGCGCGCCGCATCTGGCGGGCGGCGCGGGCGCCGATGAAGCCCTTGTCCAGCGCGCCGGTGCGGTACTTGTCCGATTCCCGGCTGTGGGCATGACCGCGGGTCTCCCGGGCCGCGGCCGTCAGCCGCTCGACGCTGCGCTCGATACGCTCGCGGGTGCGCCGCTCGGTTTCCAGTTCCCGGTCCATCTGATTCCGCCAGACAGTGAAGTTTCCGGCGCACTGGCGGACGTCACTGCGGTTCAGGGCCACCACGTGATCGGCGGTGCCGTCGAGGAGGCGCCGATCATGAGAGACCAGCAGGAACCCCCGTTTACCTGCCAGGTATCCCATGAGCGCCGTGCGGCCGGCCATGTCCAGATGGTTGGTGGGCTCGTCGATGAGCGGATACACGCCCGGCCCCGACGCCGCTTCATCCAGAAACAGGGCGACAATCAGGGCGCGGGTCTGCTCGCCGCCCGACAACGAGGCGAATGGCCGGTCGAGCAGTTCCGCCGCCAGACCCATGGCATCGAATTCCCGCGCGATGGCAGCGTCGATGCGATAGCCGCCGCTGGCTTCGTAGCGCGCCTGCAACTCGCCGTAGCGCGTGAGCGCGGCCTCTCTGCCCACCGCCAGAAGCCGTTCCATCTCCGTTTCCCAGGCATCGAACGGCGCCACGGCGTTGCGTACCACGCTTCGGGTAGACCCGGGCGCCGCCGCCCGATCGTCGGCCCCGGTCCGGTAACGGACCTGCAACGGCACGTCGATGTGGCCGGACAGGGGACTGAGGTTGCCGGCAATGAGCCGCAGCAGCGTGGTCTTGCCCTGCCCGTTGCGGCCGATCAGACAGGTGCGCCAGGTTGCATCGATCAGCAGCGACAGATCGCGGAAAACGTCCGTGGCGGAAGTGGGATACGCAAAATCGACATTGCGCAGAACGATGGATGACATCTGAACCTCTGCCCGTCGGGCAGCCGCAGCGAAAGAAAAGGAATCGCGGGGTTCAGATCAGTTGCGCACTGGCGTCATCCGGATGAAGAGTACCCAGTCTGGCCCGGCCGCCACTGGCGGTCAAGCTCAGCCCGAAAACCGGGGGCGCTTCAGGCGCGAGCGGTTCAGCGTTGCGCGGCGCAATTGGCGTAACGGGACACCGTGGCCGGCCAATCCGAGAAGACCCCGACAACGCCGATTTCCCGCACCAGCACGTCCAGCACCCGGTACACGTCTCCGGGGCTCCGGATGGCCGGCGCCACGCTCCGATAGTAGTAGCCGCCGCCGTCGCTCAGGTCGCCGGATCGCTCCAGGGTCCAGGTCATGATGTCCAGGCCGGCGGCGCGCGCCGCCCGGGCGTAGGCGGAGGGTACGATGCGGCCGTCATCGTCCAGGGTCAGCAGAACCCACAACGGCGGCGCCACGATCCCCACACCAGCCGCTGCCAGCGCGGCCATGGCCGGCTCGAGCCGCTCGGGGGCCTCGGGCCGGCCGAGTCCGGCATCGAGCCGGGCGTCCAGATACACCGCCTGCCGGCCGAACTCGGGGTGGGACTCGATCCAGTACCCGATGTCGTCGAGGTAGAACGACTGTGCATGCACACGCGCCGGGTCGACGCCGGCCGCCCGGTACTCGTCCAGCATGCGCGCGGCGAGATCCGTCCGGGTCACACCATGAAACGGCATATCGACTTCCGCCGCCTTCAACTCCGGCGCCATACCGACGCCCAGGGGGTCGAGCAGCGCAATGCTGTCGGCGTGAGACAGCAACTCGCCACAGTCCCCGCCGGTGTCCGTCCCCTCACCTGCCGGGCCCGGCCCCAGATAGCCCGCCACGGACGTGGCATCGGCGTCGACCCGGCCACTGCGACCACACAAGGTGCGAAACTCCGCCAGGTCCAGGTCGCTGGTACAGCAGCGGGCACTGGCGGCCCGTCCCGTCACCGGATCTGCAGGCGTAAACGGCTCACGGCAGCGAGCCGCCAGCGGCGTAGCCAGTATGTTGGTGGTCGTGTGCAGATCGCACTGAGCGTGACGGCAGACCAGTTCCAGGTCCCGGGTAAACGTCACGTCGCATTCGACGATTCCGGCGCCCTGCTGCGCCGCCGCCAGGTATGACTCGCGGGTATGTTCAGGATATCCGAGAGGCGCGCCGCGATGACCGATGGCCAGCGTGGTACGCGCCTGCGGATCGGTCTGACAATGCAGCATCGCTGCGCGCAATGCGCCGTCCGGCAGGGTCCCGGCCAGCGTAACAGGACGGGATTGCAGCGCGGCCCGGTCCGGGTCCGCGGCGACGGCGACCGCGGTGCTGAGCCACAGCAGCAGACCGGCGACGGTTTGGTAGACTACGGCGTTCGACGCACCGCGGAACTTTCCATGGAAACGCTCTGGCAATCCGCCGCCAACCTCTGGCTGCTGATCGACGAACCGGTCGGCACCGTGCTCGGCTTCGTCATCGTGGTCTGCCTGATCCGCCAGAACCTGTGGGCCTGGCCGCTCGGCGTCGCCTACGTGATCGTCTCCGTCAGCGTCCTCTGGGAAGCGCGCCTGTACGCCAACCTGGCGCTGCACGTTGTCGGATTCCTGCCCCTCAACCTGTACGGTTGGTACTACTGGGTGTTCGGCAATCCGGACAAGCAGACGACCGTCCCGGTCACCACCACCCGGCGCGGCACCCTGCTGCTGCTGTTCGCCATCGGCGCCGCGGCGACCGTGGCGCTCGGCGCCCTGTTCGCGGCCTGGACCGATGCCGCCTACCCCTACTGGGACAATGGCCTGTTCGTCGGCAGCCTGCTGGCTATGTGGCTCACGGCACGCAAGAAGATCGAGAACTGGATCGTCTGGTTCCTGGTGGACGTGGTGTCCGTTGGGGTTTACTGGCTGCAAGGACTGCCTCTCTACGCCGGTCTGTATTTCGTATACCTGGCCATGGCCGTCGCCGGCTGGCGCGAGTGGCAACGTTCCATGCACCGCGAGCCGGCCGCCACCAGCCCGGACCGCACCGCGCCCGGAAGTCCGGCGGCAGTCCGGCCGCCGGCAACCGACGGCTGACGCCCACCGGCGCCCACTGGCACTCTCACGGTTCCAGTGCCAGCAAAAATAGCGTATCCCGAACCCGATGTGGCGGCAGGCGGGTGCTGATTTGATCTGGATTGTCGACAAGAAAGTGGTGCCGCACCTCATACAGGCGCGCGGACAGCTGGCCGAATTGCCGGTTCGGGTGAAGTTCGAGTACGCCGTGGAGGACGGCGCTCTGGTAGACGGCTCGCTGTCTCTGGATACGCTCTACAACCGGGGTTCGGTGACCCGGGAATTTCCGGAGCTCGACGACGAGCGCCTCGAGCAGGACGTTCAGGAGACGGCCGAGCGGGCCGTCGACGAGCATCTGGCCATGTGCGGGTTCCAGCGCGGCTGAGCCGGCAGGTCGCCGTCACCACACACGCGCCATCAGCGCGAACAGCAGCATCAACCCCAGCAACCAGATGCTGGAGGCGATGGTATCCCTGGCATTCCAGAACCGGTTCCAGCGCCGTTCCCGCGCCCGCCACCAGCGGCGGTCCGGCGCTGCCCCCGGCGACGGCAAAGGCGGACGGTGCAGCAACCGGGCCAGACCCACGGATGCCGCCAGCGCCGGCGTGCGCCGACGGCGCAGCACCACGGGCACACGCCAACTCATGATCCGAGCCAGATACGCGATGGCCATGGCGGCCGCCATGGGCCACACCAGTTCCCAGGTCGTCGACCAGGAAAAACTGGCGTAAAGCAGCTCCCGGCCGGCGGGCCAGACCCAGGGCAGCGCCAGCGGCGCGAGGCACAGCAATGCCCAACTCAGTAATGCGGGCCGCTCCCGGAAACGACGGTCCGCCTCACAGTCTGACTCACGGATCAGCCACAGCGCGCGCAGCAGCAACAGCGTGGTGGCCAGAGTGCCCAGCTTGAAGGCGAGGGACCAGTGGGCGAAGTCGCCGGCACTGAGCAGATGTTTGAGTTCACCCTTGGCGGCACCACCGGAGGTCAACGGCAGGCCGCAGATGGCCAGCGCCGGTACCAGCAAGAGCGCCCACGACCCGGGGCCCAGTGGATGCACGCCAGTGGCCAGAAACAGAGCACCTTTGGAAAATCCATGGTGCGCCACGAAGACGGCCAGCAGCAGCGACAGCGCGGCGCGTTGTTCCGGATGCCGCCAGGCCAGCGCCAGGATGGCGAGCAGATAGCCCATCTGACTGACCGACGAATAGGCGAGCACCGCCTTGGCGCGACTGCAGATCAATCCCAGCAGCACACCGCCCAGGGCGCTGATCAGACCCAGCCCCAGCAAGCCCTCCGCCCACTGCGCCAGCAGCGGGTCATCGGCCGGCAGACACCGCCACAGGCCAAGAATGCCCGCTTCGATCATGGCCCCGGACAATACGGCACTGGCCGGCGCCGGCGCCGCCGGGTGCGCCAGCGGCAGCCAGAAGTGCAACGGCCAGAAGCCTGCTTTCAAACCGAACCCGAGCAGCAGCAACACCACGGTCGATGCATCGACCGGCACGGTCTGCCAGTGACCGAAGTCCAGATTGCCGTCTGCGGCGAACGCGCGGGAGGCGAAGACACCGAACAGAATCATCTCGCCGCAGACCGCAAGCTGCAGATACAGCCGCCCCGCGCGCCGGGGTCCGGAACCGCCTTCGTGAACCACCAGGGCGTAGGCGGCCAGGCTCATCGCGCTGAAACCGACATAGAAACTGAGCGCGTCCTGGGCGATCACCAGCAGCAGGTTGCCGCCGAGGGCCAGCAGCCAGCACAACCAGAAGCGCAATCCGTGGCCGGGCCGGCCATCGCCCGAACGGAACGGAACGTAACCGGCAGCAAAAACCGTGGCGCCGGCCCACAACAGGCTGGTGAACGCGAGCCAGCCCCGGTCGAACGGATCCGGCGCGCCCCAGGCCGCTCGCGGCCACAGATCGGTCAGCTCCAGGATCGGCGCCGGCCACAGGGCCAGGGCCAGTCCCGGCAGGCAGACCAGCCCCATCCAGTGCACCGGACCGCGGCGCCAGCAAGCCAGGACCAACCCCGCCATGAGCGGCGCGGCCGGCACCAGCAGCCAGAGGAGGCTGCCGTTCACAGCCCGAACTCCTCGCCGAACTCCCTGACGACGATGAACTCACTCCAGCCCAGGGGACTCAGCGAACTGCCCGCCAGCAGCCCCATGGCCAGGGCCAGCAGCGCCGTGAACAGTGCCGGAGCGAGCATCAGCAGCCGGGTCTCGCGTCCGGCGCTACTACGGTCGCGAGGCCAGTCCCGCCGCGGCGCGGCAAACCAGATCCGGTACAGGAGCGGCAGGAAGTAGGCGGCATTGAGCAACCCTGAACCAACGAACAGCCACACGACCCAGGCCTGCCCCACCTCCAGCCCGCCCAGGGCCAGGTACCACTTGCTGATGAAGCCGGCGATAGGCGGCACACCGATCATGCCCAGGGCACCGATGGTGAAGGCGGTCATGGTCAGCGGCAGGCGCCTGCCGACCCCGTCGAGCTGATCGAGCCGGTGTACGTCCAGGGTTTCGTCCAGGATTCCCGCGCAGAAGAACAGCGTCACCTTCATCATGCCCTGATGCACCAGGTGCACCAGTCCACCTACCGCCGCCAGCGGACCGAGCAACGCCACCCCGAGGACGATGTATGAGATCTGGCTCACCGTCGAGTACGCGAGCAGCGGTTTCAGTTCGCGCTGCTGCAGAGCCTTCAGCGAACCGTAGATCACCGTGAAGGCGGCCACGCCGATGAGTGGCCTGGTCAGATTCAGTTCCAGCAGGGTGGCGGCGCCGAAGACGTCGTAGATGACACGAATGATGCCGAAGGCGCCGGCTTTGACCACCGCCACCGCGTGCAGCAGCGCGCTGACAGGCGCCGGCGCCACCATGGCGCGGGGCAGCCAGCCATGCAATGGCACCAGCGCAGCCTTGACCCCGAGGCCGGTAATGAGCAGGACGAAGGCGACGATCAGCGTGCCCGTGGACTCCGGTGCCAGGTGGCTGAGATACCCGCCCGGTTGGAACGGCGGGCTGCCGGCGCTGGCATGCAGCAGCGCCACGCCCATCAGCAGCAGCGTGCCGCCGCCCACGGTGTAGGTCAGGTAGACCCGGCCCGCCCGGATCGCTTCCCGGGTCCCGTCGTGGACCACCAGCGGATACGTCGCCAGGGTCAGGAGTTCATAGAACAGCAGAAAGGTCACCAGGTTGCCCGCCAGCGCAATACCCACCGTGGCGCTGACGCAGATGCTGAAGTATCCGAAAAAGCGTGACTGCAACGGCGAACCGGACAGGTAGCCGATGGCGTACAGCGTCGTGGCCATCCACAGTACCGCCGACAGGGTCACGAACTGCAGGGACAGCGCATCACCGTGCAGCAGCAGCGGGCCGTTGGGCACCAGCGGCAATTGAAAGCGGAACTCGAGCCCCTGACTCACACCCCACAACATGACCGTCACAGCCAGCAGTTTGGCGGTCACGCCGATCAGGTTGAGCCAGGTGCGCAGACGCTGCTGTTCGTCACTCAGGGCGAAGATGAACAGCCCGGGCAACAGCGAACTGAATACGACAATCAACGGCAGCGCGGTGGTCCAGCTCACGTCACACCCGAGAGCCAGCGAATGAGATCTTCACCGATCAGGGCCATGCCCCACACCAGCAGAGCCGGAACCAGAGTCAGCCACTGGGCCAGCCGGTCGTGGTTGCGCGGCTCACGGGTAATCGTGACCCGCTCGAAGCCGAGACCGACGGCACGGAATACATAGGCCGCCGAGACGAACGTGCCGAGCAGCACCGCACAGGCCCAGGGCCAGTGACGCGGCTGGGTGAACAGCGGCTCGAGCAATGCCCACTTGGCCAGGAAGCCGCCCGTGGGCGGCATACCGATGAGGCTGATTCCAGCAATCGCGAACGCCGCCATACTGATCGGCACCGATTGCGTGGCGCCACGCAGCGCGTTCAGCCGCCGGCTGCCCAACGTGGCCTGCATCTCCCCCGCGGCCAGAAACAGCGACACCTTGGCCAGCCCGTGGGCGACCACGAACAGCCACAGCGCCACGTGATACCGCGGTTGCTGCAGATACAGCAGCAGCCCCAGACCCAGGGTGGCGTAGCCAAGCTGGGCAACCGTGGAATAGGCCACGAGCTGCTTGATGTAAGGCGCCCGGCACGCCGACCAGCCGCCGGCCACCAGTGCCGCCGCACCGGCTACGGCGAACAGGGGGCCGACCGAGCGGCCGAGTTCCGGCGGCGCCACCTCGCTCCATAGCTGCCAGAGGATGAACAGCGGCCCCTTGACCACCAGCGCGGACAGCAAGGCGCTGACCGGCGTCGGCGCGAAGGTATGTGCGGGTGGCAGCCAGGCATGCAACGGCCACATGGCGCCCTTGAGCATCAGGCCTGCACTCATCAGCAACAGGGCGAACCGGGTGGGCCGGTCATTGCGCGCCGCTTCCCCGAGGGCGGCGAGATCGAGCACGCCATACTGACCGTACAGGATCGCGACCCCCATCAGGTAACACAGCGAAGCGCCCAGCGACAGCAGCAGGTAATTGAGTGCCGGGCCATAGGCCCGCGGACCGCTCAACGCCACCAGCGCTACGGAAACCAGGCTCAGCAGCTCCAGGGTGACGTACAGATTGAAAACGTCCGCAGACAGGATCAATGCCGCCAGCGCGGCATGGAGCAGACCGGAGAGTGTCCAGTAGTCCTCGGCGATGCGCGGCCGGCTGCGCAGTGCGTAAAGTCCGACCAGCAGGTGAACCAGCGCCACGAAAACCAGCAGCAGCGCCTTGAGCGGCGTGAGCTTCAGGCGGATCGCCAGCGGCTCGGCCCACCCGCCGATGTGCAGATCCGTTGCCGCCTGCCCACGGGTGGTAGCGTCCAACGCCAGGCCGGCACAGACCAGACTCGCCAGCGTCGCCGCCAGCAGCCACCAGCCGGCGCTCCAGCGCGGCGGCCGGCGCAGTCCGTGCAGCAGCGCAATGAGCAAGGCCGCGGCGAACGGCAGCGTCAGGCTCAGCAGGGCGAATGTCACCGGCGTTCACCCGGCATCGGTGGAGTTTTCCGCCGGATCGGCACTGGCCGCGGGGCCGGCGCCGTGCCGGGCCCTGGCACTCGCCAGGCGCACGGCGAAGGCGGTGGCGCTGATGGCCACCACCAGACCGGTCACCACCAGGGCCTGCAGCACCGGATCCGGTGGCGACGATCGAGCCGCCAATGCCACCAGTACCAGAAACACGCCGCTGCCCATCAGATTGACGGCGATGATGCGCCGGAGTACGTGATGGACCAGCAGCAGGCCGTGCAGCCCTACGGCCCAGACCGCGGCGCCGCCCATCAGATAAAGCAACTCGACGCTCATGACCTGAGCTCTTCGCCCTCGCCCACGACCAGCAGGGTCAACGCTGTGGCAATGGAAACCGTCGCACAGACTTCGATGGCCACCACCAGCGCCGGGTTGGCCGCGCGCGGGTAATCGAGCCAGCCGCCTCCCAGCCAGAACGTTGCGGCGGCAGTACCCAGGAACACCAGCAGTCCCGCCAGAACTGCCGCCCGCACCAGCACGTTGGACCAGCGCAGGGGCGGCAACACCTGGTTCAGACGCAGCATGACCGCGCCGGCCGCCAGTACGGCACCGGCCTGAAAGGCGCCACCGGGACCCTTGGCGCCCTGCCACAGCAGAAATCCCGCCACCACCACGGTTACCGGCGCCAGGGTCCGGCCCCAGGCGAGCAGCAGCGGCCAGGGCCCCGGCGCCGCAGTATGCGTGGGCTGGAGAACCCGGACGCCCAGCACCGCCAGCAACAGCACCGCCAGTTCCAGCAACGTGTCCCAGCCGCGGAAATCCAGCAGCACTGCGGTCACCGGATATCCCACCGCGCTTTGTGGCAGCCGGTCTTCCACCAGACCCGGCAACGACGGTTCCCGGGCCAGGGCCGGCCACAAGCTCTGCAGCAGCACCACCAGCACCACCAGCGACAGCACCGAGGCCGCCAGCCGACGCTGCAGGCGCCCGGCCTGAATCCGCTCGGGACGGCTCTTCTGCAGCGCGTTGAACAGCAGCGCGCCGCTCAGGCCAGCGCCAATGGCCGCTTCCGCCAGTGCCAGGTCTGGCGCATTGAGCCGCGCCCAGGCCAGGGCCATGACCATGCCGAAGGCGAAAAACAGTGTCAGGCTGCCGTAGAGCGTCCGGCTGTAGAGTGCTCCGGCGGCCAGCGCCAGCAGGAGAACGACAATCGCGACGTCCAGCAGAAGCATGTCATGCCTCCTTTTCCGGAACCCGATGGTTACCCAGGTGCGCATGGCCGCTTTCCCCATACCGGGCCAGCAACTGGCAATTGGTGGCGCTCGCCGCCAGCACCAGCAGCCACACCAGCAGCAGGATCAGCACCTCGCGCACCGAGCCGGCCCGGCACATCAGCCCCAGGGTGATCAGACCGAAACCCACGGTGTCGGCCTTGGCGACCGCGTGCAGCCGGCTGAACAGGTCGGGAAACCGCACCAGACCGAGGGACCCCGAGAGAAAAAACACGACCCCTGCGGCCATCGCCAGCCAACTCAGCCCGGTCAGAACGCTACTCATCCGCGGTGCTCCGCAGCCGTTGCACCAGCGCGGCGATGACGATGGCAGCAAGCAGTGCCAGCACCAGGGCGGTATCGCGCAGCGCCGGCAGCACCTGCCAATGGGCCGTGAGCAGTAGAAGGGCTATGCTGGTGGTGCTCATCATCTGCACGCCGAGCGCCCGGTCGGCGCCGGACGGCCCGCGGACGATGCGCCAGCCTCCAGCCAGCATGCTGACCAACAGCAGTATGGCGATGATCCCCATCAAGCGCGTCCGCCACTGGCAGGCAGCAGATCGCTCAGGCGGCGCTCGAGAGCCGCGATGGAATCCCGCCAGCCGTCACGCTCAGTGAGCAGATGAACATGCAACTCATCGCCCTCGATTTCCGAAGCGAGGGTCCCGGGAAACAGGCCGATCATGGCCGACACCAGCAGCCGCACCCGGGGATCATCAGCGTGGAAGCGATAGCGCACCCAGGATGGTGCAATGGGGCAGCGGCGATGCAGAGCGCGCCAGGCCACGTCGAGCGCGCCGCCCATTGCACTGCGCAGAAAGAAAACCACGAACCCGGGCAATCGCAAAAGCCGCACGTTCCACGGCCGCAGGCCCAGGTAGAGCGCCAGCCCGGTAGCGAGCCCGATGACCGGCAGGCCGAAGGCCCAGCCCTCGCCGCCCGCCAGCACCCCCCACAGACCGCTACACGCCATCAGCCAGAACACCATCGACTTGAAGGCCTCGGAGGGGAATCGATTGTCGAAAAGTGGCGACATCATGCTCCGGTGGCGGGCGTCTCACGGTTGGTGCGGCGGCAGAGCGAGCGGCAATCCCCTCTTGTCGATCGGTGTGCGAGGCGCTCTAACCGGGCGCCGTCCCGGACCCGTAACGCTGCGACAGGTCGCCCATGACGGACGCGAACTCGTCGCGCACCTCCGCCAGAATCTCCGCCACCGGACGCACCGAGTCGATGCGACCACAGACCTGGCCGGCCAGCGCAATGCTGGCTTCCATGTCGCCACCGAAGTACAGATCCAGCGCCCGCCCGAACTCGGTCATGGCATTGGTCTCCGGCTCGTCCTCCAGGCGGGTGGTCTTGTCGGTGCGCAGCGCCCGCAGCGCCGGGGAGTGGCGGCGGTTGAGGAACACGGTATCGGTCTCGGCCGCCGCGACGATGGCCTGTTTCCAGTTGCCGTGCACCGGCGATTCGGCCGCCGATACCATGCGCGTGCCCATCTGTACGGCCTCGGCGCCAAGGGCAAATGCGGCCGCCATGGTCCGGCCGCACAGCATGCCGCCAGCGGCGATGATGGGGACGTCGACCCGGGACCGCACCAGCGGCAGCAGCACCATGGTGGCCACCTCACGCGGGTTCTTGAAGCCACCGCCCTCGCCGCCTTCCACCACCAGCCCGTCGACGCCACAGTCCACAGCCTTGAGCGCGGCCGACAGGCTCGGCACCACGTGAAACACCGTCAGGCCGGCGTCCTTGAGCTGAGCGGTGTAGCGCTCCGGATTGCCGGCGGATGTGGTGACGAAGCGCACCCCCTGATCGATGACGAAGGACACGATGTCCGGATCGCGCACGAAAGCCTGGGCAATGTTCACACCGAACGGTTTGTCGGTCAGGGTGCGCATCTTGCGGATCTCGTCGCGAATGGCGTCCAGTTCGCCGGAAGAGGTTTCGATGATGCCGAGGCCACCGGCATTGGAAACCGCGGCGGCGAGCTGGGAACGGGCGATCCAGCCCATGGGCGCCTGAACCACCGGGATTTCGATGTTGAGCAGGCGGGTGATGCGGTTGTCGAACTTCATCCGTGGTCTCCTGGAAGTTGAAACGGGCGCTGGCGGCGGGTCAGGTCCTGATGCGCAGCTGACCCAGAAAATCCCGCTTGCCGAGCGGTACCCCACGGGTGCGCAGAATGTCGTAGGCCGTGGTGGCATGGAAGAACAGGTTGGGCAGCGAGAACGACATCACGAAGTTTTCGGCGCTGAAAGGAATCTGCCGGTCGCCGATCTCGAACACCAGATCACGACCCTCCAGGGCGTTGACGGTGTCCGGACTGATCTGTTCGATCTCGGCCCGGGCTTCGGCCACCCGGTCACGCAAGGCGTCGTAACCCAGATCAGGGCCGCCGGCGGGCGGACGGAACACCCCGGCCTGCAGGCCTTTCAGGGCACCGAGCGAATGGTGCACCACCGACATGAGTTGAAAGCGGAACGGCTGCATGTCATCGAACAGTCGGGTTTCCACGACTTCGTCGGGATCGACACCGTGCTCCTGGCAATGGGCCTTACCCTTGTCGAGGAAGCCGACGACGCCACCCAGGGTCTGCAGGTAGGTGCCTGCGCTGAGGTCATAGAGCGGAATGGCCATGGTGATTCTTGACTCCTGTTGCCTGCGGGAACGGTTGCACGGACCAACGGGCGGAAAGTTCCGGGAGCGGGATGATGTGACAAGTCGGCGCGCTGCGCCAGCGTGACCCCGGCTACCAGCGCAGTTCCAGCTTGAGGCCATACGCCTCGCCCAGAGATTCACCCGGGCCGCCGGGGCCCTGCTCCCGGAGCGTCGCCGCATAGGGCCGCAGGCTCACGTCCACGTCTTTGACGAACAGGCGATCGAGCTGTTCGCCGATGGCGCCCAGCGGGTCCGTGGCCACCAGCAACGCCTTGTCGCGGAACCGGGCGCTACCGGCATCGTGAATTCGCGCATAGGTCTGATCGCGCCAGTCCATGAAGTAGCCGCCGATCCACGAGCCGACGATGGGGGTTACGAAAACATCCTGAATCGACACCGGTTCGAACAGCGCCTCGGCGCCGAACTCGTAGAGCGATGACAGCAGCACCGAAAACCAGAACGCACCCTGGGGATCCAGACCGCGCTCCCGGCCGCGCACGTAATAGGTCGCCCCCCAGTACGGGTGCAGCACGTAATTGATGAAAGGGTCGTCCTCGTCCCACGTGGGATTGGTGACGTTGTCCCACCACTTGTCGAAGCTGTACTCCTCCTTGTCCTCCTCGCTCCAACTGCTGACGGACTCCGGCATGATGTAGAGCACGCCGATGATCGCAAACTGCAGACCCAGGAAGTAATAGGCATCGCGGCGCAGTCCCGGCCAGTCGGTTTCGATTGGATCGTCGGGCAATGGCTCCCCGTCGACGCGGATGCCGGCCGCAAAGTCACTCGAGCATTGATCCAGGGAGTCGAGCCACAGGCCGCAGCGGGTCATGCGGTCGAGACGCTCGGCGTCCAGCGGTTGTCCCGGCCACGGCGCCCCGGCGCGGGACTCGGCAACGGCGCTGGCGGCCCAGGACCACAGGGTGGTTGCGGCGAACACGATGGCAAGCCGGCGGTTCCACGGTCCCCGCCCGGTCACGAACCCGCGCCCGTTCGCCGGGTCAGGGACACGTACAGGCCAAAGTCCGGAGTGGGATCCGATACCAGGTCTTCCACCAGGGCGACGTCCAGTTCCAGGCCCAACTGACGCCAATGGTAGGCACCGCCGACTGACAGGCTCATGACGGAACCTCCCAGCGGATAAAGATCACTGTCGAACTGTTCGCCCTGGAGCGCAAACTGTGCCTGCAGCGACAAGGCCTCGGTCCAGTGCCAGGCGATGCCGGCGGAGCCGAACGGCACCACGTCGCGCTGGCGCGTCTGAAGAACCTCACCCTCGCCCGCATACATCACCCCCGCCTGACCGAACCAGGTCATCGACCAGCGCGCCAGCGACACGGGATCAGTGATCTCCAGCCCCAGAGCCACATCGGTGCCGCCACTGCCACGCAGGTGGTCGGTGTCACCCGTGGGCAACTCGACCTGGCCGCGCAGCGCCAGTGCGCGGCCTCCGCTCCTGAGGGCGTAGGCCGCGGTCAGTCTCAGGTCGCCGAGCCCGCCGCTGCCATCGGTCATCTGGAACGCTTCCGCGCCGCCATCGGCGTAGGCGATGCGCAACTGATTGTCCGGGCCCTGCCGGCTGGCGTTGGTGAGGCCCCACAGGTCGTGCCAGTTCTCGATGAACCCATCCAGGTGGCCGTTGCGATGGGCCACGTAAGGCACGTCCAGGCCGATCTCCCAGCGCTCGGTCAGGCCGTAGCGGATCAGCGCGTCCACATAGTAGGACTCGCCGTCGAAGGTCACGGACTCGGTGTCGTTGGCGCTGCTGTCGGCATGATTGGCGATGCTGGCCGCCAGCCGGCCGTCGAGGCGCCCCGCCGCCGTCAGCCGGCCGCCCTGAGGCGCCGGGACCCCGAACGTGGCAAGAAACGGATTCTGCGTACGCAGATAGAAGGGTGCATCGGCCGCCGGTTGCCCGTAGGCCGGCACACTGCATAGACCGAGCGTCAACAGGACCACCGCCCAGCGCGGTGTCGGCGTCACGCCACTACCCCGGAGTGCGGCGCGCCTTCGCGCCGTCGGCCCCTCAGTGGCGGCCCATCCTGTCCTGATAGTCGCTCGGCGCGTGGCGCACGATGTCCTGCACGAAGTCGCCCTTGAAGCGGTCGATGGTGTTGTAGTCGGTCTGATCGTCCACCTCGAAAAAGATCGTCGGATCCTCCGGTGGACACACGGACAGCGACCACTCCGTCGACACCGGTGCATCGCCGTGCATGAAGTCCTTGAACTTCAGATAAGCTTCTTCGTACGAAGCACCGTCGATTTTGACTTGGCATTCTGTGTTGAACCGAAATGTCAGGGACGGCATGTTTGATGGCCTCCCGGTCAGAACAGGGCCGCCATCTTACGTGGATCGGGGATGCGGTTCCAAGGTTCCAGGCCGCCACACTGGGGACAGGACAGATGAGCAAGCAACCGTCAGGTACGGGCAGTCCGGCCAGCATTCGCCGGATGCGCGCCGAGGACGCCGAAGACCTGCTCGAGGTGTACAGCCAGCCCGGGGTCATCCGCGGCACGCTGCAGCTTCCCCACCCCAGCATCGAGACCTGGCGCAAGCGCGCGGTGGCCGAGGCACCGGGCAGCTACGTACTGGTGGCCACGGTGGCGCAGCGGGTCGTGGGGAACCTGGGCCTGTTCGTGGCCGGCAACCCGCGCCGCGCCCACAGCGGCGCCATCGGCATGGCGGTGCACGACGACTTTCAGGGCCGGGGAATCGGCTCGGCGCTGCTGCGGGAGGCCATCACCCTGGCCGACGGCTGGTTGCGCCTGGAACGTCTGGAACTGGAGGTATTCGTGGACAACGAGCCGGCGATCGGCCTCTACCGGAACCACGATTTCCAGGTGGAAGGTACACTCAGGCGATATGCGGCGCGGGCCGGCCAACTGGCCGACGTGCTGACCATGGCCCGCCTGCGACCCCGGGAGCACCCATGAACATCGACTGGCAGACCCTGCGCTACGACGGCAAACGGCCGTTCTCGAGCCGCCATGCGCCGACGCGTATCGCGCCGCTGTACGACGGCAAGAAGGACTACCAGCGCAAGCTCAAGAAGCTGCGCAAGGAGATCGACCGGCACCAGCGCGTCATGTACGCCCACGACCGCTACAGTCTGCTGACGGTTTTCCAGGCCATGGACGCGGCGGGCAAGGACGGCACCATCCGCGCCGTGTTCAGCGGGGTCAATCCCCACGGGGTCAACATCCACTCCTTCAAGCGCCCCAGCGAACACGAGCTGGACCACAACTTTCTGTGGCGCACCACCATCGCCATGCCGACTCGTGGCCACATCGGCGTATTCAACCGCTCACACTACGAGGAAGTACTGGTCTGCAAGGTTCACCCGGAACTGATCACCGAGTTCCAGAAGCTGCCGGAAGAAGCCACCCGCGACCTGAACGAGCTGTTCGAGGACCGCTACCAGGCGATCCGCGCCTACGAGCGCTACGCCGCCGACAACGGCACCCCGGTGCTGAAGTTCTTCCTGAACCTGTCCTACGACGAGCAACGGGCACGCTTTCTCGACCGCATCGACGAGCCGGAGAAGAACTGGAAGTTCTCCGAGTCGGACCTGCGCGAGCGCGGCTTCTGGAACGATTACCAGCGCGCCTACGAGGACGCCATCAACGAGACCGCCCGCCCCTACGCGCCCTGGTTCGTGGTACCCGCGGACGACAAGAAGAACATGCGGCTGATCGTCGCCTGCGCGGTGCTGGAGGCCCTGGACGCCATGGACATGGGCTATCCGGAGGCGGATCCGGCGCGGGCCGGGGAGCTGGCGCGGTATCGGGAGCGGTTGCTGGACGACTGAACGGCGATGCCTCGGCGCCATTGATGGCGCCAGTGCCTACAATTAGGCTGAGTATTCAGAGCCCACGAGTCACACGTGTCAGATCAGTCAACGGTAGCCGCGCCGGACGCCCCCATATTCATCATCGGTCCGGCCCGTTCGGGCACCACACTCGTCGAACGGATTCTCAACCGCCATTCCCGCATCGTGGTACCCCCGGAGACCGGCTATCTGTACTTCCTAGACCGAGTCGGCGCTCTCGGCGAACACCCGGCGTCCAAGGCGGACCTGACCCGCATACTGAGCGCCTACGAGCAGGAGAACCGCTTCGCGTATCTGGGCATCGACAGCGATGCCGACAGGGCCGCCCTGCTGGCGGGCGCAACATCCTACGAGGACATCTTCTCGAATCTCATGGGGCAATTTCTGCTCCGGCACGAGAAAGCCCGGTGGGGCGAAAAGACGCCGATCCACCTGCGCTACGTGGCGCACATCCGCCGGGCGTTCCCCACTGCGCAACTGGTTATGGTGGTTCGCGATGGCCGCGCCGCCATTGCCAGCCAACTCCGGCATCCGGTATGGGACTGGGACCTGTTCTCGGCGGCACGGCGCTGGGGCAAGGATGCCCGGTTCATGCTGGCCGCCCAGCGCAGTGTGGACGCCGGACACCTGTTCGTGCTGCGATTCGAAGACCTGGTTGCGGACCCGGAACCGGTGATCCGCGACTTATGCAGATACCTCGGCGAGTCCTTCGAACCGACCATGATCGAACCCGGCAGCGCCGCGGGACCGGCAAAACCGGCACAACCGGCGCAACCGTCCAGTGATGCCTACTACGACCGGCCGTGGATGCAGAAAAGCACAGGCGCCATCGATGCTTCCCGAGCCGGCGCGTGGCAGGACGATTTCAGGGCGGTAGAGATCAAGCTCATGGAATCCATCATGGGCAGCGAATTGAGCGAACTCGGCTACCCGCTCACCCACCCGCACGCGCCGGCCTGGCCGCTCTACTACGGGCTGGGCAAGCTGAGGAACACCTTCCGGCGCCTGCGCAATGCCGCCCGACGCCTGCTCCGGCAGTCACCCGGCGGCTGATCGCCCTGACGCTTCTGGGTCGTCGAGCAGCGTGCGATAACGCGCTTCAACGCCATCGGCAATCACCTGGTAGGTACGCCGCTCCCGCACCCAGTCGGGTCCGCGCGCTGCCATGGCCCTGGCCTGTTCCGGGTCTTCGAGCAGGCGGCAGACCTCGTCAGCGAAGGCCTGTTCGTCCCACGGAATGGCGCGACCAACGCCGCTGTCCGCCAGGATCACGCTCTGTTCCGGGTGCTCATTGGCAACGATACACTTGGCCATCGCCATGTACTCGACCAGCTTGGTCGGTGACGTCGATAGCAGAATCGGAATGGGGCAGAACGGGGAGAAACAGATATCGGCCTCGCGAACCCGGGCCCAAGCGTCCTCCATGGGTAGCTGACCGGTAATGCGCACGGCTTCGGAAAGGCCCAGCCGACGGGCCTCATCTTCCACAGCCTGACGGTCGGTCGGCATCTGCCCCTCACCCACGTAATCCAGCATTGCGTTCGGAAACCGTTCCCGCACCCGGTACAGGACCCGGACCAGCATCTCGCTCTGGCGGAGCTTCAGGATGATGCCCAGGTGCAGCAGTCGGGGGTTTCCCGGATCGGGGGCCCGTGCATCGGCTGGACCGCCGACCTCATCGCCACGGATTCCCATGGGCACGGACGCCATCTTGCCCCGGTCCACGCCTTCAGCCGCCACGTCGTCCTTCATGCGCTCACTCTGCACGAACACGAAGTCCGCCAGCGGCAGAACCACCCGATAGAGCATCAGCCGCACCAGGTGGCCTTTCAGCCACACCAGACGATGATGGGGGACAAGGCGGTTTTCGGCCTGGTACAACTTGGACTCAGCGAACGGATAGGACATCCAGTAAACGAACCGGGCGCCACTGAGCCTCGCTGCCAACCACCCCACCAGCCCGGCGAAGCTCTTGTCTCGAACCTGGACCACGTCGTAGCGACCACGAATTGCCAGCGCCACGATCATCAAGTCACCCACGATGCCCAGCAGGTTGTCCAGCACCCGGCCCAGCGGGCCGGGCCGATTCGACCGCGGCACCAGCCACACCCGATTCCCCAGCCATCGGGTGGGGGAAGGCTCCGACTGAGCGTCCGGACCCCGTTGCATCAACCAGTCGACTGTATGGCCGCGCGCTGGGAGTTGCCTGCCAAATAACTCCGCCACGTCAGCACGGTAGGGGGGGTATCGATCCTCAACAATATAAAGTATCTTCACTAATGAACGACGCTCCACTGGAGTTCTATCGGAATCCGGATGGTCTGAACCTTGCACAAAGGTAGCCAGCGTGCGGTGTCGGTAGGCCGCTGCGCGACACAAGCCGTCACATTTTCAGGAAGAAGACTCTGTTTTCGTCCAGGTGATTTCCCCTTAATCTTAGTTTCCAGCGAATGCCATGGTCTACCAAATTGACTAAGTTGATTCTGTACCTTTGCCTGGCAGTGATCGCAAATGTCGCGTCGGCGCGTGACAATGCACCACAATCGGGCGACCTGGTTCGAATAACGGTTTATGGACAGCCGGATCTAACCACCGTTACCCGGATAGAACCCGACGGTGAGATCCAGTTTCCGTTCATCGGGTCCGTGCGCGTCGGCGGAGTTTCGACTCAGGAGGCGGCAGCCAACATCGCCGCCGGTCTGCAGGAAAAAGGTATCGTCCGCAATCCGCAGGTCACTCTGCTGGTGAGTGAGGAGCGACGTCAACAGGAGGCACTGGTGACGGTCATCGGTGAGGTTGCGCGACCAGGCCGATATCCCTTGTCGGACGAATCCGCAGCGATCGCGCTGGGGCTCGTCGACGCGCTGGCACTGGCCGGCGGCTCTACGGCCGAAGCCGGCAGTAACGTCACCGTATTCCGCCGAGGCAGCGCCGACGAACAGCGCATCGAAGTCGACATCAATGCTGTCATGACCGGCGCCACGCTGTCCGAGAGCAACGTCGAACTGCAGGACGGCGATGTTGTGATCGTCCCGAAAGCAGACGTTTTCTATATCTACGGGCAGGTCCAACGCCCCGGCAAATATCAGCTCACGCCAAACCTCCTGGTGATGCAGGCGATCTCCATCAGTGGCGGGGTAACGGAGCGCGGCAGTGAGCGTGATGTATCCGTTACCCGGAATCAGGGCGACGGTTACGACGCCAGCAACGTCAAGCTGGACGACACCCTGCAACCCGGTGACGTCATCTACGTCAAGGAACGGTTCTTTTAAATCAACGACCCGAATCGGAGACGATTCGCGTCGTTTGGAGTGCCCTGGCCATGCCAATCGAGTATCTGTTGACCATTCTCCGATCGAGGCTGTGGCTGATCCTGCTGACCACCTGCGCGGCCGTTGCGGGCGGGATCTACCTGACCACCTCTCAACCCATCAGCTATGTGGGTTCGACTTCCCTGCTGATCGACTACTCCGCGGAGAACCCGTTCGACGACGACAAGCTTCCCGCACAGCTTGCTGACGGCCAGCTAGCGACCCAGGTAGACATCATCCGCAGCCGCACCGTGGCTTTGCGCGTGGTAGACGACCTGGAGCTCGCAGCCAACCCCCGCCAGCGGGACTCCCTGGCGACAGCCCTGCTCCGCAACCTCGACGTGGAGCCGGCCCGAGAAAGCCGCATCGTGCAGATCCGCTACGAATCCGACACTGCGGACATGGCATCGCGGGTGGCAAACGGGTTCGCTGAAGCTTACGTGGACGTCACCGAAGAGCTGGCCCAGGCGCCCGCAGCGCGCAACGCCGCCATGATCGACCAGCAACTCGATGAAATGCGCAAACGGCTGGCTACGGCCCAGGAACGGCTATCCCAATATCAGCGGGATCGCGGTATCGTTGCCATCGATGAGCGCCTCGATACGGAAACGACGCAGCTCGACGAGTTGACGTCGCAGCTACTTGAGGCTCAGGCGCGCACCTACGACGCCCGCTCGCGGCAACTCGGCGTAAACCACCCCGAGTACGTCCGGTCGGTAGCGAGCGAGGAGGCTCTGCGCCGCTCTGTCGAGAGTCAGAAACAGAAGCTTCTGGAGCTGAACCAGCAGCGTAACGAACTGGCCGTTCTTGCGCGCGAGGTTCGCGTCGAAGAAGACGCCTACGAAGTGGCGCTGCAGAATTACTATTCGCAGCAGCTTCGCAGTCAATTTGCGCAGCCCAGGGTCGAAGTACTGGATCCGGCCATGCCGTCCGCGACCAGACCGGACACGAATCCGGTTCTGAACATCGTGGGAAGCCTGGTACTCGGATTGATCCTGGGCATCGTTCTGGCCGTGATCGCAGAACTGACGTTCAGGAAGGTTCGCTCAGACAAGGACATCAACGAAGCTCTCGAAGTAGAGTATTTTGGGCAACTCTGAATAAGAAAACTGTTTTGCCTAGAGCGCCGTATCAAAAGGACGCGGTAGCGGCGCTCTCACCGGGTGAGGTATTACCGTGGACGGGGGAAGACATGCTGATCGCACCGAGCCGATCAACAGCAGGCTGATATTCGTTACCGGGGCGTCACGCTCCGGCACGACGCTGACAGCACAGTTGCTGGGTAGACACAGCGAGATCGCCAAGCTCAAGGAGATGCAGTTCTTCGGTGAGTTCTGGGATCCGCGGCTGCCCGGTGGCCGTCAGACAGGCGAAGGCCGCCTGCGTGCTATCCACACGCTGTTCGACCGGCAGGAGCACGGCGTTGTGCGCGGCCGTGCGGACGAACACAACGCCGAGGCGAAACAGTTCGCCGGGTCGCTGCCTGTGGATATCCGGCCGGCAGAGCTGTTTGCGGCAACGGTGATGCATTTCGCCGCCCGCGAAGGGAAGTCCATCGCCTGCGACCAGACGCCACGCAACATTTTCTACGCGGCGGCGCTGCTCGATTACTACCCGAATGCGCGAATCGTGCATCTGGTCAGGGATCCGAGAGGCGTCATGGCCTCTCAGAAGTACCGGTGGCGGCTACGCTCACTGTCCAGGCACAAGGCGCACACCAGTCTGATTCAGCCGCTAAGGACCTGGGTCAACTACCATCCGTATACCGTCGCCCAACTGTGGAACAAGGCGACCCGGCTCGCGCTGAATCTGGTCGACCATCCGCGCTTTAAGCTGATCCGGTTCGAAGACCTCATTGAACGACCGGAATCCACCCTTCGCGACGTCGCCGCGTTTCTGGAAGTGCCCTTCGAGTCCACAATGCTCGACGTAGCCCAGGTGAACTCGTCTCATGACCGCGGCAACGAGACCAGTGGCGGCTTCAATCGCAGCACCCTCGAACGCTGGCGCGCGACTCTGACACGCGACGAACTGGCGGTGGTAGACGCCCGCTGCGGCCGGTTGATGAAACAGGTCGGCTACGATGCCGAAGCGCCAAAGGAACCGAGTCTGGTCGGCCGGCTGACCTATCCGCCCCGTTACCTGCTGCACTTGACCGGCGCCGCCGCGGTGAATCCCCGCCGATTGGCCATTCAGGCCCGGGCCCTACTGTTTGCACAGAAGCGTCATATCCCTACTCACCACGACCGGCCCGGACCCGACGTGCCGGACAGCCACGAGGACGCGGCCGAGGGGCCCTTCAAGACCGTGTTCGGCCTTCGGTTCCACGACGCACCCCTGGCGGTGGCGGCCAGACAACTGGTCGATCACGCCGCGCGGGGGGACCGTCTGAAGGTCATGTTCGTCAATGCCAACAGCATCAATCAGTGTGTTCGCAACGAGCAGCTCAAAAGCGCACTGTTCCGGGCCGATCGCGTGTACGCCGATGGCGTCGGCATGGCGCTGGCGGCTCGCACCCAGCGCTGTCGGCTCGAACACAACGTCAACGGCACGGACCTGTTTCCTCACCTGTGCCGCCTGGCGGCCAAGCGCGGCATGCCCATCGGCATGTTCGGCGCCGCCCCGGGTATCGTCGATCGTTGCGTCGAACGACTGCGCCGGCAGTACCCCGATCTGAAGATCGTCTGGCACTACCATGGTTATCCCAGCCGCCAGGCAATGCCGTCGATCATCGAGGAGATCAATGCGTCCGGTGCCGGTATGCTGTTCGTCGCTCAGGGAACGCCGCGCCAGGAAATGTGGATTCACGAGAATCGGGCGGCACTGACGGTTCCTGTAGTATTCGGCGTCGGCGGCCTTTTCGACTTCGTCTCCGGGCGGATTCCCCGTGCCCCGCGTACCCTGCGCCGGCTACGCCTGGAGTGGGTCTTCAGACTGGCGAAGGAGCCCAGGCGCATGTTCGGCCGCTACGTAATCGGCGTACCGGTGTTCATCTCCCGAACGATCTGGTTTGCTACCTTCGGCAAGCTCTGGCACGAGACCGCCGACCACCGGCCGACGATCTAGTGCAGGTCGCCAACTTCATTATCGGCGGCACGGAGAAAGCCGGCACGACATCTGTGTTCAGCTACCTGTCGGCGCATCCCGAGGTAACCGGCTCCAAGCGCAAGGAGACCGACTTCTTCCGCAAGTCCGGCGGAACCATCGAGGAGTACGCCGAGTTCTTTCCCCAGCGGCCTGCCAGCCGGGTCGTAATGGAAGCTTCCCCCGGGTACCTCGGAGAAGGCGAAGTCGTTGCGCCGCGCATCCGTGCGATGCTGCCGGATGCCAAACTGCTGTTCATTCTTCGTGATCCTGCGGCGCGCATGCTCTCGTCCTTCAAGTTCCATCAGGCGCGGCTCAACATTCCGGAGTCGCTGACCTTCAGCCGCTATCTGGACCTGTGCCTCGAGTACGCGGGCGAGGTGCTGGCGGGCCGTGATCCCGCCAGGACGAGTCAGCGCCTGCCACTGGGTGACTGGTACCTCAAAGTACTCCTTTTCGGCTGCTATGCGCGCTATCTGGAGTCGTACTTCGAGCACTTTCCCGCAGCACGAATCTCAGTCACGTTCTACGACGATCTCAAGGCGGACCCCCAGGCCTACATGGTCCGCCTCAGCGCTTTCCTGGGAATTGATGACTCGGTCTGGCAGAGCGCCGACCTGGCGCCACAGAACGTGACTTTCTCGGGCCGCAGCAGGCTGCTGCATCGAGGCGCGATCTGGGTCAACGACACCCTGGAACCGGTGCTGCGACGGGCGCCGCGGCTGAAGTCCGCCGTTACCGGGCTTTACAAGCAGCTCAACCAGGCCCAGGAAGGATACGAGGAGATGTCCGAGCAGGACCGCAGCCGCCTCGCGGGCTTCTACGGCCCGCACAATGACCAGCTCAGAGAACTGCTGGGAACGGAACTCCCACCGGGCTGGCAGGGAACCCGCCAGCCCGAGCAGAGTCGAGCGGTCTAGCCGCTGGAGCCGACCAGTACCGGAGGCATGGGGCGCACCCCGCAGATTTCCGGATGCTCGGCCATTACCGGAAAGGCATCGTCAATGCTGTAGGAACCGTCCTCCATGGGTTTGGGCACCCGATTCCAGAAGATGTAGCACAGCTCCAGTTCTTCTTTGGCGTACTCGAGCAACTCGGCCGGGGTCCAGTAGCCGCCGCCCGAACTCTCGTGGCGAAAACTGTCGTTCTGAGCGGAGTTGAAACGGACACCGTTGCGGGTGCCTTTGAGCACGGGATAGGTGTGCTTCTCAAGCGAGTACTGGCCCGGCAGCAGATCCGGCCCGCCAATGGCTACCCCATAGGGAACCACCGCGTCGCGAACGTCCGCCATGTAACCGTTGTTGCGGGCCAGAAAGTTCATGTACCAGAACACGCGGGATTTCTCGAACGCGGCCGCTGCGTTGCGTAGCTGCACGATCAGTGCGTCGCGATAAGCCTCCGGCGTGTAGCCCACCTGATCCAGAACGTCGAGCGGGATGCCGTGGGCCGACTCCTGGAACGCCAGACCTTCGAACTGCGGATGATCATCGAACTCCGCCGCGATAGCCTGAACCAGCCGGGTCACTCGATCGACGACGTACGGATCCCAGCGTTTGGACACGTAACCACCGCCACCGGATGCATAGTTGGACGGCAACGTATACGGCTCTATGTATGCGGGGGTGTAATACTCGTCCTTGAACGATTTATCGAGCAGAAAGGCGACGAGGTAACGCCCGGTACCGGCGAGCATGTCTAGGTCGGCATGGATCGCCGAGAAATCGTACTGATCCTTGACCGGCTCCAGCTCGGCCCAGGCATAACGCACCTGGATCCCGGCAACACCGGGACGGATCACATCCGAAATCCGGCTCCGCTTATCCCAGCGGTTCATGGAGATATAGTGACCGGGGTGATACTTCCGATCATCCGCCGCCACTGCCCCTTCAAAAGGCAGTACGGAAAGCAGGGCCGCCAGGACGGTAGCGCTGCCGATTTTGATGAAGAGACTACGCAACTTCTTCCCTCACAATCAGGCCAACCTCCACAGAGCTTACGGAGCCGGTACCAGGGGGTCGATGAACCTCATCACAGAACACTTACAACTGGCGTAAATGTTCCCCATCGTCCCGCGGCTGTGACTGAGTTCCAATTCCGCCAGTGATCGCTGCATGCTGCGCGGCGAAAATCTGTCCCTCGATCGGCTTCGATCAGTTCCAGGATCAACACCTCAACACTCGCCCACCTGTCGCCAATCGGCGACATAGCCATTTCCATTGTCGCCATCTGGCGACAGATTGCCATCTGTCTGCTCATCGCCGATGGTTCCCTGTGTCACGCGCCGTACCCGTTGACGGTCGGACCTACGAGCACGGACATCGCCTCGCCGTGTCGCTCTCGAGCGACACGGGCAGCGCACGCGCGATCAGGCCGCTTCCGCTAACACACTGATACCCGCTGACTTTTTTCGGCGCGGCAACCTGGCACGTCGATTGCTTTTCCTCCCGCGGAATGGGCGTCCCGCCTAGGGAGGAAATGGGGCTGCGCCACACGCATCGCTTGCCGATGACGGCCGTCGTGCAACCTGTGTTGCACGTCCACCTTCCATCAGTTTGTTACGAACTACACTCAGACCAGAAGCAAGGACAGGTACGGTACAACTATGAGTATTTTCCGCCGATTTCTGCTTGCGGCGAGCATTCTTCTGCCTGCGACCAGCGTGTTCGCAGCCGCCGTCGACGGTGAGCCGTCGTACAACCCGAACAACCAGCCCGGGTTCTACGTCTGGCGCGATGGCTCCGGAAACTGGAGCGCGCGCCTGGTAGCCGGCAACGGCGCCCGTCAATTCAACGGCTCGTTCGAAACTGACAACGGCTTCAACGCCTTCTCCGAGGTCAGCCTCGAGTCGTCCGACAACGTGACCCGAGCCAGTGGGGTGATGGATCTGAACCTGAAGGTGTGGTCCGGCGCCGAGGATGGCGTCGACTTCGGCATCTCGGGCAACGATCTGTGCCTGCGCGATGCCGGCGGTTCCAACGTGCCGATCTATCTCGGCGGCAACGCCACCAGCGCCAGCGCGCCGGTCGATCTCACTTCCAACGGCGCCTGCGGCGGCGGTGGTGGCGGTGGCGGCGGTGGCGGTGGCGGCACCACGGCAGACGGCTTGTACATCTGGAATCAGGGCGGCACCTGGACCGCACGACTGGAGTCAACCGACGCCAGCCAGCTCTTCGTCGGCTCGTTCGAGTCTACGGGCGCCATCGGATCCATCAGCCGCAACAGCTTCGAGTCCAACGACGAGGCCAATCTGGCCGGATCGGGCGTGCTCAACGTGGACATGCGGACCTGGCCCGGCGGGTGGGACGAAGTTCAATTCTCGACCGGCAGCAACGGCGTCTGCGTGCGCGGCCTGAACGGCGCCACGGAGCAGGTCTATGTCGGTCAGATCGGTAATGCGGCGGTCAGAAACACGCCGGTGGATCTGACCGGATCGGGCGCCTGCGCTGACGACGGCGGCTCCAACCCACCGCCGCCGCCAACCGCCGGGCGCCGTTACAACCCCGGTCATTACGTGCGCCTGATGGACTACCAGGACGGCCGCAACGGGATCGACCTGGCCAATCACTCGGGGGTTCGGGGTATCATGCGCGTCTATTCCTGGCGCGAACTGGAGCCCAGCCGGGGCAACTCCTACAACTTCTCCGGAATCGAGTCTGATCTGGCTTACGTGCGGTCGCTTGGCCTGCAGTTCATCGTGATGATCAAGGACAAGTCGTTCAAAGCCGGCGAAGAGCCACTGCCTGGCTACCTGTCCACGAATCAGTATCGTGGCCTGAACCATGCCGGCGGCTACAGTTCGTTCCGCTGGTCACCCACCGTGGTGTCCCGCCAGAATGCGCTGGTCTCCGCGATGGGCCAGGAGTTCGACTCGCATCCCAACTTCGAGGGCATCGCGTTCCAGGAGTCGGCGCTGGGTTTCGAGCAGAACCTGCTGGACCAGGTCGGCTACACGCCGGAACGCTACCGCGATGCACTGATCGAAACGCTCAATCACACCGCCAGCGCAATTCCGTCGGCGCACGTGTTCTGGTACATGAACTTCATTCAGCGGCGAAACCCGTACATGGCGGACGTGCTCGAAGCCACCAAGGGTAACGGCGTCGTTGCCGGTGGACCCGATGTGGCGCCCGACAACTACTCGCTGCAGACCCACACCTACCCGATCCTGCGCGACTACATCGGCGAGATGCCCATGTTCAGCCAGGTCGAAGGTATGGTGTACTCACACGAGCACGCGGACCCCTCCTACCCCACCAAGTACTGGACCATGCCGGAACTGTTCCGCTACGCCAGGGACAATCTGAAGGTCAACTACCTGTTCTGGGTGTTGTTCCCCAACGCAACGCCGGCAGACTCGTACGACTTTTACGACGCAGTTCCGGTGATCCGGAGTAACCCGACGTTCAACGAGTAGTTCCGGCCGCGCTCGGATGACCTTGGGCTACAAGGTCATCCTGACTTTCAACGACAGGGCGTTCGACGAAAACTCGCGAACGTCCTCGTTGGAAGTTCGATTCTCGTACTCGTAGCCGAGCGTAAACTCCAGACGCCGGTTGGCCTGCCACTCCAGATTCGCCCCACCTACGTAATAGTCGTCCTCTCGCCGGATCAGGCTGCCGAGTACCGGCTCGAAGTCCCGATTCTCGTACGACAGGTTCAAACGCAGGGTCCAACGGGTGGCAAACCTCCAGGCCGGCCGCAGCGATGCGCCGTACCGGTCGACATAGGTGACCGTCTCGCCTCCCAGACTGCTGACGTCGCGGAACACCCGCGCATTCAATGAGAAGTCCCCCGGGCGCCAGACCACCGATACCGCGCCGGTCACCCCATCGAAGTCCTCCTGATCGTCGCGCGGGTCGTCCAGACTACGGTCGCTCCACCCCAGGTTGGAGTTCAGACGGAAAGCGTCGCTGGCTTGCCAGGTCAAGGTCGGACCGACGAACCAGCCAGAGTAGTCCCGCTCGTCCAGGTCATCGAAGTCCGAATTCTCGAAGCTGCCCATCAGTCCGATCCGGCTCGCCCGGCTGAGTGCGTACTCGTAGTGAACGGACGCATCCCAGCGTTTCTTGTCGAGCAGTTCGGAGTCGCTGAACGTCAGTTCCCTGACGCCGCCAGAGAGGCGAAGCCGGGACCGCAAACCGAAGTTGCGTTCGATGCCCCCGTCAACGCGGTGTTCGTCGATCACGTTGCGCCGCGGCACCAGCTGGTTCAGAAAATCCTGCAGCCGGCGGTCGTAGCGGTAGCCGATGTCGCCACCGAAGTCGCTGGGCGAGTCCCAGTCCAGTCTGGCATCGAAGCGCCCACCGGTATGATCCAGAAAGTCGGAATCCGAGTACGCCTGCCGGTAGATCCGGCCTTCCAGAGACAGCGGCAATGCCGCGAGGCCTTCGCTGTTGAAGCCCGCTTCTATGAAGCCGTACTCGTCGTCGACAGCCGCAAACGGTTCCGCCAGCCCCAGGTCGCCGCCCGAGTCCAGATCGAACAGGTTGTCGTCGTGAGTGCCACCCAACCCGACGAACATCTCGAAGGGATCCTGGTTGCCACTGGCTGCCTGTGCCGGGGCTCCGCCCATTGCGGCCGCCACGATCAGCACCACCATGCCCGGGTTTGTTTTCATGTTCGTCCCCACCTCGTCGTTCGCCAGGATCCGCCGCTGCCGATCCGTCAATCGTCCCGCGCCTCAACGGTACCCCAATCGGCGGTTCACGACGCCCGCTTGCGCATCGAAAACCTCCATGTCGCGAGCGCTGAAGGACTCTCTCCAGCGTTCTTCCGGCACCTTTATGCCGCTGCCTACCCGGAACCGTGCCGGATTTCCGCCCGCAGAATGTGACCGGTGCGGGGTCGAGAAATCGAGTATGCCTTCGTCGAATTCATAGCCCAGCCAATCCAGCAGTTCGCTCAGGCGCGCTCTGGGGTCTGCAGCCAGGTCTTCGTATCGCAGCGTCCGAAGGTGTGCAGGATCAACCCATCGATCGACGAGCCTGAGCGCCAGCTTCTGGTAGTGGCTCCAACGCTCCGCCGCACGCTGGATTGGCATATGCGTAGATCGGGAAGCACAGACGCTGCGGCCATCGCGGATCAGATGAATGATCCGAACAGACTCCGGCCGCTCCAGGTAAAGGTGAATTCCTTCCTGGGCGCCTTGGACGCGTCTACCAGCAGCGTGGCGTCGAATGCCTTTGAGGCAGCCTGGTAGAGAAGCAAAGTGTTGCGCACCGATTCCCGGATCGACGGCAACGTCGCGGCGCGCATCATTGTGTTGCCTGGCAGCCCAAGCAGCGCTGTCGTGTCCAGCAGGCCCCGCGCCCTGGCCCGCAACTCGCGGGCGGAGTTCTGATGGTTGCGGTCCACCAGCCCGCCGGTCTGCTTCTGTTTGATGGCGTCGCCCAGGAACAGACCATACGGATCGCGACGGAGGTCAACGCCACTCAGATCAGCCAGTTCATCGAAGGCCCGAGACCACACCGGGCAGTCGCCTACCGCAACTCCGCAGGTGCAGTTCTCGCCCAGCGCCAGGTGCTTCGGAATAAAACCCACCTCACCGAGGTTGGCACCGCGCGGGTGCCGGCCGAGCAGCTCCGACAGCAATGTCGAGCCGCCGCGAGGAGACGACAACAGGTATACCAGTGTCGGCCGTTCCTGCATCAATCCGTCTCCCTGCAAGTTGCCAGCACCCGCTGGTAAACGCTGGCGATCCGCTGCGCCATGACGAGGTCCGAGAACTCACACTCCTGCCGCGCTCTGGCCTGCCGCCCCAGCGCCTCGGTCCCGACCGGGTCGATGGCGCAGCGCTCGACTGCGGCCGCCAGTTCATCCGCATCGCCGGCCTCGGCAAGAAACCCGTCCGTGCCGTCGCGGACCAGCTCGGGAATTCCCTCGATCCGGGAAGCAACCACGGGGACCCCCGCGGACATGGCCTCGAGCAGCACCATGGGCATACCCTCGCCGAACAGACTCGGCAACACCAGCAGATCCATGTGTTCGAACTGTGCGAACACGTTCTGCTGGAAACCACACCACTCGATACAGTCGGCCAGACCGAGCCGCGCTGCGCGGGACTCGAGCAGATGCTGGTAACCCGACTCTTCGAACGGGCCCACCAGTCGGAGCCGTGTTTCGACGCCCCGCTCCCGGAGCCGCGCCATCGCATCCAGGAGAATCTCCACACCTTTACGAGGCCGGAACAACGCCACCATTCCCATAGTGAACGGCTGGCCCTGCGTGCGTTGCCGCGGCGGGTGCAGGGGCACACCGTTTGGAACCACGGTAATCCGGTCTGCCGGGTATCCGCCGGCAACGAGGTGCCGCTCCAGGCTGCCGGACACCGGGATCAGCGCGCGAACCCTGGCCAGTGACCAACGCTCCACCTGCGCATTGAGCCGATTGAGCAACCAGTGGGTAGAGTCGCGCTCGGTGGGACTGTGAACGTGATGCACGAACGGCAGACCGGACATTCGCGCGGCGATACCTCCGATCAAAGCGCTGCGGGCGGTATGCGTGTGAATGAGTTCGGCGCCTTTGGCGGTCGCGAATCGCGCGACCCGTTTCGCTGTGCCGATGATGTCGAGTCGCGAGTTCATGGCGAACAACGCCGATGGAAGGTCGCCGGTTTCCAACTGACGCTGAAACTTGCCTGTCTTGAGACAGGCAAAGACCACACGATACCCCAGCGCCGGCAGTCGCTGCGCCAGCAGATCCTGTACCCGTTCGGCGCCAGCGTAGTGTTCGCCATTGACGACGTGCAGGACGGTCGTGGTGCGCGGCCCATCGCGGCCCTGATGTTCGCAGCGGCAGACCATCCTCTCAGCCACCGCTCCGGGAGAAAACCTGCAGCACCCGGCCGGCGTGGCGCCCCATTCCCCGGTCGATGATACGCAGCTCCTCGGCGCAGAACGGCTTGAACACCACCAGCAGAACCAGTAGCAGCAGGCAAGCAACAGGAATCGCCAGCCACTTACCGTACCAGCCCCCTACCAGGATACCGACCATGGCGCCACCCGCTGCCGGCAGTCCGATCCCGATGGCGCCGCGCCAATCCGGTGGAAACCTCGAAGTCCGTGCCCGCAACAGAGCCAGCGACAGGATGTTTCCGGCCGCGAGCCCACAGGCCATGGTGAAGACGGCAGCATTCAGGCCATACCTGGCCATCACCCAGGCTGCGACCAGCGTCACCGGCGAAATCAGCGCAATGATGCGCAGAATCCGGGTCTGGTCGACGATCTGAAGCAGCATCTCCAGAACCCGGCGCTGAGAGGTGATCGACAGGATCAGAATCATGAGAAGCAGCGTCATCCCCGCGTCCGGAAACTTCCCGCCGCTGGCCAGGTCGACGATGTAATCACCGGCGAACAGCGCCACCATCGACGCGCCGGCCACGATGACCCAGTTGACCTTGGTCATCAGGGCCGTTGCGTGTTCGATGAGACCCACACCTCGATCAGTGCGGGCACGGGAGATGAGTACCGGCCGCACCAGGCCCAGCAACAGCAGGCCAGGCAGATATCGGCCGATGACCTTCTGCAGGCTCTGCAGAAAAGCGAACAGTCCACTCTCAACCGTGCCCAGGCTGTTGGCCAGTACGAGCCTCATGGCGCCCGGGGCATGGGTCGTGCCCAGCAGATCGACAACCGACATGTGCCAACCATGCCGCACCATGTCCTGCAGCGGAATACCCTGCGGATCGTCCGGCTCGTCGAGCCTTCTGAGCGCTCGAACCATGAAGGTTCCGGCGGCGAGGAAACAACCCAGGGTGACCACGGCGTCCAGCAGCAGCAGCCGCTCCAGATCGACGGCGATGCCCACCATCAACAACCCGCCGATCGCCAGCAGCCGGCCGATGGTCATCATGGCCCGGGTCAACTGAGCCGGACCCTGCTCGAGCAGGGTTTCCAGCAGATCGGCCAGGTACTTGAACGCCGGCACCAGCGCAAACAGCAATATCCCGACCCGGCTTGCGGCAACCTGCTGTTCGGAAAAACCCGAAAAACTCATGAGTGCGTCCCAGAACACCCAGAGCAGTGCTACGAACACGCCGATCAGACCGAACTGCAGACCGGACACGCTGGCCACGAAGCGGCTGGTGTCCCGCGTGGTCGCCGACTCAGCAACCTGAGGAAGAAACCGCTGGGCTACCCGCTGCACGCCGAAGCTGCTCAACTTCAGCATCATTTCCGAAAGGCCAACCAGCAGCATGTAGGCCCCATAGTCCGCCGCCGGCAGCAGACGGACCACCAGCAGCACCAGCACCGCCCGGGAAACCGCCTGAACGGCCCGTCCGCTGAGCACATAAACGACACCGCGGCGCAGTTTCTCTTCGGTGTAACGTTTGCTCATTGCTGCACCGGTGATAAGGCATCGGTGGACTCAGCCAGCTGGCTCTGGGTGATATTGATCTGCGCGCCGAGGTAGCCGAGCAGACACACGAGCAGGGTCTGGAAGGGGATGTGGTAAACGAAGAAGTCCTTGTGAGCCAGGCTGATGGCGAAGACCACCATGGCCGCCGACAGGCCTCTGGCCAGGCCGGCCCGCGCCGGGTCGCGCACCGCGTAGCGCACCCTGAGAACCCGCGCCTGAAAAAATGCTGCCACGAACAGCGCAAGCACCGAGGCCAATCCCAGAACGCCGACCTCCCAGAGCAGCGAAGCAACCGCGGTATAGCCGATGTTGCGGCCGCCGTATTTGCCCTCCGCCAGGGTTTCGAAAGACTCGTTGAGCCCGCTCTCCTCCACCTGCGCGGCGCCGGGACCGTGCCCCAGCAACAGATGTCCGACATTCTGCAGAGACTGCTCCTTGGCCCAGAAGGTAAGAACGCTCCAACGGGTCAGCCCCGGGGCGTTGTCCGGGCGTTCCAACTCGGATTCGAACTGCCGGTCGATGGTGTCTTCGAACCACTCCTGCCAGGTAGAGACCCCCGGCTTGAGCGTCGCATACGAGGTCACGAGGCCGATGACCAGGCCAACGGTCACCAGCAGACCCACCAGTGCCCGCACCGGCTGACGACGAATCTGAGAGCCCAGTACGATGAAGAACACCAGCGGCAGGTAGAAGATGGACACCCGCGACCCGTTGACGAAAATCGGCAGCACGAGCACGGCGATGGCGGCGATGGCCACCCCGGTACGAACCACGCCTTCCCGCCACAGCCCGGCCACACAGGCCGCTACAGTGATCAGAAACAGCGACAAAACGGCGTTTGCTCCGCCCCCGGCAACCCGCCCGCCGAAGGTTCCCGAGACCACATCCACCGGCACCAGACCCGGCTCCTGGAGCGCGATCCGCATTGGCACCAGATAGAGGTACTGATGCAACACGAAAGGAATCTGCAGAACCGCCACCCACATGAGCAGTTTGGGAATGGAGTCGATGGTCCGTGAGTCCCAGCTCATGACGGTCAGACCCAGGAACAGGGCCCACATCGGGTAGTAGTTTTTGAAGCCCCACAGGGCCGCCGCGAAGCCCTGCCAGTTGAGTGCGATAGACAACAGCCCGATGAAGAAGAACAGCCCGAACAGCGGCACCGTGGACGGCAGATTTCTCGGCGCGCTGCGCATCCACGCCGCCATGACGTGAACGAACAGACCGGCTGCGGCCAGCGGCGCCACGTACTTGATGTACTTGGAGCCTGGCAGGTAGATCTGCGCAATGCCGATCAGCACAAGACCGGCAATCAGGGTGAACCACAGGACCGCGCGGCGATTGGCAGCGATGACCAGCGCCGCTGCGGCGACGCCGCCGATGAGCACGTAGGTGAAATCGAAACGGCTGGAAAACAAGGCAGCAGCGCCACCCAACAACAGGGCGATTGCGGCGAGTAACGCGTTCTGAGCAACCAGACCGTACATCAGGCGTATCCCAGCCTTTGCAGGTAGGGCCCCTGTATCTGCTCTACCAGCGCCACCTGATTGGTGTCCAGATTGCGGCTCCAGGAGCCGGGCCGGTACTCCAGGCCAAGCGCCCGAATGGCCGGCTCGAGGCCCTCGACTTCCGTCAGCCCCAGAAATCGGTAGATACGACTGAGTTCCGACACCGGCGCCGCCAGCAACTCCTCGAAGCGGACGTCGAGTATCCGCGCACGGTCGACGCCACTCAGCCCAGTCTCGATCTCTTCGACCTCCTCGGTCCAGTTACGGGCACACAAGGCCAGGGCGTCGCCGCCGATCTCGGCTGGCGTTCGCTGGTCCGTGTCCCACCAAAGGCGATGGTCCGGCCACCAGGCGACCCGCGACAGCGACACCGCGACATCCCGGCCATCGCGCAGCAGATTCACGTACAGAGGACCATCGAAGATCTTCTCCAGCACTGGAATCCGGCGATTGTTGGCAGTGCGCTTGGACACCAGCACCCGGGCGCCAGACGCCGCCCGTACCTGCGCAAAGGCCCGGCGAAAGCGCGCCGCCGTCGAACCGCCCGCCTCGTTGCCTGTATCGGGAAACGGCGGCATGCCCAAACGGGCATACACCCTTTCCCCCTCCACGGGATTGGGCACGAAACGCTGCATCCAGGGCCGCGATACCAGGTAGGCATTGCCGTGATCGTTGAACCAGTGACCCACTTTCGCCTGCGGCTGACGCAGCCGGAACCGGCCCGTAAGCCGCATCGGCAACCACGAAAGGCGTGTCTCCAGGTTGCTCAGATAGGCGACCTCCGGGTGCAGACACAACAACTTGTACAGCAGCGTCGTGCCCGAGCGACCCGGCCCCAGCACGAAAGCCGTACCAGGCATGCCTGACACTTCGGAATGCGGACTGGCGACCATAAGGGGGACCCTGGGCTCCGGCAGACGAATGACAGCGGGATCAGTGTTCTAGAAGCACCGACCCGACGATGTGTATGCGGGCTGCTTCCAGGGCCTTGACCAGGCCCCGGGCCGCTCGTACCGCGGTACGGTCTTTACGCAGAACCAGTAGAGAATCGCCGCAGATGCTGGCGACCGCTTCGCAGGCCCGTTCGCCACGCCGGGCGTACGCCGGAGCGTCGCAGATGACGACCTCGAAACTCCGGCGCAACGTGCCGACCATGCTGTCCAGCGAAGAATTGATCTGGGCGGCCCGCCGATCCGCCGGCAGCGTTCCGCTGGTCACCACCGACAGGTCGCGAAAAAACGGCAGCCGTTGAATCGGGTAGCTTTCCAGCCGGTCCCCATCGCGCAGGTCGCAGACGCCCCGATCGTTGTTGCATCCGAACAGTTCGTGGACTCGCGGGGCGCGAAGGTTGGCGTCGATCAGCACCGTGCGCAGGCCAATCTGGGAAAACACGATCGCCAGATTGGCCGCCAGGTAGGTGGCGCCGGCCTGACGATGGGGTGCTGCGACGGAGAAACACAGATTGTCGCTGGTGGCAGCGTCCCGAATCAGCCGGGCGGCAAAGAACCTCAGGGTCCGCACGTGCGGGGAGTGGGTATCACGGGCTGCAACCAGATCCCGGGAGGTGCTCGTGACGCCCGGCACCGGCGGGTAGCTCAAAAGGTTTTCGAGTGACCGGCGCCGGTTGCGATCGACCACCGCAGGCTCTGCGCCACGCGGCGCCTGATCCAGCAGTCCGGCCAGCCGCGGCAGCCGCGTGGCCTGGTTGTCGGGGACGCTGCCTGCTGCCGCGCGTTGGCCGGAGCGGACGCCGGCACGGACAACGGTGGAAACCGGTGTCTCCCGTACTCGGGCCCGGTGTGCCTCCGGCTTCTGGCTCTCTGTCTTATCCCCCCCGTCGGAATCGAATTCCATGGGTTCCTGTCCTGTTGCGCTGTCAGGCATACCGCTACTCACATACCCGTGGCGACACGAAAGGTGGCCAGTATCAACGAGCGCGCCGGCCGGGAGTATAAGGCGGATGCAATTCGTTTAGTCACATTGTGCGTGCGAGACTCGCATCAGGAAATCCACGGAACGGGTGAATCCTCTGCAGCCGTATCCCATCCGCCGCCCCAAATAGGGGATTGCATTTAAGCAATTATATTGTCACTGTACTCTGGAGGCACTACACAACCGGCATCGGCGTGACAACTGGAAGTTTCCTTACATTCCACTCGCAATGGGAAGCAAGGGAGATTGGCCGGAATCATGTAGGATCAATGGTGCTCCCGGATGTCAAGCGTTCGGGGACGGGGGATTCAGGATTCAACAGCGCTCAGCAGCTAGAGCGAACAATATCCTAGGAGCTTGCCATGTGGGCACATAAGCAACTATCGCACGTGGCGTTTGTCGCCGCCGTGGCCGCTTCGGCCCCGGCGCTCAGCGCCACCAGTTTCCAGGACGTATCCAACGAACTGGACATCGACGTCAACAACGTTGAGTCATGGGGCGCGAACTGGGCCGACCTCAATGGGGACGGCCTGGACGACTTCATCACCAACGATCACCGCAACTACGCGCGCTTCTCTATCAACCTGGGGCCGGGTAACGGGTTTTCCGAAGAGGCCCGGGCCCGCGATCTGGCGCAGTCCTTCGCCTACGGCAACCCGAGGCTCGACACCCACGGGTGGGCCATCGGCGACCTGGACAACGATGGCGATGCGGACATCATCCAGACCATCTCGACTGCGCGATCCCGGCGATTGCTCAACAACGGCGATGGCTATTTCGAATACTACGGTGGCTCTCAGGATGCCTCTGAAGTGCCGTACATCGAGTTGTACGCGCGTCAGGCGTTCCTGTTCGACCGCGACAACGATGGCGATCTCGACCCAGCGTTCGTCGGCCGCGTCGGCTTCGCCTGCGCCAACGACTGGGGCGAATGGGGACTGCTGACCCAGCTCAATGGGACCGGTCCGCTGGATTTCATCTGCTCCACCCGAGGCCAGAACTTTCCCGGCGCCCAGGTGGTGATCGGCGGCGGCCCCGCCGCACTGCCGATGCCGCCTACCAGCCGGGTAGCCGACATGGCCACCGGCGACTTTAACAATGATGGTTTCGTCGATTTCGTGATGATCACCAACCGCGACCGACCCAATGGCGCGGAGCTGATCAACAATACGACGCTCGAGATGCAGATGTTTGCGGCCGAGAACGAAGACCGCAATCTGTCCATTCAGACCAACGGCTCACTGACGGTCAACAACCTCGATGAGTTTGCCTGGAGCAACTACAGCCTGAACCGGGTTTACATCGGCGCTGGCGGTTACAACCCGAGCAGCAACACGTTCACCCTGGATCCGAACGCCCCCCAGAACCAGGGCGTTCCACCGATCACCGGAGCGGCCGGGATCCGCATCGGCCGCGCCAACGGCCGCTGGGAGTTCTGGCTGTCCGCCGGTGACGGCGGCGCTGGCCTGCTGGGCAACGACAACGTGCACCTGGTGTTCACCACCAGCGCAAACATCAGCGACTTCGACTTCCCGTTCCTGGAGGGTGATCTGCCCCAGCCGTTCCGGCTGCTGATGGGGTCGGCCACCGGCTGGACGGTAGCCTCGAACACCGGATTCCAGAACGAAGTGTGTTCCAGCATCGTGGCCGGCGATTTCAACAACGACCGCAACCTGGATGTCTACGCCGCTTGCCAGAACGGCACCAGCAACACGCCGAACGTCATGTACGAAGGTAACGGCAACGGCACCTTCACCAAGATCTTCAATCACGGCGGAGAAGGCGTCGTCGGTGGCGCCGTCGCTCAGAACGCGGGCACGGCGGAAAGCGCCGTCATGTCGGATTACGACGTGGACGGCCGGCTGGACGTGGCCGTGGTCAACGGCATGAACGTGTGGCCGAAATTCCCCGGCGGTCCCAAAGTCCTGGTTCGCAACACCACCACCAACAACAACAACTGGATGCAGTTCGACCTGGTGGGCACGACCTCCAACCGCGATGCGGTTGGCGCCTGGATGACCGTCACCACGCCGGACAACTTCGAACAGTACCGCGAGCAGGGCAGCGGCTATCACCGCTGGTCACAGAACTCCAAACGTGTACACGTGGGACTGGGCAACCAGACCCAGGCTACCGCGACGGTTCACTGGCCGAGCGGCGCCGTCAATACCTACACGGGACTGAACGCCAACACCGTGTACATCCTGGAGGAGAACGGTGCCGCAACTCCGCGGTTCGTGGACGAAACCGACACCGATGGCGACACGATTCCCGACTCCATTGATGACGACGACGACAATGACGGCGTACTGGACGTCGACGACGCGTTCCCGCTAGATCCCACCGAATGGGACGACAGCGACGGTGACGGTATTGGCGACAACAGCGATGCTTACCCGAACGATCCCACCAACAAGCTGTGTGGCGATCCGCAGATCACCGGTTCGGCGGATCGGGGTACCTATCTGTGGCGCGATTGCACCAACCCCAACGGACAGTGGTCCCTGCGCACCTCTGGTGGCGGCATGCCGGGGCGCACCGATTTCACCGGCAGCCTGGCCGCCCCCATCAGCAACCTGCAGATGGTCATGATCGAGGGCAGCGACACCATCGATACCAGCGTACCGGGTGTCTTGAGCTACAACATGATCATCTGGGGCAGCGGTGTGGACGGCATCGACTTCCAGACCCTGGAAGGCTGCTTCACCCCGGGCGGACCGGCATCGACCGCGGTTTACCTGGGTGCGAACCGGACCGTTCTCCCCAACGGCGCCAACGTCGATCTCGCCACCGGCAATGCCTGTGAAGGCAATCCGGACGGCGACAGCGACGGCGACGGCGTGCCGGACGGCGAAGACGCGTTCCCGCTCGATCCCAACGAATGGGAAGACAGTGACGGCGACGGCCAGGGCGACAACTCCGACCCGTTCCCGAACGATCCCAACAACACGATGTGCGGGCAGCCTTCCTACAGCGCCGCCAACGACCGGGCGACGTTCATCTGGCTGGATTGCGACGGTGTGAACACCCAGTGGCACATGCGCAACACCGGCGGTGGAACGCCCACCCGGCTGGATTACATCGGCGGGATCACCAACGTCGAAAGCTATACCGAGTTCAGCATCGAGCCCAGCGACATACTGAATCTCGACGGTGGCACACTCGACTACAACCTGCGCATCTTCAACAACGGCCAGGACGGTATCGACTTCCAGATCAATGGTCCGGCCTGCCACATGCCGTCGGCGCCCGGTGACGTACCGGTCCTTTATGGTGACGGCGAAACAGAGATTCCCGGCAACGTGGATCTCACCACTGGCGGCTCCTGCTGAGTCAGGTTCACCGGTGTTTCTAAGGGGCCCTGCCAGCCAGGGCCCTGTCCTCCACGGGCCCGAGGCTTCCTCGGGCCCGCTTTTTTCCGGTTCTGAGTTCGTTCCGCGAGATTAGCCCGCCGCTCTGTTGCTGACCGAAACCACCGAGGTTACGCTCTAAGGGCCCCGGGAAGTGGAAGCCTCGAGATGGATCCGGTCCGGTCACTCCTCTCATCCTGGTCCCTGCACCCGCCGGTCGCGGCCTTGGCCGCTCTTTTGTTGTGGATCGCGCTCGCCGATTCGGCTCTGGCCGAAGACCGGTCGCTCGCCTGCAACACCCCCCAGGGCTTTCCGGAACAGGCGGGAAATTTCCTGTGGCTCAGTTGTCGCCAGTCGGCGTGGCGCCTGCGGCATGTGGCTGAAGAAGATTCACCTGTCCTGCGCGGCCGCATCGAGGCCACCGCAGATTTCACGGTCGTTGCTGCCGTCAACCTCGGTCCGGAAGACCGGCTGAACCATACCGGGGATCGGATCGACTTCGAATTGCGTGGACAACCGGGCGGCCAGTCCGGTTTCAATTTCGCCCTGCCGCGCCGCGCCAGCGCCTGCGTGCGCATCATCGAAGGTGACCGCCTGCGTATCGGACACGCTGCTCGGGAGACCGCACGCCGGTTCGATCTCGGCACGCTGGCGCCGTGCAACACCGAACGGGCGTTGCTCAGCGTCGAAGACGTGCGGGTGTCGGAATCTGACGCCCATGCCAGCTTTCTGGTCCGCAGATCGGGCGGCTTGGACCAGCCAGTGAGCGTCAACTATCGGACCGTGGCGGGGACGGCCACGGCCGACCAGGACTTCATTGCTACCGCCGGCACACTGACCATCCCGGCAGGCGCGGTCGCTGGGGTAGTCCCGGTGTCGCTGAGGAACGACGGCCACCGCGAACCGCGCGAGCGCTTCCGCCTGGAGTTCAGCGATTCGGGACCGGCAACCCTGCTGGACCCCATAGGCCTGGCAGTGATCGACGACGACGAACCCCAGAACATCGCCTGCGGCACTCCCCGGCAGGAGACTTTCGATCAGCCCGCGGTGTATCTGTGGAAGAGCTGTTTCAGCAGCGAATGGAAGTTCCGGGCCTTCGCCGGCGCGCCGGAACCTCTGCTGGTGGAAGGCAGCATCAGCGCCGCGGAGCCATTCGTCGAGGCCGCACCGGTCTCCCTCGAGGCTGGCGATTCGCTGACCCCGACCGGCCCTGCGGCGCTGGACTTCTCGCTCACGGTGTCGTCCCAGTGGGTCGATGGAGTCGATTTCACCCCCGCCAGCGACCGGGGTACCTGCTTCCACGTGCACAATCCGGATGACCTGCCCGTGCTGGTGGGGGCTGATCGAGTATCCGTTCAGACCCCATTCGATCTGGGCAGCCTGGGCGCCTGCCAGCCTGACCAGGACGCCCCCCCTCCCTTCAACGTGGTGGTCGTCCTCACAGACGATCAACGCTTCGACACCCTGTCGATCATGCCTCACGTACGATCGCGCCTGGTGCCGGAGGGGGTGAATTTCGGCAACGCCTACGTGCCGACGCCACTGTGCTGTCCGGCCCGCGCCAGTATCCTGTCCGGCGGGTTTCTGTCCCAGAACACCGGGGTCCTCGACAACAATGCCCCCAACGGTGGCCACGTGGTCTTCAACGACGCCAGCAACCTGGGTGTCCGCATGCAGGGTGCGGGCTACCGGACCCTGTTTGTCGGCAAGTGGCTCAACGACTATGTAAAGATCGCTCCCTATGTGCCGCCGGGATGGGACGATTTTCTGGGGCGCGCCGTGTATGCCACTGTGGCTGACTGGTTCTCCTTCAGCTATGCGTCGGGAAGCAGCGGGCCGTCATCACCGGCAACGGGCGTTCTGGTCGAAGCCGCCGACCAGTATCACGCCAACTTCGAGCGTGACCGGATCGCACGATTCATCGCCGATACGCCCCCCGGATCCCCCTACTTCGTCTTCTGGTCGACAACCGCGCCCCACGGGCCGGCAATTCCCGACGAGGCTGACGCGGGGCTGTTCGCCGACTTCCGGTATCGCGGACGCGGCTACGGCGAGGAAGACGTGTCCGACAAACCCGCCTGGGTACGGCGCTACAACCCGGACGGCGACCTGTCCGGTGATGCAGGAGTCCGCAACCAGCTGCGCACACTGGTTTCGGTGGATCGCGGCATCGGCACAATTCTGGACATCGTCGAAGCGCGCGGCGAACTGGATCGCACGGTGTTCGTCATTACGTCCGATAACGGCTACATGTGGGGAGAACATGGTGCCTGGGGCAAGAACAAGGCCTACGAGGAATCCCTGAGGGTCCCCATGCTGGCTGTGGTGCCGGGCGTACCGGCGCGGCGCGAGGACAAACTCGTTTCCGCCGTACTCGACCTGGGGCCGACCCTCTTCGACATCGCCGGCGTCGACGCGCCGAGCGATGGCCGCAGCCTGCTACCGCTGATTCACGACCCGGACCATCCCTGGCGCACCGCGCTGTTCTTCGAAAAATACGTCAGCGCGAGCTACCCCAACGCTCAGTGGGGAGCGCTACGTCGTCGGGACTGGAAGTACGTTCACTACTGGACCGGGGAAGAGGAGCTCTACGATCTGGCGTCAGATCCCTACGAAAACGAGAACCTCGCGGGCGATCCTGCTCACGCCGCCACCCAGGAAGCCGTAGCTGCCGAAGTCGCCGGGCGGCTGGGCTTGTCGGTCAAGCCGGATTACACCACCCCGACGGGGCGGGTCGGCGGTGCCTACGCGTTCTCCCTGGAAACCTGGGGCGGTCTGGGTCCTTTCACCTGGGAAGTCGAATCCGGGGACCTGCCGCCGGGCTTGTCACTCAATCGCCGCAACGGTCGCGTGTCCGGAGTGCCCACTCGCACCGGCGAGTGGGACTTCGCCATTCGCGTCACGGACTCGGCACTGGCCACCCAGGCTGAGCGGCCACGCACCTTCGTGACCCGGACACTGACCATTCGCGTCCAGTAGCAGTCTGCCGTGCAAGCCCTGAACTCAGGGGCTGCAGGAACCCCCTGTCGACAGGTTCACGCTCGAAGTCGCCAGGGCAACCCGGTCAACGCCCAGGAACACCGGTGCCCCCGAGGAACTCGTCGGAGTGAAGCAGGCGTCGGCGCCCACGTCGAAGTCGAAACCATCCTGACTGGTGCCCCAGATCCGCATCTCGAACTGCATCTGATCCGGGTTGCTGGTGGTGTCCAACGTGTCGTTGGCTTCGATGCTGACCGGCGTGACGTTCTGGACCCCGCCTGCCACGTCGATGACGCCCGTGTAATCCAACCGGGACGACGTCCCGCCGCCGGTCGACCGCATATGCCAGCGGTCACTGCCGTCGCAGTCCTTCCACAGGAAGGTCGCCTGGTCAGCCGACGTACTGTAGGACGGGGCCCCGCAGAACACGGCATCGCCGCCAGGCACGTCGTCGCTGGGATCCAGCGGGTTGGTGCCATTCGCGACTTCGTCACCATCGTTCACCGTGCCGCCATCGGTATCCGGATCGTTCGGATCGGTGCCCAGAGCGTCTTCTTCCGCGTCGGTCAACCCGTCACCATCACTGTCGGGTGAAGCTACACAGGCATCCCCCGTCGTCATGTTCAGATCGCTGGTCACCAGTGGCGTGCGATCCTCGCCCATGAGAATCGGCAGTCCGGAAGGTCCCTCCGGGGTAAAGCAGGCGTTCGCGCCGACGTGGAAACTGAACCCGTCATACCAGACGTTGAATACCCGCAACGTGTAAGAGAGCGTGTTGGGAACGCTGGTCGTATCGACCACGTCATTACCCTCGATGCTGTTCGGCAGGTAGCCGGTGATGCCGCTACTCGAGAAGATCGAACCTTGAAAGATGATCTGGCTGGGGGTGCCGCCACCGCTCATCTGCATATGCCAGGCGCCGGTGGTATCACAGTCCTGCCAGATGAAGGTCGCGCGATCGGCGGCGTTGTCGATAGCAGGTTCGCCGCAGAAATCAGGATCCGCAGGCGCCACATCATCGGACGGATCCAGCGGATCGGTTCCGTTGGCGACCTCAGTGCCGTCATCCACGGTGCCGCCATCGGTATCCGGGTCGTTCGGATCGGTGCCCAGTGCCGCTTCTTCAGCGTCGGTGAGGCCGTCGCCATCGGAGTCCGGATTGGCAAAGACGCTCGCGATACCACCGCCCTGAACGGCTTCGTAGACGGCGTTGGCCGCGACGTCTTCGTGTACGTCGATGGAGCCGTCGGGCCAGGTGATCTCGATGTCCACAGTGGCCGCCGACGCCAGCCCCACGTGAACCCGTTTGAAGTTCTGCGACCAGCGATGGTAGCCGCCGTTCACTTCCCGGTACTGCGTGCCAGCGGGCGTGGTGAACCGGACAACGGAACCGATGCCATCCCGGTTCGAGGCCACGCCCCGCAGATCGAGTTGCAGCCAGTTGTTGGCATTGCCCAGATTGCGGAGATACTGATTCGGACCGCCGTAGTCCTGGGGCTGCAGGTTGAGCCCATTGGACACGAATATGTCCAGGAAGCCATCCAGGTCGAAGTCCGTGAGCGCAACCGTCTCCGTGGTGCCCACGCCGTTACCGCCATCATAAGCCGCGCCGGTGTAGCCGCCGGCTCCGGCCGAGGCGGCGAGCTCGAAGGTGCCATCGCCGTTGTTCAGATACAGCAGGTTCTCGGCGTTCTGTGCCCCGCCGGAGCAGCCGAAATAGACGTCCTCGTCACCGTCGTTGTCGACATCGCCGGTAGTCACCGAGGTGCACAGTGCCGGGGCGATTCCGCTGGTCGCGGTCGCATCGGTCCAGGTGCCGTCGCCGTTGTTGAGCAGCAGCACCGGCGCATCCGCAAGGTCTTCAGCAGTGCCCTGAAAGGTCACGTTGGAAATCGTCGCCGTGGAGTCGATGCTGATGAACGTGTACTTGTAGGCGGTGCCCGCCGAGCGGATCCGCCAGGTTTCCGTCGACTGATCGTAGCCGATGTCGATGTTCTGGACGTTGGGCGGCATGTTGAAGTTAGCGGGATTGCTCGGATCGAGCTGGAACGTCATGCCGGACGGATTGTAAGCGCCGCCGCCGATCTCCACCGCGGTGCAGACCTGAGCGGTACAGTTCGCCAGCGACGTGTCGACGGTCACGGTCAGCACGCCCGCAGTCTGGAAGGTGACGTTTTTCTCGCCATTGCCACTCTGCAGGATCTGTGTCTCTACCCGGAAGTCGTTGACCAGCACGGCGTCGGAGAAGCGCAGCCGGCTGAGCACTTCGATGAGGTCGGGGTGCCCGTTGCCGTCGAAGTCCGCGGTGCCGACGTCCTTGACGCGATCACGCTGAGGAATCGATCCGCTTACGTCCACGGGCTGGCCCCCGGAGAAAGCCGTCACGGACGCCGGATACGCGCCGTTCTGGGAGCCACATACCAGCTCCAGACCGGGTGTGGGATGGACGTCCACCAGGTGGGCGAACTGCCCATCGTCGCTGGAGCAGCCGACACTCTGAATGTTGGCGAGGCCGCCGAAGGTGCCGTCGGGTTTCTGCGCGTACAGGCCGGAATCCACGAAGGCGGTAATGAACAGGTCCAGTTTGCCGTCGCCAGTGAAGTCGAAGAAGACCGGCTGGCGGTCGCGATCGTGTGGAATCGTGCCGCTCCAGATCGTGTTCTGGGCATCAGTCAGGAGCCCGCCGTCATTGACGAAGAACGGATCGACTACCCGACTGATCAACATGGTGAAGTCGGCATCGCCATCGTTGTCGTAGTCAGCCCAGGCGGCCCCATGGTGGTCGCGCCTGGCCGGCTGCCCGGTCCAGCCGCCGGATCCGGACACGTCAACAATCTGGGAGACCTCGGTGAACGTGCCATCGCCATCGTTCTGGTACAGATTCGCCCGGTTACGGTGATTGGGGCTCATGATGTCCGGGTACCGGTCGCCGTTGAGATCGCCAATGGCGATACCCCAGGACTCGGTATGAGTCCCGCCGAGGCCGGCGGCCGCAGTCTGGTCCTGGAACTGAACCGTGGCGGCATGGCCCGACGACGCGAAGGCGAGGAGCATTAGCCCCCCGGCCGAGAGAATTCCAGCGGTAGTTTTCACGAGCATCTCCATAGGTACAGACCGGTCGGTATCCGGCCCGCAACGCATAACTGGTAGATGACTAGCCTAATCGACAAGACGGTGGCTAGACGAAGCCTATTTGGTGGGTTTCTTGTAACGCGATACCCTCATTTGTGGGAGATTGTTGCACTTTCTTGCGTGCGCAAACGGAATCCCGCCGTTCGCAGAGGGTTAGCCGCGGTCGGTGGATGCCTCACCCAGCAGGAACGCGATGCGTGCGTTCAGCATGCCCGCCAACCTGCCGACGTTGCCCTCCCCCATAAAGGTGAAATGTTCGCCTGGGACGGGATCCACACAGTACGAACCCTGCAGATGCGGCGCCCACCCAAGCGCCGAGTCGCCCGCCCGACGCGCCGACTCCCGGGTCCAGAACACGGCCGTGGGTAAGGTAATCTCGGGCGCCCGATACTTCAGGTAGCTGACCCAGATCGCCCGCGTCAGCAGCGGCATCTTCTGTCCGGTGGAAGTCACCACCGTCTGCCCCGCCGCGTCGCTGGCACTGAGATTGCTGGCTTTCCGGGCGATCCGCCGCTGGCGCCGCGCGTAGCGCTGCTTGAGGTATTCGCGCCGCTCTGCCATGTCCTGATCCGCCATGGCGTTCAGGTGGTTGGCCAGACGGCGCATCCAGGACTTTTCGGTCTTTACGTGACGTCGCGGCAGCGACGTATCCAGGAACAGCAGGCCACGCGGACTCAACGAGGCTGACGGCGCGGCACTGATCACCCGGGCCAGTTCCAGCGCCAGCACGCCGCCGAAGGAAAATCCGCCCAGAATCACCGGCCCGTGTATTGCGTCAATCCGGCGCAGTATCCAGTCTGCCCACTCCCCTACGCTCTGCGGAAAGTCCTCGACCCGGGCGCCGGTGGGCGGCGCGACCGTGTAAATCGGCTGATCCGGCCCCAGTTCCCTCGCCAGGGTTCGATAAAACACCAGTTCGTCCATCCAGGATCGAATGAACACCAGCGGCACGCGCTGACCCTCGCCATGGAATACGGTCACCGGATGGTGCTCGTCCGATTCAAACGGCGAATCGGGTTGCAGACTGACTACTTCCATCGCAACAACATCAACCATCTCGGAAAGTAACGACCCGCCGATCCAGGCACCCTGATCGCGACCCTGGATCGGACCGGTATTGTCAGGTCAAAGCTCGGACTCCTGTCAAGACATCGGCCCTGTTCGGGCATCCAAAATCACTCACGTGGGTGAAAGGTCTTCACCAGACCACCCCGAATTGCCAACCCCGGACGCATCAACATACAGACCAGCGCCCGCCGCTGTTCGGGGCTGAACTGCCGGTCGGTCACGAACCCGACATGGGCCTGCGGCGCGGCCGGGTCCAGTTGGATGCCCCACAGCGCGTCGACCCGGTTCGGCAACATGGAGTAGCGCAGGTCGATGACCCGGTTCGGGTCGCCGGCGTCCAGCGCCAGGAACCCGCCAGAGAACCTGCGGAACCGCTCCAGATCAGAACGCTGCCGGCTCCCCGGTGCCGGCGCCCGCCAGCGTGGGTCCTCCTCGAGGGCAGCTACCCGGTCGCCCGGAAACACTGTGGTCATTCGCAACGGGCGCACCGCATCCACGTGGTAGCCGTCGCGCCAGCGATAGACGGACTTCCAGACCAGCAGGTTGCCGAAGGAGGGCTTCACCAGCACCGCGGCGGGATCGTGGCCGCGGGTTCGGGCCAGCGCCCGGGCGCCTTCCTCGGCGCGCCGGGACTGAAACTCGCCGACAATCAGATAACAGACCACCCAACATAGCGCGGACCGCGCCCACACCTTCTGCTTACGCACCACCGCCAGCATCAGCAGGGCCAGCGCCGGCAGCGTCACCAACGGGTCTACGACGGCAACCCGATTCCAGGCGACGCGGGCGTCCGAGAACGGCCAGAAGAGCTGGGTGCCGTAGGACGTACAGGCATCCAGCAGACCGTGGCTGGCGTATCCAAGCAGACAGAACAGGTAACAGGCCGCGAACGTCAGCCAGCGCCGGGCCAGCGGGAATGCCAGTCCGGCGCAGGCCAGTGCGCCCAGCGGGGCGAACACCAGCGCATGGCTGAATTGACGATGGAAATCCAGAAACAGCAGCGGATCCGTGTCTGATCGGATGAGCACGTCGAGGTCCGGGGCCATGCCGGAGAGGCAACCCAGCGCCAGCGCTGCGGGAGCTGTGCCCGGCGCGCGCCGGCCCCGGCTGCGGCGGCGCCCAGGGCGCCTTGGGTGATGGGATCCATGCGACTACCTGCTTCCTTCAGGCCCGGCTGAACTTCAGACGGTCCCAAGACCGTAACGCACGAAAATCCCTGCCGCGACGCCATTGCAATTTCTTAGCCTCCTAGGTATTTTCCTGGATACTTCTATAGCGAAGTATTTTCTCTTGTCAGCCGCGCAACGGCCAGCATGCCGCCGCGCAGTCGAGAAACAAATAGGGGGAGAGAGAGGATGTCTGTCCGGCACACGCCAGCACGTAACTGCCTGGCTTTGACTTCAATCGTCGGGTTCATCTGCGCGCCCTACGCTTCCGCAGCCACAGCTGAACCGGATGCAGCCCAGCGCAATGCCAGCACCGCCATCGAAGAGGTCATGGTCACCGCGCAGCGGGTCGAGCAGAACCTGCAGGATGTTCCCGTGGCGGTGAGCGCCTTCAGCGAGGAGACGCTCTGGGTCAACCGCATGATCAACATGGAGGACATTGCCCAGCGCACCCCCAGCTTCACCGCCACGGCGGTCAACCCCGGGGAACCCAATCTGGCCATCCGCGGCATCGGTACCGAAGGCATTAATTCCAATGCAGGCGGCGACGCATCCGTCGTGATGTTCGTGGACGGGGTTTACATCGGCCGGGGCGGCTCGGCGCCACTGGAACTGTACGACCTGGAACGGGTGGAGGTGCTGCGCGGGCCCCAGGGAACCCTTTTCGGCAAGAACGCGGTTGGCGGCGCCATCAGTCTGACGTCACGGCGACCGTCCTTCGACGACAGTTTCGTCGACGTCAGCGGTACCTTCGGCAACTACGAGCGGGTGGAACTGCTGGGGCGCTTCAATTACGCGCTCAGCGACACGATCGCGGTATCCGGGGCCGTAAACTCAGTACAGCACGACGGCTACACCGTGAACGAGACCACGGGCAACAAGGTGGACGACGAGAAGTCCGCCGGCGGCCGCCTCAGCGTACGCTGGGCGCCCAGCGAGGCGCTGGATGTGATGGTCACCCTGGATCACGTCAGCCAGGATCAGGCCGGTCAGCCGCGCGACAACGTATGCGACACCAGCTTCAACGGCGGCGTGCATTGTGTGGGGGTCGATCCGGACACGCGCCGGGTGAACGCGTTCAAGGACGGCTACCTGCGCCGCGAGGTCACCGGCCTGACCGCCAACATCGACTACGACATCGCCTGGGGCACGCTCACGTCCGTCACGGCCTACCGCACTTCCGATTACTCCCACGCCGACGCGTTCTTCAGCAACCCCATCAATCCGCCGGCCCAGATCGAGTCCTACAACGAGAACATCGAGGAAGCCGATCAGTTCAGCCAGGAAGTCCGGCTGGCGTTCGATACCCTGAACTCGCGGCTGCGCGGGGTGGCCGGCGTCTACTACCTGTTCGAGCACATCGAACGCGACGAACGCCTGGAGCAGATCTTCCCGGTGCCCGCCGTCACGGGGATCGGTTCGTTCCCCCAGGATGTGGACTCGTCCAGCTTCGCCCTGTTCGGCCAGCTCGACTACGACCTGACCGAGCGCCTCACCGTCACCGCCGGCGCGCGCATGACCTGGGAGAAAAAGGACGCGGACCTGGCCGGCGTGCTGGTGGAAGGGCCCGGGCTGCCACCGCCCCTAGCTGAAGAGTACGACGTCGACGCCGACGAAAGCTGGGATGCCTTCACCCCTAAGTTTGCCGCCAGCTACCGCATCTCGGATGACGCCATGGTGTACGCCAGTGCCGCCCGCGGCTTCAAGAGCGGTGGGTTCCAGGGGACCGCCGGAACCGCCGAGAGCGCGGCCGTGCCGTACGATCCCGAGTTCGCCTGGAGCTACGAGATCGGCGCCAAAACCGAGTGGCTGGAGGACAGCCTGCGCCTGAACGCAGCGCTGTTCCACATCGACTACGACGATCTGCAGGTGTCGCAACTGGTGCCACTGTGCTGTGTGGTAATCGGCAACGCCGCCACCGCGGAGATCGACGGATTGGAAGTGGAAGTTCTCTATCGCCCGCTGCCCGGCATGGACATCAACGCCAGCTACAGCTACCTGGACGCCGAGTTCGAGAGCTTTGCCGACGGCGCCACGGCCGACTACTCCGGCAATACCCTGCCCCGAGCCCCGGAGAACAAATACAACGTAGGTGCGCAGTACGAGTGGTCCGTGGGGGACACGGGTACCCTGCTGGCCCGGGTCGACTGGTCGCGTCAGAGCGAGATCTACTTCGAGGCATCCAACACGCCGCTCGAGGTGCAGGACAGCTACGATGTGCTGGACGCAAGGCTGGCCCTGCGCGCGCGCGACGATGCCTGGGAGGTGGCGCTGTGGGGCAAGAACCTGGATGACGAACTGGTCAAGAACCACATCGTGGCCTTCGCACCGTTTCAGCAGCAGCTCAACATCTATCTGCCGCCGCGCACCTACGGCGTGACCTTCCGGGTGAGACACTAGTCATGGCGGAGCAGAACCAGGCCCCGGGCACCGAGTTCCTCTGCGAGGTCGCCATCACCCTGGACGGGGACGGCCCCCTGGCAGTCGGCGCGTCGCCCTGGCGTAACCGCAGGATCAGCGACATTGCCGGCGGCACCATCGAAGGTCCGCGCCTGTCCGGCATCGTCAGGCGCAGCGGCGCCGACTGGTCGGAAGGCGGCCGCGCCGCCGACGGCGGCATCGCCACCGTGATCGACGTACGCTCCCTGTGGCAGACCCACGACGGCGCGCTCATCTACGTGACCTACGCGGGCCGCCTGATTGTGCCGTCCGCGGCCGTGGCCGCCTTTCGCGATCCGGCGACCGTCGACACGCTGACGGATCGGGACTACTACTTCCGCATCTGCCCGACGTTCGAGACCGCGGCCGACAACTATCTGTGGCTGAACGAGATCGTGGCGGTCGGCGTCGGCCGCCGCACCGCGGACGGTGTGGTCTATCGCGTGTTCCAGGTGACGTGACCGCTTCTCCGGTTCGCGCCTGGACTGCCCTGGGCGTGCTCATGCTCGCCTACACGGTGTCGTTCGTGGACCGCACCATCCTGAGCCTGCTGATTCCACCCATCCAGCAGGACCTGGGCATCTCCGACACCCGAATCAGCCTGCTGGCCGGCTTTGCCTTCGCCATCTTCTACACCGTGATGGGCATTCCACTGGGCCGCCTGGCCGATCGCCACAACCGGCGCAACCTCATCGCCATCGGCATCACCGTCTGGTGTCTGATGACCGCCGCCTGCGGCCTGGCCCGCAACTTCTGGCAACTCTTTGCCGCCCGGGTCGGGGTCGGGGTCGGCGAGGCCGCGCTGTCGCCGGCCGCCTATTCCATGATCAGCGATCTGTTCCCCCGCGAAACACTGGGGCGCGCCATCGCCGTGTACTCCCTGGGTCTGCCCCTCGGGTCCGGGCTGGCGCTGCTCATCGGCGGTCTGGCCATCGAAGCGGTGGCCGGCCTGCCGCCCCTGACCCTGCCGGGCGTCGGCACCTTGAGTGCCTGGCAGCTCACCTTCCTGCTGGTGGGCCTGCCCGGGCTGCTGGTGGCTCTGCTGGTGGCCCTGATGCGGGAGCCAACCCGGCGCGGCCGCCTCGCGGCCGACACATCCACAGCCGCGCCTGCCGGCGGCCTCCTCGAGTTCCTGTCCGCCAACCGCCGGACGCTGATACACCACTTTGCCGGCCTGTCGCTGCTGGTGGTAATCGTCTATGGCGCCACGGCCTGGATACCGACCTTTTTCATCCGCAGTCACGGCTGGTCCGCGGCGGAAATCGGTTACGCCTACGGAATCATCTTCATGCTGTGCGGTACCGGCGGCCTGCTGGCCGGCGGACATCTGGCCGACCGCTGGTGGCGCGCCGGCCGTACGGACGGCCATCTGCGGGTGGTGCTGCTGTCGGTCGCCACCATGACGCCGTGCTTCGCGCTGTTGCCCCTGGCCCCCTCCGCGGACATCGCCATCGCGCTGCTGGCCCTCGCCACATTCACGTCCAGTCTGCACGGCGGCGTGGCCGGCGCCGCGCTGCAGCTCATCACTCCCAACGAGCTGCGCGGCCAGATCACCGCCGTCTACTTCTTCATAGCCAATCTGGTAGGTCTGGGCCTGGGCCCCACCGCAGTGGCGCTGATCACCGACTTTGGCTACCAAGACCCACTGGCCCTGGGCTACTCAATCGCGACACTCGCCGCCGTGGCGGGCCCATTGTCCATGGTCGTGCTGGTCAGCGGGCTCGGACACTACCGGAGCAGCGCGCGGCGCTTGATCGAGGCAACGGGGACGTGACGCGAGCGTCGGCGTGCGCCGCCACGCCAGACCGCAGGCGAGTTATCGGGGATCCCGTTACTCCGCGTCAGCGCCTCTGGCAGCCGGGTGAACGATCTCACCATCTACCACCGTCATGATGACGGCGCCGTCCAGGATGGCGCCCGCATCGGTTTCGCCGAGGACGAACGGGTCGACGCTCAGTACGGTGATGTCGGCCCAACGCCCTGGGGCCAGAATGCCGGTCTCCTGCTCGCGGAATGCAGCGTGAGCCGACCAGCTGGTATAGGCACGCACGGTCTCCTCGGCGCTAAGGCGCTGCTGAGGATACCAACCGCCTTCAGGCTCGCGTGATTTGTCGCGGCGGGTCATGCCCGCATGCAGGCCGTAGAAGATGTCGTGATCGGAACCGGGATTGTCGGCATTGAAGGTAATCGCGGCCCCGGCTTCGCGCAGGCTGCGCCAGGCGTAGGCGTGGCGCACCCGCTGCGGCCCCAGCCGGTCTTCGGCCCAGGTTTTGTCCTCGACGGCATGGGGCGGCTCCATGCTGGCGATGAGATCCAACTCGGCGAAGCGCGGGATGTCGTCGGCATGCAGCACCTGCGCATGCTCGATACGGTTGCGGTTGTCCCTGGTGGACGGGTCGGTCTGGTAGACGGCGTCGATGAAATCCAGAGTTTCGCGGTTGCCGGCATCGCCGATGGCGTGGATGGCCACCTGGAAGCCACTCTGCATCATTGCTTCGGTGAGTTTCTGGTCGAAGCCGTACTGGTCACCGCTGACGCCACGGTGACCGGGCTGGTCGCTGTAGTCGTCGAGCAACCGCGCACCCCGGGACCCGAGGGCGCCATCGTAGTAGGCCTTGACCGCACGAGTGACCAGAAAGCTGGCGTTGTCCGTGTCGGGACCCCGGGCCAGCCAGTCCCGGGCCAGCGCTTCGTCCCGCACCGACAACATGGCGTACACCCGGATGGGCAGCTCATCCGCCGCCTCCAGGTCTTCGAGGGCCGCCATTTCGGTCGCGTTGAGCCCGGCATCGTGCACCGTGACGTAGCCGTCCCGGGCCATCTGAGCCAGTGCGCGGCGGGCCCGGTCCTTCAGCTCTTCCTGGTCGGGCGCCGGGATCGCGTCCTCCAGCAACGGTACTGCCCGATTCAGCAGCAGGCCGCTGGGGTCGCCGTTGGGGAAGCGGCGGATCTCCCCACCTCGGGGCGCTTCGGTATCGGCACTGATACCGGCACGGCGAAAGGCCAGATCGTTACCCCACCCGGCAAAACTGTGCAGGCTCCGCAGGTACACGGGATGATCCGGCACCCGTTCCGATAGCAGGTTCATGTCCGGATAGCGGTTGGCCCAGGCGCCTTCGTCCCACCCCTGCCCGACGATCCACTCTCCAGCCGGCACGTTACGCGCGGCCTCGACCACCCGAGCGACTGCTTCCTCCACGGTCTCCACGCCGTACAGGTCGACCCGGGACAGCTTGGCCCCCAGATTGAAGATGTGGGTGTGCGAATCGACCAGTCCCGGCAGCACCGTCGCGCCATCCAGATCGACCACGCCGGTATCGGGACCGCGGAAGGCCGCCGCCTCGGCGGAACTGCCGACGAACACGATACGGCGGTCACGGATTGCCACGGCTTCCGCGTCCGGATGCCAACCATCGGCATCCCGGGGAGCATCCATGGCGGGCTCACCGTCGGCCCCGGGCTCCCCCCAGACAAGGGTGTACACGCGGCCGCCGTCGATGATCAGGTCGGCTGGTTCAGGACCCTCCCCGGGCGCAGCCGCGTCTGCTGGCGCGGGTGGTTCGCCGCAAGCCGCCAGCAACACTAACAGCGCCGCGGCCGTCAGGCTGCGAGCGACCGCGCTCCTTGCGCACCCACAGGAACGGGCCCACAGAAACGGTTGTGTGGCCTTCAAGCTCATCGATTACTCCCCCGCCGCTTGGTGTGTCACTCGCCCGGACTGGCGCTTACCGGCCGGACGCAGAACTGAAACCTTGCCATAGCTGGAGAGCCGGGCGAAGCGGATTCTAGTTCTTGTCCTTCGCAGGGGCGCTAGAGGAGGAATAAGGATCGAGTGCGAATCGTACCGCGTGGCTCATCAGAGACGCCGGGCGATCACCCTCATCCGTTCGCACGACCGACTCTGCATCAATCGCGCGCATCGTCATCGTGACGGTAGTTCCTTCGAACTCACGGCTCCTCAGCTCTATCCGTCCGCCCCGCTCGACCAGAAGTTCCTGCGTAATGGCCAGCCCGAGACCGGTGCCCTCCGCATGGCCCGGGTGCGCCCGGAACGAACGCTGAAACACTCGAGGCTGGAGATCTTCTGGAATCCCGATACCGTTGTCCTGAACAACCACTTCCACGAAGGGGCTTTCATGCCCCTCAACGAGCTCGGCGTTGATCTTCACCCACCTCCGGTCCTTTTCCGGGTCCGAGTACTTTATGGCGTTGCCCACGACGTTGACCAGAGCCAGCATCCCCACGAGGCCCTCGATAGCGACCCTGGGGATGTCCCGCGCCAGTTGAAGTTCGACCTTACGCATTTCTGCCTGCGCATGAAGCTCGGTCCGAAGCTGCTCGAACAACTGGGGCAGAGGCGCCATCCGCGAACTGGAATCGCCTCCCTGAGCCACCGACAGGATATCGATATCGTCGATCAGGCCCACGGCGTGCTGCACGGCGGTCCGTATGGCGCTCAGTTGCTGCGACCCCGCCTCCGACAGCCGGACTGCTTCGAGGCTCCCCAGGATTTCCGCTCCGATGGCAATGGTGTTCAGCGGGTTTTTGAGCTCGTGCCCGATGGAGCGTCCGAAGTCCGAGAGGCGCATCGCCAGCTTCTGTCGACGATCTTCTGCCGCCTGCTGGTACTCGGCCAGAGTCACATACGACATTGCCCGCAGCCCGTCGGACAGTCTGCCGAAGACATCCAGAAGCTCGGCGGATGAGTACCCGATCTCCAGTGCCTCGACTTCCTCCTGCATGGCTCGGAAGATCATATGGGATAGTCCGTCGAACTCAGCCATGACGTCCGTGGCCTCGTAGCCCTGATCCCGCCGGATCTGACCATGCATCTTCAAATGGCCGAGCATCTCCTCACGCACGCCAACACTCGGGCTCAACAGGTACCTCGTAAGTGCATTCACAACGGGTGGGATATGATTCAGCAGTGCCCGGTACGGCAGTGCGTCCACCGTGGGGTTGTCCACCCGCGTCCGGACCCACTGTACCCACTCCTCGACGATGACATCGGCACGGGCCGACAGTCTTCCTGCAACGTAGGCCGCCAGGCTCGGCCGATTCGTGTCATCTACCATTGCCATTGCACCACCACGACGTCCGATTCACCTGGCATCGAGTGGCGCTCTCCATGCTACTTGACGGCTGACATCATAATGGGGCTGGTCGTGTTTGTCGCAGTGCCGCCAGGAGAGCACCTCCGGCAAGCGTGACAGGTTTCTGAACGCGACAAGAAAGGGCCCTTTCGGGCCCTTTCTGATTCTGGCGGAGAGGCAGTCTGAACTTTCGCAGTGTCATGACGTCACATCGTGTAGCTATGACCTTGGTTTTTTATTGATATTTCTCATTTCTCTGGAAACATAGGAGCGCACGAAGTAGCATCCAATCACCTTCGTTTTGTTGGGATGGTGATTGGGATGCCAAAACGCGCCCGCCCGCTCTCCGCCCTCGCCGTTCGCCGCCTGGGTCCGGGTTTTCATCCCGTCGGCGGGGTCGCCGGGCTCGCCCTGGTCGTTCGCAGCACCGGTGCGAAGTCCTGGGTTCTCCGCGTTGCCGTCGGCGGCAAGCGACGCGACATCGGCCTCGGCGCCTACCCCGAGGTCACTCTCGCCAAGGCTCACGAGCGCGCGGCGCATGCCCGTGATCTGATCCGCCAGGGGATCGATCCGGTGCGCGAGCGCAAAGCCCAGCGCGATGCGCTTAGAGCGCAGACCGGTCGGGCCCGGACGTTCAGGCAGTGCACGGACGCCTACCTGAAACGCAAGACTGCTGAGTTCAGCAATCCGAGGCACGCGGCCCAGTGGCGCACGACGATCGAGCAGTACGCGTACCCAGTGGTGGGCGACCTGCCGGTTGAGGCGATCCAGCTCGGTCACATCACCCGGATTCTGGAGCCCGTCTGGACGACCAAAACAGAGACCGCGACCCGGGTTCGACAGCGCATCGAAGCCGTGCTCGCCTACGCGATCACCCACGGCTATCGAACCGGCGCGAACGTTGCCGTCTGGAAAGGCAATCTCGACACCATTCTGCCCAATCCGCAGAAGCTCAAGCGGGTCAAACACTTCGCCGCGGTGCCCGTCGGCGACATGGCCGATTTCTGGGCCAGACTGGGGTCCCAAGACGGGACCGGTGCCCAGGCGCTTCAGTTCCTGATTCTCACGGCGGCTCGATCCGGCGAGGTCCGTGGCGCGCGCTGGGACGAGATCGACCTGCAGGGCCAAATCTGGACCGTCTCAGCATCTCGAATGAAGGCGCGTCGCGAACACGTCGTACCGCTGTGCCCCGCAGCCGTCGAGGTGCTGGAAGCTCGCCCCCGTGAATCAGCGCTGATCTTCCCGGCGCCCCGCGGCGGTGTGTTGAGCGACATGGCGCTCTCTGCCGTCCTGCGCCGCATGGGTGTCGATGCCACTGTGCACGGATTCCGGAGCGTGTTCCGCACCTGGAGTGCCGAACACACGGGGTATCCCCGAGAAGTCCTGGAACAGGCTCTGGCGCACACCCTGGGAGCTTTGGAGCAGGCTTACAATCGCTCTACCCTGCTCGAGAAGCGGCGGCGCCTCATGGGCGACTGGCAGCGCTTCCTCGAGACCCCGGCTATGGCTGGACAGGTGCGAGCGCTGCGCGCGTAACGACAACCACGACGGCGGCCGTTTGGGATGGTGCCTCAGCGGGACGAACCTATCATCGAGTGCACCGATTCAAGACGGTTTGCGACGATGACGCCATCCGATCCGCCCCTTCCTGAAACCTCGCAATTGGAGGAACCACGTGTTGGCTGGGCATCCGATCGTGAGCTCGCCCGCTACTTCAGCGTGTCTCGCGCCACGATCTGGCGCTGGGCCCGCGACGGACGACTGCCGCCCCCGGAGAAGCTGAGCGCGGGCGTGACGCGCTGGCGCTGGAGTGATGCGATGACTCTGGAGGGCGAACGCTGAGCCCGGGCGCCGGGCGGTTCCCACCAATGCCAGCCACCTCCTGGGCTTTCACGCTTTCCTTCTCGTCGCCCCTGCTGAACGATTTGCGGGTAATCAGTAGCATCCAATCGGCGGGTGTGACCAGCCCAGTCGAATGGAGTGATTACCCGTGTGATCACAGACCCAGCCACCGACCTTGGATCGAGCGTTGTGCCCGCGTCACTACCGGCGCAGCGGGTAGTGACGCGGGCGGCAAGCCGAGAAACCGCGCGGGCTTCAGGACGATTTTTCCGGTGACCGGCGAGTGACCGGTTCCTAGACTGGCAGCCAAAGACCGTTTATCCGCCCGCCACGGCGGTTAACGTGGCCAGGCGTTCGGACCGTGAGAAACGCCACGTCGCTCGTCAGAGCGACGCCCGGTCCATCTTCCAACCCATCGGCACCGGGCCGATTCGGGACTTCGTTCCCGATTCCAATCGGCTCGACCGCTCTGTGGCGAATCGAGCTCTACTTCAACCCCGCGATCCCGAGGTCGCTCCATCGACACAGGAGGTACTCCACGATCGATACCGACCCGTACGGGTCGGCTGGTGTTCGCCGGTTCGATGCTCTACCGAGATCACCGGTGTGGCCTGCAGTCAGGCCTTTTTTCAGGTTCGTTCCGGGCGTAGTGTCCCGTGACCCGTGGCTGCGCAAGCAGAGCTGGACCGGCCACGGCCATCCAGTGGGTCAGAAACGCTAACCAGAGTCAGCGACACGATAAGAGACCTGAACTACCAGCTCAAACCGCGCTACCGGAATGGGCGCACAAGGTCGAGCGCCAGAATGTGGTCGCGCGCCACGACACCGCAGCGGCCAGAGCACCTCAGACAGGTACCAGGTGCATTCGCAAGCTGAGCGCGCCATCCGTCTCGAACACGGAGACGATGCACACCAGGTTGAGGCCATTGACGCTCCGGGTCCACACATGCCCGCTGCCGGCCGCGCCCTGAAATCGCGTGTCGATGATCCACTGCTGGTCGGTCATCTGCGATTCGAAGTGAGAGGCAAGCGCAGACGCCGACATATCGGACTTGGCGATCGTCCTTGCATGCGCGTCCTCGTGACCGCCGCCGGTGCCTATCCCTCTCACGGCATCCACTCCGGGGGGAAGAACAAGCGCAGGAAGGAACTCCATCAGGGCGCCCGTGAACTCCGGCTGCAGGGCTCGTTCCGCGAGTATCTTGGAGCAGTCGAAAGCACGGCTGCCGGTCTGGTGCGACAGGATGGCAATCGTCCCAATGGTGGACGCGCGGGCCAGGACTGTCAGTGTGCCATCGCGATCACGACAGAACTGCTGATTGTTGAACGTCGTCCGGGGCGTGTGAGGAATGAACCCGCGCTCGAATCGAGCCCGGTTGCTTGACTGCTCGGGCAGCGGCGACCAGCCTTGCGCGACCAGTTCTTCCGCTAAGGCGTCGCGCGCAGATTGAATGTCCTGAGGGCTCCTCCATGCTACCGAGCGATACTGACCGTCGTGGCTGCTGCTCCCGACGAACTCCAGCTCCGGCAGATCGATCGTCACCGGAAATGACCCGGGCCACGTGCGACTGTAGGCCACCTGCGGAAGAAACGCCGCCGCTATGTCTTCGTCGATACAGCACGGGTCTGAGGCATGAACGCTGGCCGCAAGGGCAATAGGGAGAAGTGTCAGTCTCATGGGTCACCTCGAGGAACAGGTTCGAACGCAGATCAATACCCGTCGAAGTCGAGCTGGTCATTGGCTTGCCCTGGAGCCCGGCGCCACGTTCATGGTTCTGCCCGTTTGAAGTAAAACCACCGGGGCTGCGAGGGGTGTTCGGACGGTCCTTCCGCATCCGCGTTGCGCTGCTCATCCAGGTCTCCGGACTCGGCAATCGACAATCCACCTGCTTCAACTGTTGACGACTCTGACTGCGTCTTCACGACTGCACGTGCTCTCTGCCGCTCGCACACCTCCGGATACGCCCGGCAGTTCGTCGGCTCAATCGCGATCCCACCCTCGACCAGGCGGATGTGCGAGACGGACTTGTAGCCTTCTTCGTCCGTGAACTCGACGATTACCAGGCGCGAGTTTCCTCCAACCATCGTGTATGGGATCGTGGTCGGGGCTGCCCCCGTCGCTTGCGAGACGATCTCATCCTCTGTAATGGTCAACGTCACCGGAGATGGCTGATCGGAGCTTTCCGCGACCGACAGTTTCGCACTCTCTACCGCCTCGACGGTGAGCAAATCGGGCCGGGCCCGCGCCACGCGGTCGATGTGCTCGGTCATCGTCCGCCCCAGATCAATGTGCCAGGTGCCGATGATCGACTCGGGCGCTTCCGGCCAGGTCATGGACGGCGCAAGCATCAGAAGCAGAAGTAGGAAGCATCTCACGTGCGAAACCCCCTGGGCTGCGCGGGACGCCATATCCGAGAAGACAGGTCCATCAGATTGACGTCGTGGCCACACGTCAATGTAACAGCACAGCCACCACAAGTGTCCACCGTCAGGATCGACGATAGTGACCGAGCAAAAACCGGACCGCCAACCGTCTGCGCGGGGTCCTGTCCGAGTTCGGTGTCGTCATCAACAAAGGTCTGGGATCACTGAAGCGCGACTGGCTAGGGGGGTGCGCGAGACGCACTCGGAGTTGGTGCCGGCCTGGGTAGAGCTCGATGCACAACACGCCCGTCGTGAAGATCTGCACGCCATGATTCTCTCTCACGATGGAAAGATCAAACACATGGTCGATCAGACAATCGATCAGGCAGGATCTCGGAGATCAACGGTGTGGGTCCGATGACGGCCAGCGAGCGACGGCGCGTCGTCGCCGACGTGGAACGGGCAGGCAATCGCCTGATCCTTGTCTGATTCACGAGCCGATGGCCGCGCGCCCGATCAGGGTCACAAGCGACGCCTCGCCCTTCATGCAATGATCAGGGCATCGGAGAACCGGGCCACGGGCGGAACCTGTCGACGACCTTTCAGGGTTTCTTTTTGTACCCTGTTTAGGTATCGTCAATGACCTTGTTAGGTAACTCGGGGCATGGCAACACCGTTGAGCTTCATCGCCGCCCGACTGATCCAGATCCGCCGAGAGCGCGGACTTACCCAACACCAGATGGCCGAGCTGGTGGGCCTGCACGTCAACCAGATCCGCCGCTACGAGGCCGCCAGCGCCCAGCCGTCCCTCGACGCCTTGAAGAAGATCGCCGTGGCCCTGAACGTGAGCCTCGATTTTCTGGTGTTCGATGAGCACGAGCGCGGACCGGACGATGAGCTGCGGCTGCAGTTCGAGGCCCTGAGTCAGTTCTCCCCCGAGGAGAAGAGAGTTGCCAAGACCCTGCTCGAGAGCCTGATTCTGCGTCACTCCGCCAACCGTTTCTCCCAGGCATCCTGAGGCGACCCATGGAACAGATCGTTCATCTGCACATCGAGAAGCTACCCGAAGGGGTGTACCTGGCCACCTCCGACGACGTGCCCGGCCTCGTCGCCCAGGGCCGCACCGTCACCGAGACCCTGGAGATCGCCCGCGACGTGGCCAAGAAACTGATCGAAGCGCGTGATGAGCGCGGTGGGCCGCCGACGCTCGAGAGTGTAGGCGACCAACTCGACTACCCGCTCATCGTCGGCCGCTGATGGGCCGCCTCGCCGGGTTCAAGTACCGACAGATCGTCAGGAAGCTCAAGCGCCTCGGGTTCGAGTTCGACCGCCAGGCCGCCGGATCCCACGAGATCTGGTTCAACCCGGCGAGCAACCGCTATACGACGATCCCGAACCACCCCGGCGATATGCCGGAAGGAACCCTCAGAGCCATCCTCAAGCAGGCCGGTGTATCGGCTGAGGAGTTCTTGAGGAAGTGAACATCAGGTATCCCGTTCCTCGGCTAGCTCCACTAGGCCAGCAAACGTAACCGTCTTGAACTGCGTCTTGCGCGCGAAGAGCTTCCAAAAGCCCTACTCCAACGTAGAATTCGACAGCACGAAATACATGCTTGCCGTGGCCTCATCGGGGAAGTAGTGACCAAACGACATGCCAGAGAAGGTCACATCGAACTCTTCCTGGATGGCTTTCAGCAGCTCTTCTGCATCGTCCCCAACAATCCTTAGATCTTCGACCAGCCGCGTGGCGGGTGTTATCTCTGTGCGTGGCTTGGCAATGTGCTCCCTCGCAAAAGCCACCACATCGTCCACGGTGAATCGCCTAGTTCGCATCTTCAATCGTGCATTGCCCGGTTTCTTCGCATTGGCGTCGGCAACGCTCAAAATCGAACGCGTCGTAGACGAGCATTCCGCCACCGACAACTGCCGACGCTCTTCCACCCCACCGACCCAGGTGAACCGCCCCGGGTTCTCCGGAGACCATTTCGTTTGAGTCAGGCCGCTGTGGCCGACTCGGTTTGTTGGCGATAATACGCCGTTTCCAACTCTGCCGGTGGGACGTCCCCGATCGGCCGCAACAGCCGGCGATGATTGAACCAGTCAACCCACTCGAGGGTTGAATACTCGACTGCGTCGATGTTTTCCAAGGGCCTCGGTGCCGGATCACCTCCGTCTTGAACAGCCCGATTACTGTCTCGGCGAGCGCGTTGTCATACGAGTCGCCGGTGCTGCCGACCGAAGGCTGTGCACCCACCTCGGCAAGTCGCTCCGAGTACCGGATGGACAGATATTGGGCGGATTCAACTGGTCGTCGCAACACTCCACAACACGAAGGAGTTGCGATGAGCATATCCAAACGTCGACGGTCCGATCGAGCTGGGCGACCACCGATTCCATCCCCGGGACGCCCTACAGCTGGCCGGCGTGAGCATCGGCAGCGATTCTGGGAAGCTATCGCCGCGGGGCTATCCAGCGAGGAGGCAGCGGTGGTGTCGAGGTTGTCGCCAGTGGTCGGAGTCAGATGGTTCCGTGAGAGTGGCGGCATGTCCCCGATGGACTTCGCCCCACTATCCGGACGATATCTCTCCTTCGCCGAGCGTGAGGAATGGTGCCGACGGGAAGCCGATGCACGGCCCGGACGTGCCGTCATGGAAGGGACGGCGTCATGGGCGCCGAGCAGACCGACGATGGGGAACCTGCTGGAGCCCGGAGCAGATCAGTCAGCGATTGCGGATCGACTTCCCGCATGATGAGACCATGCGCATCTCTCACGAAGCCATTTATCAAGCGCTTTACATTCAGGGTCGCGGTGCGCTGCGACGCGAGCTCTCAGCGTGTCTGCGTACCGGTCGCGCACTGAGAGTACCACGCGCCAGGACACAGCAGCGGGGCAAGAACTTCATTGGTCCGGAGGTCATGATCAGCCAACGTCCGGCTGAAGTGGGTGACCGAGCCATACCCGGCCATTGGGAGGGCGACCTCATCCTGGGGCTGAACAGCTCTGCCATCGGCACCTTGGTCGAACGTGCCACCCGATTCACGATGTTACTCCATCTGCCACCCATGCCGGGCCATCGTGCCAGCGCCAGGGTCAAGAACGGCCCGGCACTGGCCGGTCACGGCGCCGAAGCTGTCCGCGATGCCATCGCCGCGAAGGTCGTGGCTCTACCTGAGCACCTTCGCAAGTCGCTGACTTGGGATCAGGGCGCGGAGCTCGCCCAACACGTGCAGCTGCGGATAGACACCGGACTGGCGATCTACTTCTGCGACCCAAGAAGTCCCTGGCAGCGCGGAAGCAACCGAGCACCATAAACGCCGAGGTTCTCGCGATGCACTCGACTGACCTCCGGCGACAACGCCATGTCCCTGTAAAAGCGAGGCGGACACCGCGTTGGATCGGCTCTCCTGGACCGGTGCTCGTAATAGACCGACGGGGCGATCGGCAGCACTCTGCAGATCGGCTCGACCCCATATCGATCCTTGTGAGCGTCGATGTAGGCGATCATTTCTTGAGTTTGCGGTCGAGCTCCGCCTGGGCGAAAAAAGCTGAAGCAGTCTTCAGGATCTCATTGGCGCGACGAAGCTCCTTGTTCTCCCGCTCCAGCGCCTTGAGCCGTTCTCGCTCATCCGTCGTGAGACCCGGCCGTAGCCCTTGGTCTCGCTCTGACTGCCGAACCCACTTGCGCAGCGTCTCGGCCGTGCAGCCGAAGATGCTGTTTGGGTTAGGCCAAAGCATCGATCCTCCGCCCCTGACCGACCAGGTCGTGCGCAGGAATTCGGCGCAGCGATCGGCACCCTCGGAGGACATCAGAGGCCGAGCGTATCGAGGCGCGCGACGACATCCGAAACGAGCGCCCAGGGCGGCTGCGCGAGCGTCTCTAATTTCGAGCTTTGAGGAATCGCGCATAGCGACGATCGCGATGCAGTCCGTGCGCTATGCATGCAGGGCCAGCTGAGCGAGTGCGCAGTCTACGGGTAGATACGACTCATGCCGCCATCAAGGTCGTCAGACTTCCGAGTCCATCTATTGATGGCGTGGACCGATTCAAGATTGATTGACGTATATATTCAATAAGTTACAAGATCTCAAATTGCTCTGGGGTACAAATGGGGTACCGAGCGCTTACTCTTCCGCACGAGAAATTGCGCAATCGGCGTCGATGGCCAGCAGGACATGCAACAAACGCTTGGTTCATCAAAGCAACGGAATCCCTTCGTCCAGCCAGTTAGCGCACGCCCTCGAACAACCTCACCAGTTCTTCGAACTTGCGGCGCTGCGTCACTGGGTCGCCGCTGCCGATGGCCTGGTCGATACAATTCGCTGCGTGCGCCTTCAGAACCTCGGATTCGACTTTCAGTAGCGCCGCCTTAACGGCGCTCACCTGCTGCAGCACATCAACACAGTAGCGATCGTCTTCGATCATCCGAATCAGCCCCCGCACTTGACCCTCGATTCGTCTCAGTCGGCGAATCGTGGCCTCTCGGTTTGCAGCTACCATTGTTTTTGTACTCGATAGGGGTATAGAGTACCCGGACTATAGAGCAAACGCGCAGACGGACGCAATGGCACCGTTTCTCCAAACGTGGCATCAGGCGGCTCTCACCGCCGCCGGACTATTCTGGATGGCCTTCTGGGCATTCGGCCTCGGCTACCTGATCAGCAGCATGATCCAGGTTTTCGTCACGCGGGAGCGCATGAAGCAGACGATGGGTGAGACCGGCCCACAAAGCGTCGGCCTCGGCGCGCTGTTCGGCTTCATTTCCAGCTCGTGCTCTTTCGCGGCCCTCGCCACGACCCGGTCGCTGTTTGCCAAGGGCGCGGGGCTCGTGCCCGCATTGACGTTTCTGCTGGCGTCGACAAACCTGGTCGTCGAGCTTGGCATCGTCATCGCGGT